>NZ_JAERQK010000010.1 GCF_017912535.1 Motiliproteus sediminis
TCGGCAGGGACAAGCTGTTTGAACTGCTCAAGACCCATCGACTACTGGTTCGGCGGCTGAGGGCCTATCACAAGACGACGCAGAGTCATCATCGTTTTTGGTGTCATCCTAACTTGCTCAAGCCCGGTGCGGCGCAGGAGCAGGCAACACAACCGGAACAGATCTGGGTCGCGGATATCACCTATTTACCGGTAAGGAATGGAGAGGCGTACCTGAGCCTGGTTACCGATGCGTATTCACGCAAGATCGTTGGATACCATGTACACAGTGACTTGCGAGCGGAGTCTGTAGTAACGGCTTATCAAAAGGCGCTCAGGGACTATCGGGGTGGAACAGGATTAATTCACCACTCTGATCGAGGCATACAGTACTGTTCGCAACGTTACCAAGCCGTGCACGAAAAGTATGGCGTGCGTTGTTCGATGACGGACGGCCACGACTGTTATCAAAATGCGTTGGCGGAAAGAGTGAACGGGATACTGAAAGGAGAGTACTTGCAGAGGAGGCCTGATAATCTCGAGCAGGCTACCGTCATGGTTGATGAATCAGTTCGTCTCTACAATACACGGCGGCCACACATGGCCTTAAAATACAAAACGCCCGATGAAGTGCATCGGGCGTTTTTAGCGTGAAATAGTGTCAACCTATTTCAGGACAAGACACGGTTGGTTCAATGGGAGTGGCGTCGCTGCTCCAGCCGCATTTGACGCTTAAGGTGATCAATGAGGTCTTGCATCCGTAACGGGGTGCCTTGCTCGCGCAGCTGTCGGACTCGTTGCTGAAATGCGTTTGAGTGATCGCCGGTGTCGCGGCTCTGGGCAATCAGGCGTGCGGTAACTTCGGCGCGCAGGTGCTGGATCGCCGGATGATCAATCTTAAGTGGGGTGGCTTGATTAAGGGTTTTGTCCTGCCTCAAACGGCTGAAAATGCCCATGTGTTTCTCCACTGTTGGCTTGCGTTCATGGGACAGCAGCAAGATGCGGGCCAGGCCTGGACCGCGCGCAAAGTCTGGGTTGCGCATCAAATCCTCCGTCACTGTCGGCAGCTGTTTGCCGTGGGAAGCGGCAACCTCATCCCCGGCTTGCCGTCGGGAAAAATGTGTTTGCGTTTCATCAGGCTATGGTTTAAATTACGCGCTCCTCGAAACGAGGGCATTGCGGTGAGGTGTCCGAGTGGCCGAAGGAGCACGCCTGGAAAGTGTGTATGTCGAAAGGCATCGAGGGTTCGAATCCCTCCCTCACCGCCACGAATTATGAGAAAGCCCCGGTCATCTGGCCGGGGCTTTTTCGTTCAGGCTGTTCCGTCCAGAATAGCGGTCTGCGATAGGGCTGGTGGCTGACGAAGAGCGAGCCCTAGAGTGCGCCCCCGAAACGAAAAAAGTTGAAAACCATTTCTGATTTTCAGCTTTTCCGAATGTGGTAGCGGGGCCTGTGTTGAAGTGATCGCCTTCGCGGGCTGACGAAGAGCGAGCCCTAGAGTGCGCCCCCGAAACGAAAAAAGTTGAAAACCATTTCTGATTTTCAGCTTTTCCGAATGTGGTAGCGGGGCCTGTGTTGAAGTGATCGCCTTCGCGGGCTGACGAAGAGCGAGCCCTAGAGTGCGCCCCCGAAACGAAAAAAGTTGAAAACCATTTCTGATTTTCAGCTTTTCCGAATGTGGTAGCGGGGCCTGTGTTGAAGTGATCGCCTTCGCGGGCTGACGAAGAGCGAGCCCGAGAGTGCGCCCCCTGAAACGAAAAAAGCTGAAAACCATTTCTGATTTTCAGCTTTTCCGAATGTGGTAGCGGGGGCCAGATTTGAACTGACGACCTTCGGGTTATGAGCCCGACGAGCTACCAGGCTGCTCCACCCCGCATCAACGTGGGGCAAATTATATGGGTCTGGTTGGCTTCTGTCTAGGGGGTGGCGCAATTAATCTTGTAGAGGCTCCATGGCGTCGGTCAATGGCAATTGGCCACTCTGGCGCTGGGCTCTAATGGCCGCTTTCTGGTGTTGGACGATAAAGCGGCTCAACATCTTTTGACCTTGGATATTGAAGTGAATGATGCGGCAGCGATATTCGCCATCGTGCTCGCTGACCAGTGCCAGAGAGAGGGGCAGGGGGTGGTGGTCTTTGCCGAGGAAGAGGATCGCCGGGATCTCTTGCTGCGGTTCAGCGAACGGTGAGGGAGAGGCATCGGCTGGCAGTCGGAATGAAACCCCGTTGGCGGAGATATCGATCACCTGTGCATTGCTATCGCACAGGCGCAGATCAAGTGGCGTATCGGAGTCGGGCGTGACGCGGTAGGCCTGGCGCCGGTTGTGGCTGGGGTAGTCAACGTAAATCAAGACTTTGCTTCTTCTCCAGAACAAACTCTATGCGACGATTGCGCGCCCGCCCCTCAGGTGTGTCGTTAGACTCGAGCGGGAGGGAGTCGCCGTAGCCGGTGGCGGTGAGTCGGGCGGGGGCAATCCCTTTGCCGATAAGATAGCGCAAAACGGTGGTGGCGCGCAGGGCGGACAACTCCCAGTTGGATTCATAGCGTGGGGTGCTGATGGGCAGGTTGTCCGTGTGGCCCTGAATGTTGATGGTGAAATCGTGCCGCTGCCGGAATACTTTCATCAGTGAATCCAGCACCTGATCGACCTGGTAGTTAAGATCGGTGGAGCCGGAATCGAATAGCGCCTGGCCGCGAATCTGGATTGAGATCTTACCCTCGGCCGGTATGTCGATGGCGACAATGTCTTCCACTTCAAATGTTGACAGGGTTTTACGCAGCTGGTCGGCCAGCCCCATCCATTCGTTGCTAATGGTTGGTGTGGCGCTGTCCGGTTGTTCGGGGGTCTTGGGCGGATTAGGGGGCAGCGGCTTGGTGGTGACTTCGGCGTCGGTGGCCGGGGTCAGCTTTTGTGCCCGGTGGGGCATCTCGATCAGTGAGTTAGAGTTGCCGCTGTCGCCAAAAGCCAGCTGCAGCGAGGTGAGCATCACCTGAAAGCGTTCGGATTCCACTGTCGACATGGAAAACAGTAGCACGAAGAAAACCAGCAGCAGGGTCATCAGGTCGGCAAAGGTAGTGATCCAGCCACCGCTGCTCTCCTCCTCCATTAGCTGATTTCGGTGGTTCATGCTGACGACTCTTGTTTGCTGCCGCGGCCGACCACCAGAGGTTTGCGCTGGGCTTCGGGGATATAGGACGAGAGGCGTTCGTAGACGTGGGCGTAGTGGTCGTTGGCCAGTATGCCTTGGGTGCCCTCGCGAATGATCTCGAGGTTGGTCACTTCCATCAGGGTGCGTGCTTTAAGCTTGCCACCAATAGGCAGAAACAGCATCGAGGATAGTAGCGAGCCGTAGAAGGTGGTCAGCAGGGCGACCGCCATGGACGGGCCGATACTGCCCGGGTCTTCCAGTTTGCTCAGCATCTGAATCAGGCCGATCAGGGTTCCCAGCATGCCGAAAGCGGGTGCGTAGGTAGCCATCTTGCGAAACACATCCTGGACTACGTAGTGGCGACTCATCAGTGAGTCGATTTCGGTCTGCAGAGTTTTCTGTACCATCTCCTGAGATGAGGCGTCGGCGATCAGGTTGCAGGCACGGCGCAGGAAGTTGGAGTTGGTTTTGACGTCGGCTAGCGCCAGCAACCCGTTGCGATGCGAAATTTTGCTGAGGTTCAGCATGGTGTCGATCATCTCTTGCGGGTTGGTGTCGTCGCGTGTGAAGACGATGTAGGCGGCGCGAAAAGCGGCAATGACATCGCTGAAACGGACCGTCAACAGGGTGGCGGCAATGGTGCCACCAACCACGATCATCATCCCCGGTACGTTGACGAAGATGTCGGCGCTACCGCCCAGAAAAATGGCGGATATGATCAGTGCAAGGCCTGATAGGAACCCAAGCAGGGAGGCGAAATCCATGAACGGCTGCTCTTTGAAAGCTCATGAGAAACTGTGGATGTTGAGTATGCAGTCAAGTTGATTGGTAGGCATTGATGCAAGTCAGAGACGCCTTGATCGGCAAAAATTAGGGAAAACGCGCAGTGCATCTGTCATCTTGTTTGCATATGATGGTCAGGCTTGCTATTACGAACTGATAACTACAAGGCAAGTCAACAACGGGGTCCGGCGTCAGGATCATCGGATCTCAGGGAATATCAGTCAAAGGAGACGTTTTAAATGACTCAACGGATCGCATTGGTCACCGGTGGTACAGGGGGCATTGGCTCGGCAATCTGCGAGGCACTGGCGGGGCTGGGAATGAAAGTCGTTGCCGGATACAGCAACGAAGAGAAAGCCAAAGCCTGGCAGCAGGAGCAGAAAGATGCCGGCTTCGATTTCGAAATTCAGCACGTGGATGTAACCAGCTACGAATCCTGCCAGCAGGCGGTAACGGAAATCAAAGAGAAGTGCGGCGGTTCAATCGACGTACTGGTCAACAACGCCGGTATCACCCGTGATGGCTTCTTCAAGAAGATGGGCTGGGACCAGTGGCACGCGGTACTGACTACCAACCTCGACAGCGCCTTCAACATGACCCGTCCGGTCATTGAAGACATGCTGGAGAAAAAGTGGGGTCGTATCATCAACATCTCATCCGTTAACGGTGAGAAGGGCCAGATGGGCCAAGCCAACTACTCTGCTGCCAAAGCGGGTATTCACGGCTTTACCAAAGCGTTGGCTCAGGAAGGTGCGCGTAACGGTGTGACCGTCAATACCATCTCTCCCGGCTATATCCTGACGCCGATGGTGGCCAAGATCGACGAAGCGATCCAGCAGAAGATCGTGGCCCAGATTCCGGTGGGTCGTATGGGTCAGCCGTCTGAGATCGGTCGTGCGGTTGCGTTCCTGGCAGCAGAGGAGGGTGGCTATATCACCGGCTCCAACCTGTCGATCAACGGTGGCCAGCACATGCACTAAGTCGCTGCGGCGATAGAAAAAAGGCTCCTTCGGGAGCCTTTTTTGTGGATTAAGGTCAGCTGCTGCGAAGCTGCCGTAGCAGTGCCTGAACGGGGTGGGCCAACTGTTGCTGATCCATCCGTTTAACCTGGCTGCGACAGGAGTAGCCGGTGGCCAGCAGTCGCTCCGGGTGCTGTTCCGCGGCGATCGCCTCCCCCCAGCTTTGCCGGTAGATGGTTTCTGAGGTTTCCAGGTTGGCGGTTTCGTGGCCATAGGTGCCGGCCATGCCGCAGCAGCCGGTATTCTGATGGTCGAGGCTTTGGCCGAGTGCGGCGAACACCTGCTGCCACTGGGTAACCGCTGCAGGCGCGTTGGTGCGTTCGGTGCAGTGCGACAGCAGGCGGAAGTCGCCGTCGGCCAGCTGCAGCTCTAACTGCTCAAGATGAGCCTGCTGGCCAGCCAGCCACTCCTGCAGTAGCTGCACCTTGGGAGGTTCCATGTCGGTGAGGACTTTGGTGTACTCCTGACGATAGGTCAGGGTCATGGAGGGGTCGATACCCACCAGTGCAACATCGCAGTCGGCCAGGCGTTTGAGCCGTTCGGCGTTGGCGCGAGCGGTTTGCTCAAAGCGGTGCATGAATCCGTGTACGTGGAGCGGCTTGCCGTTGGCGGCATAGGGCGCCACGAAAACCCGGAAGCCCAGGCGCTGCAGCAGCTCGCAGCAATCCAGCACCAGTTGGGTCTCGAAATAGCTGGTAAAGGCGTCTTGTACCAGTACTACGCTGAGCTGGCGCTCGGCGTCTGCCAGCTGGCGCAAGTTGTCCGGAGTGGCCCAGGCGATGTGGCGCTCCTGTAACGCCCGCGCGAGACCATTGGTGCAGATGGCGGGGCTGTCGACCATGCCGATCTGGCGTCGGAATAACTGGCGCCCGAGTGGGTTCCGAACCATCCAGTTGTAGGGGCGTGGGAACTTGGCCAGCCAGGGGATCATGAACTCCAGTCCGGCGATCAGGTAGTGGCGCAGCGGGCGCAGGTAGCGGCCGTAGTAAAGCTCCATGAACTGGGCGCGGAACTCCGGCACGTTGACCTTGATCGGGCACTGCGAGACGCAGGACTTGCAAGCCAGGCAGCCCTCCATTGCGGTCATCACCTCGTGGGAGAAGTCATACTCGCCGCGGGCTTTGCTAACGCTGTTGCGGATGCGGCTTGGCAGCGACAGGCCCGGCAGGCGTGATCGCAATTTGCGTGCTTCCGATGCCGGATTGCTGCCTTTCTCACTCAGCAGGCGCAGCCATTCGCGTACCAGCGATGCCCGCCCTTTGGGAGAGTGGATCCGTTCGCGGGTGCCTTTCCAGGAGGGGCACATGGCATCATTGGGATCGTAGTTATAGCAAGCGCCGTTGCCGTTACAGTACATCGCTTCACTGAAGTGCTGGCGCACCGGCGGCGGAATCTGGCGGTCGTGCTGGCCGCGGGTGGACACGCCATCGATAGCCAGCAGCTCGGCATCGCTGTTGGCCGGGGTGCAGATCTTGCCCGGATTGAGCTGGTTGCGCGGATCAAATGCCGCTTTGATCTGCTGCAAACAGCCGTATAGTCGGGGGCCAAAAAAGGCCGGCGCATACTCCGAACGAATCCCCTTGCCGTGCTCGCCCCAGAGCAGGCCGTGGTATTTCTGCGTCAGTGCGACCACGCCGTCGGTGATGGTGCGGATAGCGGCTTCCTGCTCGGGGTCTTTCATGTCGATGGCGGGGCGGACGTGCAGTACGCCCGCGTCCACATGGCCGAACATTCCGTACTCCATGCCGTGGCTGTCGAGCAGGGCGCGAAACTCGGCGATAAAGTCGGCCAGGTTTTCCGGCGGCACCGCGGTGTCCTCGACAAAGGGGATCGGGCGCTTTTCGCCCTGGGCATTGCCCAGCAGGCCGACCGATTTCTTGCGCATGGTCCAGATTTTGTTGATCTCGCCAGCACCATAAGCCACGGTGTAGCCGATGCTCTTGCCCGGCTGGCCCTGCTGTTGCTCAAGCTGGGCAGTTAGCGTCTCTACTTTGGCTTGCAGTGCCTGCTCGTCGTCCGCGGTGTACTCGACCAGGTTGATGCCTCGAATCTGTTGGCCGTCCTCGGGGAAGTACTCGCGCACGCTGTCCCAGACGATGTCCTGCATCGCCAGGTTGAGCACCTTGGAGTCCACCGTTTCGATCGAGGTGGGGCCTGCACGCATCAGATCCTGGGCGTCGCGCAGCGCCGCGTCAAAACTGCCGTACTTGAGGTTGACCAGCGCCGCATACTTGGGAATCGGCAATACATTGAGCTTGGCTTCGGCGATAAAGGCCAGGGTGCCCTCGCTGCCGCAGAGCAGGGCGTTCAGGTTGAACTGCTGTTGTTCGTCATAGATGTGGGCCAGATCGTAACCGGTGAGACAGCGGTTGAGCTTGGGGAAACCCGCCTCGATAGCTTCCCGGTTGTCACGGTAGATACGGTCGGCGAGGCGATAGAGTTCGCCCGCCAGCCCCTGCTGTTGCTGTGCCTGTTGCAGCTCCGTACCGTCGATTGCCCGGGTGTCGATAACGCTGCCATCGAGCAGCACGCTTTTCAGCGCCAGCACATGGTCGCGGGTTTTGCCGTACTGGCAGGAGCCTTGGCCGGAAGCGTCGGTGTTGATCATGCCGCCGATGGTGGCGCGATTGCTGGTAGAGAGTTCGGGCGCAAAGAACAGGCCGTAGGGCTTAAGCGCCGCATTTAGCTGGTCTTTGACAACGCCGGTCTGAACCCGCACCCAGCGCTCTTCCGCGTTGATTTCCAGAATCTGGTTCATATGGCGCGAGATATCGACCACCAGACCGTCGGTCAGAGACTGGCCGTTGGTTCCGGTGCCGCCGCCGCGGGCACTGAGAACGATGTTCTGAAAACGTGGTTCCTGGGCCAGGCGGGCGATCCGCTGCAGATCCTCCAGATTGCGTGGGTAGAGAACCCCTTGCGGCAACAGCTGGTAGATGCTGTTGTCGGTGGCCAGCACCACCCGGTTGGCGTAGTCGGGATTGAGATCGCCGCGGAACCCCCGCTGCTTGAGACTCTCGATAAAGCTGAGGTAATGGCTCTGGACAGAACTGGCTTCAGAGAGTCTTGGAATCATGGCGCGTAAACTCGGGTATCAGGGCAATGAAGGTAAAAACGGGGCGCCATTATAGCAGGCATTGCCGCTGTCCAGCAGTTGGCGGTTTTGCTGATGTGGACAACGCCCTATAATTTCCAGCCTTTTATGCTGTAATGGAGGCGATGTGAGCCCGGATCTCAAGCAACGGCAAGCCGCGTTGGCCGAAAGCAGTCTGATCGATGAGCCGGAGCTGGAGAAGATGCTGCGGGCCATGGAGCGTCAGGCCGCCAGCGGCAAACCCTATGATCGGTTGGCCTCGCGCTTTGACAAACTGCTGGCTCAGTCGGCCGCGCGGGTCGCGCTCCGTGGGCCGGCTGTGGCTCCCCGTTACGACGATCAGCTGCCGATCAGCCAGAAGCGGGAGCAAATTCTGGCGTTGCTGGCCAAGCATCAGGTGCTGGTGCTGGCGGGTGAAACCGGTTCCGGTAAAACCACCCAGTTGCCCAAGTTGTGTCTGGAACTCGGGCGGGGGCGGCGGGGACTGATCGGTCACACGCAGCCACGCAGATTGGCGGCGCGGGCGGTGGCGGCGCGAATCGCCGAGGAACTTGGCACCGAGCTGGGCGGTCTGGTGGGTTATCAGGTCCGTTTTACCGACCAGGTGGGTGATTCTACCCGGGTCAAGTTGATGACCGATGGTATTTTGTTGGCCGAGATTCAGCATGACCCGTTGCTGCGTCGTTACGATACCCTGATCATCGACGAGGCGCATGAGCGTAGCCTTAACATTGATTTCCTGTTGGGTTACCTCAAGCGCCTGCTTCCTCGCCGCCCCGACCTCAAGTTGATCATCACCTCGGCTACCATCGATCTGGAACGCTTTTCCCGGCACTTTGGCGACGCACCGATTCTGGAGGTGTCCGGTCGCACCTACCCGGTAGAGGTGCTTTATCGTCCGCTGGATGAGCTGCAGGCGGAGCAGGGCGGCGAGTTGGATCAGGCTGCTGCGGTGCTGGCGGCGATCAAGGAACTTGAGGTGCTGGAGCGACAACGCAGCCGTTCGGGGCGCGGCGATGTGTTGGTGTTTCTCAGTGGTGAACGTGAGATTCGCGAAACCGCAGAGGTGCTGCGGCGTGCACAGCTGCGCGATACCGAAGTGCTGCCTCTTTATGCGCGCTTGAGTAACGCTGAACAGAACCGCATTTTTCACCCCTCGGGTCAGGGGCGGCGGATCGTGCTGGCCACCAATGTGGCAGAAACCTCGCTCACCGTGCCCGGCATTCGTTACGTGGTTGATCCCGGGTTTGCCCGTATCAGTCGCTATAGCTATCGCTCCAAAGTGCAGCGCCTGCCGGTGGAGCCTATATCCCGCGCCAGTGCCAATCAGCGCAAGGGGCGTTGCGGTCGTGTGGCTGAAGGGATCTGTATTCGCCTGTATAGCGAGGAGGATTTCAATAACCGTCCCGCCTTTACTGATGCCGAGATTCTGCGCACCAATCTGGCCTCGGTGATTCTGCAGATGGCGGCCCAGAACCTCGGTGCCATGGCCGATTTCCCCTTTATCGATCCTCCGGATCCGCGCCAGATCAAGGATGGTGTGCGCCTGCTGGAGGAACTGGGGGCTATGCACGGGGGTAAGTTGACCCGACTGGGGCAACAGTTGGCGCGCCTACCGGTGGACCCGCGGCTCGGACGTATGCTGCTGGAGGCGGAGCGTAACGGCAGTCTGCGCGAGTTGCTGGTACTGGCGGCGGTGCTGGGGATTCAGGATCCGCGCGAACGCCCCTTGGAGAAGCAGACCCAGGCGGATCAGTGCCATGCTGAGTACCGCGACGATCTATCCGATTTTGTCACCCTGCTTAATTTGTGGCAGCGCTTTGAGGAGCAGCGTCAGGAATTGAGTCAGAACCAGTTGCGCAAACAGTGCCAGAAGCAGTTCCTCTCCTATCTGCGTATGCGCGAATGGCGTGATCTGCATCGGCAGTTGCTGCTGGCCTGCAAGGCGATGGGGCTGAAGCAAAACGCCGAGCCGGCAAGTTATGCTGCTATCCATCAGGCGCTGCTGTCCGGACTGTTGGGGCAGATCGGTTTTCGGCAGGAGAATCGCGAATATCTGGGGGCTCGTAACCGTAAGTTTCTGGTGTTTCCGGGATCGCCGCTGAGCAAAGGCAAGCAGAAGTGGATTGTCGCTGCCGAACTGGTGGAAACCAGCCGGCTGTACGCTCGTCTGGTGGCGCGGATTGAGCCGGAGTGGGTAGAAAAGCTCGCGGGGCATCTGGTTCGCCGCAGTTACAGCGAGCCCCACTGGGAAAAGAAGCGCGGTGATGTGGTCGCTAATGAGCAGATCAGCCTGTACGGACTGGTTATTGTGCCGCGGCGCAAAGTCAGTTTCGGTCGCATCGAGCCCGATACTGCCCAACAGATCTTTATTCGCAGCGCGTTGGTAGAGGGTGAGTACGACACTCAAGCGCCTTTCTTCAGCCATAACCGTGACCTGCTTGCCGAGGTGGCGGCGTTGGAGGATAAGTCCCGGCGGCGGGATATTCTTATCGACGAAGAGCAGCTCTATGAGTTCTATCGCGAGCTGCTGTTAAAAAACGGCGGAGAGAGCGTCGTCAATGGCGCCTCATTTGAGCAGTGGCGGAAGAAAGTCGAGGCGACCAGTCCTCAGCTGCTATTCCTCGATAAAGCCTACCTGATGCGTCACGATGCGCAGACGATCACCGGTACCCAGTATCCTGACACCCTGACCCATGAGGGGCTGCGTTTTAAGCTCGATTATCACTTTGAGCCCGGCAGTGATGATGATGGCGTCAGCGTGAATGTTCCCGCGGCGGCGCTTAAGCGGCTGCCGGTGGAACGGCTGGAGTGGTTGGTGCCTGGGCTGGTGGAGGAGAAGTGTATTGCGCTGCTGAAGCAACTGCCCAAGGCGCTGCGCAAGAACTTCGTTCCGGTGCCGGACTACGCCCGTGCTTTTCTGCAGTCGCAGCCAGTCGAAGCCAAATCGTTGGTGGAGCAGCTGTCTCGGTGGCTGCGTCGAAAAACCGGTGTGCAGGTGCCCGATGATGCCTGGCAGAGCGAACGGCTGGAGCCGCACCTGCGTTTCAATATCCGGGTGCTGGATGCTCACGGGCGTGTCGTCGGGCAAGGGCGCAGCTGGGAGGAGCTGCTGGCCCGTTTTGGTGACAGCTGCGACGAAGAGGCGGTTGCTGATCCGGGTAGACAGCGCTGGGAAGTTGCGGTCGAGGGGGTTGATTTCGAACCGCTGCCAACCGAGGTTGAACTCCATCAGGCAGGCATGAGCGTGCCTGCGTATCCGGGGCTCAGTGTTGAAAAAGAGGGGCTGTGGGTGCGGCTGTTTGATCACCCCGCGGCGGCCATGCGTTCTCACCGGCAGGGGCTGGTGTGCCTGTTGGAGCGGCGTGAGCAAACCCGACTGAAGGAGTTGCGCCGTGGTCAGCGTGTTTTTGAATCCTGTGCGCTGCGCCTGGGTGCTGTCGTGGCTAAAGAGAGACTGTGGCAGGATCTGGCCCAGTGTGCGCTGATCAACAGCTATATAAAGGAAGGGTGTGCATTGCCTCGCTCTGGAACCGAGTTGGAGCAGGCCATTGCGCAGGGGCGCGGGGAGCTGGCGGCGCAGTTTGAGGCCGCGTTGGGGTTACTGGATCGTATTGCGACCCATTATCAGGTGCTGGGCAAAAAGCTTAAGGGGCAGGTGCAGTTGGCTTGGGTGCCGGTGCTTAATGATATCCGCGCGCAGCTGGAGCAGTTGGTCTATCCCGGATTTATGGCGGCTACGCCCACCCGCTGGCTGGCGCGGTATCCGGTGTATCTGCACGCTATTGACTATCGTCTGCAGCGGTTTAAAACCGACCTGCAGCGACAGCGGTTGCAAAGCGACGAGCTGCGCCAGGGCTGGGAGCGCTTTGCCGTCCAGCGGCGGCAGATCGCAGCGCTGGGTGGTGATGATGCTGAGCTGCAGCAATACCGCTGGATGCTGGAAGAGTATCGGGTTTCACTGTTTGCCCAGCAGTTGGGCACTGAAATGCCTGTTTCTGCCAAGCGCTTGGCCGAGCAGTGGCGGCGCTGCGGGCCCTGATTGTGCGGTGTTGACCCCTCTGGGGAAACATGGTTGAATGCTTTCAGTTTCGCGCACCGCCTGCCGCAGAGCGGCATTAAACGGGGTGCGAAACTTTATCCCGGCATATTCTGTACTCGCTTGGAAAAGGTACGGGATAGGGAATAAAAACTGAAGGCCTTTCGCCAGGTTGTTTTGGCTGGGAATTGCTGGCTAAAAAACAACCGTAACGCGAAAAAAAAGATAAAAAAACGCCGTTTTTTTAATTGATAGGTCTACATTTTTTGTTTTTGCTGGGTTAGAGTTGAAATCGCTTGGAATTTTGGCCGCGCTCAGATGAGCCCGAGGATACGGGTGATCGAGGTCGGTTAAAGACGTTTTAACTACTAGTATGTTAAAAACTGAAGGGGAAAATTTAATGAAGAAGTCACTGATCGCTCTGGCTGTTGCCGGTGCAATGACTGCTCCGATGATCGCTCAAGCCGACGCTACTATCTACGGCTCTCTGCGTACCAAGATTGAAATGTCAGACAAAGACGGAAGCTCTGCAAAGGTTACCGATAACTCCTCACGTATCGGCCTGCGTGGCAAAGCTGAAACTGGTATCGACGGTGTTTCTGCCTCTTACCGTGTAGAAGTTACTGCTTCTACTGATCCGGTCGGCACCGTGGAAGATTCTAACGGTGACACTCACACTGATAGCTCTGCGTTCAAGACCCGTCTGTCTTACGTAGGTCTGAACGGCGACTTTGGTAACGTTTACGTTGGTCGCCAGTGGACTCCGGCATTCTTGATGACCGGTTCTATGGTGGATGTACTGGACGCCAGCTCCAACCCGACTCACAACTATGGCAAAGAAGGTCGTCAGAGCAATGCGCTCTCCTACACCACGCCGAAGATGGGTGGTTTCCAGGCTGCTCTAGCCCTGATGGGTCGTGATGGTGACGCTGGTGAGGAAGATGTTGATGCGTACAACCTCGCAGCCTCTTTCGAAATGGCTGGCTTCCGCCTAGCTGCTTCTCTGAGCAGCTACGACACCGACGATGGTGCTACTCCTACTCCTGCGGTTACTGATGGCGACATCACTACTTTCGCAGCGAGCTACACCATGGATGCGCTGTACGTTGCCGCTCTGTACCAGGACAACGACGACGGCTTTGCTAACGCAGGTGTTGGTGAAAACCCGCTGGAACTGGTTGCTACCTACGACCTCGGCAACGTGAAGCTGCTGGCTAACTACGTCGATTTCGACGAGACTTCTGCTGGATCTGATCAAGGTCGTCAGGTTGCCGTTGAAGCTTGGTATAAGCTGGGCAAGAAGGCACGTGCCTTCGTTAACTACACCGACGTGAACAGCGATCGTGAAAACAACGCTAGCAAGTACGGTTCTTGGAGCGTTGGCTACCGCGTAGACTTCTAATATCGCTGGATATTAGATTCTCGTAAAAAAGGCTCCTTCGGGAGCCTTTTTTGTTGGCGTTATATTTAATACTATCCGACTGAGATCTGCGGCGGTTTAATTCGATGTTGAATAAGCGATGTGGCAAAGGTAGTGGTGTGATTCAACGGGTGCTACTTTGGGTGGTGGTGTTGGGATGGGTAAATGGTGCGGCTGCTGAAGAGGTGAATCCCGATCCTTGGGAGGGGTTTAATCGCAAGATGTTTGCGTTTAACGAGGCCGTCGATGAATATCTGTGGCTGCCTGCGACTAAAGGCTACCGCTATATAACCCCGGAACCGGTACAGCGTGGGGTGCATAATTTTGTCGGTAATTTAAATGATGTGGTTTCGCTGTTCAGTAATATTCTCCAGCTTAAGTTTCACAACAGCATGCAGGACCTTGCGCGGGTGGTGGTTAACACCACGTTCGGTCTCGGTGGATTGTTCGACGTTGCAACCCCGGCGGGTGTCGCTAAACAACATGAGGAGTTTGGCCAGGTGCTGGGCTACTGGGGGGTGCCCTCCGGCCCCTATCTGGTGCTGCCTTTCCTGGGGCCGAGCAATATCCGTGACGGTTTTTCCTGGTTGCCCAACGCTTACCTGCATCCGGTAACCTTCTATGATGACGAAAGCTTTAACTGGTCCTATACCCTGCTCTATGCGCTGGATCTGCGTTCGGAGCTGATGAAGTCCGAGGCGCTGATATCGGGCGATCGCTACACCTTTATTCGTGATGCCTATATGCAGCGGCGCGAATACCTTGTTAATGATGGGCAGATAGACGATATTTACGGGGATGACGGGTTTTAGGCCCGTGACGCGGTTTGGGCCCAAGGCTCTCAGAGGCAGGCAACCGATTGAATGAATAATGCTGAACAGCAGGGGCTGATCATCGTGCCCGGAGATCTCCCCGACGTCGAGCTGGCCTCGATCGTGAAGGATGCTGCTGAATGCGGTTTGGTGCTGGGCTCGCCGATTTCACTGGATCTGGCTACACAGCGGCTTGCCGAACAGGCCTCCTTGGTCACCGTTGTCGCTGTTGACGGCAGTACCTCGCTGGAGCAGCTGCGCCAATTGGTTGTTGAGGCGGAGCCTCATCCGGTGATCGCGCTCAATAGCGGCGCCCGGCCAGCCGATCTGAAACAGTTGCTGGCGGTTGGGGTGGCCGATGTGCTGGACGCAGATTCCGCCGACACCGAACGCAACCGCGCCTCACTTGCCCGCCATTTGCGCAGAGCTGAGCTGGTTGCAGAAAGTGAAACCCTGCGTGCAGAGCTGGAACAAAGTCTGGCGCTGCTCAAGGAAGATCAACAGGCCGGTCGTCACGTACAGCGCAAAATGTTGCCGCCACAGGAGGCGGTGATCAACGATTACCGTTTCGAATACCGCATCAAGCCCTCGCTGTTTTTGAGTGGCGACTTCATCGACTTTTTCCGCATCTCTGAATCCCTGTCCATGTTCTATCTGGCGGATATCTCCGGCCACGGGGCGTCGTCGGCCTTTGTAACCGTATTGCTAAAGAACATGACCAATCGGTTACTGAGGAACTATAATCGCGGCTCCAGTTTCCATATATTATCCCCCACTGATGTTTTGTGGCGGATCAACAAGGAGCTGCTGGATACTGGCCTTGGCAAGCATCTGACCATTTTTGTGGGGTTGCTCGACCGGATTGAGAATACCTTGCAGTACGGTGTGGGCGGGCATTACCCTATGCCGATACTGCAACAGAATGGTAAAGCCGAGTTTCTTGCGGGAACGGGAATGCCCGTTGGTCTGTTTGACGACGCCGAGTTTGATGGTCGTATCGTCGAGTTGGAGAATGAGTTCAGTCTGACCCTGTTTTCAGACGGTATTCTCGAAGTGATGGATCAGCCGGACCTCAAAGCTAAGGAGCAGGCATTACTGGATGCGGCGGCACGAGGCTACCGCGACCTGAATGAGCTGGCCGTGGCGCTGGGAGTGGACCAGGTGGTTGATGCTCCCGACGATATAGCGGCGCTGAGTGTGTCACGAGTAGTTTGACCATGCAAAGCGGAAAGATTTTAGTAGCCGAGTACGAAGGCAATTACGTTCTGAAGTTCGTCGGAGACGTACGCCTGACGCTGTGCTCTACCCTCGATCATTTTCTCGAGGCGATGCTCGACAATGAAGGCTTCAAGACGGTCATTATCGACCTGACGGAAACCGAGGGTATCGATAGTACCTCGCTGGGGTTGCTGGCGAAAATCTCGGTCAAGATGAAGCAGCGTCACCAACTGCGGCCGACTATAGTCTCGACCAACGATGACATCAGCCGGATTCTGCTGAGTATGGGCTTCGACAAGGTCTTTTTTCTGATCCGGGAGTTTGAACAGCAGGAAACGTCGCTGGTCGAACTGTCACCGTTGCAGGAATCTGAGGAGCAGGTGCGCCAGCGTATTTTGAACGCGCACCGTGTTTTGATGGACCTCAACGAACATAACCGCGAAAGCTTCCGCGACCTGGTGCGCTCGCTCGAGTGCGACTGATTTTCCGCAACTGCAGTATAAATAACTGATATCAAAGTCCCGGCAGGCTGTTTTCTTGACCTGCGCAGTATCCGGTGCGAGTCTAATACTAACAACAATAACTCCTTCCCCGGAGGGTGCTGCGCTTGGATTTGGCTCAAGAAGTTGAACGACTGCGAAAAATACCGATGCTTTCCAAAGTGGAAACGTCGAAGCTCAAGCTGCTTGCGTTCACCAGCCAGCTGCTGCACTACCACGATGGCGAAGCGCTGTTCCACCTCAAAGATCCCGCCGACAGCGTCTATCTGGTAATGTCGGGGGAGGTTGAAATCCTGACCGAGAGCGAATGTGGCACCCTCAACAGTATCGTCAGGGGCGAAGGGGCCTTGATTGGAGAGATGGCCGTTATCTCCAAGACCGGGCGCAGTGCTACCGTGCGTGCCAAGGGTGGGGCAAGCGTCCTCAAGATCGAGGATGATGCCTTTTTGCAGTTGCTGAGCGGCAACCCCGAGGTTGCTCTGGATGTGATGCGCCAGTTAAGCGACAAGCTGGCGGAAGCCCATCAGGCTAACGAAGCGTTGCAAAAGCAGCTGCGCCTGGGCCCGACAGGAGAGTAAGCCGGTGGATCGGCTGCGATTCCAACAGTTGTGGGCGCGTAACGTAGACTCAGCCGAGTGCCCATCGGGTGACGACGTGTTCACCATACTCGAGCAGCTCTATGCACACCCTTCGCGCTGCTATCATGCCGGTGGTCATATTGATCAGTGTTTGTTGTGGCTGGATCGCTACGCTGATTGGGTGTCCGACCCTGACGCGGTCGAGTTGGCCCTGTGGTTCCATGATGCCTGTTATTCCCCTGATCCCCGTGGGCACGAGGCGCGCGGCGCCAAGCTTTTTCGGCAGCTGAGTCATGGTGGTATCAGTGCGTCACGACAGAATAAAATCTGTGACATGATTCTCTACACCACCCACAACGGTGCACCTCAAAGTGACGAGGAAGCACTGCTGGTGGATATCGACCTGGCCAGTTTTTCCCGTCCATGGCATCGCTATGTGGCTGATACTGCCGCCTGCCGTGCCGAGCGTCGCGAGATCAGTGATCTTGAGTTCTGCCGTTGCCAGGTCGCTTTTCTGCAGGCCATGCTGGCGCGGCCCTGTTTTTATTTCAGCCATCCTTTCCGCGAGCACCACGAGGCTGATGCTCGCCACAATATGCAACGCATGATTCGGTTGCTGCAGAAGCGCGAGCAAAAGTTGCTCAAGCGAGAGCGTTTGGTTTAGTCGCAGTGATCGAGAACAGCGCCACCGGCTGATGCCGGCCCTTGACCCGCACGTCACCTCTGGGCTCAAACGCGAGCTCCGGCGTGCAGCAGGCGTTGACGGTGGATTCCGACAACAGGATATCGGTCCCCAGCTCTTTGTTGAGCTGCTCCAGCCGGGCGGCAACATTGACCACGTCACCGTGAACGGTATAGATGAGGCGATTGCTTGACCCCATCAAACCACCCACCAGTGATCCACTGTTGATGCCGATACGGCAACGGAGCTGATTGCCGCTGAACTGCTGCGTGTGCAGCATCCGCTGGATGGCCAGAGCGGCACGCACAGCATCGTCGGCGGGGCTCCGTGATCCGCTGGCAGGGTCAAAACTGGCCAGAATTGCGTCGCCTTGAAACTGGTTGATGGTTCCACCGTGTTGCTCGAGTATCTGCTCGACCGCGGTGAAGTAACTGTTGAGGGTTGCCACCACCTGGGTTGGTGAGAGTGCTTCACTCAGGCTGGTGAAGCCGACAATGTCGATAAACATCACGGTGGCGTCATAGGTCTTGGCTTGGCCCGCCTGGGGTTGTTCGCTGGACTCGGCCAGATTACGCATCACCTGGTCGGGTACGAAGTGACTCAGGTCATCGGCGACGCTGGCCTCTACCACCGACTCGACCAGCAAGCGCTTGGCCCGATATACCGCCGCCGCCAGTACCAGAGTAACGATCACGATGGTGACCACCTTGTCGAACTCCGCCCCCAGAAGCACACTGTTGGAGGTCAGGTAGGTAACGTAGTCTTTGGTGATCATGGTGTTGGCGGCGTCTGCGAATACGACGTAGAGGATCATTATCAGCCAGCCCATGGCGGCACTGGCACCGGCAAACAGAATGAACTTGACCTCGAAACGCAATGCGCGCAACGCGATGAAGATAAACACATAGAGCAGTGTCGGTGCTTTGAGATAAAAAGAGGGCGGCTGCATATATTGCAGATGAAAGCTCCAGATCAACAGGTAGATCAGGGCCATATCCACCAGAATCGACAGGTAGGTGAAACCGTCGCTGGGCAGTCGCCGCTGGCAGACGTACAGGTGGACCAGAGTAAACAGCGTGTAAGCGGCCAATACCCAAGGCACCGGGGCGAAGGTAGCCTCCGCCGAGAAGGTTTTGGGTGACAAGGTATAGAGCAGGCTGAAGGTGAGTACAACGGCCAACTGAATGCGCGCTACCAATCGTTCGCTGCGCCACTGGTGACGATCAATGGCCGCACACACGCGCTCCGGCAGGCGGCGGTGGTCGCTGGCGTGGCGCGAGTGCTGCTCTAGCAGGTCGGCGATATGGAGGCTCATGGCGGTTCCTCTAACTCATTGACAGCTTAGGCGATAGATTGCTGTAACGTTGATTGTCGTTGCCGCCTCTATCCCCTAAGATGCTTCAAACCGTGCGAATGTTACGTAGGTGTAGGGATGCCAGAAAAATTAGAAAACGCCCGCGTTCTGATCTATAGCCACGATACCTTTGGCCTTGGGCATCTGCGCCGTTGCCGGGCCATTGCTCACGCACTGGTGGAGCGTTACAAAGGATTGTCGGTCCTGATCCTTACCGGCTCGCCTATCATTGGCCGTTTTGATTTTAAGGCACGGGTAGATTTTGTTCGTATTCCCGGTGTTATTAAACTGCACAATGGTGATTACACCTCGCTGGGCCTTCACGTCGATATTGAGCAGACGCTGGCGATGCGGGAATCGATCATTCGCCATACTGCCGAGATCTTTGCCCCCGACCTGTTTATTGTTGACAAGGAGCCGCTGGGATTGCGCGGTGAAGTGGAGCCGACGCTGGCGATGCTCAAAGCCCGCGGAGTACCGCTGGTTTTGGGGTTGCGTGATGTTCTTGATGCGCCGCATCTGTTGCGGCGGGAGTGGCAAGACAAGGGCGCTTGCTCGGCCCTGAAGCGCTACTACCAGGAGATCTGGGTTTACGGTGACCAGAGCATGGGCAATCCGCTCGATGGCCTGTCGATACCGGACGAGGTAACGGCGCGCATTTTCTATACCGGTTATCTTCGCCGTGGCCTGCCAGGCCAGGTTGCGTCGCGACGATTGCTGGATCTGCCTCGCCCCTATCTGCTGGTGACTCCAGGAGGGGGGGGGGACGGAGCCGATATGATCGACACCGTGTTGTGCGCCTATGAGGCCTGTGCGGAGATGCCCTGGCATGGTTTGTTTGTACTCGGTCCATTTATGCCCAGCGAGCAGCAGGAGGCGTTTCGCGCCCGCGCGGCAGAGCTGCCTCATGTCACTATGATCACGTTCGATAACCATCTTGAAAGCCTAATGAACGACGCGGCGGCGGTGGTTGCGATGGGGGGCTACAACACTTTCTGCGAGATCCTCTCGTTTGACAAGCGTGCGTTGCTGGTGCCGCGGACCGAACCGCGCGAAGAGCAGCTGATCAGGGCGGTTCGGGCTCAGGCCTTGGGGCTGGTGATGCTGCACGACCTGCGCGAGCCTGGCAATGGCCAACGGATGTTGCGCTCGTTACAGGCGTTGCCGGACCTGCCTCTTCCCAGTAGCCGCCTGAGTGAACACTTTATGGGTGGGCTGGACGCGGTAGCCGAGCGGATGCAGGCACTGACGGCGGTGGACGATTGCTAGCAGCGTCATCCCCCCGGGTGTTGTTTTATGTCCAGCACCTGCTGGGCATCGGTCATCTGCGTCGTGCTGCCCTGTTGGTAGAAGGCTGGCAACGAGCGGGTCTTGATGTCGCGGTGGTGCTGGGCGGCTTGCCCGTGGCAGGAATCACCTTTGGCAGCGCGCGCGTCTATCAACTGCCGCCACTGCAAGCCGCTGATGCTGACTTTTCGGCGCTGGTCGACCCCCAGGGGCAGGCGCTAAGCGAGCCATTCAAGCAAGGGCGGCGTCAGCAACTGTTGGCGCTGCTGGCGCAGGAGCAGCCCGATATCCTCATGCTGGAAACCTACCCTTTCGGGCGGCGGCAGCTTCGTTGGGAGTTGCTACCGTTGCTGGAACTCGCGGATCAGCTGCGTCCTCGGCCACTGATCTGCAGTTCGGTACGCGATATTTTGCAGCGGCGCAAGCCGGAGCGGGAGGCGGAAACTCTGGCGCTGATCGCACAGTACTTTGATCGGGTGCAGGTCCATGGTGACCCCGCTTTTGTGACCCTGCCAGAAAGCGTGCCCGGTTGCAGCGCCATAGCGCAGTGTCTTGATTACACCGGCTATGTCACGGATAGCCGGCAGCCTGACTATCGGCCGCAGTCTGACGCTGAGGTCGTGGTGAGTGCGGGGGGCGGCGCGGTGGGTTTTGAACTGTTGCGCTGTGCCATCGAAAGTCGGCCTTTGGGGCCGCTGTCCGACCGGGTGTGGCGGGTGTTGCTGGGGCCGAATGTGAGTCCAGAGGCGCGCCGGAAACTGGCGCAGTTAGCCTCTGACAGAGTGGTGTTGGAGTCGGTCCGGCCCGACTTTACCGATCTGCTCAGTCGTTGTGCGCTATCGATATCCCAAGGGGGCTATAACACCCTGATGGATCTGCTTGGTGCGGGCTGTCCGGCGGTGGTGGTGCCTTTTGAGGGGCAGGGTGAAACCGAGCAGCGGATGCGCTGCGACAAGCTGGCGGCCGCGGGCGTTGTCACGGCGGTTAACGAAACCGAGCTTACGCCGCAGCGGTTGGCCATGGCGATAACCCGGGCGTTGCACCAGCGTCGCCAGCCACTGACCTTGGCTCGCGATGGTGCGCGTCGTTCAGCGGCGTTGCTAATTCAGCGTTGGCAACAGTATCGGAGTGCGAATGGGAGCTGATCAAACCGGCCCATGGCAGGCTCTGGCTGAGGAGCTGGCACTCTGGGGCCAGCAGGGGCGCTGCGCCACCCTGTGGTGGCGCGATGATGATGCCGAACGTCAGTCACCTCAACTGGCCCGGCTGGATCAGCTCAGCCGCGACTATCAGGTGCCATTGGCGCTGGCCGTGATTCCCCAAGGCGCGGATAGCTCTCTCTGCCCGCTGCTTGCCGCCAACCCGCTGTTAATTGCCTATCAGCACGGCGTTGCCCATCGCAATCATGCGCCGCAGGGCGCGCGCAAGTGTGAGTTGGGCGATGATCGGCCGCTAGCAGCGATGGTGGCGGAACTGATTGCCGGGCGTGAGCGCCTCGCCGGATTGTTGGGAGATCGCTTTGAAGCGGTGCTGGTGCCGCCCTGGAACCGCCTGAGCGAATCGCTGCTGCTGCAGCTTGATAGTGCCGGCTTCACGGGGTTGTCGACCCTCGCACCCCGCCGCCGCAGGTTTATTCGGCAGTTGAATGTGCATGTGGATCTGATCGACTGGCGCCGCGGGCGCTGTTTTGCCGGGGATGATGAGGTGCTGGGGCAGTTGATTGCTCATCTGCGCGCACGTCGCAGCGGTGCGGTCGACGGTGGCGAGGCGACCGGCATCATGAGCCATCACCTGGCCCACGATGAGGGGTGCTGGTTATTCCTGCGGCAGCTGTTTGATTTTATCGCCGCGCAACCGCACGCACGCTGGATCGATTCACGTACTGAGTTTCGTGGTGATCAGTCCTGCAGATAAATAAATCCACGCATTGAGTCCGGTGCCGCCACCATGTGCCATTGCTGGCAGGTTGCGCGGGCTCGCTATGCCGTCTTCGTTGATCCCGGGGGTTATAGCAGCGGCTGGAGCAGTGTGCGCAATCTTTGTGATGCTGCCTCCAGACTGTGGCACTGGCGAACGTGTTCTGCCGCGCAGCGGCGCAGTTCGGCCAGCCGCTGCGGGCGATCGAGCAGCTCTCGTGTCGTCCGGGCCAGGGCTGTACTGCTGCGGGGCTCGGTCAGCACACCGGTCTGGCCATCGGCTACCACGGCGGCAACGCCGCCCTCGCGCCCTGCGATCACTGCGCATCCAGACGCCTGCGCTTCCAGCAGCGCGATGCCGAACGCCTCATTCACTGCCGGCCACAGCAGCAATTCGGCCTGCTGGCCCAGCGCGGCGATGGTTGGGGTTGGCTGCTGGCCCAGCAACCTTACCGCGGGGTGATTAGCGAACGCGGACCTCACTTCGCTGGCGGCATCGCCGTCACCGACCACCAGCAGTTGCCAGTCGTCGCCGGCCAGTTGGTGGCAACAGTCCGCCAGTAGCCGGTAGGAAGCCAGCTTGTCGCCCGGACGCATCATCGCGACGCAGAGCAGCCAGCGCCGGTTGCTATCGAGGTTAAAGCGTTTGGCCAGTTGCCGGCGGGTCTGCCCCGGCGACTCGAACGGCGCAAGGTCGATAAAGGGCGGCAGGTCGGCCTGGGGCAGTGTCGGCACCGCCTCAGTCAGACCCCGGCGGTCGACGGGGTTGAGACAGATAGCCAGCGCGGCGCGCTGAAGTGCGATGATGCTGGCCTGGTAGCCAGCGTGCCAGCGGCCATGCTGCTGCTTGGTGGCGACCGATGCCTCGACCACCACGTAGGGAATACCCAGCGCCTCGGCTACCGCCGGGCCGATATGGTCCGGGGCCTTGTGATAAAGGTGATAGGTGAGCCAGAGCGCCGGGCGGCGGGTGAGAGGGGCGCGTTGATAACGCCGGATCAGGCGCTGGCTCAGACGTTCGCCGAGCTGCCGCAGGCGCTGTTGCCGGATGGCGTCGCCCCGGCCCTCGTAGCTGCGCAGAGACGCTGCCAGCTCGACCTCGAATCCACTCGTCTGCAAAGCACGCATCAGCATACGCGCCATCTCCCGATCACCGGAGGGAACCGGGTGATGGGGGGGCTTGAGAGGTGCGTAAAAAGCGATCCGGCTCACTCTTGACCCTCGCACAGGGCGGGCGTCGTAACCAGGTCCGGGCCGAATCGCTGCAGCAGTTGGTCGATGCCGCGATCGACGGCAAACTGCTCCCTCACCCGCTGATAACCTGCTACTGCCAGCTGCTGGCGCAGCTGGGGTTGGCGGATCAACTGTGCCAGCGCGCTGGCAAGGGCGACCGGATCGTGCTGGGGTACCAGCCAGCCGGTTTCTGCATGGGTGATCAGTTCCGGAATCCCGGACAGGTCGGTCGACAGGCACGCCAAGTGCTGGCTCTGAGCTTCCATCAGCACATTGGGCAGACCATCACGGTCCCCGTCGCCATGAACGCGGCTGGCCAGTACAAACAGGTCCGCTTGACGGTACGCTGCCAGTACCTGCTCCTGTGGTTGCGCGCCCAGCCATGTCACCCGGTCACTGAGACCGAGCTCTTCGGCCAGGCGTTGCAACGACTGACTCAGCTCACCGCCGCCGATGTGGGTCAGCGTCCACTTCAGTCCGGCGGGCAGTTGGGCCAGCGCGTTGAGCAGATCGTCGTAGCCTTTTTTGGGCACGGCGCGTCCGACCGATATCAGCCGTACGGTGGTGTTTTGACCATCAGCGGTTGAGGCCGCAGCGGTCGGCGGCATGGGAAAGCGGCTGAAGTCGAGGCCGTGGTAGACCAGCCCGATCCGCTCCGGTTCGGGAGCCAGTGTCGCAAGGTAATCGCGGTTGGCGCGAGTACAGGTGACCAGCCACTCCAGCTCGGCCAGCTTTTCGCTCAGCTCCCAAGGCTCCAGCGTCCAGATATCCTTGGCGTGGGCGGATGCCGACCAGGGGTGAGCGGTCAGGCGGGCGCAGTAGCGGGTTACCGAGGCCGGGGTATGAATAAAATGGGCGTACAGGTGTTTAATAGAGGAGGGGAGCTCGCGCGCCAGCACCAGCGCCTGGCCGAAACGACGCAACCGATTGCGGCTGGGGTCGCGCCGCCAGTCCCGCCACCACAGGGGCAAATCACGCCAGAAGGTGCGTCGAAACAGCGCCCGGGCCAGTGCCAGCAGTACCCGCAGCGGTTCCTGGTGGAGATATTCGGGCAGGTAGAGCACCGGTGCTGCGATCTCATGATGGATGGGGTGACGCGCACTGTCGGTGGGATGCCGCAGGGATACAATCAACAACGCCATTCCGCGCAGCTCAAGCTGGCGGATCTCCTGGGCAATGAAGGTTTCAGACAGGCGAGGGTAGCCCTTGAGCACCAAGGCAACGGTGGGTGACACGGCACACTCCTTATGGTCGAATGCCCCGACTATAACACTCGGGTGTCGGTGCGGAAGATAGAAGCGTTTGAATCAATAACGATTTATCGCTGCTATGTCACCGATCTATTGGCTAAGCTAGTATCTACGGACGGCACCGCAACATGGCGGCAGCGTCGCAGACGGGGGACGGGACGAATTGATGGAATCGTCCATTTTCAAGTTCATTCTCAAGTACACCCTGCGAGACCAGATCTGGATTTTGCTGCTGACGCTGGTGTCCTTCCCGTTCGTGTACGCGACTCTCGAAGTCCCCAAGATGATCATCAACGATGCCATCGGTGGGGCGAACATACCGCAACAGGTGTTTGGTTACCCGGTTGACCAGATCAGCTATCTGGGGCTGCTGTGCGCTGTCTTTTTGGCGCTGGTGCTAATCAACGGCGCGATTAAATACGTGCTTAACGTCTATCGGGGCATCGTTGGCGAGCGCACCTTGCGGCGACTTCGTTATCGGTTGTACGACGCGATTTTGCGTTTTCCCGCACCCCGTTTCAAAAAGATCTCCCAGGGAGAGGTGATCCCTATTATCACCGCCGAAACCGAGTCACTGGGCGGGTTTGTGGGTGAGGCCTTTGCGTTGCCTGCCTTTCAGGGCGGACTGCTGCTGACCTACCTGTTCTTTATCTTCAATCAGGACCCGTTACTGGGGGCGGCGGCGGTGGCGCTTTACCCGCTGCAGATGTACCTGATTCCCAAACTACAACGCCAGGTCAATAAGCTGAACAAAAAGCGGGTGCTGCAGGTGCGCAAGCTGGGCGACCGTATCGGCGACTCCATGGCGGGTGTGCGCGAGGTTCATACCAATGACACCTCCCATTTTGAGCGTGCGGTGATCAGCCAGCGGCTGGGAAAGATCTTCGTTATACGCATGGAGATCTTCCGCAAGAAATTCTTCATCAAGTTTCTCAACAACTTTTTGGCGCAAGTTACGCCGTTTTTCTTCTACCTGATCGGCGGTTATTTCGTTATCAAGGGGGAGTTGTCGCTGGGCGCGCTGGTGGCCGTGCTGGCGGCCTACAAGGATCTGGACGCGCCGTGGAAGGAGCTGCTGCGTTATTACCAGGCCAAAGAGAGTGCGCGGATCAAGTACGACCAGATTATCGAACGCTTTGAAGTAGACGGTATGCTCAACGCCGACCTGCAGCAAGGGCCGGTATTGCGGCTGGAACTGGATAAAAGCGGCTGGCAGGGGCATTGGGTCGGCTACGCTGAAGAGGAGGGCGTGCAACTGCTGGAACGGCTCAGTTTCACGCTGGCGGCGAATGCTCATGTGGCTGTGGTCGGCAGGGGGCCTAGCGGCGTGGAGGCGTTTGGGCAGTTGTTGGCGCGCCTGGTGATGCCCACCAGTGGCAAACTGACCCTTGCCGGGGCGGATCTGCGCCAGCTGCCGGAATCTGCCTTGGGGCAGCATATCGGTTACGTAGGTGCCGGTGCGCATCTGTTTTCCGGCAGCATTCTGTACAACCTGCTTTATCCGCTGCGACATCGTTTTAACCAGCAACAGGATGATGAAACGGCGCGCGCCAAGGAGATTCTGTTTTCCCGCCAGTCCGGCAACAGTACTGCGGACCCTGACGGGGTATGGATCGAGCCCGATGCCTTGCAGCTTGAGGGGGATGAGGCGCTCAACGACCATATTCACTGGGCCCTGCATCAGGCAGACCTCGACGATGACCTGTTTCAGCTGGGGCTGCAGGCTGATCTGGCAGAAGCGGCCAGCGACGCGCTTAAACAGCGGATGCTGGATGCGCGCGCGCGCATCCGTGAACGCCTTGAGGAGGACTCGTTCCGTGGGTTGGTGGAGCCGTTTGACTGGAACCGCTACAACACCAACCTGAGCGTGCATGAAAATATTCTGTTCGGTTCCACCCGGGCTCGGCCCGATGGTGAGGAGGCTGCGCAAAACCCTCTGGCTCGTCAGTTCCTGCGTGATCAGGGACTGCTAGAGGACTTTCTGCGGATCGGCCGGCAGTTGACCGAAACCATGGTTGATCTGTTCTCCGACGTTGAAGAGAGCAGTGATCTGTTTGAGCGTTTCAGCTTTATTCGGGCTGAAGAGCTGCCCGAGTATCGCGCCTTGTTAAAGCGCACCAGCAGTGAAGCCATTGATATCGATGACGAAGAGGCCACGCAGAAATTTCTCAGCCTCACCTTTATGCTCTGTCCGGCGCGTCATCGTCTGGGGCTGATAGATGCCGGCATGCAGCAGCGTATTTTGCGTGCGCGCCATGCCTTTGCCGAGTTGTATCGCAATCAGGGGACGCAGATCGAGATCGAGTTCTTCGAGCAACAGCAGTTCAACAGCGGCTTGAGCCTGCTGGATAACCTGCTGTTCGGTAAACTGGCCTATGGTCAGGCAAGGGCTAATGAGCGGGTAACGGGGTTAATTCATGATGTGATTCATGAGCTGGGGCTGGAGCGTGATGTGCGCGACGCCGGGTTGCGCTTTGAGGTAGGGACTGCGGGCAGTCGTCTCTCCCTGCCGCAACGACAGAAGCTGGCCATCGCCCGGGCGTTGATTAAAAAACCGGATGTGGTGATCCTGAACGAAGGGACCTCGGGTTTGGACCCGACTACCGAACGGCGGGTACTGGAACGGCTGCGGCAGAGTCAGCAGGGGCGGGGGTTGGTGGTGATCACCGGACGGCCGGAGCTGGTGCAGGATTTTGCCCAGCTGATGTTCTTCGAGCGCGGCCAACTGGTGGCCGAGGGCCCCTATGATGAGCTGATGGATAAAGAGGCCGGCTTCCGTGCGCTGGCTGGATAAGCGCAGCTGGACGGCCTAACTGCGGTATGGGTCGGCGGCATCACGCAGGCCATCGCCGAAGAAGTTGAACGCCAGAATCACCACGATTACCGGTACCACCGGTAGCATCAGCCAGGGATAAACGGCGACCACGTTAATATTCTGGGCTTCGTTGAGCAGCACTCCCCAACTGGTGATGGGCGGGCGCAGACCCAGGCCCAGAAAACTCAGCGCCGTTTCGCCAAGGATCATCGCCGGAATCGACAGCGTGGCCGAGGCGATCAAGTGGCTGAACAGCCCCGGCAGCAGGTGATGGCCGATCACGCGGGCTGGCCTGGCTCCCATGAGCTGTGCTGCTGCGCAGTAGTCTTCTTCTCTCAGTGCCAGCAGTTTGGAGCGTACTGCTCGGGCGAGACCGGTCCAGTCGAGCATCGCCAGAATCAGAGTGATGCCGAAGAACACCCAGATGGGGCTCCAAGTGACCGGCAGAATAGCGGACAACGCCATCCATAGCGGCAGTTCCGGGAACGAACGGATCACCTCGGTAATCCGCTGTACGGTGGCATCGACCCAGCCACCGTAGTAGCCGGCCAGACCGCCAATTACGATCCCCAGTACGAAACTGACGGTAATGCCGAGCAAACCGATGGTGAGCGAAATACGGGCACCATAGATAATCCGCGATAGCATATCGCGCCCCAGACGGTCGGTGCCGAGTATGAACAGGGTGCCACCCTCGGGGGCACACACCAGATGCAGGTCCGATTCCCACAGCCCCCAGACGCTATAGCTGTCGCCACGGCAGAAAAACTGCAGCGGATAGATCTGGCTGCGATCCTCCTCGTACTCGCGCAGCAGCTTGTCCATGTTGAGGTTGTACTGCCAGCCGTAAACAAAGGGGCCGACGAACTCTCCCTGGTGGTAAAGATGTACCGGTTGCGGCGGCGAGTAGATATAGTCCGTATGCCGGGTGGGCAGGGCGTAGGGGGCAAGGAACTCGGCAATCAGAATCGAGCCATACATCAGTGCCAGCAGCACCCCGCAGGCCAGCGCCAGACGGTGGCGTTTGAAGCGCCACCACATCAACTTCCATTGCGAGGCGAAGAACAGTTTCTCCTGCTCCGGGGTGATCGCTTCGATGCTCTGCGGATCGAAGGGCTTACGCGAGACAAAATGGTCGCTCATCGCGCTCCCTCCCCTTGCAAGCGGATGCGCGGATCCAGCAGTGCCAGCGCCAGATCAGAGATCAGCACCCCGATCACAGTGAGCAGTGCCAGAAACATCAGAAACGAACCGGCCAGATACATATCCTGGCTCTGCAGCGCGGCGATCAGGATCGGGCCGGTAGTGGGCAGCGACAGCACCACGGCGACGATCTCCGCCCCGGAGATGATGCTGGGCAGCATGCTGCCGATGTCGGCGACAAAGAAATTGAGTGACACCCGCAGCGGATATTTCACCAGCAGCTTGAACGGGGGGACACCTTTGGCCCGCCCGGTGGTGACATAGGGCTTGTCCAGCTCGTCCAGCAGGTTGGCCCGCAGCCGGCGGATCATGGCTGCGGTTCCGGAGGTACCGATTACCACCACCGGAATCCACAAGTGTTCCAGTACCGACACCACCTTGCCCCAGCTCCAGGGCTGGTTGATGTATTCGGCATCCATCAGCCCCCCTATGGAGGTGCCGAAGGTAACGTTGGCAAAGTAAAGCATCACCAGCGCCAGCAGAAAGTTGGGGGTTGCCAAACCGAGGAATCCCAGCAGGGTCAGGCCGTAGTCACCCCAGCTGTACTGGTGGGTGGCGGTGTACATGCCGATCGGGAAGGCGATCATCCAGGTAAAGATGATGGTGAAGATGGAGATAATGACGGTAAGAAACAGTCGATCTCCAACCACATCGGTGACCGGCAGGCCATACTCGAACGAGTAGCCGAAGTCGCCCACCAGCATCCCCGATGCCCAGGTGACGTATTGCAGCAGAAACGGCTGGTCGAGTCCGTATTGGGCGCGCAGGCGCTCAATTTCGGCCATGTCGATCGATTCGCCGTGACTCTGCAACTCGGAGATATAGCTCTCAAGGTAATCACCCGGTGGCAGCTGGATGATCACAAACACCACAAAGCTGATAAAGATCAGCGTCGGGATCATCAGCAGGATGCGGTTGAGAATATAGCGGGCCATCACTCAGCCTCCCGCAGGTCTGCATCCAACCAGAAGCGGTCGGGGCGATACACACCGAAATAGGCGTTGGGTTCCCAGTTCCACAGTCCCTCTTCGGGGACGTTATTAAGCCCTTTGCGCACCACGATCGGTTGCAACACCCGAGCGACGGTGCCTATCACAAAAACCTGGTCGCTGCTGATGGTCAGCATCTGCTGCCAGACGTCACGGCGCTCCGCCATGTTGGTGGCGTCGCGCCAGCGCTGGTTCAGGGTCATCAGTTGCTGTACTGCCGGTAAACTGGGGGCTTCGCCCGCGCCGGTTTGATAGTAATTGCCCCACATGGGCCACTGCAGCTGCTGCTGGTCGGTGGGGGCCAACTGGGCGGGCGTCATATCGGCGGAGGCGATGGCGTTGGGCAGACCGGTCCACACCGACATCAGTGCGTCGCCTGAAAACACCCGGTTGCGGAATACCTCACGCTCGGTGGGTTTGACGTGAAGCTTGACCCCCGCTTCCAGCCAGCTGTCGTGTACCAGCGCCAGCACATCGGTCTCTTCGGTACTCTCCCCGGCGCTCTGGATAATGATCTCCATGGGGCGGCCATCGGGTAGCAGTCGGATCCCGCGTGAATCCTTGCGGGTCAGGCCCAGCTCATCCAACAGCCGGTTGGCGTGCTTGAGGTCGAACCGCGCCCAGGCACTGCGGTATTCCGGTTTGTAGAGTGGAGACTCCGGTAGCAGCGTATCGGCCCCTTCCAGTGCCAGGCCAAAGTAGATCACCTGGTTGATCTCGTGGCGGTTGACCGCCAACGACAGGGCGCGACGGAAGCGAACATCACGCAGTAGCGGGCCCCACACAGGATCGGTGGCGTTGAGATTCGGGTAGATCGCAACTCGTGAGCCGCGGGATGTGCGCCACAAGCGTACGTCGATGGCGTTGCGCTGGGCGCCTTCTCGCAGGAAGGTGTAGTTGCTCATCTCCAGATAACGCCCCTGCAGATCAGACTCCCCGGAGCCGGTTTTGGCTGCCACCAGTTTGCTGCTGGCGATATTGATGATGATGCGATCGATGTAGGGGAGTTGATAGCCCTGCGGGTCGACCCGGTGATAGAAGGGGTTGCGCTCGAACACGAAGCGTTCCGACGGTGGCGCTGTGGTCGGCAGCCAGGGCTGCAGGGTTGGCAGATCCGGGTTATCGAAACGGTAGGGGTGGAACATGCGATGGTGCAGCGCGGTCCACTCCTTGCGTTTGGTTTTGGCCTGTTCCACCAACTGAACCAGGCGCTGTGGATCGGCGTAACGCTGGTGGAACTGTTTGAGATAGTGGGCCGGCGCATAGATATACAGTGGTCGCGGGCCAGCCAGTGCCAGCAGGAAGTCGGGGTTGGGGCGATCCCAGCTGTAGCGCACCTGATAGGGCCCCAGCACCTCAAACTGGGGTGGTTGGCCGTCTACCAGCAGTTGGTTGGGTATGCCGAAGGGGGAGAGCGCCTTGTTATTCAGTACATCTTCCCAATAGTAGCGAAAATCCTCACTGGTGAAGGGGTGACCGTCGGACCAGCGATGCCCCGGGCGCAGGGTCAAAGTGAAGATTCGCCCTTGCTCCACCTGATAATCAGCCAGCAGATCCGCCTGCAGTAGCAACTCCTCATTGAAGCCGACCAGTCGGGCGTAGCCGTACACCACCAGTTGCCGTGTGTCCTTGGCCTTGCCCATCAGCAGGTTAAGGGTCCCGCCGGGCTGGCCGAGGGTTTTGCCGTGCAGCGGGTCCTGCAACGGTTTGTCTGGCAGGCGCTGGTTGATTGGGGGCAACTCGCCGGAGGCAACGCGTGATTGCAAGTAGTCGTGCTCCTGCCAGCTTAGCGCCCGGGCATCCAGCGTGAACAGTGCCGCCAGCAACGTGGTAAGCCGGCCGAGCCAGAGGGTGCGTGATGCCGCCGCCAGGCGGGTCATAGGTTCAAGCTCCTGGCCGAGATCTGCTGTGCCAGCACCCGCACCTGATGGCCGGGTTCTATCTCCCACCAGGCGGTGTCGGTGTTGGCTGAGTGGCCGTAGGGCTCGGGCCATTGGTCTGGATCGCGAAAGCTTTCATCGCGAATCAGGCTGAAGTCCAGCGGGCGGTCAAGATCGGGGTAGGGCACGGCCGCCAGCAGCGCGCGGGTATAGGGGTGCTGGGGGTTACGGAAGATCTGTTCCCGCCGGCCCAGCTCGACCAGTTCGCCGCGGCACATGACGCCGATGCGGTCGGCAACGTAATCCACCACCGCCAGATTGTGTGAAATAAACAGATAGGTCAGCCCCAGCTCACGCTGCAGATCCTTGAGCAGATTGAGAATCTGCGCTTGCACTGAAACGTCGAGGGCCGATACCGGTTCGTCGAAAATCAGCAGCTCGGGTTCCAGCGCCAGCGCCCGGGCGATACTGATCCGCTGCCGTTGACCGCCGGAAAAACTATGGGGATAGCGGTTGAGGAAGCGCGGGTCGAGCCCTACCAGTGCCATCAACTCTTGCGCGCGCTGGCGGCGGCTGCGGGCGTCGCCAACGTTATGGATCAGCATCGGCTCGCACAGAATACGCAGAATGGTCATGCGTGGATTGAGCGAACTGTAGGGATCTTGAAAGACAAACCGCATCTTGGGCCGGAAAGCGCGCAACTGTTCATCATTCAGGTGCAGCAGGTCGATCATGGTGCCGCGGTCGTTGTAGAGAATGCGCCCGCTATCCGGTTTGAAGGCCCGCATCAGCATCTTGCTCAGGGTGGTCTTGCCGCAACCGCTCTCGCCCACCAGGCCAAAGCACTCCCCGCAGGCTATATCCAGATCCACGTCCCGTACCGCCTGGGTTGAGGAGACGGTGGCACGGCTAAACCAATGGCTCTTGCGATCGCTGAAGCTTTTGCTGAGGCCGGAGACACTGAGGTGAGGGCCGGCGTTTCGTTGCTCCTCGGTCCAGGGTGCGCGCAAGCGGTGAAAGTGGCTGGTGTCGTGATCGATTTCACGGATCGGCGTCAATCGTTCGCCCGCCCCCATGTCAAAGTGCGGCACCGCCGCCAGCAATGCCTTCAGATAGGGGTGCTGGGGAGAGCGAAACAAAGCCGCTGCGCTGCCGCGTTCCATCACCTCGCCGTGGTACATCACCACCACGTCGTCGGCCATGTTGGCGACCACGCCCAGGTCGTGGGTGATCAGCAGTACCGCCATCCCCAGTTCCTGTTGCAGTGATTTGATCAGATGGAGTATCTGCGCCTGCACGGTGACGTCGAGGGCGGTGGTGGGCTCGTCGGCGATCAACAGCGATGGGTGGCAGATCAGCGCCATGGCGATCATCGCCCGTTGGCGTAAGCCACCGGAGAGTTCAAAGGGGTAGTGCTTGAGGGCGCGCTCTGGCGCCGGGAATCCGACCAGGTCCAGCATATCGCGGGTCGCTTTCATCGCTTCCGCAACGTTGACCTTGCGATGCAGCAGCATCGCTTCGCTGATCTGGTCGCCGATGGTGTGCATGGGTGAGAGCGACACCATCGGTTCCTGAAAAATGATCGAGATCTGATTGCCGCGGATATCCAGCATCTCCGGGCTGGAGGGTTGCAGCGCGGCGATGTCGACGCTCTGGCCGCCGCGAGGGGTAAAGCGGATGGTGCCCTGGGTGATGCGGGCGCTTTTGGGCAGGATGCCGAGAATCGCCTGGGAACTGACCGTTTTACCGGAGCCTGATTCGCCCACGATTGCCAGCGTCTTGCCTGGCCACAGTTCGAACGACAACTCCTTGACCGCTGGCACCCAGCTGTCATGGACGCGAAACGCCACCCCCAGCCGGTCTACGGCGAGCAAGGGTTGTGAGGCTGTCGATGAAGAGGGCTGCGCCATCGAATCGTTCTCGGTCGGCGAATGGGACGATCTGCTGATACCGTTCATACTAGGCTAAAATCCTTGAATTAGTTCTAATTTATTCCGCCCCGCCAGACGCTGACGGGGATCAGGAGGACGTAGGATGAAGGTCAGCTGGATCGCGATTCTTTGGCTAGGTTGGTGCGTTGCGGTGGGGGCCGCAGAGCGAGGCCCGGCGGACTTTTTCGGCGAATATATCGGTGCTACCGATGGTGCTAGCGGCAAGGAGCGAGACCTTAACGTTACCATTCGCCCGGAGCATGGTGACGGGCATTTTTATGTTGAGTGGACCACCGTGATTCACAAACCGGACGGACGCACAAAGCGCCGCACTCACAAGGTATCGTTCCATCCCAGCGGTCGGGACAACATCTATGCCTCAGCGATGCGCACCACCGTGTTCGGCGGCAAAAGCAGTCTGGATCCGCTTAACGGTGAACCGCTGTTCTGGGCACAAATACAAGGTGATACGCTGACGGTTAACGCTTTCATGATTGACGATTCCGGCAACTATGTGATGCAGGTGTACAAACGGACACTGACCCGGCAGGGGCTGCACCTTGAGTTCGAGCGCAATCACGGTGGTGAGCCGCGGGTAAGCCTGCAAGCTGACCTGGTGCGCGTTGCTGATTGATGCAGACGGGACGGCTATCGCTGACATGGGTGCTGGCGGCGACCTTCGGACTGCTGCTGACGCTGGCTTTTTCGCTGTTATTCTATTTTGGTGTCTCGGCTGCCGAACAAGGGGTGCGTGGCCGGCTGACGCTGCTGGCTGATGCGGCCATCGCCGCGGTTGAAGATGAGCTGGCGGATCAGTTACAGCCGGTTGAGGTTCAACTGGAGTACCTGGCCTCCGATGTGCGAGGCTGGCGGTTGCCGTTGCAACCGACGGAGCGGTTGGTTGATAGCCTCAATGGAGCGCTGGCGGCAACCCCGCAACTGCGGGCGATTGCCTATTTTTCCGTTGGCGGCGAAGTGACGGTGGTCAGTCGGGACCCGCGCCCGGTGCATTTCGCCAACTGGCGCCAGCGTAACCAGAACCGGCTTGCTCAATGGCTGAGCGAGATGCCGCGTCAGCCAAGCTGGGAACAACCGGTCTGGAGCCAGCTGTTGCGTGCCGGGGTGCTGCCGCGTCTGCAACCGGTTTGGCAGGACGACCGGTTTCAGGGGCTGCTGGTGGCGGTGGTGGGCGCGGATAACCTGTCCTATTTTCTTAATCGCCTGCGTGACCGCATTGGTGCTACGCCCTTTGTGCTGCTGGGCGAGCGGCAGCTACTGGCCTACCCGGAGCTGGGCGTGCGCCTCAAACGCCCGCTCGGGCCAGAGCATCCGTTACCACTGCTCACCGATATGGATGATATCCAGTTACAGTCCCTCTATTCACCCCGGCGGCAAGCGGTGCGTTGGCATGACGATCAGCAGTGGTCTGCCTGGCGGGTGGGAGAGGGTAATCGCCAGACCCTCTACCTGCAACGCACCCTTGATCGTTACGGCACGACGCCCTGGGTATTGGGGGTGTATCAGCAGTTTGAGCGACCGGGCATCTTTAACGGACCGTTGCGCGGGTGGTGGCTGGGCGGTGCGCTGTTGCTGGTGGTGCTGATTGCACTGCTGGTGGTAATCAGTCGACGGCTGGGCGGTGAGATGGCAGCGTTGGAGCGGGCTTTTGCCCGGGTTGAGCGCCAGCCGGTAGCGGATATCGCCCCGCTGGCGGGCAGTGCAGTCGCCGAATTTGACGGTCTTGCGCGTGCCTATAACCGCATGCTGGTCAGTTTGCGCGATAAGGAGCGGGTGGAGGCGCTGTTTGGTCGCTACCTGCCACAGCCGGTCGCTACGGAACTGATGCGCGATGGCGGTTTCCCCGTGGCACAGCAGGCGCAAGCCACAGTGCTGTTCTGCGATCTGGAGGGCTTTACCGCCCTGTCCGAGCGGCTGCAGCCAGCCGCTATTATCGGACTGTTGAACGCCTATTTTGCCGAAGTGGTGGCGATCGTCGAAGCACATCAGGGGGTTATTACCCAGTTTCAGGGGGATGCCATCCTGGCGGTGTACAACGTCCCGGTTGCGGTCGGCGACCACGCGAGTAAAGCCTTGGCTACGGCTCGCTTACTGCAACAGCTTACTGACCAGCATGAGTTTGGCGGCCATCGGTTGCGCTGCCGGGTGGGTATCAACACCGGCAGTTTGGTGGCGGGTAGCGTGGGAGCGCCGGAGCGTTTGAGCTACACCGTGCACGGTGATGCAGTCAATTTGGCGGCCCGCCTGGAAGCGATGAACAAAGAGCTGGGCACGCGGATTCTGGTCAGCGAATCGACCGCGGAGCAGGTTGGCTATGAAGGACTTCAACCGGTGGGCGAAATGCCGGTGCGGGGACGCAGCGCAACGGTGCGTCTCTACACCGTCGCGAAGTCTGGCGATGAGCAGTCAATCGTGCCCGTTTAGGCCTGAAGCAACGCTTCCAGCTTGAGCTGATCAGCGGTAAAACTGCGGATCCCCTCGGCCAGTTTTTCGGTGGCCATGGCGTCTTCATTCATCAGCCAGCGGAACTGCTTCTCATCCAGGCTGAGTTTGGGCTGGGGCTCGCCGGTCCTGCCAGCATCCAGTTTGCGCTCGAGGTTGCCGTCAGTTTGGGCCAGCTCTTCCAGCAGTGCCGGGCTGATGGTGAGGCGGTCACAGCCAGCCAACTCCAGGATCTCACCGCTGCTGCGGAAGCTCGCGCCCATGACGATGGTGTTGTAACCGTGCTGCTTGTAATAGTTGTAGATGCGGGTGACCGACAGTACGCCCGGATCTTCGTCGGCGGCATAGCTCTCTATACCGGTGCTTTTCTTGTACCAGTCGAGGATCCGGCCGACGAAGGGTGAGATCAGGAATACCCCCGCCTCGGCACAGGCTACCGCCTGGGCAAAGCCGAACAGCAGGGTCAGGTTGCAGTTGATCCCCTCTTGCTCCAGTTGACGCGCCGCCTGAATCCCTTCCCAGGTGGAGGCGATCTTGATCAGCACCCGGTCGTTGCTGATGCCAGCCTGATTGTAGAGACCGATCAGTTGGCGGGCGCGGGCAATGGTGGCACCAGTATCGAACGACAGCCGCGAATCCACCTCGGTGGATACGCGCCCGGGGATCACCTTGAGAATCTCGGCCCCGAAGTTGACCGCCAGCTTGTCCGCCAGCAGCTCCAGCCGGCGCGCGTCGTCACCGGGCTGGTCGGCAGCCCACTGGCGGGCTTCCTCCACCAGCGATTGGTATTCGGGTAGTTGTGCCGCCTTCAGCAGCAATGAGGGGTTGGTGGTGGCATCTTCGGGGGTGTACTGACGGATCGCCGCGAACTCGCCGGTGTCGGCGACCACGGTGGTCATGCGCTTCAGTTGCTCAAGCAGATTACTCATGGGTGTTCGTTCCTTGATAACAGATTAGGCCGCGTGGGTATCGATATTAACCAGAGCGAGGGCATCTTGCAGCACTTCAATGCCAGCACCGGGCTTGAACGCGTTCTCGCTGATGTGACGGCGGAAGCGGCGGGCGCCGGGACGGCCCTGGAACAGCCCCAACAGATGGCGGGCGATCCAGCCGAGCTGGGCACCCTGATCGAGCTGATTCTGGACGTAGCCGAGCAGCCCACTAATGACTGTGTCGAGGTCGGTGGGGCCATTGGCGGTGCCATAGAGCCGGTGGTCCACATCGGCCAGCAGCAGCGGATTCTGGTAGGCCTCACGGCCCACCATCACGCCGTCTACCTGGTTAAGATGCTGTTCGCACTGGTCCAACGTCTGGATACCGCCGTTGATGATGATCTCCAGCTGCGGCAGCTCCTGCTTCAGCTGGTAGACTCGATCGTAGATCAGCGGTGGGATTTCGCGGTTCTGCTTGGGGCTGAGACCCTGCAGGATCGCCTTACGGGCATGGACGATGAAGGTAGTGCAGCCGCTGTCGGCGACCGTGTCGACAAAGTTGCGCAGAAACTCGTAGCTGTCCTGATCGTCGATGCCGATGCGGTGCTTGACCGTCACCGGGATTGACACTGCTTCTATCATTGCCCGCATACAGTCGCGCACCCGGGCGGGATCGGCCATCAGGCAGGCGCCGAACATGCCGTTTTGCACCCGGTCGCTGGGACAGCCGACGTTGAGGTTGACCTCGTTGTAGCCCCACTGCTCGGCCATCCGTGCACATTCGGCCAGTGCCGCCGGGTCGGAACCGCCCAGCTGCAGCGCTACCGGCTGTTCAAAGGGATCGAACTGCAGAAACCTCTTCGGCTCCGCGTGCAGCAAAGCCCCGGTGGTGACCATCTCGGTATAGAGCACCGCGTTGTGACTGAGCAGTCGATGGAAGTAGCGACAATGGCGGTCGGTCCAATCGAGCATCGGCGCCACGCAGAAGCGGCGATTAAGGGCGGCGGATGAGTGTGTTTCAGGCATGGGTACGGGGTAACAAAGTTAAAGCGTCCGGCGCGGCCGGTCTGAACCGGCGATTTTACCTTAAACCGGACGCCGGTGCTCGGATCGGGCCTAAGGCGCGATCCGCACCGCACAGTATTTCAGTTCCGCAATTTTTCCGAAGGGGTCGAGGGCGTCGTTGGTGAGCAGGTTGATGGCCGCCTCGGCGTAGCAGAACGGCATAAACAGCTGCCCCGGCTGCAAGCTCGCGTCGTCGTGCACTGCTACCCGGATATGGCCTCGACGCGATTCGAGGGTGATGGTGTCACCATCGTTGAGGCACAGCCCTGTCCGTTGCTCAGGGTGAATCGCCACCCAGGGGCCGGGTTCCAGCGCGTCCAGCACGCGGGAGCGGCGGGTCATGGCGCCGGTATGCCAGTGTTCCAGCTGGCGGCCGGTAAGCAGCACCAGCGGGTAGTCATCGTTCGGCAGTTCGTCCGCCTGAATCAGCTCGGTGGACACCAGCTTGGCTTTGCCATTGGGGGTGGGGAAGCGGTCGCCGAACAGTACTCTCTGGCCGGGATCGTCACTGGTGGTACAGGGATAGGTAATCGAGTCTTCGGCCTGCAGCCGTTGCCAGCTGATGCCGGCGATGCTGGGCATCAGCTGCTGCATCTCCATGAACACGTCGCTTGCAGGCTGATCGCGCCAGGGAAGCCCCAGCCGTTTGGCCAGCTGCTGAATAATCCACAGATCCTGGCGGGCATCTCCCGGCAGTTGCAGCGCCTGGCGGCCGCACTGTACCCGGCGGTCGGTGTTGGTGAAGCTCCCGGTTTTCTCGGCAAAGCCGCTGGCGGGCAGAATGACGTCGGCGTAGGCGGCGGTTTCGGTGATGAACAGGTCCTGCACCACCAGATGCTCCAGCCTGGCGATGGCGGCACGGGTATGGTTGAGGTTGGGATCCGACATGGCCGGATTCTCGCCCATAACGTACAGGCCGCGAATTTCGCCTTGGTGGGCCGCTTCCATGATCTCGACCACGGTTTTACCGGAGGTTGCCGGCAGAGTGCAGTCCCAGGCCTGTTCGAAGCGTCTTCGGGCGTCGGCGTTATCGACTCGCTGGTAGTCGGGCAGCATCATTGGAATCAGCCCTGCATCGGATGCGCCTTGAACGTTGTTCTGCCCGCGTAACGGATGGAGGCCGGTACCGGGGCGGCCGATCTGGCCGCACAACAGCGCCAGAGCGATCAGGCAGCGGACGTTGTCAGTGCCGTGGATGTGCTGGCTGACGCCCATGCCCCAGAAGATCATGGCGTTGCCGGCGGTGGCGAAAGCCCGCGCCACTTGGCGCAGGCGGCTGGCCTCGATACCGCAGATCGGTGCCATCTTCTCCGGGGTAAAGCGCCGCACCGACTGTTTGAGTTCATCGTAACCTTGGGTGCGTGCGGCGATGAAGGCGTGGTCGACCAGGTCTTCTTCGATCAGGGTGCAGAGCAGCGCGTTGAGCATCGCCACGTCGCTGTCGGGCTGGAACTGCAGAAAATGGGTGGCATGGCGCGCCAGCGGTATCCGCCGCGGGTCGGCGACGATCAGGGTCGCGCCGGCCTTGGCAGCGTTCTTGATAAAACTGGAGGCGACCGGATGATTGCTGTCCGGGTTGGCGCCGATCACCAGGATCAGGTCGGCGTGGGCGACATCGGCCACCGGGTTGGAGACCGCGCCGGAGCCGATGCCTTCGAGCAGCGCCGCCACCGAAGAGGCGTGACAGAGACGGGTGCAGTGATCGACGTTGTGGGTGCCAAAGCCGGTGCGGATCAGCTTCTGGAACAGGTACGCCTCTTCGTTGGAGCCCTTGGCCGAGCCGAATCCGGCCAGCGCGCCGCCGCCCTGCTGCTGTTTGATGCGCTGAAAGCCGGTGGCCGCGCGGTCGAGCGCTTCATCCCAGCTGGCTTCACGGAACCAGCTTCTGATCAGCGCCGGGTCGTCCGGCAGCAGTGCCTGCTTGGGCACGTCGTCACGGCGGATCAGGGGGTGTAGTAGCCGGTCCGGGTGGTAGTGGTAGTCGCCGCCAAAGCGGCCTTTGACGCACAGGCGGCGGTGGTTGGTGGCGCCATCGCGTCCTTGCACGGCGATCAGCCGGTCGCCTTTTATCTGGTAGGTGAGTAAGCAGCCAACGCCGCAATAGGGGCAGACCGAGTCTATCTCCTTGTCGGCCTCCACAGGGTCGGCGGCGACCAAACCGAGGGCTCCGGTGGGGCAGGCTTGCACACACTCACCGCAGGCCACGCAGGAGCTGCTGACCAGATTGTCATCAAGATCGAAGCCGACCTGGGTGGCGGCACCGCGACCGACCCAGCCGATCACGTCGTTGACCTGTTCCTCGCGGCAGGCGCGAAGGCAGCGGCCGCAATGAATACAAGCGGAGAGATCGACGGTAATAGCCGGATGGCTGTGGTCGGCAGCGGGATGGTTGACGCGTGCCGGGTAGCGGTTGGGGTTGGCGTTGAGTTTGTTGACCCAATGCTGCAGTTCGGAATCGGTTTTTTCATGGCTGCTTTCTACGTCCGACAGCAGCAGTTCCAGCACTCCCCGCTGGGCGTTGCGGGCGCGCATCGAGTCGCTGCTGACGGCCATGCCAGCGGTGGGCTGACGCCGGCAACTGGGCGCCAGTGCCCGTTCACCCTCGATCTCGACCACACAGCTGCGGCAGTTGCCATCGGCGCGCTGGCCTTCGCAGTAACAGAGGTGGGGAATCTCAACACCGTGACGCGCCGCGGCCTGCAGTATCGATTCACCGGGCTCGGCAGCAACGGCGTGGCCGTTGAGGGTGAAGGAAACCGATTTCGCCATGGTCATAGAGCACCCTCCTGTTCGCTAGCATCGAGCGCGGCGAGTGCGGTGCGTTCGACGGTTGAGAACGCCTCGGGAAAGTAGCGCATGGCACACAGCAGTGGATTGGGTGCGGCCTGTCCCAGTCCGCAGATGGACGCATCCTGCATCACCCTGGACAGCCGTTGCAGATTTTCCAGATCCCATGCAGGCTGTTCCATCAGCGCCACGGCACGGGCGCATCCGACCCGGCAGGGGGTGCACTGGCCGCAGGATTCATGGGCGAAGAAACGCAGAGCACTAAGGGCCAGCTCACGGACCGAGTCTTGCTGTGAGAATACAATCACCGCCGCCGAACCGATAAAGCAGCCGTGGGGCTGCAAGGTGTCGAAGTCGAGCGGCTGGTCGGCCAGGTTTGCCGGCAGAATGCCGCCAGACGCGCCCCCGGGGAAGTAACCCTGGAGCTCATGCCCCGGCAGCATGCCGCCGGCGTACTCGTCGATCAGTTCGCGTGCGCTGACGCCGGCCGGGGCCAGATAGACACCGGGCTGACGCACCCGGCCGCTAACGGAAAAGGACCGCAGTCCGTGCCGCCCGCGCCGTCCCTCGCGGGTGAAAAAGTCGTTGCCTCGGCGCAGTAGTTCACTCACCCAGTAGAGGGACTCGCCGTTCTGGACTAGCGTCGGCCGTCCGAACAGGCCCACTTCGGCCACGAACGGGGGGCGCTGGCGCGGCATGCCACGCTTGCCTTCGATCGATTCCAGCATTGCCGACTCTTCGCCACAGATATAGGCTCCGGCACCGCGGCGCAGCTCGATCTCGGGCAGCTGCAGATCCGCCGGTGGGCTGGCGCGCAGCGCCGCCAGCTCCTGTTCCAGCAGCATCCGGCAACCGGCATACTCGTCTCGCAGGTAGAGATAGATCCGTTCGCAGCCCACGACCGTCGCGGCGATCAAGGCTCCTTCCAGCAACCGGTGGGGGTGACGTTCCAGGTAGTAACGATCCTTGAAGGTGCCGGGCTCTCCCTCGTCGAGATTGACCGCCAGCAGTCGCGGTCCCGGCTGCTGGCGCACCAGTAACCACTTACGTCCCACCGGGAATCCCGCTCCGCCAAGGCCGCGTAGCCCGCTGTCTTCCAGTTGGGCAATCACGCTGTCGGCTGAACGCGCGCCACTAGCCAGCTCTGACAGCAGTTTGTAGCCGTTGTCGCTGCGAAAAGCGAGGTAATCCTCATACTCTTCGGGCAGGTTCGCTTCGCGGTCGTTGGCGTCCAGAGCGCGCTGGATCGCGGTGACATCGGCGTTGCCAACTGGGTGTCGGCCCAGAACCGCCACGGGTGCCTCGGCGCAACGGCCCACGCAGGGGGCCGGCTGAATACGCAGCCGGTCGCCGAAGGCAGCCGTCAGGGCGTCAACTAGCTCATCGGCTCCGGCCATATGACAGCTGAGTGACTCGCACACGCGCAGGGTTAACGCTGGTGTCTGTTCGGACAGCTCGAAATGGTGATAAAAGCTGGCGACCTCATGGACTTCGGCAGGAGCCAACTGGAGCAGGTCGGCCAGCGCGACCAGTTGTGAAAGCGGCAGATGACCATGCTGGTCCTGAATCCGGTGCAGGTACTCAAGCAACCGGTCGCGGCGCAGCGGCGAATCGTCCAGTAGCGTCTCCAGCTGCTCGCGGACCACGGGATCGACCCGGTGGCCGCGGCGGGGACGCGATGAAGAACGGTTGCTGGCGATCAGTTCGGGCATGGCGGTTCTGCTCTGTGTTTTTGCCTAAGTGTACACCCCCTTGAGGGGTTGTGGCTTGTGCACAACATCTGTGGATAGTTTTGTGAATTGCCTTCGGGTAGTTGGCTACAGGCCTTGTGCGGTGAGCTATTCAGCGCTCTGGTCGCTTTTTCGACGGCACCGGTCAGCGGCTGTACAAGCGGCGATTGTCAACAGGTGAAGGCGTTTTTCTGCAGCTAAAATTCGCAGCGCAGGGTATCGCATATCGATACGATAGCTGTTTGTGGTGACTGTTGTGGATTGCTTTGTGATTCTTCGTCCATCAACGCAATCAACGGAGCATCACCATGACCTCTTCCGCTTTATCCAAGCCCCTGGCCCCGACGACCAACGCCTCGCTGGAGCAACTGGTCGCCGATACCGCGGCGCAGCTGCGCGAGGGCGACATTCTCTTTATTTCCATCAACGCGTTTCTTTACAGACAGGTGGCCAGGGGGACCGGCAGTTGGTGTTCCCACGTGGGGATTGCGATCAAGGAGGCGGGCGAGTGGTGGGTGCTGGAAAGCAAGGTGCCGACGGTGGCCCGCACCCGGCTGCGTGACTTTTTGGCCCGCACCTGCAACGGTGAGCTGGCGGTACGCCGGTTGCCGCGCCCCTTGTCGGCTGATGAGCGGGTGAAGCTGAAGGCCGCTGCCGAGCAGCGAATGGGTATCTGGTACCACCTTGGTTTTCGCTATGACTCCAAGCGGATGTTCTGCTCCAAGTTCGTGTATGAGGTTTACCGCGAGGCGCTGGGCTTTTTACCCGGCAAACTGCAGACCTTGGGTGAACTGCTGGATGAGAATCCGCAGGCATCGGTGGGCTTCTGGCGCACTTGGTACCTGGGGTTCATTCCCTGGAGTCGCCGCACGGTTACCCCGGCCAGCCAGCTGCATGATCCGCGACTGGTGACGGTGCTGGATACGACTGCGGGATAATACGCCGATCGATCATTCTGTGGTCTGCTGATAGATCTTGAGGCCGCGACGCTGATAGTTGGCCAGCGCGGCCGGATGGTCGAGATCGCAGGTGTGAACCCACACACGTTGGGTGCCGGGCCAGCCCCAGGCTGACCGTAGTGCGTGACTCAGCAGGTAGCCGCCGAGGCCCTGGCCGATAAACTGGGGGGCGAGGCCGAAGTAGAGAATCTCCACCGCGGCACCGTCCCGCTGCAGTTCGTAGTAGCCGGCGATGGCACCGTCACGGTAGGCAACAAAAGTCCGGTGCTGGTCCGCTTCGACTAATTTCCGCCACTGGGCATCGCTCCAGTCGAGTTTGTCGGTCCACTGCCAGGGGCCTCCCACCAGTTGATAGAGAAAACGGTTAAAGGGGAACTGTTTGGCTACTATCTCACTGACGACCAAGTTTTCTACCTCGGGTGCCGCGCGGAGTTCGTCGGCGGCGAGCATCTGCAGGTAGGTAGTGGTGATGGCCACGGTATCTCTCCGTTGCAATGGGAAAGCCCGCAAGTGTGCCGAAACCGGAAGAGGGTTTCCAGTTGCTGTGGAGTGTAATGGCGGGGTTTTAACGGGAAGGGGCAAACCAGCCCTGGGCGAGCTGGTTTGAGCGTTGGATCGGCCGGTTACTTCTGCTCCGCGCCTTTGTCCTTTTCTTTGTCTTTATCTTCACCACCGCAAGAACCGCAACAGCCCATATTATTTCTCCTGACATGAAAGATGAGTACCCCAGGTTGGGGAAGCGCGACTATAGCCCTGTTGAATGGTGGCCGTATTGATGAAGGTCAAATCGGTGAATTGCGACCCCGAATGGCGTATCCTGCCGCTTCGCCGTTGAACCCGACAGGAGCCGAGATGACCGATCAGTACGCCGTGGTGGGCAATCCCATCGAGCACAGCAAGTCGCCGCTGATTCATGCCGCCTTTGCCGCCGCAACCGGGCAGGATCTGGAGTATGCCAAGATCTGCGCGCCGCTGGACGATTTTGCCGGCTGTGTGGAGGGCTTTCGTCTGATGGGTGGCAAAGGGCTTAACGTCACCGTGCCGTTCAAGCTTGAAGCCTTTCGGCTGGCAACCAAACTCACCGAGCGGGCGCGTTCAGCGGAGGCGGTCAATACTCTCAAGTTCGATGGTGACGAGATTCTGGGTGACAACACCGATGGTGAAGGGCTGGTGCAGGATATCCTCGGTGGTTGCGATTTCACCATCGAGGGTCGGCGGGTGTTGGTATTAGGTGCGGGCGGTGCGACTCAGGGGATCTTGTTGCCGCTGATCGCCCAGCGACCGGCGGCACTGATGGTGGTTAACCGTACTGCCGCCAAGGCTGATGCCCTCAAGGCCCACGTGGTCGATCATTTTGCCATCGACACGGGCGGCTTCGAAGCGATCGAGGGGCGCGAATTCGATCTGGTTATCAACGCCACTTCAGCCAGCCTGTCGGCCACCGCACTGCCGATCGCGCAGGACAACTTTGCCAGCGGCTCGCTGGCTTACGACCTGGCTTACGGCAACGAAGAGACGGTATTTATGCGCCAGGCCCGTGTCTGCGGCGCGGCCCAGGTGGCCGATGGCCTTGGTATGCTGGTGGGGCAGGCGGCGGAGTCCTTTTACCTATGGCGCGGCGTGCGTCCGCAAACCGCAGCGGTGATTGAACAGCTGCGGCAACAGCAGTCCTAACGGGTTGAAAATCTAGGCGCAGCAACTATATCTGGTGCTAGAGGGGTAATGCCGTAACGGCTGGCCCCCTCCGTTTTTTCCAGAAGCTCTGTTGCGCTGGCTGCATTGCCGCCGGCTGAGGTTTGCCCATGACTGACCAATCCGCCGCCATAGACAGTGACGAACCGGAACTGATCACCGCCGCTGACGAGGAGCATCACGGTGGCTTGATCGTTGCCGACCAGTCGCTGCCGACCAAGCTCTATCTGCTGCCGATCAATAATCGCCCCTTCTTCCCCGCCCAGGTGCATCCACTGGTGGTCAATCGCGGCCCTTGGGAAGAAACACTCGCCCGTGTCAGCGACACCCCGCGGCAGGTGCTGGGGTTGTGCTATGTCGGTGAACAGGGCCTTGAACATATCGAACCCGGAGACTTTGCCGAGATCGGTTGCGCGGTGCAGGTGATGAGTCTCAACGAGGGCGAGCAGCACTATCAGTTTGTGGCCCGCGGTCTGCGCCGGTTTCGTATTCGCCGCTGGTTGAGCCGTAAAGCGCCGTTTCTGGTGGAAGTGGACTATCCCGAAGTGGAGGAGGCCCGCGACAGTGAAGAGATCAAGGCTTACGCTCTGGCCTTGATTCAGGCGATAAAAGAGCTGTTGCCGCTCAACCCGCTCTACAGCGAAGAGCTCAAAATATACCTCAGTCGTTTCAGCCCCCAGCAGCCCTCGCCGCTGGCTGATTTCGGTGCGGTGCTGACCACCGCTCGTGGTGATGAGCTGCAGTCGGTGCTTGAGACCCTGCCACTGTTGCGACGCATGGAAAAAGTGCTGATGCTGCTGCGCAAGGAGCTGGAGATGTTGCGCCTGCAGGGCGAAATTCGTCAGCAGGTGGAGCAGAAAATGAGTGATCACCAGCGCGAGTTTTTCCTGCGCGAACAGCTCAAGGTGATCCAGCAGGAGCTGGGGCTGTCCAAGGATGACAAGACCGCCGACGTGGAGCAGTTCCGCGAACGTCTGGACGGCAAAGAGGTGCCACAGCAGGCGCAGAAGAAGATCGACGAGGAGCTGGAGAAACTGGCGGTACTGGAAACCGGTTCGCCTGAATACGGTGTCACCCGCAACTACCTGGACTGGATTACCGCCTTGCCCTGGGGCGTTCATGGTGACGATCAGCTCGATCTCAAGCGCGCTCGCGCCATCCTCGATCGCGACCACGACGGCCTCGATGACGTCAAGGAGCGGATTCTGGAGTTCCTGGCCGTGGGTGCCTGGCGGGGGGAGGTTGCCGGCTCTATCGTACTGCTGATTGGTCCACCGGGGGTGGGTAAAACCTCCATCGGTCGCTCGGTGGCCGATGCGCTCGGGCGTCCGTTCTTCCGCTTCAGTCTCGGCGGTATGCGTGACGAAGCCGAGATCAAGGGCCACCGGCGTACCTATATTGGTGCCATGCCCGGCAAACTGGTGCAGGCGCTGAAAGAGGTCGAGGTTGAGAACCCGGTGATCATGCTGGATGAGATCGACAAGCTCGGCGCCTCGTTCCAGGGCGACCCCGCGTCGGCACTGCTGGAGGTACTGGACCCGGAGCAGAATCATGCCTTCCTCGACCACTATCTGGACGTTCGTTTGGACCTGTCGCGGGTGCTGTTTGTCTGTACCGCCAACCAACTGGATACCATCCCCGGCCCGTTGCTCGACCGGATGGAGATCATTCGCCTGTCCGGGTATTTGACCGACGAGAAGTTGGTGATTGCCAAGCATCATCTGTGGCCCAAGGCGCTGGAGCGTGCGGGCGCCAAGGGAAGCCAGATCAAATTGAGCGATACCGCGTTGCAGCGGCTGATTGAAGGCTACGCCCGTGAAGCCGGGGTGCGCAAGCTGGAAAAACTGCTGGCCAAAATCATTCGCAAAGCGGTGATGCGACTGGTCGAGGGGGGCAAGCTGCCGGTGCGGATCAGTAACCGCAATCTGGAGGAGTTTGTTGGCCCGGCGCCATTCCGTGACGAGCGCCCGCAGCAAGGTGTGGGGGTGGTGACCGGTCTGGCCTGGACCGCGCTGGGCGGAGCGACGCTGACGGTGGAGGCCTCCGAGGTTCACCGCTATAACCGCGGTTTCAAGCTGACCGGTAAGCTGGGCGACGTCATGAAGGAGTCGGCCGAGATTGCCTATAGCTACATCGCCGGACGGGCCAAGGAGTTTGACGCCGATTCGTCGCTGTTTGAGCAGGGATTGGTGCATCTGCATGTGCCTGAAGGAGCTACCCCCAAGGATGGCCCCAGCGCGGGTATCACTATGGCCACCGCGCTATTGTCGCTGGCTCGCAACCGTCCACTGAAACGCCCGCTGGGAATGACCGGTGAACTCACCCTGACCGGCCAGGTACTGGCGGTAGGTGGGATCAGGGAGAAGGTGGTAGCGGCCAAGCGTAACGGCTTACGGGAGCTGATTCTGCCCGAGCCGAACCGTCGCGATTACGACGAATTGCCGGAGACGGTGCGTGCGGGAATGACGGTGAATTTCGCTCGCACCTTTGCCGACGTCGAGAAGCTGGTGTTCAGCTGACGCAGTGGCCGTGGTGGTGTTCGCGCGCCTGCGTCAGTAGACTGTCGGATACGACACCTCGTTTCGCACTCAGGGATTTGAGTTGCCATGCCTGTTTCAGCCTTACTTACTTTACTCCTGCTGCTCAGCGCCGCACCCGTTGAGGCGGCGCTGTCGTTATGGATCGGTGACGACAAAGGGGCTGCTGGCGTGCAGGCTGTGGCTGATCGTTACCAGGCCGAGACCGGGCAGCGGGTTGAGGTAACAGCCCATGCCAACCTGCCGCAGGCCTTTGATCAGGCGCTGGCGACGGGTGAGGGGCCGGATATTGTTATCTGGGCGCATGATCGACTGGGCGAATGGGCTAGTCGCGGCGGGTTGCAACCGGTGTATCCATCGGCTGAGTTTCGCCGTTTTACCGCTCCCTTTGTATGGCCGGCCCTGACGCTTGATGGCGAGCTATACGGCTATCCCATCGCCGTTGAGGCGGTCGGCCTTATCTATAATCGCAAGTTGCTGCCCCATCCTCCACTGGATTTTGAGCACCTGTTTGCGCTGCACCCGCAGTTACGTGCAGAGGGTGTCAAAACCATCGCCTGGGACTACACCAATCCCTATTTCAGCTGGGGGCTGTTGAGCAGTGGTGACAGCTTTTCCCTGCGTGCCACCGACGATGGCTTCGCTACCGGGATCGACTCTGCGGACGCCAAACGCGGTGCCCGATTGCTGCAGCGTTTGCTGGTTGATGGGGTGATGGCTGCTGAGCTGAATGGCAGCCGTGCGGCTGAAGCGTTCAAACGCGGCGAATTAGCCATGACTATCAACGGTCCCTGGAGCTGGCAGGCGTTTCGCAATGCCGGTATTGATATGGGCGTGGTGCCGCTCCCACGGGTTCAGGGGCAGCGATCGCGCGTCTTCGTCGGTGTCTGGGCCGCTGCCATCACCCGGTTTGCCGGAGACCAGCATACCGCAGCTGATTTTATCGAAAATTACCTGCTTAGCCTTGAGGGGTTGCGTCGGATCAACGCCGAGGTGTCACTGGGGCCGGTCGCCAATCGTCAATTGATGAAAGAGTTGGCCGCTGATCCGGCGGTCGACCAGGCTTTCATCGCGGCAGTCAGTGGTGAACTGATGCCCAACCGGGGCCCGGTGAGTGCGTTCTGGCGCGCGCTGCAGCAGGCGCTGGTAAGGATGACTCGGGAGGCGGAAGCACCGGGGGCCGCGCTGGAGCAGGCCGCGGCTCGCATTCGCTGACGATCCGGTTCAGACGGGTTCCAGCCGCGTAACCGGAGTTTCTTTAATCGGCAGGTGAATCACCGCAGCGGCTACGCCAAGTGCAACCCCGGTCCACCACAGCAGGTCGTAACTGCCGTGATGCTCATAAAGCCAGCCGCCGAGCCAGACCCCGCTGAAACTGCCCAATTGGTGGCTTAAAAATACTACTCCGTAGAGCAGCGCCATGTAGCGTGTGCCGAAGAATACTGCTACCAGGCCGGAGGTGGGCGGAATGGTGGCCAACCACAGGAACCCCATCACGCCGCTGAACAGGAGCACGCTGCCGAGCGTCATCGGTGTCAACATAAACAGGGTGATGGCAATCGCGCGACCGGTATAGATAAAGATCAGTACCTGCGCTTTGGGTATGCGGTTGGATACGACTCCCGATAACAGCGCGCCGACGACATTGCACAATCCGATCAGGGCGATACTCCAGGCACCGACCTGCGGTTCGAAACCGGCATCCACCAGAAACGCCGGCATGTGCACGGTGATGAACGCGACGTGAAAACCGCAGACGAAAAAGCCGAACGTCAGTAACAGGTAGGATCGATGCCCGAACGCTTCGATCAGCGCCTGCGAAAGACTTTGCGGCGGGTGGGGCGAGCTCTGGTCATGGGCGCCGGAGTAGGGAGCCAGCGGCATCGCCAGCAGGGCGATCCCCAAGGCGGCAACGGCGAGGATGTGCAGCGCGCCGATCCAGCCGAATTCACCGATCAGACTCTGGGCCACCGGCGCGATAACAAACTGACCCATTGAACCCGCAGCGGTGCCGAGCCCCAGGGCCAACTGACGCCGTTCGGGGCCCACCGCCCGCGCCATCGCCGGCAGCACGATGCCGAAGGCGGTGCCGGCAATACCGGCCCCCACCATCAGCCCGGCGCTGGTGTGCAGCAGCAGCGGGGTGTCGGAGGCAGCGGTCAACCACAGACCGCCGGCGTAGAGCAGCGCTCCCCCCACCACTACACGGACGTTACCGAAGCGATCGGCCAGACCACCGGCGAACACCGCTACCACGCCCCAGGCAAGATTCTGAATGGCCAGCGCCAGCGCGATGACGTCGCGGCCCCACTCGTTGGCCGCGCTGATCGGCTGCACGAACAAACCGTAGCTGGAGCGGAATCCAAACGACAGCATCAGTAGCAGGCAGGCGCTGGTCATCAGCAGCCATACGGAGGGGGCTAGTCCGGATCGGTTCATAGTTTGCACCGGCATTGTTCAAAGTGGGGTTTTATCAGCTTATATCAGCATCGGAGCCGGTACGCATGGATAATCATCGTCATGTCTATAGACGCGGCGGCCAGTAACCGCTTTACTGATCGCAACTTGGTGGACAGGGAGGAAACCTATGCCGATTATCTGGCAGCCGGCGATGTCGGTGGGCGCGAAAGCGATCGATGATGAGCACAAGTACCTGTTTGCGCTGGTCAACTGTGTTGAACTGGCGCTGAAAACCGGCGAGAAGGCCAGCATCAGTCTGTTTCTGGATCAGTTGATCGACTACTGCCAGGAGCATTTCAGTCACGAAGAAAAGCTGCAGTTGAGTATTCGCTATCCTTACTACGCCGAGAACAAACGGCAGCATATCGAGATTCTGGAGAACCTGCAGGAGTTACGCCAGCGCATCGAAGCCAGCGTGGAAAAGTTGGCAGTGGGAGCCGAAATCGATGATTACACTCCTGAACAGGGCGCATCAACCGAGCCGCCTGAGCAGATCGATATTGATGCCGCTACCATCCGGGATATCAGCGAACTGCTGCGGCAGTGGATACTGGAGCATGTGCTGGTGATCGACCGCAAGATGCACCCCTTTCTGACTCGCTTAGGAGAGGGCAAGCTCAAGCAGTACCTGTGAACCTCGCCCCCGCCCGACTGCGGCCCGTCGCTGGCAACGGGCCGCGCGGGAACTCAGTAGTTCTGGTATTCGTTATAGACCCCGACCTCATCACTTTCTGTCACTGCCCAGACGCGGAACGCATCTTTGCCCGCGCCCTCGTAGTCCATGCCGGGCCCCCCCTGGGGCATGCCCGGCACGGTGAGCAAGCGGATATCGTTGTCTGCCGCCAGCAAAGTCTTGATGTCCTGTGCCGGTACATGTCCTTCGATCACCTTGCCGTTGACCACTGCGGTGTGGCAGGACGCACCCTCCGGGGGTACGCCGAGGCGTTCCTTGTGGGCGTTCATATCCTCGGTGACCACATCCTCGACCTCGAAGTTGTGGTCGCGCAGATGGTCTATCCAGCCCTTGCAGCAGCCACAGGATTCACTGCGATAAACGGTAATTTGGTAGCGCTGGTCGGTTTTTCCTTCGAGCCAGACCGGATTGGCAGCCTGAGCCGGCAGGTTGGTCCCCAGCAGCGCCATCGCCAGACCGGTGGTAAGTAGAGTTTTGCGCATGGTTGCGTGCTCCTGACTAATTAACGTTGATGGCGTTCGAGCCACAGCTGATAGCCGCGCTCGGGCCAGAAACTTTGAAAATAGGCGATCACCTGATCCACCTCTTCCGAATTCAATACTTTGCTCCAGGCCGGCATGTCCCCCTGGGTACCCTCGCGAATGGTTTTTACCAACTGCGGGTAAGGGTGATGCCAGGCGTGTGCCGTGCCATTTAGCGGCGGTGGCGGGTAGTTGCCATTCGCCCGTGGCCGTTGCCAGTTGGCCGCGCCTTCAGCATGCAGTCCGTGGCACTCGGCGCAGTACTGTTTGAACAGTGGTCGCCCGGCTTCCACTTGGGCGCGGCTGTACCAGCGCCCGGTATCCGGCTGCTCAGTCCAGGGAATGCCGGATTGGCTGCAGCCGCTCAGTAGTGCCGCAACGGCGATGAGGAGTGGTTTCATGCGCCGCGAACCTCTTGTTGCTGCCGACTATCCCCATCGTTGTGGTGGCCGCGGCCTGTTTTTGGCTGTCCCGCCAACTGGTCCGTGAATGTGTCCCGTTGTTCTCCACGCTCTTGCAGTTTGGTCGCTTGCTGCGTCAATTGGTTCCAGGTGTGCCCGATTTCGGCAGTGGATTTTCTGGGGTGATTCCACCTGTCGGCGGAGAATGCTGTAACCTGTTCTGCCGCTGAGCTCCCAGCAGGATCGAAAGATAGTGATCGCACGTTGAATTCCTCCTATTGATGCGTGCTGTGGGTGCACGAACAACCGTTGCCAGATGGGCAGACGGACCTCGGGTGTCGCTCAGAGGGTTTGCGGAGGAATAAACGCCTGTGCCAGCGGCGGGATGATAAGGTTAAGGCTGGCCGTTAATGACAGCCCTCGAGGGGGCTGAGGCAGCAGTGGGGTGGAGGGAATTAGCAGTGCTGAACAGGCGTCACAGCCGTCATCACAATCTTGTGCCGGTAACGACGCTTGTCGTTGATCTGCGTCGTGGTCGACAGGTTGATCGGGCAGAGCCGCGTGATGCTGGTGCGGCTCTGCAGCGCCCGATCTCGCTGATGGATGCTCCAGCGCAGCAACGGGCATCGCGCTGACACTGAATGTCAGTACGAGACACAGCCAAGCGAGCGTTCGCTGAAGTGACTCTACCCATCGCATTGGTTAATCGAAACCCGCTACTCATTGCCTTAAGGATTGGGCGCAGTCTAGCAGGCTCGATGGGGGCTGTCAGCCGCAAGCAAGCGCGACTTTTGAGCCGTTTGCGCGACCCAGTGCGGTGCTGATATAACGCCCGGCGTCGATCAGGCGGTCAAGATCGATACCGGTCTCGACTCCCATGCCGTGAAGCATGTAGACCACGTCTTCACTGGCCACATTGCCCGAGGCACCCTTGGCGTAAGGGCAGCCGCCGAGGCCGGCGACGGAGGCATCGATGATCGCCAACCCCTCTTGCAGTACGGCCAGCAGATTCGCCAGCGCCTGACCGTAGGTGTCATGAAAGTGTGCGGCGAGGTGCTCGATCGGTACCTTGCCGGCGACCGCCTCCAGCATTTTCTTGGCCTTCAGCGGCGTGCCGACGCCGATGGTGTCGCCGAGAGAGATCTCGAAGCAGCCCATCTGGTAAAGGGTATCCGCAACCCGGGCAACGGCAGCGGGCGCAATCTCGCCTTCATAGGGGCAGCCCAGGGTGGTGGAAACGTAGCCACGCACCCGCAACCCTTCTGCGTGGGCGCGCTCCAGCAGCGGATCAAAGCGCTCAAGGCTTTCGGCTACGCTGCAGTTGATGTTCTTCTGGGTAAAACTCTCGGAAACGGCGGTGAATACCGCCACCTCTTCGATACCGGCAGCCAGAGCGCCCTCCAGGCCCTTGAGATTAGGAGTGAGAGCGGCATAGGTGACGCCGGGTAGACGGTCGATACCCGCCAATACCTCCGCCGCATCACCCATCTGCGGTACCCACTTGGGGGAGACAAAACTGGCGGCCTCAATATAGCCAACCCCAGCGTTACCCAGACGGTTGATCAGTTCAATTTTGGTGGCGGTGGGAATCAGTTCGCCCGCCTCGTTCTGGAGGCCGTCACGTGGGCCGACCTCCACCAGGCGCACCTGCTTGGGGAGACTCATGCCTTGGCCTCCATGCGTTCCAGGGCGATCAGTTCAGCCCCACCGTCGACCAGGTCCCCGGGAACGAAGAACACCTCGGTGACGGTGCCGTCAAAGGGCGCGCTGATGGTCTGTTCCATCTTCATCGCCTCGATGACGATCAGGCCATCGCCCGCCTTTACCTGGGCGCCTGCTTCGCACAGAACGGCCACCACGGTGCCGGTCATCGGTGCCGCCAGTGAGCCCTCATGCTGGCCTTCGCCATCGTCCCATTGTGGCTGGTGGCGGGCGCATTCGAACACAGTGCCATCGTGGAACAGGGTCAGCTGCTGCTCCTGCTGATGAATGGCCAGGCTGAAACGGTGGCCGTTGAGGGTGGCGTCCAGCTTGTCTCCGTCCAGGGTGGCGTTGACCCGGTATTCGGTATTGTCGACATGGATGAGGTAGTGGCGGTCGTCTTCCAGCACCGTAACCGGATGGTGCTTGTCCGCGTGGATCAGCTCCAGGGTGCGGGCGTAGTTAGCGTTCAGGCGCCAGTCGTTGAGGCGGTTGAACGGCGAGCTGGGATCATCCGGATTGAGCGCTTGCTGCTTGCGTGCCAGCGTCAGGTAGGTGGCGGCAAGGGCAATGTAGCGCTGCTCGTCGATCTCGTCGGCGCGGAACAGCTCGCTATTGTGCTTGTCGATAAAGCCGGTATCGACCGAGAAGCTGCGGAACGCGGGGCTGGCGGCCAGTTGCGCCAGAAAGCCGAGATTGGTTTTGACCCCACAAATACGATAGTCGGCCAGTGCCTGGCTGAGGCGACGCAGCGCCTGTTCGCGGTTTTCGTCCCAGACAATCAGCTTGGCGATCATGGGATCGTAATAGTGGCTGACGACGTCGCCTTCGACCACACCGGTATCGACGCGTACGTGGTGGCTTTCCGTTGGCGTGCGCAGGTAATCCAGGCGGCCGGTGGCGGGCATGAAGTCGGCATCCGGGTCTTCGGCATAGACGCGTACCTCCAGTGAATGACCGTCAAGGCGGATCTGCTCCTGCGTCAGCGGCAGGGTGCCACCCGCGGCGACCAGCAGCTGCCACTCGACCAGGTCCTGGCCGGTGACCAATTCGGTGACAGGGTGCTCTACCTGCAGCCGGGTGTTCATCTCCATAAAGTAGAAACTGCCGTCTTCATCGTAGAGAAACTCTACCGTGCCAGCCCCTTCATAGTTGATGGCGCGGGCGGCGTTGACGGCCGCTTCACCCATGGCCCGGCGCACCTCGGCGGGAATGTTCGGCGCCGGCGCTTCCTCTATCACTTTCTGGTGGCGGCGTTGCACCGAGCAGTCGCGGTCGCCCAGATAGACGGCGTTGCCGTGCTGGTCGGCAAAGACCTGCAGTTCGACGTGGCGGGGCTTGGTGAGGTACTTCTCCACCAACAGATCGCCATTGCCAAAGCTGCTTTCGCCTTCACGGCGGGCGGCGTCAAAGGCGGCTTCGAACTCTTCGGCTTTCCAGACGACCCGCATACCCTTGCCGCCGCCGCCGGCGACCGCTTTCAGCAGCACCGGATAGCCGCAGCGTTCCGCTTCGCGCTTGATCAGGTCAACCCGCTGGTCATCGCCGTGATAGCCGGGCACCAGCGGCACACCGGCTTTCTCCATGATCTGCTTGGCGGCGCTCTTGGAACCCATCGCCTCGATGGCACCTACTGGCGGGCCGATAAAGGTTATACCGTTGGCGGCCAGGGCTTCGGCAAAGGCGGCGTTCTCAGACAAGAAACCGTAACCGGGATGGACCGCTTCAGCGCCACTCTGCTTGGCGACCTCGATAATCTTCTCTACCCGCAGGTAACTTTCGCGGCTGGGCGCCGGGCCGATCAGAAAAGCCTCGTCGGCCAGCGCGACATGACGGGCGTTGCGGTCGGCCTCGGAATAGACCGCGACGCATTTGATTCCGAGGCGGTGAGCGGTCTGAATGATCCTGCAGGCTATCTCTCCGCGGTTGGCGATCAGAATCTTATTAAACATGGACATACCCCGCGGCAAGTGGCTTGGTTGGAGATGCGCCTGCTCGTGCTGCGCACGGCGGCAGGCGATTTGGCTGCGCCGCTGCGCCGCGTTGCGGCTGGTCACCACGGTTGGCGATAAGTATTTTATTGAACATGATCGCGATCCTAATTGTTGTTCTTTGACGGCTGAACCCAGTCGGGCTGGCGCTTGTTAAGGAAGGCACTCAAGCCCTCCTGACCTTCGCGGCTGACCCGAATGTCGGCGATGCGTCGAGCGGTGTCTTCGATCACCTCGGCGGTGATGTGGCGGCCGCTGACCGCGGCGATCAGGGATTTGGCGGCGCTGACGGCGGCCGGTCCGTTGTTGAGCAGGCGGCTGATGAGTTTGTCGCAGCAGTCGTCGAGTTCGCTGTCGCTGGCAACCACCTCGTGCACCAGGCCCCACTGCTGTGCTGTCGGGGCGCTGAATGCTTCGGCGGTGAGAAAGAAGCGGCGAGCCTGACGTTCGCCGATGGCGCGCACCACGTAGGGGCTGATCACCGCCGGAATCAGGCCGATCTTGACCTCGCTGAGGCAGAACAGGCTGGCCTCGGTGGCCACTACCATGTCGCAGCAGGCAGCCAGACCGACGGCCCCGCCAAAGGCAGCGCCCTGAACGCGGGCAATGGTGGGCTGCGGCAGGGCGTTAAGACGCTGCATCAGTTCGGCCAGACCGCGCGCATCCACCAGATTGTCGGCGTGGCTGTTGTCGGCCATACGCCGCATCCAGTTGAGGTCGGCGCCGGCGGAAAAGTTCTTGCCCTCCGAGCGCAGCAGCAATACCCGAATCGACGGATCCTCGGCAATCACTTTGAGGTGAGCGATCAGGGATTCGATGATGGCGTCGTCAAAGGCGTTATGAACCTCGGGGCGATTGAGGGTCAGGGTGGAGACACCGCGATCGTCACGGTCGAAGCGGACAGTTTCCAGGGTCATGCTCGCCTCCTTACATCCGGAACACGCCAAAGCGTGTCTCTTCAATCGGTTTGTTGAGTGCGGCGGCCAGCCCCATGGCGATCACCTCGCGAGTCTGCACCGGGTCGATGACGCCGTCATCCCAGAGACGGGCGCTGGCGTAGTAGGGGTGACCCTGGCGCTCGTACATCTCCACCGTGGGGCGCTTGAACTCGGCTTCCTCGTCGGCGCTCCAGCTGCCGCCATTGCGTTCAATACCATCGCGCTTGACCTGGGCCAGCACGCCCGCAGCCTGTTCGCCGCCCATCACCGAGATGCGCGCGTTGGGCCACATCCACAGGAAGTTGGGGTCGTAGGCGCGACCGCACATACCGTAGTTGCCGGCGCCGAAGCTGCCGCCGATCAGTACCGTCAGTTTGGGTACATTGGCGCAGGAGACCGCGGTGACCATTTTGGCACCATGCTTGGCGATCCCTTCCGCTTCGTATTTTTTGCCCACCATAAAGCCGGTGATGTTCTGCAGGAACAGCAGCGGAATCTTGCGCTGGCAGCAGAGCTCGATAAAGTGCGCACCTTTCTGCGCCGATTCACTGAACAGCACGCCGTTGTTGGCGATGATGCCGACTGGATAGCCATGAATACGGGCGAAGCCGGTCACCAGGGTGTTGCCGTAGAGTTTTTTGAATTCGTCGAAGTCTGAGCCATCAACGATACGGGCGATCACTTCACGCACGTCGAAGGGCTTTTTCAGATCGGTGCCGACGATGCCGTAGAGCTCATCGGCATCATACAACGGCGGCACTGAAGGCTGCACATCCAGATCGATCCGCTTTTTGCGGTTCAGACGAGACACCGCCTGGCGCGCCAGTTCCAGCGCGTGCTGGTCGTTCTGGGCGTAGTGGTCGGCCACGCCGGAAACCTTGCAGTGCACATCGGCACCGCCCAGATCTTCAGCGGAGACCTCCTCACCGGTGGCCGCTTTCACCAGCGGCGGGCCGGCCAGGAAGATGGTGCCCTGCTGGCGCACAATGATCGACTCGTCCGCCATGGCGGGCACGTAGGCACCACCGGCGGTACAGAGCCCCATCACCACGGCGATCTGGGGAATGCCCATGGCGGACATGCGCGCCTGATTGTAGAAGATGCGGCCGAAGTGGTCGCGATCCGGGAACACTTCGTCCTGGCGCGGCAGGTTGGCACCACCGGAATCCACCAGATAGATGCAGGGGAGGTGATTTTTCTCGGCGATCGCCTGCGCGCGCAGGTGCTTTTTGACCGTCAGCGGGAAGTAGGTGCCACCTTTGACCGTGGCATCGTTGGCGATGATCATGCATTCCTGGCCGGATACGCGGCCGATACCGGCGATCAGGCCGGCGGCGGGTACATCATCGTCATACACCTTGTAGGCGGCCAGCTGGGACAGTTCCAGAAACGGGGATCCTTCATCCAGCAGCTGGTTGATGCGCTCGCGCGGCAGCAGTTTGCCGCGGCTGGTGTGGCGCTCCTGATACCTGGGTCCGCCGCCCTGTTCGATGGTGGCGACCCTGTCGCGCAGGTCATCGACGGCTGCCTGCATGGCTGCCTGGCGATCCAGGTAGTCCTGGGCGCGGCTGTTTATTTTGCTGTTCAGCACTGCCATGGGTGTGTCCTGATCTCGGTGGAGTTATGGCGCGGGCGCTGCGGCCCGCGCGGTCGAATTGCTAGGGGTATAGCTGCCCGGCTCAGCTTTCGCCAAACAGTTCGCGGCCGATCAGCATGCGGCGGATCTCGGAGGTTCCGGCACCGATCTCGTACAGCTTGGCGTCGCGCAGCAGACGGCCGGTGGGGAACTCGTTGATATAGCCGTTGCCACCCAGCAGCTGGATCGCATCCAGCGCCATTTTGGTCGCCAGTTCGGCAGAATAAAGAATGGCACCGGCGGCATCTTTGCGGGTGGTTTCGCCGCGATCACAGGCGCGGGCCACGGCATAGACGTACGACTTGGCGGCGTTCATCTGGGTATACATATCGGCGACCTTGCCCTGCACCAGCTGGAAGTGGCCAATCGGCTTGCCGAACTGCTGGCGATCGCGGATGTAGGGCAACACCACGTCCATGCAGGCATCCATGATTCCCAGCGGGCCGCCGGACAGCACCAGGCGTTCGTAGTCCAGGCCGCTCATCAGCACTTTTACCCCGCCATTAAGCTCACCCAGAATGTTCTCCTTGGGAACCACGCAATCCTGGAATACCAGCTCGCAGGTGTTGGAGCCGCGCATTCCCAGTTTGTCCAGCTTCTGGTGGCGGGAGAAACCGGGCGCGTCACGCTCGACGATAAAGGCGGTGATGCCGTGCGGCCCCTTGCTGGTATCGGTCTTGGCGTAGATGACGTAGACGTTGGCGTCGGGGCCGTTGGTGATCCACATCTTGTTGCCGTTGAGCAGGTAGTGGTCGCCGTTGTCGCGAGCGGTCAGTTTCATGCTGACCACGTCAGAGCCTGCGTTGGGCTCGGACATGGCCAACGCGCCGATATGCTCGCCGCTGATCAGCTTGGGCAGGTACTTGGCGCGCTGCTCATCGTTACCGTTGCGGTGGATCTGGTTCACGCACAGATTGGAGTGTGCGCCGTAAGAGAGAGCCACGGAGGCTGACGCGCGACTGATCTCCTGCATGGCGATCACGTGGGCCAGATAGCCCATTTCGACACCGCCATGCTCCTCCTTGACGGTGATACCCAGCAGCCCCATATCGCCAAACTTGCGCCACAGATCAGCGGGGAACTCATTATCGTGATCGATCTGTTCAGCGCGGGGGGCGATCTCGGCGGCGGCAAAGGCGTTGACCTGCTCGCGCAGCATGTCGAGGGTTTCGCCCAGATCGAAGTTGAAGGACTTGTAGCTGGAAATCATCGTTGGTTCTCCCGGTATAGCGACCCGCGCAGGTGGGCTGAGTCGGTCTCGTTGTTATCTTGTTGTTAACGACTATACGCTATCGTATGTTTGGTGGTATGGTAATGTCAATACGGTAACGTATAGTTGATTTGAAACTAGCCTTGAACGTTACCTGCGGTCATTCCGACAACTAATAACAAAAGTGAACAGGGCGCCGTTTTCTGCGGCGTTCAGTAGCAGGAGGAACCCTATGTCTCAGCCCCTCTGGTCACCCAGCCCCGAACGTGTTGCCGGCAGCAATATGGTTGCGTTTATGGAGCGCATAAACGGTAACTATGGTCTGCAACTGAGTAACTACGACAATCTCTATGGTTGGAGTATCGATCAGGCGCAGGATTTCTGGTCGGAGCTGTGGGACTACGCCGAGGTCAAGGCTGAGGCGAAGGGCGAGCGCATGCTGGTGGATGGCGATAAGCGCCCCGGCGCGTTTCAGGATCAGCGCTGGTTCCCCGATGCGCGACTGAATTTTGCTGAAAACCTGCTCAGTCGCCGTGATAACAAAACCGCGCTGGTTTTCCGCGGCGAGGATGGCCGCCGCCAGAGCCTGAGCTATGCCGAACTCTATCAGCGGGTGGTGCAGCTGGCGGCCGGCCTGCGCCGCGCGGGGGTCGTCCCGGGCGATCGGGTCGCCGGGTTTATGCCCAACTGTATCGATACCGTCGTGGCGATGCTGGCAACCACCAGTCTCGGCGGCGTGTGGAGCTCCTGTTCGCCGGATTTCGGTATCAATGGGGTACTGGATCGATTTGGCCAGATCCAGCCCAAGGTGCTGTTTACCACCGATGGTTACCTCTATAACGGCAAGACGCTGAACTCGCTGCCGCGTGTGGCGGGTATTGCTGCCGATCTGCCAGCGATCGAACGGATCGTGGTGGTGCCGTTCGTCACGGACACCCCCGATCTTTCGGCGCTGCCTGACTCCGTGGTGCTGGATGATTTTATCGACAGCCAGGCCAGTGAGATCGACTTTGCTCAATTGCCGTTCAATCACCCGCTCTATGTGATGTATTCCTCCGGTACCACCGGGGTACCCAAGTGCATCGTGCACGGTGCCGGCGGTACCTTGTTGCAGCACCTTAAAGAGCACAAACTGCATACCGATCTGGGGCCGGATGATGTTCTGTTCTACTACACCACCTGCGGCTGGATGATGTGGAACTGGCTGGTCAGCGGGCTGGCGGTCGGTGCTACGCTGGTGCTGTTTGACGGCTCGCCTTTTGCGCCCAGAGCGGAAGTGCTGTGGGATATCGCCGAACAGGAAGGCATTACCGTATTCGGCACCAGTGCCAAATATATCGCCGCGCTGGAAAAAGCCGGGGTCAAACCGGCCGCGAGTCATGATCTGTCAGCACTGCGGGCGCTGTTGTCCACTGGTTCACCGCTGGCGCACGAGAGCTTTGATTACGTCTACCGCGATATCAAACAGGATCTGCTGCTGGCATCGATCTCGGGCGGTACTGATATCATCTCCTGCTTTGCTCTTGGTTGTCCGATCAAACCGGTGTATCGCGGTGAGTTGCAGTGCCTGGGGCTGGGGATGGCGGTGGATATTTTCGACGATGACGGCCAGCCGTTGCGGCAGGAAAAAGGCGAGCTGGTTTGCACCCAGCCGTTCCCGTCGATGCCGGTGGGATTCTGGAACGATCCCGACGGCGAAAAATACCACGATGCCTACTTTGCCCGTTTCGATAATATCTGGGCTCACGGCGACTATGGTGAGATCACCGAACACGGCGGGCTGATCATCCACGGCCGCTCCGATGCCGTGCTCAATCCCGGCGGGGTGCGGATCGGTACCGCCGAGATCTACCGTCAGGTGGAGAAAGTTGAAGGGGTGCTGGAAAGCATTGCTGTCGGCCAGAACTGGGATGACGATGTGCGGGTGGTGTTGTTCGTGGTGTTGCGCGAGGGTCTATCCCTTGACGATGCGCTGGTTCAAACGATCCGCCAGACCATCCGCGCCGAAACCACACCACGACACGTGCCGGCCAAGGTGATTCAGGTGGCGGCGATTCCGCGTACTATCAGTGGCAAAATTGTCGAGCTGGCGGTGCGCAAGGTGATTCATGGCGAGGAGGTCAAGAATACCGATGCGCTGGCCAACCCCGAGGCGCTGGCGCTGTATCGCGACCTGCCGGAGCTGCAATGTTGATCAGGCGGTGAAGAGATCCAAAAAATGGCGGCTACGGCCGCCATTTTTGATTCAGATCGGTGGTTTTTCCCTGCGGTTGTGGTGAAATGTCCCATCGTCGTTGCTTTCACCTCGGGTGATAACGACCGGCCCAACGCTTCCCATGACCAATACTCGGACTTTATCGTGTTCTTCAAACGCATCGGCAACAAAATTATTCTGGTGTACGGTGGCATCACCATTGCCGCTTTGCTGACCCTGATCTGGTTCTACGCCCAACAGCAGGAGCGCAGCATTCTGGAGCAGAACGAACTCACCATGGGCAAGCTGGCCCGCAGCGTCACCTCCGGGTTGCACGCGATCATGCTGGCGGGCTACGCCGATGTGGCCAAGGATTACGCCTCCCGTCTGCAGCAGGTACCGGACATCCTTGATTTCAAGATCGTCCGTGCCAACGGCTTGGAAGCCTTTCTGGACAACACCACCATTGAGAAGGTTAACGCGCGCATCGGCGACGAAGAGTTTTTCCCCCGCGATGACGAAGATAAACGGCAGATTTTTGAACACGACGATCCGGTACTGGAGCAGGCGTTTGCAACCCAGGATATGGTGCCCATCTATACCACCGGTGACGATGGCGTGGGGCAACTGGTTTTTGTCGCGCCGATTATGCCGACCAAGCAGTGCAGTCGCTGTCACGGTATCGACGAACGCGCTCGGGGTTACGTCAAGCTGACCACCTCGTTGGATTCGGTGGAGCGGGCGATCGAGAAGTCCCAGCGTAACGCGCTGATCGTCAGTGTGTTGATGCTGGCGGGGATTCTGTTTGTCACCACCCTGTTTGTGATACGCACGGTGGTCAGGCCGATACGCAGTGTGACCGATGCGATGGTGCATGCCGCCAAGGGTAACCTTGATCAGGCGGTGCCCATTTTGGGCCAGGATGAGATTAGCAGCATGGCAAGCAGCTTCAACGCCATGACCTCGGAGCTCAAGACCACTTACGTGGGGCTGGAGAGTGAGCAGGACAAACTCAACACTATTATTCTCAGCGCGCGCGAAGGGATCGTGGTGACCAATAGCCAGGGGGAGGTGGTGCTGACCAACCCGTCGGTGCAGGAGTTCTTGGGTAAAACCGGCTCACAGATAGCCAGCGAAGGCTTCCTGCATATCTTCGACGACGATGAAGCGATGCTCGGTTATCTCAACGATGACAGCGATGACCCGATTGAGCTGGAGTACAACGACCGGATCCTGAGCGTCAAGGTGGCGCGGATATACTCCGATGACGGTCATCTGAGCGGTTCTTCAGCGTTGATTCGCGACATTACCGAAGAGAAGCGCTTTGAGCAGCAACTGATCCGGATCTCCACTACCGATGGCCTTACCGACCTTTACAATCGCCGCTTCCTCAACAAAACCCTCGAATCCGAGCTGGCGCGCGCGCGACGCTATGGCCATCCGCTGTCCGTGCTGATGTTCGACGTTGATCACTTCAAGAAATTCAACGATACCCATGGCCATGATCAGGGAGACCGGGTACTGCAGTCGATCGGCCAGACCATGCGCGACGTGGTTCGCGCGGTGGATTTCCCCTGCCGCTACGGCGGTGAAGAGTTCCTGATTATTCTTCCCGATACCGGGCATGATGGCTCTCTGGTGTTGGGAGAACGACTGCGCCAGCAGGTGGAATCGACGCTGGTCGATGGCTTGCAGGTCACCATCAGCATCGGTATCGCCACCTTCCCGTTGGCGGACTTCACCACCTATGAGGCGATGATTGAATCGGCCGATGGCGCCCTCTACGAGGCCAAGGATGGCGGCAGAAACTGTGTCCGTCACGCCCAGCGGGAACTGCTGCTGGAGCCCTGAGGTTTCGCCGCTTGATGCTGGCGTGCTGATCTATGCTTTGTTCTGGCGATACGGTTTCGTTCCGGAGCAAAGGAGACGCGAGCATGAACGGCGAGCACGATCTTGAACACCTGATCAGCGACTGGCACAGGCGAGCCCAGCAGGTGCAGGATGCCCACTACGATTCCGGTCTCTATTACGAGCGCTTTTTCCTGGGGTTGGGGATCCCGGTAATCGTGCTGTCGGCCTTTACCGGCGGTACCGAAGTGCTGGGGTATATGCCGGAAACCGTCGGCGGTGTAATCAGCCTTTGTATCGCGGTGTTGGCCGGACTGCAGACCTTTCTCAAATACTCCCAGCGGGCCGAACGCCACCGCATTGCCGGGGCCCGTTATGGTGGCATTCGTCGTGATCTGGAAGAGGTCGAGTGTCAGTTGAATATTTTGGGTGAGCAGGCTTTCGAACGGGTACATCAGATCAAGACCCGCATGGACAGTCTCGCCACCGAGTGCCCGGAGATTCCGCACCGTATCTTGGCGCGCTATCGGCCGGATCAACATCGCCGCTGATCCCGCTGGTGATCAGATTTGCGTGACCACAACCAAGTCTGATCGTTGGGGTGATCAACGGTAAGGAGAGTTCAATGCAAGCAGGGCAGGTTCGTACCGCATGGATCATCGGCGTTAGCCTCGTGGCCGGGCTTGGCCTATTGGGGTATCTGCTGAGCGATGCGGCCATTCGTTTCAAGGCGTTCGAACGCACGGTAACGGTAAAAGGCCTGGCCGAGCGTGAGTACCCCGCTGATCGGGTGATCTGGCCGATTCAGTTTAACGAGGCCTCCAATGATCTTGGTAAACTGTACGCGGCACTGGACGAAGGTGCCGGCAAGATCCGTGCGTATCTGCTGCTGCATGGTGTTCATGAGGAGGAGATCAGCCTGTCGGTGCCCTTGATTACCGACAAGTCCGCCCAGCAGTACGGTGGTGGACCGCCGTCACCTTTCCGTTACACCGGGGTGCAGACGGTGACCGTGCTGTCGACCAAGGTAGCTCGCATGCGTGAGCTGATGACCGGGCTATCTGAACTTGGCAAGCAGGGTATTGTGCTGGCTGGCGACGGTTATCAGACCCAGACCGAGTATCTGTTTACCCGGCTCAATGAGATCAAGCCGGCGATGATCGAAGAGGCCACGCGCAATGCGCGTGAGGTCGCGGTCAAGTTTGCCGCCGATTCCGACAGTGATCTGGGCAAGATCCGCAAAGCGTCACAGGGCCAGTTTGTGATCCAGCCGCGGGACAGCAACACCCCGCACATCAAGCGGGTGCGGGTGGTGTCGACGGTCGAGTATTATTTGTCCGATTAAGCGAGCAGTCCGCTGGTATGCAACCCGGCCGGTGTGCTCAGTGCGTTGCGTGCCAACCAGGCGGCCAGCGCATCGGCGTTAAGCGGCGCTGTGATCGGCTTCCATAAGGGTCGGTTCTTCCAGGTGTTTTCCGGGCAGCGCTGTTGGCATATCCAGGTTTCCTGGTCACGAACCTGATGCCGAATCAGGCGTAGTTCGTCGTTCAGTTCAATCATGTAGCAGTAACTCTTATTCGGGGTGACGCGAGCAAACAGGTGTCGCGGCAGCAGTCGTGAAATCAGGATCTTGTGAGCGGTTACAACAGAGGGGACTAGCTGAGCAGTTTGGGAGACGGCAGAGAAAGGCAGGTGTTGCGGTAGGGCTTACAAGGAGGAGCGGCGCGCAGGCGCGCCGCTCGGGGGTATCCGGCGCTTTACAGCGGGGTTACCTGATCAGCCTGGGGGCCTTTCTGGCCGGCGATCTCGATGAAGCTGACAGCCTGGCCTTCGCTCAGGCTCTTGTGACCTTCACCGACTATGGAACGGAAGTGTACAAACAGGTCCTTGCCGCTCTCGCGTTCGATAAAGCCGAAGCCTTTATCATCGTTAAACCATTTGACAGTTCCGGATTGAATATTTGACATGTGTTCTTTACTCATTTTTTTAAAGGAAAATACCGGGGGCACCCGTAGCGGCGCAGCGCGGCAATTGGTATCAGGAAAGGCAGGCGGGGTGGAGCAGAAGGTAACTCGGAAGGAACGATCTACAAAAACTCTGGATGCGATTAATAATACACAACGAGATGCAGCCTACGCGGCTTAAGTCGGCTGCACAACCTTTATTTTGGTTTATTTTTGATCAATGCCGGCGGCGGCGGTCGCAGCCGGGCCCAAACCCGCTGTAGCCGCGCTGCTCAGGCGATAAGGCTGTCGGCAAAGAGGGTTCGTACCCGGACATTGTCGCTGCTGCTGACCGCCACCGACCAGAATCCTTCGCCCTGCTGGACCAGGGTCAGCGCCCGGATATCGACGCCGTGGTCGGCCAGGGTGCGTGCAATTTGCGCCAGCGCCCCCGGCTGGTCGACGATGCGAATCAATACACTGTCTTCGGAAATGGCCTGAAAACCGCCTTCGGTGAGCACCGCCAGTCCCTGGTCGACATCGGACAGCATCAGTTTGATATACACCTGATCACCGTCCAGCAGGGTGTCGAATGAGCGGATATCGATCTGGTGGCGACTGAGGAGCTCGGTCACGTCGGCCAGCAGACCGGGGCGGTTGGTGTCTACGACGGTCAGCTGTTTCATCAGCAGTTCTCCTTGGCGGTTTCGGCGACCAGTTCATCGATAAACTGGTCCACCTGGTCCATGTCGATACCGGGTACCAGAATCATGTGGGAGATCCCCTGGCTGGAGGCCAGTTGCCAGCGCTCGATCAGCGCCTGGGACGGTGAAGGGAATACCAGCGTAATCGCCCCCGGATTGCGCCAAACAGCGATGCCAGCGCTGCGCAAACGCTGCTCCGCGTGCGCGGTTAGCGCCAGCGACTGTTCCACTCGCTGGCGCAGCCCGTCGATGCCGAGGCTTTTGATCTTCTGCCACAAAATCAGCGGTGTCAGACCGTTGCGGGAGCCGGTGACGGTGGTATCCAGATTGCCGATGTAGGCAATGGAGCGAGCGATCCGATCGACGTGGGCTTTGCGCGCCAGCACGATACCGCAGGGGATCGGCGAGCCGAGAAATTTGTGGCCGCTGATGGAGATACTGTCGGCTCCGTCGGCAAAGTCAAACGGCGGGCGGGGATCCAGGAAGGGCGCGATGGCGCCCGCCAGCGCGGCATCACTGTGAATGTAGTAGTTGGGAATGGCCAGCTGTTTCATCATCGTCTGGATGCGGCTGATGTCGTCCTTGGCCTCGGTCATGGTGGTGCCGATGTTGGCGAAGATGATAGGTGGCACGTCGCGGTGAATCTTCAGGGTCTCGTTCAAGTCCTCGTAGTCGATCTCGCCGTTGCCCTGTGAGCGGATCATGATGTGGCGCATGTTGAGGAAGTGTACGTTCTTGCTGACGCTGTAGTGGGTGTCCTGGGAGAAGTAAACGATGCCGTTGGGGTAAAGCTCCCGTGCCAGATACAGGCCGTAGAGGTTACCTTCGGTGCCTCCGTTGGTGACGTAGCCCCACCAGGCATCGGCGGGGGCACGCAGCAGGCCGGCGAAAAAGGCCAGCACCTCACGCTCGAAGCTGTGGCTGTCCACCTTCCAGGTACCGACCGCAAAGGGGTCGCCAATATTGTTTAGTGGCAGGCCCAGGCAGGCCTGCAGCAGTTGGTAATCGAGATCCTTGGCAGCGGGATAGCCAAGGTAGCGGTGAGCTTCTGCACGGGCCTGATCGAGAAACTGATCCAGCCGGAGCTGGTCGTCCGCGCTGAGGAGCTGGGGTGTGGTTGTCATGGTGGTGTTCACAGCCATTGTTGTTATTGGGGTCGTAGAGCCTGATGCTCCATGTTAAACAAAATAGCCGCTCGGTGAAAATAATGATCAACCAGGGCGAGCCCTCGTTGCAACGGTGCTGAAAGAGTCTAGCGGGAGTGGTCGGGGGCGCCAATATCCAGCAGCGGCGCGGCGTCGAGGGATTCGGCGTCCATCATGGTGGCGACCCGCTGCAGCGCCGACAGTACCTGGGTTTTTTCCCAGTCCTCCAGCGATTCAAAGCGCTCGATAAACTGTTCGTGCAACAGTGGCGGGGCGGTGTTGAGGGTTTCGCGACCTAGTTCGGTCAAGCGTGCATTGACGACGCGCTTGTCCACCTGGCTGCGGACCCGCTCCACCAGTTGCCGATCTTCCAGCCGGTTGAGGATGGTGGTGACCGTGGCCTGGCTGAGCGAGACATCAGCCGAGATCCGTTTAACCGTGACATCACCGAGGGTTTCGATGGCACGCAGCACCATCACCTGGGGAATGGTCAGTCCGCATGCCTTGAAGATCCGCTTTGATTGCAGGTCGGTGGCTCGAATGATGCGGCGCAGGGACACCAGAACGTCCTGCCAGTAGTTATTTTCGGTCATGGAGTAACGCACAATGCGGTGAAACGAGCGGGGATTATAGCCCCGCTCGGTGATTTCGCCTACGGTTAGCTGCTGTGTCGGCTAGCCCTGACGGCGTTTACATGGCGGCCTTGCGGGCGGCGTCCAGCCAACCATCGACCAGCTTGCGGTTGGCCTTGATCCATTGCTCGGCGTGACGTTCGATATCCTTCTGGCTGTCTTCGCCGGCAGCGATCATCATGTTTTCCGCACTGACATCGTTGATTGGCAGCTTGGCCACTTCGAACAGCTTGGCCGCTGCGGGGTTGGCCTCGGCAAACGCCTTGTTGGCAACGATACGCTCGCTGTTGATGTCGAAACCGTAGTTTTTGCCGTTAGACAGCTTGGTGTCGGTGCCGTTGGGGTTGGCAGAAAAGGGAACTTCCAGCCAGACCACATCTCGGCCCGGAACCAGCTGCCCGGATACCCAGTAGGGGGTCCAGGTGTAGTAGAACACCGATTCACCCGCTTTGTAGCGCGAGATGGTGTCGGCGATGATGGCCGCGTACTGGCCCTGGTTGTGGTGCACGGTGTCGCGCAGTTTAAAGGCATCCAGTTGGTGTTCGATGACACCCTCGCAGCCCCAACCAGCCTGGCAGCCCGTCAGGTCTGCCTTGCCGTCGCCATTGGTGTCGAACAGCTTGGCGATCTCGGGTTTGGCAAAGTCCCCGACGTTGGTGATGTTGTACTTGTCGGCGGTCTTCTTGTCGATCAGGTAACCCTGTGCGGCGCCCTCGATGTAGTGGCCGGCGCGGTAGAACTTGTCGTCACCGCCGGCATTTTTGTACATGCTGTTATGCAGCGGGTACCAGTTGGTTGCCATAAAGGTCGCATCGCCATTGGCGATAGAGGTGTAGCCGGCGCTGTAATCAACTTCTTGTATCGGCTTAACGTCGTAGCCGAGCTCCTCCAGCGCTTTACTCAGCACCATCGTCTGAAAGGTTTCTTCGGCGATAGGGCTCTGTACCGGCTGCACGGTAACGCCCTTGCCGGGCATCTCCGCCGCAACGGCGCTGCCGGTCAGGGTGAGGGCGGCAATTGAGGCTATCCAGGTCTTCTTAGTGAGCATGGTTTATCCCTTTGCTTGCGATGAGTTTTTATCTTTGCCGGCAAACAGCCGGACGAACAGGGCCGCGGGGCCGCTGTCGTACCAGTTGCGTGTACCGCGTTCACGGGCGTCACGACCCAGCGATTGGGTCATGCGGTCGAGAATGATGGCGAGAATGACAATGCCGATGCCGCCCAAGGTGGCCAGGCCGATATCCAACCGACCGATGCCGCGCATTACCATCAGACCCAAGCCGCCCACGGCGATCATGGAGGCGATAACCACCATCGACAGCGCGAGCATCAGGGTTTGGTTCACCCCGGCCATGATGGTCGGCATCGCCAGGGGGAGCTGCACTTTGAACAACAGCTGAGAGCGGCTGGCGCCAAACGAGTGGGCGGCTTCGATGAGGTTGGCGGGGACCTGGCGGATGCCGAGGTTGGTCAGGCGGATAACCGGCGGAACGGCAAAGATGATGGTGACCACCACACCCGGAACGTTACCGATACCGAACAGCATGACGATAGGTACCAGATACACGAACGCCGGGGTGGTTTGCATGGCGTCCAGCACCGGGCGAACCAGATGATTGGCGGTTTCACTGCGGGCCATCCAGATTCCGGTGGGAATGCCGATCAGGGTGCAGAAAAACACCGAGGTCAGTACCAGCGACAGGGTGATCATCGATTCCTGCCACACCCCGATAGCGCCGAGTACGGTAAAACTGATGGCGGTGGCGATACCCAGTCGGCGCCCCGCCATCTGCCAGGCCAGCAGGCCGACCAGAACGATGAACAGCAGCGGGTGGACCGCTGACAGGGTGGCTTCGATAGCTGTCAGGGTGGCATCGATCGGCGTTTTGATAGCAGTAAAGAAGGGGCGGAAAAGAGGTACGAACCAGGCGATAAACTGCTCGACCCCCTCTTCGATGGGAAACCACGGCTGGGCGAATGGGTCGCTCAGGGAGTTGCCGGCTTCCGCTACCGGGTTGTCATTCTGGAGCCAATGGGAACCGCCGTTAGCACTGCCCGCATCGTTGCCAGCGCCGGCTTGGCCAGCGGCACCCCAGGGGTTGGCGCTGTTGTCGGCGGGGGCTTCTGTGGTCGACCAGGGGTTGGCCGGAGCCGGTTCGGCGGGCGCTTCGGTGGTGGCCCAGGGGTTGTTTTCGCTCATGCGGATACCTCACGGTCCAGGGCTTCCAGCAGCAGTGCTTTGCTGATGACGCCCAGATAGATCTGGTTGTCGTCCACTACCGGCACACTGCAGGGGGCCTGGGCTACAGTGCCGATCAGTTCGCCGATGGGCGTATCGCAGTGGAGCGGGAGCGGGTTGTCCAGCAGGGCATCGTCGAGGCGCTGGCCGTTGTTCAATACCTGCTTGAGCGAGTCAACTGAAACGGTGCCCACAAAGCGATTGCTTCTATCGACCACGTAACCGAAGTCACGATCGCTGTCTTCCAGCAGCTTCAAGCCGCTGCGCAGACCGTCCTGAGAATCCTTCTTGATCAGTGTCGCTTGCTTTTTCTGCGCTACTTCACGGGCTGAATACACATTGGTGATATCAACCCCCTTGAAGAAGGAGCGGACGTAGTCATTGGCGGGGTTGTTGAGAATCTCGTCCGGGGCGCCTACCTGCACAACACGTCCGTTTTGCATGATGGCGATGCGGTCACCGATCCGCATCGCTTCGTCCAGATCGTGCGAAATGAACACCACCGTGCGTTGGTGCTCGGCCTGCAGCCGCAGCAGCTCATCCTGCATTTCGGTACGAATCAGTGGATCAAGGGCGGAAAACGCTTCGTCCATCAACAGAATGGCGGGGTCGTTGGTGAGTGCCCGGGCCAGCCCGACCCGCTGCTGCATCCCGCCGGACAATTCGTCGGGATAGGATTCGGCCCAGCTGTCGAGGCCGACCTGGCGTAACGCCTCCATCGCCCGCTGGTAGCGGTCCTCCTTGCTGGCTCCGCAGAGCTCCAGGCCAAAGGCGGTATTGTCGATGATGTTCATGTGCGGCATCAGGGCGAATGACTGAAATACCATACTGATCTTGTTTCGCCGCACATCGCGCAGTTGGGTTTCATCCATTGCCGCGACGTTGTCGCCGTCGATCCAGACTTCACCGCGGGTCGGCTCAATGAGGCGGTTCAGCAGTCGCACCAGGGTGGATTTGCCGGACCCCGAGAGCCCCATCACCACAAAAATTTCACCTTCCCGGATATCGAAGCTGACGTCCTGAACGCCAATGGTAAGTCCGGTCTGTTCAAATATCTGGTCTTTATCGAGCCCCTGATCCAGCAGTTTGAATGCGTCATCGGGGGAGTCTCCAAACACTTTGAAAAGGTGTTTGACCCTAAGCTTGGTACTCATTAACGGCGGTTCCCGTTGCAGCTCATATGATTACAGAGCAAATTAATTCATCTGAATGGAAAGCGTTAAGATTACAGCTGTAAGTATAAAGTCGCAAACGGTTGGCCGTTAAACGCCGTTTTGCGCTGCCATAAAGGAGGTTGTTGCCGGTAAATGACGGGCTGTCGTTTGGAGTGCGTATTATTAGAGGGGTAATTAAGTGCCCGCTGAGGTTGGGTGTCTTTAGTTGGCCCCCAATCTCAGCGGCTGTGACGCTTCAAAGCGCGGTGCAGTAATCCCAGCAAGACCAGCATCAGCAACGCCCCTGCGGCGAGAATCAGCTTGGCACCTTGCAGCGCCGAATCGACGCGGTGAGTCATAACTTCGGCCCGCTGACGCTCCGCCGCAATCAGCTTGTCCGCCAGCTCAAGAAAACGGACCTCAGTGGCCTCAAACTGCTCTTTGAGATCGATGATGCTGAGCGAGGATGGTTCGCCCCCAAGGGCGTCGAGCAGGTGCGAGGCAGTCTGGCGCAACAGATTGCCTTCGTAAAACAGGCGCTCTGCGCCGGGACGATCGCCGGGATAGAGGCGGGTGACCAGCAGCCGGTAGCGATCAAGCTGTTGCTTGAACGATTGCTTGCCTTCACCGATCAAGCGGACCTCCTGCTGCTGCTGGATCTCCGCTTCGGCGACTGCTGCCGCCGGCTGAGGCTGCTGTAGGGAGTTATTCGCCGCTTTGGCCAGCAGTCCGTATTCGGCTGTTGAGGAGACGATCCGCATGGCGGCGTGGCGTATGCCAACCAGCGACTCCAGTACCTGGCCTGCATCGGTATGGGAGCGGTCATGGGTGCGGGCCGCCTGATCGAGGTTCGAGTGCAGCAGCATGCCGGTGGTGAGGGTAGTCAGTAGCAGGCAGATCTGCAGGGTGAGTAGATGCTGATTCACGTGTGACTCTGAAAATGTCGTTTAAATGTCGATGGATAGGGTACAGCAGGCACCGTCGCACAGCATAGCAGAGCCAAATCCAGGCTACAGGTAAACCTTAGTGGGGCGTCGGACTTGATGGCGAGTTAGCCCATGTCGCTTAGCAGCAGGGCCAGCGCCACGCTCCACATTAACAGACAGACGATCAGATCGAGTATGCGCCAGGCCTGGGGGTGGCGGAACAAGGGTGCCAGGGCGCGAGCGCTGAACGCCAGCGTGAAAAACCAGCACAGCGATGCCAGCACGGCACCGCCGGTAAACCAGGGCTGTGCCGTCGGGGCAAGGCGTCCGCCGATGGTGCCCAGCAGAATCAGAGTGTCCAGGTACACGTGCGGATTTAGCAGCGACAATGCCAGCGTGGTTAGCAGGGCGGCAGGCAAGTTTGCGGCGCCGCGTTGCTCGGCCCGCAGAGCCCCCGGGTGCAGTGCTGCCTTGAGTGCCAGGGCGCCGTAAACGGCCAGAAACAGCACCCCGCCCCAGGTGGCGGCCTGCAGCAGCAGCGGCGACTGGCGTATCAGCCAGCCGAGGCCAAGCACTCCGGCGGTGATCAGCAGCGCATCGATAAGGCTGCACAGCGCGGCCACCTGCCAGTGGAAACGGCGCAATAGTCCCTGAGTGAGCACAAAAGCATTTTGGGCTCCGATGGCGATGATCAGACCTGCGCTGGCGGCAAAACCTTGGGCAAAGGCGAGGCTGGCGGAGCTGGTGTCCATAAGCTTTAGGCTCTTGCACGACGATGACGGAGGCACAAGCCTAAAGAGGGGTGCATAATTAGTAAAATTAAAAAATATTTATCAATATAAGTACTGCTTATGTATCTCGATGATCGCCAGATTCAGACCTTTGCGGCGGTGGCCGACAACGGCAGCTTCGAACGGGCCGCGCAGCGCCTGCATCTGACCCAGTCCGCCGTTTCGCAGCGACTCAAGCAGCTGGAGGAGCGCCTGGGGCAGCTGTTGATCATTCGCAGCCAACCGCTGCAGTTGACCCCCGCGGGCGAACAGTTGTTGACCTACCACCGCCAGCAGCAGTTGTTGCAAGCGGAGCTGCTGGCAGGATTTGAGCAAACGTTCTCCGGGCCGGGGGAGATGGAGGGCGCCACTCGCCTGGCGATCGCGCTGAATGCCGACAGTCTGGCAACCTGGTTTCTCCCTGCGTTGCGCCCTCTGTTAGGCACACTACCAATACTGCTTGACCTGCGGGTCAGTGATCAGGATCAGACCCAGCGGTTCCTGCGTCGGGGCGAAGTGTTTGGCTGTATCAGTGCCAGCTCCGAACCGTTACAGGGGTGCAGCTGCAAGCCGTTGGGGGTGATGAGCTATCGCGCTGTGGCCAGCCCGGAGTTCATGCTGCGCTATTTCCCCGCTGGGGTGAGTGCCGAAGCCCTGAGGCGGGCTCCGGCCGTGGACTATGACTCTGATGACGCTCTGCAGCGCCGCTATCTGCAGCAACGGTTCGGGCTGGGGTCTGGTGATTATCCGCGCCACCGGGTGCCTTCTCCCGAAGCCTATTTGCAGCTGGTAGAAGCCGGTCTGGGCTGGGGAATGGTCCCGGATATGCAATCGGAGGCGCTACTGAGTCAGGGCCGGTTGCTGGAACTGACCCCGGGGCACCTGCAGCCGGTGGCGCTGTTCTGGCACCGGCTGCGGCTGCAGTCGAGCCGTCTGCAGGCGGTGGAGGAGACCTTGCTCAACTTTGCTGCTCGACACTTCTAACCGATTGGTGCGGCAACGGGTCCCCGTCCCTGGCGAATCGATCCGACTCGCGCAGCGGGAATGTTAGAGGTCGACAGGCTGCTCCAGTAATGCGATCAGACGACTGGTTTCGGCCGCGGAAAAGCGTAAGCCCAGTTTGCTGCGTCGCCAGAGTATGTCTTCTGCCGTGTGAGCCCATTCCTGCTGACGCATCCAGGCAAGTTCACGCAGGTACAGGTCGGCACCGATAAGTGCACCGAGGTCCTCCAGGTGGCGGGCATCGCCAAGCAACAAATTGATTTCGGTGCCGTAGCTGCGCACCCAACGGCGCAGCAGCCGCATCGGTAGCCAGGGGTAGCGGTGGCGATAGTGACGGTATAGCTGGCGCTGGTTGTCGAAGTCGCCGCCGGGTAGTACCAGTCGTTCGGGTGGTTCCCGCAGCGGTGTTGTCAGGTGTGGCGCCAGCCGTTGCAGAGCGCGTTCGGCCAGTGCTCTGAAACTGGTCAGTTTGCCGCCAAAAACACTCAGCAGCGGAGCCTCGGTTGCAGGCGCATCCAGTTCCAGAAGGTAGTCGCGACTGATCGCTGTCAGCGAGTCCGCGCGGTCATCCAGCAGGGGGCGAACACCGGCGAAGTGGTGGCGGATGTCGTCGGGACCCAGTTGGCGCACAAAATGGCGGTTGACCAGTTGCAGCAGGTAGTCCACTTCGTCATCGCTGACGTTGGCGGTGGCTGGATCACCCTGATGGATGATCTCGGTGGTGCCGATCAGCGAATAGTCGGTTTCATAGGGCAGCACGAATACGACTCTCTGGTCCTGAGGGTGTTGCAGCAGATAGGCGTGTGGAGAGGAACTCAGCGCCGGAACCACCAGATGGGAGCCTTTGACCAAACGTACCGGATGGGGCGAGGGGCGCTTGATAGTGTCTTTGAAACAGCTCTCTACCCAGGGCCCGGCGGCGTTGACCAGAGCCTGGGCGCGAACCGCCAGAGTGGTGTTCGGAGTGCCGCTCGCGGTCAACTGCAGCCGCCAGTGGCTGCCATCACGACGGGCATCGCTGCAGCGGTGGCGGGTGAGTACTCGCGCGCCGTCACGGGCAGCTTGACGCGCGCAACTGACCACCAGACGGGCATCGTCTACCCAGGCATCGGCATACTCGAAGCCATCGTCGTAGCGAGGATGCAGGGCCGAGTCGCCAAAACGGGTGCGGCGGGAGGCAGGCAGTCGGTTACGCCGGCCCAGATGATCATAAAGAAACAGCCCCAGACGCAGCATCCACGCAGGGCGCTGGCTATCCGCCAGCGGCAGGCGGAAGAGCAGTGGCCAGATCAGATGGGGTGCCATCTGCAACAGCCGTTCACGTTCACTGAGTGCTTCGCGCACCAGTCGAAAGTGGCCATGTTCGAGATAACGCAGTCCACCGTGAATCAGTTTACTACTGCGTGACGAGGTACCTTCAGCAAGGTCTCCCTGCTCGCATAGCAGTACCTTGAGACCACGCCTTGCGGCCTCCATGGCAATGCCAGTGCCGTTAATCCCGCCGCCGATCACCGCCAGATCTACTTCGATAGGTTGTTGCATACATCGGCCAGTGGCTGCTTTGCAGCTAGTATAGGTGTGTTGTTCAGAATGCTGGGGAGAGCGGTCGATGTTGACGCAGTTAAGGGATGCGGTCAGCGCAGATGCGCAGGCGATTGCCGTTTTGCTGGAGCAACTCGGTTACCCTACCGATGCCTCGCAGGTGGTCGATCGATTGCGGCGGCTGCGAGCCTGGCCTGAGGCCAGAGTGGTAGTGGCCTGTCGCAAAGAGGTGGTAGTCGGCATGATGCAGTTGCAGCGGGTGCCGGGGCTGGCCGAGCCCGATTATCTGGAGGTGCGCAGTCTGGTGGTGGAGCAGCGGGCTCGGGGTGAAGGGGTTGGGGCCATGCTGCTGGCTGAGGCCAGACGTGCTGTCAGCGAGGCGGGGCAACTGCGCATCCGTTGCAACGTGATTCGAACGGACGCCCATCGGTTTTACCAGCGCGAGGGGTTGCGGGTTCTGAAATCCCAGACCCTGTTTGGCTGGGGTGCGCGCTGACTCTGGGGTTGTGGTGTCAAAGCGGTTATTGTAACTGACACCGTGGCTCCAGAGACCCGTTGCAGGAGGTGAAGTGCTGGATAAATCGATGTTAATCAAGCTGGCTAATCAATCCATGCCATTCGGCAAGTACCAGGGGCGGGTGCTGATCGATCTGCCGGAGGAGTACCTGCTCTGGTTTGCCAAGCAGGGGTTTCCGCGGGGGGAACTGGGGCTATTGATGCAGCTGGCGCTGGAGATTCGGGTGGAAGGGCTTGAGACACTGGTGCGCCCCTTGAAAGGGATGCCCAAGCCATAACCTGCGTAGCGTTGACGCCTGCTAAAGGCTCGGTGGAAGCGGCCGGTTGCCGTTAGTGGCTGAGCACTGGCGGCACGTTCGGCATCGATAGCCCCTGCATGCTTTATGTCTGCATTGTCGGGACTGCTAAGTTGCTATAGTCTGTGTGGTTAATGACCAGTGGAGATTCTCAGGTGTCGTCGCTTCCGCCGAACCCCCCTGCCAGTATGGCGCTGCGTGCGATGTCGCGTATCGGGATAATTCTTATTCTGGTGGAAGTGATGGCTATGCTGGTGCTGGATGCTTTTGGCGCCCACCTGCACGGGTTTGCCAAGGCGATGGCCGACGCTGGTTTCCTGGTCTTCTTTTCCGCGCCCATGATCTATGGGTGGGTGGTGAAACCTTATATCGTCGATAAAGAGCGCCAGCTTGATGAGACCCGCTATCTGGCCCATCACGACGAACTCACCCAGCTCTGTAACCGGCGGATGTTTTACGACTATCTGGGACATCTGCTGCCGGGGCTACGCCGGCAGTCGCGCTGCGGGGTTCTGGTCTATATCGACCTGGACGGGTTCAAACCGATCAATGACGAATACGGCCACGCGATGGGCGATCTGGTGCTGGTGGAGGTCGCGCAGCGGCTGAATGATGCGGTCCGCGGTGAAGATGTGATCGCGCGTCTGGGGGGCGACGAGTTCGCCCTGCTGGTGCCGGATGCGGGGGCTGATCGAGAGGCTGCACATCAGCACGCAGAGGATGTCGCCCGACGCCTGCAGCAGTTGGTGTGCCAGCCGATGACCTTCAAGGGACAGCGCATTCAGGTGGGGTGCAGTATCGGGGTTCATCTGCTGGTGCCGGGAGATGATGGCCCTGAAGTGGCGATGAAAGCGGCCGATCAGGCCATGTACCGGGCTAAAGATCACCACGGTTGTATTGTCTTCTCTGATGCTATTGCCAAAGGCTGCTATGAGATCGTCAAGATCGGCGTAGCCGAGATTGACCACGAGCACGCCGAAATCGACCAGTTGCTGGCGGAGCTGATTCGAGGCAAGGGGAGTTGTCTGACCGGGTTGGATGCGTTCACAGCATTGGTCGAGATGCACTTTCACAATGAGGCCCAGATCAGTCGCAAGCTGGGGCTGAATATGACCCCTGAACACCTTCAGGCTCACCATGAGATGCTGACCGAACTGCGGCAGATGGCGGCGCAACGGCATCATGAGGATTGGGTCGATCAGCTCACCCGCATCGGTAGCCTGCTTGAAGATCACGTCAAGGTTCACGACCGCTGTTTGCGACAGGTGGGCGAGCAGTCGGTTCTGCAAAGCGCCTGATTCAGATCGACCCCGCCGACGTTCCATCGGTCCGGTGGAACTTTCCTTTCAAGCCTGCTTATCCCCCCCCCCACACAACCGCTTCCAGCGGGTACCGGTGTACGAAACCATTGACTCTGCAGGGGCTCGCACTGCCTCGGCGGCCAATGTTAGACGCCTTCCCGCACCAATTGATCCACCGGGTTAGTGGTTCCAGCGGAAACCACGACAGCGCTGCCCCATCAGGCGGCTGTCGAAGACCGAGCGAGCGGCTGCGCCCATCGCTGCACCCAGACAAACATGCAACGGCAAGAGGTGCTCTTCGCGCGGGTGACTGAAGCGGGCGTAGGGGGCCTGATACCAGTCACACAATTGCCGGTAACGCTGTTCCGGGGTTAGCTGCGCGTCGGTGCAGCAGATTGTCAGCCAGTCATCGAAGGCATCGCCGCGGTCAGGGGGCGCGCCCATCATCATCGCCGGCAGATTATGAAATGACATCCCCGAGCCGACGATCAGTACGTCCTGATCGCGCAGCGGTGTGAGTGCTTCGCCCAGGCGGATATGCTCAGCCGGGTCCAGCGAGCTAAGCAGTGACAGCTGCAGGCAGGGAATATCGGCAGCAGGGAATAGCAGTGACAGCGGAACGAACATACCGTGATCGAATCCGCGTTGCGCATCGGTGCCGGCACTGAAACCGGCGTTCTGCAACTGGGCCGCAATGCGGTTCGCAAGTGCCGGAGCACCAGGCGCCGGGTAGCGTAACTGGTAGGACTCGGGCGGGAAACCGTAATAATCGTAGATCAGCGCCGGGGCCGCAGCAGCGGTGAGGGTCGGTTGCCGCTGCTCCCAGTGAGCGCTGATGATCAGGATGGCATTGGGACGCGGCAGGGCGCTTCCGGTCTCGCTCAGCCAGTGGCTCAGCGGACGGTGATCGGGGTCGTCCAGCAGCGGCAACGGGCCGCCGCCGTGGGGCAGAAACAGGATCGGTTGTCGGCTGGTGCTAACCATCGAATAGAACTCGCTACGGGGCCGGCCACTTCAGTGGGCGGGCCAACGCGCTGATTATTTCATGGCTGCCGCGAACCGGCGCATTAAAACAGTGTTAACCGCAACAAGGGGACGGGCGCCACGGAAGGGGGCGTGGCACCCGCGTAGGGGGGGGGTCAGGAGGCTCGGGCGATCAGTTGGTTCTTGAAGTAACTGGCAGCCACTTGCACTAACTCTTTGCCCTGATAACGGCCGAGCATGTTGCAGTTGGTGCACAGTTCCGATTCGGCCTGGGTTTTTTCGCGCAGCTGGATCGCCTCACGTACGCTCATCGCGCTGATGTTGCCCAGGCTATGGTTGTGGGCCATGTCGTTGTAGCAGTACATGTAGTCGCCCAGTGAGGAGATAAACAGTGAGGTGTTGCGCGGCACGCACTTGAACTTGTTGCTGCTCCACTGCTTGACCATATCCCAAGTGCTGGGCACGAAGTCCAGATCCAGCGCGTTGAGGTTGTAGTGACGGATGATCTCGCGCAGGGTGCGGGTCTGGCTCTTTTCATCCTGAGTGCCGGCGCGGTTGTAGAAGTTGGGCGACATCCGCAGATCGTAGACCCCCTCACTGTGGAACCACTCGATGGTGGCGGGCAGGGTCTCGAGACACTCCGGCATCGGGGTCAGGCTCACTGACAGGTGAGTCTGTTTGAGCGTCTTTTGTGCGTGACTGATATTGGCCATCACCCGTTGCTGATCCAGATTGGTATGAACGCTTTTATACACCTCGGGATCAACGCTGGAGAAAGACACCATCACCATGCCGAGCGCGCCATCCAGGTGAGCCAGTTTGTCGGCATCCAGCCGCTCGCCATTAGACACCATGTCGAACTGCACCGGATGATCGCGCAGTTGGTCGATAAAATCGAAGAACTTGGGATGGGTGGTCGGCTCGCCGTAGCCAGCGATGATCACGCGAGCCAGGTCCTCAGGTTTGAGCCGTTGCAGCAACTGTTGGTGCAGCTCGGTGGTCATCAGCTTGGGGTTATTAATGACGTGGCGCGGGCACATGGCACACTTGGCGTTGCATTTGCTGGTCCATTCCACGTTCGCGGTGAGGCGGTAACTGCTCATGGGGACTCTCCCATCCATTGTTAATCGGTATGGGGGAGAGTCTAACGAGGCAAGCTTAAAGCTTACTTAAGGCAGGGCTATTTATATCGCCGTGCCGGTAAAGGCTCTGTTAACCGGCCGCGGTGGGCAACCGTACGGTGACGCAGAGCCCGTTGGGGCCAAGACTGGTGTCGCTGAGCAACAGTGAGCCGCGGTGCTGCTCGGTGACTTCCCGAACGATGCTGAGCCCCAGGCCACTCCCTGAGATCGACTGCCCCGCCAGGCGATAGAAACGCTGCAGGGCGGCATCGCGTTGTTCCGGAACGATGCCGGGACCGGTGTCACAGACCCGCAGCACCACTTCACCATCGCTCTGATCCAGCCCGATCATCACTTGGCCTCCATCCGGGGTATAGCGCATGGCGTTATCGATCAGGTTGCGGCACAGAATCGACAGACTGGCTTCATGCCCCCAGACATACAGGCTGTCGGCGGTTTCCAGCGACAGGTCCAGGGTTTTGTCGGCCATATGGGAGGCCTGGTCGGCCAGTGTGGTGCGCACCAGGTCACTGAGGTTGACGCGTGAGGTTTCGATCTTGTCGTGTTCCAGTCGACTGAGGGTCAGCAACTGCTCGACAACCCGGGTCATGCGATCGACCCCGCAGACGATCTGGTCGGCGGTGGCGACGGTGGCGGGGTTGTGCTCCTGGCGCAGGTTCTGGGCGTGGATGCGGATCCCGGCCAGCGGTGTACGGAGTTCGTGGGCAGCGTCCGCGGTAAAGCGGCGCTCGCGAGTCAGGGCGTTGTCGAGTGACGCCATCAGGGTGTTAACCGAGCTGACCACGCCACCGATCTCTTCCGGTACGCCGGTCTGCGGCAGCGGCTGCAACTGCTCCGGGTTGCGCTCAATGATCTGCCGGGCAACGCGCCGTAGCGGCGACAACCCACGATTGACGATCAGCCAGATCATCGCCGCCAGTAACGGGATGGTCAGCAGCAGCGGTAGCAGGGTATGGAGTACAATTTCGCCGGTCAGCTCATCGCGCACGTCATCCCGCTGCCCCACCTTGATCCACAGATCGTGCTGCGGATCGTGCAGCGCGAACGAGCGCCAGTGGTGATTGTCGATCACCTCTTCGCCATAACCCTGGCGGGAATCGAAGCTGAACTGGCGCGCGATCACATGGAAACTGCTGAGCAACTCCTCGCCGTCGCCGTTCCAGACCATGAACGCCAGTTTTTTTTCATAACGGTGGCCGAAGGTGGTGGCTTCGTTGCCCTCTTCATAATGGTCCAGCTCGAACGGTTCGTACTCCAGCGCTTCGGCCAGGTGGCTCATACGGCTACGTTTGAGTTGGTCCTGCAATAGACTTTGCAGCACCCGCGCCATCTGGGCCAGTTCGGCATCGAACAGCTCTTCGACCTCGTGGGTGGCGTCGCGGTAGCTGAAGTAGGCTGCGGCAGAGGTCAGCGTAAACAGGGCCAGCAGCAGGCTGACGAGCAGAAAACGGCTGATAGACTTCACGAGGCTTTATCGACCCGGTAGCCCACGCCGCGCACGGTTTTGATCAGCTCGCTGCCAAACTTTTTGCGCAGATGGTGAACGTGCACCTCTACGGCATTGCTTTCCACCCGTTCGTCCCAACTGTAGAGCCGCTCCACCAGCTGTTCGCGGGTAAGAATCCGGCCCGGATACTGCAAAAACTCCAGCAGGAGCGCGTATTCGCGTCGTGACAGATTGACGACCTCTCCCTGGAAGGTCACCTCGCGGCTGGCGGGGTCGACGCAGATCCCGTGGAGTTCAATTTTGGGGCTGGTACTGCCGGCGCGACGGCGCAGCAGCGCCCGGATGCGGGCGTTGAGCTCGTCCAGGTCGAAGGGTTTGATCAGATAATCGTCGGCGCCGGCGTCAAGGCCGCGCACCCGATCCTGTACCTGATCTCGGGCGGTGAGAATCAAAATCGGTGTGTCGATGCCGAGCTGGCGCGCCTGGCGCAACACCTCGACACCGTCCATTTCCGGTAAGCCCAGATCGAGGACCACCAGATCGAAGCTGTGGCTGCGCAGCGCTTCCAAACCCAAACGGCCGTTTTGCAGCCAGTCCATGGTGTCTCCCTGGCGGGTGAAAGCATCAACGATGCCGCGCCCCAACAACAGGTCATCTTCAACCAGTAGCAGCCTCATAGGGCGTGTTGTCCTCGTCCTTGGCTCAGCTCTTCTCTTTGAGTGAGTTCAGCAGTTTATTGATCTCTTCGCGGCGGCCCTGATCGGCGATTTCGCGCCCCTGACGTTGCGGCGCTTCCAGTGCATGTTGCAGCACCTTACGCGCCGCCTGGTACTCTTTCTGGCTGATCAGAAAGTCGCCGTAGAAGTAGTTGGGGTCGATGCCATCGGGGTTCATCGACAGCGCCATCTCCAGGTAGTGGCGGGCTTTCTTGTCACTGCCAAAGCTCAGCGGCCAACCGGGCACCTGATAGTAGAGCGCGCCCAGACTGGTATACGCCGAGCCGGCGAGAGCCTGGTCGTCGAGCGTGATCGCCTGCTCCAGGCTTTCGCGGGCCTGCTTGACCAGATCGAGCGCCCCGAGGCCGCCCTTGGCGCCTGCATAAGTGCTGAGAACAATTCCCCGCCAGATCCACAATTCGGCGGCTTCAGGATAGCGTTTTACCGATTCGTTGGCCACTTCGGTCAGCGCCTCGTAGGCGTCCTCCTGCTGCTCCTCCGGGACGGTATAGCGGATCTCGGCCCAACGGTCCTGAAGCTCGATCATGCGCTCGTCCGGCGAGGCGGCGGATGCAGCCAGGGGCAGCGTCAGCAGCAGGGAAAGGGCTAATGAGAGTGCGGCTTTCATGACAGTTTCTCCGGTCTTTTGGTTGCGTGGTTTTTAATCGTGTCGAGTTGTTTGCTGATCGAACCTGAGACCAGGCTTGGGAACAGGCCATTGAGGCGAACAAACAACTTTTCTGGCCAGCCGAGGTAACGGTGGCTGGCGCTACCGCTGATAAACGCCAGCAGGGCGTCGGCAACGGCTTCGGGCGAATCGACCGGGGTGCGCAGTTCTTCGTTAAGCGCATCCGCGGCGCCGGCGTTCAGGCTGGTACGGGTAGCGCGGGGGGCGAAATACTGCACTTTGATCGGGCTGTCAGCCAGCTCACGTCCAAGAGCTTCCGAGAACCCGCGCAGGGCGAATTTGGTGCTGCAGTAACTGACATAGCCGGGGTAGCCGATGCTGCCGAGGGTAGAGCCGACGTTGATAATGCGGGCCTCGGGCCGCGAGCGCAGCAGCGGAATCAGGGCATGGGTCAGCAGCACCGAGCTGGTAAAGTTGAGATGAATCAACTGCTCGATAGTGGCTTCGTCCTGCTGTTCAAACAGGCACAGCTGGTTGGTGCCGGCCATGTTGATGAGTACGTTGGGCGGTTGTTCCAGGGTCATCAACTGTTCGGTCATGCGCTTGCGCGCGGCGCTCTGGGTCAGGTCGGCAGCGATCGCCAGATGCGGGCCGCTGTCTACCGGTGGCAGTCGGTTTGCCAGCGCCTCCAGCGGTGCCGGTGTGCGTCCCACGGCGATGATGCGCGCCCCGGCTGTGGCCAGACGCAGCGCTGTGGCCTGGCCAATCCCGCCGCTGGCTCCGGTAAGAAGAATATGCATCTGTTGCGGTTTCATCAGGGACTCCGGACTACTGGGGCAGTGTGTTGAGAACGTCGCCATAGAGACGGTAAAAACGCTTGGCGGCATGAATGATGGCGTGTTGCTCTTGCGGGCATTCGATCTGGTCCATCAGCTGGGCAAAGTACTGCACATGATCGAGGTCCAGCTCACCGTGCGAGTTGAGGTAGCTGAACGCCGCGGCCGGTAGTGCCAGCCGCTGCTGAATGATCTTGGCGGCCTGGGTTGCCAGTGCGGTGCTGGTGCCTTCCAGCACCAGCACCATGCCGAAAAAACTCAGCGGGTGGCGGCGGGCGATGCTGTCATAGGCATAGGCCACCATCAGCTCGGTGTAGTAACCGGGTTCGCCATCCCTTGCTGCCACGTCATCCCCACCGGCAGCCTTGAGATCATTAAGAATCCACTGTTCGTGACCGATCTCTTCGTCGATATAGGCGCGCAGTGATGGCATCAGCCAGGGATGGCTGTCGCCCAGGCGACTACCACAACTCATCATCAGCGGTACCGTATGACGAACATGGTGGTAAGCCTGTTCCAGAAACGCGTGATAGCGGCAAAGGCTGACCTCTCCGGTCAGTGTTTCACGGATCACCGGCAGGGTTAGCAGTTGTTCACGCTCCCGGGCAGTGGCTTGCAGTAGCTGTTCATAAAACGCCATGGCAATGGGGCTCCTCGTGGCGGCTATAGATTGCGTCCAGGGATTCGCGGTAGCTCGCGCCGACGGCGTCTCGGCGGATACGGCCGTTGCCGGTCAGCAGGTCGTTAGCAACCGTGAACGGCTCCTCGGCCTGGATCCAGTGGGTCAAACGGGCGTAGTCGGGCAGTACGCTGTTCACGGTAGCGATCGCGCGTGCCAGCTCATCGGCACTGACGCCAGGGCGGGCGCGCAGCACCGCCACATTGAAGGGGCGTCCATCGCCAAACAGGCAAAACTGCTGGATCTGGGGCAGCGCCGCGAATTCGGCTTCGATCCACTCGGGCGAGAGGTTACGCCCGTAGCTGGTGATAAAAACATTCTTTTTGCGGCCTTCGATGTGCAGATAACCATCCTGATCGAGGTAGCCGATGTCTCCGGTGGCAACCGCTCCGTGGTGGGGGCTAGTGTCGCCCAAATAGCCGAGAAAACCGCTACCGGTGACGATCACTTCGCCATCGTCAGCAAGGGTGATGCGGCAGTGATCAAGCGGATAGCCGCAGCTGCCAGCGCGCTGCTTATCCGGGGCATTAAGCGCGACGACTGAGCCGCACTCCGACAGGCCGTAACCCTCAACTACCGGCAGCCCCAGCTCGTGGGCCCGTTGCAGTAGTGATGCCGGCACTCGGGCGCCGCCGACGGCCAACAGGCGGAACCCCTGGGGTGACAGACCCGCACTGCAGAGGTAAAGCAGCGCCTTGAGCAGCTCGGGTGTCAGGATCAGCGACTCCGGCTGATGACGGTGCAGGAATTCGCCCAGGCTTTGCAGATCCAGCCCGCTGGAACCCAGCAGGCCGGTCTCGTTGTTGCTGTAGATCAGGCAGCGGCTGCCGGCATAGAGCGGCAGCAGAACACCGGCCAGGTTTTCCAGCAGTATCGACAGCGGCAGCAGGCAGGCGTGTCGGGTAACGCCACAGCCACCAACGCGGCGGAACAGTGAACGACAGACCTGCGACAGGTGCGCCCCCCCCAGGCAAACACCCTTGGGAGTGCCGGTACTTCCCGAGGTGAAAGTGACCAGCAGGGTTCCGTTGGGCAGAGCGACCGGGCGGGGGGGGCGTCTGTATGCCAGAGGATGCAGCGGGTCGCTGGCAAAGCGGGGATCCAGTCGGCGCCCCTGATCTGCATCGTCTGAGAACAGCAGGTCGACACCGCTCTGGTCGAGGGCATGGCGCTGTTGCTCGAGTGAAAAGAATGCCGGTATCGGGGTGACCGGAATTCCGGCGTGAAAGGCCGCCAGTTGCAACACCACCCAGGTGGGGCTGTTGGGCAGCAGAATGCCAATATGAGCGATACCCGCCGCGGTGAGCTGGGCGGACAGGGTTTCGACCTGCTGCCATAGTTCCGCGTAGGAGAGTATCTCTGTGCGGCTTTCCAGCGCGATCTGTTGCGGCGTCAGCGCTACCCAGCTGCGGATCTGGTCAAAGATCTCGTTCATGCCACCGCTCCCGCGATCAGAATGCCTTGATCGCTGTGTGGCCGTGGTGAGCGCCGCATTAGTTGGCGGAACAAGGGGTTGGCGAATAGTTTTTGCAGACCGCTGCTGAAGCGGGCCGCCACGACCTGGGGCTGACTGTCGTAGTACCGGCCCCAGTCTGCGGCATGGCTGCCCAGTCTTTCGGGACGGGCATTTGCCAGTGGAATCAGTTCCAGACCGACCCCCAGCTTGCTGAAGGTGTTGAGTACCCGCGGGGTGGCAGTAATCACCAGCCACTGGTACTGCTGTTCGCAAAAGTAGCGGGCCAGAGAGAGAATGACGCGGCGGGTACAGCCGGAGTACCTCGAAGCGAGGTTGCCAACCTCGAGGATAGCGCGTCGCTGAACCGGTGCGCCTTCGAGCCGGCTGATCAGGGCCTCGACCGGCTGGTCCAGATACTGTTCCAGAAACAGCTCGCCTTCGTGGGCACCCTGATACCCCAGACAGGCCTGAATCTGGTTGTGGGTGTCGGTCAGCGCTACCAGATGGGGGGCAAAATGGTGGGGTTTGGCGCCGTGTTCATGGAGAAAACGGTCACGGATGAAGGCTTCTACATGGGCGCGGTTCTCCGGCGACTGCACCAGAACCAGTTCGCCCTGACCGTTGCAGGACAGTTGTTTGACCAATTCAAGACGACCCATGGCGATTCTCCTCAGCTATGGGAATCAGCCTAAGAGCGCAATCTTAAGAGTCTCTTAAATTTGTTAATTAGCGGGTGGGTGGGGTCTTTTCTTGGTACCGCGGGTGGGTTCTGCGGTCAACGGATCGTCGGGCCAGGGGTGTTTGGGGTAGCGGCCTTTGAGGTCCTTCTTGACCTCGTGATAGGTGTTGCGCCAGAAGTTGGCCAGGTCCCGGGTGGTCTGGATCGGTCGCTGGGCCGGTGATAGCAGCTCCAGCAGCAGCGGCACTGCGCCGCCGACAATGGCGGGGGTGGTGGTGAGCCCAAACAGCTCCTGCAGTTTGACTGCCAGTACCGGTTCGTCCCGGCGGGTGTAATCGATACTGATCTGCGAGCCGGAGGGCACGGGATAGCGCACCGGCGCCTCCCGCTCCAGCTGCTGTTGCTGCGGCCAGGAAAGTTGCTGGCGCAGCAGCGCGGCAAGATCGAGGCGAGTCAGCTGTGTCAGCCGGGTTGCGCCATCAAGGTAGGGTTTGAGCCACAAGTCGAGGCGGGTCATCAGTGCCGCGTCGGAAAAGTCAGGCCAGTCCGTACCGTAATGACGGCGCAACAGCTGCACGCGTGCCTGCAGGCTGCGCGCGTCGCGCGTCCAGGGCAGGGCGTCGCCCCCGCGGCGCTGCAGCGCCTGTAACAGGCAGTCGGCGACCGCCTCGGGATCGGGGGCGGACAGTGGCCGTTGTTCCAGTATCAGCTGGCCGAGGCGGGTCTGCGACAGGGCTTGTACCCGGTCCTGCTGCTCATCCCAGCTCACTGCTGTGCTGCGCTGCAGGGGGTGGTGCATGGCCAGTTCTTCCTGACTGACTGCTGCCGCGGCGTAGATGCGGGCATTGCTGCGGTCGCCGTCGACCTCGGCGGCGACCAGGTAGGCGGTGCGCCGCAGGGGATCCTGCTCCGCCAGGTGAGCGCCGCGGCCGTTACTGAGCCGGTACTGATTGCTGTTGGGACGCCGCTGCTGGGCGATGCGATCCGGGAAAGCGAAACTGAGCAACAGCCCCGCCTGCTCGTCCTTCGGTTCGTGGTCGGTGTCGAGCTGCAGTTGCCGACGCCAGCGTCTGGCGCTCTGGCGCGCGCTGTCCAGTTCGCCTGAACGGCTTCGGCGCAGGGCGGCAAGGGCGTGGCCCAGGTCGGCACCGGCGGTGGAGGGCAGGCGCTCGTTCAATAGGGCTGCCAGGTCGCACCCGAGGGCGCCCAGATTGAGTTCCCTGGCGCGCAGCATCATGGCGCCCAAACGGGGATGGGCGCCGAGTTCAAGCATGGCCTGGCCGCGGGGCGTCAGACGGCCGTCGGCGTCCAGTGCGCCCAACGCCTTAAGCAGCGCCTGCGCCTGGTCCAGGTGGGCTTTGGGTGGCGGGTCTAGCCAGTGCAGCTCCTCGGCCGGGGTTCCCCATTGGGCCAGCTCCAGCCGTAGCGGTGCCAGGTCGGCGCTGAGGATTTCGGCCGGCCGCTGGGGCAGCAACTGCGCCTGGCGCTCTTCGCTCCAGAGACGATAGCAGGCGCCGGGCTCCAGTCGGCCGGCGCGTCCGCGTCGCTGTTCTGCCCCCGCCTGGCTGACAGCCTGGGTGACCAGTCGGCTCATACCGCTGGGCGGATCAAAGCGGGGCAGGCGCATCAGACCGGCATCGACTACCACCCGGACACCCTCTATCGTCAGGCTGGTTTCGGCAATGGCGGTAGTCAGTACCAGCTTGCGCCCCTGCTTGGCTGGGCGCAGGGCCAGATCCTGAGCGCTACTCGGCAACGCGCCGTAAAGTGGTCGCACCTGCAGCTCGGAGGGCAGGTCGAGTTGCGCTAGCGCCTGCTGGGTGCGGCGGATCTCGCCGACCCCCGGCAGAAAACAGAGCAGGCTGCCGCTTTCCTGACGGCTGATCTGCTGCAGGGTGGTTGCCAGTTGGCGGCAATCCAGAGCTTCGGGCCGCCCCCCCAGGTAGTGAGTGGCCACCGGATAACAGCGCCCGGCGCTTGCAATCAGAGGTGTTTCGCTGCCGAGCAGTGTGAGTAGCGGTACGCTGTCGAGGGTCGCGGACATCAGCAGCAGGCGCAGATCCTCGCGCAGTACGCTCTGGCACTCCAGCAACAGGGCCAGGGCCAGATCACTCTGCAGGTTGCGCTCGTGAAATTCGTCCAGAATCACACAGCCGACATCTGTCAGTTCCGGGTCGCGCTGTAGCAGGCGTGTCAGCACGCCTTCGGTGACGACTTCAATGCGGGTGTTTTTTCCTACGCGGGTTTCCAGGCGAGTGCGATGGCCGACGGTTTCTCCCGGCTGCTCCCCGAGCTGGGCGGCCATGAAACGGCTGGCATTACGTGCCGCCAGTCGTCGCGGTTCAAGCATCACAATTCGCCGCCCCTGCAGCCAGGGAGCGTCGAGCAGGGCTAGCGGGACGCGGGTGGTTTTACCGGCCCCGGGGTCTGCCTGCAACAGGCAGCGGTTATGCTGGTTGAGGGCCTGTTGGAGCGCGGGCAGACACTGCTCTATGGGTAAACTCATACCGATTCCGCGGCTCTGTGTACACAACGCACGACCACTCGCGCGTGACCCCGGTTGGAGTTAGACTGCCAAGTAACCACCGTTACCGCCAGTGGCCTGAATCCTGAGGAGTGACGATAGGATGACATCAAAGGTAGTGGATCTGTCCCGGGCGCGGTCCGACAAGGAACACGAGCGCAAAGAGAAAAAAGTGGATTCTATCAAGGAGCGCTTCGCTCGCGCCATGGGTATGGAGGAGCGCGACCGGGCTGCCCGCCGGCGAGCGGAGAAAAAACGCAACAAGAAAGACAAACCGCGCGGTTGGTGATGGTGCTCAGTGATCGTGTTTGAATTTCATATAAGCGATGCCTGTCGCCAGTAGCAGTCGCCAAGATAACTCCACTTCGTCGCTGTATTCCGGATCGTAGTCGCGTACGGTATCAATCAGACATTCGAGCCAGACATCGAACAGCTCCAGCTCGATGTTGAGCACCAGTTTGCTGTGGCGAATGGCGACCTCTTCCAGATAGTCGTCGGTGCTGTTGGTCGCATAGAATACCAGTAGTCGGTAAAAGGACTTTTCCAGCATCTTCTGCTGCTTTTCCATGTTGGTGTCGGCGAAATGCTTGGCGACCCGCGGATCCGCCTTGATGAAACGCTGATAAAAGGCGTGGAAAAAACCGGGCCGACCCTCTTGGTCGCATTTCACCCGTTCGAAACTGGCGTCGAAGACCTCTTCGTAGTCCATGCTGTGCTCCCGCTGACGTCTTCTCAATCTAGTCCAGCGCCGGCAGCAGGGCAAACCCGGCTCAGCCGGCGCAGCGTGCGGTCCCGGTTGGCGCTGCGGTGGGTGCGAGTGCGGCCATCGACTGGTCGGCTTCAATCCTGGCGATCACCGTTGCCAGTTGCGCTTCGGCCACCGGCGGACTGTAGAGGTAGCCCTGTGCCAGCTGGCAGCCATTGTCGCGCAGAAACTGCTGCTGCGGTTCCTCTTCCACGCCCTCAGCCACGACCGCCAGCTGCAGTTTGTGGGCCATGGCGATGACGGCGGCGGTGATCGCCTTGTCGTCGTTGTCGGTGGGGATATCCTTGACGAAGGAGCGGTCGATCTTGAGCACGTCCACCGGCAACTGCTTGAGGTAGTTGAGCGAGGAGTAGCCGGTGCCGAAATCGTCAATGGCCAGGCTACAGCCGAGCTGCTTCAGTTGCTGCAGCAGGGTGATCGCCTCGTCGATATTGGTCATCAGCATGCTTTCCGTCAGCTCCAGTTCGATCCGCTCCGGCGGGGTGCGGGTTTCGCTGAGGATGTGGCGGAAGGTGCTGATAAACAGCGGGTCACGGAACTGCAGTGCCGACAGGTTAACGGCGATATTGAGGTGGCCGTTGCCACTGTCGGCCAGCCGGCGCCAGGTTTCGCACGCCTGACGGATCACCTGCTGACCAATGGCGACGATCAGGCCGGCTTCTTCGGCCAAGGGGATGAACTGGTCCGGGTAGATCATGCCACGGGTGGGATGCTGCCAGCGGATCAGGGCTTCCAGGCCGCACACCCGACCGGATTCGAGATCCAGTTGGGGCTGGAAATAGAGCACGAACTCCTGCTCTTTGACCGCGCGATGAAGTTCTTTTTCCAGGGCAAGGTTGGCCTGCACCTCTTCCACCATGCGGCGGTTAAAGTGGCGGTAATGGTTGCCACCGCGTTTTTTCGCATGGTTCATGGCCAGGTCGGCGCACTGCAGCAGGTCGCAGGTTTCGCGGGTCTGCTCATCGGCGACGGCGATCCCGATGCTGGCGGAGATCAGGACCTCGTGACTGCGAACCATATCCGAGCCCAGCCAGGTGGGCAGGCGGAGTTCGCGCAGCAGACGTTTGGCGATCGACTCGGCCAGATTGCGATCGGTGTCACACAGCGCGATCAGGAACTCATCACCACTGATCCGCGCTACTTGCCCCTGATGGCCAACCTCGCGCTGCAGTTTGTCGGCGACGCGAACCAGCAGTTGGTCGCCTGCCTCATGACCGAGCAACTCATTGACCCGCTTGAAGTGATCCAGATCGATGTGGAGCAGCGCCACCGGTTGGTCGCCGCTTTCATCCAGCAGCTCGTTCAGCTGGCGGCGGAAGTGGCGGCGGTTGCCGATCCCGGTGAGCTGGTCGTAATAGGCCAGCCGTTCGATCTCTTGTTGATGCGCGCGTTGATTGCTGATGTCTTCCAGCACGCTGACGAAGTGGGTGATCTCGCCGGTTTCGCTGGTAATGGGGGAGACGCTCTCCCGCGCCCAGAACAGGGTGTCGTTTTTGCGGCGATAGCAGAGTTCCCCCTGCCACACATGGCCGCGGGCCACTTCACGACGCAGTGCTAGTAGTTGTTGCCGGTCGGTTTGGTCGCACTCCAGAAAGCGCGGTTTGCGGCCGATCGCCTCCGCCGCGCTGAACCCGGTCAGGCGGGTAAAGCTGGGATTGACGTACTCGATGTAACCGCTGCGATGCAGCATCACGACGCAGGTGGAGCTCTGTTCTACGGCGCGGGAGAGTTTCAGCAAGTGGTTTTCCGCGGCGCGCTGATGGGTGATGTCCTGAGCGACGAACAGCAGATTGAGCTGCTGGTCGTTACCCTTGACCACGGTACAGTTCCAGCTCAGCAGACGCTGGTCACCGTTGCGACACAACAGCGGCAGTTCGCCCTGAGTCTGGTAGCCGAGCGGTTGATTTTCCATGCCGGCGAAGAACGCTTCGGCGCGCTCGATCCGCTTTTCCGGGATGCAGCGGCGGCTCCAGTTGTCGCCGGTGAGGGTGTCCAGCGGATAGTCTAGCAGTTGGTAACCGAAGCGGTTGAGCAGGATCACGTTGCCCTGCAGATCGGTAACCAGCAGCAAGGTCTGGGACAGGTTGTCGAGGTAATCGCGAGCGCGGTCACGCTCGTGAGTAAGGGCTTGTTGCAGTTGTTCGGAGCGTTGCGCCTGTTGCTGCAGGCTGTGCTTGAGTTTGCGTGGATGGCTGAGGCGGAAGAATGTAAGCACCCCGGCCAGGGCGGCGATAATCGAGCTGAGGATGATCTGATAGGGGGTATAGGGTGCCAGGGTTTGCGCGGTGGTCCAGCCCAGTTCCAGTGTCCATACCTGATTAGGTAACTGCACCGCTACTCGCTCGGTGAATCCCTGTAGTGCCGCTTTACTGCCGGCGATCAGCGCGCTGCTGTTGCCGTGTGGATCCTGGCGCGTCAGCCGGTAAGCAAACTCAGTGTTCTCCAGTTTGCTGAGCGGCGTGGCGGCGATGAAATCGTCCATCATGATCAGCGCTGAAGCGAAGCCCCAGAATCGTTCATCATCGCCGTTGCCGACAAATACCGGCTGGCGCGCCAGCATGCCCTGTCCGCCCTGGACCAGGGTCATGGGTCCGGCAAGGGTCAGGGTACGGGTGTTGATTGCCACCCAGGCGGTATTGCGGCTGCTGTCGCTGCGCAGGATGTTGTGACCGAGGGCCTGCTGGTGTGGTTCGGTGAGCGGGTAGATCGCGTTGATGACACCATCGGGCGCCAGCTGCAGGTTGGTGACGCCCTCAAAGGCGGTCAGTAGCTCGCGAGCGTTGTCGTTGAAGCGCTCCAAGCGACCATCATACTGCCGCACCAGCATACCGAGCAGAGTGGCAACGGAGAGGTTGCGCTGCAGGTGGCGCTCCAGAATCGAGGCTACGCGAAACGCTTCGTCATGAAGTCGGGATTGGCGTTCGGTATGCCACAGTCGGTCGTTGGCGGCGACGGTAAGCAGCATCAGAACCAGTGTGACAGCGGCCACCAGCAGGGGTGTCCACACACGGTGCACTAACTTCATGCATTCCTCAGTGATCAGTAATTGTTGTTGTTCTTCCTGAGCTCTGGGGTCGTCCGTGAGTAGCGATCTTACGGAGTAAGCTCGGGGCCTTTCAATAGATTTATGTCAAACTTTGTGCGATTGGTGTTTTTTGTCAGAGGGGCGATCGAAATGAATACAGTGGTGGACTGCTATTTTACGCCGATCTCGGTATGGGCCTATCTGGGTGCCGAGCGGTTTAACCGGCTGTCGCAGCGGCTGGGTGTTGAAGCGCGCTGGAAGCCGGTGAAAATCGCCGAGGTCTTTGCCGCCTCAGGCGCCTTGCCGCTGGGGCAGCGCCCCCCAAGCCGGCTGGCCAACCGGTTGCAGGAGATCGAGCGCTGGAGCGAGTATCTGCAGATCCCGCTGCACCTTGAACCGCGTTTTTTTCCGGTTGATCCTACCCCCGCGTGCCGGCTGATTACCGCGGCAATTTTGGCCGGAGAGGATGGCGGCTCACTGGCGCGGGCTTGTCTGACCGCCTGCTGGCGCGAGCAGCGCGATATCAGTAACAGGGAAACCCTGGCCCATCTGGCAGCTGAGGCGGGCCTGGATGGCGAGGCGCTTCTGGCCCGTGCCGCCGCGGCTGAAGTTGAGGCGCAGTTGGATGCCTGGACTCAGGAGGCAATTGAGCGCGGTGTGATTGGGTCCCCCTGCTATCTGGTGGATGACCAGGTGTTTTTTGGTCAGGACCGGCTCGAGTTTCTGGAGCGCTATCTGGCGTCGCGCGCGGGGTGACCGGACTTGAATGCCTGGTAGTGGCGATAAAAACGTTGCAGTTGTTGCTCCAGAGTGGCGGCAATCTGCGGCTGGCCACGCAACCGTAACAGCTCTGCGATCGCCTCGGCGGTGCACAACTGGCCGGGGTCTGCACCACGCCGCAACGGATAGCGACTGGGTCGATCCGGTGTCAGTCGAAGGCGGGGAAGCCGTTGCAGCCAAGGCGTCTGGCGCAGCATCTTGCGGCACTCCTTCCAGCTGCCGTCGAGCAGTAGCACCGGAGTTTGCGCGTCGAGCTCGGCGGGGGCGATTATCTGTTCCGGCCAGGGCGGACGATCAGCAGGAAACAGCAGGCAGCCGGCTTCGGGCTTACCTGGCGTTGCAATACCGCGTTGCCACCGGTGCAGGCGGACCTCCTCGATCAGCGCCGCTGCAATTCGCGCCGTATTGGTGGGGCGTTCGCTTTCATTGGGGTGCAGCCAGATGTTGATCGAGGCCAGCCCGGTCTGCAACGGCGGCAAATCGCAGATGCAGTGACTGGCGGGGAGGGCGCAGTGGCACCGGGTCATCGTTTGCCTGCGGGCCACAGTCGAAGCAGGGAAGCAGCGGCCCAGTGCGGCCGGAAGCGCACCAGCAGTGCCAGCGCGGCGAGATTGAGCAGGGCGATCAACAGAAAAAACTGCGGTATTGACCAGTTGGCGTTGCCCAGCAGCACAAAACCGGCGAGCGCCGACACCACCATGAACAGGGCGTTGAAAATATTACTGACCGCAAACACACGGGCGCGGTCGCGACCGTCGGTCCAGGCCTGAAACTGGGTGCAGAGCGGGACGATAAACAAACCGCCGGCGACGCCAATCAGCACCAGATCGACGCTGATGCGCCAGCCGCTCAACTGACGTAACAGCTCGATCATGCCGTCGCCTGCCGCCAGCTGAAGTGCAGGGCTCGCCCACACCAGATCCAGCCCTGCCAACACCATCAGGGCCAGCCCGAGGCAGGGCATTTCACGTCCATAGCGATCCCGTTTCAGACGGCTGCAACCCAGTGATCCAAGGCCTATGCCGATGGTCAGACAGGCCAGTAGCCAGCTGACGCAGGTGGCGTTGCCGCCCAGTACGCTGCGAGCGAAGTTGGGAATCTGGGTGAGGTAGCTGGCGCCGACAAACCAGAACCAGGCGTTAAACAGAATCAGCAAGCGCAGGCGGGGTGACGACCAGTAGTTGCCGATCAGGCGGATGCTGGCGCGCAGCGGATTCCAGTCCGGCTGCAGTTCGGGGGCGATAGATGGTGCTGGCGGGATGTGTCTGGCCGCCAGCCATCCTGCCAACGCCTGAATGACAATCAGTGCACTGACCAGCGCCATACCCCAGGCATGGGGGTAGATCAGGCCGGCGATCAGTGTGCCGAGCAGGATCGCGGCGAAGGTGCCGGCCTCGACCAGGCCGTTGCCTGAGACCCACTGCCAGCGCTCGAGATGTTGGGGAATCAGTGAGAATTTGATCGGGCTGAAAACGGCTGATTGGGTCGCCATCAGAAACAGCAGCACCATCAGCAGCGTCAGGTTGTGGCTCAGCAGGGCCTGGGCGGTGAGTAGCATCAGTGCCACTTCAACCAGTTTGAGGCTCCGAATCAGACGGGACTTCTCCCAGCGGTCCGCCAACTGTCCGGCAATGGCGGAAAACAGCAGGTAGGGGAGAATAAACAGCGCCGCTGCCAGGTTGGTCAGTTGGTTGACGTTGCCGCCCTGCTGCGTCGCGGCCTGATAAACCACCATCAGGATGAGGGTGTTCTTGAACAGATTGTCGTTGAATGTCCCCAGGAACAGGGTGACAAAAAAGGGGCCGAAGCGCGGGCTGCGAAGCAGGCGGGCGGGGGTGTCGTCACCCTGAGGGTGGTGCATGGCTGAGGTTTCCTGTTGTGATCGGCGCAGTGTATCGCAAACGCGCGGCGACGACCGCCGGGCAATGATAAAAGGCACTTTAATTGGCCTGACCAATATTGTACCGCGCGACGTAATCCGCTAGCCTGTGCGCCACTCTGACAGATGCGTGGGTGCGGCCACGGTAGTGCTAATGTCGTATTGAGCCCTGCGACGGGGCTGATTAAGGTGCCACTCTGGTTTACCGCACCGGCGCACTGTCCGACTCATGGCGAGCTGTCTGGCTCTATTGCCGCCAGGGACGAGTCGGTAACGATTTTGATTAAGACATGGAGTAACCCTACCTATGCGTATTATCCTGCTGGGCGCTCCGGGTGCCGGTAAAGGCACTCAGGCCCAATACATCACCGACAAGTTCGGTATTCCGCAGATCTCCACTGGCGACATGCTGCGTGCGGCGGTCAAGGCGGGTACCCCTCTGGGCCAGCAAGCCAAAGCGGTGATGGATGCCGGACAACTGGTGTCGGACGACATCATTATTGGTCTGGTCAAAGAGCGGATCGCCGAAGCAGACTGTGCCAACGGTTTCCTGTTTGACGGTTTCCCCCGCACTATTCCCCAGGCAGATGCACTGAAAGAGGCGGGTGTACAGATCGATGCGGTGGTTGAGATCGACGTCGCCGACGAAGAGATCGTCAAGCGGATGAGCGGACGCCGTGTGCATCCGGGCTCCGGTCGTACCTACCACGTAGTATTCAATCCGCCTAAGGTTGAAGGCAAAGATGACGTGACCGGTGAAGAGCTGGTCCAGCGTGTTGACGATAACGAAGAGACCGTGCGTGATCGCCTCAAGGTCTACCATGACCAGACCGCACCGCTGATCGACTACTACAAAGGCTGGGCCGGCAAAGACGCGGCCACGGCGCCCAAGTACGTTTACGTACCGGGGGTCGGTTCGGTGGAAGATATTCGTGACAAAGTGTTTGAAGGCCTGTCCTGATCGGCAGCGGAAACACTGGAACAAGAAGAGGGCTGCGGCCCTCTTTTTTTATGCCTGTCACCCGCTTGTCGGTTCTCGCTCGGTCCACTGCCAGGTGATGCGGAGGGCTGTCGCTCGGGCTGTATTTTCAGCCGTCGGTGCTGGATAATGGCCCCACTTCGCGACTGGACAGAGACTTTGACTACCGTGACTCAACGTCAGCCTAAAACCGCTATATTGCTCGTCAACCTGGGCACCCCGGATCAACCAACCCCCGCTGCGGTGCGCCGCTATCTCGGCGAGTTTCTGTGGGATAGGCGGGTGATCGAAGGCAGTGGGCCGCGCCGTGCCCTTTGGTGGGTGATCCTTAATCTGATCATTCTGCGGGTGCGTCCGGGTAAGGTGGCCAAGCTTTATGCCAGCATCTGGGAGCAGGATTCGCCGATGCGCAAGATCCTCAACCAGCAGGTGGCCGCCTTGCAGTTGGCGCTGCAGCAGCGTTATCCCGGCCACAGCCCGGACGTCTTCTCCGCCATGACCTACGGCTCGCCGGGGCTGGCTCAGCGACTTAAAGAACTGCACGGTGACGGTTACCGCCGGGTCCTGGTAATGCCGCTCTATCCGCAGTACTCGGCCACATCCACCGCGCCGGTGTTTGACAAGGTGGCCCGCTTTCAGCTCGAAACGCGCGACCTTTTCGACGTGCGTATTCTCAAGGATTACCACGATCATCCGCTCTATATCGGTGCGCTGGCGCAGAGTGTGCGTGAGCAGTGGCATGCGCAGGGCCGGGGCGACAAGCTGCTGCTGAGTTTTCATGGTATTCCCAAGGCTTACTACGAGCAGGGCGACCCTTATCCGGATCAGTGCCGGACCACCGCGCGCCTGCTGGCTGAAGCTCTGGGCGTTGCCGACAATGACTACCTGGCCACCTTCCAGTCCCGCTTTGGCCCGGCGGAGTGGGTCAAGCCCTACACCGACGAAACTCTGGAACGACTGGGCAAGGAGGGGGTTAAGTCGATCGACGTGCTGAGCCCGGCGTTTTCTGCAGATTGCCTCGAAACCCTGGAGGAGATCGCCGAAGAGAACCGTGAGGTGTTCCTCAAGGCTGGCGGCAAGCAGTACCACTATGTGCCGGCGTTGAACGCGCGCCCGGACCACATCGCGTTGCTGCTGCAACTGGTGGAGGAGCAGGCCGGTCACTGGTTGCAGAGCGGAGACGCGGGTAATGAGTAAAGCGGAGCTGAGTTTCGGTCTGCACGCAGTATTCACCCTGCTGGAGCGACAACCCGAGCGGGTGCGCAATCTTTGGGTGCTCAAGGGGCGCCAGGATAAGCGGATCCAGAAGTTGCTGGCGCTGGCAGAACAGTCCGGCTGCCGTTGGCAGCCGGCGGATCGCCACACGCTGGATCAGATGGTGGATGGCAATCACCAGGGGGTGGTTGCCGAAGTGGTACCGATGAAGAGCCACGGCGAGGCCTTTCTCAAGACGTTGCTTGATGGTCTGGAGCAGCCAGCGTTTCTGTTGGTACTGGACGGTGTGACCGATCCGCACAATCTCGGTGCCTGCTTGCGATCTGCCGATGCCGCCGGGGTGCACGCGGTGATTGCGCCCAAGGATAAGTCGGCGCCGCTTAGTGCAGTGGCGATCAAGGTTGCCTGTGGCGCGGCCGAGTCGGTGCCTTACGTGCAGGTGACCAACCTGGCCCGCACCCTGCGCGAGTTGCAGCAGGCCGGCATCTGGCTGACCGGCACCGCCGGCGAGGCCGAAACCTGGGTGTATGATGCCAATCTGGCCGGGCCGATGGCGCTGGTAATGGGGTCGGAAGGCAGCGGCATGCGTCGCCTGACTCGCGAGTGTTGTGATCAGCTGGTCAAAATCCCCATGGCGGGCGAAGTGAGCAGTCTCAACGTGTCCGTTGCCGCTGGCGTCTGTCTGTTTGAAGCGGTGCGTCAGCGTCGCTGATCGCCGCGTCAATAGTGGTTGCAGCCGCGCCTTGCAATCACTATAATCCCCGCTCCCGAAAAACCGATAACTCCTTGCTTCTCCCCGGTTCGCCGGTCAAGGGAAGCTGATAACCCGTAAGGAGACCTAATGCGTCACTACGAAATCGTGTTCATGGTTCACCCGGACCAGAGCGAACAAGTTCCTGCAATGATCGAGCGTTACACCGGCATCGTCGAAGGTGATAACGGTAAGGTCCACCGTCTTGAAGACTGGGGCCGTCGCCAGCTGGCATACCCGATCAACAAAATCCATAAAGCGCACTACGTTCTGATGAACGTGGAAGCTTCTAACGAAGCCATGGACGAACTGTCCAACCTGTTCCGCTTCAATGATGCCGTGATCCGTAACATGGTGATCCGTCAGAAAGAAGCTGTAACAGGCGTTTCTCCGATCAAGGCTGCTGAATCCCGTGAAGACCGTCGCGCACCGCGTCGTGAAGCGCCCAAGAAGGACGCTGAAGAGTCTAACGAAGATTCCGCTGACAAGGCTGAAGCAGCTGCCGAGTAAGGCACCGCTGATCTCATACTGAATTTAGGAGAAACCACACATGGCACGTTTTTTCCGTCGTCGTAAGTTTTGCCGCTTCACCGCGGAAGGCGTAACCGAGATCGATTACAAGGATCTGGACACGCTGAAGGGTTACATCACCGAAACCGGTAAGATCGTACCCAGTCGTATTACTGGCACCAAAGCGCGTTACCAGCGTCAGCTGGCCACTGCTATCAAGCGTGCGCGTTACGTTGCCCTGCTGCCCTATACCGACGGCCACAAGTAAGGTTTAGTCGTAAAGGTAAGCATGATGCGTGCGTTGGCCGAGTGGGTTATGCACGGGCCGATTCAGGCGCGCATCGCAACCGTTGTTTTGGTTTCTTTCCCGCTGCTGTTTGCGGGACTCGAAGCCGGTACCGCCCGCGTAATGGTGGGCTTTGCAGCTACGGCCCTGGTGGCCTTGAGTGCTGCAGCCGTCGGTCTGGTTACCCTGAACAAGGGGCCGGCCAACGGAGCAGGCCTGCTGGCCTGGGCCTTGTTGCCCTGTGCTGTCTGGTTTGTCTGGCGTGAGGAAAGCTCACCGCTGATCCTGCTGGTGTCTACCACCTTGCTGGCTACGGTGTTGCGATCCACTGCCTCCTGGTCCCGCACCCTGATGGTGGCTACGGCTGCCGCTGTGCTGATCAGTGCGCTGTTGGGATTTCTGGTCCCGCAGACTGCGTTCGAACTGCGCGAGTTGTCGCAACAGTTGGAGCAGGCGCTGGTCGGTAATGATCCGCAACTGGCGGATCTGGTCTCGCCCGAGGCCCTGTACGAGATACTGCTCGGCGGGCTGGTGGCAGGACATCTGGGGTCGGCGCTGACAAGCCTGGTGATTGCACGCTGGTGGCAGGCGATGCTGTACAACCCTGGCGGGTTGCGTAAGGAGTTTCACCAACTCCGATTGCCGCCGCTGTTTGCGGCACTGGCGCTGGTGATACTGATTGCAGGCGGTAGCCTCAGTCAGGAACTGTTGCGCATGCTGCCGGTGGTGATACTGCCGCTGATGGTAGCGGGGGTGGCGCTGGTACACGGCGTGGTTGCGAAAAGAGAATTAGGCAGGTCCTGGTTGGTGGCATTTTATGTGGCCACCTTTGTAGCCGGACCCTATTTGATATCTTTGCTGATTCTGGTTGCGGTAGCTGACAGTCTGGTCGATATACGCAAGCGGTTGAAGGCAAAATCCTGAGCCTGAGGGCTCAAACGGAAAAGAGGTTGGCGAGATGGAAGTAATTCTGCTCGAGAAAGTAGGCAAGCTGGGTGGCCTGGGTGACAAGGTCAACGTGAAAGCGGGCTTCGGCCGTAACTACCTGGTACCCCAGGGCAAGGCTGTTCCTGCAACTAAAGCAAACGTAGCGAGCTTTGAAGCCCGCCGCGCGGAGCTGGAGAAGGCTGCTGCTGAAGCACTGGCTGCTGCTCAGGCGCGTGGCGAGAAGCTGGATGGTCTGGAAGTGTCTATCGTTTCCAAGGCTGGCGACGAAGGCAAGCTGTTCGGTTCCATCGGTACCCGTGACATCGCGGACGCGATCGTTGCTGCCGGTGTTGAAGTCGAGAAGAGCGAAGTTCGTCTGCCGGAAGGCGCACTGCGTCACACCGGTGAGTTCGACATCGACGTGCAGCTGCACAGCGACGTTACTGCAACCGTTAAGCTGGTTGTTGTTGCCGAGTAATCCCATCGACGGTTCCTCGCGGAACCCCGTCTGATGATGAAGCACCGCCGGAGCACCGGCGGTGCTTTTTTTTGCCCCGCGGTTTAGAATCCCAAGCTCACCTTTGACCCCTGCGCACCAAGGTAGTGATAGCAACCCATGAACCAGACTGTTACCGTCGATCCCGAAATCGCCAAGATCAAGACCCCGCCTCACTCGGTCGAAGCGGAGCAGTCGGTTCTGGGCAGCCTGATGCTCGATGACAAGATCTGGGACACCGTGGCGGAGATCATTACCCCTGAAGACTTCTATCGTGCCGAGCATCGAGTGATCTACACCATGATGCAGAAGCTGGTGGCGGCCGAGCGTCCCATCGATGTGGTCACCCTGTCGGAAGAGCTTGATCGCAACGATGGACAGGACGAAGTAGGCGGGCTCGATTATCTGGTCGATCTGGCCGCGAACACGCCCAGCACCTCTAACGTGCGTGCTTACGCCCAGATCGTGCACGAGCGGGCGGTGCTGCGTCGGCTGATCAGTGTTGCCAACGAGATTGCCGACAGCGCCTACAACACCCAGGGGCGCAGCAGCGAAGAGCTGGTCGACGATGCCGAACGCCAGGTGTTGCAGATTGCCGAAGCGCGCGCCAACGACGGTGGGCCGCAGCCGGTCAATCCTCTGTTGGAGCGGGCGGTGGAGCGGATCGACGAACTGTTCAATTCCGGCACCACCATGACCGGGGTCAGCAGCGGTTTTACCGACCTTGACAAGATGACCTCGGGGTTACAGAAAGCGGACCTGCTGATTGTTGCCGCCCGTCCCTCCATGGGTAAGACCACCTTCGCCATGAACCTGGTGGAAAACGTGCTGATGGGTTCGGAGAAGGCGGTGCTGGTGTTCAGTCTGGAGATGCCGGCCGAATCTATCGTCACCCGGATGCTGGCATCGCTGGGGCGGATCGACCAGACCCGGGTACGGGACGGCAAGCTGGAAGAAGACGACTGGCCGCGGCTATCCACTGCCGTCAACATGCTCAAGGACAAGCCGCTCTATATCGACGATACCGCCGGTATCTCTCCGACCGAGATGCGCTCACGGGCGCGTCGGATTCATCGTGAGCATGGCGGTATCGGCCTGATCATGGTCGACTACCTGCAGCTGATGTCCCTCAAAGGGGCGGTCGAAAGCCGGACCCAGGAGATTTCGGAGATCTCGCGCTCGCTCAAGGCGCTGGCCAAGGAGCTGGAGTGTCCGGTGGTGGCGTTGTCGCAGCTTAACCGGAGTCTTGAAAACCGCCCGAACAAGCGCCCGGTGAACTCCGACCTGCGGGAATCGGGCGCGATCGAGCAGGATGCCGACGTGATCATGTTTATCTATCGCGACGAAGTCTACAACGAAGACAGCGAATACAAGGGCCAGGCCGAGATCATCATCGGCAAGCAGCGTAACGGTCCGATCGGTACCTGCCGTCTGGCGTTCCTCGGTCGCTACAGTAAGTTCGAAGACCTGGCGCACGATAGCTATCAGGATTACGAATAGCGGCCTCTTGGCTTTTGTGAGTCGTTACTTCGGAGCGGGCTCGATTGCGCTGCCCGATTAAATCTGCGTTTCAAGCTTCTTGTCGTGCCCACCGATACGTCCTGTTGCGCCCACCCGGGCGCATTCATTTTCTTTGAGCGCTCAAAGAAAACGAATCAAAAGAAAACCGCCCCCGCTTACTTGTCGGCTACGCCGATTCCCTGCGCAGGGCACGAACAATCCGGGGATCGTCAGAATGGCCGTCCCTGGCCATACTGCCGCCGCTTCGCGCATCCAGCGCTCGCCCCTTCGGGCCTTAATCGGATTGTTCGCACCCTGCTCCGGCTGCGTAAAAGGGGGAATGGGGTGCAAGCCGATACATCAGGGTGAAAGGATCGAATAGACCGAATTTCAGGAGAACTCGGTCGCTCGACGGCGACTTAGCCCCTTTGGAGCCGACGAGCACGGTGGCGGGGATTCGAAATAGGCCCCGAAGGGGGCGAGGCAGGGATGCCGAGCCGGATTGCGGCACAAGGACAAATCGGCAGGATAGCCGATTTGCACAGACGTAGGCTGCCCGTAGGGTGAGCCACATGGATGTGGCGAATGAATGTGCCGTCCGATCCGCCCGAATCACCGCTGCCGCGCGCAGTGGACCCGGAGGGCGGCGGAACCAGGGGAGCATAAAGCACCGTTAGCGTTTTCTTGGTTCCGTTCTTTTCCGCGTCTGGAAAAGAATGAACCCGCCCGGGTGGGCGGAACAGAGGCTTTCAAACCAAGCCGTTAATGAGCTTCAAATCTACACTGGCCGGCTCTGGTCTGGTGACCGCTCCGCGCCGATTCGCGTCATCCCTCTAACCGACGAGCCGCCTCTCAGACCTCGGCCGCTTCCTTGATAAACAAATCGCGGAAGCTTTCCGGTACCTGCGCTACCTTGCGCTGCTGGTAATCGAAAAACACGATGCCAGTTTTGGCGTGGGCGATCTCGACCGCGGTTTCCTTGTTGCTCAGCAGATAGAAGAAATCACAGCCGTACTTGTTGAAATCGGTGACGGTGACATCCACCTGAATCTGGTCGCCATGGAACCCCTCGGCCTTGTAGATGATCACCGAATCGGTCATCACCAGGCCCAACCCTTCGATATCCAGTTCGCCGTAATGGTACTGCTTGAGAAAGCGCACCCGCGCTTCGTGAATCAGTCCCAGCAAGGCATCGTTGCCGAGATGGCCGCCGTAGTTGATATCGCTGATGCGGACCGGCAGCTCGGTGGAGAAGGTGAAATGCTTGGGCATCTCCAGTTTGACTCGTGCCATCTTGGCTCCTGCTTAGATTCTTTGTCTGTTTGGTTTAGAGAGTGTGAATGACGCTGACCATGGCGCGGGTCAGCGTGGCAAGTTCATCGTTGCTGATAACGTAGGGCGGCATGACGTAGACCAGCTTGCCAAAGGGTCGCACCCAGACGCCGGCATCGACCAGACGCGGCTGGATCTCCTTCATCACTACCGGCTGTTTGAGTTCGACCACGCCGATGGCGCCCAATACCCTGACGTCAGCCACCTGCGGTAGTTCGCGGCAGGGGGCCAGCCCCTGCTTCAGACCTGCTTCTATGGCTGTAATCTGCGTCTGCCACGCGCCCTCTTGCAATAACGCCAGGCTGGCGCCGGCCACTGCGCAGGCCAGCGGGTTGGCCATGAAGGTGGGGCCGTGCATAAAGCAGCCGGCGCCGCCGGCGGAGATGGTCTCGGCGATTTCAGTGCGGGTGAGGGTCGCTGCCAGGGTCATGTAGCCGCCGGTCAGTGCCTTGCCGAGGCAGAGGATATCCGGGGTGATACCGGCGTGTTCGCAGGCGAACAGCTTGCCGGACCGACCAAAACCGGTGGCGATCTCATCAGCGATCAGCAGCAGATCGTAGCGGTTGCAGAGGGCGCGTGCCGCCTTGAGGTATTCGGGATGGTAGAAACGCATTCCGCCGGCGCCCTGCACAACCGGCTCCAGAATCAGCGCGGCCAGTTCGTCATGATGCTGCTCGATCAGCGCCGCCAGAGGTGCGATATCGGCATCATTCCAGGGCTGGTCAAATCGGGTTTGTGGGGCCGGCGCGAACAGGTGCTGCGGTAGCACCTCGGTGAACAGTTCGTGCATGCCGTTGACTGGATCGCATACCGCCATGGCGCCAAAGGTATCGCCGTGATAGCCGTTGCGAATGGTGATCAGGCGATGCTTCTGCGGCTGGCCCTTGGCATGCCAGTACTGGATCGCCATCTTGATGGCAACCTCCACAGTCACCGAGCCGGAATCGGCCAGAAAAACTTTGTCGAGGCCATCGGGGGTCATCTCGACCAGTTGGCGACAGAGACTGATGGCGGGCTCGTGGGTCAGGCCGCCAAACATCACGTGTGCCATGCGGTCGATCTGTTGGTGGGCGGCCTGGTTGAGTGCCGGATGGTTGTACCCGTGGATGGCGGACCACCAGGATGCCATGCCATCAATCAACTGGCGCCCATCGGCCAGAGTCAGACGAACGCCATCGGCTCCAACCACCGGAAATGCCGCTGGCGGATCGATCATCGACGAGTAGGGGTGCCAGATGTGCTGTTGATCGAAACGGATATCGTCGGAACCGAGGCTCATAGCTGCTCCCTGTTGGAAAGCGGTTATTAGAACGCCTCGGCCCCGACCGGTTCAAGCGCTAATCGGGTTCAGTCGAGGCGGAATCCGACCTTGATTACGACCTGGAAGTGAGCCACTTCGCCATCGCTGACATGGCCGCGGGTTTCGACCACCTGAAACCAGCCGATATGGTCGAGGCTTTGGGAGGCCTTGGCCACGGCATTGCGAATCGCCTGATCGCTGCTTTCCGGTGAGGAACCCACGACTTCTACCATCTTGTATACATGATCGCTCATGCGCTGCTCCTTGCCTGAATCTAGCTTGGATGGAGCGGTCGATACCGAGCTTAGGGGTGTCTGTATCGACCGCTCCGATGCCACCAGAGTGTAGTAGAAGAATTGGCCGCGACCGGAGCAGAACCCGTTCTGGGTCCTATGCTTAGGGAATAGTAACGATTGCGGTGACAACCAAGGGCGCAGCTTATGGCACAGCAGGTAATGAGCGATATCGAGATTGCCCGGCAGGCCAAGGGGCTTGCTATCGATGCGGTGGCGGCGTCGCTGGGGCTTGAGGAAGCAGAGCTGGAACGTTACGGCCGCGACAAGGCAAAAGTCTCCTTGCAGGCGCTGCAAAACCGTACCAATCTCCCGGACGGCAAGCTGGTGCTGGTTTCGGCCATCCACCCGACGCCGCTGGGAGAGGGTAAAACCACCTCTGCCATAGGCTTGGGGGATGCGCTCAATCGGATCGGGCGCAAAGCCTCGATCTGTTTGCGCGAGCCATCGCTTGGACCCTGTTTCGGCATCAAGGGCGGTGCGGCCGGGGGCGGCTACTCCCAGGTGATACCGATGGAGTCGATCAACCTCCACTTCACCGGCGACTTTCACGCCATCGGTCTGGCCCATAACCTGTTGGCGGCGGTACTTGATAACCACCTGCATCAGGGCAATGCGCTCGGTATCGATTGCCGTCGGGTGGTGTGGAAGCGGGTCCTGGACATGAATGACCGTGCCTTGCGCAACGTCATGGTGGGGCTGGGTGGACCGGCCAATTCGATGCCACGGGAAAGCGGCTTTGATATCACCGTGGCCTCTGAAGTGATGGCGATCTTTTGTTTGGCCATGAGCCTGAATGAGCTCAAGCAGCGGCTCGGTGACATCATCGTTGCCTATACCTACGACCAGAAACCGGTCACCGCGCGTGATCTCAGGGCCCACGGAGCGATGACGGTACTGCTCAAGGATGCGTTCCAGCCCAACTTGGTGCAGACCCTGGAGCATACGCCGGCCTTTGTGCACGGTGGTCCCTTCGCTAATATTGCCCACGGTTGCAACAGTCTGGTGGCGACCCGCATGGCACTCAAACTGAGTGATTATGTGGTGACCGAGGCGGGCTTCGGAGCCGATCTCGGTGCGGAAAAGTTCTTTAATATCATCTGTCGGATGTCGGGGTTAAAACCGCAGGTGGTGGTGTTGGTGGCTACGGTGAGGGCGCTGAAGTTCCACGGCGGCGTGGCGGTTGATCGGCTGAAGAAGGAAGACGTGGAGGCAGTAGAGCGGGGGGTGGAGAATCTGCGCCAGCATATCGACAACGTGCACCGCTTTCACCTACCGGTGGTGGTGGCGATCAACCGCTTTGCCGGCGACAGCGACGCTGAGATCGACGCGATCCGTTACAAGTGCGATTACCTCGGGGTGCCTGTGGTGCCCTGTAGCAATTGGGCAGACGGCGGTGCCGGCGCAGAAACGCTGGCGCAAGCGGTGGTGGATAAAGTGGAACAGCATCAAGGCGACTTTCGCTTGCTTTACGATGATTCGCTGCCCCTGTGGCAAAAAATCCGCACCATTGCGCGTGAAATTTACGGCGCCGACGATATCCTCGCCGACAAAAAACTGCGCGACAAAATTCGTGCCCTGGAGCGTGACGGCTATGGTCGGTTGCCGGTCTGTATGGCCAAAACCCAGTACAGTTTCTCCACCGATCCGGCCCTGAAAGGGCGCCCGCGTGGGTTCGATGTGCCGCTGCGTGATGTGCAACTGGCTGCCGGCGCCGGCTTTATCGTCGTGTTGACCGATAACGTGATGACCATGCCGGGGCTACCTAGACAGCCGTCGGCCGAGTTGATCGATCTGGATGACGATGGCCTGGTTAGCGGCTTGTTCTGAAACCTCGGCTAATCTGTACCTTGGTCACCCGCTAACCGCAACGCAAAAGGAGAGCAACGATGCCGGGACTGTTATCCCACGTCGACCCCGACGGACTGCTGGAATATTCGGTGGTCTATACCGACCGCGCCCTGAATCATATGTCGGAGCGCTTTCAACAAGTGATGCGCGAGATCTCCACCACCCTCAAACAGGTTTACCACGCCGACGCAGTGGCGGTGGTGCCGGGCAGCGGCACCTTCGGCATGGAGGCGGTGGCGCGCCAGTTTGCCGGCGAACAACCGTGCTTGGTGATCCGTAACGGCTGGTTCAGCTACCGTTGGAGTCAAATCCTGGAGATGGGCGCTATTGCCGCCTCGGTGCAGGTGATGAAGGCGCGACCTGCGACCGAGCACCGTCATAGCTCTTTTGTACCGGCACCCATCGAAGAGGTCTGCGAGCAGATTGCGGATCTGCGTCCGCAAGTGGTGTTCGCGCCGCATGTGGAAACCAGCTCCGGTATGTTGCTACCCGACGATTACCTGCGCCGGTTGGCCGATGCGGTGCATGGGGTGGGCGGCTTGCTGGTGCTGGACTGCATCGCCTCCGGCGCTTTGTGGGTGGATATGCAGGCGCTGGATATTGACGTGCTGGTCAGTGCGCCGCAGAAGGGTTGGAGCGGATCGCCCTGTTGCGGACTGGTGATGCTGCGCGAGCGGGCGCTGGCGCGGATGGCCAAGACCACCAGTAGCAGCTTTGCTTGCGACCTGAAAAAGTGGCATCAGATCATGCTGGCGTATGAGCAGGGGGGGCACGCCTACCATGCCACCATGCCGACCGACGGACTGCGAGTGTTCGCCGAGGTGATGCGTGAAACGGCCGATTATGGCTTCGACAAGGTGCGTGAAGAACAGCTGGAGCTGGGGCGTCGGGTGCGCCAGTTGCTGGATGAACGCGGCTTCGACAGCGTCGCCGCGCCCGGTTTTGAAGCGCCGGGAGTGGTGGTCTGTTACACCCAGGATGGTGATCTGCACAGCGGCGGCAAATTTCGCCAGCAGGGTCTGCAGATTGCAGCTGGCGTGCCGTTGGCTTGCGATGAGCCGGAGTGGTTCAAAACCTTCCGCATCGGCTTGTTTGGGCTGGATAAACTGCACCATCCGGAAAGGACGGTGGCGGAATTGGCGCGCGCCTTGGATTCAATGGCCTGACCACGACCTTCAGGTTTTTACGGCGGCGGCCGATACTCGCTCTCTTTTGGAGGGGAGTTGGGTATGAAGTATCGTTGGTGGCTGGTCGTTGGGTTACTCGGTTGGTTGGCCGGTTGTTCGCCGATTCCGGACCTGCCGGGGCCGCTCGGTATCCCGGGCTTTTAAAACGTCCTCTCGATAAAAAAGCGCCGCTGGCCTTGAAGGTACACCGGCGGCGCGAAAGCGTATGAAGGTTAGAGGTTGATACCCACTTTCAGCAGCACGCGGCTGTTGTCGACGTCGACCTTACCGGCGCCAAAATCCTCTTTGTCAGTGATCTGGTAGCGCGCTTCGGCACCGAAAAAGAACGCATCGCGCCGGTAATGCAGGCTGACACCGGCCTGCAGGCCGAGCAGGGTCTCATCGTTGCCGTTGCTATCCACTTTCATGATTCCCACGCCCGGGCCAAAGCCCAGTTCCATATGCTCACTGACCGGAACAACATAATGGGGGTTGATCTCCAGACTGGTGATCTTCAGGCCCTGATCGTCATAGCGGGTCAGGCTGGCCTGCTGACGAATGCGGTTGCTCGGCGGCTGAATCAGCGGGCAGTTGAGTGATAACTCCAGCCCCCACAGGTCGTCCGCATCTGCTCCGGTAACGTCCGGGTCCAGTTGGCCGCCGATCAGCGCCAGCGTCGGTTCGGCGCGGTAGTTGTCGCCGGTCAGCGCGGGAAAGCTCCAGCCTTCGGCCAGGGCCAGCGGTGCGGTGGTGGAAACGGCGAGGCCCAGCAGGGCGGCAGCGGCGGGGTTGCGCATGATGAATTAGCTCCGGTTGATGAGTATGAGCGGAGCCTATCGTTGCGCTAACCCCTGGTATGTAACTGCAGTCACACAACCGTGCCGCGGGGTGAGGGTGGTCAGTCGCCGCTATGCTGGCGGGCCCGGAATGCAGCCACCGGTTCGCCGCCGATGCCCCAGTTGTCCATCTCCACCTCGTCGATCACCACCACGGTGGTGTTGGGGTTTTTCCCCAGCGTATCCTGCAGCAACCGGGTGACACCGGCGATCAGTTCGGCTTTCTGTTCGGCGCTGGCGCCTTCTTTGGTGATCTTGATATTAACGTAGGGCATGGGCTCTCCGGTTGGTTTCAGACGGCGCTTTTCAGCGTCAGTTCGTTACGTTCTACTGCACGCAACACCAGCAGCAGCACGCTGCCAACGATCATGGCGCCGGTGGCGAGAATCAGGCCCGCACTGTAATCACCGCTGCGCCCCACGATCAGTGCGATCAGCGCCGGTGCCAGAATTTGGGCCACCCCGTAGGAGAGTGTCATCTTGCCCATCATTTTGGCGGGGTGGCGGGGGTAGTAGCGCCCTGCCATGGTCAACACCAGGCTGACGATGCCGATAAAGGTGCCGCCAAACAGCACGGCGCTAATCAATGCTGCGCTTTCTGTTTTTACCACCAGCGGCAGGCCGATGCCGGCTATCTGCACCACCGACGCGATAATCAGCGCGTTGAGATCGCCGGTTATCCGCGCGATCCGGTCCCACACCACGCAGGCAGGTGCTGCTGCCAGCCCGATCAGCATGAATACCTGGTTACCCAGGCCATTCAGCGAGGGCATGGCGTCGACGATGGCAACGATAAAGGTGGCGCTGATGACGTAACCGATGCCGGCACAGAAGTAGGCCGCCATAAACAGGCGCAAAAACAGCCGCGAGGGTGGACTGTCGGTGAGCTGCTGCCCGCTGACAGTGACCGAGGTGTCGCCGGGACGAGGTAGCCAGAGCCAGGCGGGCACAGCCAGTGCAGCGCCGACAGCGCTGAACCACCACCATTGCTGAGCCCAGTCAAACTGGCCGCTCAGGCCATCTACCAGCAGGGCACAACCGGCGATGCCGATACCGACGCCGGCAAAGTGAACCCCCAGCTCGCTACGGAAATGGTGGCGGATCAGCCAGTTGAGAACCAAGCCAGAACCGAACAGCAGCCCCGCAGCGCTGCTGAGGCCGGCGACGTAACGCAATAGCGCCCACAGTATCCAGTCGCTGGTCAGCGCCATGCCGGCGGTGGAGAGCAGAGCCACCACCATCCCCAGCCGGTAGAGGCGGTCTTTAAGTGACATATCGGTGATCGAGGAGGCAAACAGGGCGCCACTGAGATAACCGAGATAGTTGATACTGGCCAGCCAGCTGCCCTGTGCGGGGGTCAGTCCAGCCTGCTCCAGCATCACCGGCAGTAAGGGGGTGTAGGCGAAGCGGGCGACGCCCATCATCAGCATTAAGCCGAGGATGCCGGCAATCAGGACGCGTATTCGTTCAGCGGCTGGAGTCATCAACAGGTACTCAGGGTATAGGTGCAACCAGCTTAATGGAGGGTTACTATCCCTACAATCGAATTAAACAGAACAAAACATTCTGCCTGAGAGATCTATCTATGGAGCTGCTTACGTTGCGTACGTTTTTGGCGGTGGTTGAGGAGGGGGGCGTGTTGGCGGCTTCGCGCAAGTTGAACACCGTGCAGTCCAACATCACCAACCGTATCCAGCGCTTGGAGGAAGAGTTCGGCAATGAGCTGTTTCACCGTCAGGGGCGGGGGTTAACGCTGGCTCCGGCTGGCAGGGTGTTGCGAGGATATGCCGAACAGATGCTGGCGCTGGCGTCGCGCACCGAAAAGGCGATGCGAAGCGTGGGCGACAACAGCGGTGAGTTGCGGGTCGGTACCATGGAGTCTTTTGCCGCGGTGCGCTTGCCAGCGGCGCTTATGCAGGTCAGGGCGCGGCACCAGGGGCTGGGTTTAAAGGTGGAAACCAACCCGACCCAGCAGTTGATCGAGCGGGTGCTGAGTCATAAGCTCGATTGTGCTTTTGTTGGTGGACCGCTGGAACATCCGGGACTGGTGGTTGAAACCGTGCTGATCGAGGAGTTGGTGCTGGTCTCGGCCAAAGGCATGGACCGCAGCGACATGCCGCTGATCCTGTTCCGGGAAGGCTGTGCTTACCGTGCTCGCGCGTTGAACTGGCAGCGGGAGTGTGGCCACCCCCATTCCGATGTCATGGAGATGGGAACGCTGGACGGCATTCTCGGCTGCGTCGCGGTGGGGATGGGCTTTACCCTGATGCCACGCGGCGTGGTTAGCAGTTCTGCCTATGCGGATCAGCTGCAGGTCTCAGGCTTGAAACCGTCGATTGCACAGGTGCCGACGGTGATGATAGCGCTGCGCGATAACCCGCCGCTGGACGCGATGCTGACGCTTAAACAGGCGGTGTTGAATAGCGACTCCCGGCAACTGGCGGCAACGGTTGCCTAAAGCGGAAAGCGGCTAAACTACAGGTCACCGACTTGGACCGGAGAGCTTCGATGGCGCTGACCGAATCCTCGATGCTGCCTTTGGGCACCGTCGCCGCCGATTTCGTCTTGCCCGACCCCCGCGGCACGGAATCGCTGAGCTTGCGTGCCGCTCGGGGGGAGCGGGGAACCCTGATCTGTTTCATTTGCAACCACTGTCCCTTCGTTAAGCATATCGAGCAGGTCTTGTGCCGCCTGGCGCCAGAATGGATCCAGCGGGGCGTTGCGGTGATCGCGATCAGTGCCAATGACGTGCAGGCCTTTCCTGAGGACGCGCCGGAGCGGATGGCGGCGAAAGACTATCCCTTTCCCTATCTGTACGATCAGAGTCAGCAGGTGGCGAAGGCTTATCACGCCGCCTGCACCCCCGATTTCTATCTGTTTGATGCCACGCTGGCCCTGGTTTACCGGGGCCAGTTTGATGACTCGCGCCCCGGTAACGAGCTGCCGGTAAGTGGTGAATCGTTGAGCGCTGCGGTGAACGGGTTGTTGCAATCACAGCCGCCGTTGGCGGAGCAGAAGCCCTCCATCGGTTGTAATATCAAATGGAAAACCACTGACCCCCAATGACCCTCATATCCCTGAGCTAAGGAGCCTGTGTGGATCTGGATCTGACTTTGCAAGAAACCCGCGTTATCGGCGCACTGATCGAGAAAGAGATCACTACGCCGGATCAGTATCCGCTGTCGCTGAACGCGCTGACTTTGGCGTGCAACCAGAAGAGCAACCGTGAGCCGGTGCTGAACCTCAGCGAAAGAGACGTGCAGACCACTCTGGGTCAGCTACAGAACCGGCGACTGGTGCGGGAAGAAACCGGCTATGGCAGCCGAGTACCCAAGTATCGTCACCGCTTTTGCAACACCGAATTCAGCGAGCTGCAGTTGAGCCCAGGCGCGCTGGCTATCCTAACCGTACTGTTTTTGCGCGGTCCGCAAACCCCGGGCGAGCTGCGCGCACGCACCCAGCGCCTGCATCCGTTCGATGACGTCGAGCAGATTGAGCGCGAACTGAACGCGTTGGCGCACCGCCAGCCCGAAGGGTTGGTGGTGCGGTTGGCGCGTCAGCCGGGCAAGCGGGAGCATCGCTACGCCCACCTGTTCAGCGGTCCGGTGACGAATATCGATACCCAGGGGTGTGAGCCGCTCGGGCGTGAGGCGCTGCAAGCGCGAATTACAACCCTGGAAACCGAGCTGGTTAGTTTGCGGCGACAGCTGGCGGCGCTGGATGAATGAGATGGATTGGCACGCGGTGATCGAGTTCTGGTTCGATGAGTGTGAGCCACAGGATCACTGGCGCAAGAGTCCGGAGTTCGATCGCCTGATTGCCATGCGCTTCGGTGACGCCCATCAGCAAGCCTGTCGCTGTGAACTGTGGCGTTGGCGTGAACGCGCGCAGGGGCGGCTGGCCGAGATCGTGGTGCTGGATCAGTTCTCGCGCAATATCTACCGTGACCAACCGCAGGCCTTTGCGCAGGATGCGCTGGCACTGGCGCTGGCACAGGAAGCGGTTGCGGTGGGGGCTGACCTTGAGCTTCGCCCCGAGCAGCGTGCGTTCTTGTACATGCCCTATATGCACAGTGAATCATTGGCTATTCATCTGCAGGCCGAGCGACTCTTTTCTCAGCCAGGCTTGGAGAGCAATCATCGCTTTGAGCAGCGCCACCAGCAGATCATCGAGCGCTTTGGGCGCTATCCACACCGCAATGCGATTCTGGGGCGGCGCAGTACGCCGGAGGAAGAGCGCTTTCTGCAACAGCCGGGGTCATCCTTTTGAGGTCGTCATGCTGAATTTTTCCGAGGCCTGTGAACGCAACCAGGAGCCGATTCGCCAGACAATGTCGGAATGGATCGACACACCGGGATTGATGCTCGAACTCGGCAGCGGTTCCGGTCAGCACGCGCTGTATCTCGGGGCGGCGTTTCCGCAGTTGCGCTGGCAGCCGACAGAAACGTCCCTGTTGTTACCCGTGCTGCAGCAGAACCTGAGTCAACGCCCGGTGAACGTGCTGGCGCCACTGATGTTGGATGTCACCGAGTCCCCCTGGCCGGTGGTGGAAGCCAACCAGATTTTTACCGCCAACACGCTACACATTATTGGCTGGAATGCGGTGGAAGCATTGCTGCTTGGGGCCGGTCGCTGTCTTACCAGCGGCGGTCTGCTGTTTGTCTACGGACCGATGCGTTATCAGGGACAGTACACCAGCGCCAGCAATGCCGAGTTTGATCGCTGGCTGCAACAGCGTGATCCGGCTAGCGGTATCCGTGAGTTCGAGCAGGTCGATGGGATATTAAAGCGCGCAGGGATGGCGTTACTGGCAGACCATAGCTTGCCCGCCAACAACCAGTTGCTGGTATGGCGTAAGGATTGAGCAACCAGTGCAAACAGAGCCTTTACGGTCAGCAAACGCTGTCGGGTACTCCGCCGTCTATGCTTGGGGAACATCCATTCACTGGGAGAGCGCTATGTTGGTCAAGTCCCTGCCTGCCATGCTGAAATCGGGCGTGGCTCTGTGCGCGTTAATGTTGTCTTTTTCGGCCCATGCCTGGGAGATGCAATGGTATGGCCAGGCAGCATTCAGGATCACCACACCGGGAGGAAAGGTGATTCTGATCGATCCGTTTATCAGCAAGAATCCCAAAACACCGGCCGAGTTCAAAGATCTTGCTTTGCTCAAACAGGTGGATCTGGTGCTGGTGACTCATGGTCACGGCGATCATGTGGGTGATACGGCGGCGATTGCCGAAATGTACGGCGCCAAGGTGGCCATGAATGCTGACATGGGGCACACCTTTGCAACGCTGGGGCTGGTACCGATGAAGCAGCTGATTCGCTTCAATAAAAGTGGCCCGATTCAGCCGCTGTCCGACATCACGGTGACCATGGTAAGAGCCGAGCACAGCTCCGAAGTGGTGCACACCGATGCCGATGGCCATAAGAGTGTCCACCCGGGAGGAGAGCCGGCAGGCTACATCATCAAGCTGGAAAACGGCACGGTCCTTTACCATGCCGGTGATACCGGGGTCTTTGCTGACATGGCCTTTATTCGCGACTACTACCAACCGGATATCGCGTTGTTGCCCATTGGTGGCCACTTCACCATGGATCCGGCGCACGCCGCCTACGCGGTCAACAAGCTGCTGAAGACGCCGGTGGTGATACCGATTCACTACGGTACTTTCCCTCCCCTCAAAGGTACGCCCGAGCAGTTTGAAGCGGCCCTTGGCAATAGCGCTAGCAAGCTGGTCGTGATGCAGCCGGGAGAGACCCGTACTTACGACGACTGAAGCCGATCGTTGCCAAGGCCGTCGTCAGGTGCGCGTTTAGGAGTTGCTCCTAAGACCAAAAGGGAATGGTGACGGCAGGCGGTAAGCGTAGAGTAGTCTCGCCATAATAATAACTCCTAGAGGGGCAAGGAATGGACTACAAAGCTGCACTGGCTCACAGTCGCCAGGGATCTGCCAACGTCGTCGGTTTGCAGATCTGTGGACGCACGGTTGAGCTGTACCGTCCGCGCTTCTGTCGAACCGCGGGTAAACTGCAAATCGAATACCGGGAGGGGGCGCTGTTTCAACAGCAGCAGGAGCAGGCATTGTTTGAGCGCGAACATATGCCGGCAGACGCCCAACGTATCCGCTATTTTGTTGCACCGATGTCGGATGCCGAACTGGATCAGGTGATCGAGGGGCAGCCGGAAATGATGCTGCACCGCCTGCTCGAGGGCGCGCCCGACCCCAGCCGTTGCGCCAGTCCACGAGACAAGGCCGCTTTCACCTCTTGGTGTATCTCGACACTGGCCGAACGTAACGGCTGATACCAACGGCGCCTTTGGCGCCGTTTGCATTTTTTCTACTGGCCCTGTTCGGACCGGCGATGCTAGTCTCAACGATGAAGCATGCCGGCCGGATAGCCTAATGTTCAGACTGCTACGTCTCTTTCCCTTCATTAGCCTGCTTGTGGTCGCAGTGGCCGCAGCGGCCCTCAGTTACTATTCCTATCATGCATCGCGCCAGATACTGGTAGATCATGGTGAAGCAGAGAATCGCACGGTGGCCGAACTGCTGGTGGCAGCCCTTGGTGATACGGTGTGGCAACTGGACTCCGAGCACGGCGGTAATCGCCTGCGTGGCTATATTAGCGATTCTCTTCGCCGTCAGCTCGAAGGGCGAGGCATCACCGCCGTTGCCTTCTATGACCCCAGCGGGCGACTGCTGTACGCCGATAACGACGGCGCGGAGGGGATTCTGGATCCTGTTGAGCTTGCTCGTCTTAACCATCAGTTGGCGCTGTCCGAGGTAGTGGAGCAGCGCGATGAGACCGACAGCAACCAAACCCGCTACGGGGTCCGCAGCCTGATTCCGGTGCACGAGGGTGAGCGCACCACCATGCTGCTGAGTCTGGCCAATGATGTATCGGCTCTTTACCAGCGTACCCAGCAAAATCGCTGGCGGGTAACCGCTTTCAGCGTGTTGTTGTTGCTCCTGCTATATCTGCTGCTTTATCTGGTAACTCGTTACGCCGAGCGCCAGCTCAAGGCCCAGCATGGCCAGCTGGAGAGTTCGCTGCGCGAACTTAAACTCTCGCGCCACGATCTGGAACGTCGGGTGGACCAGCGTACCCGTATTCTGGCTAAGGAGGTCGAGGAACGCCGGATCGCCGAGCGTCGTCTGCGCGAACAGGAAGCCTACCTGTATGCCTCCATGGATAATGTTTTCAACGCCATTATCTGCATCGACTCACGTGGTTTTGTCCGTTCGTTCAACCGCACCGCCGAACGGATGTTCGGCTACCAACCGGCCCAGGTTCTGGGCAAGAACATCAAGATGCTGATGCCGCAGCGTTACCGAGAGCAACATGATGAGTACCTGCGCCGCTACATGGAAACGGGCGAACAGCACATTATCGGCAGTCAGCGTGAGCTGACCGGACGTCGCAGTGACGGTTCGGTGTTTCCCATTGAACTGGCGATTACCGAAACCATGCTGGGCAACCAGACGATTTTTATCGGCACCATTCGTGATCTGACCACGCAGAAGTCGGCAGAGCGTGAGCTTGACGAGGCGCGGCAGAAGTTCTACCACCAGGAAAAGATGGCCGCGATCGGCAATCTGGCTGCCGGCCTGGTGCACGAGATCGGCAATCCGACGGCTGCGGTGGCGGGCCTGCTCGAAAGCTTGTGTGATGATGCGTCCGGCTGTTCACCTGAGCTGCGTGACAAGGTTGATCTGGTGCAGGAGCAGGTGCAGCGGATCATCCAGATAACCCGTGATGTGGCCGAATTCTCCAACCCGAGAGGACAGGACGCCCAACTGCTGGATCTTAACAACCTGATCGGGCGTACCTGCCGGCTGATGAAACATGACAAGCGTTTTCGGGGGGTTGAACTGGTGCTCGAACTGGATGGCCAGATACCGGCGGTATCGGCGGTGGCCGACTACCTGATCCAGATACTGATGAACTTGTTGATCAATGCGCTCGACGCTATCGAAGCCGAGGGGCGCGGTGACGGCCTGGTCAAAGTGCTGTCGGGTTATGCGGCGGACAGTGTCTGGTTTGCGGTGGAAGACAACGGCTGCGGCATGACCGCAGAGGTTTTGTCCCATGCGCGTGAAGCCTTCTATACCACCAAGCCGGTGGGCAAGGGTACCGGGCTGGGGTTGTCTTTATGTGATTCGCTGATTACCACTCAGGGGGGAGAATTGCAGATCGACAGCGAACTCGGGCAGGGAACCCGCGTTCGCGTCAAGGTGCCGCTGGGCGACGATTGAAACGTCGCGTGGCAGTGCTTAGTGCAGGCTCGGCAACAGCGCTGCGGGTACGAAACGGTTATAGGTACCGCTGCTGATCAGCGCCGCGGCGCGTTCAATGTCTGGAGCAAAATAGCGGTCCTTGTCGTAGAAGGGCACCTGTTCTCTCAATAACGCTTTGGCCTGCTCCAGTCGCGGCGAGCTTTTCAGCGGGGCGCGGAAATCCAGCCCCTGGCAGGCCGCGAGATACTCCACCGCCAGAATGCCAGCGGTGTTTTCCGCCATATCCCGCAACCGGCGCCCGGCAAAGGTAGCCATGGATACATGGTCCTCTTGGTTGGCCGAGGTGGGCATACTGTCCACCGAGGCCGGATGGGCCAGAGTTTTGTTCTCGGACGCCAAAGCCGCAGCGGTCACCTGGGCGATCATGAAACCGGAGTTGACCCCGCCGTTGTTGACCAGGAACGGCGGTAGCTTGCTCAGGTTGGAATCGATCAGCAGCGCCATGCGGCGTTCGGATAGTGCTCCGATCTCGGCAATCGCCAGGGCCAGATTGTCGGCGACCATCGCCACCGGCTCGGCATGGAAGTTTCCGCCGGAGATAAAGTCGTCGTCCTCGGTAAATACCAGCGGGTTGTCGGAAACCGCGTTGGCTTCCACCAGCAATACCTCGGCCGCGCTGCGGATCTGTTGCAGGCAGGCCCCCATCACCTGTGGTTGACAGCGCAGCGAATAGGGATCCTGAACCTTTTCGCAGCCGGCGTGGGAACCGCCCACTTCGGAGGCGTCATCGAGCAGGTGGCGATAGGCTGCTGCGGCGTCAATCTGGCCCTGTTGGCCGCGCACCGCATGGACCCGAGGGTCGAAGGGGCGGCGGCTGCCGAGGGCCGCATCCACCGAAGTGGCGCCGGCGACAGTGGCGGCGGCAAACAGGTCTTCGGCAGCGAACAGCCCTTCCAGTGCAAACGCGGTGGATGCTTGGGTACCATTCAGCAGCGCCAGACCCTCTTTCGGCGCCAGGGTGATCGGCTCCAAACCGGCAATGCGCAGGCCTTCAGCGCCGGAGAGGCGCTCACCCCGATGTAACACCTCGCCTTCGCCCAGCAGTACGGTACTCATGTGGGCCAGCGGCGCCAGATCGCCGGATGCGCCCACCGAGCCTTTTTGCGGCACACAGGGGTAGACCTCGGCGTTGACCAGCTTGATCAGCGCTTCGATCACCTCCAGGCGGATGCCGGAGAAGCCGCGCGCCAGCGAATTGACCTTCAGCGTCATCATCAGGCGCACCGTGGCTTCACTCATCAGCTGGCCGATGCCGGCCGCGTGTGAGAGCACGATGCTGCGTTGGAGCAGCTCCAGATCAGTGGGGGCGATACGGGTGTTGGCGAGCAGGCCAAAACCGGTGTTGATACCGTAGACCACACGGTCTTCGGCAATGACCCGCGCCACGGCTGCGGCGCTGGCGTGAATGGCGTCATGGCTGGATGGGTCGAGTGTGAGCCTAACCGGTGCGTTTTTGACCCGGCGCAGGTCCACCAGAGTCAGCTTGCCAGGTTCAATGGTCAGTTGTGTCATGGTGTTCAGTTCCAAAATGAGTAGCAATCACGGCGCGGGTCGTAGCCACCGCTCCGTTCTGGCGTTATGGCCTTAACCTTCCAGCATCGGCAGGTCGAGGCCCTGTTCTTTGGCGCAGTTGATAGCGATATCGTAGCCGGCATCCGCGTGACGCATCACTCCGGTGCCCGGATCGTTGCGTAGTACCCGGCCCAGGCGCCTGGCGGCGGCATCGCTGCCGTCGGCGACGATGACCACTCCGGCATGTTGGCTGAAGCCCATGCCGACGCCACCACCGTGATGGAGGCTGACCCAGGTGGCGCCGCCGGCGGTGTTGAGCAGTGCGTTCAAAAGCGACCAGTCGGAGATCGCATCGCTACCGTCTTTCATCGCCTCGGTTTCGCGGTTGGGGCTGGTGACCGACCCCGAATCCAGATGGTCACGTCCGATCACCACCGGCGCTTTTAGTTCACCGCTCGCGACCATCTCGTTGAACGCCAGTGCCAGCCGCGCGCGATCTTTCAGGCCGACCCAGCAGATCCGCGCGGGCAGCCCCTGGAAGGCGATCCGTTCACGCGCCATGTCCAGCCAGTTGTGCAGGTGGGGATCGTCAGGAATCAGCTCTTTGACCTTGGCGTCGGTCTTGTAGATATCCTCCGGGTCGCCGGACAGTGCCACCCAACGGAACGGACCGATCCCTTCGCAGAACAACGGGCGGATATAGGCGGGCACGAAACCGGGGAAGTCGAAGGCGTTGTCTACCCCTTTCTCCTTGGCCATCTGGCGAATGTTGTTGCCGTAATCGGTGGTGGCCGAACCGCGCTGTTGCAGCACAAGCATGGCGCGCACTTGGATCGCCATCGACTCCTTGGCGGCGTCGATCACCCGTGCTTCGTCGGTTTGGCGCATCTCGGCGGCGTACTCCAGCGTCCAGCCCTTGGGTAGGTAACCGTTGAGCGGATCGTGGGCGCTGGTCTGGTCAGTGACCACATCGGGAACGATGCCGCGCTCGACGATCTCGGGGAAGATGTCGGCGCAGTTGCCCAGCAGACCCACGGAAACCGGCTTGCCCTCGGCCCTGGCGGCGTCGATCATCGCCAGCGCCTCATCAAGGCTGTAGGCTTTCTTGTCGACGTAACGCGTGCGCAGGCGGAAGTCGATGCGGGTTTCGTCGCACTCCACGGTGATACAGGAGAAGCCGGCCATGGTAGCCGCCAGTGGCTGTGCGCCGCCCATGCCGCCGAGGCCGCCGGTGAGCACCCACTTGCCGGAGGCATCGCCAGCGAAGTGCTGCTTGGCCATGGCGGCGAAGGTTTCGTAAGTGCCCTGCACGATCCCTTGTGAGCCGATGTAGACCCAGGAGCCGGCGGTCATCTGGCCGTACATCATCAGGCCTTTCTTATCCAGCTCGTTGAAATGTTCCCAGGTGGCCCAGTGGGGTACCAGGTTGGAGTTGGCGATCAGGACCCGCGGTGCGTCGGCGTGAGTCTTGAACACTCCCACTGGCTTGCCCGACTGGATCAACAGCGACTCGTCGTCTTCCAGCCGTTGCAGCACTTCGATGATCTTGTCGTAGCAGGCCCAGTTACGTGCCGCTCGGCCGATGCCGCCGTACACGACCAGCTCCTCGGGGCGCTCGGCCACATCGGGGTGGAGGTTGTTCATCAGCATCCGCATGGCGGCTTCGGTGAGCCAGCTTTTGCAGCTCTTCTCGGATCCGGTCGGGGCCTTGATCACACGGCTGGGGTCGAAACGATTGTTACTACTCATTACATACTCTCTTGAAAAAGGGGTTGCGGTTAGCGGGTTTTCAGAATTTGGTGGCAAAGGCGCGCCGCCACCCTGGCGCTGCGGTTGTCGATATCCTTGACCGGGTTCAGCTCAGCCAGATCGGCGAGCCGCAGGCGAGATCCCGCGCACTTCTGCACATGCGCTATCAAGGCGTTCAGCGCGGGTAAGGCGACTCCGTGACCTGCCGGTGCGCTGACCCCCGGCATGGTGCCGGCGGGCAGTACATCGAGGTCGATGGTCAGATAGAGCGCCGCGAGCGGCGTTATAAAGCGTTCGATCATCGCCAGGGCCGGCTCCAGGTGCCATTCGCTGATCTGTTCGTCACGCAGGTAGTGCACGCCGAGACGGTCGGCGCGTTCGAACAGCGCCCGGGTGTTAGCGGTTTCGCTGACTCCCAAGCAGGCGTAGTTGAAGCTTTGTCCGTGCGCTTCACACCACTCGGCGATCTGCAGAAACGGGGTGCCGGAACTCGGTTGGTGGTCTTGGCGCAGATCGAAGTGGGCATCGAAGTTAAGCACGCCGATGGGCCCCTCCAGCCGGGTTCGGGCAAAATTGGCTAGTCCCAGGAAACTGCCATAGGCAATTTCGTGGCCACCACCCAGTAGCAGCGGGAAGTGGCCCGCGGCCAACAGCTGCTCCACCTGCTCAGCCTGGGCGCGGGAAAAGGCCTCCAGATCATCGCCATCCGGATGCAGGTTGCCCGCGTCATAGAGCGGTTGATTCAGGTGCCAAGCCTGGTTGGCCAGGGCTTGGCGAATGGCGTTGGGCCCGTTCCTCGCGCCCACCCGGCCCTGATTGCGGCGCACCCCCTCGTCGCAGCACAGACCCAGCAAGGCGATGCCGGGTGCGCTCTCCGGGTCCAGCGGTTGCACCAGATCGTGCCAGCGACGGCTGTCGCCTGGCTCGCAACTGTCCACGCGCCCTTGCCACAGGCCGGTTTTCATCGGTTCAAACATGGCTCAATACTCCACCCAGCACGCGGTGCAGGGGCTGGGGCCAACCGAGGCTGTAGCTCAGTTCGGCCGGGTCATCGAAGGTCCATACCAGCAGATCGGCCTGCTGTCCGACCTTGAGCCTGCCGCGCTGATCTTGAAGTCCCAGCGCGCGGGCGGCGTGGCGGGTGACGCCCGCCAGGCACTCATGCGGCGTCAATCCGAACAACACCGCGCCCATATTCATCATCAGGCGCAGCGATCCCAGCGGTGAGGTGCCGGGATTGAGGTCGGTGGCCAGCGCTATCGGAACCCCGGCGTCGCGCAACGTCTGAACCGGAGGCAGGCGACTTTCGCGGAGAAAGTAAAAGGCGCCGGGCAGCAACGTCGCAACGGTGCCGGCGGCCGCCATCGCGGCCGCACCGCTGGCGTCGAGGTACTCCAGATGGTCGGCTGAGAGGGCGCCGTAACCTGCCGCCAGCGCTGCGCCTCCCAGGTGGGACAGCTGCTCGGCATGAATCTTCACTGGCAAGTCATGGGCACGGGCGGCCTGCAATACCCGTTCGCTTTGCGCCAGACTGAAGCCGATGCCTTCGCAGAACAGGTCGACGGCGTCGGCAAGACCGCTGTCGGCAGCGGCGGGGATGATACGGTCGCATACCTCGGTTACGTAGCCGTCGGCATTGCCGCGGTACTCGGGGGGAACAGCATGAGCGGCCAACAGGGTGGTACAGACCCGCACGGGCAGCTCTTCACCCAGTTGGCGGGCGGCTGCCAGCATTTTCAGTTCGTCATCAAGGGTCAGACCGTAGCCGGATTTGATCTCTACAGTGGTTACCCCTTCACGGCAAAGCGCAATAAGGCGGCTTCTAGCACCATCGACCAACTGCTGCCGCGACCAGGCACGGGTGGCGCGAACACTGGCTTGGATCCCTCCTCCTGCGGCAGCGATATCACTGTAGCTGGTACCCTGCTGGCGCTGGCTGAACTCGTCGACGCGCTGACCGCCGAACACCAGATGTGTATGGCTATCGATCAGGCCTGGGGTGATCCAGCCGCCCTGAAGGTCAAACCGTTCGCCACAGTAGTCGCCAGCGTCGAGCTCGGTCATTGGCCCCAGCCACTGGATCCGACCATCGGCGACGGCCAGGGCATGTGCTTCGCGGATCGCCAGGTCGTCGTTGGCGCTGCCGTCCAGAGTAACGAGGCAGGCGTTGAGCCATAGCTGTTGGGTGTTGTTGGTCGGCTTGAACATGGTTGGTTGCTGACGTCTCGTAAATGTATATACAAATATATACAATTGCTCTGGGCGAACACAACTGCTATTTGTTGTTTCTTTAGGCACAATAGTAGCCCCTGCCGTTGTCAGCGGTCTGAAGCGGCTCGGAGTTCTCGCTGTTTCAAATCATTATTTGCATTTTAATCAGATGGTTACCGCTGGTGTTGCTGTCTGTATCAACAGGTACCGGACTGCATGAGTAAGGTGATACCCCGTTACAAGGCGATTCGTGCGCATCTGGAGCAAGGGATCCGTGAGCGGCGCTGGTGCCCCGGTGAGCGACTGCCCACCGAAATGGCGCTGGCGCAAGAGTTTGGCGTCAGCCGGATGACGGCCAACAAGGCGGTACAGGAGCTGGTAGCCGAAGGTGTGCTGGTGCGTCATCAGGGGCTGGGCACTTTCATCGCCGAGGTGAGAGCCGAATCCCCGCTGGTCGGAATCCGGAACATTTCTGACGAAATTCAAGAGCGTGGCCATGTTTACAGCAGCCGGCTGCTGGAGTTGAGTGAGGTGGCCGTGCCGGCTGAGCTGGCTGCCCAATTGGGCATGGTGGCGGGTGCGCCGGTGTTTCTGTCGCGCATCGTTCATCAGGAAAACGGCGTGCCGATCCAGTATGAGGCGCGTTACGTCAATCCGCTCCATGCGCCGGGGTATCTGGACCAGGATTATCGTCAGCAGACGCCCAACCAGTACCTTAGCGGGTTGTTTCCGCTGCCGGATGTGGAGCATGTGGTCGAGGCGGTGCGCGTCGACGTCGAGATAGAGGCGCTGCTGCAGCTAGAGCCGGGTGAGCCCTGCCTGTTGCTGCACCGTCGTACCTGGTCCGGTAGTAAATTGATCAGTTACGCGCGGTTGTTGCACCCGGGTAGCCGCTACCGGCTCAGTTCCCGCGCCGCTGGCGGGGGCGGGGCGAGCGCTCCGCGATAAACTCCGCTTCCAGGCGGTGACGCGCGCCGTCAGCATGCAGCTCGCTGGTGTACAGGCCGAAATGATCACAGCGCCAGCTGAAGCGTTGGCGTTGAAACTCGGCAATCCATTGTTCCAGCCCCGGGGGCTGATCACGGCGGTAGCGGCCCAGGGTAATGTGGGGGTGATAGCGACGGCGGTCCGGCTGCACGCCGGGTAGTTCTGCCAACACCCTGAGCTGTGCTTGACGCAACGCGCGTAAGTCTGCCTGGTCGTCTACTCGCAATCCCAATGCGCCGTTGCCGGAGTCGAACAGGCCGCTGGCGGACAGGCTGAGGCTGGGGACGGGAATCTCCGCCAGGGCGTCCTCGATCGGTGCCAGCTCCCGCGGGTTTACTTCGCCAATAAAGACCAGGGTCAGGTGCAGCTGCTCCTCGGGCATCGGTCGCAGCCCTTCGACCAGATCAACCTGCGAGGCCAGCTGCTGGCGCAATGTCGGCGGCAGTGATAAGGCGGTAAAAAGCCGCATGTTTATTCCTATTTATTCCTAAGTTTCTGGTAAAAAAGCAGAAAATACATATGGGTCTATAATAGCAGCAACTCATCGGTTGCTGCTGGATCGCCTCCTCGGGTTGACCTTGTCGAGGTTACGGGCAAGAATCGTCGCCGTTTTAGCAGGATTTGTTGCCCCTGGCTTATTCAGGCCGCCGGCAATGTTATAGAGGTAGGGACACCGCTATGCCGCTGCACCGCAAATTAATGCTCACCACCCTGTTGCTCTTCAGCACCTTGTTTGTGCTGGTTGTGTCGCTGGAGGTTCGCTACAGCCAGGCACACCTGAACCAGCAGTTGAATGCCAGCCTCAACCTTACCGCCGATCAGTTGACCCAGTTGCTCGCCCCGCCGTTATTGCGCGGGGATCTTGAACAAGCGGTTACTGCCTTCGACAACTGGCCGCTGGGCAGTCCCGAAATTGTGGTGCGGCTGCAACTGGGTGAGGGCATGCCTGATCGAGTCCGTGCCGGGCGCGTAAGCGAGTTTTCCGCCCCCGAATGGTTCAAGCGATGGGTGGGGCCGGAGCGTCTGGTGGCGACCCGCTCGCTTCAACGGGCCGGCGGCAAAGAGGCAACCTTGCGTCTCAGCGGCAATGCTCACGAGGGCTACCAGGCGCTGTGGCGGCAGACTTATCAGCTGACGCTGTGGTTCGGCATCTCACTGCTGGCGGCAATGCTCATGCTGCTCTATGCCGTCAGGCGCTGGACGGCCCCCCTCAAGGAACTTCAGCAGCGTACCGATGAGCTGGCCCAACCCCGTTTTGGTCATCCGTTGGAAGCGCCGGATCTGGTCGAGCTGCGCGGGCTGGTGGATAGCTTTAACGCCATGTCTGAGCGGCTGCGAGCGCTGTTCGGACGCCAGGCTGAAGAGATCGAAACCCTGCGTCGGGCGGCCTATCAGGATCGCCTCACCGGGCTTGCCAATCGCGCTTTTTTCAGCGCGGAGATGCAGCAGTGGATGGCTGAGCCGGGCGAGGGGGGACTGTTGTTCATGCGGCTGTATCAATTGGAAGCGATTTACCAGACGCTGGGGTTCGCCCGTCGCGATCAGCTGCTCAATGACACCGCCGAGCAGTTGCGGGCGCTGCGGCGGGTGACGCCTTCGCTATTGGTCGCGCGGTTGTCAGACGTGGAGTTTGCGCTGTTGATGCCGGGTTTTGATCCGGAACAGGTAAAGCGGGTGGTTGAGGAGTTGCAACAGCGGATGAGCGCGACGGTCAGCCCCCTGGGCGATGAGTGGGGGCCGCTGTTTGCCATTGGCGCAGCGCTGCGCTTTCCCGGCACCGACGAGGCGGGGTTATTGGCCCGTGCTGATTCAGCCTTGCAGCAAGCGCGTCAGAGCAATCTGTCACCGGTTCGCTTTCTGAGCGATCTTCAGCAGCCGCCGGCCATTGGTCGGGGCGAATGGCGTAACCTGTTGCAGCAGGCGATCGAGGAGCGGCGTATTCGTTTCCAGTTGCAGCCGGTGATGCGAATGAGCGGCAAGATTCGCGGTTTGGAGCTGCTGAGTGAAATCGAGTTTGACGGCGGCAGCTATCCGGCCGCGCTGTTCATGCCGTTTGTGGAACAGTTTCAGTTGGGCGCGGCGCTCGACCGGTACGTGCTGGAGCAGATCGCTCCGCACGTGAGCCGGCATCAGGTACCGGTGATGGTGAACCTGTCGGAGCATGCCATCGGCGACGTCGGGTTTGTCAGCTGGTTGAGTGGCTGGCTGGAGGCGAATACCCCCTTGCGGCGCTGGATCGGCTTTGAAGTGCCGGAGGCTGCTTTAATCAGTAATCCTGGCGGGCTGGCGGCCTGCGCGGCGCTGTTTCGCCGCCTTGATCTGTGCTTTGGGGTGGACCGCATTGGTCGCCATCTGGAGCAGTTGCGTGAACTGGTCGAGCTGGGCCCGGACTACCTTAAGATTGACCGGTCGCTGGTGCTCTGTTCGCCGGAGGAAGACAAGGGCTTTGTGCGTTCTCTGGCGCGTATGGCGCACGATCTGGATATCGATCTGATCACGCTGCGCATCGAAGACCAGGCTGACCTTGACGGGCTGCACGAACGCTCGATGGACGGCTATCAGGGCTATATTCGCAAGCCGATTCGCTGGAATCCGGGGCGTAACGGTAAGTCGGTCTAGCCCAGCTGCAGCAGGTTACCCTGCTGTCTTAGCCAGCGGCGCCGTCGGGCGTAGTCCGGACACCACTGCTGCACCAGTGCCCAGTAGGCGGGACTGTGGTTGAGGTGGCGCAGGTGGCAGAGCTCGTGCACGATCACATACTCCTGTACAGCCACGGGTGCCTGCATCAGCTGGGTGTTCAGGCTCACCAGTCCGGCCGCAGTGCATGCGCCCCAGCGGCTTTTGTAGGGGCGGATTTTCAGTCCGGTCGGAGTTAGCCCGGTGCGCTCGGACCAGGCGTCTAGCAGCGCTGGCCAGCGCTGCTCAGCTTGTTGTTGATACCATTGGGAAATCAGTGTCAGGCGCCGCTCCGGTGAGTCGTTGCTGAGCGACAGCCGCAGCCGGTCGCCGTCGATCTCGCAGCCTTCCACCGAGCTGGGGTGCAGCGTCAGGGTAAGCGGCCGATCGTCCAGCTTGAGGATAGCCCCGTTGGCGAAACGCGAACTCGGGTCCGGCTGCTGACGCTGCTGTTCACGTAGCCGGGCGATGCTGGATTCGATCCACGGGCGGCGCTGTTGCAGCACTCCTTCGATCGTGGCCTTACGGGTGCCCCTGGGGGCGAGAATGCGTACTTCGTCCGCCAGAATGCGCAGGGCGATGCTGCCCCGGCGTGTGGTGAAGCGGACCCGGCAGGGGAGCTCGAAGCTTTGTGGCAGAATCACGGCAGGCTGCGCACCTGTACCGCATCGACACCGGTGCCGGCGAGAATGTCGGAGATCACCACCACCTGGTCACCGCTTTGCAAGCCAGCCCGCTCTTTCAGTGTGGCAAAGGCGGTGAGCAGGGTTTTTTCCGGATCGTTGCTGAAATCGGTGCGAAACGGGTACACGCTACGGTTCAACTGCAGCTGGCGACGGGTGCGGCCGTCATTGGTAAAGGCGTAAATCGGCGTCTGGTGCGGATGGCAGTTGGTTACGTAGTTAGCCATGCGGCCGCGCCGGGTGATCACCACAATGCCGGCCGCGCCGAGCGACTCGGCCAGCGCCACGGTGGCATGGGCCAGGTGTTGTTTTTCATCGCGCATAACCAGCTTGCGGGCAAACTGCAGCCCCGGTTCGGCCTCTGAGGTGGCGGCGATCTTGGCCAGCGTCTCGACACATTTGACCGGGTATTTGCCCACCGTGGTTTCGCCCGACAACATCACCGCGTCGACCCCTTCGTAGATGGCGTTGGCGACGTCCGTGACCTCAGCGCGGGTGGGTATGGGATTGTCGATCATCGATTCCAGCAGGTGGGTGGCGACGATCACGCGCTTACCCTGCTCGTTGCACAGCCGCACCATGCGCCGCTGCACATTGGGCAGGTGTTCGACGTGGATCTCTACTCCCAGGTCGCCCCGTGCCACCATGATGCCGTCGGCCGCGTCGATGATCTGTTCCAGGTTGCGAACGCCTTCCTGATCTTCAATTTTGGCGATGATTTTGATTTTGCTTGCCTTGTCGCCCAGCAGTCGGCGCAGCTCCTCAACGTCCGCTGCCTGACGCACAAAAGAGAGGGCGATGTAATCGACCTCCTGCTCGATCCCGAACAGTATGTCGCGGCGATCTTTCTCGGTGATAGCCGGCAGGTTGACACGGATGCCCGGCAGGTTGACGTGACGTTTGCTCTTCAGTACGCCGCCGTCGAGCACCTTGCAGCTCAGGGTCGGTGGCTCCTTGCTCAGTACTTCCAGATTGATCAGGCCGTTATCGACGGTGATCCGGTCACCAACCTGCACGCTCTCGACCAGTTCGTCGTAGTTGACGTGAATCGAAGTCTCTTCGACGTTTTCGCTACCGCGGACGCTGACCGAGATTACGTCGCCTTTCTTCAGTTTCAGTTCTTTGGCGAGGTCGCCGGTACGGATCTCCGGTCCCTGGGTGTCCAGCAGCACCGGAATCGGAAAGCGGATCCGCTTGTTGAGGGTGCGAATGGTGCGAATGATTCGTGCGTGGGAGTCGTGATCGCCGTGGGACATATTCAGGCGCACCACGTTCATACCGGCCTCCGCCAGTTGTGTCAGAACCTCCAGCGATTCCGTGGCGGGGCCGATGGTGCAGATAATCTTGGTCTTACGCATGACGGTTCCGTGTTGCGGTTAATGCAGTTTACTCAGTTGTATCTCGTAGTGCTTGCCCTCTTCGACCTGCTCCAGCTTGACCACCAGATAGGGGACCTCCTTGGCCAGCCAGATCCGGGTCTGGCGGCTGGCGTCGGGGCCGCGGTCGCGCTCCACCAGCAGGGTGTCGAAACTGCCGGCGGGAGTCGATAGCTGTTGCTCGCCAATGATCCGGTAACGGTAGGTTTCCAGATGATCGCCATCAACTACGCGATACTCCAGTGGAGCGTTGCCGGCCATGGCATCACGCCAGAGCGGAATATGGTGGCTGACTTTGTCGTAGGCGGGGACATTGGCGGGCAGGCTCAAGGGAGTGGCTGTGGCGTCGGTGCGAATAAGCCCGGTGTCCCAATCGAACTCGATCTGGCGTGTGCGCTTCTTGCGCAGCACCTTGCGCTGGTAGCGGTAGAGCAGCGGTTGTACCTGCTCCTGCTCGAGCCTGAAGTGGCTGGATTCGTCGATCATGGCGATCATCGCTTCGGCGTGCAAACGCAGGCGCCAGCTGCCGTCGGCGTTCTGCTCCAGCGAACGGGTAGCCTCGCCGTCGATGGCGAGGCCAAGGTCGAACAGGGCTTTGTATTCAGCGCGAAAGGGTTGTAACGGTTCGCTGTGGCTGGTAAGCGGCAACGTTAAGGCGGTCAGTAGAAGTAGCAGCAGACCCGGCTTACGTTGCATCGGCGACCTCGTTTATCTGTCCATGTGCAGTTGGCAACCTTCCGCAGGCAGGGGCTGGCCGTCGAGGCAGGCGGTACCGTTGATCATCTGCAGTCGGCCTTCGACGAACCACTTCACTGCCAGCGGATAGATTATATGCTCCTGAGCCTGCACACGCTTGGCCAGGGTTGCTTCATCGTCGTCGTTCAGCACCGGAACCACCGCCTGGATAGCCAGCGGGCCGCCGTCGAGCTCTTCGGTGACGAAGTGCACGGTGACGCCGTGTTCGCTGTCACCGGCCTCCAGCGCGCGCTGGTGGGTGTGCAGACCCCGGTACTTCGGCAACAACGATGGGTGAATGTTCAACATTCGGCCCTCGTAGCGGCGTACAAAGTCGGGGGTGAGAATGCGCATAAAGCCGGCCAGCACCACCAGATCAGGGGCATAGCCGTCAATTACGCGGATCATTTCGGCGTCGAACAGCTCGCGACTGGTGAACGCTTTGTGGTCCACCACGCGGGTTTCGATGCCGACTGCTTCGGCACGCTCCAAGCCTTTGACGTCGGGACGGTTGCTGATTACCGCGCAGATTTCGGCCTCGAACTGACGCTCACGAACGGCGTCGATAATCGCCTGCAGATTGGTGCCGCTGCCGGAGATCAGGACTGCGATGCGGGGCAGACTCATCAGCCGTTCAGTCCTTTGAGTACCACCTGCTCCTCATCGCTCTCGAGGGCGGCGATGGCACCAATGATAAAGGCCTCTTCGCCTTCAGCCTTCAGCAGCGCTACCGCCTCGTCAGCGCGCTCTGCCGGTACTGCCACCACCATGCCGACGCCACAGTTGAGGGTGCGGTACATCTCACGCTCTTCCACGTTACCGTGACGCTGGATCCAGTTGAAGATCTCGGGGCGCTGCCAGCTGGTGACGTCGATCACCGCCTTGGCGTTGTCGGGCAGTACGCGGGGAATGTTTTCCAGCAGACCGCCGCCGGTGATGTGGGACAGGGCGTTTACCTGCGACTCGCGAATCAGCTTCAGCAGCGGTTTGACGTAGATGCGAGTCGGCTCCAGCAGTGCTTCGCCCAGGGTGCGACCGTCAAAGTCGGCGCTGATGTCGGCACCGCTGACTTCGATGATCTTGCGGATCAGCGAATAGCCGTTGGAGTGCGGGCCGGAAGAGGGCAGGCCCAGTAGCACGTCGCCGACGCTGACCTTGGAGCCGTCGATGATCTCGCTCTTTTCCACCACGCCAACGCAGAAGCCGGCCAGGTCATAGTCGTCGCCGTCGTACATGCCGGGCATCTCTGCGGTCTCACCACCGACCAGCGCGCAGCCGGACAGTTCGCAGCCTTCGCCGATGCCGGTGACTACGTCAGCGGCGACGTCGACGTTGAGCTTGCCGGTGGCGTAGTAGTCGAGGAAGAACAGCGGCTCGGCGCCGGCAACCACCAGGTCATTGACGCACATGGCGACCAGATCGATACCGATCTTGTCGTGCTTGTTGAGGTCCATGGCCAGCCGCAGCTTGGTGCCGACGCCGTCGGTGCCAGACACCAGTACCGGTTGCTTGTAGCCGGCGGGCAACTCGCACAGCGCACCGAAACCACCCAGACCGCCCAGGCATTCCGGGCGTTGTGTACGTTTGGCTACACCCTTGATGCGATCGACCAGTGCGTTACCCGCGTCGATGTCCACGCCGGCGTCTTTGTAACTGATGGAAGTGGGTTGGTTGGGAGTCGTCATAGGAGAGAAACCTGTCAGGCCATGGCTGCAAAATCGAGGGCAGCATTCTACCAGCTTGGATCGCTTCAGGCCACGCGATTCCGACCTTCTCTTTGGAGTTGGCCGGCCATGGTTTATGCTTGTCCCGTTTACCTCGGCAGCCAGCGACAACGGCTGCTTTTAAAGCGTTAATGTGGGGAGTATTTGTGACCGTTTTTTTACCTCGACCGATTATCCTGCGTTGGTTGTTCGCCGGGATGATACTGGCCCTCTTCGGGACCGCCTCAGCCCAGGCTGCGCGAGTGCAGAATCTATACAGTGCCGAGTTGATGGTGGCGCAGCAGACTATGCAGGTGTCACCGGATCTGGGTGGTCAGGCACTGGCGCAAGTATTGGTCAAGGTTAGTGGCCGCCCCCAGGTGCTGGAAACCGAACCGGTGCGAACCGCGCTGGCGAGCCCCAACCGCTTTGTGCAGCAGTTCAGTTACCAGAGTGCCGGACAGATGCTGACCAATGACGACGGGGTCGAGGTGCCGGCTCAAATCCTGCGACTGGACTTTATTCCGGCACTGGTGGACCAGCTGCTGCAGCAGGCCGGCTTCCGTCCTCTGGGTGCTGTTCGTCCGGGAGTGCTGGTCTGGATTGTTGAGGAGCGTGGCCAGCAGCGAGAGTTTCTCGGGCGCGAGGAGGATCCGGTTCTGGCACCGATGCGCGAACGGGCACGGGAGCGAGGGTTGCCGCTGTTCCGGCCGCTGCTTGATCTGGAAGATCAGGCCGCACTGTCGGTCAGTGACGCCTGGGGCTTTTTTGCCGAACCGGTAACCAAAGCGTCATCGCGCTATCAGGCGGATGCGGTGCTGGTCGGACGGTTGTTCCCGCGTGGAGGCGGCTGGCAAAGCCGCTGGATGCTGCTGCATGGTGATGAGCGGGTGCTGTTTGATGGTCAGGGTGATTCGCTGGGCGAACACTTGGGTGGCGCAGTGGATCAGACCGCTGACCGTGTTTTCGCCGATTACGTGGTCACGGTTGCCGATGATGGCGGCGACGGGGTGCTGGTGGAGGTCGGCGGGGTGAGCCAGTTTGACCATTTTGCCCCGGTGGTGGATGCCCTGCGAGAAATGACCGTGGTGCGCTCGGTACAGCTGCTTGAGCAGAACCATGAGGTGTTGACGCTGAAACTGCAACTGAACGGTTCGCTGGACCAGCTTAAGCGGGCCATTGCGCTCAACAATCGCTTTAGTGCCCAAGAAGGCCCGTTGCAGCCGTTGAGCCAGGCGCAGCTCTACTATCGCTGGGGAGGCTGAGATGAGCGATTCGCAGCGGTGGCTGCTGTTGACGGTCTTTGTGCTGGTGGGTGCTCTGGTTTATCTGCTGGAGCCGATCCTGTTCCCGTTCCTGGTCAGCTTGTTGCTGGCGTATCTCTGGGATCCGGTGGTTGATCGGCTGGAGGCCCGCGGCTGCTCTCGCACCTGGGGGGTAGTGGTGGTGTTTGCGCTGGTGACTTTGCTGGCGTTGCTGGCGGTGTTGCTGGTGGTGCCGATGCTAGGCCGGCAGTTAAGCGTGCTGGTGCAGAAAGTTCCCCTGATGATCGACTGGCTGGAGAACGTCGCCCTGCCCTGGCTGCAGGTAGCACTGGGCATCGACGTATCAGCACTGGACCTTTCACAGGTGAAGAAAGTGATCACCGCCAACTGGCAGAAAAGCACCGATCTGGTGGGCTCGGCCCTCGGCAGCGTAACCCGTTCGGGGCTGGCGTTTGCCGGCTGGATCGCGAATCTGGTGCTGATTCCGGTGGTGACCTTCTATCTGCTGCGTGACTGGGATCTGATGATCGGCAAGCTGGGTGACTTGCTGCCGCGCAGCGTTGAACCCAAGGTCGCGCGCTGGGCCCGTGAATGCGACGAAGTGCTGGGCGCTTTTATGAAGGGCCAATTACTGGTGATGCTCTGTCTGGGCGTGGTGTACGCCGTGGGTCTCAGCATTATCGGACTGGATCTGGCGCTGGTACTGGGCATGGTGGCGGGCTTGGCGAGCATTGTTCCCTACATGGGCTTTGTGGTCGGCATCGCCGCGTCGTTAATCGCGGCAATGATGCAGTTTGGTGATCCGCTCTATCTGGTGTTCGTGGCGTTGGTATTCGGTGCTGGCCAGGCGCTGGAGGGGATGGTGTTGACCCCGCTGCTGGTGGGCGACAAGATCGGTCTGCACCCGGTGGCGGTGATCTTCGCCATTATGGCCGGCGGTCAGCTGTTCGGCTTTACCGGAATTTTACTGGCGCTGCCGGTTGCCGCCGTGATCATGGTGCTGTTGCGCCACCTGCATGAGGGCTATCGTGACAGTCCGTTGTATCATGCCCGCCCCGCACCGGTGGTATCCGTAGAGAAGGAATCCGATTAAGTGAGTAATGATGGTCAGGCGCCGCGACAGCTGGCGCTGAGTGTCGGTCTGCGTGACGACGCCACCTTCGAAAATTTCTATCCGGCCAGTAATGGCCTGGCGCAGCAGGCCACCGAGGGGGTGGCGGAAGGGGTCGGGGAAACCTACCTCTACCTGTGGGGGGAAGTCGGAGCCGGCTGCTCGCACCTGTTGCAGGCTGCCTGTCACCGGGCCGCCGAGCACGGGCGGCAGAGCCTTTATCTGCCGCTGGAGCAGCTGCGAGATTATGGGCCTGAACTGCTGGAGGGGCTGGAAAGCCTGGATCTGGTCTGCATCGACCGGGTGCAGGAGATTGCCGGTGACCGGCTGTGGGAAGAAGCGCTGTTCCACCTCTACAACCGCTTGCGCGATGCCGGCACCGGCTTGCTGGTGGCGGCGGATCGTGCGCCACGCCAGCTCCCGATCGAGCTGGCTGATCTGGCGTCGCGCCTGAGCTGGGGGATGGTGTTTAACCTTCAGGTGCTGGATGACGACGCCAAGGTGGCCGTATTGCAGGCGCGCGCCCACGCTCGTGGTATCGACCTGAGTGACGAGGCGGCGCTATTTATTCTCCACCGCAGCCCGCGCCAGATGAACGAACTGTTCGCGCTGCTGGAGTGCCTTGATGAGGCCTCTCTGAGCGCCAAACGCAAAGTAACCATACCTTTTATCAAAGCCACCCTTGGTTGGTGACAGGAGAGCCTCATGGCCCGTATTGAACGTGATTTCAGCCAGCGTCCCGCCGAAGAGCAGCAGGATTTCCTCACCCAGACCTGGTGCAATGACTGCATGGAAGCGGATCTCGGTATGACCGCGCCACAGGAGTTCGAGCAGAACGGAGTGGTTTACATCGTCGGTCGATGCAAGCGCTGTGGTGGCGAGGTGACCACTGAGCTGAGTGAAGAGGACTGATACCCAGTCCTCTTGCCGGGCTTAGCTCGCTTCGTCGGTCAGCTTGCGATTAAGCTGGCTGCGCCAGCGGGCGAACAGCATGGCGCTGGTAAACAGCACCATGGTCAGGAGCGACTGCAGGATCCCCAGCAGTTGCACTTGGGGATTGCTGGAGCCGCCGTAGATCACCCCTTCGCAAAAGTAGATGATGATCACGAAGCAGAGCCAGGCATGGGGGCGCGGTCGGCCGCGCAGCACCGCTGGCACGAACAGCGCCAGAGGAATCAGGTGGATGGCGACAATGGTCACCGGATTGGCCTGACCCGGTGGCACCAGCCATAGCATCCACAGACCGATCAGTCCCATCAGCCCGAGCAGCGAGGCGCGGGTGACCAACCCGGTAATCCGCACCTTGACTTCGAGGTTTTTGGCCGGTCTTTTGCTCCTCATAGGGGCTTCTCCAGTTTTAACGCCATCTCGGCGACCCGTTTGCCCTGCGCCCGGCAGAGAGCCAGCTCAATATCGGTGAGCGGTTGCTTGCCGTCGCTGCCGGCCACATGGGTTGCGCCGTAGGGCGTACCGCCTGCAGTGGTTTGGGTCAGTCCTGCTTCGCTGTAGGGCACTCCGGCGATGACCATGCCGTGGTGCAGCAGTGGCAGCATCATGCTGAGCAGCGTGGTTTCCTGACCGCCGTGCAGGCTGCTGCTGGAGCTGAATACCCCCGCCGGCTTGCCGATCAGCGCGCCGCTGGCCCAGAGCGCGCTGGTGCCGTCAATAAAATACTTCAGCGGTGCCGCCATGTTACCAAAGCGGGTGGGTGAGCCCAGCAGCAGGCCGCTGCAGTGGCGCAGGTCGTCATCGCTGGCGTAGATCGCGCCACTGTCGGGCACCGCTGGAGCCGTGGCTTCACAGGTTGGTGATACCGCCGGCACCGTCCGCACTCGTGCTTCGATCCCCTTGATGCTCTCCACCCCGCGCGCCATATGCTGCGCCAGCGTCGCGGTGGCACCGTAACGGCTGTAATACAGAATCAGCACATAGGGCTGGCTCATCCGACCAGCTCCAGCACCTTCTCCGGCGGGCGACCGATCACCGCCTTGTCGGCGACAATGGCGATGGGGCGTTCGATCAGGCGGGGATGGGCCACCATGGCGTCGATCAACTGATCGTCGCTGAGGTTGTTATCGCCCAGGTTGTTATCCTTGTACTCCTGCTCGCCTTTGCGCAACAGGGCACGCGGCTCGATACCCAGCTGGGCCAGCAGCGTCACCACTTCATCACGGCTGGGAGGATTGTCCAGGTAAAGGCGGATCTCGGGTTCAATCTGTTTCTCCTGCAGCAACTGCAGGGCCTGGCGTGATTTGGAACAGCGCGGGTTGTGATAAAGGGTTACAGTTGTCATGGAAACTCTCTTTAAATCGGCCGGTTAAGATGATTTTTGTCAGGCGGGAGCGCTATTCTAAACCCAGACCTACCCGGAATGACAATGGGATCTCGTTATGAACGCCACTGAGCGGCTACCACAAGCGGTGCGCCATGCCGGTTTGTTCCTGCGCATGCTGGTGCACCAGTTCGGAGCGAACCAGGGGGCGCTAAACGCCGCCGCGTTAACCTACACTACGCTGTTTGCGGTGGTACCGCTGATGACGGTGACCTATTCGATGTTGGCGTCGATTCCGTCGTTTCAAGGGGTTGGCGAGCAGCTCGAAGGGCTGCTGTTTGATCATTTCGTGCCTAGCAGTGGGGAGAGCATTCGCGGTCATCTCTCCGGGTTTGCCACTCAGGCCCGCACCCTGACTGCGGTGGGGATCGGATTCCTGATCGTCACTGCGTTCCTGATGCTGAAGTCGATAGAGGGCACGTTTAACCGTATCTGGCGGGTGGATTCGCCGCGCAAAGGCCTGTCCAGTTTTCTCTTGTACTGGGCGGTACTGAGCCTGGGGCCGCTGCTATTGGGGCTGGGGTTTGTGCTGACCTCCTATCTGGCCTCGTTGCCGCTGATATCCGATGCTTCCGAGATACTGGGTGGTCGCCAGGGGTTGCTGTCATTGCTGCCCTTCGTCACCAGCACGGCGGCGTTTACGCTGTTGTATGCTGCGGTACCTAACTGCCGGGTACCGCTCCGCCATGCGCTGGCGGGCGGAGTTCTGGTGGCACTGCTGTTTGAGGCAGCCAAGCGCAGCTTTACCCTGTTTGTAACCCACTTTCCCTCCTATGAGCTGATCTATGGTGCTTTTGCAGCGGTGCCGCTGTTTCTGGCCTGGATCTACATTACCTGGATTATTGTGCTGCTGGGCGCCGAACTGGTGCGTGGGCTGAGCAGCTTTACGCCGCTCCTGAGCGACCGAGACCACCGCCCGCTGTACTGGGTCTTGCGCTTGCTGGAACAGCTTTGGCAGGCTCAGCTGAAGGGCAAGACGCTATCCGCATCGCGGCTGCGCGCGGCGCTGCCTGGCCTGCATGCGGACCCCTGCGGGCGCTATCTGTCGCTGCTTCACCGTGAAGGAATCATTACGCGCACCGAACAGGGACGCTACACCCTGTGCCGCGACCTGAGCCAGTTCACGGTCGATGCCCTCTGCAGGCATCTGCCTTGGCCGATCGCCGACACTATTGGTGACAGCAAGGTGGCCTGGCGAGGGGAGCTGGAGCGGCGGCTGGCGCAGTTGAAGTCTGCGCGTAACGCGCAATTAGGTGTGTCGCTGGCGGCGCTGTTCAGTGCAGCCGATACTGAAAAAAACCTGTCTGAGGAGGCTTCATGAATCGTATTGCGTTGCATGTCTGGGTATCCGGGCGGGTACAAGGCGTCTGGTACCGGCAGTCGACCAAGGAACAGGCTGATGCCAACGGCGTTAGCGGCTGGGTCCGTAACCTGCCTGACGGGCGGGTGGAGGCGGTGCTGTGCGGCGATGCCAACGGGGTGCGCCTGGTAGAAGCCTGGATGAATCAGGGGCCGCCGTTGGCAACGGTGGCCGAGGTGGTTGTTGAAGAGATCGACCCCGCACAACCGTTCTCCGGATTTGAAGTGCGTTGAGCGCGTAGCGCGCCGGGACTACTCTTCATAGCGATCGAGCGCGGCGTAAACCTTGCGCGGATAGCGATAGCTGCCGTAGCTGCCGTTATAGCGCGCCAGCGCTTCGGTTAGGTCGTTGTTAGCCTTCTTCAGGTAGTAGGCCAGGATGGTGCAGCCGTAGCGCAGGTTGGTGTCGATATCGGTTAAGTTGTCGTCGCTGCGCCCGATCTCGTTCTTCCAGAAACTCATCACCTGCATCAATCCCTGCGCGCCCACCGAGGAGATGGCAAAACGCTGAAAACGGCTTTCGGTGTGGATCACCGCCAGCACCAGATCCACCGGCAATCCGGCGCGGCTGGCTTCGCGGTGGGCCGAGCGCAGTATATGCAGTCGCTCTTGGTCATCCTCGACATAGCGGCGGATGCGGGTGTTCATATCCAGCAGCCAAACCTCGGCGTCAAAACGGTCGTCGAAGCTTTCCGCACTGTTGGCGGCGTCTTTGAGCAGCTGGCGTAGCTCCTGATCAACTTCGGTGGCCGCTAACAGCTTGGGACTGAGCGTGACGGCTAGCAGCCAGCAGCAGAGTAGCAGGGGGCGGATGACAGGCCGCATTTGGATCATGCGTCCTTCCTCATTACGCGCCGGTCGATATCCTCGCACCAGACGTCGCTTGCCAACGGAGGGCGCCCCGGCAGGCCGCGCAACCCCAGTTTGAACTCGACCACCCCGCGCCATTCCACAGAACCCACGTCTGGTCCGTGGCCGCGACCATCACTACTGCCAACGCGCTCCTCCAGCGCTTGGTTCCATGCAGGGGAACAGGGCGCAGGCGCGTCGCTGACCTGGGCGGCGCAGCCGCCGAGTGCCAGGGTAACGATGGCGGTAACCAGCGGCGTCATGTCGAAAGTGCGTTGACAGGGCATAGCTGTTCGGGGGCTCGTTGGCTGCTGTGGGCTCCTATCATAGCAACCGTCGGGGACCCGGGCCTAGGGGGGGATGCTGGCGGGTAAATACTGTTTTTAACAACGACAAGGGCGATAGCTGCCGAAGCCGAACAACCCATCGCGCCGCCGTGGAAAGCGCCGGTTGGTGTGGTGTCGCCTTATTGCGCCTCGGTGACATTGTCACCGTTGTCGGGGGGGGCGCTCCCTATACTGCGTGTTTTCACCCGTTGGATAGCGGGGGTGAGGAATAAAAACTGACTACTATTGTTGGTGTTACGTCAGCCGTGGCGTTATGGGTGCCTCGGTTATCCGTTTACGTGAATGATCCCAGACGGGGTCTGCTAGGAGCAATAGCAATGAAAAAAGTCGCGAAAGTGGTGTGTGGTATGGCTCTGCTGGGGATGGTGAGCGCGCCGGTGGTGGCTGCCGGTGACGATCCCATGGAGAAGGCGGTTAAGGCGCGCCAGGGCGAGATGAAAGTGCGCGCCTTTAACATCGGTATTCTGGCCGCCATGGCTAAAGGCAAGGTCGAGTACGATGCCGATGCAGCGGCCACGGCAGCCAAAAACCTACATCTGGCCTCCATGATGAAAAACGGGGCGATGTGGCCCAAGGGATCGGACAATACCAATGCTTCTTTGAAAACCGAGGCATTGCCCGCCATCTGGCAGGCCGATTCCAAGGTTGGTGAAAAAGCCAAGGCCTTTGCTATGGCGGCTGAAGAGCTGGCGGGCGTGGCCGGTAACGGTCTTGATGCGATGAAGCCCAAATTCGCTGCATTGGGCAAATCCTGCAAAGGTTGTCACGAGGACTACCGCGAAAAGAAAAAGTAGTCGCGCCTGTCAGGGTGGCGGAACTGAAGGCCACCCTGGTGATGGAGTAACCCGGCTCCGCCCCGGAATTGTTTGCCCCGCTCGCGGTCAGACAATATGATCCGCGTCAGCTATGGACGGCTCGAGAGATTCGAGTCATCACCGCGTGACGCGGATTCGGGAGGCGATAGTGCGAATTGTTATCGGAGCCGGTTGTGCCCTGGCAGTAATCTGGGCGTTATCGGTGAGGGCTGATCCGTTACCGGGGTCGCCACTGGAAGCGGTGCCGTGTGCCACCTGCCATCTTGAAACCAACGCTTCCGGCATCGTTCCCAAGGGTCGTGCCCGCCTGATGATGGAAGCGCAGGAGATGCTGTGCCTTGAGTGTCATCGTCAGGCGATCGAGACCGGCCACCCCAGTGGCTTTATTCCAGCGCGTCCCCTTTCCGCCGATTATCCGCTTGATTTTGCCGGCTTTCTTACCTGCTCCAGCTGTCACTGGATTCATGAGCCCGCCCATGGGGCAATGCGGGCTGGTGGTACCGTTTCCGAAAGCTGTCTCGGCTGTCACGATTACTGACAGGCCTCAGAACCGGTAGCCGACGCCGATACTGCCCTGCACCTGATACAACGCGTCCCCTTCGACCTCGATCCGGCAACCTGTCCCGCATTCGATCAGTGTGGTGCTGCTGGTCAGGCTGCCGAATGCGCGCAGTTCCAGGCGTACGCCAAACTGCTCGCTGATGCGCCAGCGTCCACCCAGGGCCAGGTTCATCGACGCCAGCAGGTCGCTGTCCCGCCCCGGAGTGGCGACACGGGTGATGCCGAGTCCGCCGGCAACGTAAGGCGACCAGTTTTCCTGCTGCCCCTGAAAGTAGTACAACCCGCCGAAATGCAGGTAATCCAGCTGCAGGGAGATGTCAACGTCACGAATGTGCGTGTCCTGATGGCTGTAGAGCAGTTCGTAGCCTTTGTCGGGGGCGCTGTCCCATAGCAGGCTGACACCGCCGGAGGCGCCGTGATCGATGCGATAGCTGTTGGTGTTGCTGGTGTCGCGGTAGTTGCCGCCTGCGGAGATCCCGGCAAAGGGCGTTAATTCGGCGGCATGGCCAGCAGGCGCGACAAGGGAGGCGAGGGCGAGGCAAAGGCTGGTGATGAGTGGGCGCAACATGCTGGGCATAGCAATCCTCAGACAACCGGTTTGATCAGGGAATGATAACTTTGACACGGGGCTTTGCTTCGCCGTGCACCGAGTCTCGCGCGCGGATCAATACCTCATTGATTCCTTCGGGAACCGCCACGCCGGTGAGACTGCGGGTAAAGGGCTGCTCCTGAACGTGGGGGTGGAGCAGTTCCCGCGTGCCGAGCACCTCACCATCCGGAGACAGCACTTGCCAGCGGTTGGCGTAATGATCCCAGCCTGTATCCTCATGCCGCAGGGTGACCTCGAAACGGCAAACGCGCTGCTGGCATTGGGCGTGGGCGCTGACCACCTCGGCTTCGCCGGCCTGCAAGGCGGCTGCCTGCATTAGTGCGGTCGATAGAGCTGCTACGGTCGCTTTGCGCATCATGCTTCTCGATGGGACATCCAACTCCGAATCCAGCGGGTGAATAGGTTGACGCGGAGACGCCTGTTTGTTCATAAGGATAGTAGTGTAGACCGCGGTTGATCCCAAAGTAGTGCTTGTTCGCTACCTTCGGATCAGGGTGGGGACGGGGTGCCAAGGCTAGTCTTAACGGACTATCGCCCGAGGTGAATGATGAAAACTGTGGTTACCCTGTTGTTATGGACGCTGCTGATGCAACCCGCCGCAGCCCGTGAGCTTCTGCCGCCGGAGTTTGTTGATGCTGATCCGCGGGTGCAGCTGTATATGGCGTATGCCCAGTTCAAGATGGCTAATCACCGGATGGCGCGATTGATGTGGGAGCGCATCGGAGGATCCGGCGAGGCGGAAGCGGCGTTTAATCTGGGCATTGTCTACGAACAGGGGCTGGGAGTGCCTGCTGATCTGCAACGGGCCGTGGACTATTACCGCAAGGCGGCGCAGGGTGGAAGTCGTGCCGGTGCCTATCAGTTGGGGCTGATGCAGTTTTCTCATCCCGCTCTGGTCGCCAAGTCCGAGGCGCGCCATTGGTTGTCGGTGGCCGCGCTGGATGGCGATGAAGATGCCGCCGCGTTACTGCAACAACTGCTCGGCCCGGATCAGGCTGCTGATCCGCTGACCGAGCTGCGCCTGCGGCTGGCGGCGGGCGAGACCGAAGCCGCGCTGGCGGCGTTACAGTCGCTGGTTGACGCCGACCCACCCGCCCCGCGGGCGCTGACGCTGCTGGCGTGGATGTACGAGCGCGGGGTCGGGGTGGGACACGATATCGAGCGCGCCGGTGCGCTGTTTCGGCAGGCCGCCGAGGCCGGCGATGCCGAGGCCCAGTACGCGCTGGCGGTGATGCTGGAGACCGGGGTTGGTCAGCCTCATGATCCTGAGCAGGCGGCTATCTGGTTGCGTCGCGCGGCAGAGCGGGGGTATCAGCCGGCCAGGCGAGCGATCGATCGCCAGTGAGCGCAGAGTGCCGCTAGTCCATCGCCCGCTGGCTGCTCTGCACCATCGCTACCCCTTCGGCCAGCGTCGCGGTGAAGGCCAACTGGTCGGTAATGGGCTGCAGTCCCGATTTGGCCACCGTACGCAGCGGTTGAAACTGCAGGTCGGCGATTATGACCCGCTTGCCACTGTCGGCGGCAAATGCCAGGAAGTGGCGCAGAGCGGATAGACCGCCGGCATCGAGGATGGTGACCCCGTCCATGTACAGCACCACGCCGCTGTGGTCGGTCGCCCGTTGCTCCAGCTCGACAAAGATACGATCGGCGGCGGCAAAAAACAGTGGCCCGCTGATCTTGTAGATCGCCCATCCGGGGGGCAAAGGCTCCGGCACATGCTTAGGGTTGTCGCTGATGTCGGTCACTTTGGTCATGCTGGCTATCTCGCGCATAAACAGCAGTGCGGCGAGCACGATACCGACCGAAATAGCGACCACCATGTCGACCAGTACGGTCAGCGAGAAGCAGACCAGCAATACGATGATGTCGCCGTTGGGAGCTTTGCGCAGTAGTTCCGATACCTTGTGGGCTTCGCTCATATTCCAGGCCACGACCAGTAGCATCGCCGCCATCGAAGCCATCGGGATATAGGACAGCCAGGGGGCGAGGGCCAGCAAGCTGAACAGAATCACCAGTGCATGGACCATGGCGGCTATCGGACTGCGGGCGCCGGCGCGGAAGTTGGCCGCAGATCGGGCCAGCGCAGCGGTGGCGGTAATGCCGCCAAACCAGGGGGCGATGAGGTTACCGACTCCCTGGCCGAGTAGCTCGCCGTTGGAGTGATGGCGCTTACCGCTCATGCCATCCAGTACCACGGCGCACAGCAGCGACTCGATGGCGCCGAGCATGGCGATGGAAAACGCCGCCGGCAGCAGGCTGATCAGCAGCTGCAGATTCCACTGCAGCGGCATGCCGTCGGGCCCCGGCAGCAGCCAGGGCCATTGAAACTGTGGCAGGATCGGGGGAATACCGAAACCGCTGCTGCCGTCTTCGAGCAGGTAGTGAAAGCGTGAGCCGATAGTGTCGACCGAGGCACCGCCGGCGGTCAAAAGCAGGGATGCCGCGACCCCGCAAGCGATGGCGGGCAAGTGTCCGGGAACGGCGATCTTCAGCCGGGGCCAGAGCAGCAGTATCAGCAGCGTGACCAGCCCTACCGTCAGCTCGGCGGGCGAGGTGGCCGGCAACCACTGCAGCAGGGTGACGACCTTGTCCAGATAGCTTTCAGGCAGAGACTCCAGCCGCAGACCGAAAAAATCCTTGATCTGCAGGGTGGCGATCACCACCGCAATGCCGGAGGTAAATCCCAGCGTCACCGGTTCGGGAATGTATTCGATCAGTCGACCCAGACGGGCGATCGACATGATCACCAGCATCGCTCCCGCCATCAGCGTCGCTACCAGCAGACCACTTAAACCGTAGCTGCTGGCGATTGGATAGAGAATGACGATGAATGCCGCGGTGGGGCCCGATACGCTGTAACGAGAGCCGCCGGTCAACGGGGTCAGCAGGCCGGCGATGATCGCGGTATAGAGGCCGTACTGGGGAGCGACGCCGCTGGCAATAGCCAGCGCCATCGCCAGCGGGATGGCGATAATGCCAACGGTAATGCCTGCCAGAATATCGGCTCGCAGGTGCGGCAGCCTGTAGCCGTCATGGATGGCCTCGCGCAGAGCGCTGAAAGGGCGTAGCTGGGTGGTGCGATGTGGCATGCTGTGGTACTCGAAAGGAGAGGGCCGTGCTGCTGTGCCCCGATGACGATGATCCACACTACATGTGTGTCAGCGATTAAATCAATGTTAATATGATTAACATGTTTTGGTTTTGAGCATCGGAGATAGATGACGATGGAGCAACGCACCGCCCGACTGACGCTGTTGATCGACCCCAAGAAAAAGGCGACCTTCGAGCGCTTATGCAGTGAGGACGACGTCACCCCCTCGCAGATGGTGCGCAAGCTGATTCGGGACTATATCGAGAGCAAACTGGGCGAGGACTGGCGTGCTGAGGTGTTCTCGCCAGAGCGCAAAAAATAGCGCCATCACAGATGCCCTTCAGAGGTGGTAGGGTGAGCTCAAAGACGAGTGGGTACTGGTCCGGCGTCAGGGGCTGACGGCCATCATGGTTGCCAGCATGGTGGCGACCGGCTGCTCACCCTCGGCGGTGAGCGCCAGCACCTCGCCACTGCAAACCGTCAGCGTGCGGCCCGCACGCACAATTGATCCCACCGCGCGATAGCGCGGCGCTTTAGCCGGGGCAATAAAGTTTACCTTGAACTCAACCGTGACCACCTCGCTGTCCGCCGCCATCAGGGACGAAGCAGCGTAGCCGCAGGCGTTGTCGACGATGGTGGTCAGCATACCTGCGTGCAGATAGCCATGATGCTGGGTCAGAGCCTCATGGTGTCGCAACTCGATCACGACCCGCCCCGGTTTTACATCTGTCAGCTCTGCACCGAGGGTGGTCATCGCGCCTTGGCGGGAAAAGCTTTGCCGTATACGGCTTTCAAAGTCGGAATCCTGGGGCGTTAACGGCGACATGGTGGTCTCCTGAAGCGGGAAGGGGGCTTGTTCAGGGGCTCAGGGCCCATGCTACGGCGGCCTCGGCGTGAATGGCCGCAGTGTCATAGAGTGGAAGCGCACTGTGGTGAGGCTCCAGCAGCAGGCCGATCTCGGTACACCCGAGGATCACCGCCTCCGCGCCGTTAAAGCCCAGCTCGGCAATAATCTGTTGGTAGCGTTCACGCGACGGGGTTTCGATGCGGCCCTGGCAGAGCTCGTCGTAGATGATGCGGTGAACCTCGTCACGCTGGCGTTCGTTGGGGATGATGACGTTGATTCCCTGCTGCTCCAGACGTTGACGGTAGAACGCCTGCTCCATGGTAAAGCGTGTTCCTAGCAGGGCGACCTTGTCGACCCCATCCGTCAGCAGGCGATCGGCGGTAGCGTCGGCGATATGCAGCAAGGGAATCGATACGGCCGCGCAGACCTGGTCGGCGACTTTATGCATGGTGTTGGTGGCGATCAACAACCCTTGCGCCCCGGCCGATTCCACCGCTCGTGCGGCGTCCGCCAGCATCGCTCCGGCTTCTTCCCAGCGCTCCTCTGCCTGCAGCTGCGCAATGGGGGCGAAGTCGACGCTGTAGAGACAGATCCGGGCCGAGTGCAGCCCGCCCAGGCGTGCCTTCACACCCTGATTGATGAGGCGGTAATAGCTCTGGGTTGATTCCCAGCTCATGCCGCCGATCATGCCGATGGTTTTCATGGGCCTCTCCTTGCCGTGAAAGGCTCCATCCTGCCGTAGCCGCTGTTGTCGCGCAATCTTCTATGGCTCGGGTAGCCGGGCGATCTGCAGCAGCAGTGACAGCAACGCGCGGCAGCTGTCGATGGCGGCCGACTCCTCCATGGTGTGGTAGCCGGTGGTGGGAATCTGCAGGGTGGTGCCATGAACCAGGCCGTTGCTGGCGGCGGTGATGCGGCCCATTTCGGTGCTGCCGAGCGACTGAGGTGCTAACCCCCGGCTCTCCAGCTCGCGGTTGCCGGCCTCGATATAGGCGTCCTTGTAGCTGAAACTGAGGCCGAGATCGTGGCAAAGGTTTTCGATCCGGTCGGTGGTGCGCGCGTTGAAGGGGGCGTTGGCGTCCTTGCGGCGCAGCACGATCTGCTGCCGGTCGGCCGTGGCAATGTCGGGGTAGGGGCTGGTATCGACGACGACCAGTTGGTTGGTACTGCCACCGAAACGGCGAAACCACTCCAGCAGGTAGCGCCAGCTGCGGCCGGCTTCTTCCTGGGCGGTGAAGAAGGCGGTGCCAGCGTATCCGAGGCTGAACAGGTGTACCAGCAGTGCCGCGGTCAATACGTTGTCGAGCTGTCCGTAAAGGCGTTGATCGCGGATCGACAGGCGGTCGGTGAACGCCACCGGAGTGCCGGCCACCAGATGCTCCAGCCCCTGCAGTTCGAAGATCAGGTTGTTGCGGTATTCGCAGATGTAGGCGCGACTGATCTCGCCCCGGCCGCGGTAGGCGCCGGACCAGGGCTCGTAGGCCATCACCGGGGTGTGGTTGAAGCGGTCGGCCACCTTGTTCATCAGCTGTTCGGAAACTGAGTTGCCGAGCAGGTCGGAGCGGCTACCGGCGACAAAAGCGGCGTACTGGAATTCGTTGGGTCCGGTGCAGATCAGTCCATGTCGGTCAATGTGGGCCGAGAACATGCAGCTGTGCGGTTCGCGACCCTGGGCCACCAGCAGACCCTCGTACCAGGTGACCTGGGCGCCGCGCTCCTCCAGCGCCCGCTGCAGCACGCGGAAAAACGCGTGTTCGGCCCCCACCACACTGGGTTGGCGTATCAACTCTTTCAGCAGGTCGATAAACTGGTCGAATTGCATGGACGGTGCTCTCCGGCTGCCCCAATGGACGGAGCCGGGCGGGGCAGCACGCGGCGGCGGAGCGTCGCTTGGGCGGCGCTCGAGGCGATTGTGCGCCGAAGGCTCGGCCAAGGGAATAGTTGAGGGAGGTGCTGAGTTACTTTTTTTGCCACCCACGCCAGATCAGACTGCGCTTGCCAGCAGCAGCTGTAAACGACCAGCTAGCACCCACTGGCTGGAGCTGAATGAGCGCTGGACTCGATCCCGAATGCGGTTTCGATCCGGCGCCACAGGGGCTGCGTCAGAATGGTCAGGGTTGCCGCCAGCGGCACGGCGATAGCGCCGCCGACCAATGCATAACGCAACCGCTGGCGAAAACCGCGGGCCACGGTTCAGCTTTTCTTGACGAACTTGGTCAGGATCACAATTCGCTGACCGTTAACCCGGCCTTCGATATGCTCCGGATTGTCCTGAACCAGTGAGATGCCGCGCACCGCGGTGCCGCGCTTGGCGGTGAAGCTGGCGCCTTTGACGTCCAGATCCTTGATCAGGGTGACGGTATCGCCCGCTTCCAGCCTGTTGCCGTGGCAGTCCAGGTGCACAACGGCATCGTCGTCGCCCGCCGCAACGCCAGCTTCGGCCCAGCTGCGCACGTCGTCTTCCAGATAGAGCATATCCAGCGCGTTCTGGGCCCAGGTCTCGCCGCTCAGGCGCTTGAGCATCCGCCAGGCCAATACCTGCACCGCTGGGGTGGGGCTCCACATGCTGTCGTTGAGGCAGTGCCAGTGGTGGGGGGTAAGTTCGCTGCTCTGATCGAGCTGGCCGCGGCAGGTCCCGCACAGCAGCGCGCTTTGCTCGGCGCTGCTGTCGCTGGGAGTGACTTCGAATGCCGCCAGATTGTCGGTGGCGCCGCACAGTTCACACTTGCCGGCGCTGCGTTGTTGCAGGGTGGCTTCGATACTCATGGCGGACAAGACTCCTTGGTTAACTGCGTGAACGGATGCCGCAGACCGACGGCCCCGGAAAAAAAAGAGCGGCCATTCTACGGGATAAGCAGGGCCGTGTGGGGATAAAGTTGCGGTCTGCCCCGGCTGTGGTGGCCCTGGTGAGCTGGTTGCCGGTGGTGCCAGCGAAGCGGGGCTGTCAGTTGCCCCGCTTCTGTTGGTTTGGGTTGCGCTTACAGGGTGATCTTTTGTTGTAGCAGATCAATCATCTGGTCAATGGCGACATCCTGCTTGTCGGCGTCGCGGCGGCCCTTGTACTCCAGCGTGCCGGCTTCGATACCGCGGTCGGAGATCACCACCCGGTGCGGAATGCCGATCAGTTCCATATCGGCAAATTTCACCCCGGGACGCTCTTTGCGGTCGTCCAGCAGCACGTCAAAGCCAAGAGCGCTCAGCTCGGCGTAGAGCTTGTCGCTCAGTTCGCGCACCGGCTCCGACTTCTCCGGATTCATCGGCACCAGCGCGATGTGGAAGGGGGCGATGGCATCGGGCCAGATGATGCCGCGATCGTCGTTGTTCTGCTCGATGGCAGCCGCGACCACCCGGGTCACACCGATGCCGTAGCAGCCCATCGGCATCAGTACCGACTTGCCGTTCTCGTCCAGTACGGTGGCATTCATGGCCTCGCTGTACTTGGTGCCGAGCTGGAAAATATGGCCCACTTCGATACCGCGCTTGATCACGATGTTGCCATTGCCACAGGGGCTGGGGTCACCCTCGACCACGTTGCGCAGGTCGGCGACCTGGGGCAGCGGCACGTCACGCTCCCAGTTGATGCCGAAGTAGTGCTTGTCGTCGATATTGGCGCCGGCGCCAAAGTCGGCCATCGCTGCCACGGTGCGGTCGATGATCAGCGGTAGCGGCAGGTTGATCGGGCCCAGGGAGCCGGGTCCTGCACCGATGGCGGCGCGGATCTCTTCGTCAGTGGCCATGCGCAGCGGCTCGGCGATCTCGGGCAGATGTTCGGCCTTGATCTCGTTCAGCTCGTGATCACCACGTACCATCAGCGCGACAAAGTCAGCCTCCACGGCATCGGAAGCGGCGACGATCAGGGTTTTGACGGTCTTCTCGATCGGCAGGCCATGCTGTTCGACCAGTTCCGCGATGGTCTTGGCGTTGGGCGTATCAACCAGGGTCATCTCCTGGCTTGGCGCCGGGCGCTCGCCGGCGGGTGCCAGGCACTCGCAGGCTTCAATGTTGGCGGCGAATTCGCTGCCGTCGCTGAAGGCGATGGCGTCTTCACCGGACTGGGCCAGCACGTGGAACTCGTGCGACCAACTGCCGCCGATGGCACCGGAATCAGCCTGCACCGGGCGGAAGTCGAGGCCGAAACGCTCGAAGATGCGGGTATAGGTAGCGTGCATCACCTCATAGGTCTGCTGCAGCTGTTCCGCATTGAGGTGGAAGGAGTAGGCGTCCTTCATGATGAATTCGCGCGAGCGCATTACGCCAAAGCGGGGGCGGATCTCATCACGGAATTTGGTCTGGATCTGGTAGAAGTTGGCTGGCAGTTGCTTATAGCTGCGGATTTCGCGGCGGATCAGGTCGGTGATCACCTCTTCGTGGGTCGGTCCGACACAAAAGTCGCGCCCGTGGCGGTCATTCAGGCGCAGCAGCTCGGGACCGTAGAACTCCCAGCGCCCCGACTCCTGCCACAGCTCGGCCGGCTGTACCGCCGGCATCAGCACCTCTTGGGCCCCGGAGCGGTCCATCTCCTCGCGCACGATGCGCTCCACCTTGCGCAAGGTACGCAGCCCCATCGGCAACCAGGTGTAGAGGCCGGAGGCCAGCTTACGGATCATCCCGGCCCGCAGCATCAACTGGTGGCTGATGACTTCGGCGTCGGCCGGAGTCTCTTTGAGGGTGGCAATCAGGTATTGACTCGCACGCATGGTGGACGGGCTCCAGATTCGGTCAAAAAAAGAGGGGTATTGTACGAGCGGGGCCCGGCAGTCACAAGGCCGGGCGCGGTTACGCGCGCTGGTCGAGCTGCGCGGCCAGCTGTTGCAACTGTGATTCGTTGTAGCAGTGGATACCATGACGCTGCAGCAGTGCGGCGGTGACCCCCTCGCCTGCAACGAGGCTGCCGCTGAAGGAGCCGTCATAGGTCTCTGCGTTGCCGCAGGAGGGGCTCCGGCTCTTCAGCAGGGCGTAACGGATGTCGTGGGTCCGGCACAGGTGCAGCGCCACCTCTGCACCGCGGATGAATGCGCGGCTGACATTCAGTCCGTCGCTGGTGGTGACCTGCGCCTGGCCATCCAGCACCCTGCTGCCCCGACCACCGCGTATCTCCGCCGCCGGGCGCGGACAGCCAAGGCCGCCGGCCATCTCCGGACACACCGGAACCAGACGCCCCTGTTGCTGCCACAGTCGCAGCAAGGCATGCGTGACCGCCTTGCCTGCACCGTCGTAGCGAACCGGTTCGCCCAACAAACAGCGGCTGATCAAAATCTTGTCCATGGTTGAACCCTCAAGCCTGACCGCTATCATACGCTGAACAGACTTGTTAACAGAAGGCACTCCCATGTTGTTATCGCTAGGCTGCAAGCCCCGCTCGCTGCTTCTCGCGTCTATCCTGCTCGGTCTGGGTGGTTGTGCGTTGGCCCCCGGTGACACGCAGCGTGACGACCCGTTGATCGGGCAGATTATCGATACTCGCAGTGGTGAAGCGATTACCGAGGCAGCCCTGCTGGAGCGGATGGCCAGCGCCGACGTTGTTTACCTGGGGGAGAGTCACGATAACGCGGATCACCACGCCAAACAGAAACAGTTGCTAGAGGCGCTGGTGGCCAAGGGGTTTAAACCCGCTCTCGGGTTCGAGTTTTTCGATGTCGGTCAGACCGGTTACCTGCAGCAGTATGTCAGCGGTCAGGCGTCGATGATGCAGCTACACGTTGGTGGCAAGGCGAAACAAACGCCAGAGCAGCGTCTGCGTCGCCAGCTGGGGTGGGAGCAGCGCAGCGACCGCGACTGGGGCTTCTACTTTTCCTTGATCGAGGTGGCTAAGCAGCATCAGTTACCCATCTTTGGGGCCGACCTGCCGGCCGGGATCAAGCTGCGGCTGAGCCGGGTGGGGAGCGACGGTTTGAATCCGGTGGAAAGCCACCAGCTGGTGCGACTGCAGAACGACCATGCCGACTATCGTCAGTTGATGTACCAGCGGTTTCGTGACGGTCATTGTGGCTGGGGTGAAGAACCGCTACTGACTCGCCTGTATCAGACCTGGAACGCTCGCAACAACCGTATGGCGCAGTCGATTGTACAGATGGCCGCCGCATCCGAGGGCGGTCCGGTGGTGATGATACTGGGTAACGGCCATACCGAGTACAATCGCGCCGTGTATGGTCAGGTCGAGTATCTCAATCCCGGGTTGCAGCAGCTGAACCTGGCACTGCAGCCGATCACTATCGAGCCGGCGCCGCTGGCCGATTATCTTGAACCGGCCCGTGTTGGCGATACCGACTTCGGAGCCCGCCATGAGCTGCTTTGGTTCACGCCTCGGCACAGCTATATTGATCCCTGCGCTAGTCTTAATAAACCGGGGGGCTGAGCATTTCCGGCACCGTTCTGGCAGGGATAGCCTATTGTTATGTTACCGTTTTTGCTCCGCAGGCCAGTCACCGGGTGGCTGTACAGCGGGTCAGTGCTGAGTAAAATGGTGCGGTTTGACGCCATCGGTCGGGGACAGTTATCAACATGAGTTTGGTTTGGATAGCGCTACTGCCGCTGCTGGGGACCTTTTTGGCGTTGGCGGGCGATCGCTACGGGCGCAACGTCTGTGCGGCGGCAACCGCGGTATTGCCGGGCATCGCTCTGCTACTGCTGCTGGCCTTGTTTCCGGCGCTGTTTCGCGACGAGGAGCTGCGAGTATCGCTGCAGTGGATTCCGGCGCTTGACCTGGCGTTTGCGCTGCGCCTTGATGGCCTGGCGGCACTGTTTGCGCTGATGATTCTGGGAATCGGGCTGTTGGTGATCCTGTATGCCCGCTACTACCTGTCCGATAGCGACCCGATGGGACGCTTTTACGCCTACCTGTTGCTGTTTATGACCGCGATGCTGGGCATCGTGCTGTCCAACAACCTGATTCAGCTGTGGATGTTCTGGGAGCTGACCAGCATCAGTTCTTTCCTGTTGATCAGCTTCTGGTCACATAAAACCGAAGCGCGACTCGGTGCCCGCATGGCCTTGACCATCACCGGTTTTGGCGGGCTGGCGTTACTGGCCGGGCTGCTGCTGATCGGCCAGGTGGTGGGGTCGTTTGATCTGGACCGGGTGCTGTCCAGCGGCGACCTGATTCGTGACTCCGGCTGGTATCCGGTGATTCTGGTGCTGGTGTTGCTGGGAGCCTTTACCAAATCGGCACAGTTTCCGTTCCATTTCTGGCTGCCACAGGCGATGGCCGCGCCCACACCGGTCAGCGCTTATCTGCACTCGGCTACCATGGTTAAAGCCGGTATCTTTCTGATGGCGCGGTTCCTGCCGGTGCTCGCCGGCACCGATCTATGGTTCTTGCTGGTGAGTTTGACCGGTCTGGCAACGTTGTTGCTGGGAGCGTATATCGCGCTGTTCAAGCACGACCTCAAGGGGCTGCTGGCATACTCAACCATCAGTCACCTGGGCCTGATCACCTTGTTGCTGGGGTTGGACACCCGCTTGGCGGCGGTGGCGGCCATTTTTCACATCATCAATCACGCCACTTTCAAGGCGTCGCTGTTTATGGCCGCGGGGATCATCGACCACGAATCGGGTTCGCGTGATATGCGCCAGCTGAACGGGTTGTGGAAATATATGCCCTATACCGCCACGCTGGCGATGGTAGCGGCGTCCGCGATGGCCGGGGTGCCGTTGCTGAACGGGTTTCTGTCCAAGGAGATGTTCTTTTCCGAGACCCTGGATCAAAGCACCTTGGGCGCGCTTTCCTGGCTGGTACCGGTGTTGGCCACCACCGCCGGTGCGTTTGCGGTGGCCTATTCACTGCGCTTTATCCATGACGTGTTCTTTAACGGCGAACCGGTCGGTCTTTCCCGCACTCCCCACGAGCCTCCCCGGTACATGAAACTGCCGGTGGAGATTCTGGTGGGCCTCTGTCTGCTGGTGGGTATTTTTCCGGACTACGTGGTCACCGACTTGCTGCTGAAGGCGGCGTCGGCCACCTTGCAAGGGCCGCCTCCCGAGGTCAACGTGGCGCTTTGGCACGGGTTTAATCTGCCGCTGCTGATGAGTGTGCTGGCCCTGGCCGGAGGGGTGGCGATCTACTACAACCGCAAATTGCTGTTTCAATTTCAGTCCCAGTTTCCGGATCCTGACCCCAAGCTCATCTTCGAAGAGGGCGTGCAGCGCTTGATCACGTTCTGCAGTCGCATCATGCAGCTGCTTGATCGTGGATCACTGCAGCGGCAGTTGCTGCTATTGCTGCTGCTGATTCTGGTGTTTCTGGGGCCGCCGATGATGAAGCTGCACCAGACCAGCGGCGGGCGCGAGTTGCTGGAGCCGGATGGATTGGCACAGGTAGGCGCGGTACTGCTGATTGTCGCTGCGCTAGCCACCGTTTACTGGCATCGGGTGCGGTTGGTGGCACTGCTGATGCTGTCGGTGGTCGGGCTGGTGGTGTCATTGATATTCGCCCGTTTCTCAGCTCCGGACCTGGCGCTGACCCAGTTGTCGGTGGAAGTGGTTACGGTATTGCTGTTGCTACTGGCGCTGTTCTTTCTGCCCCAGCGCGCGGCCAAGGAATCCAGCCCTCACCGGGTAGCGAGGGACCTTGGTCTGTCGGCGCTGGTCGGCGGCCTGGTGGGCACCCTCTGCTACGCCATCTTGACGCGTTCGGGCAGCAGCATCGCCGGTTTCTTTATTGACAACAGCGTGCCGGGGGGCGGTGGCACCAATGTGGTCAACGTTATTCTGGTGGATTTCCGCGGCTTTGATACCTTCGGTGAGATCAGCGTACTGGCGATTGCCGCGCTGGGAATCTTCAAGCTGATCGATCAGATGAAGCTCTACCTGCCCACCAGCGACGACTCCGGTCGCCCTTGGTCCCGGGATCGTTATCCGGTGATTCTCGCGGTGATTTCGCAACTACTGTTGCCGATGGCGCTGCTGGTGTCTGCCTATATTCTGCTACGCGGCCATAATCTGCCGGGTGGGGGCTTTATCGCCGGGCTGATCACGGCCGTGGCCCTGATTCAACAGTACGTAGCCTTCGGAGAGGCGCATATCCGCGAACGGTTGCGGCTCAACTATCAGTGGCTTATCGCCTGCGGCCTGATGCTGGCGCTGCTGACCGGGGCGGGTAGCTGGCTGGTCGGACGGCCATTCCTGACCTCCTGGTTTGACCATTTCCACTGGCCGCTGGTTGGCGAATTCGAGCTTGCCAGCGCGATGCTGTTCGATATCGGGGTTTACCTGACGGTGGTCGGCGCAATCCTGTTGATTCTCGCCAATCTGGGCAAGTTGACCACGACAGGACGGCATGATGGATGATGCAGACAGCCGCCGTGTCGGCACCATGATGAAAAAGGTAGCGAACTGATGGAACTGTTATATGCACTGTGTGTGGGGGCGCTAACGACCTGTGGCTTCTTTCTGGTGCTGCGTAGCCGTACCTTCGCCGTGGTGCTGGGTCTCACCTTATTGTCCTACGCGGTAAACCTGTTTCTGTTTGCCAGTGGCCGGTTGACTATCGATGGTGCCCCCATATTGGGACAGGGGGGGGCGCCCTACGCGGATCCGCTTCCGCAGGCGCTGGTGTTGACCGCCATCGTGATCGGCTTTGCGATGACCGCGTTCGTGGTGATACTGGCGATGCGCGGTCGGGCCGATACCGGCACTGATCATGTGGATGGACGTATCCCCGAGCGTCGCGAACCCCCGGCAGCCAAGTAGAGAGCGCATGAACCATAGCATCATCTTTCCCGTCCTTATACCGCTGCTGATCGCGATCCTGCAGCTGTTACCTCCCTTGTCAGGGCGCGGCGGGTTGGCCTCCGGGCGCCTGCGGGCCAGTTCACTGTTCGCGGTGGGGTTGGTGCTGGTGGTGGCCGTCTATCTGTTGCTGGCGACCCACAGCGGAGCGGCCCAGATCTACCGTCTGGGCGATTGGCAACCCCCCTTCGGTATTGTCCTGGTCGCCGATCGGCTGGCGGCGCTGATGTTACTGGTGACCGCAGTACTGGCCCTGGGAGCGCTGCTTTATGCCTGTGCCGGAGATGACCACACCGGGGTTTATTTTCACCCTCTGTTTCTGTTCCAGTTGGCGGGTATCAACGCGGCTTTTCTGACAGGCGATCTGTTCAACCTGTTTGTGGCGTTCGAAATTCTCCTCATCGCCTCTTATGCGCTGCTGATTCACGGCGGCGGCAAGGCGCGCACCCGGGTGGCGGTCGGCTATGTGATTCTCAATCTGGTGGGCTCCACCGTGTTCCTGTTTGCCTTGGGTATCCTCTATGGCGTTCTGGGCACACTCAACATGGCGGACATGGCGGTCAAGATCAGGCACCTCAGTTCGGCCGAGCAGGCGATTGCCAGTACCGGCGGACTGCTGCTGCTGGTGGTGTTTGGCTTGAAGTCAGCCATGTTGCCGCTGCAGTTCTGGCTGCCGGCGACCTACGCTGCCGCAAGTGCCCCCGTGGCGGCGCTTTTTGCCATTCTCACCAAAGTGGGTATCTACAGCATGCTGCGGGTGTTTGGGCTGATATTCGGGCCCCATGCCGGCGCATTGGCCGATCTGATCGTGCCTTGGTTGTGGCCGCTGGCTGTGCTCAGCTTGCTGTTGGCCGCGGTCGGCATTATGGCGGCGGTCAGCTTGCGGCAGCTGATCGGCCAGTTGATTTTACTCTCCATCGGTACCCTGCTGGCGGCGATGGCGATCAACAATACCGCCGCCGTAGGCGCAGCCCTTTACTATCTGGTGCATTCGACCCTCATCTGCGGCGCGCTGTTTCTGCTCGCCGATATTGTCGTGCGCCAGCGCGGCAAGGCGGAAGATCGTTTTGTACAGGCGCAGCGGATGTGCCATCCGGGGCTGCTGGGTACGGTGTTTTTCGTCGCCGCATTGAGCGTGGTCGGGTTGCCGCCGCTGTCTGGCTTTGTCGGCAAGGCGCTGATGCTGAACGCGGCGGAGACCAGCGCCCAGATCAGTTGGTTGTGGCCACCCATTCTGCTGGGGGGATTGGCGTCGTTGGTGGCCCTGTCGCGTGCCGGCAGCACACTGTTCTGGCGGATCAGTGGTGAGAAAGCCTGTTGCGAGCCGGTCTCCCGACTACAGTTGGCGGCGGTGTTGCTATTGCTGAGCGCTTCGCCGTTGCTGGTGCTGTTTGGTGGGCCGGTGACCGGGTTTACCGGTGCCTCCGCCGAACAACTGGCGTTGTTTGAACGTACCCCGCAGCTGTTGCTGCCGCAGGTGTCGCCATGAAAACCGGTGGATTGAGTCGTTGGTTGCCGCTGCCACTGCAAACGGCGGTTCTGGTGGTGGTGTGGTTGCTGCTCAACAACTCCATGGCGCCGGGGCAGATTCTGCTGGGGGTCGTGCTGGCCTGGCTGGTATCACTGCTGGTTGCACCCTTGCAGGAGGGGCCGATTCGGGTACGGCGTTTCCGGTTGGCGGGCAAGTATCTGTTGCGATTGCTCAAGGATATTGTGGTGGCCAATTTTGATGTGGCCGCGCGTATCCTGCGCTCACGCCGTCATCTGAAGCCGGGCTTCGTTGCCGTGCCCCTGGATATCCGCGGGGATCTGCCTGTGAGCCTGCTGGCCAATACCGTTTCGCTGACGCCGGGAACGGTCAGTGCGGAGCTCTCCTCCGATCGCTGTTGGTTATACGTGCATGCACTGCACCTGGAAGACGATACGGTGCTGATCAAGGTGATCAAGGAGCGTTACGAGCAACCGTTGAGGGAGATCTTTGAATGCTGAGTACGGTGATCTGGATCGTCAGTGCCATGTTGGCGGCCGCGCTGGTGATGAACCTGGTGCGATTGCTGCGCGGGCCGGACCTGTCGGACCGGATTCTGGCCCTGGATACCTTGTACATCAACAGTATCGGCTTGATATTGCTGTTCGGCCTCTATCGCGGCACCACGCTTTATTTTGAAGCTGCAATGCTGATTGCCATGCTCGGTTTTGTAAGTACCGCCGCGCTGTGCAAATACCTGCTGCGGGGAGATATCATTGAATAACCGACCACGTGATGGAGGCCGCCGATGAGTCTGGCGCTGGAAATACTGGTATCGCTGCTGCTGCTGGCGGGCGGCGGATTTATGCTGCTGGGCTCCTGGGGACTGGTGCGGCTGCCCGATTTCTATACCCGGCTACATGCGCCCACCAAGGCGACCACGCTTGGCATGGCGGGACTGTTGCTTGCGTCGATGATCTATTTCAGCGTGTCGGAGGCTCGCCTCAGCGTCCATGAACTGCTGATCACGCTGTTCCTGCTGCTGACCGCGCCGGTCAGTGCCCACATGCTGGCCAAAACCGCACTGCACCACCGGGTCAAGGTGGTCGATCGAACCCAGGGCAAGCCGTTAATCGATTGCGCGGAAGCGCGGCGCCCGCCGAGCTCCTCCTGACGGAGGTTCAGGCCGGGGTCAATTCACCGCAGATATCCGTGGCCATCAGGTCGCGTACCCGCGCCGCTGATGATTCGGTCATCAACAGGTGGTGAAGTTTGGCAAAAGTGGCTTCCATCGTCATGTCCGCACCACCTATGACTCCGGTGCGCGCTAACGCCGAGCCGGTAGCGTAGCTACTGAGATCCACGCGCCCGTAGAGGCACTGCGACAGGTTGACGGTCACCAGTCCCCTGCTGTTGGCTTGGTCCAGCAGACGCAGCAGTTCAGGATCCCTATCCGGCGCATTACCGACACCAAAGGACTCCAGAATAAGGCCATCCATAGGCAGCTGCAGCACGTGCCTGAGGTAGTCCGCGTCGATGCCGGGATAGAGTCTTAGCGGTACCACGCGTTTGTCGTAATGGGGCAGTTCAAACTGCTCGCCAGCGGTGCTGGGTGGTCGGATGTTGGCCTGTTCCATCTCGATATTGATCCCCACCTTCCCCAGCCAGGGGTAGTTGGGGCTGTCGAAGGCATCGAAGCCGGTGGCCTTAAGCTTGGTGGCGCGGTTGCCGCGCAGCAGACGACCACTGAAGTACAGACAGACCTCGGCCACCGGGTAGTTGCGTGCCAGCACCAGCGCGGTGATCAGGTTGTCGAGTGCGTCGTTACGCAGCTCAGACAGGGGGATTTGCGAGCCGGTGATGATTACCGGTTTCTGCAACCCCTGCAGCATAAACGACAGCGCTGAGGCGGTGTAGGCGAGGGTGTCGGTACCATGGAGAATGATAAAACCGTCGTAGTTGGCGTAGTTGTCCACCACCTTGGCCGCGATACGGCGCCAATCCGCCGGAGTGGCGTTGGTGCTGTCGATCAGCGTGTCCAGCTCTTCGAGGTGATATTCCGGCACGCTCGCTGAGAGGTGCAGAGGGATTTTCTCATTGATCAGATCAGCCAGACCCGCCATCGGCACGTAACCGTCGGCCGAGCGCTGCATGCCGATAGTGCCGCCGGTGTACAGAATATAAATCCGTCTGTTCATGGTCAGCCCGACTCCTCGAAAAAAAGGGCCGCAGTATAGCGGGAAAGAACGCAGGTCAGAAATTTAAGCTAGTGGGTAATCAAAGCAGACCCCGTCGGGGGCAACAATATCGCTACCTGATTCCGCTTGGCGCTAAGTGGTGATATGTTAGCGTCAATTAGCATCACCACGGACATGCAAGCAGAATAATAACGGGGTAAACCGATGCGCGAAGATTTCGCCGACAACCTGCGGCTGATGTGCGGCTACTACCGCTCCATCGCGGAAGTGTGCCGATTGATCAACATCAACCGGTCCCAGTTCAACAAGTATCTCAGCGGCGCTACCCTGCCGTCAAAGTTCATCTTGCGCACCATCTGCGACTTTTTTGGGGTGGAAGAATACGAGATTTTTCTGCCACATCAACAGTTTGCTCAGATCGTTCAGGTAAGGGCGAAGCAGCAGGAAAGTGAGCGGCCACGCACCTACGCCCAGCATATCGATAAGCTGCAGCAGCGTAGTCAAGGGCGCTTCGATCACTATCTGGGTTATTACTTTGAGATCTACTACTCGATGGCGTTTCCCGGCAATATTCTGCGCAATCTGGTGTATATCGGCCAGCGCGACGGAGAGGTCTACTACCAGCGAATCGAACGTTTGCGGGCGCCGGATGGCAGCGGCAAGGTGTTTCATTCTCGCTACCTTGGCTGTGGCTTTTTTCTGGCCGACCGGATTTTTCTGTCCGATTACGAATCGCTGGCCGGTAATGAGCTGACCCAGACCATTCTTTACCCGACCTACAAAAGCCGAGTCAGCCGCTTATCAGGCTTGCGCCTGGGCGTCGCCGCCAGTGATCAGCATGAGCCCGCCTGTGTGCGTGTTATCTACGAGTTTCTGGGGCGGCGGGTTGATCTGCGCAAGGCGCTGCGCAAATGCGGCCTCTATCCGGACCAGTCGACGGAAATTGACCCGCAGGTCCGGGAAAAAATCGATAATCGCAGCCGCGATGACAAGAATCTGTTCCTTGCGGTAGCGCTTTGACCCCAAACAACAGGCTATTATTACCCGGTGCCACCGGGCAATGGAGCTAAGAGATATTTGATGGATACCACCCCCCAGTTCAATTCGCTGAAGCTGGTCGGCAAGATTTCATTGTGGTTTTCGCTGGTCGCTTTTATCGGCCTTACCGCAGTGGTGATTCTTGCCGGTGTGCCTGAAGCCGACTATTTGGAAACCCTGCGTTCGCTCTCCAACACTCGCGATCGTCTGCCGCTGGTCATGTTGGCCGGCGGGTTGGTGCTGGCGGTGGGCACCGGCGTTACTACCTGGCTGATCACGCTCTACTCAACCTTTCGCGTGGCCGGCCCCTTGTACCGTTTTTCACGGAACCTAGAATCCGGCATCCGCAGCGGCAAAGTGCCGCAGATTCGCATTCGGGGCAATGATCAGCTGCAGCAGGAGTGTGATCTGCTGCAGCAAAGCGTAGGCCAGCTGTACGCTCACTATCGCCATATAGATGCGCTGACGGTCGCAGCGTTGAACGCCGGTAAGGCGGGCGATCGAGAACAGACGCGAGCTCTATTGAAAGAGCTCGGCGAGCAGCAGGGACGCGTGCGTTATGAAACAGCGAAGACTCGTTAGGATTGCAACGGCACTGGCGCTTGGTGCCGTAATGCTGGTGCCGGTTGAGCGCTGGGCGCGGGGGGCGTTTCAAGCGCTCAGCGTCGATCCACTGCAGGGAGCTGACTGTGGTAGCTGTCACCTGGCAGGGGATAAGACCCGTAGCAGCAACTCGGCCCTGCTGACCGCACCGCCGGAGCAGTTGTGCAGCCGCTGTCATCCGGGTGCGCTGGAGGCCAGTCATCCCAGCGGCGTGTCGCCCAGCATGGCCGTGCCGCAATCGCTGCCACTGGATTGGAAGGGTAACGTTACCTGCAGCACCTGCCACAGCATTCACGCCAGTGGTCACGGCGCCTTGCAGATAGCGGAACGGGGTGCCGCCTTCTGCACCCAATGCCACGAGCTGAGCTTCTTCAGCAATATGGCCGATCAGGGCGGCTCGCTGCTGGTGTCCGGGCACATGACGTCCGGCAACGGCCTGGAAGCAGCGCAGACCGATGAGTATTCGGTGCAGTGCATGGCATGCCATGACGAGCGTGGTCAGGGGCCGGGGGTAACGGTGGTAGGCGGTAATATCGCCCGCCACGCGACCGGGTCCATGGAGCACCCCATCGGTGTCGACTATCGCCAGGCTTTCGCTTTTGGCGGCTATCGCGATCCCGAACAGCTGCCGCCCTCGATCTCGCTGCCGGGCGGTCAGGTAAGCTGCATCTCTTGCCATCAGGGGTATAGCAGCACACATGGCCAGATGGTGGCCAGCAACGAGGGCTCGAACCTATGCTTTCAGTGCCACGATCTATGAAGTCCGCGGCCGACAACAACATTCACGGCCATCGGGTGCGCCGGCGTAAACTGATCGACCTGCGTCTGCAGGGTTGGTTGCTGTTAGCGTTGGTAGTGCTGGAAACGGCGATGCTGGTTGCGGCGATGATCTTTCTCTATTTCCGCTTCAGCGCCGCCATTGAAGCCAACCTGTTTACCATTCACCGCTCGGCGCAGCAGCCGCTGTTGCCGCTGTTTCTGAAAGAGATGGCGATCGTGATCGTCACCATGGGGGTGATCAACACGCTGGCGCTGATCCTGGCTAACGGGCTGTGGATGGGGCACATCAAACGGGTGCTGGCGGCGTTCCGGCAGCAGTTGCAAAAGGTGGGGCGGCTTGACCTAACCCCTGGCCTGTCCGACCCGCAACCCGAGCATGAGGTGCTGGCACTACTGGAGTCCTGGCGCGCGCGCGAAGTGGCGCGCTGCGAGCGCGTGGATGAGTTGCTGGAGCACCTGAAACAGTTTGCCGATAGTGGTACCGACATCGACCCGCACCAGTTGGCCCACTGGGCTAACGAGCTTGATCATACCCTGCAAGAGGTGCGTTAGTATCGGGACCAGAAACTGAAAAAGCCCTCGAATGAGGGCTTTTATCGGTTGCTGCGGTTAGCGCGCCGCTCAGGCGTTAGCGGTCACCGCGTTGCTGCTGTCTTCCAGTAGCGCTTCCACCTGCTCGAACTTCTCAGTGACCGAGCGCTTGGGCGCCGGGGTCAGCAGGGTGGCGATGATGATGGCGACGGTCGCCAGAATCATACCGGGGATGATCTCGTACAGATCAAACCAGCCACCGGAGAGCTGCTTCCACACCACCACGGTGACCCCACCGACGATGATGCCGGCCAGGGCGCCTGCCTTGTTCATGCGCTTCCAGTACAGCGACAGAATCAACGCCGGGCCAAAGGCGGCGCCGAAGCCGGCCCAGGCGTAGGAAACCAGTTCCAGTACCTTGGAGTCGGGATCGAGGGCGAAGGTCAGCGCCACCAGAGCGATACCGATCACCGCAATACGACCCACCATCACCAGCTCCCGCTGGGAGGCGTCTTTACGGAACAGCGCCTTGTAGAAGTCTTCTGCCAGGGCTGACGACGAGACCAGCAGCTGGGAGTCTGCCGTGCTCATGATGGCGGCCAGGATCGCGGCCAGCAGAATACCGGCAACCACCGGGTGGAACAGGGCGTCAACCAGCACCATGAATACTTTCTCTTCATCACCGAGCGGATTGTTGAGGTAACCGATGGCGGCAAAGCCCACCAGACAGGCACCCAGCATCGACAAGCCGGACCAGATTACCGCGATACGGCGGGCGGTCGGTACGTCGTTCTGGCTGGCAATCCCTTTGAAGCGCGCCAGAATATGGGGCTGACCAAAGTAACCCAGACCCCAGCCGAGCAGTGACAGCACCGCGATCAGGCTCAGTGCGTTACCGTCGGTACCAGTGAACATGTTCAGCAGTTCCGGGTTCTTGGCTTCCATCGCGGCCCAGGTTTCACCCATGCCGCCGACCTGATTCATCGCCACCAGTGGCACGATGATAAGCGCCGCGGCCATCAACAGTCCCTGCACTACGTCAGTCCAGGATACCGCCAGGAAGCCGCCGAACAGGGTGTAGGAGATCACGGCTACCGCACCGATTATGACCGCCAGGGTGTAATCGAAGCCAAATACGGTTTCAAACAGCTTACCGCCGGCGACCAGGCCGGAGCTGGTGTAGAACAGGAAGAACAGCAGCACGAAGATGGCGGAGATTACCCGCAGGCTATGGTTGCCGTCTTCAAACCGTTTTTCGAAGAACGCCGGCAGGGTCAGGGCGTCATCGGCTTCCTTGGAGTAGACACGCAGGCGCTGGGCGACCAGCAGCCAGTTCAGCCAGGTACCGACCAGCAGGCCGCCAGCGAGCCAGAATACCTCGTAACCGGCAGCCATGGCATAACCGGGCAGGCCGAGCAGCAGCCAGCCACTCATATCGGACGCGCCGGCGGACAGAGCGCTCGGAATCGGGCCGAGATTACGGCCACCGAGAATATAGTCGGACAGATCCTGGGTGCGGCGGTAGGCAACTACGCCGATCCAGAGCATCAACGCCAGATAGGCGATAAAAGTGAGGGTAACAATCATGGGTTGGGACCTCGTTGTTATAGGTAAGCCGGGGTGACCCGGTCATCGCTTGTGTCCTGATCGTCGCTCCTCCACGACGACTTGACGCTAACGGTCAACGGACGTGCCCTTGCGGGCGGTGCCACCAGAGCCGGCCTGGCGTGGTGGCGGGGGTCCTTCCTGGACGCACAAAAAGGGGAGCACCCGGTGCTCCCCTCAGGGACTTTTACGCGACCTCTTCTTCGGCTTTGTCACCCAGCGACAGCAGCGTGGCGTTGCCGCCGACGGCGGTGGTATTGATGGTGCGGGTGCGCTCGGTAGCGAAGCGCAGCAGGTAGTGGGGGCCGCCCGCCTTGGGTCCGGTTCCCGACAGTCCCATGCCGCCGAATGGCTGCACCCCGACCACCGCGCCGATCTGGTTGCGGTTGACGTAGACGTTGCCGACCCGAACACGGCTGTCGATGTAGGCGGCCGTGCCTTCGTTACGGGAGTGAATGCCCAGAGTCAGGCCGTAGCCGGAGGCGTTGATCTCGTCGATCACGGCGTCCAGTTCGCTGGCCTTGAAGCGCACAATATGCAGGATGGGGCCAAACTGCTCGCGTGCCAGCTCGTTCATGCTTCCAATCTCGAACGCAGTCGGGGCGACGAAGTGACCGTTGCCGCACTCGGCCGGCAATTCGCACTGGTAGACGAACTTGGCGGAGTCGCGCATCTGCTCGATGTGGGCGTTGAGCTTGGCCTTGGCGTCAGCGTCGATCACCGGACCGACGTCGGTCTTGTAGGCCTCGGGATTGCCGATGGTCAGCTCTTGCATCGCCCCCTTGATCAGCTCGACGATGCGATCTGCGACATCCTCCTGCACGTAGAGTACCCGCAGCGCCGAACAGCGCTGCCCGGCGCTGGTGAACGAGGAGTGAACCACGTCGTTGACCACCTGCTCCGGCAGCGCGGTGCTGTCGACCAGCATCGCGTTCTGGCCGCCGGTTTCGGCAACGAAGGTGGCGATCGGGCCGTTGCGGCCGGCCAGGGTCTTGTTAATCAGCTGGGCGGTTTCGGTGGAACCGGTAAAGGCCACGCCGGCGATGCGCGGATCGCTGGTCAGGGCGCCACCGATTTCGGCACCTTTGCCCGGCAGCAACTGGATGGCGCCAGCCGGTACTCCGGCTTCGAGCAGCAGTTCGATGGCGCGGTGGGCGATCAGGCCGGTCTGCTCGGCCGGTTTGGCGATGACGGTGTTGCCCGCAGCAAGGGCGGCCACCACCTGGCCGATGAAGATCGCCAGCGGGAAGTTCCAGGGACTGATGCAGAGGAATACGCCGCGGCCTTCCAGGTACAGCTCATTGGATTCGCCGGTCGGCCCCGGCAGTTCGATCACACTACCGAAGCGGGCGCGGGCCTGATTGGCATAGTAGCGGCAGAAATCGACCGCCTCGCGCACTTCATCGATACCGTCCTGCAGGGACTTGCCTGCTTCACGGGTGCACAGCGCCATCAGCTCGGCGCGATGCTGCTCCATCAGGTCGGCCATTTTTTCCAGCGTCTGGGCGCGAACTTCCGCGTCGGTATCGTTCCAGCGGGTGAACGCCGCCGCGGCAATATCCAGCGCTTGCCCCGCCAGTTCGGCGTTGGCCCAGCCGATGGTGCCCACTTTCTGGCGTTGGTCGAAGGGGCTGAATACATCCTGTTTGGCCGCGCTGGCGACGGTGGCGCCGTTGATGATGGGGCCGGCGGCCCAGTTGCGCTGGTCAAACTGACGAATGGCGGACATCAGGGTCTGTTGTTCGGCGTTGATGTTCATATTGATCCCTTCTGAATTGATGCGGTCGCTCCCCAGAATCTGGGACGGCAACGGAATACGGTCGTTGGAGAGGCTGTCGAAGGCCAGCAGCTGCTGCACCGGATGGTGGACCAGGTCGGCCACCGGGGTGCGGGCGTCAACCAGACGGTGCACGAACGACGAATTGGCGCCGTTTTCCAGCAGCCGGCGGACCAGATAGGGCAGCAGGTCCTTGTGGGCGCCGACCGGGGCGTAGATGCGGCAGCGGGTGGATTGATCAGCAAGAACCGCGTCGTAGAGGGCATCACCCATGCCGTGCAGGCGCTGGAACTCGTAGCGGTCGCTGTTGGCCATGGTCATGATCGCGGCCACCGTGTGGGCGTTGTGGGTGGCGAACTGGGGCTCGATGCGGCCAACGGTCAGGTCACTGAGCAGGAAGCGGGCGCAGGCGAGATAAGCGCAGTCGGTGCCCTCCTTGCGGGTGTACACCGGGTAGCCATTGAGACCGAACTGCTGCGAGTGCTTGATTTCGCTGTCCCAGTAGGCGCCTTTCACCAGTCGTACCGGAATCGGATCGCCCTGCTCGGCGGCCAGCTTGGTCAGCCAGCAGAGCACCGGCAATGCGCGCTTCTGGTAGGCCTGAACCACCAGCCCCAGTTTGCCCCAGCCCTTGGCAGCAGCCGAGTTGTAGACTGCCTTGAACAGGTCCAGGGAGAGCTCCAGTCGGTCCGCCTCTTCGGCGTCGATGGTGATTCCCACATCCAGTTTGCGCGCGGTTCTAACCAGCTCGATTACGCGCTCGACCAGCTCGGTCAGCACTCGGTCGCGGTTGGCGACTTCGTAGCGCGGATGGAGCGCCGACAGCTTGATTGAGATAGTGGGCTTGCCGCTGCGGCTTTCGATATTGCTGGCGCCACCGACCTTTTCGATCGCCTGCAGATAATCGCGGAAGTAGCGGTCGGCGTCGGCCATGGTGAAGGCCGCTTCACCGAGCATGTCGTAGGAGTAGGTGTAACCTTTCTTGCGGCAGTCGCCACCGTTGGTGACCGCTTCGTCGATCTTGCGGCCCAGCACAAACTGCTTGCCCATGATCTTCATCGCCTGATACATCGCCTTGCGAATCACCGGTTCGCCGGCACGGTTGACCAGACGCTTGAGCAGGTGGTTGGGGTTGCCGTCCATATCCTTGTCGAGGCTGACGATCTTGCCGGTCAGCATCAGTCCCCAAGTGGAGGCGTTGACCAACAGTGATTCGCTGTTGCCCATATGCCGTTTCCAGTCAGCGCCGGCCAGCTTGTTGCGGATCAGCGCGTCGGCGGTGTCGGCATCGGGGATGCGCATCAGCGCTTCCGCCAGACACATCAGAATCACACCCTCTTCGGTATCGAGGCTGTATTCCTGCAGCAATTTGTCGATGTTGTGCAGTGCCTTGTCGTTGGCGCGTACCGTTTCTACCTGGCGGGTAGCACAGTCGGTAATCTGTTGAAGTTCGGATTCGCTCGGTGTGGCGAGGGGCAGCAGTTCGCGAAGGTAAGCGTCTTCGTCGACGGCATAGTTCTGCGTGATGAGTTGCTCGATGGCGCTGAGGTCCTGATTCAGGAAGTCGCCCTTGAGCACGTCGCTAGCTTTAAACATAGAGTCACCCTCAGAAGATGGGTAGCCTGCCGATGGCTTGATTGTTATCGGGGTATTCGGCCGCGGGCATAGAGCCGCTGTCGTCAGCGGTCCGGCGTTGAAGCTCCGCGCGAACGATAAAGGCTACGATGTGCGGGGGTGTTTGATCTTGCGAAAAGCGCGGTTGTTTTTGCGAAAAGCTCTTACGCCGGCGGGACCTGAAGCCCGTCGGGAGGGGTAACTCAGGCCGCCGTTAGTGCTGGTGGCGGTAGTGGCGGATGTACGCTTTGGCGTCGCGTTCGCTATGGGCGAAATAGACCACGCGGCCGAGTAGTCGTCCTGTCAGTTCCGGGCCGTCGGGGTAACGAACAACCCAGAAACTGCGTTCGCCGTGACACTCGATCTGATGTTGGTCATCGGCAACAGGGAGATGCGAACTGGCCATGGTAAGGCTCCTTATCATCCTGTACACACTTAAGCGTAGCGGCCATTGGCGCCAAGGGTTGAGTTGCAGAGTAAAAAAAGGTTTTACCGTTTATGGTGTGGAGCGAGCAGTAACGGCGCGGAGCGGTCATGTTAGGTGGCCGACTAAATCTGCGTTTCAAGCTCCTTCCACTGCAATCAGATAGTCTTTGTTCCGCCCACCCGGGCGGGTCACTTTTTGTCCGTCGTGACAAAAAGTAAC
>NZ_JAERQK010000011.1 GCF_017912535.1 Motiliproteus sediminis
TGCAACGCCTGCTGAGTTTGCAGCCAGAACACGGCAGCAGCCGAAGGACGGTACAGAACGGAAATTACGAGATAAATGAACAGGGCTTTACTAGACGCAAACTGGTACTAAATCTGGGGGCAGGTCAGGTAAACTGTCCGTCATGGAGGGTTTCTAGTCATGAGCCTTGAACGATTCATATTATCTACAACGATAATAATCCTATCTATCACCCAGGCTGCCTGTTCTATTCAAGATGAGTATATTCAGCCACACTTGGAAATGGACCTGATCAGACAGGAAATTGCGGAAAAACAGAATCAAAGAGAACAGATCCTGGATTACATAGAGTCCAGTGATCAGATGGCTCATAGAAAAAATGATGATAATGCAATAAATGCTAATGATGAGCTGGTTTTAAAAAACAACAATATAAACAATGTGGAGGATGCAAAGGAGGTTTTAAGGTCACTGGAGGTGCAGATTAAGAAGCTTAAATCTAAGTATCGAAGTCTGGCTCCTGTTGAAATAAATCGCGATGTAAAAGACAAGAATCTTATTTAGTTTATTTATTGTCTTAGTTTATATTGGTCGTATCATAGGTAGATGGTTATTTCGCAGTCGGAAAATAAACATGCCGTGATGCTATTATAAATCGTATAAGTATTATTCTTTTTTAGTTATACAGTGGTGTCGTCATCTCTTATCTAGGCAGGGCATGCAAGGTGGCTGCGGCTACTAAAGCCTCCTCAAAGCCAGTGATTACCCAGGAGCTCATGTAGCCGTTCTCCGGGGAGCTGCAATGTCATCTTCTGCGCAAAGCAGTCATCTTCGTAGCTCTGCACCACACCGCCTGGGACGATAGATATCAAACGAAAAAATTTGAACCCCTTCTGCGGCTACCCGTTACCCACGGGCTGCAACACCCCATTGGCATACTTAGCCCCGAAGGAGATCATTATGAACCCCACCGCCAAAACCCTGATCATTGCCCTGTCTACCGTTGCTGCGCTGAACGTCGGCGCTGCCCATGCCGGTTCGCCGGTGTTTGGCTACAAGCCGATCAAGATCGACTACAACGGCAGCTTTAACACCAACAACGACGTCCGCACCCGGATCGACAACAGCAAGCGCGTTGATACTGATACCCGCCTGAACTACGACCTGGACAACAGCGTGCGTTACAAGCTGAGCAACAAGTTCGACTACGACCTGCGCTACGACTATCGCCAGGACAACATCGGTGCCGACCAGGCCATCAACCAGTACCGCAACTACAGCAGCGACGTCGGCCAGAACGCTGGCAACGTCGGTGGTGCCAGCGGCCACAGCATGAGCCAGAGTCAGGGCGACACCAACGTTGGCGCGCTGGTGAAGGAGCGCAGCTACAGTTCCAACCGCGGTCACAGCCTGTTGTCACCGAGCTTCAGCAGTCATAGCGGCAGCACCCATACCGGTAACATGAGCGGCAGCCAGATCGGCGCCGGCCAGTCCGGTGTGCAGGTGGGTGATGTCACCAACGTGCAGAGCAACGATCAGCAGCAGACTGCCAGCTCTTATACCGGCTCCATTGATTGGGTTGGTAACAGTGCCAGCAAGTAAGCCGGATCCTGTGTGTTCAGAGCCTCCTTCGGGAGGCTTTTTTTGTGGTTCTTCACGGGTTAGGGTGAATGACTCAAACCGGCGCGGAGCGGATATGGACTATCTGCTACTCGGCTCGGTGCTAAAGCTCATTTTAGGCGTTGCGAGAAAGTCCCTGTTCCGCCCTCCCGGGCGGCGTCATTCTTTGCCAGACGCGACAAAGAACGAAGCAAGAAAACGCTAACGGTGCCATATACCCCCTGGTTCCGCCGCCCTGCGGGTTCACTGCGCGTGGTGCGAACAATCCGGGGAGCGTCAGAATGGCCCTCCCTGGCCATACGGCCGCCGCTTCGCGCATCCAGCGCTCTCCCCTTGCGGGCCTTAATCGGATTCTTTACCCCATGCTCGTTGGCTCCAAAGGGGCTGCGTCGCAACTGCAATACCGCATTTCTCTGCGCCGCCCGTGTGGGCGCAACAGAAACTTTCAGAGTGCTGGTTAACCAGCAGCGCTAACCACCTCGCCGACGCAATACTTTGAACCCATTTCCGCGACCCCGTTACCCACCGTTAGAAGAGCCGTCTCCGCGCGCTGGCGCGGGCCTGCTCATCGCTCCATCCCCATAGAGGAGAACGGTTATGGATACTCAAAACAAGGCACTCGCCACAGCGCTGGCGCTGTGGCTGGTCGGGCCAGCGCAGGCCGATGAAGCGCGCAGCGAGATGACGCGCCAGTACCTGCTTGACCGGCAGTACCAGAGCCACCAGCAGCGTGAAAGCGAGCACGCACTGCAGAGCGGCGTCGATCAGGGCGCGGGCAATCAGGCCCAGACCCAAGGCCACCAGTTGTCGCAGCAACAGGGTGGCGTCGAGGTGGGCGCGCTGGTCAGCGGTGGCTACCAACCCCAGGCGGGCGGTGGCGGCTTCAACTGGCAGTTCGTGCCGCAGAGTAACGTCGCTCATATCGAGGGCGACAACGACGGCGTGATCCAGCTCACCAATATCAACGCCAGCAACGGCAGCGTGCATATCGGCGATGTCAATCAGGGCAACCTGTACAACAGCCAGATCGGTAACAGCCAGCAGGGCGTCCAGAGTGGCGACAGCACCAGTGCCCAGAGCAACCAGCAGCGGCAGCAGTCTGACAGCCAGGCCGCCAGCCAAGACCACAACCGCAACGGCTAGGAGGCAGCTATGAACCCTTTAATCACCGCCCTGGCACTGCTGCTCGGTCTGAGCATGGTGCCGGCCTACGCGGATAACGCGGCCACCAACGCCGCGCCGCCGCCTGAGCTGCAACGCCTGCAAGCGCTGCAGAACATGCGCCTGCGGCTGGAACAGGACTGGGCCGGCTATCTGCAGGCGGCGCGTAACAACGCCAGTGCGCAGCCGGTGGCCGTCGGAGCGACTCCGGAGGTGGCGCAGATGCGTCAGCAGGTGACCCACAACCTGGAACGGCTGGAGGACCGCTTTCGCTGCCTCGACGTCGATCTTAACGGCAACAACGGCAACGTGGTGCTGATCTGCGGCGACAACAATGGCCGCGTCGACAGCAACAACCAACAGGCGCTGGGCGCCGATCTCAACGTTAGCGGAGGTACCCCATGAGACCCTGGACCTCACCCCTCGGCGTGACCTTTACGGCGGCCCTGCTCGCTCTGGGCGCCCGTGCTGAACCGGCGCAGGGACTGCGTATCGCCGAACGCAGTTGCGGCGGTGTCGATCTGGTGGTGACCTCGGCGGATCGCTTCGACCCCATGGTGCAGCAGCTGCTGGTCAAACAGCAGCTTAGCGGTCATCCGGTGATCGAGCAGCCGCGCTTTCTGGTGATCCCCTACCGTGATGACGGCTACCTCACCGAGGCGCAGATCCGTTATCTGGAGCAGCTGCTGAGCCGGGCCAGCCGGCGCGAGTGACGGCTGTGTCGGTGATCGGCGCGCAATCAGCGCGCTATGGCATAAAAGGGTTCAGAAAAATCTGAACCCTTTTTTTTGTGGCTGTTACCTACCGGTTGTATCGCGCTTCCCGCAACGCCAACGAACTCTGGAGATACCGTCATGAAATTCAATAACCTGATCGCCATCCCCCTGATCGCCCTGAGCCTGGTGGGCTGTAAGCAGCAGACCGTGAAGTCCTCAGTCAGCGCCGAACAACGTGCAGCCGTCGAGTGCACCGGCCCCAAAATGCGGGTCGCGGTGATGCCGGTTGGTGCCACCGGCAAGCTGGGCGCCTTTGAAGGCTACGACGTCGGTGAAGCGATGTCGTCGCAACTGACCACCGCGCTGCAGCAGACCGGCTGCTTTGTGGTCACCGAGCGTACCGCGCTGTCCCATATCCTGCGTGAGCAGGAGCTCGGCCTGGCTGGTGTCACCAGTGCCGAGACCGCGCCCCAGGCGGGCCGCATCGCCGGTGCCCAGGTGCTGGTCAAAGCGGATATCACCGAGTTTGAGCCGCAAAAAGAGAGCGGCGGGCTGAACTTTGGCTTTGCCTCCTCCAGCCTGCCTTTTGGTTTGCGTCTGGGTGGCAGCGGCGGTAGCAGCCACGTGGCCATCGACCTGCGCCTGCTCGACGCCAGCACCGGTGAAGTGCTGTTCACCCAACGGGTGGAAGCGGACAGCGAGTCGCGCGGTCTGGCGCTGGGTCTGGACTTTGAGAAGATCACTGTCGGTGGCGACAAGTTCTACAAGACTCCGCTGGGTCAGGCCACTCGGGTGGCGCTCAACGACGCGGTGTTCTACGTCATTAAGGGTACCCGTCAGGTACCTTGGCAGGGCCAGATCGTCAGTACCCGCGGCGCTCACATCTTTATCAACGCGGGCCAGGATGCCGGTGTGAAAGTAGGTGACGTGATGCAGGTGTCCGCGGTGGCTGAAGCGCTGGTGGACCCGGAGAGCGGCCTGACCCTGGGCAAGATCGAGAACCCGCTGGGTCGGATCAAGATCACCGCGGTGCAGGAGAAGTTTGCGGTAGCCTCGGCCATGGGTGCCTTCGACGTCCAGCGCGGCGACGTGATCCGCTACTGAGCGCATAGCTCAATCCAGAACAAACCGGGCCAAGGCCCGGTTTTCTAGTTCTTAGCGGGCTAGGGTGGATGACTTAAGCCGGCGCGGAGCGGACGATTTTGCTAATAGCGTTGGCCTCAGCTTTTGGGGGGTTATCTCGTTACCACGCCGGCATTAACCCTCTGTTGCGCCCACCCGGGCGCATTCATTTTCTTTGAGCGCTCAAAGCAAACGAATCAAAAGAAAGCCGCCCCACTTACTTGTCGGCTACGCCGATTCCCTGCGCAGGGCACGAACAATCCGGGGGATCGTCAGAATGGCCGTCCCTGGCCATACTGCCGCCGCTTCGCGCATCCAGCGCTCGCCCCTGCGGGCCTTAATCGGATTCTTCGCACCCTGCTCCGGCTGCGTAAAAGGGGGGATGGGGTGCAAGCCGATACACCAGGGTGAAAGGATCGAATAGACAGAATTTGAGGAGAACTCAGTCGCTCGACTGCGACTTAGCCCCTTTTGGAGCCGACGAGCACGGTGGCGGGGATTCGAAATAGGCCCCGAAGGGGGCGAGGCAAGGATGCCGAGCCGGATTGCGGCACAGGTATGTGCCGTCCGATCCGCCCGAATCACCGCTGCCGCGCGCAGTGGACCCGTAGGGCGGCGGAACCAGGGGAGCATAAAGCACTGTTAGCGTTTTCTTGCTTCGTTCTTTGTCGCGTTTGACAAAGAATGACGCCGCCCGGATGGGCGGAACAGAGGCTCTCATACCTCGCCGATAATGAGCCTTAAATCTTAAACAGCCGGCCCCGAACTAATGACCGCTCCGCGCCGTCATCAGCCGTTTCCGCAAAAAGCACAACAGACGGATTAAAAGCGCAGGTTGAGCGACAGCTCCGAGAACCAGGCCCGGTCCCGGCGGTCGTAGGCGCGCCCCGGCTTGAAAGTGCCCAGCGCCCAGCTGAGCTTAAGGTCCTTGGCCAGCCGGCCGGCCCAGACCAGATCGACCGCCTCGCCAATATCGCGCGAGTCACCATTAGGATCGTCAAGCAGGTTACTGTCGCGCAGGTCATCGTCCGCTTCCACCTGCCGGTAACGGTGATACAGCAGGTCGATGGAGCTGTCCTCGCTGGTGCGCATGCCCCAACCCAGAGTGGCGATCACCAGATTACTGAGCTCCGGCTCCAGCAGCTCGCCGTAGATCTTCACCTTGGTGACCCCCTGCAACTTGGCGTTGTTGTCCTGCAGACCGGTCTGGCGAAAGTTATTGTCGGTGCCACTGCCATCGTTATCGCCGCTGCCGTAGGCAACTCCCAGGGTCAGGTTATGACGCTGCGCACCGGAGAAACGGTAGCTCCAGCCCAGATCGACGCCATAGCCGAGAATATCCCGCCCGCGCCGCTCACCACTGACCACCGCGGCTTCCAACCAGTAGTAGTGGTGAGAGGAGGCGCGGCCACTGCTGTGAATGCCGACAAAATCGAGATCTTCACCGTCCGCTTCACGTTCGTCACGCCGCAGCCAGTAGAGGTCCAGATCACGGTCCTCGGCCAGCCGTTGACGCAGGCGTAGTTCATAGTTGTCGATCGGGGTTTCGTCATCACTGTTGAACAGGTCACGATCGAACGCCTCCTCCCGCGTGGCCGACAGTTCCAGCCCCCAGGAGTCGCGGCGGTAGAGCAGGCGAATCCCATCCAGCTCCTCGTCATACAGCCACTCGCGCCGGTCACGGTAGCGCTGCCGGCCCAGCTGCACTGACCAGCCGGGCGCAAACTCCCGTAGCCACAGGTAGAGCTCCTTCAGCTCCAGCACGGCATCGTCGGAGCGGCGGCCATCGGGATGGTCCGGCCAGTATTTTTGCCGCAGCTCCAGCTCGGCAACCACACCCGCGTCGGCCGCCGGCGCCCAGGCCAGCACCGCTTCCAACTGCGGTTCGAGCGAGATCCGGCGGTCGTCACGATGGCGATCCAGATCGTGGTCGTCGCGGTACTCCGACTCCACCACCAGCTTGGCGCCGCCGTTGAGGTTGTCCGCCAGGCGGTGGTCTGGCGAAGGCGGGTCGTCAATATCGAACGCCACCCCGTCCGCTATCGCCATGCTCGCCCAAAACCAGCCTGCCAGAAGCAGCGCCCGCTCTCCCCCCCGTTGGTAACCGGATCTATCAGCCATCGATCGCTCCCCCCTGTGGTGACGGCGAAAGTAGCGTAGTGGTCATCGTGCCGCCCCCCGTCCCCCCTTCGGTGATGCACCAGCCGGGTTGCAACGCGGCTTCACTGCGGCGGCAGAAATGCTCACAGCAGCGCTGCCATTGCGGCACCTGGTGCTGCACCGCATAACGCGCCATATCCAGCGCCGCGAAGCTGTAACAGGCCCCCAGCCTTGACCACCAGCCCGAAGGCACCCGTTCGAAATAACTTGCCACCATGGCCCCAACCCCTGCCTGATCCGTAGCCGGCGCACTCCGGGTCAGCTGCAACCACTCCAGCCGCGCCAGTAGCAACGCCAGGTCCAGACCGGGGTCGCTGCTGCAAAGCTCCTCCAGGTCGATCAGCCATAGTCGTGGCTCCTGCCCGGGATTGAGATATAGATGCTCCGGCTTGAGATCACCGTGACAGGGTTGCCACAGCGGTTGCAGGCAACCTTGCCGCTGCGCCTGCTGCAGCGCGTCGAGCTGCTCGCCCAAGGCCGGCAGCGCCCAGCGGATCAGCTCGCAGGCGGCCGCGGCACGACTCAACCAGGAATCACAACCAACCCGGGCGCTGAGCGCCAGCGGTGCCGTATGGAACGCGGCCAGACTGCTCCCCAGATGCTGCCACTCGGTAATCTCCAGATCACCGTCGCAAACGCGCTGTTCGAGGGAGCGACCGGGAACTGCCGCATCGACCTGCAACCGCAGTTCGGGAATGAATCCCAGCGGTCGTACCGGACTCAGCCCCAGCCGCTCGTCCATGCCCGCCAACTGCAACTGACGGCGGTACCGCAGCTCACCACTGTCGTCGGCGCGCAACTTGAGAAACACCTGCCAGGGAGCCCCCCTGTTGGCGTCCAGCGGGCGCACCCGCTGGCTGAGGACGGCGCTGATCAGCGGCCGGTAGCGCACCGGCTGGGGATGTTCCACCACCAGCTCCGCGACACCGCTGTCGCGCTGGTACAGCTGTTCCAGCGGCTCCGGCAGACGCCGGAACAGCTCCGCCAGATGCGGTAGACGGTGATCCAGAGGAAAATGCTGCAGCACCATCCGCGACGCCTCCAACCAGCAAGGCTGCAGGCTGGGAAAGCCACGGAAGGGTTGCCCGTCCGCTTCGCGACAGCCCCGTCGGTAGCGTTTCTCTGCCGTGTTGTCGGCGCTGATCAGACCACTGATCCAGTGGCGCCAGCGACCGCCGCTGAGCGGATCCAACAGCTCGATCTCATACAGGCACACCAGCCGCTCGCCGGGGCGGTAGCGGAAGCGCTGCAAGCGACAATGCTGCATACGGAAGGGTGACTCGCTCTGTTGCAGCCAGCGTTCGATCTTAGCCGCCATCCAGTCGTGGTCGAGCGCCCGATCCAACCCCGGCAAAGAGGGATCAAAAAAACCCTGATCAGGCGGCATCGGCAGCCTCCAGTAGTGGCAGCGCCAGATGTTTCCAGCGGCTCCAGAAAGCGTGAATACAGGCCAGACGGAGCAGGCTGGCCATGCGGTAAAGGGTCACCGCCGCCGGATCGGCCCGCCGTTCGAGCCCGTAGCCGGCGTGAAACGCGCGCCACAGCGGGGCCGCGTTACCGCGCCGCTGTAACTCCAGCAACTGCATGTGGGCAAGAAAGTTGCCTATATCCAAGGCCGGATCGGCCCGACAAAGGGTATCCAGATCGAGCAGCACCGTATGCGACTCACTGACAATAAACTGCTTGTCGTAGTAATCACGGTGACAGAGCACCGGCTGCGCCGCAGGCAAGCGCAGCAGTCCGCGTTCGACCCGCCCCCATACCCGCTCCAACGGCGCAGCGAGCGCGGGGAAAAGCGCGCGGGTAAGGGGCACCCAACGCTGCAACAGCGCCAGTTCATCCTCTGCCCGATGCAGCTGCGGCAGCGCCAGCGTGCTCTGCTGCAACCGCCGTAGCAGTGCCCCGGCATCACGCACCCCGGCGGCCAACGCAGGCCCGCGCAAGCGATCCAGCGGCTGGCCGTCAACATCTTCCATCAGCAGCACACTATGCTCGCCGTCACAGGCCAGCGGGCGCACCATCCGCAAACGCGGATCGCCTCCGGTCGGCGTGGGTGCCAGCGCCTGCAACCAGCGCTGAACCTCCAGCTGACGCTGACTGCGTCCCTTGTAGCACTTGATGATCATGCTCTGCGGCTGCGTTGAGCCGCCGCTGAGGTACCGCAGCCGCACCACCGCACGCCGACCCAGCCGATGGGCCAGCAGGCGGGCGGTCAGCACCCGCACCGGGGTGCCCAGCAGCGATGCCAACAACGGCTCCGCCTGATCCGGACGGTTGATCACGCCCAGCAGCGGCAGGCGATGATCGATGCCGGGTTCGCGCAGCACCAGTCCCAGATCCGCCAGCGGATGCAGAGGCTGACGCTGGTCGCTCTGGGAGACCGGCAGATGACGCAACTTGTGAGCGGCCTCATCGCAATAGGCTGTCAGGCGATCGCCCACCAGCTCCGCCAGGATCTGGCGCTGGCCACAGCGATACTCCAGCGCAAAGCCGCGCTCGCCGCGCGGATAGATACGCTCCAGCTCCAGCCCGTCGATACAGTCCACCAGCTCCGGCCAGGCAGCAAGCAGCGGTTGGTGCAGGGTAGCGACCTCCATCGCCCGCCGGAGCGGATCGAGCAACTCCTCGCGGAACGGTTGCTTGGGCGCCGACCGGGACAGCATGTTCATGGTGCCACCCCCGGTGCCCAGCGTGGATCCAGTGCCGGCAACTCGCGGATAACGCCGTCGCGCAGTTGCACCACCCGGTCGGCGCTGGCGGCCGCCGCCATATCATGGGTAATCATCAGACAGGTGCGATCAACGGCAAGCTGCTCCAGCGTGGTTTGCACCTCGGCGCGGGCGCGCGGGTCCAGCCCGGCAACCGGTTCGTCCAGAATCAGAATCGGCGCCTGGCGAATCACCGCCCGGGCGATAGCGATGCGCTGACGCTGACCGCCGGAGAGCAGCGCGCCGCGCTCGCCCACCGCAGTGTCGTAGCCTTGCGGCAGTGCTTCAATAAAGTGATGGGCATTGGCCGCTTTGGCGGCGGCGACGATCTCCTCATCGCTGGCGTCGAGTTTGCCGTAACCGATGTTGGCGCGAATGCTGGTGTTGAACAGCACCGCGTCCTGCATCACCACCGCAATCTGGTCACGCAGGGAGGTCAGGGTGTAGTGATTCGCGGGCACGTCATCGATCAGCACCGTGCCGGCTTCCGGGTCGTAAAAACGCAGCAGCAGGCTGGCGATGGTGGACTTACCGCTGCCGCTGTCGCCAATCAGTGCCAGAGTCTCTCCGGGACGCAGCTCCAGATCCACCCCGTTGAGCACCGGCCGGCCCGCGCCGTAACCAAAGTAGACCCGATCGAAACGGACCCGGCCCCGAAACCGCGGCGCCTCCACGGCATCCTCGGCATCGCGAATCTCGGCCCTGGTATCGATGATCTTCAGTACCCGCTCGCCGCAGACCGTGGCCTTGGCTACCCGCCCGCTGAGGCTGGCGATCTTACCCGCGCTCTTGTACACCACTTTGAGGTAGGCCAGAAACACCAGCAGATCGCCCGGTGTCAGGGTTCCGGCCTGCACCCGGTTGACGCCGAACCAGAGCACCATCGCGGTACCCACGGCCAGCAGCACCTGCACCAGACGATCGAAGCTGGCAATCAGCCGCGTAGCGCGCACCCCGGCCTTGAGGGAGTTGGCGTTACGGGACGAAAACTGCTGATCTTCGTGGGCTTCACGGGCAAATGCCTGCACCACGTGAATGGCGGTCAGTTTCTCGGTCACCACATTAGCCAGCTTACCCTCCTGCCGGCGCTGGGTGCGGGTGGCCCCCTTGATCCGCTCGTGGTAGCGCCGGTTGGCAAACACCAGCAGCGGCACCACCGCCAGCGCCATCAACGCCAACTGCCAGTCCATCCACAGCATCACCAGCAGCACACCGATCATCACCAGACCGCGATCCAGCGCCGTCAGGGTCAGATTAATCATCAGCTCCCGCAGCAACTGGATGTCACCGGTCAGGCGGGCGATCAGGTCGCCACTGCTGCTACTGTCGTGGAAGGAGTGCGACAGCCGTTGCAGATGGCTGTAAAGTCGTTGGCGGATTGCCGCCACCACCCGCTGACCAACGGTCGCCGCCAGATAGGACTGGGCGTAAGCGAACATCCCTCCCGCCACCGCGATCACCACAATGGCGCCGATCAACGCCGCCAGCAGCAGCTCCGGGTTCTGACTCCACTGCGGCCAGCCGGCCCGATAGGCGGCAGCGTCCGGCAACAACAAGGCATCAAACACCAGCTTCAACGGCCAGGGACGCAGCAGCTGAGCCAGCGCCACCCCCAGCGTGAACAGCAGTACCAGCAGCAGGGTGCCGTAGTGAGGTCGCAGGTGACCACCAAAGCGCTGAAACAGCCGCCGGATACCAGCCGCCGAGGGGGTTGGGGTGCTCATATCGCCCCCCTTACAGCGGTCAGCGCATGGGTGATCGACAACAGCCGACGCGCATTGTTATCCCAGGTGCGCTGGGCACCGGTGACGGCGGCGGCGTTGGCCAGCCGCTGGCGCAGTTCAGGGCGATTGCACAGCCGCATCAGCGCCTCGGCCAACTGCTGTTCATCACCGGGACGAACCAGCAAGGCATCCTGCCCATCTCGCAACGAGGTCGCAATCTGGCCAATGCGACTGGCCACCACGGCGATGCCACAGCCAAGATATTCGTACAACTTCAGCGGTGAAAAATAGAAATCGTCACTGGGCGGATAGGGCGCCACCGCGATATCCATGCGCCGCAGATAGGCGGGCACCTGCTCCAGCGGCACCCAGCCGGTGACGCTGATCTGGTCTGCCAGGCCAGCGCCCGCTGCATAACCCTCGATCCAGCCGCGCAAGGGGCCGTCGCCAACGATCAGCAGGTGGCGTTCCGGGTGACCACTGGCGATGGTGCGAAAACTGTTGAGCAGGTGCTCGAGGCCATGCCAGGGCTTCAGACTGCCGCTAAACCCGATCACCTGCTTGCCGCTGAGGGCCTCCAGCGTTATCGGTGGCACCTGCGGATTGAACAGCGCCGCGTCGATGCCGTTTTCAACCACGCTCACCCGATCGGGGTCGGCGCCGTGCTGCAAACAGTAATCCAACACCGCGTCGCTCACCGGCAGCAGGTGGTCGGCGTGGCTGAACACCGCGGTGCGGATCGATTCCGCCAGCGCTCGATCCAGTAACTGACGGTGGGTGAGCTGCTCCTCGATCAACGGCGCGTTAACCTCGACCACGCAGGGAATTCCCAATGCCGCACCCGCATCCACACCGGCCCGACTGAACAGGGCATAGCGCTCGTAGATCAGAGCAAAGGGCTGGCGGCTGTGGTCCTGCAGCAAACGGGCCGCAATTGCGGCGGCGGTGGTGCGCGCCCGGCGCTCCTTGAACCGGCGGCGGGCCTCTCCGCCTGCGGGGATGTCGGCGTCATCGAGGCCGGGGGCGACTTCGATCACCTCGGCCGGCAATTCTGCCTCGCCACTACCACGCTGGGCCACGTAGAGCACCAGCTCATGCCCCTGTCGGGCCAGCGCCGTGCTCATGGCACGGATATGCACCGACGCCCCCTTGGAGCCGAATACCGGGGTACCGCGATCAGCCGCAATGTAAGCGATACGCATCTGCTTGCCCTCCCGCCTGGCTGGTACCCGCACTGCGCTGGAACTGCGCCCCGAGTTCAGCCACGTTGCGCTCCAGATCGAACAACCGCTGCGCCTTGGCACGTCCGGCCTGCCCCAGACTCAGCTGGCGCTCGGGGTGCAACAGCAGGTGCTCCATCGCGCTCGCCAGTGAGCGCGGCTGGCGCTGCTCCACCAAGATGCCGGTTTTACCGTCGTCGATAATCTCCGGCACCCCGGCGACCCGGGTCGAGATAGTCGCCAGCCCCAGCGCCATCGCTTCCAGCAATGCCGTTGGCAAGCCATCACGGTCGCCGCTGTCACAGACGACACAGGGCAGCACCAGTGCAGCGGCATCAGCGATCAGCGCGATCACCTGCTGCTGCGTCAGCGCGCCGTGAAACAGCACCTGCCGCTGCAACCCCGCCTCCGCCACCTGCTGCTGCAGTACCTCGCGCTCGGGGCCATCACCGACGATGCTGAGCCGGAACAGCGGTTGTCGCTCGGCCAACAGGGCACAGGCCCGAATCAGGTCGGGGTAGCCTTTTTTCTCTACCAATCGACCGACGGCGACAAAATGGTTGCTCGGCTGGCGCTCCGCGAGGGGCTGGAAGCGGGCCAGATCGATACCGTTGTAGAGCCTCATGATCCGTTCCCGATCGGCGGGATCGGCCAGCTGACGCAGGTGCTGACGGTTGTAGTCGGAGACCGTTGCGACAAATGCGGCTTCGTGGATTAGATCACGTCGGCGCTGGTCATCGGTCTGACGGTCGACGTAGGTGTGATAGATGTCGCGGGCGTGGGCCGTAAATGAGAACGGCAGCCGACTCTGACGGCCGGCCAACAGCGCCACCAACGCCGCGTTGGAGCCGAAGTGCGCGTGCAGATGCTGAATCCCGCGACTGGCGGCCATAAACGCTACGGTCGCGGCTTGCAGCCACAGCAGCGCTGCATCGGTATCACTCTTGCCGGCCAGCAGCGACGCGCTGGTGTCATCCCACTGCCGCGCCAACCCCGCCAGTGATGCGCACTCCAGAGGCTGGTCCGCGTCGTTGAGGCGGCCGGACAGCGCCGCCTGGAGCTTGAACCCCTCCAGTGCCCGACTGCGCGGCAGGTAGAACACCGGCGCCCGCAGTTGTGCCAGAAGGTCATGACGCGCCTCCTGCGGGGGGCGCATCAGCGAATAGACCTCTACCGCCACACCCTGGCGCTCCAGCGCCAACAGCTCGTTGAGGATGAAGGTTTCGGACAACCGCGGGAAGCGCTTGAGCACGTATGCAATCCGTAGCGGGCGCGTTTCAGGATGCGGAGCCATACTGCCACCCTCCGATGCTCAATACCCCTTCCGGAAACAGGAACGGAACCGTGTCGCGCGGGCTCTCGGCCGCTGCCACTGGCGGTTCGGCTTGAGCCAGCAGCCGCTCCAGCCACCAGCCCATTCGCCCCAGACCATCGAACTCCAGCCGATGCACCGGCACGCTTTGCCGATGGGAACTGGCCAGCTCCTCGCCCACCACCCGGCACAGACGCTCTGGCTGCAACTGCTGCGGATGCAACGCCCGCAGCAGTCCCAGCGCTTCCATGCGCTGGCAGCGAATCCACTGCTCCTCCACCGGCGCTACCCGCGGTACGATCAGTGCCCGCTTACCCAGACTGAGAATCTCACAGACGGTGTTATAGCCCCCCATCGACACCACCAGATCGGCGGCGTCCAGCAGACTCATGACATCATTACTGAACTCCAGTACCTGTACGCCGCGGCATTCAGCCGCCCAGCGCTCGATCTGCTGACGGTGAGCCGCCATCATCTCCGGACCACACAGCACCAGCGTGCGCTGCCCCGCCACCGGCGGATGGCGCGCCGGCCCCTGCATGTAGGCAGACAACAGGGCAAAGCCGTCAGCGCCCCCACCAGCGGTCAGCACCACCAGCGGCGCATCGCCGATGGCATAGCGCTGGCGTACGTCCGCACCGTTGTCGGCATTGAGTTCACGGTGAACATAACCGCAGTAGCGCAGCTTGGCGCGGGTGGCGGCGGGAAAGCGGTACTCGGCACCCAGGTTGAACACCTCCGCCGAGCCCACCACCAGCAGCTGGTCGTAGTAGCGTTCGATCGCCTGGTGATAGCCCCCCTGAGCCCATTCAGCCTGGGTGGTGGCCGGCGCGTCGAGAATGTCGCGCAACACCATCACGCAGCGCGGCGGACGGGCCAGAGTCTGCATCGCTTCCAGCGCCGGTTGCAGCTCGTTACTCAACCCCAGCGGCTTCTTGTCTACCAGCAGCAGATCCGGTTGAAAGTCCAGCAGCGCCGCCTGAATGATATTGGCGCGCAAGCGCACGATGGCGTCGTACTCCATATCCAAGCTGCGCACCACATACTGCCCCCCCTGAGTGCGCCCCAAACAGGGCAATTTGACGTAATCGATACGCTCGGGAATTCGAAAGGAGTGCAGCATCGGCGAGCCGGAAAGAATCAGAATAGAGTAGTCGGGCCGGCTGCGGGACAGGAAGGTGGCGATTGCCAGCATTCGCCGGATGTTTCCCAGACCATAAGTATCGTGGGAGTAGATCAAAATCTTTTTCATGCGCATCGACCTGCTTTGTGGGCCGTTCCGATGACGCTGGAACAGCAGTTGTTATGGGGCCGGATTGACGACAGCGATCAATTCGCAGTAACTCGGTCAACCATGCCGATAACAACCGGCCCCCTGCTTTAATCCGCAGCGAGCCCGAACGGTCGTTGGAGTAAAACGCCCGGCTCCCCATCGGTGTGCGCTAACCGACTGAGACGCTTGGAAAAGATTTATTTGTAACCAAATTGAAAAGATGTGTTCACATTTCCACTATTTGCTGATTCAGAGGAAATATTAATCGGGTGGGTAATTCGTTTGACCCGGGGGTAGGTCAGCATTGGCCACCAGCGCAATGCGAACCGCCGCAGAGCCTGTTACTTCGGACAGTGGCGCCAGCTCAACGGGGGGGGGGGGATGGGCAACCAGGCCGGCCATCAGGCACCGGCATTGCCCGCCACCGGCGGCAACCGCCGCCGCGACTGGCTGATATAGACGCCGGTAAATACCAGCACCGAGGCCAGTATCTGGGCGGAGTTCAGGGTTTCGCCCAGCACCAGATAGGCCAGCGCCAGGGTGAACACCGGAATCAAGTTGATAAAGCCGGAGGCCTGCCCCGCCGGAACCCGCGACAGGGCAAAGTTGTATAGCCCGTAAGCGCCGATATTGATCAAGGTGCCGAGGTACAGAATGGCCCCCAGCCCCTGAGCATCCACCGTGGTCGGCAGCTCAGTCTGCGGCAGCAGCAGAAAAGGGAAGAAAAACAGCCCCCCCAGCCAGGCCTGCACCGCAGTCAGCAGCCAGGTGGAGTAGCGATCAGCCAGATGCTTGAGGCTGAGGGTATAAACCGTGGCGCACACCATCGCCAGAAACTCGAGAAAGTTGCCCAGCAGCGGGTTAGGCGCGGAGTGGTCGCTGTCGCCAGCCAGGCTCAGCCAGCAGGCGCCCACTATCGCCAACGCGAACCCCAGCAAGGTAGTGCGCGTCACCCGTTCGCCAAACCACAGATACGCCCCCACCGCCACCATCAGGGGCGCGAGTGCGGTGATCATACCCGCCTGCCCCGCGGTGGTGTTCTGCAGCGCCGCGGTTTCGAACAGGAAATAGAGGCAGGGTTCGGCCACCGCCATCAGCAGCAGATACTTGTAATCGCCGCGGCGGTACTCGAAACGCCAGATCCAGCGAAACACCAGCAGAAAGCAGAGACTGGCCACCGCCATCCGGCCAAAGATCACCACCATCGGATCGTAGACCTGGAATGCCAGCTTCAGCGCCACGAAGGAGCTGGCCCACAGCAGCATGGCCGTAATCAGGCAAAAGGTTGGCAGGTAGGGTGAACGGCTCATGGGGGCACTCCCGGATGCAAGGCGGGGGAGTATGGCACAGCGGCCGAGTGTTAAAAATATCACCTGGCGCGTAAATTAAAACCGCCGCACATCAATGCAAAATCCAGTGGAGATTGGGCGAAGGCCGACCCAGATACCAAAAAGGCTCCCGAGGGAGCCTTTTTCTCTAACGCAGGAGCAATCAGAACTGGTAGCGAATCCCGAATTCAATCAATCCGGCATTATGATACGGATTTTCGATCTCGGCGTTGTTAACAGCAGGCGTCGCAGTATCACCGTATGACCAGTTATTATTCTCGTAATCTTCATAGACCGCACGGGCGATCAGCGTAGTCTGCTTACTGTAGAAGTACTCTCCCTGCAGCTCGACGGTATGGATAGTGGTATCCGTATCTGGCAACGCATCGGTACCGGTAGAGGCGACCCCACCATTAGTCTGCTCGTAGATATCTTCGGTGTCGGTATAACGGTAGCCGAACTTCAAAGCCAGTGTGTTGGGAATCACCTCCCAGTTAACGTTGATACCGGCGAGAAACGCATCACTCTGAGTGTCGGTAGTCCATTCGCTAGCAGCCACGACGGAGCCTGTGGGGAACGATGCACCGGCCCCACCTTTCTGGTCGTAGTTGAAATTCTGCACCCCGGCGTAAAGCGAGTAGCTCAGCGTACGCATCGGACTTGCCCCGAAATCAATGGTGAACATCTCACCGTCAACTTCCTGCAGACCGTACACAGCCTCTGGGAACTCGTCGTTCCATTTCTGCAGCATCACCCCGATGTGCCCGGTTGTACCAAGCTGGTACTGCAGGTTGACCTGGGCTTTGGTGCGGTCACGATCAGCATCATGATAGTTTTGCGTGCCGGCTGCAGAAATTCGTGTGCCGCCGCCGCCAACGCCCACAGCAAGGCTAATACCGTCGGGATCGTAGGCAGAGCCGTCTCGCTCCGAGCGGCTCAATTTGATAGAGCCCGACAGGCGGTCCATCATTGGCAGTTTGTAGCTTGCCCAGATGGTATCTTCGTTGGTCTCTTCGCGATTCTGATCCGGTCGATCAATATCCTCACGCTCGTATCCCAACCCTATCTTCGACCCCTTGGGCAAGCGGTAGTAACCGTTCACGGCCAGTGTTTTCCACGTGGTATCAAAGGCCTGACTGGTTCGGCTAGAGGTATTGACGTATTCCGGAGTCTGGTTGTCCTTGTCCTGATAGCTGTACTTGGCATTCAACGTCAGTTTATTGGTAACCCGCGAGCTCACCCCTACACGCGCAATAACGCTCTTGACCTTGGCATCGGTGCTGGTATTGCTGGCATCGGTGAGAATGGTTTCGTCCTGATCACCCACGCTATAAGCAACGAAGCCGGTCGCACGGGTACGATCCGTGAGACGGTAGTTACCATTCACGTGCACCTGCTGGAAACGGTTTTCCGGTTCCTGCGCAATCAGCGAAGAGCCGTTAAGTTTCACATCGGCGCTGGCATTCTCAAACTTAGAAAATTCGTAGCCGAGCTGCAGCTGGTAATCCTTGGCGGCGTAATCGGCCGCTAGATTGACCGTGCTGGTGGTGTATTCGATTGGATAGAGATAGAGCGTGCGGAAGTTGGCATAGTCCCGGGTACCCTCTTTCTCCTCCTGATTCGCTTCTGCGGTGAAGGTCCAGCGACTGGGGGTTTTCTTTGAGAACAGTAACCCAATCTTTTCGCGATTGACCTTTACCTCTTCCGTGGAAAACGGCGGCGTTACCCCGGTCGAAACCTGCTCATAGGGGTTGGAGTTATCGTAGGGTTGCAGGAACTGGCCATGGGTCTGCTTTTCAATCCCGTCAAAGTAAAGACGAAACTTATGATCTCCCTGCTGCCCGCCCTCCAAGGTCACATCGCGAGATTTGGTGCCGATTGAGTTTCCTTCGGCGCGCAGATACTTGGCAGTACCATCTTCAAAGTCGCGCTGCTCGATATCGAAATTGCCATCAACCTGCCAACCTTGGTGATTCTGGCTGTTGTACTCACCGAACTTGAACGCATCATCAGTGATGTAACGCATCCCCAGTTCAACTTCACTGGTGAACTGGTTTACTCGTTGAGTGACCAAGGGAGTGAACTCGTAGGGGTCCTCATCCGCATCATCAAACGGCGCGGCCCAGATGGTACCCGGAGCAGATAGCAGTAGTGAGGCAACCAACATTGACGGGGAGCCTGCCCAACGCTTGCGATGGGGAGTAGCAGTTTCTACTGGCTTGCTTGATTTCATCGTCCAATCCTCCCTTAGCGCAACAGCTTCGACCCACGCGCATGGTTACTACCATGCACTTGGGAGTGACACTGAGAACAGGCCTTGCCGGCAATAATCGAGCTGGTTCCCGTACTGCCAAGATCACCTCCATCACGGAATGTTCCTTGGTGGCTGTTCTCGGTATGGCACTGTTGGCACAGGAAGGGGCGAGCCACTTTCAGCAGCCGTTCGTTATTACCCCCATGGGCATAGTGACATTCCACGCAGTTTTCCTGAACCGGCTGGTGCTCCCACAGGAACGGACCGCGCTTCTCGGCGTGACACTCGTAGCAGGTATCGTTGAGGGTCGCTTTCTTCAGCGACAGCTCGGTCGGGCTGCCGTGGGGGTTGTGACAGTCGGAACAGGTCACCTTGCCTTCACGGATCGGATGGCGGTGCGGCTTGTTGGCCTCGATGCGGGTGTTCTTGTGACAGCTGTAGCACACGTCCGCTTCATCTTTCTTGGCCAACGCCGGATCACGGTTAGTGTGCGAGCTGTGGCAATCGGAGCAGACCACGTCGTCAACGTCGTGAGCGCTACCGGCCCAGTTCATCACGATGCCCTGCTCGTGACAGCTCAGGCAGGCTTGGTTGCGCGACTCGGGAGAGGATTTCGGCATGTTGGGGCCGTAGTTGACGCTGGGCGCTGGGCGCTGACTGTCGTCGTCATACTTGGCGGCGTGCTCGCTGCTGGGTCCATGGCAGGACTCACAGGCTTTCTGCTCCGCTGGTGTGTTGGGGTCACCAGTGACAAAGTGAGCGGTATGCAGCACCGATACTACGGGTGCGTCGCCCTCTTCACTGTGACACTTGAGACAGCCATCGAGGCCGCGATCGGTAAATTCTTGCTGGACCATGGTGGTCGATTGATCCGCCAGCGCCGGTAACGCTATCAGACTAACCGCCAAGGCCGCCCCCTTCAGTAGGCCACGGAAGTACATCCTTAACTCCTTCAAGTCGGTGCCGGGCGTCTTTTGTCGCGCCCTTTTTTCTTGGTTTTTTTTGCTCGATTACCGGTCTTGCTGCCGGTTATTTAGCCATCTATTTTACAGGGCTTAATTTATTTATCACCTGAAAATTATTTATTCACCCACAATGCTTAATGTCGCAGCCCCGCCATCCAGACTCAGGTTGTACTGCAGCGACGTGAGGTGATAGCGCCCTTCGGTGTTCTGGTCATGCAACGCAAAGCCGAGGGTGTAGTTCTTGCCCGCCGTCAGCGCTTTCTGGTTGGCGCCAGCCGCCAGCGGGCGACTGAACTCAACCACCCAGCTGTCGCCGGTTTCGGTGGCGGTGGCGCTAACCGTCGGTGCCGGATTGTTGGTGCGTTCGCTGAGAATGTAACCATCAACCGCTTTGGCCGGTTGACCCGGATTCAACTGCGCCTGCCAGAACTCCAGGAACACGCCCTTGCCGAGCAGCGCCTGCAGTTCGGCATCACTCAGGAGGTTATCGCCCCCCCCCTTCTTCTTCGACATCTTGCTGCGGGACTCGGCCAGGTACTTGGTCTTGCCGTCGCCTTCCGCTTCCGGCATCCGCTTGCTGTCGATGTGACACACCGCCCAACAGCCACCGGCGGTGAACTCCTCCACGCTCTGGTCGTCGAGCATCAGCGTGACCTTGGTATCAAAGTCGCCATCCTGCTTGGATGCGGCCGGGCCGGTCTTGGGCCAGGACAAGCGCGCCAACAGATTGCCGCCCTCCTGGGCCAATTGGACCTGCATCGGCACGTAGCCGCGACGACCGCCCAGCGGATCCGCTTCGGTATCGCCACCGGTTACGATATTTTTGCCGTACTCCGGCTGGTCACCGTCGTGGCAGCCCTGACAGGTCTTCTTACGCTTTTGGTAACGCGCTGCTCCGTCGTGATCACGCTTGCCGTAGATCCACTCCAATGAGGTCTGACCGGGAAAGAACAACCCCACTTCGGTCGCCGGCACGCTGCCCCAGTCCACGGCCTGCGCCGGCATGGCCAGAGCGGTCAAGATCGCACTACCGGAGAGGACAATTCCCTGAACTACTGATTTACGCTGTTGCTGAAAAAGCACGCTGGCCTCCTCGATCCTGAAGTCAAAACGCCGATTAGCGTTCCAGTTTAAATTGTTTGATCAGCGCTTCGAGCTGAGCCGCGCGCTGCGCCAGCTGGCGGCTGACATCCAGCACCTCGGTCGCACGCGCCGACGTACCTTCGGATATTTCGCTGATCTCTACCACATTGCGGTTGATCTCTTCCGCTACGCTGGCCTGCTCATCCGCCGCGCTGGCAACCGCGTCGTTCATCCGTCGAATCGAGGCGATCTTGTCAACGATATCGCGCAGTGCCTGTACCGCATGCTGCGCCTCGTCGACGCCTTCCTGGGCCATCGCCTTGGAGGGATCGACCATCTTGATCGCTTCGTGACTCTCGCCCTGCAATGCGTCGATCATCGCCTTGATCTCGCGGGTGGAGTCATGGGTCTTGTTGGCCAGACTGCGCACTTCGTCGGCCACAACCGCAAAACCGCGCCCCATCTCCCCGGCCCGCGCCGCTTCAATCGCCGCGTTCAAGGCCAACAGGTTGGTCTGCTCGGCAACACCATTGATCACATCAAGCACGCTGCCAACCTTTTCGCTCTGGTCACCCACCCGCATAATCACCCCGGCGATGCGTTCAATTTCACCGGCCAGGTTGTTGATGGTATCGATGGCAGTTTCCATCACCTGCACGCTCTTGTGCGCCAGCGCGTCGGCTTCCTCTGAGGCCTCCCGCGTGGTGTTGGCACTCTGCATCACCTCATTGGAAGAGGCGTGCATTTGCTCCATCGCGCTGGCGACCACCTGGGTACCACTGTTCTGCTGGTCGACCGCCAAACGCGTTTCGTCGGACATGACCGTGATACGGTCGGCGTCGGCGTTGACCTCATCAACCATGGCGCGCACTTCCACCAAGCTGCCCTGAAACTTGTCCAGCATGCTGTTGCAGGCACGAGCTACAGTGCCGACTTCGTCTTCGCTTTTAAGCTCGACGCGACGACTCAGGTCCGAGTTGTTCTCAATATCTGCAATGGTAGCGCTCAGTTTACGTAGCGGCCGCGTCATCATTCGGTTGAGCAAAAACACCAGCAGCAGCACGCCGGCGCTGAATACGCCGACCAGCATCAGGGTGGAGTTGCGAATGTTGCCCAGGATGCGGTTGTCAAAATCGGCCAGACTGTAGGTCACCCGGATAGCGCCCAGAATGGTGCCCTCTTCGGTCACCTCTTCATGGCACCCCAGACACTCGGTTCCGCGGAACACTTCCAGCGCCGGAATCGGCAGGATACGGGTCAGAGTGCGACCTTCCGGTGTGTCTTGTACCAAGGTGATCTCTTCACCGGCAAGCCCGCGTTCATCGTATTGGTCCTGGGGGTACTGGTCTTCGAAACCTTCACCCCACTCCTCGTCAAGAATCGGGGCACGCAGTATCCGCGCTTCCAGAATGCCGGGCTGGGCCAGCATCTTGTCCTGCAAAATCTCGCGATCAGCCATCTCGTCCAGCACCATCCACATGTTGAGGTTGTCGAGATAGAACTCCGCCGTGCTCTGGGTCCGATCGAGGATCATATCGAACGCCAGCTTGCGTTCACTGTGATAGGTGTATGCCAGCGATGCCAATACCACCACCAAGGCCACCGCAACCAGTGAGCAGATAATCTTGGTTTGGATCGATAATGCTTTCATCTTCGCTCCAGAAGTTTGGACCTGCGGTCCGCTGCGACCTTTAACTATCGGCGTGGGATCCGATCCCTGAATGCCGTTTCGCCTTCAGTACACCCATCAGCCAATGGGTCATTGCCCCCAAACTGTGAAGTACCAGCAGCACCAGGCAGGGCCATTTTAGCCAGATGTGCAGCTCGCCAAGGTAATAGCCCGCGTCTTCGTGAATCAACCATTCGCCAGGTTCGAGAGTGAACAGCTTGAAGAAGGGGACCGGATCGCCATCCGCCAGGGTAAAGAACAGCCCCGAGGTGGGCACAATGATCATCAGGGTGTACAGAAACCAGTGATTGGTACGCGCCATGATCGCCTGGACACGGCTGTCAAAATGGGTTCGCGTGGTGGGCAGAACAAAGGCGCCGAAATAGCGGAAAGTAAGCAGGTAGAGAAACAGCACCCCGAAGGACATGTGCCAGTAGTACACCAGCGCGCGCTCGCTGCTGTTGCTGGCCCACTGCGCAGCAAAGTAAGTGGCGATCAACATTACGATGAATATGGCTGCGGTAAACCAATGCAGGAAACGGGCAATTTTGTAGCCTCTTTCCGATGTAACCAGCTTTTCGCTCACGCAGTGCTTCCTACAACATGGCTGAGTTAATAATCTACGAACGATTATGAATCATTGGGAAATTTTAAGTTTGATATGGTAACAGAAATCATTTCCCAACGGATGTTAGAAAATACCCGCACCTGATTTAAGTCAAATTTCAGCAGCCGTTAATATGGTGCCGCTCAGGTCAGCATCCACTGCACCCCAACACCCACAGCGGCTGCCGTGGCCAGCGGCAGCAACACCCAACGGGCCAGCCCCCCGTCACCGGTCGATAGTGCCAGCACACCTTTGAGCAGGGTATTGGAGACACTGGCCAGGGTGATACCTAACACCGCTGTCGCCATAACGATATCCTCACCGGCCATGCGCGCCAGCGTTAGGTTGATGGCGTCCACGTCGGCGATGCCGGAAGCTACCGCCAGTAGCAGCACCCCCGACTCGCCCATCCACTCCACCGCGGCTCGACCCAGCAGCGCCACGACTCCCAGCAGCAGCCCGAACAGCAGTGCCGAGCCCAGCTCCAGTGGGTTTTTCTGCGGCATGTCGTCAACCACGGAGGCGGGATCGCCACGCAGCATAATGAGCGCCGCCCAGCCCAACAGCACCAGCAGCATCGCAACCAGCGGCCACAGCAGGGGTTGAACCAACTGCAGATTGATCAGCCCGGCCACCAGCAGCACCCGCGGAAACATGACCGCACACGCGATCAGGATGCCCACTGCCGCATGCCGGGTCAGATCCGGTTGCTGCTTTGACAGTCTCGCCAGTTGCAGGGTCAGGGCGGTGGATGACAACAAGCCGCCGGCAACGCCGGTGAGCAGGATGCCGCGCTGGGCACCGACGATCCGGATAAGAAAGTAGCCGACAAAGGAGATCGCCGCGATCAGCACCACCATCCACCAGATTTCATAGGGGTTGAGGGCTTGCCAGGGCCCGTAGCCCTGATTGGGCAGCACCGGCAACAGTACCAGCGAGATAACCAGAAGTTGCAGCGCCGCGTTGAGTTCACGCTGTGACAGCTGTTCCAGCAGTCGATGCAGATAGCGCTTTGAGCGCAACAGCAGGGTGGTAACGACCCCACAAGCGGCCGCGACCTCGACCTGACCCATTCCCGCCAGGGCGCCCAATAGAAAGGTCACCAGCATCGCCACCAGACTGGTGGCGCTGACATCACTGCTGTTGCGCTGATGACTGAGATAGGTGGCCGTCGCCAGCGCGGCAACCCCCAAAAACAACAGCCCTAACAATACTCCGCCCAGCTGGTTGGCCAACAATCCGCTGATACCGCCGAGCAGACCGGTCAGGCCGAAGGTGCGTAACCCAGCGACCCGGCGACCATCCGCGAGGGTGCGATTGCGCCAACCCCGTTCGACCCCCACCAGCAAGCCGATCGCCAACGCCGACCCCAGCCACAACAGCTGCACCAAACTCTGTTCCATTACGCCCTTCCTTGTTGTCTCAAGGAGGGTATAGCACTTTCACCGCGGCCACCGCCACAGCGAACCCCCGGTGGCTTAACTCAGGTCAAACAAGGACTGCCGCCCGGGCCGGGCAGGCAGATGGCGGCGGATGCAGGCACCGTTGACTGCGGCGCCGAACAGAGCAGGGCCTGCGCCTGTTGTTGCAGTAGCGCCCCCCCAACCTTGCCGGCATCAGCCGGATGCCGCTGCGCGCAGATCAACAGCGCCAGTCCCGCATAGCACCACAGCCGTTGAATAATCGCTTCACAGCGCGCCTGAACCACTCCGGTGTAGCTGTGTATCAACGCGTCAGCCCAGGCTGCGGCCGCGTCCTCACGACCACCGATCAGCCCCCAGAAGCGGATCTGACCAAGCAGCACCCCAAGATCAAAGGCGGGGTCGGCCCAGTTGCCGGCTAGCTCCCAGTCAACCACGCCGCAGCCGGCCGGTTGCAAGCGCAGGTGGCGAACCCAGAGATTAAGGTGAAACAGACCCGCTTGGCCGTGCCGGCTGCCCAGCCGACGGAGGTCCTCCAACCCTTGCCTCACGGCGCTGGATTGCGGCAGTGCCAGCAGTGGTGCCACATTACGTTCCAGCATCGCAGACCAGTGCTCGCGTTCCTGCTCAGGTGCACCCCAGAGTGTTGCCGGCGGCGCCGGTGACCAATGGCAGCGGGCCAGGAACGCCCCCAGTACCCTGGCTGTTCGCACATCAAACTGGCCGCCGATCAGCGCGGATTCCAGCGTTGGCGCAGCCGCCAGCCATTCGCACACCAGCAGCTTGCGCCGGCCCTCATACTCCAGCACACGAGGCACACGGAGAGCCAGATGCGGCTGGCGACTCAACCAGCGCAACACCCGACGCTCGACCCGCAACCGCCGGCGCGGCTTGGGCCCTGCGTCCGACACCCGAACATCCCGTACCGTATCACCGGCGTACTTGACCACCAGCTCACTGCCGTCGGCTGATGTGGCTCTGAAAACCGGGTCAAAGGGATGGTGCCAGACCGGAGCCAACGCCGTTGTCACGACTCCGCAGTCAGCCAGCAGTGGTGGCAGCCGATGCGCCAACAGCGTCACCTGATCGCGACGGCCAGCACGACTCCAACGCCAGACTGCCGCGCGATCCGCAGCACTCAAACGCTCCGGCAGGCCGGCAATAAACGCCTCCCGGTCACCCTTGACCAGTGCGTTGCGCAGCGCCGTTGCCCGCACCGGATGAGGACTAACCGGCAGGATCAGCGGCGCCACCTCAACCCCGCTATCAAAACGCGCCCGCAGACCCTCGATACGCCGATCGCCGGCCGCTACGTCTTCCGCGCCGACGGCAAACAGCAGGCGCTGATCGGCATCCCGCTGCTGGCCCAGCCGCACCGCATGCTCCACCGCACTGGCGGCCGCCACAACGACACTGGCCTTGGGTTGGTCGGCCAGATACAGCGCCCATACCTTCTGTGCCAGTTCAGGCCCCAAGCTGTCACCACTGCCCGCCAGCTGCCGGTAGCGACCACTGACGACCACAACCACCTCATCGATATCGCCGCGTGAGCAAAGGTAGCCCACCGCGTCATCATGGGCTCCGTGAGGCGGACGAAAGGCACCGGGAAAGAAGGCGACGGTGTAGGGTCGGCGGTGTGCCATGGCGAGATCTCCCTGGAGCGGCAAGCGAACCGGTAAAACGGCGGTAGAGAAACAACACCTCAACCGGGCAAAAGATCCGCCGGCAACAGCGGGTAAAGCGCGCCACTCTCTCCTATCCTGTAAGGGATTACCGCAGCTGCGCGGATCACCGCCCAGCCAGGAGAGCACTGTCCATGGCCAAACGGATTCTGTTGGTAGACGACGAGCCCAATATTCTGCTGTCGCTGCAATTTCTGATGAAGCGAGCCGGTTATGAGGTCGACACCGCCAGCGACGGCGAAATGGCACTGCAGCGGGTGGCTGCGGTACCGCCCGATCTGGTGCTGCTGGATATCAACATGCCACGCCTCAACGGCTACGATGTCTGCGAACAGATCCGCAATAACCCCGCCTGGCACTCGACCCGCATCATTCTGCTGACCGCCAAAGGGCGGGAGGTGGAAAAAGAGAAAGGGTTGGCGCTGGGTGCAGACGACTACATCACCAAGCCCTTCTCCAATCAGGAGCTGATCGACAAGGTCGCGGCGCTGATGGCGACCTTGGAGTAACAGCCGATGAAACTGCTACGTCAGGCACGCTGGTTAATACTGTTACCGCTATTGCTGCTGCTGATCGCCGTCTTGCTGCACTGGAGCGCCGATGGCGAAACCTCACGCTCACTGCGGCTGTTGTCGGCGCTGCTGAGTGGTATCGCCCTGCTGCAGATTCTGCTCTGGCATCGGGTCCGGCAGCGGCTGCTCAAGCCGCTGGCAGCGCTGGAACGAGGCAGTGAGATCATGCTCAACACCCATGCGGCCCATGAACTGGAACTGGCGGACGGCCACTTGCTGGGTGATCTCCCCGGCAACCTGCGCCAGATTGGTGACCAGCTCCTGCGCGCGCGCAGTGAAGTTGCCAGTGCCATGCGCAGCGGAGCCGAGCGGGTACAGTTGCAAAAAGGCTATCTGGAGCGGGTGATTCAGGGACTCGACGAGGGGGTACTGGTCTGTGATGCAAGCGCTCGCGTTCTGCTGTACAACCCGGCGGCACACCGCATCTTGCATCATCATCCCGCACTGGGGCTTGGACGCTCGCTTTACGACCTGCTGCCGCAAACGCCGTTGCAGCATACCCTTGACCGCTTGAGCCAGCAGGCGGACGCCTCCGGGCGCCTGATCTGCGCGGTGCGTGAAACCGACCGCTTACTCAGTTGCCGCGTTGGCCTGCTGCGCGACGACGAATTTACCAGCACGGCCTGTCAGGGGGGGTTTCTGGTGGCGTTCGACGACGTCACCAGCCGCCAGAAAGATCTGCAGCAGCGCGACCGCCTGTTCACCAGCACGGTTCAGGGTCTGCGCGGCCCGTTGGCTAACCTGCGCGCTGCCGGCGAAAACCTGCGCGACTACGATGACATGTCCGCCGCCGAGCGGCTCGGGTTCATCGATGTTATCAATCAGGAGAGTTGCCGCCTCAGCGATCAGGTCAACACCCTGGCTGCCAGCGAGAGCGCGCTGGTGGGGCAGGAGTGGCAGTTGGCCAATATCTATTCCTCCGACCTGATCCACCTGTTACGCCGTCACCTGGAGCAGCAGCAACAACTGCAACTGACCATGACCGGTGTGCCGGAGTGGCTGTGCACAGACAGCCACGCGGTGGTCGCGCTGTTCGAGCATCTTGCCACCAGCGTGGCACGCCTGCGCCAGGTTAGCCGTTTCGATATGGAAGCACAGCGAGGTGATCACACCGTCTATCTCGACCTGGTGTGGCAGGGGCAGCCCCTGAGCAACAGTGAACTGGAAAGCTGCCAGCATGAGGTTCTGCGCGATGTAGTCGGCCACCCGGAAGCCGGAGAGCTGGCGCGCCAATTGGGCGCCGAACTCTGGAGTCAGCCCCACGAGCGGATCGACGGCATGGCGCTGCTGCGGCTGCCACTGCCGGCTCCCAAGGATGCGCAACCCGCCGCGCCGGAGCTGCCCACCCGGCCGATGATCTATGACTTCGACCTGTTCGAACCGCGACCACAGCACGACTCGCTGCTCAATACCCCGCTGCGAAACCTGGATTATGTAGTGTTCGATTGCGAAACCACCGGCCTTGAACCGGGGCAGGGTGACGAAGTGGTGTCCATTGCTGCGGTCCGTATCGTCAACCAGCGTATTCTGCCGGACGAACAGTTCAACCAGCTGGTCAATCCGGGCCGCAGCATTCCCGCCGAATCGATCCGCTACCACGGCATCACCGACGCCGACGTCACCCACGCGCCCTCCATTGTCGAGGTGCTGCCACGGTTCAAGTCGTTCGCCAAGGACAGCGTGTTGGTGGCCCACAACGCCTGGTTCGATATGGCCTTTATTCGCCGCCGCGAAGCCCAGTCCGGCGCCTACTTCACCAACCCGATCCTCGATACCCTGATGCTGTCAGTCTGCCTCCACGGCTCGGAGGTGGAGCAGTCCCTTGACGCCATCACCGCCCGCATGGGGATCGAAATTCATGGTCGCCACTCGGCTCTCGGCGACAGCCTGGCCACCGCCAAACTGCTACTGGCCCAGATCGAGCTGCTGGAAGCGCGTGGCATTGTTACCCTGCGAGAGGCGATCGATGCCTACCGTTGACCGAGGGGACCGGTAACGATGCGATCCGGCCGCACCCAACTGGTATTTTTTGCTGCCGCCACCACGTTGCTGCTGCTCAACTACCCCTGGCTGTCGCTGTTTTCCTCGCACCATATGGTGTTCGGATTGCCGCCACTGGTGCTGTACCTGTTCGGTCTCTGGCTAGGCTTCATTGTGGTGGTGCGCTTGATCGTCGACTCACCGCAGCCAACCGGTGACACTGACGATGAAACCGAGGACGACCCGCGTGCTTAATGCCGGTCTGATCGGACTGACCATCGTCGCCTACCTGGGGCTGTTGTTCGCCATTGCGTTTTTCGGCGACCGCCGGGCGGAACAGCAGCGCAGTATCATCAGCAACCCCTACATCTACAGCCTCTCCATCGCGGTCTACTGCACCGCCTGGACATTCTTTGGCAGTGTCGGCTATGCCGCCCAGAACGGGGTGGGGTTTCTGCCCATCTATCTGGGTCCAACGCTGATGGCCGCCTTGTGGTGGTTCGTGCTGCGCAAGATCATCCGTATTTCACGCAAGCAGCGGATCACCTCCATCGCCGACTTTATTGGCTCACGCTACGGCAAAAGCGCCCGCCTTACCGGGCTGGTTACCATCATCGCGGTGATCGGCATCCTGCCCTATATCTCACTGCAACTGAAGGCGATCTCCAACAGCGTTCTGATCGTGCAGCAGTATCCGCAGCTGATGCTGCCAGCGGGTGCCCACGAAGTGCCCCTATGGGAGGATACCGCCTTCTACGTGGCGCTGTTGCTGGCCGCCTTTACCATCCTGTTCGGCACCCGCCATATTGACGTCACCGAACGCCACGAAGGGATGGTGGCCGCCATTGCGTTTGAGTCGGTGGTCAAGTTGCTGGCCTTTCTGGCGGTAGGGGTCTTCGTTACCTTCGTGGTGTTCGAGGGGCCGGTGGATATCTTCAACCGCGCTGCGCAACAAGCTGAGCTGGCCGCACTATGGACCATGGACTCGCTGCCCGGCGGCTATGCGCGCTGGTTTTCCACCACCCTGATCGCCATGTGCGCCGTGCTGTTCCTGCCGCGCCAGTTCCAGGTGGCGGTGGTAGAAAACGTCAACGACGAGCACCTGCGCAAGGCCAGCTGGCTGTTCCCGCTCTACCTGCTGCTGATCAACCTGTTCGTGATGCCGCTGGCCCTCGGAGGACTGCTGCTGTTTGGCAACAGCGGCGTGGATCCGGATACCTACGTACTTACCATTCCCATGGCACAAGGGGCCCAGTGGCTGACCTTGCTGGTGTTTATCGGCGGGGTATCGGCCGCCACCGGGATGGTGATCGTCGCCACCATCGCCCTGGCAACCATGATCTCTAACGAGCTGATTCTGCCACTGCTGCTGCGCAACCGGTTACAGGAGCAGCCCCTGCACTCGGGCGACATGACCCGACTGGTGCTGCAGATACGCCGCGGCTCCATTCTGATTATCCTGATGCTGGCGTTCCTCTATTTCCGCCTGATCGGCGAATCGTACGCGCTGGTCACCATCGGCCTGGTCTCTTTTGTTGCCGCTGCCCAGTTCGCGCCGGCTATTCTGATCGGCATCTACTGGAAGGGCGCCACCCGCGCCGGCGCGCTGGCCGGTCTGAGTAGTGGTTTCGCCATCTGGGCGTACACCCTGATGCTGCCCTCGTTTGCCAAATCGGGCTGGCTCCCCCTCAGTTTCGTTGAACAAGGGCTGTTCGGCATTGAGTTCCTCAAGCCCTATGCACTGTTCGGGCTCACCGAACTGGACCCGATCACCCACGCGGTGTTCTGGAGCCTGCCGGTCAATATTTTCCTGCTGGTGACGGTCTCGCTGCGTTCCAGCGCCAGCGTGATCGAAAAAGTGCAGGCCAAGGCGTTCGTGGACGCCTTTATGGACGCCGAACCGGGGCGGGGACGCATCGATGTCTGGCGCGGTACGGTCACCGTTGCCGCGCTGCAATCACTGGTCGGGCGCTTCACCGGCAACGAAGCCGCCGAACAGGCCTTTCGCCGCTTCGCCCGGGAGCGAGGCTTTGACTTTGATCAGCAGAGCATCGCCGAGCCCCATACTCATCTGGTCAGCTATGGCGAACGCCTGATCGCCGGTGTGATCGGCGCCGCCAGTGCACGGGTGATGATCTCCACCCTCTATAAAGGACAGACGCTCAATATCGACGACGTCATGGATATCCTTGACGAGACCTCGCAGGTGGTCGAGTACAGCCACCAGCTGGAGCAGAAAACCCGCCAGTACGAAGTCGCAACCGCCAAGCTCAAAGCCGCCAACGACCGGCTGAAAGAGCTGGACCGAATGAAAGACGACTTTGTCAGCACCGTCAGCCACGAACTGCGGACACCGTTAACCTCGATCCGCGCCTTTTCGGAGATTCTGCTGAGCGAACCGGACCTGGCCGTTGAGCAGCGGGCGGAGTTTCTCCAGATCATCGTCGATGAAGCGCAGCGGCTCACCCGGCTAATTAACAATGTGCTTGATCTGGCGAAGATCGACGCAGGCAAGATTCAATGGAAGATCGAGGACAACGACCTCAAGCAGGTGATCAACGATGCCACCAAGGCGGTCTACCAGCTCTACCAGGAACGCGATATCGGCCTCAGCCTGTCACTGCCGGAAGCGCCGGTAAGCGCCGCGTTCGACCGTGACCGGATTCAGCAGGTGATCATCAATCTGCTTTCGAACGCGGCCAAGTTCTGCGCCGAGCATGAAGGTCAGGTTCAGGTCAGGCTGAACCCAGAGCAGGGCGGTCTGGTTCTCTGCGTTGAGGATAACGGACCCGGCATTGCACCGGCCTTCCACCGGAGCCTGTTCGACAAGTTTCAGCAGGTCGAGGACGAGCAGCAGGGTAAACCCAAAGGATCAGGTCTGGGGCTGGCGATCTGCAAAGGGATCATCGAACACCACGGCGGCAAGATCTGGCTGGAAAGCGCGCCGGGTCAGGGCAGTCGGTTTTATATTCGTCTTCCAACCAATCCACGCGGTAGATAAACAAGAACGCCTCCATACCCGGTTGAGGTATGGAGGCGTTGAGGTGAACGTCGTTAATTCAAAACTCTTGCTGTTACGCTTGCCAGCTTGCCGCGATGACCGGAGTTAGAGCCTCTGACTGCTCCTGACTCAGGCTCATTTCGCCCAAGACTGGCGGTTCAAAGGCTGCCATTGCCGAGACCAGGTTCTCTACTTGCGATTCAACCAGCGTGTATCCATCGGCTGTTTCGAACTGCTCAACGCGGTACGACGAGCCTGAGTACCAATTCTGGATTCTCAGCGAGTCACCTGACCCGATCACACTGACCTCAAGATCATTGCCTTCGCGGCTAAACCAAAGCTGTTCGGTCGAGATATCCGCTCCGAACACGGCTTGATCCGAATTGCCAGCGGCCCAGTCGTTATCGTAGATGCGGTCCTGACCGGCACCACGCCCGAAGTGGTAGATGTCGTTACCGCCATCACCGCGCAGGTAGTCGTTGCCGGCCCCGCCGTCGATGATGTCGGCACCGTTCTGACCGTAGAGGCTGTCGTCACCGGCACCGCCGAGCAGCACGTCGTCGCCGTTGCCACCCTGCAGGTTATCGTTGCCGTCGCCACCGTCGAGGCTGTCGTTACCGTCATCACCGCGCAGGTAGTCGTTGCCCGCACCGCCTTCCAGGGTGTCGTTGCCGGCAAAACCGTACAGGTTGTCGTTACCGCCCAGACCCTGGATGGTGTTGTCGCCGCTGTCCCCATAGAGGTTGTCACCGTTCTCGGTGCCCACCGGTACCGAGGCGGTATCGTTCAGCAGTGCCGCATCCCAGACCGTACCGTCGGCAAAGCTCACTTCCTCGATCCGGTAGTTGGTGCCACTGAACCAGTTCTGCATCCGCAGGGTGTCGGTGGTGCCGTTGATGCTGAGGATCAGGTCGTTGTTATCGCGCAGCAGGCTGACATCGGCCGGGGCCACATCGGCGTCGAGCACGATCCGGTCGGTGTTGCCGGCAGCCCAGTCGTTATCGTAGATGCGGTCCTGACCGGCACCACGCCCGAAGTGGTAGATGTCGTTTCCGCCATCACCGCGCAGGTAGTCGTTGCCGGCCCCGCCGTCGATGATGTCGGCACCGTTCTGACCGTAGAGGCTGTCGTCACCGGCACCGCCGAGCAGCACGTCGTCGCCGTTGCCACCCTGCAGGTTATCGTTGCCGTCGCCACCGTCTAAAAGATCCGCGCCATTCTGGCCATAGATGGAATCATTCCCTGAAAGACCGCGGATAATGTCGTCACCGCTGGTGCCGTAAAGAACATCACCGTTAGCGGTACCGATGATGGCGGCTTTAGCAGTGGCCATTTCGGCCGCATCGATAAAGTCACCGTTAGCGAATTCGATCCGCTCAATCTGATGGGCGCTGTCCGTAAACCAGCCGGAGATGGTCATGGTGTCATCGGTGCCCTTGATATTCAGGGTCAGGTCGTCACCGACTCGATAAATCAGCAGATCAGACGCCTCGAGCCCTTCGGCAACTCGAACAATATCGATATTGCCCGCCGAAACATCGGACTCGATCACTGTGTCTTGACCCGAGCCCGGACCAAACAGGTACGTATCGTTACCCAGGCCGCCCTCCAGGGTGTCATCGCCGGCGCCACCGTCAATAACATCGTCCCCAGCAGCGCCGCGCAGCACGTTGGCCGCACTGTTACCGGTGAGCTTGTTACTTAGTTGATTGCCGGTACCGTCGAGCACGTTCGCCCCTGTCAGTACCAGGTTTTCAACATTGTCGGTCAGGGTGTAACTGATACTGCTGTAAACCGTATCGTTACCTTCATTCGGTAACTCAATTACCTGGTCAGAGGCATTGTCTACCACATAGGTGTCATCGCCGCTGCCACCGACCATTTCATCGCTGCCTTCACCACCGCTAATGAAGTCGTTGCCGGCATTGCCTGTGATTAGGTCGTTGCCGGCATTACCAAATAACACGCTGTCAGCGTCAGACCCTGTCAGCTGGTCATCGCCGGCGGTACCCAGGTGAATATCGGAAAGCTTGATCGTTAATCCATCGCCGAAGCTCAGTTCCTCGATCCGGTAGTTGGTGCCACTGAACCAGTTCTGCATCCGCAGGGTGTCGGTGGTGCCGTTGATGCTCAGGATCAGGTCACTGTTCTCACGCAACAGGCTGACATCGCCCGGAGCTACATCGGCGTCGAGGACGATGCGGTCGCTGTTACCCGCGGTCCAGTCGTAGTCGTAGATGCGGTCCTGGCCCGCGCCACGACCGAAGCGATAGCTGTCGTTACCGCCGTCACCGCGCAGGTAGTCGTTACCGGCACCGCCGTCGATGACGTCGTCACCGTTCTGGCCGTAGAGGCTGTCGTCACCGGCACCACCGAGCAGCACGTCATCACCGTTACCGCCCTGCAGGTAGTCGTTGCCCTCACCACCGTCGAGGCTGTCGTTACCCTCGTCACCGCGCAGGTTGTCATTGCCAGCGCCACCTTCCAGGGTGTCGTTGCCATCAAATCCATACAGGCTGTCGTTGCCACCCAGGCCCTGCATCGTGTTGTCGCCGCTGTCACCGTACAGGTTGTCGTTCCCTTCAGTACCTACCGGGACTGACGCGGTATCGTTCAGCAGCGTTGCATCCCAGACGGTGCCATCAGCAAAAACCACTTCCTCGATCCGGTAGCTGGTGCCACTGAACCAGTTCTGCATCCGCAGGGTGTCGGTGGTGCCGTTGATGCTCAGGATCAGGTCACTGTTCTCACGCAACAGGCTGACATCGCCCGGAGCTACATCGGCGTCGAGGACGATGCGGTCGCTGTTACCCGCGGTCCAGTCGTAGTCGTAGATGCGGTCCTGGCCCGCGCCACGACCGAAGCGATAGCTGTCGTTACCGCCGTCACCGCGCAGGTAGTCGTTACCGGCACCGCCGTCGATGACGTCGTCACCGTTCTGGCCGTAGAGGCTGTCGTCACCGGCACCACCGAGCAGCACGTCATCACCGTTACCGCCCTGCAGGTAGTCGTTGCCCTCACCACCGTCTAAAAGATCAGCGCCATCGTTACCGTAAAGGGAGTCATTACCACCAAGTCCCGTTATTTCATCTGCTGCTGCGGTTCCTTGCAGGTTTTCCGAACTCTCCGTTCCAGTAATCTTGCTCATTACGAACTCCCTTCGTTATTAGGCCAGTGGCGTTTGATCGACATAGGTCTCCTCCCGCGCACAGGTTGCGCAGAGGCATGATTCAAAAATGGATAGAGAGATGAAGCAACGCACGCAAACGACACTTGCCGGAGAGCGCGTTGAACAGTTTCATTAAGGCGTGGCTAGTTTCAGCGCAATCAGAAGAGCAGAAACACAACACATCCTTGCGTCGCTTTAAAATCATCCATTGATAATTTTTCACATTAATTGAGATTTACTACAACATCAAGACAATCAAAACAGTTGTATTAAAACTATGTAAATTACCTATTTTATAATTAGATAGCAGTTTGAATTCTCATAACTGCAAAATAAGCGGTTTACTAAAACCAATGATTACCTCTCCCTCACACTCTCCTGCCGATACCGCAGCAGGGGCGCCAGAAAATATTCAATTAGCTGCCGGGTGCCGGTTTTCACCTCGGCGGTGACCGCCATGCCCGGAATCAGTCCGACCCGATTGCCTTCCACATCGAGCCAGTCTCGGTTCAGCAGCAGTTTCACCTTGTAGATCAGCCCGCGCTCTTCGTCGGCGAGGGCGTCGGCGCTGACCTGAATCACCTCGGCCTCGATCAGGCCATACTTGGTGAAGGGGAACGTGTGGACCTTGACCGCCGCCGGCATCTCGGCTCGGACAAAGCCGATATCCTTGTTGGCGAGATAGGCCTCCACTACCAACGTCTCTTCGCGGGGGACGATCTGCAGCAGCGGCTGGGCGGGGGTGACCACCTCTCCCTCGGCGGCCAGCACCAGTTCCTTGACGATACCGTCCACGGGGGCGTAAAGGATCTGGCGCTGGTTACGGTCCTCGGCCTTGGCCAGCTCCTCTTCCAGCGCGCTGGCCTGACGCTGGCTTTCCGCCAGCGCTTCAAAGGCGCGGCTGCGGGATTCGGCGTTGAGCACCTCGCGCTGGGCGGTGATCTCGGCTAAGGCGGCGTCCAGCTGACGCAGGCGGGCGCGCTCCTCCACCAGTTCCTGTGCGTTTTCGACCCGCTCCTCCTCCAGCTCGAGGAACTGCAGCCGTGCCGCCATCTTACGTTCGCTGAGCTGCTTGAGGGCGTCGGCGCGTTCGGCGATCAGCGGCAGGGTGGCACCGAGGCGGGCGATGCGGGCGCGGCTGGCGTCCTGCTCCGCCTCGCGTGACGAACGGGCCTTGTCCAGCGCCTTAAGCTGGGCCTGATACTGGGCCCACTGCTGGTCAAACAGGCTCTGCTGCAGCAGTTGCTGGGCCGGCGTGGCCTGTGTGGGCCAGCTGATGGGCTGTTCCGCCGGGCTCAGCGCCCGGTCTGAATCGATCAACCGGGTGGCCAGCGCCTGCTGGCGGGCCAGATTAAGCCGGGTGGTGAGCAGTTCATGCTGCAGCCGTTGCTGGTCGGCCTGGGTCTGGGTGGCATCCAGCTCCACCAGTGGATCGCCGGCGCTGACCCGTTGACCGTCGCTCACCAGTATGCGGCTGACCACGCCCTTTTCCAGCGGCTGTATCGGCTTGACCTTGCCGCTGGGAACGATCTTGCCCTCGGCCACGGCGACGATATCCACCTTGCCGACGCAGGCCCAGAGTACCGCGATGATAAACAGGGCCATCAGGGTCCACATCAGCAGTCGACCCAAAGGGGAAGGAGGGCGAGCCTGGATCTCCAGCGCAGCGGGAAGAAATTCCAGTTCCTCACGGGCGAGGTTACCGTCGCCGATGCTTGCGCGATTGCGCCAAACGTCCAACAGATTGCTCAACAGACTCATCGCGGCTGCCCTCCCTGCGGTTGGGCGGAAGGCGGAGCGCGCCGGATATCTTGCTGCTTGAGCTGCTGTTTGATCTGCTCCCTGCGCGCGGCAGCATCGGGCAGGTCACTCTGGAAGCTGTGCAGGCGAGCATACTCACCACCACGTGCTATCAGCTGATCGTGGCTGCCTGCTTCGACGATCCGCCCCTTGTCCATAACAATAATGCGGTCGCACTGGCGCACGGTGCTGAGGCGGTGGGCGATGATAAACAGGGTGCGCCCGCGGCTGATGGCGGCCATGTTGTTCTGGATGATGCGCTCCGATTCATAATCGAGGGCACTGGTGGCTTCATCAAAGATCAGGATCTTGGGATCGGATATCAGGGCGCGGGCGATGGCGATGCGCTGGCGCTGGCCGCCGGAGAGGTTACAGCCATGCTCGCCCACCGGGTTGTCGTAACCTTCGGGCAGTTCGAGGATAAATTCGTGGGCGCCGGCCAGTTGGGCGGCACGAACCACCGCTTCCATCGGCAAGCCGGGATTGGCCAGGGCGATGTTTTCACGGATGGAGCGGTTGAAAAGGAAATTTTCCTGCAACACCACGCCGATATTGCGCCGCAGCCAAGCGGTATCGACCATGGCCAGATCGACGCCATCCACCAGCACCCGCCCGGACTCCGGTACGTAGAGGCGCTGTACCAGTTTGGTCAGGGTGCTCTTGCCAGACCCGGAGCGACCAACGATGCCGACCACCTCACCCGGTTTGACCTGCAGATCGACGTTGTTGAGGATCTGCGGGCCATCGGGGCGGTAGCGGAAGCCCACGTGTTCAAAGCTAACCGCTCCTTTGAGGCTGGGCAGGGTGCTGCGATTAGGGTTGTAGCCTGGTTCACGCGGGGTGTTGAGAATGTCGCCCAAGCGCTGCAGCGAGATGCCCGCCTGCTGAAAATCCTGCCACAGCTGCACCAGCTTGAGGATCGGTCCGGTCACCCGCCCGGCGATCATGTTGAAGGCGATCAACTGGCCTACCGACAGATCGCCGCCGATCACCAGGTGCGCGCCCCACCAAATAATGCCCAGCGTCGTCAGCTTGCTGATAAAACCGGCCACCTGATTGGCGATATTGTTGAGGTTCTGGCTACGGAATGAGGCGGTGACGTACTTACTGAGTTGGTCTTCCCAACGGCGCTGCATCTGTGGTTCCACTGCCATCGCCTTGAGGGTTTCGATGCCGGTGACGGATTCCACCAGAAAGGCCTGGTTTTCGGCACCGTGCTTGAACTTCTGATCAAGGCGGTGACGCAAAATCGGGGTGATGAACAGCGACAGAATCACGTAGCAGGGCAGGGTTGCCAGTACGATCAGGGTCAGGGTGGGACTGTAGTACCACATCACCGCGAAGAACACCAAGGTGAAGGAGAGGTCGATCACCAAGGTCAGGGCGGTGCCGGTAATGAAGTTGCGGATGGTCTCCAGCTCGCGCACCCGGGCGACACTCTGTCCCACCTGGCGGGCCTCGAAGTAGGCCAGCGGTAGCGCGGTGAGGTGGTTGAACAGTTTGGCCCCGAGGGCGACATCGACGCGGTTGGCGGTGTGGGCGAAGAGATAATGCCGCAAGCCGCCGATGGTGGCCTCAAAGAACGCCAGAACAAAGAAGCCGAACGCCAGTACGTCCAGGGTGGTAAAACCCTGGTGGACCAGTACCTTGTCCATCACCACCTGAAAGAACAGCGGCGTGGCCAGGGCAAACATCTGGAGGAAAAAGGAAGCGGTGATCACCTCGGCAAAGTGCTTGCGGTATTTCACCAGCGCCGGAATAAACCAGCTTAGATTGAATAGCTGATGGCCCTGTCCCTGACCGCCACGCAGGGTGAGGCGGATCAGTTCACCGGACCAGAGATCGCTGAATTCCTCTGCGGTCAGGGTTTCCGGTGCCTGGCGATCCATCCGCTGCACCAGAACGCGGCGCTCGTCACCGGGCCCGGTCGATTCTCCAGGTTCAGACACTTTGGCGATAATAAAGTAGTGGCCATCCTGGCTGCGACCGATGGCCGGCAGGGTGCGGTTATTCAGACGATCCGCAGAGATCGTGCTCGACTGGCCGCGAAAGCCCAGAGCTTTGGCGGCACGAAGCAGATCCTGGGAATTCAGCGTCGCTTCGTCGCGACCAAACTGGTGCTTGAGCTGGGCTGCTTCAGCAGGTAAACGGTGAAAACGGGCGATGGCAACCAGACAGTGGAGGCCGGAGTCAAATACAGCGTGGCCTTCGGCCTTTTGACGGTCGTGCGGATCCATCGCGAGTCACAGTCCTTGTTAGTACGCGTCGAGAGACCCTGCAAAATAATCAATTTTGATCTTTGATTCAAGCCAAGATTTTGACAGGAATGGTCAATCCACTGCTGATTAATAATTCAATAAAATCAGCATATTTTGATATAAGTAATTCTTATTTAGGAGCCTTTTTAGGGGTTGCCACATGCGGCGACGTATAGATAACGCTGCAGGGGGCGGCAAGATCTGGCTGGAAAACGCGCCGGGGCAGGGCAGCCGGTTTTATATTCGACTGCCAGCCGCTCAGACGGAGATAGGGCCAGCGAGCTGATCCCGCCAGTCCGTGCCGCAACCATCGATCAGCCACAAGTTATCGCTCAGGGCCTGCCGCCGGCATAATGGCCGGTCGCTAGCCAACCACCAGCTCCACCACATTTTGCTGTAGCTGATATCCGCCCCGTCAAAACGCCATACGCTATAACGTTGGTCAGCATCTACCACCGGGTAACAAAGAAACAACCGGTCCGGTGAGGCGTCAGCGCGCGCGATCATCTCATCCCGCGTCAACGGCTCCATCAGCTGAGCCTTCAACCGCTGGCGCACCGCGTCTGGCAGCTGCACCTCAATTCCCCAAGGACGCTCCTCGACACCCATGGTCTCACCAGCCTGCTCGGCTATCCGCCGCGTCCACTTGGCCATCAACGCCTGTAACCGCGTGTAGAGACGAGTGTAGGCGGGATCCAGCAGTTGTCGCCGCCCTTCAGCTAGCGCCGGCGACATCGCTTCATCGTCATCCATCAGCTTCTGAAACCGATACAGTTCCGCCAGCGCGCAGTTGAGAATCCATGCCTGGTTACCCAACTCCACCAGCTCATGGCTGTAACTTTCCCTATCAACGTTCACGGATGTTGATGCTCCTACCAATTTCCATACGGGTTAAGGTATCAATTTCAAACGATTTAAAGGGGCCATAGGCCCTATTGGAAACACGCGATAAAGCGCTCCACGTACATTAATGCAGCGGAATGGCTACTACGGTCAAAGCACCAAGGCTTAAGCTTTGCGCACTGCTGTTCTATAGGTTCAGCAATGCCAGTTTGTCTTCCAGCTGTGTCCGGAGTGATGCCTCGTCGCTACTCAGGCGCGCGACCTTGAGTGGCTTGCCATCGCCATCCAGCAGCAGCGCCAGACCATTCGCCAAACGATGCCGACGCGCAAAGGCCTGGCCGTCGGGGGTACCCAGATCGGCAACCACAAACCGCAGCTGATCGGCGTAATCATGGCGCAGGCTATTAAGTTGATTCAGCGCCGCGCCACTGTCAGGCGAATAGTTTTCATAGGCCAGTACCAAGGTGGGCGTCCCCTGGCCAACCACTGACAGATCACTGCTCATGGGCGTAAGGAATTTCTGCGTGGCGAACAGGCCACCGGCGACGATGACGACCAGCGCCATCAGGGTAAGAGAGATACGTTTCAACATAAGCCGGTCATCCTGCTACTAGAGGGCTCAGCATCGATTGACCGGTAAAGGCGCGATTAATTCCCCGCAGATCTAGTCCAGCGCGACAAAATAGGGGCCACCACGACGATTGACTACCAACAGCAGTCCGCGCTGCTCCTTGACCGCTGTCGCCAGCTCATCAACACTGCGCACCCGCTGCTGATTGACCGACACGATCAGATCACCCGGACTAAGCCCCTTGGCGGCCGCATTGGAATCGCCTCGCACTGACAGCACCGGGATACCCGGCAACTCCTGATCGCCGTTAAAAACCACACCGGCAAACAAGGGATTCAGCTGAACGCCTTCGACGGTCAGCCGTTTGGGCTGGTCAAGCGTCGCGCTCACCGTCAGCCGCTGTTGCTGTCGCAACAGGGTTAGCTGCAGGGTCTCTTCCAGGGTCAACACACCCAGTTGCGCCTTCAAATCGGCGGCGTTGCGAATACTTTGGCCGTTGATGGCAACGATAATATCAGCCACCTGCACACCCGCTCGGGCTGCTGCCGACCCCGGTTTGACCTGACTCACCAGTACCCCGTTTGCCTCTGCCGGTAACCCGAATGCACGCGCCAGCGACGGCGTCATATCCTGGACCGAGACCCCGAGCGTGCCGCGGCTGGCATCACCCTTGGCCGCCAGATGATCGCTGATCGCCTTGGCCATGTTGGCCGGAATGGCAAAACCGATACCGCTGTTACCGCCGTTGGGGGCCAGAATCGCGGTGTTGATCCCCACCAACTGGCCTTGCAGGTTAATCAATGCGCCACCGGAATTACCGGGATTGATGGACGCGTCGGTCTGGATGAAGTCTTCATAGTTCTCGATCCCAAGCCCGGTGCGTCCCAGCGCGCTGACGATACCGCTGGTCACCGTCTGCCCCAGCCCGAACGGATTGCCCACCGCAATCACAAAGTCCCCCACCCGCAACCGGTCCGAATCAGCGAGCGGCAGCGCCTGCAGTTTATCGGCGTCAATCCGCAGCAACGCCAGATCCACCGCCGGATCGCTGCCAACCAGTTCGGCGTCGAACTGGCGCTCGTCCACCAGCGTGATGCGGATCCGCTCCGCATCACCCACCACATGGTGGTTGCTCAGGATCAGCCCCTCCGCGGCGTCAATAATCACGCCGGAACCGGTGGAGCTTGGACGATTGCTGGTAGCCGGCGACTTTGAGCCACCAAAGGTGACGATATTCACGACCGCAGTAGAGACCCGCTCCACTAGCGGCGCTAGGCTCGGCAAGGGATGGCCGGCAGAGTCAGTCTCCGGCAGCGCCGCCGAGGCAGATGTCATCCCCAGTAACAGGCAAAACAGGCAGGAGAAGAGACGAGTCATGGCGGCTATCCGTAGATGAAGATCATGGCACGACAGCAAAGCAGTCAGTGCAGCAATTTCGGCCCGCCACACAGATGTGGCAGGCCTGTTCAGGGTTACTCGACCGTAACCGATTTAGCGAGGTTGCGTGGCTGGTCCACATCGGTGCCTTTCAACACCGCCACATGATAGCTCAGCAGCTGCAGCGGCAGGGTATAGACCAGCGGATCAAGCAGGGTATGTGATTCAGGCACCGGCAGTAGTTGCAGTCCCTCTTCAGCGACCATGCCCGCATCCTTGTCGGCGAACACGAACAGCTCTCCACCGCGGGCACTGACCTCCTGCATGTTGGCTTTGAGCTTTTCCAGCAGGCTGTTGTTGGGCGCCACCACGATCACCGGCATCTCTTTGTCCACCAGCGCCAGTGGGCCGTGCTTGAGCTCGCCCGCGGGATAGGCTTCGGCGTGAATGTAGGAGATCTCCTTCAGCTTCAGCGCGCCCTCCATAGCCACGGGGTACATGGCACCGCGGCCAAGAAACAGGCTGTGGTTCTTGTCGGCAAACTGCTCCGATAGCGCTTTGATCGGCTCATCCAGCGCCAGCACTTGGGTGAACAACGCCGGTAACCCCCGGAGACAACCAACCAGCTCCGATTCCACCGCCGGATCGAGACCATGGCGGCGCCCCAATACCAGCGTGGTCAACAACAGGGCCACCAGCTGGCTGGTAAAGGCCTTGGTAGAGGCGACACCGATCTCGGGGCCGGCGTTGGTCATCAACGCCAGGTCGGACTCACGCACCAGCGAACTGCCGGGCACGTTGCAGATGGTCAGACAAGCAAGAAACCCCGATTCCTTGGCTTCGCGCAGCGCTGCCAGGGTGTCGGCGGTTTCACCGGACTGGGAGATGGTGACGAACAGACTGTCGGGCAGGGCAACGGTCTTGCGGTAGCGGTACTCACTGGCCACCTCCACCTGACAGGGGATGCCCACCAGCTCTTCGATCCAGTACTTGGCGATGAGACCGGCATGATAGCTGGTACCGCAGGCGATAATCTGTACCGCCTTGACCCGGTCAAACACCGCCCGCGCTTCGGCACCGAACGCCTCTTCATAGACCTTGTCACTACCCAGACGTCCTTCCAGTACCGCCTCGACGACGGCCGGTTGCTCGTAGATCTCTTTGAGCATGTAGTGGCGGTACTCGCCTTTGTCGGCGGCATCCTGACCGTGTTCAAACCGTTGTACCGGGTGACTGGCGGTTTCACCAGCGCGGTCGCGAACGACGACGCCATCAAGGGTGACCTCGGCCAGATCACCTTCATCGAGGTAGATAAACTGGTCGGTGACCTGTAGCAAAGCCAGCGGATCAGAAGCGATAAAGTGCTCGCCGATGCCCACCCCCAACACCAGCGGACTGCCCATGCGGGCGGCCATCAATAGGCCCGGCTGCTCGCGATCCATGATCGCCAGCGCGTAGGCGCCGTGCAGCTGGGCGATGGTAGCTTTGACCGCTGCGGGAAAGGCCACCCCCTGTTGCAGCTGGTCATAGACGAGGTGAGCGATTACTTCGGTGTCGGTATCGGAGGCGAACTGATGCCCTTTGGCCTGCAAATCGGCCTTCAGCTGCTCAAAGTTTTCAATTATGCCGTTATGCACGACGGCGATCCGGGAAGAGGCTACATGGGGGTGAGCGTTGCGCTCCTCCGGCTTGCCGTGGGTTGCCCAGCGAGTGTGGGCGATGCCGATGGTACCATCGAGAGGCTCCGCAGCCAGCGCATTCTCCAGCTCAGCAACTTTACCGGAGCGGCGGGTACAGGCGATTGCGCCACTGGCACGATCAAGTACCGCGATACCGGCGGAGTCATAGCCGCGATATTCCAGCCGTTTAAGCCCTTCCAGCAGGATGCCGGTGACATTCCGTTGCGCGATAGCGCCGACGATTCCACACATAGGTCGTTCTCCGTTTCTGTTCCTGCTTGCGGTTACTGCTTGCTCGGTCGCTTCCAGTTCTTGAGGTTAGCTTGTCGGCCTCGAGCCACCCCCAGCTCTCCGTCTTCGATAGCTTTGGTAATCGTCGAACCGGCACCGGTAGTGGCTCCCGCTCCAACCCGTACCGGCGCCACCAGCGAGGTGTTGGAACCGATAAAGGCACCATCGCCGATCTCGGTCTGGAACTTGTTGACCCCATCGTAGTTGCAGGTGATGGTACCCGCACCGACGTTGACCCCCTTGCCCAGGGTAGCGTCGCCGACATAGCTGAGGTGATTGATCTTGGAGCCTTCGCCCACCAACGCTTTCTTGGTTTCGACAAAGTTGCCAATCTTGGCGTTGTTGGCCAGCCGCGTGCCGGGACGCAGACGCGCAAAGGGGCCGATATCACAGCCTTCAGCCACCTGACTTTCATCTAGCATCGAGTGGGGCTTGATCACCGTACCCGCGCCCACCTCGCTATCCTTGATCACGCAGTTGGCACCGATCACCACGTTGTCGGCGATCCGTACCCGGCCTTCCAGAATGACGTTGATGTCGATGCTGACGTCGCGGCCGATCTCGATATCGCCACGAAAGTCCACCCGCTCCGGATCTGCCAGTGTGACCCCCTCGGTCATCCAGTGTTCCGCCTGTCGGCGCTGGTACCAGCGCTCCAGCTCAGCCAGCTGCAGACGATTATTAACGCCCTGAACCTCCTGCTCGCAGGAGGGTTGGATAGCGTCGATGGTTTCACCGGATTTGGCGGCCATGGCAATAATGTCGGTGAGATAGTATTCGCCCTGTGCATTGTCAGAGGACAGCTGCGGCAGCCACTGCTTCAGCCAGCGCGCCGGCAAGGCAAGAATGCCGGTATTGATTTCACGGATACTCAGCTCGGCTTCGGAGGCGTCTTTGTGCTCGACAATGGCGGTTACGCGGTGGTCGTGGTCACGCACGATGCGGCCATAGCCCGTGGGATCCGCCAACTCGACAGTCAGCAGTGCCAGCTTGCCCTGACTGGCGCTCTTCAACAGCTGGCGCAAAGTCGGCTCGGCGATCAGCGGCACATCCCCATAGAGGATCAGCACCGTGCTATCGGCATCAACCGCAGGCATCGCCTGATCAACCGCGTGGCCGGTACCCAACTGTTCTGCCTGTTCCACCACTGACAGCTCACGCCCCGCCAGGTAGTCACGCAGCTGATCACCGCCATGACCCACTACGACGTGCAGAGCGCTCGGTTTTAGTCGTGAGGCGGTATCCAGTACGTGGCCTACCATCGGCTTACCCGCGATCGGGTGCAGCACCTTGGGTAGACGAGACTTCATCCGTGTCCCCTGGCCGGCGGCCAGTACGATAACTTCCATCGACATTTAGCGCTCCTCTGATGGGCTCGTTAAAATCTTTCAGGCAAAAAAAAGGCGACCTGCAGGTCGCCTTTTATTGTAAATAAACTCGGAACGAATCCCGAACTATTTACCCAGTTTTTTACGGATCTGACGAAGAGTCCGCAGCTGAGCTGCCGCCTCTGCCAGCTGGGAAGCCGCACGGGAGAATTCAAACTCCGCGTTTTGATCGTTAAGCGCTTGTTGCGCATGACGTTGGGCTTCTTCAGCAGCTGCTTCGTTCATATCCGCCGCACGTAGCGCGGTATCCGCCATAATGGTGACCTTGCTGGCTTGCACCTCAAGGAAACCACCGGAAACGTAGAAGATTTCTTCTTCACCGCCCTGCTTCTTGAGTTCTACAGGACCCGGTTTGATCTCCGTCAGCAGCGGAGCATGACCCGGGGTAATCCCCAGGTCACCCAGGCTACCTGTCAGTGAGACGAACTCGATCAGGCCGGAGAAGATCTGCTCCTCCGCACTTACGATGTCGCAATGAACAGTCATAGCCATCTTAGTACCCCTTAGTTAGTAGGGGCTAAGAGCATTACTTCATGCCCTTAGCTTTCTCCACTGCTTCTTCGATACCACCGACCATGTAGAACGCCTGCTCAGGCATGTCATCATACTCACCTTCAAGGATGCCCTTGAAGCTGGAGATGGTGTCCTTCAGCGGGACGTACTTACCGGGAGAACCGGTAAAGACTTCTGCTACGAAGAACGGCTGAGACAGGAAGCGCTGGATCTTACGCGCGCGGGATACCACCAGCTTGTCTTCTTCAGACAGCTCGTCCATACCCAGAATCGCAATGATATCCTTCAGTTCCTTATAACGCTGCAGGGTACCCTGAACGTTACGGGCCACATCGTAGTGCTCCTGACCGATAACCAGTGGATCCAGCTGACGAGAGGTGGAATCCAGCGGGTCTACAGCCGGGTAGATACCCAGAGATGCGATGTCACGAGACAGTACCACGGTCGCATCCAGGTGCGAGAAGGTGGTGGCCGGAGACGGGTCGGTCAAGTCATCCGCCGGTACGTATACCGCCTGGATAGAAGTGATAGAACCGGTCTTGGTCGAAGTGATACGCTCCTGCAGAACGCCCATCTCTTCCGCCAGCGTCGGCTGGTAACCTACCGCAGAAGGCATACGACCCAGCAGTGCTGATACTTCGGTACCCGCCAGGGTGTAACGGTAGATGTTGTCGACGAACAACAGTACGTCACGACCTTCGTCACGGAACTTCTCTGCCATGGTCAGGCCGGTCAGGGCCACACGCAGACGGTTTCCGGGGGGCTCGTTCATCTGACCGTAAACCAGAGCTACTTTGTCCAGTACGTTGGACTCTTTCATCTCGTGGTAGAAGTCGTTACCTTCACGAGTCCGCTCACCAACACCCGCGAACACGGAGAAACCGCTGTGCTCGATGGCGATGTTACGGATCAGCTCCATCATGTTTACGGTCTTGCCTACACCGGCACCACCGAACAGACCAACCTTACCACCCTTGGCGAACGGGCATACCAGGTCGATAACCTTGATGCCGGTTTCCAGCAGCTCGTTAGAGGCTGCCTGCTCTTCGTAGGTGGGGGCCTTACGGTGAATGGGCATACGCTCTTCTTCACCGATCGGGCCAGCTTCATCGATGGGCGTACCCAGTACGTCCATGATCCGGCCCAGAGTCTTGATACCCACCGGTACCATGACCGGCGCGCCGGTATTAGTGACTTCCAGACCACGGTTCAGACCTTCGGTCTGGCCCATGGCGATAGCGCGAACGACGCCGTCACCCAGCTGTTGCTGGACTTCGAGAGTCAGATCGTTGGAGTTTACCTTCAGCGCGTCATAGACATTCGGTACTACGTCGCGCGGAAACTCAACGTCGATAACGGCACCGATGATTTGTACGATACGTCCGCTACTCATGTTTGTTTCCTCTTAAACCTTGTTCACCTGTAAGCCGTTAAACGGCCGCGGCACCACTCACGATCTCGGAGATTTCCTGCGTGATCGCGGCCTGACGCGCCTTGTTGTAAACCATCTGCAGTTCGTCGATGAGATTACCGGCATTGTCGGTAGCGTTCTTCATCGCGAGCATACGCGCAGCTTGTTCACAGGCGTTGTTCTCTACCACTGCCTGATACACCAACGATTCGATGTAGCGGGTGAGAAGTCCATCCAGGAGCTCTTTTGCATCGGGCTCATAGATGTAATCCCAGTGGTGGCTGAGAGTATTGTCGTCATCCTCTGCTTTCAGGGGCAGGAGCTGCTCGACAACGGGTTCTTGCGTCATCGTGTTCACGAACTGGTTATAAACGATGAACAACTGATCGATCTTGTGCTCGGCGTACGCGTCCAGCATGACCTTGACGCTACCGATCAGATCGCCGACTTCCGGCTGGTCGCCCATGCCAGAAGCCGCCGCAACCACGTTACCGCCGTAGTTACGGAAGAATGCACCCGCTTTGGAACCCAGTGCGCAGATGTCGATATCGACATGCTGCTGGTTGAGTTCGCTCATGGAGCGCACCATGGTCTTGAAGCAGTTGACGTTCAAGCCGCCACACAGACCACGATCAGTTGATACAACGATATAGCCAACCCGCTTTACATCCCGCTCCTGCAGATACAGGTGCTTGTATTCAGGATTCGATTTAGCCAGATGAGCGATCACACCGCGCATGCGATCCGCGTAAGGGCGGCTCGCTTGCATGCGGTCTTGGGCTTTACGCATCTTCGACGCAGCAACCATTTCCATGGCACTGGTGATTTTACGCGTACTGCCGATACTCGCTATCTGGGTTTTGATCTCTTTTCCGGCTGCCATATCTTTCTGCCTTGTAGAGTTCTACCTAGAGGCGTGGGCCGAAAGCGTTGCTCCCGGCCGTCGAAATTACCAAGTCTGGGTAGACTTGAACTTCTCTACGCCTGCCTTGAACTGCGCAGCGATGTCATCGTTGTAGTCGCCGCTTTCGTTGATCTTGCCCATCAGATCTGCGTGCTCGGCGTTGAAGTACGCCAGCAGAGCAGCTTCGAAAGAGCCGATCTTGTTCAGTTCAATACCTTTCAGGTAACCCTCGTTGGCACAGAACAGCACCAGACCCATCTCAGCGATGCTCATGGGCGAGTACTGCTTCTGCTTCATCAGCTCGGTTACGGCCTGGCCGTGCTCGAGCTGGTTACGGGTCGCTTCGTCCAGGTCAGAAGCAAACTGGGCAAATGCCGCCAGTTCACGGTACTGAGCCAGAGCCAGACGGATACCACCACCGAGCTTCTTGATGATCTTGGTCTGCGCTGCACCACCTACACGGGATACAGAGATACCAGCGTTCATCGCAGGACGGATACCGGCGTTGAACAGGTCGGACTCAAGGAAGATCTGACCATCGGTGATGGAGATTACGTTGGTCGGTACGAACGCGGATACGTCGCCACCCTGGGTTTCGATGATCGGCAGCGCGGTCAGAGAACCGGTCTTGCCTTTCACTTCACCGTTGGTGAACTTCTCTACGTACTCTTCGGATACACGGGCGGCACGCTCGAGCAGACGGGAGTGGAGGTAGAAAACGTCACCGGGGTAAGCTTCACGACCCGGCGGACGACGCAGCAACAGAGAAGTCTGACGATAAGCCCAAGCCTGCTTGGTCAGGTCATCGTAGATGATCAGTGCGTCTTCACCGCGGTCGCGGAAGTATTCGCCCATGGTGCAGCCTGCGTAAGCAGACATGTACTGCATGGAAGCCGGATCGGCGGCGCCGGCGTTAACGATGATGGTGTGATCCATCGCGCCGTGCTCTTCCAGCTTGCGTACTACGTTGGCGATGGTGGACTGCTTCTGACCGATCGCTACGTAGACACACTTAACGCCGGTGCCTTTCTGGTTGATAATGGCATCGATCGCTACTGCGGTCTTACCCGTCTGACGGTCACCGATGATCAGCTCTCGCTGGCCACGACCAACCGGAACCATGGCGTCGATCGCCTTGTAACCAGTCTGTACCGGCTGGTCAACGGACTTACGCCAGATTACGCCCGGTGCAACCTTTTCGATCGCGTCAGTTTCTTTCGCGTCGATCGGGCCCTTACCGTCGATCGGGTTACCCAGTGCGTCAACGACGCGGCCCAGCAGTTCGGGGCCAACGGGTACTTCCAGGATGCGACCGGTACAACGGGCAGTCATACCTTCTTTCAGTCCCAGGTAATCACCCAGAACAACCGCACCTACAGAATCTCGCTCCAGGTTCAGAGCCATACCGTAGACGCCGCCGGGGAATTCGATCATCTCCCCGTACATTACTTCAGCGAGGCCGTGGATACGTACGATACCGTCAGAAACGCTGACAACGGTACCTTCGTTCTGGGCCTGAGAAGAGATATCGAGTTTCTCGATACGCTTCTTGATAATTTCGCTGATCTCAGATGGATTCAGTTGCTGCATGCTTTATCCCTCTCGCTCAGGATCTCAGTGTTTCTGACAGCTTGGCCAGCTTGCCGCGAATAGAGCCGTCGATGACCAGGTCACCGGCGCGGATTACCGCACCACCGATGAGGCTTTCGTCTACATCGCTGGTTACGCTCACTTCACAGGCCAGCTTTTTGCCGAGCGCCTGAGCTAGCTTGGTCTGTTGCTCTTCGTTCAATTCGAAGGCGGTGGTCACTGCCACGTCGATGCTTTGCTGCATCTGGGCCTTCATCACGTCGAACAACGCAGAAATTTCCGGTAGTACGGGCAGGCGCTTGTTCTCCGCCAGAATGCGGATGAAGTTTTGCGCTTGTTCGTCCAGCTTGTCTGAACAGATCTCCAGCACCAGCTCCGCTTTTGCGTCGGAGCCGAGCGCCGGGTTGTTCAGCAGTTTAGAGACCTGCTCGTCCTGCACTGCCTGGGCAGCCAGAGCCAGCATGTCAGACCACTTGTCTAAAGCCTGCTGCTCAACGGCAGCTTGAAACGCAGCTTTGGTATAGGGTCGAGCGACTGTACTTAGTTCAGCCATCGTTCACCTCGCTTCGTTAAAGCTCCGCTGCCAGCTTCTCAACAAGTTCAGCCTGGGCCTCTTTATCAACGGATTTCTGCAGAATCTTCTCCGCTCCGGCAACCGCCAGCGCAGCCACTTGGGCACGCAGCGCTTCACGGGCGCGGTTTACTTCCTGCTCGATCTCAGCTTTAGCCGCAGCTTTCAGGCGATCGCCTTCGGCCAGTGCAGCATCTTTCGCTTCGTCGACAATCTGGCTGGCACGCTTGTTAGCCTGCTCGATAATGGTTGCCGCTTGCTCTTTGCCTTCACGCAGCGCCTGAGTGGCTTTTTCTTTTGCCAGCTCTAGGTCACGTGAGGCACGCTCAGCAGCGTCCAAGCCATCGGCAATCTTCTTCTGACGCTCACGCAGAGCCGCAGTGACCGGAGGCCACACGAACTTCATGCAGAACCAGGCGAAGAAGAAAAACGCTATGGCTTGACCAATGATTGTTGCATTGATATTCACGCCAACACCTCTCGTTACTCTTGTTCAGGTATGAGTTGAAAGGGTGATGGCTTACGCTGCAGCAACCACGAACATGATGTACATACCGATACCAACGCCGATCATCGGGATCGCGTCGACCAGACCCATTACGATGAAGAACTGAGTACGCAGCATCGGGATCAGTTCCGGCTGACGAGCACCGCCTTCCAGGAATTTACCACCGAGGATACCGATACCGATCGCAGCACCAGTTGCGCCCAGACCCATAACCAGAGCACCAGCCAGGTATAACAGAGCAGCTTCCATTGTTTTCTCCTATTAAGAGTTTAAGTTGCAAGTTTGAAGTTAAAGTAAAACCTTAGTGTGACTCGTGCGCCATGCTCAGGTACACGACGGTCAGCACCATAAAGATGAATGCCTGCAGCGTAATTACCAGGATGTGGAAGATCGCCCAAGGTACGGACAAGATCCACTGGGCCCAGAACGGCAGCAGCGCAATCAGAATGAAGATCATTTCACCGGCGTACATGTTGCCGAACAGTCGCAGGCCGAGAGAAACCGGCTTGGCCAGCAGGTTAACCCCTTCCAGGAACAGGTTGGCGGGAATCATGTACTTGCCCAGCGGTTGCAGGGTCAGTTCACCGATAAATTCGCCCACCCCTTTTACAGTCAGGCTGTAGTAAAGGATCAGTGCGAATACGCTCAGAGACATGCCCATGGTGACGTTAACGTCGGTAGAAGGCACGATCTTGAGGTAGGGTACACCCAGCTGTGTGGCCAGGTAGGGAATCCAGTCGACCGGAATCAGGTCCATCAGGTTCATCAGGAAAACCCAGACGAAGATGGTCAGCGCCAGCGGGGCAACGAACTGGTTGCGGGCATGGAAACTGGATTTGACGTTGTCATCAACGAACTCGACGATCGACTCGACAAAGTTCTGCAGTCCACCGGGAACGCCCGCGGTAGCCTTGGTAGCCGCCTTGCGGAACAGCCAGATAAAGAACAGGCCCAGGCCCACAGAGAACAGCATAGAGTCCAGGTTGATCGCCCAGAAGCCCATGGTAGCGGCTTCGTTACCGTGAGCGATGGTCCAGGTACCGCCCTCACCGACCACTGAACCGTCATAGCGCACAAAGCCTTCCGGCAGCTTGCCAAACGTCAAGTTGGTCAGGTGGTGGATGATATACCCGGAGGTCGTGAGTGCACCTTCTGCAGCCATGATTTCCTCTCAGTCTAATTTCGATAAAGTTTTTGATTCTGTACGATCGGCGCCAGCCACGCGGACAGCTGCAACACAATAAAAACGCCAAATAGGGGAAAGGGCTCAATCGGTTTCACCAAGGTGAAGACCAGGCCAAACAGCACCATGGTCAGAGCCATTTTCCATATTTCGCTTTTATAGAGCTCCCGCAGGATCGCGCGTATGTTATTGGAATGGTTATGCGACAGAACCTGTTTTGCCTGGTAAAGGGCGGGCAGTAGATACACCAGGCCTCCGAGTAGTGCCGAGTAGCCCCAGGCCATCCCTTTCAACCCGCCCGCGAGCAGACTGACGACGACCGTAAGCAGTATCTGAGCGGCTAACATCCGCTGGATAATGCTCCGCTGGCGACGGCTGGTTGTGCCCCTGTTAGTCATTTCTGGCACACCTGCTGACACTGCGATCTGGGTCCAATTCCCCGGGCAAGCTACCTCACCCCCCTTCAACCGAACCGGGATTATAGGGAGATTGCCTAGGTACATCAACTGAATTTAGGGGATTAGCACTAAGGTAGTAGGGGGGCTGAAACGACCGTTTTCCGGGCAATTCAGCCCTCGATCCGCGACAGGATTGACTCCAGATCATTGAGTGATCCGTAGCTGATGGTGAGCTTGCCGTCACCGCGCTCGCCATGATTTATTCGTACCTTGAGGCCCAGGGTAGAAGCCCAGCGCTCCTCCAGCGTCTTGACCCCGGTGTCCGGCTCCGGCTTGGGCTCGCTCTTGGCCGGCTGCTGGAATCGTTTCACCAGCTCCTCGGTCTGGCGTACCGACAAGCCGCGCGCTACCACCTCTTTGGCAGCCTGCAGCTGGCGCTCGTTGTCGAGACTTAGCAACGCACGCGCATGCCCCATCTCCAGATCACCATACTCCAGCATGCGCTTCACTTCAGGTATCAGCTTCATTAACCGCAGCAGGTTGGTGACCGTGGTGCGCGACTTACCCACCGCTTCAGCAACCTTGGCCTGGGTCAGTTCGAACTCGTCCATCAACCGCTGCAGCGCCGTTGCTTCTTCGATCGGATTGAGGTCTTCACGCTGTATGTTTTCGATCAGGGCCATGGCGATGGCGGCTTCGTCGGCGACTTCGCGAATCACCACCGGAATCTTCTTCAGCCCCGCCATCTGCGACGCCCGCCAGCGGCGCTCACCGGCGATGATCTCATACCGGCCCATATCCACCGGACGCACCACAATGGGCTGAATCACCCCCTGTACCCGGATAGAGTTGGCCAGATCTTCGAGCGCTTCGGGATCCATATCACGCCGGGGTTGGTAAACCCCGCGCTGGATCTTGTCGATCGCCAGCTCCATCAAGCTGTCAGACTCGGCGGCGGGAGTCACTACAACCGGACGCTCGTCCAGCGACGCACCACCCAGCAGCGCATCCAATCCCCGTCCCAGACCCCGTTTCTTAGCCATGTGCGTGTTCCTGTTCTTCAGGCCGGCAGATCTGCACGGCGATTCATCTCTCCGGCAAGGGCCAGATAAGCCACCGCGCCGCGGGAGTACCGATCATAATGCATGGCCGCCTGGCCATGGCTGGGTGCTTCTGCAAGCCGTACATTGCGTGGAATCACGGTGCGATAAACACGTTCGCCAAAGTATTCGACCAGCTGACCGGAAACCTCGCGGGTCAGCCCGTTACGGGGGTCAAACATGGTACGCAGAATCCCTTCGATACGCAGTTCCGGATTGAGCGAGTGGCGGATCTTTTCGATCGTACTCATCAGCGCCGATATTCCCTCCAGCGCGTAATATTCGCACTGCATCGGAATCACCACGCCGGTTGCCGCCACCAGGGCGTTGACCGTCAGCATGTTCAGCGATGGCGGGCAATCGATCAGAATGTAATCGTACTGCTCGGCGACCGCACTAAGCGACGATTTGAGCCGGAACTCCTTGCGCTTGGCGGCGATCAGCTCCACTTCAGCCGCGGTCAGGTCACCGTTGGCCGGGAGCAGATCAAAGCCACCACTGGTTTCCGCGGTGATCGCCTCCTGAATCGGGATACGACCGGTCAGCACGTCATAAACCGACAACTCCAGCGCCGATTTATCGACCCCGGCCCCCATGGTGGCGTTGCCCTGCGGGTCGAGATCTACCATCAGGACCTTGCGCTTGGTCGCTGCCAACGACGCGGCCAGGTTGACGCAGGACGTCGTCTTGCCGACACCGCCTTTCTGATTGGCTACCGCCAGAATCTTGGTCACGCCCGGATCTCCTTGTCGATCAAGCCGCTCGTTCCAGAATTAACAGATGCCGTTCACCGTCGGTATCCGGTACAAGCAAGCGATGCGCCGCCTGCAACCGAACCCCTGGCGGCAATGCATTCAGTTCCTCTTCGGGATACTGCCCTTTCATCGCCAGAAAACGCCCCTGTTCAGCACACAGGTGGTCGGTCCAGCGCAGCATATCCTCAAGCGAGGCAAAGGCACGCGACACCACCTCGTCGAAAGGCTCCGCGACGCAGCTTTCGGCCCGTCCGCCGACAATATCGAGGTTGGTCAGTCCCAGCTCAAGTTTGGCCTGCTGCTGAAAGCGGGTCTTTTTGCCGTTGCTGTCCAGCAGGGTGAAGGAGCGTTGCGGTTGGATGATTGCCAGCGGAATGCCCGGCAATCCGGGGCCCGAACCGACGTCGATAACACGTGCTCCCTGCAGGTAACCGGCGATACTGAGGCTATCGAGCAGATGGCGACTGACCATCTGCCGAGGATCCCGAATTGCGGTCAGATTATAGGCGCGATTCCATTTATGCAAGAGCGCCAAGTAGCCAAGCAGTTGCTCGATCCTGGCGTTATCCAACGCCAGCCCCATTGCGTTCAGGCCCCGCTCCAAGGTGGTTCGTAACTCGGTCATGCGCCTGAATCCCCGGCTGCGCGCAGCGCCTGTTGCTTGCGCTCCAGTTTTTTCAGATGCACCAGCAACAACGACACCGCCGCCGGAGTCATCCCCTGCAGGCGGGCAGCAGCACCAAGAGTTTCGGGACGAGCCTGGGCCAGCTTACTGCGCAGCTCGTTAGACAGCCCGTCGATAGCGGCGTAATCGAGTTCAACCGGTAAGCGGGTGTGCTCCTGACGCTTGAGCCGTTCGATCTCATCCTGTTGGCGACTGATGTAGCCGGCGTACTTGACCTCGATCTCCACCTGCTCGGCGACCCGCTCATCGATCTCGACAGGGCCTGCCAAATGCCCCAGGTCGGCATACTCCAGCTCGGGACGCTTGAGCAGGTCCAGCAGGTTGTACTCCCGTGCCAACGGACTGTTGAGTTTGGGGGCCAGCACCTCGGCAGCTGCAGATGTGGGTTGTACCCAGCTGCTGCGCAAACGCTCGGTTTCACGGGCAATCCCTTCACGCTTTTCACAGAAGGCTCGCCAGCGCGCTTCGCCTACCAGGCCGATCTCCCGCCCCTTTTCGGTGAGACGCAGATCGGCATTATCTTCACGCAGGATCAGGCGGTACTCGGCCCGGCTGGTAAACATGCGATAAGGCTCTGAGGTACCGAGGGTGATCAGGTCATCCACCATCACGCCGATGTAGGCCTCATCGCGACGCGGATACCAGGGATCTTTGCCCTGAGCTCGCAACGCCGCGTTAGCCCCGGCAAGAAGCCCCTGCGCACCGGCTTCTTCGTAGCCGGTGGTACCGTTAATCTGGCCGGCAAAATAGAGCCCCTGAATCAGGCGGCTTTCCAGCGAATGGCGCAGATCCTGCGGGTTGAAATAATCGTATTCGATAGCGTAGCCGGGGCGGGTGATATGGGCGTTCTCGAACCCCTTCATCGAACGCACAAGCTGCAGCTGAACATCAAAAGGCAGGCTGGTCGAAATACCGTTGGGGTAAAGCTCGTGGGTGCTCAATCCTTCCGGTTCGACAAAGATCTGGTGCGAATTCTTGTCCGCGAAACGCACGATTTTATCTTCGATCGAAGGACAGTAGCGAGGGCCTACGCCTTCGATCACCCCGGTGTACATGGGGGAGCGGTCCATACCGCCGCGAATGATCTCGTGGGTGCGTTCGTTGGTATGGGTGATGTAACAACTGATCTGGCGCGGGTGATCTGCAACCGAGCCAAGGTAAGACATCACCGGCAACGGGGTATCACCCGGTTGCTCCTGCATTACCGAAAAATCGACACTGCGGGCGTCGATGCGTGGTGGGGTTCCGGTTTTCAGGCGATCAATCCGCAGTTCCGTCTCCCGTAACCGTTGTGCCAGCGTGCTTGAAGCCGGATCGCCAGCACGACCACCGGTATGGTTCTGCAAACCGATATGAATCAGACCGCCCAAAAAGGTTCCTGCGGTCAGCACCACGGTCGGGGCCATGAACCGCAACCCCATCTGGGTGACCACACCGCGTACTTGATCACCCTCGAGAATCAAATCATCCGCCATCTGCTGAAAGATCTGCAGGTTGGGCTGGTTCTCCAGTATCTCACGGGCAACCGCTTTGTAGAGCTGTCGATCGGCCTGCGCTCGCGTGGCCCTTACTGCGGGTCCCTTACGTGAGTTCAGCACCCGGAACTGAATCCCGGCACGGTCGGTGATCCGCGCCATGGCACCATCCAGCGCATCAATCTCTTTGACCAGGTGACTCTTACCGATGCCGCCGATGGCGGGGTTACAGGACATCTGCCCCAGAGTCTCGATATTCTGGGTCAACAACAAGGTGCGGCTTCCCATCCGCGCAGCCGCCAGAGCAGCTTCGGTACCGGCATGTCCTCCGCCGATCACGATGACATCAAAACGTTCGGGAAAATCCACCTTGCTAACCTCTATCGACCGATTGTGGCCGCTCAATTCAAACAGGCGCCAGTATATCGGTTTGTCGAATCTTTAGAAATTCACTCGTTCTGTTGAACCTTAATGTTTAAGAAAGATGAAAGGGTATGAAGAAAGAAAGATGGTTATGGTGATTATGTTTAGCCCGACCATTTTCTGTGTATAACAACCAAAAACCTTTTTTTAACAGTATTTTGTGTGATTTAAAACTGTGGCTGAGGGGTGTATGCAGGGGGCGTGAAGGCTGTAGATAAGCTGGGCTCAACTAGCCACCTTATACACAGGTGATAATCATCCACAACCCACTCCTGCAGTTATCCCGCTGGAGTTATACAGTCTATGCACATGGTGCTGTGGATATGTTTTTTTCGAGTGACAGAACTTGTGGGTCTGTATTGGGGATAACTGGTGCTCAGTTGGTGCAGGTGGGGTTGGTGGCCTGGCGAAATCGTTCGAGCAGGGTGGTGGAATCAGGCTGGCGACTCAGCCAGGCGAGGGTTTGTTCATCGCTCATCAGGCGTTCTGCGGGACACCAGATTTCACGACGGGTGTAGGTCGAACTGCTGCTACGGTGCTGCAGTTGCCAGCGCGCGCTGGCACCACTGTGATGGCGTACCAGACGGGTTTGAGGATTAATTTCCAACATATCATTGCTCCTGTGTGCTGCTCGAAATTTGAGCGTCTCGGGCAGAGTAGAGCCTGTAGTTGTCAGAATGATGACAGTGCCGGAGGATCTGCGCTGCTAGGATTGGACCAGTGGTCAAACTGCAACAGACGTCCCTGGTGTGCCATCCACACGCCCTGCTTGCTGACTTCGCACAGCCATAACTGCTGCTCGCCCGGACGCGAGGCACCGATCTGTTCGGGATCAAGCAGTAGCAGGTTTAGTCCGAAATGAGGGCAGCAGCCGGAGGGGTATTCCCACCCGCTGATGCCGTGGTCACGGAGGACTACGGCCAGTTGCCTTGTCGGTTGCGGGTCGCTGCCGGTCAACAGATCACGTAGTCGCCGGAATGGCGGGTTCTGCAGCTGTGCTCCGGATGGACAGTGATAGCTCAAACTGAATGCAGTATGAAGACTACGCAAGGCCGCTGGTCGGGAGTTAGCTGGCAGCGCCTGCCAGAATCGGGAGCGGGCTGCGGCAACTTCTGCCAGCGCGGTTTCCAGTTCCAGCGATGCATAGAGCGCAGCGCCTTGGCGGGGCGGGTGAAAACGTCGCGGATGCGGCCAGCTGACTTGCTGCCAGGGGCTACGCAGTAAGGGGTCGAGGCGGCGGTCTGGCGATGTGGTTGAGCCCGATAACAGCCGTTCCAACGTTTGCAGCTCGGTCAGGTTGGTGGTCAATTCGGCACGAGCACGCTCGGCACCGGCGCAGGCTACACGCCAGGCCACGCCACTGAGGGTGACCGGGCGGATATCGGCCAGCAGTGATTGCCAGCTTTCACTGCTGGCCACAGTTACCTTCCAGATAATCGACCAGGCGCCCGAGCATCAGCGGGTCGGCTATCTGTTGTGCCGGTGTGCCGCCGGTGTCTTGATTGGGGCTGGTGAACCAGTGGCGGATCTGCGCTGGATCACCATGGCAGAGTTGGTACAGCGCCTGATAAGCGCGAATCAGCAGCAGGCTGAGTTCAGCCGCTTTGCTCGCCGGGTCAATGCCGCGATGAAGGCTGGTGCGATCACGTCCTATCACCTTACCGAGCTCTTCCTGGGTGAGACCTAACGATTTGGCCGCACGGCTGACCGTTTTGGCGAGCACCTGTGCGCTGTCGTCACGTGGAGGTAATGCCATGCGGTTTCTATCCCCTGGTGGTGGTTTTGGTGATGCGTGTGCATCATTTTATATTTAAATGTTGCGTTTTACACCGTTGATCTGAGGTGGATCGACCTCGCGGACGGGTCGATCCACCACTGGAATATTCGGGCTTTACTTGCCGATACAGAAAGAGCTGAAGATACGCCCCAGCAGGTCGTCGGTGGTGAAGGCGCCGGTGATCTCGTCCAGTGCCTGCTGGGCGTGGCGGAGATCTTCAGCCAGTAGTTCACCGGCGCCCAGATGCTGGAGCTGATGTTCGCCCTGACGGAGGAACTCGCGGCTGCGCTCGATGGCGTCGATATGGCGTCGGCGGGCCATAAAGCCGCCTTCACCGGTGTTGCGGTAGCCCATGCATTGTTTCAGGTGTTCGCGCAGCAGGTCGATCCCCTGCTGTTCGCGGGCGCTGAGGCGGATCAGGTGGCAGTCGTCCTGACTGTCGACGCCGACCGCTTCGCCGGATTGATCCACTTTGTTGCGAATCACCGTGACCTTGTCGTTACCGGGCAGGTGGCTCATGAAATCGGGCCACAACTGTTGCGGACGGGTTTCAGCGTTGGTAGTGGCATCGACCACCAGCAATACCCGATCCGCCTGGCGGATCTCCTCCCAGGCGCGCTCAATACCGATCCGCTCCACTTCGTCGGCCCCCTCGCGCAGGCCGGCGGTATCGATGATATGCAGTGGCATACCGTCAATATGGATATGCTCGCGCAGCACGTCGCGGGTGGTGCCGGCGATATCGGTGACGATCGCCGACTCTTTGCCCGCCAGCGCATTGAGCAGACTCGACTTACCGGCGTTGGGACGGCCGGCGATGACCACGTTCATCCCTTCTCGCAGCAGTGCGCCCTGGCACGCTTCGGCCAGCACCTGATCCAGATCAGCCAGAATGGCACCGAGGTCGGCGGCAACTTTGCCGTCGGCAAGAAAGTCGATCTCCTCTTCCGGAAAATCGATCGCTGCCTCGACGTAGATACGCAACTGGATCAGTCGTTCGACCAGAGCATGGATTCGACGGGAGAACTCACCTTGCAGCGAACGTAAGGCGGAGCGTGCGGCCTGCTCGGAGACGCTGTCGATCAGGTCGGCGATCGCTTCTGCCTGCGCCAGGTCGAGCTTATCGTTAAGGAAGGCGCGCTCGGAGAACTCCCCGGGGCGGGCCATACGCGCCCCCAGAGCGACAACTCGTCTGAGCAAGAGGTCCTGCAGCACCGGCCCCCCGTGGCCTTGAAGCTCCAGCACATCTTCGCCGGTAAACGAGTGAGGGCCGGGGAAATAGAGCGCAATGCCCTGATCGAGTTGGTCCCCCTGATCACCCAGGAAGGGCCCGTAGTGGGCATAGCGTGGGCGGGGTACCAGACCCAGCAGGGCTAGGGCGATGGCGGTGGCCTTGGGGCCGGATACTCGAATAATGCCGACCCCGCCTCGACCGGGCGCGGTCGCCAGTGCAGCGATGGTGTCGTTGTGTTGTTGCATGGCGGCTTAATCCTGCCCCGTTCGGATTAAAAAAGGCCCCCGCAGGAGCCTTTTCAGTGTAGTGCTTCCGCCTAGCTCCGCTTGGCGCTGGCCTCGGCTTCGATACGGCGGGTGATCACCCACTGTTGGGCGATGGAAAGCACGTTGTTGACCACCCAGTAGAGCACCAGACCGGCCGGGAACCAGAGGAAGAAGAAGGTGAACACAAACGGTAGCATCTTCATGATCTTGGCCTGCATGGGGTCCGGAGGCGTCGGGTTCAGCATCTGCTGCACAAACATGGTGGCACCCATCAGGATCGGCAGTACAAAGTAGGGGTCCATCACCGACAGGTCCTGAATCCACAGCATGAACGGTGCGTGACGCAGTTCGACACTTTCCAGCAGTACCCAGTAGAGCGCAATAAACACCGGCATCTGGATCAGGATCGGCAGGCAGCCGCCGAGCGGGTTGATCTTCTCTTTCTGGTACAGCTTCATCATCGCCTGGGACATCTTCTGGCGATCGTCGCCATACATCTCCTTCATGCGCTGCAGTTCGGGTGCAACGGCGCGCATCTTGGCCATGGAGTTGTAGGCTTTGGCAGACAGTGGGAAGAAGATCGCCTTGACCACCAGGGTAACCAGAATGATGGCCACGCCCCAGTTGTTGACGAAATCGTGGAACAGCTTCAGCAACCAGAACAGGGGCTGAGCGATCCACCATAGCCAGCCGAAGTCGACGGTGAGTTCCAGATTGGGGCCCACCTGTTCCAGACGCTCCTGCACCTTGGGACCTACATAAAGGTTGGCGCTGGTCACACCTTGCTGCCCTGGGGCGACGTTAAGGGTGGGAGAAACAAAACCGGCCAGGTAGTTGCCGCCACGCTCGCGGGCAAAGTAGTTATGGCTCTGCTCGGGATTGGGCACCCAGGCGCTGACAAAGTAATGCTGCAGCATTGCCACCCAACCGCCGGCGGATTTGGCGCCGAACTTGGCATCGTCAACGTCGTCAAAGCTGTACTTGAGGTACTTTTCGCTTTCGGTGGAGAATGCCGGACCTAGATAGGACTGCATGCCCATGCTGGTTTGCGTCGACGGATCTGCGGTGCGGTCCCGCTTGAGTTGACCAAACAGGTTGCCCTGCCATGGCTGATCGCTCTGGTTATCAATCAGGTAGGACACCTTGACCAGATAATCGCCACGACTGAATTCGAACCGTTTGGTGATCACCACGCCGCTGTCTTGCTGCAGCGTGAGGTCAACCGTCAGGTTATCCTGACCCTCAGCCAGGCTATAGCTGGCTGCAGCACTCTGGTAGCGCGGGCGGGTAGCACTGTTGTCCGGACCGTTGGCTCCGGTGAGTCCGCTTTGAGCAGTGTAGACGCGGCTGTCGTTCTGCTCCAGCAGGACGAAGCTCTGGCCGGTGCTGAGCAGAGCCAGATGCTGCGGCAGCGCAGCCTGGATGATGTCGCCGCCGTAAGGGTCGATCAGCAATTCCAGAGTGTCGGTGGTAACCGCGATCAGACCGTTGTTGCTGTGGCCAGCGGTTGATCCGGCTACCGGCAGGGCGCTGTCGCCAGGCGCAGCTACAGGTGCTGCACTGGGGATATCCTCTGCTGCCGGTGCCGCCTGATCGTTAGCGCTGATATCGGGGGCGGCCGAGTATGAGGAGACGGGGGTCGTTGCTACCGGAGCGTTGGTGTTACCGTAATCCTGATTCCATTGGAGAACCAGCAAGTAAGAGATCACTGCCAGCGCGCCGATCAGGACAATACGTTGGATATCCATGCGTCAATCTGCCGATGCCATTAATGGGTTGGTGTTAAAGCATGCGTAGTCTGCCTTCTTTGCCGGCAAACGGCAAAACTAGATGCCGGTTAAGAGGCGTTCGTCCGATACCTTGCGTGGTACTTGCGCAACCGCTTCCAACTCTGTTGCAGCAGCTGGTCTAAGGCCGGATTATCCAGTTTACCCAGGCCGGGGCGGGCCAGTACCACAATATCCAGGTCAGGCAGTTCATGTTGCAGCAGGCGAAAGGATTCGCGAATCAGGCGTTTGACCCTATTTCGCTGAGTTGCGAGCCGAACATGCTTTTTGGCGATGACCAGGCCGACTCGGGGACGGGAAAGCTGGTTTGGGCATGCAAGGATAAGCAGGTGCTTATCCGATACTTTAACTTTGGCGCCATTGAAGACCGTTCGGTAATCCCCGGCGTTCAGTAGTCGTGAACACCGGGGAAACGCGAAATCGGTCATCTATGACAAGTTGCCAAATCACTGCGCCAATCAGGCGGCCAGTGACTTACGGCCTTTCGCGCGACGAGCAGCCAGTACCTGACGGCCGTTCTTGGTAGCCATGCGAGCACGGAAACCATGAGTGCGCTTGCGCTTGAGAACGCTGGGTTGGAAAGTTCTTTTCATCACTCAGTCCTACGTTATTTAGGGAGGCAGACTCCCCACCTCGTTAAAACAAGAGCGGAATTGTAGAGATTTCATTCCCTGACTGCAAACAATTGTGAGACTTTCGCCAACTCGGGTTAGCTGTCCGCGATGGTGCTTTTTCAGCCTGAAGAGTGCGCGTTAGTAATTATTAGGGGCGATTAAATTCGTGGATAAGTGATTTTTATAGCTAAATATCAATAACTAAGTCTGTGATTAAAGTTGTATAAAAGGCTGTGTTCAGGTTGGTGATAAGCTACGCCTGCCAGAGCGGTCTGCGCGCAGCAATAACGCGTTATTTGGGCAAATCTCAAGGGCGTTGACAGAGAAAAAATTGGGAATGCGGTCGTTATACCTGTGGATAACCGCACGCCTAATCGCTAGAATGCTCTGAATTTGTTACAGGAGTTCCCCCCAGACGATGGCCGTCGAACTTTGGCAGCAGTGCCTCGGGTATCTTCAGGAAGAGTTTTCTTCCCAGCAGTTCAATACCTGGATCCGCCCCCTCAAGGCTGAAGCCTCCGAGGGTGATCGGCTGCGCCTGCTTGCGCCTAATCGCTTCGTGATGGACTGGGTGTCGGACAAGTATCTCAATCGAATCAAAGAGCTGTTGTCAGAGCATGGCGACGGCGTGGTGAGCGAAGTCGTGCTGGAGGTGGGCGGCAAAACCTTGCGTCAGTCTTCCCGCGCGGTTCACACCCTCAACAGCAGCCGAATGGGGTCTTCCACACCGCTGACTACCCGGGTACCGGCGATTCCGGCGGTAGTTGAACCCGAGCCCCCGGTACAGCCGGATCTGCTGCGGCGAGAGTCACGCACGACACCGGCCATAAAAAAGAAGGACGGGAAAAAGAAAGAGCGACAGATTGAGGTTGAAGGCGGCATCCGCCACCAGACCCACCTGAACAACCTGTTTACTTTCGAAACCTTCGTTCAGGGCAAATCCAATCAGTTGGCACTGGCTGCAGCACAGCAGGTGGCCGAAAACCCTGGTGGTGCGTATAACCCGCTCTTTATATACGGCGGGGTGGGCTTGGGTAAAACCCACCTGATGCATGCCGTGGGCGCCGCGATGCTTAAGCGCAATCCCAACGCCAAGATCGTTTACCTGCATTCCGAGCGTTTTGTGGCCGACATGGTCAAGGCGTTGCAGCTTAACGCGATCAACGACTTCAAGCGCTACTACCGCAACGTCGACGCCTTGTTGATCGATGATATCCAGTTTTTTGCCAATAAGGATCGCTCCCAGGAGGAGTTTTTCCATACCTTTAACGCGTTGCTTGAAGGTGGGCAGCAGATGATTCTGACCTGTGACCGCTACCCGAAAGAGATCAACGGTCTGGAGGATCGCCTGAAATCGCGCTTTGGATGGGGCTTGACCGTGGCGGTAGAACCGCCGGAGCTGGAAACCCGGGTGGCGATTCTGATGAAGAAAGCGGAGGAGGCACGTATCCGTCTGCCCCACGACGCGGCTTTTTTCATTGCGCAGAAGATCCGCTCCAACGTACGCGAGCTCGAAGGGGCACTGAAACGCGTGATAGCGAATGCTCACTTCACCGGTAGTCGGATTACCACCGACTTTATCCGCGAGTCGCTGAAAGATCTGTTGGCGCTGCAGGATAAACTGGTCAGCATCGATAACATCCAGCGCGTGGTGGCTGAATACTACAAGATCAAGGTGGCGGACCTGCTCTCCAAACGTCGCAGCCGCTCCGTGGCGCGACCGCGTCAGGTGGCGATGGCGCTTTCTAAAGAGTTGACCAACCACAGCTTGCCGGAGATCGGTAACGCCTTTGGCGGACGGGATCACACAACGGTGTTGCATGCTTGTCGTAAGGTGGCAGAATTGCGTGAAACCGATACGGATATTCGCGAAGACTATAAAAACCTGTTGAGGCTGCTGTCCTCCTAAAGGGAACCTATTTTAAGGGTAGGATGATGAAATTTACGATCTCACGTGAAGCACTGTTGAAGCCCCTGCAGCTGGTAGGAGGAGTGGTGGAGCGTCGTCAGACGTTACCGGTACTCTCCAATATCCTGCTGGTGGTGGACGGTGACCAACTGTCGATGACCGGCACCGATCTGGAAGTGGAAATGATTGGCCGGGTGCAGCTCGACGGTCCCTGCGAGCCGGGCTCGATTACGGTGCCTGCGAAGAAATTGATGGATATCTGCAAGTCTCTGCCCGACAACGTGGATATCGATCTGGCGGTCACCGGGCAAAAGGTGACGATCAAGGGCGGACGCAGCCGCTTCACCTTGTCCAGCCTGCCGGCTTCTGACTTCCCCAATGTGGAGGACAGCCCTGAAACTCTCGAGATCTTGATTCCGCAGCAGCGCCTCCGCCACCTGATCGAGCGCACCAGCTTTGCCATGGCGCAGCAGGATGTGCGCTACTACCTCAACGGTATGCTGCTGGAACTGAAAGACAACGAACTGCGCACCGTGGCGACCGATGGGCACCGCTTGGCCACCTCGGTGTGTGAGGTCGAGGCCGATATCAGCGATCGCCTGCAGGTGATTGTGCCGCGCAAGGGGATTATCGAGCTGGGCCGTTTGCTGGAAGACAGCGACGCTGCAGCGCGATTGGTGGTAGGCAGTAACCATATCCGCGTCAATACCGGGACCTTCGTTTTCACCTCCAAGCTGGTCGATGGCAAGTTCCCGGATTATGAGCGCGTGATACCCCGTGGCGGCGACAAGCTGGTGATCGCTGATCGGCAGGAACTGCGGCAGGTGCTGACCCGTATCGCTATCCTCTCCAATGAGAAGTACCGTGGTGTGCGTTTGTCACTCACCGAGGGTTATCTTCAGGTTACGGCCAACAATCCGGAGCAGGAAGAGGCCGAGGAAACTCTGCAAGTGGATTATCAGGGCCCGGCGATGGAGATCGGCTTCAACGTTAACTACCTGTTGGATGCACTGTCGATCCTCAATGAAGAGATGGTCCGGCTGTCGATGCTGGATCCAAACTCCAGTGCGCTGGTAGAGGCGGTCGATAGTGGCGATTCACTCTATGTGATCATGCCGATGCGGATGTGATAGCAACACCGATACCAAAGCCCCGCCTGACGGGGCTTTTTTATGCGCGCAGCCTAAGTACGGAGCGTTTTGCCAACGTCACTGACGACTTTGCTCAGACAGCATGATAGCCTGTGCGCAGCCGCTTCAGGCGGCGCGGTGTCCCTGTTTTGATGGCTACGAGAGCGGTTCGTGTTATTCAGTTTCTCTGCGGGAGATAACTCCATCCCTGATCGTCAGCGCGGCTCTCAACGCAGAGCGCGCGCTGCGGCCAACCGCATGGGGTGGCAGTGGTGAGCGTCACACGGTTAGATATTCATCATCTGCGTAATATCGCCTCGCTGCGGCTCGACTTGTCAGCCCAGACCAACCTGTTTCACGGCCCCAATGGCAGCGGTAAAACCAGTGTGCTAGAGGCCGTTCATCTGCTCAGTCTGGCGCGCTCGTTCCGCACCACTCAACACCGGCATTACATTACCAACCAGCAACCGCAATCCACACTGTTTGCGCAGATCGATGTTGATGGCACTCGGGTGCCGCTGGGATTCCAGCGCTGCAGCGATGGTGAGCTGAGCATCCGTGTCGACGGCGAGCGGGTGGATACCGTAACGTCATTGGCGGAGCAACTGCCGATACAGTTGATTAACGCGGATACCTTTCTGTTGCTTGAAGGCAGCCCGGCCATTCGTCGGCAGTATATCGACTGGGGTGGTTTTCACGCCGAACCGCGTTTTTTAGCGACCTGGAAGGCGGTCAGACGCTGCCTGAAACAGCGCAACAGCCTACTGAAACATGGTAGAATGGACCCCTCTGTGCGCGCCGCCTGGGACCAGGAGCTGGTGCGCCAGGCAGAAGCACTGGATAGCTACCGCGCCGCCTATCTGCAGGCCCTGATTCCCCGCTTCGAAAACCTGCTGGCCGAGCTGCTTCCGCTCGATTCGCTGGAGCTGCAGTATTACCGCGGCTGGGATCGCAAGAGCCCATTGGACGAGGTGTTGGCGGCAGGGCTGGAGCGGGATTGTCAGCAAGGTTTTACTCATGCCGGCCCGCAGCGCGCCGATCTGCGTTTCAAGATCGATGGCGCTGTCGCATCAGAGCGGTTGTCCCGGGGTCAGCAGAAGCTGGTGGTCAGCGCGCTAAAACTGGCGCAGGGCTTTTTGCTGCAGGAACAAAAAGGCCGGCGGTGCGTGTATCTGATTGATGACCTGCCGGCGGAACTGGACCGGAATCACCGGCAGCGACTATGCCGGCTGTTGGAACAGATGAATACTCAGGTGTTGATTACCAGCACCGATGCCGACGCTTTTGAGGGGTGTTGGCACACCGATACCGAAGTCCGGAGCTTTGAGATACGTCAGGGAGCTCTGGCCAAGAACCATGTCAACGGGAGTTGAGAATGAGTGACGGAAATAGCAACGCTTACGATTCATCCAGTATCAAGGTCCTCAAGGGCCTCGATGCGGTACGCAAGCGGCCTGGTATGTACATCGGTGACACCGATGATGGTACGGGTTTGCACCACATGGTCTTCGAGGTAGTCGATAACTCCATCGACGAAGCGCTGGCGGGTTACTGCTCGCAAATCGACGTTATCATCCACCCTGACGAAACTGTCAGCGTCGCCGACAACGGTCGCGGTATTCCCACCGATATTCACCCGGAGGAGGGCGTTTCCGCCGCAGAGGTGATCATGACCGTCCTGCATGCCGGCGGTAAGTTCGACGACAACACCTACAAGGTCTCGGGCGGTCTGCACGGTGTGGGTGTGTCGGTGGTCAACGCGCTGTCGAGTGAACTCAAGCTTACTATCCGACGCAGCGGCAAGGTCCATGAACAAACATATGTGGACGGGGTACCGACCGCGCCGCTGGCTATCGTCGGTGATACCACCACCACCGGCACCCGCTGCCATTTCAAGCCCTCTCCGGCGACCTTCTCCAACATCCATTTTCAGTACGACATTCTGGCCAAGCGCCTGCGTGAACTGTCATTCCTGAACTCAGGTGTTTGCATCAAGCTCACCGACGAGCGCAGTGGCAAGAGCGAAACCTTCATGTATGAAGGGGGCGTCAGTGCCTTTGTTAAGTACCTGAACCAGAACAAGAGCACCATCAACGAGGTGTTCCACTTTACCGAAGTCAACGAAGAGGGGATCGGCGTTGAGGTGTCGCTGCAGTGGAACGATGGTTATCAGGAAAGCATCCACTGCTTCACCAATAACATTCCCCAGCGTGATGGCGGTACTCACCTGTCGGGTTTCCGTGCTGCGCTGACGCGCTCGTTGAACATGTACATCGAGCAGGAGAGTGCCGCCAAAAAGAATAAGGTAGCCACCTCTGGCGATGACGCTCGTGAAGGTCTGACGGCGATCATCTCGGTCAAGGTGCCGGACCCCAAGTTCTCTTCTCAGACCAAGGACAAGCTGGTTTCTTCCGAGGTAAAAACCGCGGTAGAGCAGGCGATGTACAAACACCTGAGCGACTACCTGCTTGAGCATCCTGCCGAAGCCAAGAATATTGTCGGCAAAATGATTGATGCCGCCCGTGCCCGCGAGGCTGCGCGCAAAGCACGTGAGATGACCCGCCGCAAAGGCGCGCTGGATATCGCCGGCCTGCCGGGCAAGCTGGCCGACTGCCAGGAAAAAGACCCGGCACTGTCTGAACTTTATCTGGTGGAGGGTGACTCTGCGGGGGGATCGGCCAAGCAGGGGCGTAACCGCAAGACCCAGGCCATTCTGCCGCTTAAGGGCAAGATTCTTAATGTGGAGAAGGCGCGCTTTGACAAGATGCTGAGTTCGGCGGAGGTCGGCACCCTGATTACCGCCTTGGGCTGTGGCATCGGTCGTGAAGAGTTCAACCCGGACAAGCTGCGTTATCACAGCATCATCATCATGACTGATGCTGATGTGGATGGTTCGCACATCCGCACCCTGCTGCTGACGTTCTTCTTCCGGCAGATGCTGGAGCTGATCGAGCGTGGCCATGTTTTTATCGCCCAGCCGCCGCTATACAAGATCAAGAAGGGCAAACAGGAACAGTATCTCAAGGATGATGAGGCGATGGACAGCTTTATGATTCAGGCTGCGCTGGAGGATGCGCACCTGTACGTAAATCCCACCGCCCCGGCCATCAGTGGTACCGCACTGGAAAGCCTGATCAGTGAGTACCGCAGCGCTATGGCATTGATCGATCGCATCTCGCGTATCTATCCGGAAGATGCGCTGCAGCGCATCATCTACGCTCCGCGCCTGGAGGAAGAGGTGTTGAAAGATCGCTCTGCGGTAACCGCTTGGGTGCGCGATCTGGTTTCCACCATTGATGTTGAGCGCAGCCGTTCGACCTCGTTTGAGTCCGGAGTGTGTGAAGATAACGAGCGCGGCTTGTTCCTGCCGCAGGTAACGGTGATCGCCCACGGCGTGCCGCAGACCTATACCTTCGGGCTCGACTTTTTCCAGTCAGCTGAGTATCGCGCGCTGGTGAAACTGGGTGAAACCCTTACCGGCCTGATTGAAGAGGGCGCTTATGTCCGTCGGGGCGAGCGTAACAAGCCGATCCGCAAATTTGAGGAAGGGCTGGACTGGCTGATGCAGCAGGCCAAGCGCGGTTACAACATCCAGCGCTACAAAGGACTGGGTGAAATGAACCCCGAGCAGTTGTGGGAAACCACCATGGATCCGGAAACCCGGCGTATGCTGCAAGTGACCATTGAAGATGCTATTGCTGCCGACCAGATGTTCACCACGCTGATGGGTGATGAGGTGGAACCACGGCGCGCCTTTATCGAATCCAACGCACTGGCGGTGACCAACCTCGATATCTAGTCCCGGCCCAGCAGATGTAGCGGTTAGGTATAGACAAGCCCCTGTAAAAAGGGGCTTTTTTTTGCCTGAAATTATTGCTCAATGCAACCTGCATCGATGTCAATTTACGCTAGTCTTTAAGCATGAACCGGGCGTGAAAAGCGCTGCCTGACCCTTTAACCCTTTGGACTGCTCCTATGGATCCACTGCAATCGAGGTCTCACTTTGCCCGCGCTATGCCGGCCCGACTGGACATGATCCAGAGTGTTTCGGGATTAATATTGGCCCTGTTTATGTGGGTCCACTTGCTGCTGGTGGCCAGCATTCTGATCAGCAAGGATGCCATGTATTGGGTAGCAGGGGTGATGGAGGCGCGTTTTCTATCCGCAGATGGTCATGGTTATCCCTGGCTGGTGGCACTGTTTGCGCTGCTTATTCTGGTGGTCTTTATGGTTCACGGTTTGTTGGCGATGCGTAAGTTCCCCGCCAACTGGCGCCAGTGGCAGGCGCTCGACAGTCACATCCGACGGATGCAGCACGGTGACACGACCTTGTGGCGTTGGCAGGCAGTCACCGGTTTTATCATGTTTTTTCTCGGCTCAGCCCACCTCATTATCATGGCGATGGACGCGGATAAGATCGGTCCTCACCTGTCGGCGGACCGTTTTATCAGCGAGGGTTTATGGCCGATGTACCTGATACTGTTGTTGAGTGTCGAGATTCACGGTGTCACCGGGATGTACCGGCTAGCGGTTAAGTGGGGACTGTTTGACGGTGATGATCCCCGACGTACCCGGACACGACTGAAGCGGCTCAAGATCGCTTTGACGCTATTCTTTCTGGCACTGGGCCTGGCGACCTTTGCCGCTTACGTCAAAATCGGGTTGGAGCATGCGCCCCAGGCGGGTCAACGCTATCAGCCAGGATTGGATCAGAGTCTTGCTCCGGGAGTGCACTCCCCAGAGGGAAAACACGGATGAAAATAATCTATACCGACGCGCTGGTTATCGGCGGCGGTCTGGCGGGTTTACGGGTCGCCATCGCCGCACGACAAAGAGGGCTGGAGGCGATTGTACTGTCCCTGATTCCAGCGAAGCGATCCCACTCCGCGGCGGCGCAAGGAGGGATGCAAGCCAGTCTGGCCAGCGCGTTGAAGGGAGCGGGTGACAATGAAGATGTGCACTTTGCCGATACGGTGCGTGGCTCGGACTGGGGTGCGGATCAGCGAGTGGTGCGAATGTTCACCCACGTCGCTCCCAAAGCCGTGCGAGAACTCGCCCAATGGGGTGTTCCCTGGAACCGGGTCAAACGTGGGGATCGTCAGGCGGTGATCAACGGTCAGTCGGTCACGCTGAACGAGGCCGATGACGCCCACGGTTTGATCACTGCCCGTGCGTTTGGCGGAACCAACAAATGGCGGACTTGTTACACCTCCGACGGTACCGGCCATGCGATGCTGTATGCGGTCGATAACAAGGCGATTCATCTGGGTATCGCGGTGCATGAGCGCAAAGAAGCAATTGCCCTAATCCACGAGGGTGATCGCTGTTATGGTGCGGTGGTCAGGGATCTGATTACCGGCGAATTGATCGCCTACCTTGCCAAGGCGACCACCATCGCGACCGGCGGCTATGGTCGTTTGTATGCTGCCACCACCAACGCGGTGATCAGTGAAGGGATCGGTACTGGCATTGCCCTGGCAACCGGAAAAGTAACCTTGGGCAATATGGAGGCCGTGCAGTTTCATCCCACCGCTATTGTGCCCTCAGGAATTCTGACTACCGAAGGGTGCCGGGGTGACGGTGGACTGCTGCGCGACTGTGATGGTCATCGATTCATGCCGGACTACGAGCCCGATAAAGCGGAGCTGGCCAGCCGCGATGTGGTTTCCCGCCGCATGACGGAGCATATGCGCAAGGGTAAGGGAGCCGCCTCGCGTTATGGCGATCACTTGTGGCTGGATATTACCTTGTTGGGCAAGGCGCATATCGATAAGAACCTCCGTGAGGTGAAAGAGATCTGCCAGTATTTTCTTGGCATTGACCCGGTTAAAGAGTGGATACCGATCCGGCCGACGCAGCATTACTCCATGGGAGGGGTGAGGACCGGGCACAACGGTGAAACGCCGACGCTCAAAGGGTTGTTCGCAGTGGGCGAAGCGGCTTGTTGGGATCTGCACGGCTTCAACCGGCTGGGGGGGAACTCGGTGGCCGAGACGGTGGTGTCCGGAATGATCGTTGGCGAGTATGTGGCCGACCACTGTTACCGCGCCGACATCAATATCGATACCGCCACCGTGAATGCCTTTGTCACCCGGGAGCAGCGACGGATTGATCAGCTGCTACAGGGCGGGGAGGGTGAAAAGGTGTATGAACTCAGGCAGCGCATGCAGCAGGTGATGATGGACGCGGTCGGCATCTTCAGAAACGGTCCTGATCTGGAGCGGGCGATTGAGGAGCTGCAGCAACTGCTTCGCCGTAGCCGCAATCTGCGAGTCAGTCATCCGGTGTCTTCTGCCAACCCTGAGCTTGAGGCGGCGATTCGGTTGCCGCTGATGTTGAAGATGGCCTTGACGGTTGCCTGTGGCGCTTTCGCCCGCACCGAAAGTCGTGGTGCCCATGCCCGTGAAGACTTTCCGGAGCGCAACGACGCACAATGGCTGAAGCGGACTCTCAGTCGCTGGCCCGATCAGGATTCACTGCTGCCCGAACTGAGCTATGAAGCGATTGATGTGATGACGATGGAGTTACCACCGGGCTATCGTGGTTACGGCGAAGACAATGCCATCGCGCATGCGGATACGGAACGACGGCGGGCCGAGATCGAGCAGATTCGCCACGCGTCACCGGAGGCAGACCGGTTTGAGCTGCAACAAGCGGTTATGCCCTTTGAGTTGCCGGAGAAGTACCGGGGCAAGAATCAACGCATCGGAGTTGACTATCAATGAACGAAAACGCCATCCCCACCCGGTCGATCAGCGCCGATGATTGTGCTCAGGGACGTTTGTTAACCTTGAATATCATGCGCTATGACCCTCAGGTGAAAGGGGACTCGCCCCGCATGGTGAGTTATCAGTTGCGCGAAGCGCCCGGGATGACGCTTTTTATTGCCCTGAACGAGATCCGGGAACAGCAGGATCCGTCACTCAAGTTCGATTTTGTCTGCCGTGCGGGTATCTGTGGTTCCTGCTCCATGGTGATCAACGGTCGTCCGGGGTTGGCTTGCCGTACCTTAACCGCGGGATTCAGCGAACCTGTTATCACCTTGCTGCCGCTACCGGGTTTTGAGTTGATCGGGGATCTCTCGGTTAATACCGGCAGATTCATGCGGGAGTTGAGTGAGCGGATTGGCAGCTGGATCGAGGCTGCCCCGGCGGCTGAAACCATCGATCAGCTCGAAGCGCCGATGGAGCCCGAGCTGGCCGAGCAGATCTACGAACTTGACCGCTGCATCCAGTGTAGCTGTTGTATCGCTGCCTGTGGTACCCGACTGATGCGAGAAGATTTTGTCGGTGCGGTGGCGTTCATTCAGGTCGCACGCTTTCGCCTCGACCCCCGTGATCAACGCTCAGATGAGGAGTGGTATCAGATTATCGGCAACGACCAGGGTGTATTTGGCTGTATGAGTTTGCTCGGTTGTGAAGACTTGTGCCCTAAGGATCTGCCGCACCAAACCCAGATCGCCTTCCTGAGGCGGAAAATGGCCGGCGCCATTTAGCTCGCCCCCGGTTCATGTTTCACGTGAAACGTTGCGCTGTCTGACGGTCCGCTTACGCCGGTGCACCGTGGTAGTAATGCCACAGAAATAGTGCGCCGGCGGAACGGTGAGGCGCCCATGCGGCTGTGAGTTCGCGGCACTGTTTTGGCGTTGGTCGTTGTTCCAGCCGTTTCAGCCGCTGCAGGGCAACCTGAAGCGCCAGGTCGTCGGCAGGGAATATGTCACTACGGCCGAGCGAAAACATCAGATAGATCTCGGCGCTCCAGCGCCCAAACCCCCGCAGCCGGACGATCGCGTCGATGGCATCCTGATCGTCCATTGCCGCCAGCTCATCCATCGGGAAATGCCCCTCGATAATGGCGTTTGCCAGCCCGATGACGTACTCACACTTGCGTTGCGATAGCCCCAGTGCGCGCAGACGCTCCGGGGGTAACGCGCGGATGGCGTCTGGGGTGAGCTGTGGCAGGGCCTCACGCACTCGGTCCATAATGACCCGCGCAACATTGGCGCCGATCTGCTGACTGACGATGGTGGACACCAGGGTGTCAAAGCCAGCGGGTCGAATGCGAGGGGGTGGATAACCGACCTGCGACAGAGCGCTCTGCACGTCCGGGTCCTGAATCGCCAGCTGATCGAGACGAGTCTGTATCTGCTGCTGGTTCATTCCTCGTCTCCTGGCAGCGCCGTTCTGTGCCGGCGCTCATGGTCGTGATTCAGTCTGCTTGGATCGTCTGCGCCGCAGTCTCAATCAGTAACGCATGGCGCTTGGCCAGGCGTTGGTGGTCGTGATCGTAACCGCCGCCGATGTAGGCCGCGACCGGTATATTAAGGCGCCTCGCCCAGTGGAATACCATACGGTCGCGGCGGCGAATGCCCACATCGCTCAGGGACAGTCGTCCGAGGCGATCATCGGCATGGACATCGGAGCCACCGTCGTATAGCAGGATGTCCGGTTTCAGTTTGCGCTCCAGCAGTTGCAATACCCGCTGGAGTTCGCTGAGGTAATCATCATCCTGCATTTGGTTGGGCAGTGCCACGTCCAGGTCGCTTTGCTGCTTCTCGAACGGGTAGTTATCTGCACCGTGGAGGGAACAAGTGAAAGCGCGAGGTTCGTGTTGGAGAATGGAAGCGGTGCCGTCGCCCTGATGCACATCGAGGTCAAGAATCAGAACCTGGTTGAGCTTATCCTCCTCCAACAGTGCCAGTGCAGTGACTGCCAGATCGTTAAACACGCAAAAGCCTCGACCACCGTCGTGAAAGGCGTGGTGGGTGCCGCCCGCCAGATGGCAGGCGAGTTTCCGTTTAAGTGCGACCCGAGCGGTGGCGATGCTGCCGCCGACCGCGGTCGTTGAGCGTAGCACCAGCGCCGGTGACCAGGCGAAGCCGATATCGCGTAGCTCTGTGGGGGATAGCTCTCCCGCCATGAAACGGTCCACATAACCGGGGTCGTGGGCGCGGTATAGCTGGTCCTGTGTGCAGGGCGACGGGATCAGGGTATTGCGCTGGTGAGCGAGGCCTCGTTCGTGCAGCAGCTCGTGTAGCAAGCGATACTTGGCCATCGGGAAGCGGTGCTTCTTGTCCCACGGAATGCTGTAGTGAGGGCTGTAGATCAGCGGCAGTGTGCACGAGTGTTTCACGTGGAACGCCTAACCAAGGATCTGATCCACAGCATCGGCCAGGTCATTGCAAATGATGACACCGTCAAGCCCTTCGCCCTTGGCGAGTGTGCGCTCGCCCTTGCCGGTGCGAACCAGAATGGGGATGCAGCCACAGGCTTGCCCCGCCTGAAGATCGCGAAGACTATCGCCAACAATGTAGGCCCGTTCTGCTGACAGATCGAACGCCTGCTCAATCTGATGGATCATCCCGGGCAGGGGCTTGCGACAGTCGCACCGGTCGTCAGGTCCGTGAGGGCAGAAAAAGATACCATCAATCCGGCCGCCGGCAGCCTCGACCAGAGCGGTCATTTTGGCGTGCATGGCGTCGAGTTGTTGCTGGTCAAAATAGCCGCGCGCCAGGCCTGACTGGTTGGTGGCAATGGCGACCTTGTAGCCGGCTTGGGACAGACGTGCGATCGCTTCGGTGCTGCCGGGTATCGGGATCCACTCGTCGACACTTTTGACGTAGTGGTCGGAGTCCTGATTGATGACGCCGTCACGATCGAGAATTACCAGCTGGGTCATGAAAAGCCTCGGAAGGGGGAAGTCGCGCCTAAGCCACCTCCTCGGGCGGCGTTTAGAAACAAAAAAGCCGGCGCTATTATAGCACCGGCTTTTTAGCCTGCTCGCTATGGCTACAGCAGCGAGATATCGGCGCCGCGCAGGAAAAGGCCGCGTAGTGAAGTTAGCAACGCCAGACGGTTGTTACGCACCTGTTCGTCGTCGGCCATTACCATCACCTGATCAAAGAACTGATCCACCGGCTCGCGCAAGGTGGCCAGACGTTCATACGCCGCCGCGTAGTCACAGACGTTGAATTTTGATTCAACTTCGTTGCGGATCGTCTCCAGTGCATCGAACAACGCCACTTCAGCGTCCTCGCTCAGCAGTTCCCGACGGACGCTCGCGGGGGCGCTCGCCTGTTCCTGCTTGGCGAGGATATTGGAAACCCGCTTGTTGGCAGCAGCCAGCGCGGTGGCTTCGTTCATCGCGCGGAAGCGATTAACCGCGGTGACCCGCTTGGCAAAATCGAGCGGCCGGGTAGGGCGTGTGGCAACCACCGCCTGAAATACTTCCGCCGGTACGCCGTCGTCTTCAAACCAGGCACGGAAACGCTCCAGCATAAAGTCGAGCACTTTATCCGCGAGGCCGTCACGAGCGGGCAGATTAGCGTGCAGGTCAGCGCTGAAATCCAACAGCTCACGCAGATCCAGATCGAGTTCTTTCTCAACCAGAATGCGCAACACACCGAGCGTCGCCCGACGCAGTGCAAAGGGGTCCTTGCTGCCGGTTGGGGGCTGATTGATACCAAACAGACCGGTCAGGGTGTCGAGGCGGTCAGCCATGGCGACGGCGCAACCGGTAAGGGTTTGCGGCAGTTGGTCACCGGCAAACTTGGGCAGGTATTGCTCCAGCATGGCCGCGGCAACTTCGTCGTGCTCGCTATCATGCTTGGCGTAGTAGCTACCCATCAGGCCCTGAAGGTCGTCGAACTCCAGCACCATTTCGGTGACCAGATCGGTCTTGCACAGCATCCCTGCACGTTCTGCCAGGGCGCGATCACCGCCAATGCGGCTGGCGATCTCCCCGGCGAGTTTGGCGATCCGTTCGGTCTTGTCAAACAGGGTGCCTAACTGTTGCTGGAAGACGATCGGCTTGAGGCGATCAATGCGCGATTCCAGTGTCTGCTTCTTGTCGGTCTCAAAGAAGAACGCGGCGTCTGACAGGCGTGGGCGGATCACCTTTTCGTTGCCGGCAATCACCTGCTGCGGATCACTGCTTTCGATGTTGGAAACGGTAATGAAGTAGGGCTGGATCTGACCGGCATTATCGACCACGTGGAAGTATTTCTGGTGTTCTTTCATGGAGGAGATCAGCGCTTCAGCCGGTACGCTGAGGAAACGCTCCTCGAAGCGTCCAGCCAGTGCTACTGGCCACTCGACCAGTGCGGTAACCTCATCCAACAGGTCGTCGTCGATCACCGCCGTGGCGCCTAGGTTCTGGGCCGCCAGAGTCACCTGCTCGTGGATATTGTCGCGACGGCTGGCGAAGTCGGCCATTACATAGGCGTTGTCGCGCAGCACCCGGTCATAGTCGGCAGGTGCCATGATTTCGATGGCGCGGTTGTAGTGGAAGCGATGGCCGTAGGTCTTGCGTCCCGCCTTGTGGCCGAGGACTTCGGCGTCGATCACTTCGTCACCCAACAGCATCAGGCACCAGTGGGCCGGACGTACGAACTCAACTTTGCTCGCTCCCCAGCGCATCCGCTTGGGAATCGGCAATGCCGCCAGTGAACGGTTGACGATCTCTGCCAGCAGGCCGGCGGTCGGCTGTCCTTGCTGGATGGAGCGATACTGGTAGTACTGTCCTTTGTCGGTGTCTATCACTTCCAGCGCGTCGGCATCGACGCCGCAACCGCGGGCAAATCCGGCCACCGCTTTCTCCGGCGCCTTTACCGAGGGGCCGCGCTTTTCGATTTCGCGATCCGGCTGACGCTCGTCCAGTGACTCCACCAAAACTGCCAGACGACGAGGGGCGGCGTACAGGCGCACCTTGCCGAAGTTCAGGTCCGCATCACGCAGTCCCTGCTCAATGCCGGCACCAAAGGCTTCCGACAGCTTCTTCAGTGCTTTGGGTGGCAACTCCTCAGTGCCGATCTCCACCAGAAAATCATGCTGGGACATCAGTTTTCCTCCGTGGCGGTCAGCAGTTCGGCGCGCAATTCTTCGGCAGCCAGCGGGAAGCCCTTGGCCTTGCGTGCGTCGTAGTAGGTTTCGCAAACGGCGCGTGCCAGGGTGCGAACGCGCAGGATGTAGCGCTGCCGTTCAGTGACCGAAATAGCGTGTCGGGCGTCCAGCAGATTGAAGGTGTGCGAGGCCTTCATCACCATTTCATAAGCGGGCAGCGGCAGGTTCTTTTCGATCAGGCGCTGGCTCTCTTTTTCGTAGTTATCGAAGCACTGGAACAGGAAGTCGACGTCCGCCTCTTCAAAGTTGTAGGTCGACATCTCCACTTCGTTCTGGTGGAACACGTCGCCGTAGGTGACCTTGCCCTGCGGGCCATCGGTCCACACCAGGTCGTAGATGCTGTCGACGCCCTGCAGGTACATGGCGATGCGCTCGAGACCGTAGGTGATCTCGCCGGTAACCGGGTAGCACTCCAGCCCACCGACCTGTTGGAAGTAGGTGAACTGGGTCACTTCCATGCCGTTGAGCCACACTTCCCAGCCGAGGCCCCAGGCCCCGAGGGTCGGGGATTCCCAGTTGTCTTCAACAAAGCGGATGTCATGAACCAGCGGGTCGATGCCGAGGCGTTTAAGGGAGTCCAGATAGAGCTGCTGGATGTTGTCTGGTGACGGCTTCATCACCACCTGAAACTGGTAGTAGTGTTGCAGGCGGTTGGGGTTTTCACCGTAACGGCCGTCAGTCGGGCGGCGGCAGGGCTGCACATAGGCCGCATTCCAGCTTTCCGGTCCGACCGCGCGCAGGGTAGTGGCGGGGTGGAAGGTACCGGCACCAACTTCCATATCCAGTGGCTGAACCAGTACACAGCCCTGTTCGGCCCAGAACTGTTGCAGGGCCAGAATCAGACCCTGAAAGGTGCTGACATCTGCAGTTGTGGTGTCACTCACGTAGGTCACCTTAGAGATTGTTGACATCGACGAATTCAAAGACCGCACATTATACATAAATCTCGCAACCTATGGGCCTTGGCGGCGGTTTTCGCGGGCGTGGATAACCTTGTGCAAAAGAAGCGGCAGGCTGTGGATAAATCAGGGCTTACGCTGGTAGTGTCAGCGGGTGCGTCGAGCGATCAGAGCGGCCTGGTTGCGGAGTCCCCGGGTCAGCTCACCAGCATCACGCTCCTCCCGGTATAGGAGCAGCTCAAGCTCTGCAAACAGGTGCAGCAGTTCACCGGGCTCGAGAGTATATGCGGGGTTGCTGGGACCGCTACCGGCATCCGGGCGTTGTTGGGTAAAGGTCTGGTAGAGCAGTACGCCGCCAGGACGGAGGGCGGCTGAGATAGCCGGACACAGTGCGCGGTTGAGGAATCCCGAAACGGTGATCAGATCGAACCCGGCTTCGGGCAGAGGGGTTTGATCGAGATCGGCGACGACGGTACTCAATGACAAGGCTTCGTTGTCGGCCTGGTGCTGCAAGTGAGCGAGGGCGTTTGCAGCAATATCCCAAGCTTCAACGCAGAGGCCGCGGCGGGCTACAAACAGCGCGTTGCCACCACGACCGCAGGCCAGGTCGAGTGCGTGGCCACCGGCCGGCAGCAGGTGGGCATAGTCCACCAAGGTTTGACAGGGGCTAGGTTCGGTCGCTGCTGCGTTGCTGTAGCGCGCATTCCAGCGCTGGCGATCGGCGTCGCTCATCAGCTGCGCCCGATCGGCGCGAACTGTGCCCCGGTGAGCAGGGCCAGGTCCGCTGCGGCCAGTTCGATCTCCAGCCCGCGGCGTCCACCGCTAACGCAGATGGTCGCAAGCCGTTCGGCGCTGTCGTCGATTACCATCGGCAGGCGTTTTTTCTGGCCCAACGGGCTAATCCCGCCAACAATGTAGCCGGTAGCGCGCTGGGCTTGCTGCGGATCGGCCATGGTTACCTTTTTGCATTTGAGCGCGCTGGCAATCGCTTTCAGATTGAGCGTGCCGCTTACCGGGACCACGCCGACGGCGAGTTTTTTCGGGTCGCCGTCGATGCTGACCAGGAGGGTCTTGAACACCTGATCGGGGCTGATCCCCAACGCCGTAGCCGCCTCTTCGCCATAGTTGGCATTGCTGGGGTCGTGGGTGTACTCCTTGACGTTAAACGGAATTTTGGCCTTCTTGGCTGCGTTGACGGCGGGAGTCATGGACGGACGGCTTCCTTCCAGATTGGCGGGCGTTTAGCGGCGCCAGAACGTGGGAGTGAACAGCACCAGCAGGGTAAATACCTCCAGGCGACCCAGTAGCATGGAGAAGCAGAGTATCCACTTGGCGGTGTTGTTGAGGTCGCCATAGTGGGCGGCTACATCACCCAACCCCGGGCCGAGATTGTTGAGGGTGGCACCAACGGCGGTCCAGGCGGTGACCTGATCGAGGCCGGTGCCCAGCAAGGCGATCAGCATAATGACAAACACGATCAGATAGACAGAAAAGAAGCCCCATACCGCTTCGGCGACCCGGTCTGAAATCGGTCGTTTACCCACTTTGATCGGGATGACCGCATTGGGGTGAAGCAACCGTTTTACCTCGCGCGCACCCTGTTTGAGAATGATCAGGATGCGAATTACCTTCATGCCCCCGGCGGTGGAGCCGGCACACCCGCCGGCAAAGGCGGCGATGAACAGTAAAAACGGCAGCATGGTGGGCCAGATGGAGAAGTCCGCGGTGGCAAAACCGGTGGTAGTGGCGATGGAAACCACCTCGAAGCTGGCGTAACGCAGGGCTTCCAGTCCCTGATAGGTACCGAACAGTTCAAGGACGACGGTAGTGAACAGAATGATGCCGATCAGAATCACGAAATAGAACCGCACCTCCGGATCCTGCCAGTAATGGCGTAGGGTTTTTTGGCGCCAGGCGGTAAAGTGCAGGGCGAAGTTAATACCGGAAACCACCATAAAGAAGATCGCTACCGACTCGATCGCCGGGCTCTGAAAGTAGCCAATACTGGCATCATGGGTGGAGAATCCGCCGATGGCAACGGTGGAGAAACTATGGGTAACCGCGTCGAACAGACTCATACCCGCCAGCCAGTAACCGATGGCGCAGAGGATGGTAAGGGAGAGGTAGATGTACCACAGCGCTTTGGCGGTTTCGGTGATCCGCGGCGTGAGCTTGGAGTCTTTTACCGGGCCCGGAGTTTCGGCGCGGTAGAGCTGCATCCCCCCGATACCGAGCATCGGTAAGATCGCCACTGCCAATACGATGATCCCCATACCGCCAAACCACTGCAACTGTTGCCGGTACCACAGAATAGATTCCGGTAGCAGGTCAATGCCGGTAATCACGGTGGCGCCGGTGGTGGTCAGGCCCGAGAGCGATTCGAACAGCGCATCAACCACTGAGAGATGCGGAGTGTGGGACAGCATCAGCGGGATAGCACCGAAGATGCCCAGTACCGCCCAGAACAGCACGGTGATCAGGAAGCCGTCGCGGGTACGAAGGTCCTGACGTACCCGATAGACCGGTGCCCAGATCAGACAACCGGTGATCAGGGTGATGGCGAACGCAATCAAAAAGGGTAGCGAGGCGCCGTCATCATAGAGCAGCGAAATCCCCACCGGAGGCAGCATGGTGAAGCTGAACAGCATCAACAGGATGCCGAGTATGCGCAGGATGACTCTGAAGTGCATGCTGCCGAATTCCCTGTCAGAAGAAGGTCAGGCCAACCTGGAACAGATGTTCCACGTCGGGGATATAGCGCTTGTCGATCAGGAACAGAATCACGTGGTCGCCGTTTTCCACTACCACATCATCGTGAGCGATCAGAACTTCGTCGTTGCGAACAATAGCACCGATAGTGGTTCCCGGGGGCAGGTCGATGTCTTCGATGGCGCGTCCCACTACCTTAGAGCTGCGGCGGTCGCCGTGAGCGATCGCCTCCATTGCTTCGGCCGCACCCCGGCGTAGTGAGTGAACGTTCACTACGTCCCCGCGCCTCACATGAGTCAGCAGGCTGCCTATTGTCGCTTGTTGAGGCGAGATGGCGATGTCGATCACGCCACCTTGAACCAGATCGACGTAGGCGGGGTTGTTGATCAGCGTCATCACCGTTCGTGCTCCCAGACGTTTGGCCAGCATCGAGGCCATGATGTTGGCTTCGTCGTCGTTGGTGAGGGCGCAGAACACGTCGGTACTTTCGATATTCTCCTCCAGCAGCAGATCCTGGTCGGAGGCGCTGCCCTGCAGCACTATTGAGCGATTAAGCTGATTGGCCAGCAGGTTACAGCGGCCGATGTTGCGCTCAATGATCTTGACCTGAAACTCCTCTTCAAGCTGGCGAGCCAGGTTGGCGCCGATGTTGCCGCCGCCGGCGATCATGATGCGCTTGTAGGGACGGTCGAGCCGGCGCAGCTCGCTCATGACCGAGCGGATATCCTTGCGCGCGGCGATGAAGAACACTTCATCGTCCGCTTCAATGACGGTGTCGCCTTGCGGAATGATCGGGCTGCCACGACGAAAAATTGCCGCTACCCGTGTATCCACTGCCGGCATATGGGCACGCAGATAAGCGATTTCGTGACCCACCAGCGGACCGCCGTAAAATGCTTTTACGGCTACCAGCTGCGCCTTGCCCTCGGCAAAATCGAGCACTTGCAGCGCACCCGGATGCTCGATCAGGCGCTTGACGTGGCGGGTCACCAGCTGCTCTGGGCTGATCAATACGTTGATCGGGATCGCCTTGTCGGTGAACAGTTTGTCTTTCTCCGCCAGGTATTCGTGGCCGCGCACCCGGCCGATGCGGGTGGGGGTGTGGAACAGACTGAACGCCACCTGGCAGGCAACCATATTGACGGCGTCACTGTTGGTGACCGCGATCAGCATGTCGGCGTCTTCGGCACCGGCCTGTTCCAGCACCCGTGGGGTAGAACCCTGTCCTTCGACGGTGCGGATATCGAGCCGATCCTGCAGTTCGCGCAGGCGGGCCATATCGGTATCGACGATGGTGATGTCGTTGGCTTCGTTGGCGAGGTTCTCGGCCAGCGTCGCACCGACCTGTCCGGCGCCAAGAATAATGATCTTCATGCGGCTAGCACGCTACTCATTGAGATTTATCCAACACGGCATAGTAAAAGCCGTCGTGGCCGTTTTCCTGAGGGAAAAGCTGCCGCCCGTAGGGGCGGGCAATACCCCAGTCCACCTTCAGCGGCAGTTCCTGTGCCTCAGGATGCCTGCTTAAAAAGTCGCCGACAACCCGTTCGTTCTCTGCCGGTAACACTGAGCAGGTGGCGTACAGCAATCGCCCCCCCGGACGGAGCATTGACCATAGGTTGTCGAGAATCGCTCGCTGCAACTTGCTTAGCTGTTGAATATCGGCGGCTTGACGCAGGACTTTGATGTCGGGATTGCGGCGAATGACGCCGGTAGCCGAGCAGGGTACATCGGCAAGGATACAATCGAAGGGCAGCCCGTCCCACCAGTCGCTGCGGGCTGCGTCGGCTGCGCGTATCTCGCAGCGGAGCCCGAGTCGGGCCAGGTTCTCTTCGATTCGCGGCAGGCGTTGTTCGCTGAGTTCCAGCGCCAGGCAGTGATCAAGCGCGGCCTCGGTTTCAAGAATATGGCCGGTTTTCCCACCGGGTGCTGCACAGGCGTCGAGGACGCGTTGACCCGCCTTGAGCTGCAGCAGTCCTGCAGCCAGTTGGGCGGCTTCGTCCTGAACGCTGAATAAACCCTCAGCGTAACCGGGCAGGGTGGGGACATCAGCCGGTCGATCGAGGGTGATGGCCGCGGGCGAAAAGCGCCCCGGCCGGGCGCTGATGCCCGCCTCGAACAGCTGGGCCAAGTAACCTTCGCGGTTGGTGCGTGTCAGGTTGACCCGCAGGGTTAACGGCGCAGGAAGATTGTTCTGCGCGAGGATCGATTCAGCGTGCTCCGGCCAGGCCTGCTTTAGCTGTTGTACCAGCCAGTCGGGGTGGGCGTGACGGGCTTCATTGCTGGCCTGGCCCCGGGGGCTTAACTGCGGATCTCGCTGAACACCGCGAAGCACACCGTTAATCAGCCCCTTGGCCCAGCCTTTCTTTAACTTCTGGCAGGCGGCCACGGTTTCGCCGATGGCGGCGTGGGCGGGGATGCGGGTATGCAGGAGTTGGTAGAGGCCTACCAGGATCAGCGCTTCGATATCGCGGTCCTTGGGCTTGAGTGGTTTTGCCAGTCGCTCGCTGAGCAGTAGCTGCAGTGCCGGCAGCTGGCGGCAACTACCGTAGCACAGCTCCTGCAGCAGCGGCCGGTCGCGCTCCGGAGTTCGTGCAAGGGCTGGCGGCAGGGCTTGTGCCAGCGACCCCTCCTGCTTGAGGACCGCCATCAGGCAGCGTGCGGCCTGTACGCGAACGCTCATGCCGGTTCGATATCGAAACGGTTGCCGGCCCGGAACAGGTCCTGTCGGGCGTTCAACAGGTCGGCGACAGCAAGTTGGCGGGCATTGGGCAGCTGCAGCCGGGTGATGCTGAGAATACCTTGGCCAGTTGCCACCTGCAGGCCATCGCGGTCGGCGTTGATTAACGTACCGGGTTGCTGATCGCTGCCATGCTCCAGCGCTTGGGCCTCCCATACTCGAACACGCTCGCCTTGGAGCGAGCTATAGGCCACCGGCCAGGGGTTGAGGCCGCGCACCTGGCGGGCCAGTTCGCTGGCAGGGCGCTGCCAGTCGATCAGCCCCTCCTCCTTGGTCAGCTTGTGGGCATAGGTGGCCTGGCTGCTGTCCTGCACTTCGCTGGGAAGCGTGCCGCGTTGCAGCTGTTCCAGCGCATCGAGCAGAGCCTCGGCGCCCAGTTCGGCCAAGCGGTCGTGAAGGGTGCCGCTGGTATCGTCAGCGGCGATCGGGCAGCGGAGTTTCAGTCGCATGGCGCCGGTATCCAGCCCTTCATCCATCTGCATGATGGTGATTCCGGTTTCGCTGTCATCGGCTAGCAGGGCACGATGAATAGGCGCAGCACCACGCCAGCGGGGCAGCAGTGATGCATGGATGTTAATGCAGCCGAGGCGAGGGGTTTGCAGCACCGCCTTGGGCAATAGCAGGCCGTAAGCCGCCACGATCATCAAGTCGGCGTCAAAGCTGGCCAGCAGGCGACGATCCTCTTCATCCTTGAAATTCAGTGGTTGGCACACGGTGATTCCGGCCTCCAGCGCCGCAACCTTGACCGGTGAGGGAGTGAGCTTGCGTCCGCGACCGGCAGGGCGGTCAGGCTGGGTATACACCGCGACGATCTGGTGGTCCGATTGAATCAGGGCGTCGAGACTGACGGCCGCAAATTCCGGCGTACCGGCGAAAATGATGCGAAGGGGCGAATGGCTCATGGCTGCGGTTCCTGCTGGAAAAAAAACAGGCTTGTAAACAAGCCTGCCGCGGTGATCTGGAGCGGGTCCGAGCTCAAGCCGACGCCCGGTGTTGCTTCTCGAGTTTCTTGCGAATGCGGTTTCGCTTCAGTGGCGAGAGGTAATCGACGAACAGTTTGCCGTTCAGGTGATCAATCTCATGCTGGATACAGACGGCCAGCAGATCCTCGGCTTCGAGCTCGTAGGGCTTGCCGTCGCGATCCAGCGCCTTGAGGCGGATGTGACGGGGGCGCACCACCTCTTCGTAAAAACCGGGAACCGACAAACAGCCTTCCTGGCAGCTCTCAAGTTCTTGATCCAGAACCTCGTATTCCGGGTTGATCAGCACCAGCGGTTCGCTTTTGTCTTCGCTGACATCGATCACTACCAAACGCTTGTGCACGTTTACCTGTGTCGCGGCAAGACCGATACCGGGAGCGTCGTACATGGTTTCGAACATGTCGTCGATGATCTGACGCAGGTTGTCGTCAACCGCTTCGACCGTTTCTGCCTTGGTGCGCAGGCGGGGATCAGGAAACTCTAAAATATCTAATAAAGCCATAACAAAACAGTAGGTTAAGAGGGTTATTTGGCGGGCGAAGCGTTGCTTATTTGGACGTTATGCCTATTATACTGTTTACATCTATACATTCCATAGCAAGAATAGGCCCGAGGACGGCTCTGTCCGGCGTTGCAAAGGGATTTACCGAATGAGAAAGCTTTTGCTGAGCGTTACCCTGGCCCTGCTCACCGGGCCCTTTATGTCGGCTGCGGTTCAGGCTGATGTGGTTAAACTGGCGGCCGATCACCCGGAGCGTTACGTGGTGGTCAAGGGTGACACCCTGTGGGATATCGCTAATCGTTTCCTTGCCACGCCTTGGCGCTGGCCGGATGTCTGGTACGTCAACCCGCAAATCGACAACCCCCACCTGATCTATCCGGGCGATGTGATCTATCTGGTTTACGTGGATGGCAAACCCCAGCTACGGATTGATCGCGGTCCGCGCAAACTCTCGCCAACCGTTCGTCGTACGCCGCTGGAGCAGGCGATTCCGTCGATACCTTTGCAGGACATCAAGAGCTTCCTGTCTGACAATCTGGTGTTGGAGCGTAATACCCTTGAATCGGCACCCTATGTTGTCGGTGGCGTTAACGACCGAATCGTCGCCGGTGCCGGGGACAAGATCTATGCCCGTGGTACGCTGCTGGCAGAAAACCAGAACTTCTATGGGGTCTACCGTCCCTCACGTACTTATACCGACCCTGACAGCGGTGAGTTTCTGGGGTTTGAAACCCAGTCAGTCGGCGGTGGTTACCTGCTGGGCAGTGAGGGTGATATCCATACACTGCAGCTGAAACGCACCAGTGAAGAGGTTCGCGTTTTGGATCGGGTGTTACCGACGCAGGAGGAGGTAGTGCAGTCGGTGTTCTATCCCTCATCGCCGGCACAAAAGATTGATGGGCGAATCCTGGCGGTGCTGGACGGGGTGACTCAGATCGGTCAGTTCGATGTGGTTACCATCAACCGCGGTGCTCGCGAGGGTCTGGAGCCGGGCAATCTGCTGCAGGTCCACAAAGCCGGTGAGCGAGTGCGTGATCCGGTCACACAGGAGTTCATCAACCTGCCGTCCGAGCGCGGTGGATTGGTGATGGTGTTTAAAGTGTTCGAGAAAGTCAGTTATGCGCTGGTCATGCAGGCGGAAAACGTGCTGGCGGTGATGGACGAGGTTCGCTCCCCCCGCTGATTCGCCTTCGCAGCGCCGGATCAAGGATGATCAATGCAGCGGCGCCATCAATTGGGTCTGGTGTTAAGCCGGACCCGAGGGTTTTCTCCTCGAATCGTCAAGCAACTCTATCAGGCGTTCGGCTCTGCCGAGCGCCTTTTTTGTGCGTCTGACGCTGAACTGGCGGTGCAGGAGCTATCCCCGGCGCTGATTCGGCGATTGCGGCGGGCCGAGCACGCCGATGACGCCAAACGGGCGCTGGATCTCACCGCCGAATGGTTGCAGCAAAGCGGGGATCACCACCTGCTCTGTCTGGATGATCCTGAATATCCCGCCATCTTGAATGAAATTGATGATCCGCCGGTCTGTCTGTTCTTGCGCGGCGACCCCGAACTGCTGCTGTTTCCCCAACTGGCCATCGTTGGCAGTCGCCGCGTGACACCGCGCGCCGCTGCTGATGCACGTCAGTTGGCGCAGGCGCTGTCGGAGGCTGGGTTGGTTCCCACCAGCGGCCTTGCACTGGGCGTGGATGCCTGTGCTCACCAGGGCGCGCTAGCCGGGCGGGGGCTTACGGTGGCGGTTCTGGGCAGTGGGGTTGACCAGATTTCACCCCGCTGTCATCAGGCATTGGCGCAGCAGATAGTCGGTCGTGGCGGCGTGATCCTGTCGGAATTCAGCCTTGGAACTCCGCCATTACCGGCCCATTTCCCCCGTCGTAACCGCATCATCAGTGGCCTGAGCCTGGGTGTACTGGTGGTCGAAGCAGCGCTGCGCAGCGGCTCGTTGATCACCGCCCGGTTGGCGGCCGAGCAAGGGCGTGAAGTGTTCGCTTTGCCCGGGTCGATTCACAATCCGGGCAGCGCTGGTACTCACCAGTTGATCCGCCAGGGTGCCGCGCTGGTGACCAGGCCGGAACACATTCTGCAGGAGCTTGCCCCGCTATTGAGCGGCTTTGCCAACGCCGTCGTACAACAGCCGCCGGCGAACACCGGGCCTGAGCAGGCTGCTGGTGCGCTGGAGGGCGATGGATCCAAGGTTCTGGCCGCCACAGATTATCAGCCCACCAGCCTTGATCTGCTGGTGGAGCGCTGCGGATTGCCGGCGTCGGTGGTGCAGAGCGAGCTGCTGGCACTGGAGCTGGAGGGGAGGGTTATGGCGGTTTCCGGTGGCTTTCAGCGGCTATAGAACTTGAGCCGAATTACCTTGAAAGGGCTCCGCGACTAGGGTAGTTTTCCGCCTTTTCTCTAGCACAGAAAGGTATTTCTCATGTCTCAGTCATTTGTTGCGATCCTGATGGGTTCAGATTCCGACCTGCCGGTCATGGAAGCCTGCATGGATACCCTCAAGAGCCTGCAAGTGCCCTTTGAAGTGAAGGTCAGTTCTGCTCACCGTACCCCCGTGGCGACTCACGACTACGTCAAGGACGCTGATCAGCGTGGCTGCGTCGCCTTTATCTGTGCCGCCGGTATGGCTGCCCATCTCGCCGGTGCCGTTGCTGCCAACACCACCAAGCCGGTGATCGGGGTTCCAATCAACTCCTCCCTCGACGGCCTCGACGCGCTGCTGTCCACCGTGCAGATGCCGGGCGGAATTCCGGTGGCGACGGTTGCCATTGGCAAGGCCGGTGCCAAGAACGCCGCTTACCTGGCCAGCCAGATTCTGGCAACAAAAGATGCCGCGCTGGCGCAGCGCCTGATCGACGACCGCCAAGCGATGACTGAAGCCGTAATCGCCAAGGACGCGGCGCTGCAGGAGCGTCTGGCGAACGCCTAAAGGTGGATCGCTGGCGTTTAAGACAGGCCGTTCGCGCCCTCGGCGCGGGCGGTGTGATTGCCTATCCGACTGAAGCGGTGTGGGGGCTCGGTTGCGACCCCTGGCAGCGGGCGGCAGTTGAACGTCTGCTGCTGCTCAAGTCACGTCCGCAGCACAAGGGCCTGATTCTGGTTGCCTCCGACATTGAGCAACTGGCGCCGCTATTGGCCGGTCTCAGCGCTGCTGAGCGTGATCAACTGGCTGCCACCTGGCCGGGCCCCAACACTTGGTTGCTGCCCGATCCGCAGGGTTGGGTTCCGGAATGGGTCAAGGGCCAGCATGCCAGCGTGGCTGTGCGGGTGAGCGCGCACCCGCTGGTGCGCTCTCTCTGCCGGGCTTTCGGCGCTCCGTTGGTGTCGACATCGGCAAATCCTGCAGGGCAGGAGCCGGCCCGTAGCGCTGGCGACGTTCGGCAGATGTTTCCGCGTCAACTGGACTATCTGCTACCGGGGCCGCTGGGCGGCCTGGACAAACCTACCGTCATTCGAGATCTGCGCAGCGGTTCACTGTTGCGCAGTTGAGCCGCTGAGGAGCACTACCATGTCTACCGTCGATATCAGCGCCGTTGTTGCCTTCATGCAGCAGTTGCAGGATGAAATCTGTGCCGGACTGGAGCTGGCGGATGGGCGGGCGAGTTTTGTTGAAGACCGCTGGCAGAAAGCATCCGGCGGGGGTGGTCGCTCACGAGTGATGGTGGACGGTGCGGTGTTCGAAAAGGGTGGGGTGAATTTTTCCCATGTCCGTGGTGACAACATGCCGGGCTCGGCCACAGCCCACCGGCCGGAGCTGGCGGGTCGCAGTTATCAGGCAGTGGGGGTTTCGCTGGTGATGCACCCCGATAACCCTTACGTGCCCACGTCCCACGCCAATGTGCGTTTCTTTGTCGCCGAAAAAGCGGGCGAAGCGCCGATCTGGTGGTTTGGTGGCGGCTTTGACCTGACGCCTTGCTACGGTTTCCGCGAGGACTGTGTTGATTGGCACCGCGCCTCCAAGGCGATCTGCGATGGCTTTGGCCCCGAGCGCTACGCCGATTACAAAGCCTGGTGTGATCGCTACTTCTACCTCAAACATCGTGACGAGACCCGCGGTGTGGGCGGACTGTTCTTTGACGATTTGAACCAGCCGGATTTCGCCTCCTGCTTCGAGTTCGTCAAGGCCGTCGGGCGCGGCTACCTCGAGGCCTACCTGCCGATCGTCAAGCGGCGCCAGGATACCCCCTACGGCGAACGTGAGAAGCGGTTTCAGAACTACCGTCGCGGCCGCTACGTGGAGTTCAATCTGGTCTGGGACCGCGGCACCCTGTTTGGCCTGCAGTCCGGCGGGCGGACCGAATCGATTCTGATGTCGATGCCGCCAGTGGCGCACTGGTTGTATGACTATCAGCCTAAGCCGGGCAGCGCGGAAGCCGCGTTAAGCGAGCAGTTTCTGGGTGCGCGGGACTGGCTGACTTGACCGAATCGATTGCTTTTTGATCAAAAAGGGGGCGTTTTCGCCCCCTTTCCTGTTGCTGCTTGCGCCAATAGATTCCGGCAGTTATAACTCGGTGTAACGATAGTGCTGACTCACCGGAGGTAGGAATGGCATCAGGGAACGAGCTCACCGCGGCAGAGCTATACCATCACTGCGACCCCGAACTGCTGCCATTCAAAACCACCGAAACGCTGGAAGAGTTCAGCGGCATCTACGGCCAGGAGCGTGCCGTGGAAGCGATGGAGTTTGGCATCGGCATGCGGCGGCCGGATTACAATATGTTTGTGATGGGGCATTCGCAGAGCGGGCGCTTCTCCTTCGTGATGGAAACCCTTAAGCGCGAGGCCAAGCGGGAAAAGAAACCCCTCGACTGGTGCTACCTCAACAACCACAACGATCAGCGTTACCCCCAGGCGTTCTATTTTGCCCCCGGTAAGGCGCTGGTGTTCAAGAACGACATCCGTCATCTGCTGGAATCAGTCTCCTCCGAACTGCCCTCCGCCTTTGAAAACCCCGCCTATCAGCGCCAGAAAAGTCGTCTGGAGCGCGAATTCAACCGCTACTACGATCTGGCGCTGGAAGAGGTGGAAAACGCTGCCCGGGCCAAAAGTATCGCGCTGTACAGAGATGCCGGCAGTGTCGGCTTTACCCCGGTGGCTGAGGGGCAGGCGATGGATGAAGCGGCGTTCTCGCAGCTGAGCGAGGATGAGCGCAACCGCATCAACAGCGATATCAACCATCTTGAAGAGTTGTTGAACGACTCGCTCACCAGCTTGCCGCAATGGCGGCGTGAGTCCAACGAGAAACAGAAGAAACTCGAACACGAAACCGCTCGTGCGGCGTTGCACCCGCTTTTTTTGCCGTTGAAAGAGAAGTATGCCTCGCAACCGCGGGTGGTGACCTATCTGACCCAGTTGGAGCAAGAGCTGGTGAAGGGGGCGGCGGAGCTGGTGGCCGAGGACAAACTGGGCGAAAGTCGCAGCGAATCCGCACGTCTGGCGCAGCTGGAAGAGCAGTACGGCGCCAACCTGATGGTCAACCATCACAAGACCAAGGGCTCACCGGTGGTGTTTGAGTCCCATCCCACCTACGAAAACCTGTTTGGACGGGTGGAGTACACCAGCGAAATGGGCGCCCTGGTGACCAATTACCAACTGATCCGGAGCGGCTCGCTGCATCAGGCCAACGGTGGTTATCTGGTGTTGGAAGCCGAGCGCCTGTTCGAACATCCGATGGTGTGGTCGGCGCTGAAGCGTTCGTTGAAATCGAAGGAACTGCGGATCGAAAATCCCTTTGCCGAATACGCCAGCGTCAGCACCATTACCCTGACTCCGGAGCCGATTCCTCTCGACCTGAAGGTGGTAATAATCGGCGACCGCGATCTCTACTACATGCTGCAGCAGATGGATCCTGATTTCTCCAAGCTGTTCCGCGTGGTAGTGGACTTTGACGAGGATGTGCCGCGCAGTGACGCCGCGGTGCGCAACTATGCCCGCTTGATGAAAACCCTGTCGCTGCAGGAAGGCTGCGCCCATCTGGACCGCAAGGCGGTGGCGCGCCTGGTGGAACACAGCTCGCGGCTTTCGGAAGATCAGCAACGTCTGTCCGCCCATATCGGCGAGATGATGGATCTGATCTGTGAAGCGGATTACAAACGCCAGAAGCATGGCGGAGATCTGATCCAGGCCGAACATATCGAACTGGCGCTGGTGGCCAAAGAGCGCCGCACCGATCGCATCAGCTCGCGCATGCGCGAAGAGGTGATCAACGAGGTGATCCTGATCGATACCCAGGGTACCGCGGTGGGCAAGTGCAACGGGCTTACCGTGCTTCAGGTCGGCGATGTCAGCTTCGGCACCCCGGCACGGATCACCGCCACGGTTCATCCCGGTAACCGCGGTATCGTCGACATCGAAAAAGAGGTCACCCTGGGGCAGCCGATTCACTCCAAGGGGGTGATGATCCTGTCCGGTTATCTGGGGCACAAGTATGCCCAGGACTTCCCGCTGTCGATCTCTGCCAGCATCGCGCTGGAACAGTCCTACGGTTATGTGGATGGCGACAGTGCCTCGCTGGCGGAAATCTGCACCCTGATCTCCGCCCTGACCCACACCCCGATCAAACAGAACTTTGCCATTACCGGCTCCATCAACCAGTACGGCGAGGTGCAGGCGATCGGCGGGGTCAATGAAAAGATCGAAGGCTTCTTCGATGTCTGTGTGGCCAAGGGACTGACGGGTGATCAGGGGGCGATTATTCCCAAGGCCAACGTGCGCAACCTGATGCTCAAGCGTTCGGTGGTGGATGCGGTGGAGCAGGGGTTATTCCATGTCCATAGTGTCGCTACCGTGGACGAATGCCTTGAATTGCTGACCGGCAAGAAGGCTGGAGACCGCAAGCACGACGGCAATTTTACCCAGCGCAGCCTCAATGCCCAGGTAGTGCGGCGCTTGCGGGATATCGCCAAGGCCAAGGCCTGAAACAGGCGTTAACGGCCACCCCGCAGGTGGCCGGCACGGTCAGCGCGACACCAGCGGCTTGGCGAACTGGAACTCCATATCCCAGGGAAAGCGGATCCAGGTGTCCTGACTGACTTCGGTAATAAAGGTGTCCACCAGTGGCCGCCCCGCCGGCTTGGCATAGATAGTGGCGAAGTGCGCCTTCGGCAGCATTTCGCGCACCGCACGGGCGGTTTTGCCGGTATCGACCAGGTCGTCTATCAGTAAGAAGCCCTCGCCGTCGCCGTCCACCTTCTTGAGGAAATTGAGCTGCCCCTGGTTGTCCTGCTCGCCGCTGTCGCTCTCCTGATAGCTGACCACGCAGACCGTATCGATCAGGCGTATATCCAGTTCCCGGGCGATGATCGCGGCCGGTACCAAGCCGCCGCGGGTGATGGCGATAATTCCCTTCCAGGGACCCCGATCGAGCAGGCGCCAAGAGAGGGCGCGGGCGTCACGGTGGAGCTCCTCCCAGGAGATCGGGAAGTCTTTGCGGTACGGGGTATTCATTCTGCGGTGTCCTGTGCAAAGGGTTGAGCCAGGTGCTGATCCTTGAGGCGCACGTAATTGGCTGCGGTGTAGGTGAAGAATGCCATCTCTTTGTCGGTCAGTTTACGCACCTGTTTGGCGGGGCGCCCCACATACAGGTGGCCCGATTCCAGCGTCTTACCCGGCGGAACCAGTGAACCCGCCCCCAGCACTACGTCGTCCTCGATTACGGCTCCGTCCATCACCATGGACCCCATGCCGATCAGCACCCGGTTACCGATGGTGCAGCCGTGCAGCATTGCCAGGTGGCCGATGGTGACATCATCACCGATCAGCAGCGGGAAACCGTCCGGGTTGTAGGGGCCGGCATGGGTAATATGCAGGACAGAGTTGTCCTGAACGCTGGTGCGCGCCCCGATGCGGATGCGGTGCATATCACCCCGAATGGATACCAGCGGCCAGACGGAGCTGTCGTCGCCGAGATTGACGTCGCCGAGTACCACCGCTGACGGGTCGACAAAGGCACGTTGGCCCAATTGAGGGCGTTTTCCTTGGTATTCGCGGATGTTCATTGTTTCTCCAGCGGGTTAAACTGAGCACTCTTAAGATGACTTTAAGCAAACTTTGGCATTTTATCGCAAAGCCATAACCTCGGTGTATCGGCAGTTCTCTTTTATGACCAATCCGCTCCTCCAGCCGCACGACTTTCCGCCCTTTGATCAGATTCGTCCCCAGCATGTGGTTGCGGCCATCGACGCGATCCTGGCCGAAAACCGCGACGCCCTGAACCGCTTGCTGCAAAGCCCCCCGGTCGACTGGACGCTGGTGTCACAGCTGGAGGGGCTGGAGGAACGACTCAGCAATGCGTGGTCGCCGGTGGGCCATATGAATGCGGTGGTCAACAGTGACGAGCTGCGCGAAGCCTACAACGCCGCACTGCCCAAGCTGACGGCCTATTATACCGAGCTTGGCCAGAATCGACGCCTGTTTGAGGCCTACCAGGCGCTGGCCGACAGCGATGCCTATCAGCAGCTCGACCCGACCCGGCGCAAGGTAGTCGATAATGCGTTGCGGGATTTCCGTCTCTCCGGGGTCGCCCTCGAAGGGGAGGCGAAAACTCGCTATGGCGAAATTCGCCAGCGCTTGTCAGAACTCAGCACCCGCTTTTCCGAGAACGTGCTCGACGCCACTAATGCCTGGAGTAAAACGCTTGATAGCGCGGAGGCGTTAGTGGGGCTGCCGCATAGCGCGCTCGCGGCGGCACGTCAGTCGGCCGAGCAGCAGGGCGAATCAGGCTATCGAATTACCCTCGAGTTTCCCTCCTATGTGGCAGTAATGACGCATGCCGAAGACCGTGCGCTGCGTCAGGAGGTCTACACCGCTTTTGCTACCCGCGCCTCGGATCAGGGACCACACGCCGGCCAGTGGGACAATCAGGCGCTGATCGATGAAACCCTGGCGTTACGGCACGAGCTGGCCAACCTGCTGGGCTTTGGCTCCTACGCTGATTACTCGCTGGCGACCAAAATGGCCGAGACGCCGGCTGAGGTGATTGCGTTTCTCGAGGATCTGGCCGAACGCAGTTTGCCCATGGCGCGGCATGAGTTTGCCGAGCTGGCCGCGTTTGCCGAGGAGCGTGACGGCATTGACCAGCTGCAGGCCTGGGATGTTACCTACTACGCAGAGCAGCTGAAGCAACACCGCTATCAGCTGTCTCAAGAGGTGCTGCGGGCGTACTTCCCGGTCAGTCGGGTGCTGGATGGACTGTTTCGTATCGTTGGCCAACTGTTCGGCATTGAGGTGGTTGAGCAGCCGGCCAGCGGTCTGTGGCACCCCGACGCGCGGCTGTTCGAAATCCAGCAGGATGGTGACACCATCGGTCACTTCTACCTTGATCTCTATGCCCGTGCACACAAGCGTGGTGGTGCGTGGATGGATGTCTGCCGCACTCGCCGGCGCTGCCAAAGCGGCGAGCTGCAGCTGCCGGTCGCTTATCTGGTGTGTAACTTTAACCCGCCGGTGGGCGATCAGCCGGCGCTGTTGACCCACAACGAAGTCACCACCCTGTTCCATGAGTTCGGCCACGGCTTGCACCACCTGCTAACCGAAGTGGAGACCTCGCCCGTATCCGGTATTGCCGGGGTGGCCTGGGACGCGGTTGAACTGCCTAGCCAGTTCCTGGAGAACTGGTGTTGGGAATCACAAGCGCTGGGCTGGATCTCCGGTCACGTGGACAGTGGCGAGCCGTTGCCGGACGACCTGCTCCAGCAGATGCTGGCGGCGAAGAATTTTCAGTCCGGGATGATGATGGTACGCCAACTGGAGTTTGCCCTGTTCGATATGCGCTTGCATCAGCACTATGACCCGAGTAACCCCCAACCGGTGCAGCGGATACTCGATCATGTGCGCCAGCAGGTGGCGGTGGTTGAGGTGCCAGTGTTCAACCGGTTTCAATGCAGTTTTTCGCATATTTTTGCCGGCGGGTATGCGGCGGGGTATTACAGTTACAAGTGGGCTGAACTGTTGTCGGCCGATGCCTTTTCCCGTTTTGAGGAGGAGGGCGTGTTTAATCAGGAAACCGGACAGTCATTTCGCCGCGAGATTTTGGCGCGCGGCGGTAGCCGCGATGCGTTGGAACTTTTTTGCGCCTTTCGGGGAAGAAAACCCACACCGGAAGCGTTATTACGGCATAGCGGCATAACCACCACAGCGGGAGCCGGCGTATGAGCGTCAAACGTTTTATTGCCGGTGCCGTGTGCCCCCGTTGCGGTGACATGGACCGACTGCGCACCTACCGCGATGATCAACGCGAGTACCGGGAGTGCGTTAGCTGTGGCTACGAGGACGCCATGCGTCTGGATGGTGAGCCGGAAGCGCAAGAGGTGGAAACGCGGGTCACTCGACCCTCAACGGGTTTGGCTGCCGATGAACAGGTTCTGCAGTTCGTGGCCAACCCTAAACGCAAACATTGATCGCTGATGTATTGAGAAGGATCGTGGTATGGGACGTCCTGCTGCATTTGATCGTGACCAGGTGGTTCATCAAGTAACCGACCTGTTCTGGAAGAAAGGATATCTGGGCACGTCGATTTCCGATGTGGTGGCGGCTACGTCGCTGAAGCCGGGTAGCATCTATAACTCCTTCGACAGCAAGCAGAAGCTGCTGCTGGAAGCGTTGGACCACTATTCCAGCCAGAGCTTCGAACGGGTTCAGCGTTGCCTGCAGTCCAGCGACGGCTTGATGCCGGCACTGGAGCAGATGGTGTCGCAGCTTATCGATCTGGCTCAGGGAGATCCCGATGCCAGGGGGTGCCTGATGCTGAATATCTGGCTGGAGATGGCGGCCCACGACGAAGTGATCACCCAATACGTTCAGGGTGTGTTCGAACGCTTGGAGCAGGAGTTACGAGCCGCGCTGGAACGGGCCAAGACCGCGGGTGAACTGCGCCCTGAAGCGGATCCCGAGATGTTGGCCAAGTACATCATGATGACCACTTGGGGTATCCGGGTGATGAGTCGTGCGCGCCCCGATCGGGCGACTCTGGAGTCCCTTGCCGACCAGGCACTGATGCCTGTTCGTGCCCTGCTGGCATGATTCGGCGCTGCGACTGGTGCGAGGGCAGTGATGCCTATCGTGCCTACCACGACAGCGAATGGGGCGTTCCCCTGCATGACGACCGCCAACTGTTTGAGTTTCTGACCCTTGAAGGGGCGCAGGCCGGGTTGAGCTGGTCCACCATTCTGCATAAGCGTGAGGGCTATCGCCGTCTCTACGAGGGGTTCCAGCCCGAGCGGGTGGCAGCGTTCGAGCGCGCCGATATTGAACGTTTGTTGCAGGATCCGGCGATTGTGCGCCACCGTCTCAAGATCGAGGCATCGGTGACCAATGCGCGGGCCTTTCTGGAGCTGCAGGCGCGCTACGGCAGTTTCGACCGCTATATCTGGGACTTTGTCGACGGTACCCCGCAGCAGAATCGGTGGCGTTCGCTGGCCGATGTGCCTGCGCAAACCCCGACCGCGCAGGCGATGAGCAAGGCGCTTAAGAAAGCCGGTTTTCGTTTTGTCGGGCCAACCATCTGCTATGCATTCATGCAGGCAACCGGCATGGTTAACGATCACCTACACGACTGCTTCCGCCACCCCGAGGTAGCCGCCCTCGCCCCAGGCTGACTCCGCATCGGCCCGCCGCGGACTGCCATTGGCCGGCCGGATCCGTTAGCATGGCGGGCCGCTTTCACCACGTTACCCTTGGCATGACAATATTCTTGAAGATTTCCCCCGGGGCGCGCTTTATGCTGCTGTCCGCCCTCGGCTTTGCGCTGATGGCGGCGTGCGTCAAAGCGGTCAGTCTGCGTGGTATACCGGTGCTGGAGATCGTTGCCGCGCGGGCGCTGGTGTCGCTGGCGATCAGCTACATCGATGTTAAGCGACGGGGCGTCTACCTCTGGGGGCAGCACAAGCGGCTACTGATTGCGCGTGGCGTGGTCGGGGCGCTGGCGCTGATGTGCGTTTACTTTGCCGTCAGCACCCTGCCGCTGGCCGAAGCCGCGCTGTTGCAGTTCACCTATCCGGCGTTTACTGCGCTGCTGGCGCTGATCTGGCTTAAAGAACGGGTGCAGCTGGCAACGGCGGTCTGTATCGCCCTCAGCCTGGTGGGTCTGGGGCTGATGGTGTCGCCGGGGTTGAGCCTCCCGGGCCAGGCGCAGCTGCCGGCAATCAGTGTGATCGCTGCGCTATTGGGGGCATTCGGGAGTGCGGTGGCTTATGTGCTGGTAAGGCGGCTGGGGCCACATGAAGACAGCTCGGTGATCATCTTCTATTTTCCGCTCATTGCGCTGCCGGTCTCGGTTCTGTTGCTGGGCGAGGACTTTGTGATGCCCGATCCGGTTGCGCTGGGGCTGCTGTTGCTGGTGGGTATCTTTACCCAGGTGGGCCAGGTGGGCCTGACCAAGGCGATGGCGGTCGAAGCGGCCGGCAAAGCGACAGCGTACTCCTATGTGCAGGTGATCTTCTCGGCGCTGCTGGGTCTGGTTTGGTTTGCTGAAGTACCGACCCTGTGGACGCTGCTGGGCGGTGCCCTGATCATGGCCGGAGCGCTGGTCAACGCCTTGTGGAAGCGTTAACCGGCGGTGGTGATAGCGCGTTGGCTAGCGCCGCTGCGGCAGCGCGTGGCTCAGCAGGAACAGCACTGCGGCCGACACCACCACCGAGGGGCCGGCGGGGGTGTCCCACTGGTACGAGGCCACCAGCCCCGCGCACACGGCCACACAGCCAATCAGGCTGGCGCTGACTGCCATCCGCTCCGGCGTGTCGGCATGGCGGCGGGCGGCGGCGGCAGGGATGATCATCAGCGACGTGATCAGCAGCACGCCGATGATCTTCATTGCCACCGCGATCACGATTCCCACCAGCAGCATCAGCGCCAGCCGCACGGCGGTGACGTTGATCCCTTCAACCTGAGCCAGCTCCTCATCCACGGTGATCGCCAGTAACGGGTGCCAGAGCCACACCAGCAGGGCAATCACCAGCGCGCCACCGCAGTAGATCCACCACAGGTCTGCGCGGCTGATCGCCAGCAGATCGCCAAACAGATAACCCATCAGGTCAACCCGCACCTCGGGCAGGAAGCTCAGTGCGACCAGTCCCAGCGAGAGCGTGCTGTGCGCCATAATGCCCAGCAGGGTGTCGGTGGCGATGATGCGCCGGCGCTGCAACGATACCAGCAGCAGTGACAGCAGCACGCAAAGCACCACCACCGCCAGATTGAGGTTGATATCTACCAGAATTCCCAGCGCCACCCCCAGCAATGCCGCGTGGGCAAGGGTGTCGCCAAAGTAGGCCATGCGCCGCCAGACCACGAACGACCCAAGTGGACCAGCGACCAGCGCGACACCTACGCCGCCCAGCAGGGCTCGCAGCAGAAAATCAGCCATGGCTGCAGCCTCCGCTGGTCGGTTGTGGCTGGTCGGTAATCACATTACCGTGGGCGTCGTGCTGATGGTTGTGGTTGTGGCTGTAAAGCGCCAGCGTTTCCGCCCCCCGGCGACCAAACAGTTCGATGAAAGAAGGATCGTTACTGACCTGCTCGGGGTGGCCCGAGCAGCAGACATGATGATTCAGGCAGATCACATGATCAGTGCTCGCCATCACCAGATGCAGATCATGGGAGACCATAAACACGCCGCACCCGAGCTGATCACGCAGCTGGGCGATCAGTTGGTAGAGTTCGATCTGACCGTTGATATCCACACCCTGAACCGGTTCGTCAAGGATCAGTAGCTGCGGTTTGCGCAGCAGCGCACGGGCCAGCAGCACCCGCTGGGTTTCGCCGCCGGAAATCTGCTGCAACGGGCTTTGCAGCAGGTGGTCGGCGTTAACCCGGTCCAGTGCGTCGCGCAGGGTGTTCTCGTCCGCGCGGGTACCGAGTTGCAGGAAGCGCTTAACCGTAAGGGGTAGGGTGGCCTCGATATGCAGTTTCTGGGGCATGTAACCCAATCGCAGGGTCGGCTGTCGAATAACCTCGCCCTGATCGGGTTGATGCAGCCCCAGCAGCAGGCGCACCAGGGTGGTTTTTCCCGAACCGTTGGGACCGATCAGGGTGGTGATCTGGCCCGCGTCGAGTGCGAGCGACACCTGCTGGAGAATTGAGCGCCCGCCCAGAGAGAGATTGACGCCGTTTAACCGGATCAGAGGCTGATGGCTCATGCGAGCGGCTCCCGGCAGTGGGGGCAAAGCCCGGTGAGTTCAACCGTTTCCGCTTCGACCATAAAGCCCTGTCGGGCTGCTTGCTCGCGTAACGCCTGTGACAACGGCTGACCTTCAAGCTCATGGGCCCGGCCACACTGACGGCAGATCAGGAAATAGCCGTGGTGTTGGCGATCCGGCGCGCAGCAGCCGGTAAAGGCGTTCAGCGACGCGATCCGGTGCACCAGCCCCTGCTCCTGCAGGAACTCCAGCGCGCGATAGACCGTCGGCGGGGCCGAGTTGAAGCCTTCGTCGCCCAGCTGCGCTAGAATCTGGTAGGCACCCAGCGGCGTATGGCTTTGCCATACCAGTTCCAGCACCCGCTTGCGCACCGGGGTGAGGCGGCAGCGCCGGTCAGCGCAAAGACGCTCTGCGGTGGCGAGGGCTGTGCGAATACAGCGTTGGTGATTGTGTTCATCGCTGAATGCGCAGGACGCGACTTGAGGTGTAGGCATCGGAAACGGCCGCAGCTGCAAAACTGTTATGTTATAACAGGATTGTTTTGGCCAACAACGGAGAAATTCAAGGGAGTGGTGCAGATGGGGAGACTCGAACTCCCACGTCCTTTCGGACACTAGCACCTGAAGCTAGCGCGTCTACCAATTCCGCCACATCTGCGTTCCGGCCAGGCCGGTCAGGTTGTCAGGAGATGAGAAAGCCGCCGCTGGTTAATGCGTTGGATCGATTCCGGGGAGGTCTTTCGGTGGTGCAGATGGGGAGACTCGAACTCCCACGTCCTTTCGGACACTAGCACCTGAAGCTAGCGCGTCTACCAATTCCGCCACATCTGCGTCGCCATCTCTGACGTGGCGCGTATTAAACCTGCTCTTTTTTTCGATTGCAAGCGATTTGTGCTGCCGGCCGGTCAAAAATAACCGCCTTGGAATCTGCCGGTGTGGGATGCCATCACCACACGGTCAGCGACAGCGATGCAGTGGCCTCAGCCGTGGATTGCGCCCCTTCAGTGCGACCGACTCTGCGTGTAATCTGCGGGCTTTGGCAGGCGCGCGGCGCAATCGCGTGGCCGTTTTGTTCGTGACAGGGAGGCCTGGGCCGTGAAAAAGAAGTTTGAGCTCCATCTTGATGCGGTGGTGGTGATTGTTTTGCTGTTTGTTGCAGCGCTCGCCATGAACTACGTCCAGTACAGGATTTATGCCGATCTGGCCGCCGAGAACCGCAAACTGCAGCTGCAGGCGCTTGAGGATCAGTTGAATCTGGAATCGTTGAGAATCCACGTTGACCGGCTAAATAGCGAGCAAACGCAGGTCAATGCCATGGCTGGCGAAAATTAGGCGCAGCGCGGCCGAAAACAAAAAAGGCCTGCAACAAGTGCAAGCCTTTTTGAATCGTGGTGCCCGGACGCGGAATCGAACCACGGACACGAGGATTTTCAATCCTCTGCTCTACCAACTGAGCTATCCGGGCAAGTGGGGGCGTATTAAACACGCTGGTTTGGCCTGAGTCAATGTCTGAGTGGGATAAGTATTGGTTTATATGGCATAAAAATCATGCCTATGGTACTTATGATGCAGCATTTATAAGACACGAGCCTTTTGAAGGGGAAAGACTCTGTTCAGTCGATTCACAAAGCGTGGTGGCGCTCAGGGACGGGTGGCTCTTTTTCAGTGTGAAGAAGGGTTGGCGGTGGCCTATTTTCGTGAAGATGCGGATCCACCGTTACGCTGCGCGTTTCTTGCCGATACCACTCTTGACCAGTCTGCGGCGCTTCGTACGACGCTCGAATCCTGGGGCGCCAGCGGCTGTTGGACCCATCTGGTGCTGGCGCCGAAAAACTATCAGCTGCTGCTGGTGGAAGCTCCTGACGTTGAACCCGCCGAAATGGCCGAGGCGCTGCGCTGGCGAGTGAAGGATATGGTTTCCTTTGACGTGGCCGACGCTGCACTGGATTACTTCCCCCTGGCCGAGGATGCGTTTCATGGCCGTACCCGAATGCTCTATGTGGCGGTGATGGATGGCGCCCAGGGTGAGCGCCTTGCCGGGGCGGTCAAAGAGGCGGGCCTTGACCTGCGCGCCATCGAAATTCCCGAGATCGCCTTGTTGCGGCTCCATCGCCATGCCGGGATCGAAGGCGCCGGCTGCGCTTTGCTGGGCTTGCATGGGCCGGTCAGCGTGATCAACCTGGTGGCCGATGGCGATCTTTACCTGACTCGCCAGATGGAAACCCCCGCGTCGTTGCTGGGCAGTGACGCGGCTGACATCGAAAGTCGCGCAGGCACCTTGATTCTGGATATCCAGCGTTCACTCGATTACTACGAAAGCCAGTTAGGCAAGCCGCCCTGCATCAAGTTGTTGGTGGCCCCGTTGCAGGAAGGCGAAACCCCGCTGATGGGGCAGCTGCGTTACAACCTTGCGCTGGAGGTGCAACAGCTTGACCTGGGCGAGCTATTTGCCTGTGATCCGCCGCTGGGAGCGATGCTGCAGCAGCAGTGCATGCTGGCCATTGCCGGTGCGTTGCCGGAGGTGCAGCCGTGATTCGCCAGCAGATCAACCTCTATGTTCGCCACGAAAAGGTGCGCGTGCCGTTCGGCGCCACCATCTGCGCGCTGATCGTGCTGATCACGACGTTGTTGGTGAGTGGGCTGGCAATCAAGGAGCAGCGGGCTTTACAGCAGATCAACGATGATGTCGCCGCGGCCAAGGCCGCCAAGTCTGCGCGCAGTGTAGAGATTGCCCTGTTGCAGCGGCAGTTAAACGAGCGCCGGGCTGATCCGGTGCTGCAGCAGCGTCAGCAGCAGCTCACCCATGAGTTGCGTGCACGGAATCAGTTCGGGCGGATGCTCGACCAACTGCGACCGGCACAGCGGATCCCCTTTTCGGCATTGATGCAGGGGTTGGCCGATCAGGCAGTCAGCGGATTATGGCTGACCCGTATCAGCGCGCGTGCTGGAGGTCGAACCCTGCAGTTGCAGGGTGAGACGCAACAGCCGGAGCTTATTCCGCGCTACCTGCGCCGGCTTGGTAATGAAGAGAGCTACCGTGCCGCCGAGTTTGACGGGGTGCAGATCAGCCAGCAGCAGAGCCGTCTGCGGTTTGAAGTCACCGGTGAGCTCAAGGCAGGGGGACGCTCATGATGGTCAAGCTGCAGCAAGCGGCCACTCGCTTCGAGGCGCTGTCACTGCGGGAGCGGTTGTTGATTCTGGTGACGGTGGTGGTAGCGATCGCGCTGCCGGCGTTGCTGTATCTGATCGAGCCGGCGCAGAAGCAGCAGGTGCGTCTGAAAACCTCTCTGGCCAAGATGGAGGCGGAGAATGCGGGTGGCATTCTCGAACTGGCAACGCTCAAGGCCAAGCTTAAGGCTGATCCCAGCAAGGCATTGTCCCAAGAGATCGCTTCGCTGGAGTCACAACTGGACAGCTTGAACCAACAGCTGCAGCAGCGCGCGGCGCAGTTGATATCGCCTCAGGATATGCTCGGGGTGCTGGAACAGGTGCTCAACGCTCAGCGCAAGCTGAACCTGATCGCACTGGAAAAGGGAGCGCCGGTGCCCTTCCGTAATCCGGTGGAGGCGGCGGCAGGTGCCGATGGCGCCGAAAGTACGACGAGCAGCGGCATCTACCGCCATGACCTGACGCTGGTGGTCGAGGGCGGTTACTTTGACACTCTGGCGTACCTGAAAGCGCTGGAACAGCTTCCCCAGGGATTTTTCTGGGATGAACTGGATTATCAGGTGGACAGCTACCCGCGGGCGCGGGTCACGTTGAAGGTGCATACCTTGAGTACCACAGCGGGGTGGCTAGGTGTTTAAGTTGACCTGGACGTTAGCCGTCACCCTGATGACGCTGCCGGGGCTGGCGCTCTCGGCAGCGGTTGATCCGACCCGCCCGCCGGCGGCTCTGGCGGCGTCTGCACCCGCCACGGCGGCGCCGGTTCAGGGGCCAAAGCTGGAGGGAATCAGAACGCAGGGCAAGTCTCGTCAGGCGTTGATCGATGGCAAGTTTTACAGCACCGGCGAGCGGCTGGGAAACGCCCGTATCAGCCGGATCGAATCGCGCGCGGTGGTGTTGACGCGAGATGGCAAAGCAGAGCGACTGGAGCTCGGCCTTCCGTTAACCAAGCAGTGGAAAAAGCAGGATAAATGACCAATGGAGCTTAAGTTGCGGATAGCAGGCTTGGCGTTGCTGGTACTGGCAGGATGTCAGCCGTACCAACCGATTTCTTTGGGTACGACGCCGCAAGAAGATGGTCTGCAGGCGATGGGCGAGGCTTTGGAAAATAACGACCAGCCGACCGTTGCCGGCGCGGAGAGCAACCCGGCGATCATGGCAGCTCTGCTGCCGCCGCTGCAGGTTCAGGGGTTGCCCGGTACGGACCCCCGCTTCGACCTGGCGGTCGAGCAGATGGATGCACGAAGCTTCTTTATGGGGCTGGTGCGTGATACACCCTACAACATGGTGGTAAGTGAGCAGGTTGGGGGCTCGATCTCCCTTGACCTCAAGGATGTGACCGTCGACGAGGTGATGCAGACTGTTCACGAGGTATATGGCTATGAATACAAGCGTTTCGGCAACCTATACCAGGTTGTGCCCGCGAAGATGGAGACGGCCATTTTTCAGATCAACTACCTCAATGTGAAGCGCGATGGCGGCTCCGATATTCAGGTCAGCGCCGGTACCGTGACCCAGGCGGACCAGGACAGCAATTCGGTGGTTGGTACCCGGATCAATACCACCAGCTCCACCGACTTCTGGGGCCAGCTGCAAGCGACCCTGCAAACCATCATCGGTGCTGACAACGGCCGTACCGTGGTGATTACTCCCCAGGCCGGGGTGATCGTGGTCAGGGCGCTGCCTTCGGAAATTGCCACAGTGCGCGATTATCTGCAGCAGGCGGAGCTGACTTTGCAGCGGCAAGTGATTCTGGAAGCCAAGATTCTCGAAGTTCGCCTCAGCGAGGGCTATCAGTCCGGTATCAACTGGCAGGGGGTGATCAACAACAGCGCTGGCGACAAGTCGATCACCCTGGGACAAAGCTCGGAAGCGCTGGCCAACCCGCTTAACACCGGTGGTGTGTTTAGCGCGGCGTTCGATCTCAAGGACTTCACCGCGCTGATCGAGCTGCTGGAAACCCAGGGTGACGTACAGGTGCTGTCGAGCCCGCGCGTGGCAACGCTGAACAACCAGAAGGCGGTGATCAAGGTGGGGACCGACGAGTTCTTCGTCACCGATATTGAAACCACCACCACCACGGGTACCGCTACCACCACTACCCCGGATATTGAACTGACGCCGTTTTTCTCCGGTATCGCGTTGGACGTCACGCCGCAGATCAGCGCCCGGGGCGAGATTATTCTGCATATTCATCCCTCCATCAGCGAGGTTACCGACCAGCAGAAGATGATCACCATCGGCACCGACACCTTGCAGCTGCCGTTGGCGCTCAGCACCATTCGGGAATCCGACAGCGTGGTGCGGGCCTCGAGCGGGCAGGTGATCGTGATCGGCGGGTTGATGCAGTCCACCAGCGCCAATAGTGCCGCCAAGGTGCCGAGTCTGGGGGATGTAGGCGTGGTTGGCGGGCTGTTCCGGCAGGAACGCCGTCAAAGCGTCAAGAGCGAACTGGTGATCATGCTGCGCCCCACCATCGCCGATGCTGCCAGCTGGCAGCGCACGCTGGAGCAGAGCCTGGGCAATTTCGAACAGCTCTACGAGGGCTCCGATGGGCAGGCGCGATAACCTATGTATGAGCAGCACTTCGGTCTCAGCGAGCTGCCGTTCTCGCTGACGCCCAACACCCACTTCTTTCTTAACCTGCCGACCCACCAGGAGGCGCTGAACCTGATTCTGGTGGCGCTGGAAAATGGTGACGGTTTCGTCAAAATCGTTGGCGAGGTGGGCACCGGCAAGACCTTGCTGTGCCGCAAAGTGCTAAATGCACTGGACGGTGATTATGTCAGTGCTTATATCCCCAATCCTTACCTCAGTCCGGATGACTTTCGCCGCGGCTTTGCCCGTGAACTGGGGATCGAGCTGGAATCGATAGACGACGGTTTCTCGCTGCTGGAGCGCCTGAACCAGCGTCTGATCGAGCTGGCCGGACAGGGTAAGCGGGTGGTGCTGCTGGTGGATGAAGCGCAGGCGATGCCGGAGGAAACCATCGAGGCACTGCGCCTGTTGACCAATCTGGAAACCGAATCTGCCAAGCTGTTCCAAGTGGTTCTGTTCGGTCAGCCGGAACTGGACCAGCTACTGGCCCGCCACGCACTGCGCCAATTGTTGCAGCGGATCACCTTCTCGTACCAGTTGCGCCATCTTGATATGGAAGGGGTCGGGCAGTACGTCAATCACCGCCTTAGCCGCGCCGGCTACAACGGCGTGCCGTTGTTCGATCAGCGTGCCGTCAAGCTGTTGACTCGGGCCTCGGCGGGTACTCCTCGCCTGGTCAACATACTCGGTCATAAGGCGTTGCTGTGCGCCTATGGCAAGGGCGAGCACCGGGTCACATCCGGTCACGTTTGCCGCGCGGTTGATGACACCGAAGGGGTAGCGCTGCCCTGGTACCTGCGTCTGGCGGGAGGTCGCGCATGAGCCTGGTTAACGACATGCTGCGCGACCTTGACCAGCGGCGGGAGAAACCATCGCCCGGGCGTGAGATACCCCTGACCGCTTCTGCCAGCGCCAGCCCCGCGACCCAAACACGCTGGATCGGCCTAGGGGGAGCGTCACTGGTCACCGCCGCGGTGGTGACCTGGCTGTTACTGAATCCCGAACCCGCCTCGTCTCCGGCGACTGCGGCGCCAGAGCGCCCGCCTGTATCCAGCGAGTCGACCCCGGTCGTCGCGCAACCGTTGCAACTCCCCGCAGTGCAGCTTCCGGCGGTGGTTGCGCCGGTTGAGGTGTCGGCGGTGCGCTGGCAGCGTGCCGGCAACGATTGGTTGCTGACGCTGGTGGCTGGCGCCGAAACGCCTTATAACCTGCGCAAGATCGACGGTCGGGAACTGCAATTGAGCTTGCCCGATGTGCTGCTGTCAGCGCCGTTACCGGCGCTGCCCGATCGCCTGATTCAGTCGCTTAGCCTGGAATCCAGTGATGGCGGGTTGGAGCTGCATCTGACCAGCCGCGAGCCGGTTAATTTCCAGGTTCATCCGCTGCAGAATGACAGCGGTTATCAACTGCAGGTGCGCGTCGAAACGCGACCGCAGCCAGCATCAGCAACAACGATTCAGGAACATAGCGCGACTGCAGCGGCGAACAGCCTTCGACCAAGCGCTGTACCGCCTGCGGCGAAATCTGCGGCAGACAGCACCGCTCAAGTAACCGTGGAAGCTGCCAAGCCCGCTGCTCCGCTGCCGGTGGCCCCGCTGCAGAAGAGTGTGCGGGTCAGTGCTGAGCAGCGTGACCAGCAGCACAGCTCTGACGCGCTGGCGCTGGTACGTAAGGGGCGCACCCGTGCGGCGATTGCCAATCTGCGGGCGTTCGTGAGTGACGACAGCGCGGCACTGCAAAGCCGTACCTTGCTCGCCACGCTGCTGCTGGCGGAGCAACAGTCGGTGGAAGCGGCGCAGGTGATTGATACCGGCCTGGCGCTGACCCCGCAAGACCCGGGGTTGCGGAAATTGAAAGCGCGCCTGCTGATCCTCGCCGGTGATAGTGGGCAGGCAGCCGAGCTGCTGCGTGATGCGGCACCGGCGGTAGCGCGAGACAGCGAATACCACCAGCTCAAGGCGGCCGCGGAACAGGCAGCGGGACTGCATCAGGCGGCTTCCCGCAGCTACCACGGGCTGCTGCAGCACGACGCCACCAATCCGGCCTGGTGGGTGGGGCTTGGTATCTCGCTCGAAGCGTTGCAGCAGAAAGCGCAGGCGCGCCAGGCCTACGCCAATGTGCTGCAGATTCCGCGGGTACCCGCCAGCCTCAGCGGTTATGCGCGTACCCGTTTGCAGCAACTGGGCGGATAACAGGGGATAACGATGGCCGCTCCGAAGCAGAAGATTCGTATTGGTGACCTGCTGGTCCAGAACGGGGTTATCACTGAGCCCCAGCTGATGGAGGCGCTGTCCAAGCAGAAACAGACCGGGCAGAAGCTGGGGCGCACGCTGGTGGCGCTGGGGATGGTCACCGAAAGTCGCTTTATCGAGTTTCTGGCCCAACAGCTGAAGATTCCGGTGGTGGAGCTCAGCCGCTACGAGTTCAACCCGCAAGAGGTGCTGCGGCTGTCGGAAACCCACGCCCGTCGTTTCCGGGCGGTGGTGCTGAAGGAGCATCCGGATCACTTTCTGGTGGGCATGTCCGACCCCATGGACCTGTTCGCCTTTGACGAACTGCAGCGCCTGCTGGGCAAGCCGGTGGAGCTGGCCATTGTCGCTGAAGGCCAGCTGCTGAGCTCTCTGGACCTGCTCTATCGTCGCACCGATGAGATCGCCTCGCTGGCGGGCCAGCTGAAAGAGGAGATCACCGACGACGGTTTCAACCTGGCCGAGCTGACCGCACAGGACGACAGCGATGTGCCGGTGGTCAAACTGTTGCAGAAGATCTTCGAGGATGCCGTGCAGGTACGCGCCTCGGATATACATATCGAGCCGGATGAGCGGGTGTTGCGAATTCGGCAGCGGGTTGATGGGGTGCTGCAGGAGCAGGTGGTCAAGGAGAAGCAGATCGCCTCGGCGCTGGTGCTGCGTTTGAAGCTGATGGCCGAACTGAATATCTCCGAGAAACGATTGCCCCAGGACGGCCGCTTTAACATCACCGTCAGCGGGCGCAGCCTTGATGTGCGGATCTCCACCATGCCGATCCAGTTTGGTGAATCGGTGGTGATGCGTCTGCTGGACCAGTCCGCGGGTGCCATCGGCCTCGACAAGGCGGGTCTGCCCGAAGAACAGTTGCGCCGTTTTCGTCGCCTGATCCATCAACCCCATGGTTTGATCCTGGTGACCGGCCCCACCGGTAGTGGTAAGACCACCACCCTGTATGGCGCCCTGATGGAGCTGAATCAGTCGAGCAAGAAGATCATCACCGTTGAAGATCCGGTGGAATACCGGCTTGAGCGGATCAATCAGGTGGGGGTCAATCCCAAGATAGGGCTGGAGTTCTCCACTGTCCTGCGCGCCTGTTTGCGCCAGGACCCGGATATTCTGCTGGTGGGTGAGATCCGCGACCACGAAACCGCGACCATCGCCCTGCGGGCGGCGATGACCGGCCACCTGGTGCTGTCGACCCTGCACACCAACGATGCGGTCAGCAGTGCCATGCGGTTGGTGGATATCGGCGTCGAAGGCTTCGTCGCCGCCTCCGCCCTGCGTGGGGTGCTGGCGCAGCGGCTGGTGCGGCGGATCTGCGTCCATTGTGCTCACCCCTATACCCCCAGCCGGCCGGAGCAAGCCTGGCTGACGGCCAGGATTGGGCAACAGTTGGCCCAGGCAACCTTCAAGCAGGGAATGGGCTGCACCTACTGCAATAACACCGGCTACAGCGGCCGTATCGGTATTTTCGAGCTGCTGGAGCTGGATGAGGTGATGGGGGATGCCCTGCGACTGGGCGATACGGCGGCGTTCACCCGTGCCGCCAAAGCATCGGAAGGCTTTACTACCCTGGCAGAAAGTGCCCTCAGCTACGCCCGTCAGGGGCTGACCACGCTGGAGGAGGTATTCCGGGTGACCGAGCAGATGGATGAGATGACCGATGCCAATGCGGCTGAGAGCAGCATTGAGCCAGGTAGCGGTGCCTCCTCGTCGGAGGTTAGCCCGGAGGCGACCGCTGATGCGGCATCAACTGCGACAGCGGTGTCGGCCGAATCCAAACGGGATGATGGCTTTTCCGGCCTCAGCCTGGAACCGCTGGATGGCGAGGACTAAGCGCCGATGCCAACTTTCAGCTTCAAGGGACGGGATGCTTCGGGCGAGCTGGTCTCCGGCCGGCAAGAGGCCGCCAGTGCCGGGCAGGTGGCCGCCTATCTGACGGATCGCCAGATCACGCCGGTATCGATTACGGTGGCCAGCGCCAAGAAAGAGGGTGTTGGCGGCGAGATAAAATTGGGCCGGATCCGCTGGCTGGAAAAGGTCAAGCTGGACGAGTTGATCATGTTCAGCCGGCAGATGTATTCCCTGACCAAGGCCGGGGTGCCGATCACGCGCGCCATTCGCGGCCTGGGCCTGACGGTGCGCAACCCCTTGCTGGCAGAGACTCTGAACGCGGTGGCCACCGATCTGGAGCAGGGCTTTACCCTGTCCGGAGCACTTAATCGCCACCCCAAGGTGTTTTCCCGCCTCTATGTCAGCCTGATCCACGTGGGTGAGAACACCGGTAATCTCGATGCCGCGTTCCAGCAGATCGCCAAGTATCTGGAACTGGAACGGACCACCATCAAGAATATCAAGTCCGCCACCCGCTACCCCATGTTTGTCATCATCGCCATCAGTATCGCGGTGGCGATCATCAACGTCTTTGTGATCCCCGCGTTTGCCGGGGTATTCGCGACGCTGGGGGCAGAGCTGCCGTGGCAGACGCAGCTGCTGGTCGGGTTGTCCAACTTCACCGTTAACTACTGGTACCTGATCGTGGGTGTCATCGTGGTCGCGCTGGTGAGTTTTTTTCGCTATATCGCCACCGAGCCCGGGCGGCTGCGCTGGGATCGCTACAAGCTGAAATTCCCGGTCGTGGGCGGGTTGTTCTACCGTATCTCCCTGGGACGTTTCTGCCGTACCTTCGCGCTGGTGCTGCGTTCGGGCATCCCCATCGAGCAGAGTCTGACCATTGTCAGCGGAGCGGTGGGCAACGCCTATATCGGCAGCAAGGTCTCGGAGATGCGCCACGACATCGAGCGTGGTGAGGCGATCTCCCAGTCGGCCCATGGCTCGGGGATGTTCAGTCCGTTGGTGATGCAGATGATCGGCGTGGGTGAGGAGACCGGTAATATCGACGAGATGCTGGCGGAAGCGGCGGATTTCTACGAGCAGGAGGTGGAATATGACCTCAAGGGGCTGGCCAGTGCCATCGAGCCGATCCTGATCGTTGCCATCGGTATCATGGTGCTGATCCTGGCTTTGGGCGTATTCCTGCCGTTGTGGGAACTCAATACCACGGTCAATCGATAGTGATGCGGACCCGACGACATCGCGGCTTCACTAAGTTTGAGCTGGTGATCTGCATTCTGGTGATCGTGGTGGTGGCGACGGCGCTCTATAGTCGCTACATGGCGCTGGTGGCAGACGCCGAACGCGCCGCGTTTCGTGGGGTGATGGGGTGGTTGCAGGCCGGGGTCAACGTGCGCATGAGTCTGGCGCTCAGTGACGGCGACCTCAGTGAACTGCAGCAGCTGGAGGGCAGCAACCCCATGGCGCTGGTCGCGGAGGTGATGAGCCTGCCCAGCAACTACTTGGGAGTGCTTGATGACGAGGCTGCGGCGCGCGCGCGACCGGGGAACTGGTACTTTGATCGTGATCGTGGCCTGCTGGTGTACCGCTTCCGCTACCAGTCGACCGCCGAGGGGTTTACCCGCGCTGCCGACGAGCGCTTGGGTTTTCGGCTAAAGGTTAATTACCGTCCGGCCGCTAACCAAGGCAGAGCTGCGGTCTCCGGACTGGTTCTGCAGGCGGTAGGGCCGGATCAGTGGCAGTTGGCTGATTCGCAAGGGTTGAGATAGATCAGGTTTTGGTGGTGACGGCTATTCCGCCGTTTGCCCATTTGCTATAACTTAGGGCACTGCGGCCCGAGGCTTTAAGGAACAAGGAGTCATTATGACCAGGAAAGAGAGCGGCTTTACCATCATCGAACTGATCGTGGTGATTGCCCTGCTAGGTATTTTGTCGGCGGTGGCGCTGCCGCGTTTTATCAACGTGACCACGGAAGCCCACGATGCCTCGGTTGAAGGCGCTGGCGCCGGATTTGCTACCGGTATTGCGCTGCTGAAAGCGCAGGCGGTGGCCGATGGGGTGATCGGGGTGTCCGGCGCGACCGTGAGCTTCGACGGTTCCGATATGATGATTAATGATTTGGGCTTTGCTATCGCTGCATCTGGCAGCAGCCCCGGCAGCAATGTAATTTGTGCGGAAGTTTGGGCGGGTGTTTTGCAGGGTAATGCTCCAACCGTTTCCGGTGCCGATCCTGATTACAGTACGGCGACTGGTGCAACCTGTACCTTCAGCTATCAAGTGGCCACGGATAAAACACGCGAGATTACCTATGACCCCTCTACCGGTGATGTAGGCGTTACCATCAACTAATCCATGCTTGGATTGGTCAATTCCAAAGCCCGCGGCACTCCCGCGGGCTTTACCGTTGTAGAGCTGGTCACCGTTATTGGTCTGGTGGGCATTCTCGCGGCGGTGGTGCTGCCACGCTTTGTCAATCCCCAGTCCTACCGCGACCTGCTGCTCAAAGACCAGCTGATCTCGGTGGCACGTTTTGCCCAGCAGAGCGCGCTCAGCCGCTATGGTGAACGGGTCTGCCTGCAGGTCAGCCTCAGTGGCGACAGCTGGCTGTTCGAGGTTTGGAGCGGCATCGACGACTCGACCCTGCCGCCGACGCAATGCGCAACCACCACGCGCCTCAAACGCCAGACCCAAGCCCGCGCCAACAGCACCCTGCTGCACGGTTCCAGCCCGGTGGGTTCGACCCCCGTTAGCCTGCGTTACGACAGCTTAGGTAACTTGGTCGGGCTGGCAGCCAATCAGGATTTTACCGCCAGCGGCCGCAACGTCTGCGTGACGCTCGCCGGCTACGCCTATTCAGCGGATGACAGGAGCAGCTGCCTTGCCAACTGAACGCGGTTTTACCCTGGTGGAGCTGGTGCTGGCGATCGCCATCGTTTCCATCGCGCTGCTGTTCGTGGTGATGGGGGTCAAGCGGGGTGGCGAACAGGGTAATAGCGCCCTGTGGCAGGCCAAGGCGGTCGAGCTGGCCAACGCGCTGATGGACGAGATCCACAGCAAGCGCTATGACGAAAACAGTGCACTGGATAGTCCCTGCAAGGCGTTTGCTGTCAGTGCGTCGCTGCCGGATTGCAGTGTCACTCTGGGGCGTGACGGTGCCGAAACCCGCGCGGTTTACAACGACAGCGATGACATCCACGGCTTCAATACGGTGGACGGCGGTGACACTCTGGAGGACCTGCTCGGCAATGATCTGGAGTCACTGCGTCGCTACGCCGGTTACGGCGTCAGCGTGGCGGTGGGTTATGCCGGCGGCGATTTCGGCCGCCCGACCGAGGACCTGAAACGGATCACGATCGACATCTTTCCGCCCGGACAGGACAATGCGGTGAGGTTCAGCGCCTACCGGGGGAATTACTGATGCGCCGGCGGATCCAGGCAGGCTTTACTTTGGTGGAGCTGGTGGTGGTGATTGTGGTGCTTGGCATTCTGGCCTTCGGCACAGTCAGTTTTATCACCAGCAGCAGCCAGAATTATCAGCAGGTGGCAGTGGGCGATCGCCTCGGTTCCAGCGCGCGCATTATTATTGACAAGGTCTCCCGTGAGCTGCGCGGGGCGTTGCCCAACAGTGTCCGGGCCAGCAGCGACGGTCGCTGTATCGAGTGGGTACCGGTGGCGGCGGCCGGGACCTACCTGGAGCTGGCCCGTGGTGCGCAGACCAGCATGCCGGTGATTCCGCTGTTTGAGGAACCGGCGCTGCCAAGCAGTGGTGCGCGGGTTTCGGTCTATCCCATTAACACCGCATCAACCTATGCCGCAGGAGGACCGCCAGCGATCACCAACAGCATGGCGGAGCTGGCGATTTCGGTCACCAATCCGGCCACCAACGCTTCAGCCGCGCTGCTGAGTTTTGCCTCGGCACCTGGCTTTGGTCAGGATTCCCCCCAGCGGCGTTGGTATCTGGTCGGGCAGCCGGCCAGTTTCTGCGCCCTGAATGGCCGGCTCTATCGCTACCAGGATTATGCCTACGCCAATCCGCAGCCCGACCCGGCCGTACTGCCCTCGTCACCGGCAACCGGGCGCTGGCTGGTGGCGGACGAGGTGTTTAACCCCAGCGCCTGCGGCACCGGCAACACCGCGATTTTCCGGGTATCACCGGCCACTCTGCAGCGCAATGCCATCGTGCTGATCGATCTTTGTCTGTTTAACCCGCAGGGTGGTAATCTGCAGGTCGCACATGAGGTACAACTGCGCAATGTGCCCTAAATTTGCCCGTCAGCAACGCGGCCTTGGGCTGGTTGCCGCGCTCTTCGCCATTACCGTGATGGCACTGATCGCCGTGGGTATGACCAACCTCAGTGTCACCGCACAGCAGTCTTATGGCGTTGATATTCAATCGAGTCGTGCCTTTATGGCGGCGCAAAGTGGTGCCGAACTGGAGCTCAACCGCCTGATGCAGCCGGCCGATTTTCCTCAGGTATCAGCGGTGGCTGCCAGTTGCCTGAGTGACACCCCGCACACCCCTCCTCCCTATACGTTCAGCGGTGGAGGCTTGCAGGGCTGTTCTGCCAATACCTCCTGCCAGACGATCTCCGTGGCCACGGCGAGCGTGCTGGTGCACAGAGTCGAGAGCGTGGGGCAGTGTGGTAGCGGCGCGGATCGGGTGACGCGTAAGGTCAGCTTACTGTTGCAGACATCCCGTTAGGCAAGCACCTGGACCCAGGCGTAGGCAGATTGGTGCGTTTGTGGTTATAGTTGAGACAAGCCTGATGGCTGCAGCCAGCTGCGCCATTTTCAACAACAGTGGGAGGCACCCGGGTGACCCAAGCAGAACAGAGTGATGATCGACGCCGTTTTACCCGTATTACCTTTGATGCCCGCGCTTTTCTGATCGACGGCGAACAGCGCTATCCCGCGCAACTGGTCGATATTGCCCTCAAGGGATTTCTGATTCAGGAGCCGGAGGGTTTTGCCGGTGACGCCGGTAAGGCCTATGTGCTTGAAGTGCACCTCGATGGTGACGAGGTGGTGTTGACCCTGCCGGCGGTGCTGGTGCGAGACGAGTCGCCCTATCTGGGCTTTACCTGCGGTCATCTGGAGCTGGATACGGTGACTCACCTGCGTCGGCTGGTAGAACTCAATCTGGGCGATCAGGAACTTCTGGAGCGTGAGCTGGAGCAGATGCTGGCGTCAGACTGATGAATCACAACGCTTCCAACGCCTGACTCAGGCGTTCCACCCCGATAACCTCCATCCCCTCGGGTGCTTGCCGGGGGCAGTTTCCTTTGGGCACAATCGCGCGGCGAAAGCCATGCTTGGCCGCTTCCCGAATCCGCTCCTGGCCGCTGGGGACAGGGCGGATTTCGCCGGATAGTCCGACCTCTCCAAACACCACCAGGTCCTGTGGCAAGGCGCGATCGCGCAGGCTGGAGACCACCGCCAGCAGTAGCGCCAGATCGGCACCGGTCTCTGCTACCCGTACCCCGCCGACTACGTTGACGAACACATCCTGATCACCGGTGTGCAGGCCGCCGTGGCGGTGCAGTACCGCCAAGAGCATCGCCAGCCGGTTGTGATCGAGCCCTACGGCGATCCGGCGCGGATTGCTCAGATGGCTGTCGTCCACCAGCGCCTGGATCTCCACCAGCATCGGCCGGGTGCCCTCCCAGACCACCATCACCAGGCTACCGGGGCTGGCATCGCCGGCGCGATTGAGAAAGATGGCGCTGGGATTCTTGACCTCCTTGAGGCCATTTTCCAGCATCGCGAACACCCCCAGCTCGTTGACCGCACCGAAGCGGTTCTTGTGCCCGCGCAGGGTGCGGAAGCGGCTGTCGTTGTCGCCCTCCAGCAGCAGCGAGCAATCGATCATATGCTCCAGCACCTTGGGTCCGGCCAGACTGCCATCCTTGGTCACGTGACCGACCAGAAACAGGGTGGTGTGGGTCTGCTTGGCAAACCGGGTGAGGTAGGCGGCGGATTCCCGCACCTGTGACACGCTGCCGGGTGCCGACTGGATATCGGCCATGTGCATGACCTGAATGGAGTCGATCACCATCACCTTGGGGCGGAGCTGCTGGGCGACCTGAAGCAGGGTCTCGACGTTGGTTTCCGACAGCATCTTCAGTTTGTCGGTAGGCAACCCCAGCCGTTGAGCGCGCATCGCCACCTGCTGCAGCGACTCCTCGCCGGTCACATAGAGCGCCTCATGCTGTTCCGCCAACTGACAGAGGGTCTGCAGCAACAGGGTGCTTTTACCGGCACCGGGGGAGCCGCCGATCAGGATCGCCGAACCCGGTACCAGGCCGCCGCCCAGCACCCGGTCGAATTCGGCGCAGTGGCTGCTGAAGCGGGGCAGGTCAGCCAGGTCCACCTCGGCCAGTCGCTTGACCTCGGCCTGCTGGGAGGCAGCGCCGGCATAGCCGGAGAACTTGGCCGTGTGCGGCGCAGAACTGCCAAGGCGCACTTCGCTAAGGGTGTTCCAGGCGCCGCAGTCGTTGCATTGTCCCTGCCACTTGCTGTACTCCGAACCGCAATCGTTGCAGACGTACGCCGTTTTCTGTTTGGCCATGGAGGTTCCTTCGGGGCAGGTTCAACAATCGGGGGATGATAACACGCCCCGATTTGGGCTAGTCTATGGCCTTCTACGGATTCAGAGTCATCGATTGATATCGATAATCAACCACTGAGATAACAACGACAACGAGCGGGACAGTATGAAACTGGAAACCAAAGCGATTCACAGCGGCTATCAACCGGATCCCACCACCAAGGCGGTAGCGGTACCCATCTATCAGACCACCTCTTACGCTTTCGATGACACCCAGCACGGGGCGGACCTGTTTGACCTCAAGGTCGAAGGCAACATCTACACCCGGATCATGAACCCCACCACCGCGGTGCTGGAGCAGCGGGTGGCGGACATGGAAGGCGGCATCGGCGCGCTGGCGCTGGCTTCCGGCATGACGGCGATCACCTACGCCATCCAGACCATCGCTGAAGCCGGTGACAATATCGTCAGTATCAATAAGCTCTACGGCGGCACCTACAACCTGTTTGCCCATACCCTGCCCAAGCAGGGGGTTACCGTGCGCATGGCGGCCCACGATGATATCGACGCGCTGGCGGCGCTGATCGACGCCGACACCAAGGCGGTGTTCTGCGAGTCTATCGGTAACCCGCTCGGCAACGTGGTGGATATCGCCAAGCTGGCCGAGGTGGCCCACAGCCACGGCGTACCGCTGATTGTGGATAACACCGTGGCGACCCCGGCGCTGCTGCGTCCGTTCGAGCATGGCGCTGATATCGTGGTGCACTCGCTGACCAAGTACATGGGCGGTCACGGCACCACCATCGGTGGCGTGGTGGTTGATTCCGGCAACTTCCCCTGGGCCGATCACAAGGAGCGCTTCCCGGCGTTGAACCAGCCAGATCCCTCCTACCACGGCGTGGTTTATACCGAGGCTCTGGGCGCGGCAGCCTTTATCGGCCGCTGTCGGGTGGTGCCGCTGCGCAACACCGGTGCCGCGATCTCACCCTTCAACGCCTTCCAGATTCTGCAGGGGATCGAAACCCTGCCGCTCCGAATGGAGCGTCACTGCGACAACGCGATCAAGGTGGCCGAGTACCTGGCCGGCCACGACCAGGTGGCCTGGGTTAACTACGCCGGTCTTGAAGGCAATGCGGGCTACGAACTGGCACAGAAATACGTCGACGGCCGTCCCTCTGGCATCCTCAGCTTCGGCATCAAGGGCGGGGCAGAAGCCGGCGCACGCTTTATCGACGCGCTGCAGCTGGTCACCCGGCTGGTGAATATCGGCGACGCCAAGTCGCTGGCCTGTCATCCTGCGTCCACTACCCATCGCCAGTTATCGGGTGATGAACTGGCAGCGGCCGGGGTTAGCGAGGATATGGTGCGGTTGTCGATCGGTATCGAGCATGTCGACGATATTCTGGCCGACGTCGAACAGGCACTGGCGGCCGCCAAGGGCTAAGCCGGCAGCTGAACGGATCCTTCGGTAAATGATAAGCCCCGCACAAGCGGGGCTTTTTTATGCGCGTAGTGTGAGATAGAGATGACTCAAACCGGCGCGGAGCGGACATCTGAGATTGTTTCTATAAACGGTGTTCCAATCTCCTTCCCGTGCAATCAGATAGTCTTTGTTCCGCCCACCCGGGCGGGTTACTTTTTGTCCGTCGTGACAAAAAGTAACCAAAAAGCACTCGCCCACAAAAGCCGC
>NZ_JAERQK010000012.1 GCF_017912535.1 Motiliproteus sediminis
CTTCAGTTCAAATTTTGTGACCGTCCGAAAACAGCCAAATCTGACTCAAAGTAACTACTGTAAAAAACCTAACTAAACGTAAACGTTGTAGTTAAATGAATTCACGAGTCGTTTACCTTGATAATGCTTTACTGCTTCATCCCGGCAAACGCCCACACGAATTGCATGGTCGATTTGTTAAAGAGCGTGCCTGAGCGAGGTGTCTTTCGTCTCAAGCAGGGCGCACATTATAGCGCTGCCCGATGCGGAGTCAACCGCGAAAACCGATAATTTTTAACTTCAAAATCACCTGTTTTCCTGTGCCGCTCCCGCTTCGTCAGCGGCAACGTGGGGGCGCATTCTACAGCCTCGCCAAACCCTGTCAACGGCCTTGATAAAAAAATATGAAATAAATCCCAACCAGAAAAAAGGGCGCTCTACGCGCCCTTAGCTCGCCTCGTGGGCTCAACCAAGCCGAGCACTCAGATCATGAACAGGTGATGCTTCTTTTTCCCCAGCTTCACCAGGAAAAAGCGGTCGAACAGTGCATTATTGGAATCAAACAGCTCTGCCGCTGCCATATTCTGATCCAGACCGACATTACGTCCATTGATCACCACAGCATTGCGCTGCAGTGCATCTTTCACTTCGCGCCCGGCTTTAGCCATCCCGGCCTCCGCAAAAAGCGTGGTAAGCGGCTTTTCAACCAACTCCTCAGCGAGCAACATGCTCGAGGGCAAACCATCGAGACTCAATTGCTCGTAATCATTCTCGCTCAGGGCCGAGGTATCGCCGCTGAACAACGCCTGGGTGATCCGCTCAGCAGCTTCGAGTCCGGCTTCGCCATGAACCAGCTTGGTAACCTCTTGCGCCAGCACCCGCTGGCCTTCAGGCCGCCCGGCACGCTCTGCGTCTGCGCGCTCGATTGCTGCAATCTGCTCGACCGGCAAGAAAGTAAAGAAGCGCAAGAACCGATAGACATCCGCATCAGGTGTTTGCAACCAGAACTGATAAAAGGCGTAGGGGGAGGTTTTCTTGGGGTCGAGCCAGACCGCACCGCCCTCGGTTTTTCCAAACTTGGTACCGTCGGACTTGGTGATCAGCGGCAACGTGATGGCATGCACATGGGCGCCGTTCATACGCCGAGTCAGATCAATTCCGCCGGTGATATTACCCCACTGGTCGCTGCCACCAATCTGCAAGGTGCAACCATAGCGGCTGTTCAACTGCTGGTAATCGTAGGACTGCAAAATCTGGTAGGTAAATTCGGTAAAGGAGATACCCGCCCCTTCACGGTCGATCCGCTGCTTAACCGACTCCTTAGCGATCATCTTGTTGACCGTAAAGTGCTTACCCACATCACGCAGAAAGCTCAACACATCAACACCGGCGGTCCAATCATAGTTGTTGGCCAGCACCGCGCCCTCGTCGCCGCTGAAGTCGATAAACCGACTAATCTGCGCCTTGAGGCAATCCCCCCATTGCGCCACTACCTCAGCGGAGTTGAGCTGACGCTCCTGATCTTTAAAGCTGGGATCGCCGATCAGCCCCGTCGCCCCGCCGACCAGAGCGATAGGCCGATGCCCAGCATCCTGGAAGCGCTTTAGCATCAAGAGCGGAACCAAATGGCCGAGATGAAGACTATCGGCTGTCGGATCGAAACCGCAATAGAGGGTAACAGCACCACTATTGAGCAGCTCGTTCAGCTCCTCTTCATTGGTGGTCTGGGCAATCAGCCCGCGGTGCTGAAGATCTTGAAGTAGTGGATTAACTGCCGTCATCGGTCGGTATCGCCCGCTAAAACTGGGTTTAAAGGAAAGCGCCGTATTCTAACGACTGGATGCGGAGTAAACAAATAAGACCTGCATCATAGGCAGCAAAGCGCATTTTTTTTATAATGCGCACAAATAACGGTATCCAAGCATCATGACCAAGCAGAAGATTGTCTCCCACATCAAGCAGGTTCCGCGCACTCATCTCATTGTGATGAGTCTGTGCGTTGTGCTGCTGGGGTTCGTTTCCCTGCTGCCGTCAAAAGAGGTCGCCGCCAATCGCATTCAGATAGAACTTTCGGCCCCGGCACCCGCGCCCACAACCGCAACACTCAACGCCGAGCCTCAACTCGCCAACGTCACTGATCCGGTCAAGCCAGAAGTCCAGACCAGCAGTAACCAAAACGTTCAGGACATCACAACAGATCCCGAAGAAGCATCAGAAAGCTGGCTGCGCATCAGCGTCCGCTCTGGCGACAACCTGACCACTCTGTTTCAAAAAGCGGGCCTCGGTCCCAACCAGATGTACCCGCTGTTAAATGACATCAAACCCAGCAAAGCACTCAACTCCCTTAAGCCGGGACAACAGCTGGAGTTCCTGATTGACAACGGAAATCTGCGAAAACTACGCCACGTCACCTCGGCACTGACCAGCACCCTGTTTACCCGCGCCGATGAGCAATGGCGCTTTGAAAACGTAGTACGCGAACCCGAAATCACCCATGTCTATCGTGGTGGCTCCATCGATCAGTCACTTTTCCTGGCTGGAGAAAAAGCGGGCCTGACCCAGAAGAAAATCATGGAGCTGGCTGGCATCTTCGGCTGGGACGTTGATTTTGCACTCGATATCCGCCAAGGCGACAGCTTTGGCGTGATCTATGAAGAGCGCTGGCTGGACGGTAAGAAAATCGGCAACGGCTACATCGTGGCGGCCGAATTCACTAATCAGGGCAAGACCTTCCAGGCTGTTCGCTTTACCGACAGCAACGACCGTGCGGACTACTTTACCCCCAGCGGTGACAGTATGCGTAAGGCCTTTTTGCGCACCCCGGTGGACTTTGCCCGCATCAGCTCGCGCTATAACCCCAACCGCAAGCACCCGATCTTCAAAACCAACCGCCCTCACCGCGGGGTTGACTACGCAGCCCCCACCGGCACGCCAATCAAAGCTTCCGGCGACGGCAAGGTCATCCTCGCGGGTCGTAAAGGCGGTTATGGCAAAACCGTAATCCTTCAACACGGCGAACGCTACACCACCCTTTATGCTCACATGAGCCGAATCAAGCCCGGGATGAAGCGCGGCAAGCGGGTCAAGCAGGGTGAAACCATCGGCTACGTGGGCAGTACTGGCTACGCCACGGGCCCGCACCTGCATTATGAATTCCGCGTTAGCGGCGTCCATCGTAATCCGTTGACGGTTCCACTGCCGCAGGCCAAACCGCTACCCAAGAAGGAGATGGCCTCCTTCCGTCTGCAGTCCCAACCCCTGCTGGCGCAGCTGGATACGCTACGCAACACTCAACTGGCGTCAGCTGAGTAACGTGCCAACAACAAACCACTATATCGGCCTGATGTCCGGCACCAGTCTGGACGGTATCGATGCGGCACTGGTTGACTTCAGCAACAGCAGCTGCCGCCTTGTTCATGCTACCAGCCGAGAACTTCCCGCGCAGCTGCGTGCCGAACTGCTGGCCCTGACCCAACCCGGCGATAACGAGATCGAACGGCTGGGCCGCACCGATATCACCTTTGCCCGTCTGCAAGCCGATCTCGTGCGTCAGCTACTGACAGCGGCCGACATCCCGCACTCCGCCGTTGCTGCTATCGGCAGCCACGGTCAGACCATCCGCCACCGGCCGTGCCAGGATCCCGCTTTCACCATCCAGTTGGGCGACCCCAACTGCCTTGCCGAGCTGTCCGGCATCGATGTCGTCGCCGATTTCCGCCGGCGTGACATCGCCGCGGGAGGACAAGGTGCGCCACTGGTGCCAGCTTTCCACGCCCAATGTTTTCGCTCGACAAGCATAGACAGGGCAATCCTCAACCTGGGTGGCGTGGCCAATATCACCCTGCTGCCCAAAGCGCCGACTGATGTAGTCAGCGGTTTTGATACCGGTCCGGCCAACGTGCTGATGGATGCCTGGAGTCAGCGCCATCTCAACCAACCGTTCGACCGCAACGGCAGCTGGGCAGAACGAGGCCGTATTGTTCCTGAGTTGCTGCAACGCCTGCTCAGCGAAGGCTACTTTATCGAGCCCGCGCCCAAGAGCACCGGTCGCGAGCTGTTCCACATCGGCTGGGTTGATCACCATCTGGATCAGCTCGAGACGATTCCCGAGCCACAGGATGTGCAGGCCACCCTGCTGGAGCTGACCGCCACTTCCGTCGCTGCAGAGCTCCGCCGCCACCCCCTGCCCATCAAGGAGCTGTACCTCTGTGGCGGCGGCGCCCACAACCTCGCTCTCGTAAAGCGTTTGAGCCATCACCTACCGCAGCTTCGCATCGCCTCCACTGAGCGTCTCGGCTTGCACCCGGACTGGGTGGAAGCGATCGCCTTCGCTTGGCTGGCCAAGCGTTTCGTCGATCGCCAGCCAGGTAATTTACCCGCAGTCACCGGGGCCTCCGGACCACGCATTCTGGGCACCCTCTCACCCGCCGGGTTGAATCACTGATCAATTAAACTAAGCTCCTTGCTGACCATAACCGCAAGGAGGCGACGATGATCAGGATGATCACCTTTTGGCTGATACTCTGGAGTGGCACGCCTCTCGCGGCGCCGCCCGAGCTGATGCTGGCTAATCGCTATCACCACGGCATTAACGTATCCGACTACTGGGTCAGCGAAAAACTGGACGGTGTTCGCGCATACTGGGACGGCACCCAGCTTCTCAGCCGCAGCGGCAATCGACTGGCCGCACCGGACTGGTTTATCGCCGGCTTTCCGGGTACCGCACTGGACGGCGAACTGTGGGCCGGGCGCCAACAATTCGAACGCGTGCTCTCGGCAATCAATAGTGTTGGCAATGACGAGGCCTGGCGGCATATCAGCTACTGGGTTTTTGACCTCCCCCACGACCCCCGTCCGTTCAGCCAGCGTCTCGGTAGTCTTGAGCAGTTGGTTGGCCGCCACCAACTGCCGCATTTACAACTGGTAAGACAGAAGCGCGCGACCAACCGCGAACAACTGTTCTCCCGGCTAGAGCAAGTAACGGATGAGGGTGGCGAGGGGCTGATGCTGCATCGGGGCGACAGCAGGTACCATGCTCGGCGCAGTGACGATCTTATCAAGCTGAAACTTCACGCCGACGCCGAAGCGGTCGTCATCGCCCACCTGCCGGGCAAAGGCAAGCATCAGGGTAGGCTCGGAGCGCTGTTGGTGGAAGATCAACAGGGGCGCCAGTTCCGGCTAGGCAGCGGCTTCACTGATCAACAACGCCGCCACCCTCCCCCGTTGGGTACGGAGGTGACATACAAGTACTACGGCATCACAGCCAATGGCTTACCGCGTTTTGCCAGTTTCCTGCGAGTCAGGCAACACCCGTGAGGCCTAATCAAAACGCCCCGCAAATGCGGGGCGTTTTGATTAGCAAGTGGCGCGGACTCAGACCGAGAACGAGGACCCACAGCCGCAGGTGGTTGTAGCGTTGGGGTTTTTGATCACAAACTGCGAGCCCTGAAGGCCCTCCTTGTAATCAACCTCTGCGCCAGCAAGATACTGGAAACTCATGGGATCTACCAGCAGGGTCACCCCGTCCTTTTCGACCGCAGTATCATCTTCAGCAGCTTCCTCATCAAAGGTAAAGCCATAGGAAAACCCGGAGCAACCTCCCCCGGTGACAAACACCCGCAACTTAAGGCTGTCGTTATCCTCTTCTTCGATCAGTCGCTTGACCTTGGCGGCAGCCGCCTGAGTAAACACCAAGGGACTGTCGTCATATTCCTGAACCGCGCTCATGAAACCTCCGCGTGACGCTCGTGCATGGGCGCCATTATCTGCTTAACCGATCTTTTTAGTCAAGTATTATCGCCGCCGGCCTAGGGCATCAAGGCGACAACATCCAATCCCGCCGTTTCCTTGAGTCCGAACATGATGTTCATGTTCTGCACCGCTTGGCCCGCCGCGCCCTTGACCAGGTTGTCGATCACCGAAAGCACCACCACCGTGTCGTCATCCTGAGGCCGATGCACCGCGATACGACAATAGTTGGCCCCTTTGACACTGCGAGTCTCCGGCATGCTGCCCGCAGGCATCACATCGACGAAAGGCTCATCACGGTAGCGCTCTTCGTACAGCGCCTGCAGGTCGCCGTGCGGATCTTTGAGCACCCCGTACAAGGTGGCATGGATACCGCGAATCATCGGTAGCAAGTGCGGAATAAAGGTCAGCCCCACCGGGAATCCGGCGGCCTCAGCCAACCCCTGTTTTATCTCCGGCAGATGGCGATGCCCCGCCACACCATATGATTTAAAGCTTTCGCTCGCCTCGCACAACAGAGTACCTACGTTGGCACCGCGGCCAGCACCGCTAACTCCCGACTTACAGTCGGCAATCAAGCGGCGGCGGTTGATCAGCCCGTTCTCCATCAGCGGCAGGTAACCGAGCAGGGCCGCGGTCGGATAACAACCGGGATTGGCAACCAGACGTGCGGCGCGAATCTGCTCACGACTCACTTCCGGCAGGCCGTACACCGCTTCTGCAACGAGCTCCGGGCAGGCATGTTCCATCCCGTACCACTGCGACCAGGTAGCCACATCCTTGATACGAAAATCAGCAGCCAGATCGATGACGCGTACACCACGCGCCAGCAGCTCCGGCGCTTGCTTCATGGCAACCCCGTTCGGGGTGGCGTAAAACACCAGATCGCAGGCAGCCAACCGGTCCACGTCAGGCTGGCTGAAGGTGGCATCCACCAGGCCGCGCAAATTGGGGTACATATCAGCGACATGCACACCCTCTTCCGAACGCGAGGTAATGGCCGTCAACTCAACATCTGGATGGCGCGCCAGCAAGCGCAACAGTTCGACACCGGTATAACCGGTTCCACCTACGATTCCGACTTTGATCACGACAACCTCTAACCCATTGTGGAAAAGTGCTTATAATAAGGGCCCGTGACCCAAACCTAAAGTATCTCGCTACCAACAACCCCAAAGGAAACAATCCAGTCATGCGCATGGACTCCCTCAGCCTCAACCATTTCCGCCTGCGGTTGAGCGAAGTGGAGGCCCTGCCCCAGTGGGCTCTGTTGGGTTTTCTGTCCGGTTTGTTGACCGCCGCTGTGATACTCGCCTTCCGCTATGCCATCACCCTGCCGCTGGAAGCCGGGCTGCCGGACGGCGCTGAAAGCTTCGAACAACTCTCGCCAGCCATGCGCTTCGCCCTTCCGATCGGCGGGGGACTAATAGTGGGACTGGTGCTATGGCGCTGGCCCGCGAGCAGTGGTGTCGGCATTACCCACGTGCTTGAGCGCCTGAGCTACCACCAGGGACGGATGCCGCTCGGCAACCTGCTTACCCAGTTCATTGCCGGTGTGCTGATGCTCGGCAGCGGACACTCCGGAGGCCGCGAGGGCCCCGCCGTGCACTTGGGTGCCGGGGTATCCAGTCTGTTGGGGCAACGACTGAAGCTACCCAACAACAGCCTGCGAACCCTGGTGGGCTGCGGCACCGCAGCGGCCATCGCAGCCTCATTTAACACCCCCATCGCCGGCATCATCTTCGCCATGGAGGTGGTGATGATGGAGTACACCGTTGCTGGATTTATTCCGGTGCTGGTTGCGGCGGTCACCGCGGCACTCGCTTTCCAGCTATTACATGGCGACGAAGTACACGTTCTGCTGCCACCGCTTGACCTCTACACCTTGAGCGAAGTCCCGTTCATTCTACTGCTGGGCGTTATCATCGGCCTGATGGCGGTGGTGTTTACCCGCATAGCCACCTTTAGTCATCGCCTGAACGACTACCCGATCTGGCTGCGTCTGCCACTGGCGGGCCTGGCCGTTGGCTTGGTAGCGCAATGGATGCCACAGGTAATGGGCATCGGCTACGACACCCTGACTGAGATCCTCACCGGTAACAGCACGTTCGAACTGCTGCTACTGTTGGCATTGGCCAAGCTGGCGGTAACCGCGTTCAGCGTGGGGGTTGGCGCCCCCATAGGGCTGATCGGCCCCAGCCTGCTTATCGGTGCGGCTGCAGGCGGTGGCATCGGTCTGTTGGGGATCGCCGCGGCAAACCAGCCGGTATCGGAAGTTACCCTTTATGCACTGCTCGGCATGGGCGCGATGATGGCCGCCACGCTGCAGGCCCCGCTGGCCGCATTGCTGGCACTACTGGAGCTGACCCTGAACCCCAATATTCTGTTTCCGGGTATGCTGGCGATCATCACCTCAACCCTCATTTACCGCTTTTTTACCCCGCAGGGATCGGTTTTTCAGGCGTTGCTGGGGCTTCGCGGCCTGGATTGGCGGCGCGCACCGCTCGACCACTTTCTTGATAAAACCTCGGTAATTTCGCTGATGCGTGGCCATATTAACGCACCAGAGCGGTTGACCACCCATGCGGGCGCCGAGCAGCTGGCCGCCACCCCGGGGGACTGGATTCTGATTAGCGGCGAACATGCGCACGTAGCACTGGCAAGAGCAGATCTGGCACTGTACCTGCTGCAAACAGGTGGTGACGAGATCCCGAAGGATACTCCGCTGGACCTGCTGGAGCTGCCGGCATTGCGCCGGGATCTGGCTACCATCGAGATTCAGGCAACTCTCAAGGACGCCCTCAATCGCATGAATGAACACAATGTCGACGGGCTCTGCGTAATGAGCTTCGAGGGCGCGCCCCGTGGGCTGTTGTTCCGCGACGATATTGAGCAGCAGTTTCGCCGCTCGGGGCATCTATGAATCGAGTACTAACCGGCCTCTATGCCATTACCGACAGCACTCTGCTGACCGACACCCCCACCCTGCTGAGGCGGGTCGAAGCCGCCCTGCGCGGCGGTGCAACGGTGGTGCAGTACCGCGACAAATCCCGCGATCACGACAAGCGACGGGAGCAGGCGCGCCGGCTTGCAGAACTTTGCGAGCGCTATCAACGCCCGTTACTGATCAACGACGACGCCGAACTCGCAGCCGCTTCCGGTGCCGCAGGGGTTCATCTGGGCCAGGGCGATGGTTCGGTCGCCGCAGCACGCGCCCTGCTGGGAGTCCGCGCCATCATCGGGGTAACCTGCCATGACCAACTCGCGCTGGCACAACAGGCAAGTCTGGAGGGAGCCGACTATGTGGCCTTTGGCGCATTCTTTCCTTCGACAACCAAGCCAAAGGCAACGCCCGCCCCTCTGGCGCTGTTGCGTCAGGCACGCAACGAGCTGCCCTTGCCGATAGTGGCGATTGGCGGCATAACTAGCGATAATGCCCAGCTTGTCATTAATCACGGTGCGCACATGGTCGCCGTTGTCGGTGATCTGTTTGCCACCGACGACACGGAGAATCGCGCCCGCGTCTACCAGCGGCTGTTTGCCTCGCGCGCACGCCAACACGTACAACCCTAGGAACGAGTCATGTCACGATCTGAAACCCTGTTCGAACAAGCCAAAAACGTCATTCCAGGCGGTGTGAACTCGCCGGTCCGCGCCTTCAAAGCCGTAGGCGGAACACCGCTGTTTATCGATCGTGCCGAAGGCGCCTATCTGTACGATGCAGACGGCAAGCGCTACGTAGATTACGTCCTTTCCTGGGGGCCGATGTTACTGGGCCATGCCCACCCGAGCATCACCAACGCGGTGATGGAGAAGATGCAGAAAGGTCTTAGTTTTGGCGCGCCAACCGAGATCGAAACCGAACTGGCCAACCGCATCTGTGAACTGCTGCCACACATTGAGCTGGTGCGCATGGTCAGCTCCGGAACCGAAGCCACCATGAGTGCCATCCGCCTGGCTCGCGGTTATACCGGCCGCGACAAGATCGTAAAGTTTGAAGGCTGCTACCACGGCCATTCCGATTCACTGTTGGTGAAAGCCGGTTCAGGTGCGCTGACGCTAGGAGTTCCCAGCTCACCGGGCGTGCCCAAAGGGCTGGCCGAACACACCCTGACCCTGACCTACAACGACATCGAGGGGGTTAAGCAGACCTTCGCCGAAGTTGGCGAACAGGTGGCTTGCATCATCGTCGAGCCGGTAGCGGGCAACATGAACTGCATTCCGCCCGTACCCGGCTTCCTCGAAACCTTGCGCGAGGTGTGCGACCAGCATGGCGCACTGCTGATTATCGACGAAGTAATGACCGGCTTCCGGCTTGGCCCACAAGGGGCCCAGGGCTACTACGGTGTCAAAGCGGATATAACCACTCTAGGCAAGGTAATTGGCGGGGGAATGCCCGTTGGAGCCTTCGGCGGGCGCCGAGAGGTGATGGAGAAGATTGCACCGCTGGGGCCGGTCTATCAGGCTGGCACGCTGTCCGGTAATCCGGTCGCCATGGCCGCCGGCCTGGCGCAGCTCGCCGCTATTACCCAGCCCGATTTCTACCAGCCCCTGTTTGACCGCACAACCCAGCTGGTAGAAGGTCTCCAGCAGCGGGCCGATGCCGCCGGCATCCCCTTCACCACCAACCATGTGGGCACCATGTTCGGCGCTTTCTTCACCGAGGAACCCAAGGTCACCAACTACGCCCAGGTGATGGCGTGCAACGGCGAGCGGTTCAACAAGTTCTTCCATGGCATGCTGGAGCAGGGCGTTTATCTGGCTCCTGCCAGCTATGAAGCGGCCTTCATGTCAGCAGCGCACACCGACGCCGATATTCAGTTCACACTGGATGCCGCCGAGAAGGTGTTTGCAACGCTGTAGGACGTGCACCCGAAAAAACAACCGGCCATCAACGGCCGGTTGTTCTAGCTCGACTGCTGTATCGGCCGAGGCTTGGCAGTGATCGCATCCATCACCTGCCGACGCTGATCGCCACGCAGGCTTTCCACCCGCACCCGCAGCTTGTTACCACTGTAGAGCTCGACGTTGACGTCGCTGGCCCGCAGGTACACACCGGAATCAAACGCGCCGGGCGAAAACAGCAAGCCACGCCGAACGGAATGGATCTGCATCAACTGGTTCAACCGCCACAACTCCGACTCATCGATTGAGCGCCGGCTCTGGCGACAGATCAGCACCGCATCCAGGGTGCCGTCAGGGTTAAACACCTGGTATTCGACCCGGTTTTCCTGCTGGCGCAAACACACCAGCCGGCGCTCCCGCACCTCGAAAAACCGCTCTACCAGACGCAGATATGCAGGCCATGGCAGGCTTTCCAGATCGAAAAGGATGAGGTCGCCCGGCTTCATCCATGGTAGAGGGCGTGGCGTCATCGATAGTAATCCCTAACATCAGTAACCCCTTAACTTTACCACCCGCTCGCCACCTCCCCCATAAGGCAAATGCCTATTTACCCACGACTGACAGCGGGTTAGCTCGATCTACCGGGACAGCAGGCAGTGTGGGACAAGCACGGTGTCGCCTTCCCTGCCACCGCAGGATATTGTGCGTTGTGGCTCGAAAGGTTCAAACACAGCGGACACCCGGCGCCGGATCATTACCGACGTAGCGGTGACGAAAAACCCATCACCGGATTCGCGACGGCGGCCTGACCGGCGCGTTTGCGATCCTCGCGCGGAGTCACCCCAAACTGGCTGCGGTAAGCGGTACTGAAGTGAGAGGCGCTGGTGAAGCCGCACGCAAGGGCTACCTGCAGGATCGGCTTATCACTTTGCTGTAGCATCTGTCGCGCCTTTTCCATCCGCAGCTCCAGATAATAGCGCGACGGCACAGTATCCAGATGCTTCTTAAACAACCGCTCCAGGTGGCGACGTGAAACTCCCACATGAAATGCCAGATCGTCGGTGGTCAGCGGCTCTTCGATATTGGCCTCCATCAGCGTTACCGCCTCGATCAGTTTGGGCTGACTGACACCGACGCGGGCTTTCAACGGCACCCGCTGCGGGTCTTCACTGGTGCGAATCCGCTCACATACAAACTGCTCGGAAATGGCTGCGGCCAGCGCCAAGCCGTGCTGCTGACCGATCAGGAACAGCATCATATCCATCGATGCACTGCCACCGCTGCAGGTATAGCGATTACCGTCAATCTCAAACAGGTTATTGGTAACGCGGGTATCCGGAAACTCCTCGCGCAGGTTATCAAGATCCCACCAGTGGATCGTCGCCCGCCGCCCGCGTAACAATCCGGCACAGGCAAGAAGATAGGAGCCGGTTCCCACCCCGCCCAAGGCCGACTGCGCAGCCCCCTGTTGACGCAACCATGTCACCACCGGCTCATTGCCGGTCTTGGCCACCGGACTGGCGCCACAGACAAACAGCGCATCCAGCCGTACCGACCTGTCCAACCCTGCATCAACCTGTGTGACCACACCAGCGCTACTAAGGACCGCTTCCCCCTCGTGGCTCAACGTAACGGTTTCGTATAGCTCTCTGCCCGACACCCAGTTGGCCATCCGCAACGGCTCGATAGCGGAAGAAAACGCAATCAGGGAGTAACCGGGCAGCAGTAAAAAACCGAATCGCAGCGGCGACTGGCGAGCCTGCAGCAGTGTCTCCGTTCGCCCGATCATTAAGGCCTCGCAGTGGTGATAAAGGGCGGCGTCTGGCGACACCCGTTGTTGTTATATTTTTAACAGATACGAGAATATATTAAACACCGCGCCGCCGGCGAGGCCCCATCGAATAATTCCCGAGCGCCAGCATAATGGCTTCCCAGCCGGGTGCTAGACTTCAGGCAGCGCCATGTCAGCTCGCCTAAAATCGAGGTCGCTTGGTATAAAAAGGCCCCCTGTCGCGCCGTAGCGCTTTTCCCCATAATGCAAAAACGACGCTCGGCAGTTCCTTTAACTCGACACAAGAAGCATAACAAACACTCATGAATAAAAAGGTCGGACACAAGCCCTCAGCCCTGAGCGAACTTAATAGTCTGCTCAGTGAACGCCTGCCCACCGAACGGATCGAGCTGGCACAGCAACTGGCCAGCCAGTTCTATGCCCGGGCCAGCAATCGCGAACTGCTCAGTCAGTCAGCCGAAGATCTATATGGCTCGGTACTCTGTCTGCTGGATCTGGCCCAGAACCGGCGTGGCGGCAAGGCCAAGATCAAGGTCTACAACCCCAATCCGGAGGACCATCGCTGGCACAGTACCCACACCGTGGTGGAAGTGCTGGTCAGCGACCGCCCGTTTCTGGTCTCAAGCATATCCATGGCGCTGGTTGCAGCAGGCCAGCAGGTGCACCGGGTCACCCACCCGGTACTGAACGTGTTGCGGGACGGCAACGGCAAGCTCAAGCAGGTTCTTGCCAAAGGCTCCTCAGCCGCCAAAGCCACCAACGAAGCGCTGATGCGGTTTGAAATCGACCATCAGTCCGGTGACGAGGCCCTGCTGGAGACGCGCAAGCGGGTTGAGCAGGTGCTCGACGAAGTGGACGCGGCTGTCAGCGACTGGAGCCTGATGCAGGATCAGTTACAGACGGTAATCGACTGGTCCGTCAATCAGGCTAAAACCGCGGACAGTGACGACACCGAGGAAGCAATCGCGTTTCTGCGCTGGCTGCAGGATGACCACTTCGTGTTTCTCGGTTACCGCCACTATCGCCATGAAGATCAGCCCGATGGCAGTTGCCAGCTGGTGTACCAGCCGAAGAGCGGCATGGGAATTTTCCGTAACATCAGCGCGGACATGGAACGTATCGCCCTCAGCCCCCGGCTCAGCGAACTGGCACGCAGCCCTGAGCTGCTGATCCTGACCAAATCGACTACCCGCTCGACCATTCAGCGCCCCTCCTACCTGGATTTTGTCGGCGTCCGTGAAATCAGCGCCGCAGGTGAGGTGATCGGCGAGTGGCGTTTCTTCGGTTTGTACGCCTCCAGCGCCTATACCGTGCCGGTTACCGACATTCCTCTGCTGCGGCGCAAGATCAAACGCCTGCAGCAGCGTTCGGGACTCCACCCCAACAGCCACAGCGGCAAGACCCTGCGGCACCTGATTCATACGTTCCCCCGTGACGAGATGCTGCAAGCCAGTTACGAGCAGCTCGAAGCCACCCTGTTCGGCATGCTCGACTGCGAGGAGCGGCGCCAGCTGCGGATCTTCATGCGCCCCGACAATTACGGCCGGTTTATCAACGCCCTGATTCTGGTGCCGCGCGACCACTACGACACCGCACTGCGGCTGAAGATGCAGCAGATTCTGCTTGATGCCTTTGATGGCACCAGCAGCGACTTCAACGTGCTGTTAACCGACCATGCCCTGGCGCAGGTACAGTTCACCATCCACTGCGAGGAATCAAGCCAGCACAAGGTAGAAGTGGAAGCCCTGGAAGCGGAGATGTCCGAAGCGATGGCATCCTGGCAGGACCGCCTGCACGCTGCCCTGATGGAGAAGCTGGGCGAAGCCGATGCCAACCGTCTATTGCGCCAGTTTGGTCCATCACTGCCCGCCGGCTATCGCGACGACTACAGCCCGCGGCGCGCAGTCACCGACCTGCAGCGGCTGGCCGGACTGGAAAGCGGCCAGCTGTCCACCTACATCTATCGTCCGCTGGAGAGCTACGATAGCCTGCACTTCAAGGTCCTCGGCGGTGGCGAAAGCCTGGCGCTGTCCGATGTATTGCCGATTCTGGAGCAGATGGGCGTTCGTGTTCTCAACGCCCGCCCCTACGAATTGCGCGACAGCGAGGGTAGCCCTTACTGGATGCTCGATTTCCGTCTCTCCGTCGCCGGCAGCTTCGATCCCGAAGACAGCCACCTCAAGCGCCAGTTTCAGGAGACCTTCACCCGCACCTATCAGGGCGAGCTGGAGAACGACGGCTTCAACGCCTTGGTGATCGCTGCCGGGCTCAGTTATCGGCAGGTGGTGATTCTGCGAGCCCTGTGCAAATACCTGTTGCAGCTCGGCCTCCCTTTCAGTCAGAGCTACATGGAGCAGACCCTGGCGAGTAACCCGCACATCTGCCGCAAGCTGGTGCAGCTGTTCGAGGCACGCTTTGACCCAGACTTCCGCAAGGACCGTGATGCCCGCGGTGCCGAGTTGATCAGCGGCCTGGAAGAAGCTCTCGATGCGGTGGAAAACCTCGACCAGGATCGCATCCTGCGCCACTTCCTCAGCGTCATTCAGGCGATGCTGCGGACCAATTTTTATCAACGTGGCGAGCACGGATTCAAGGGTTACCTCTCCTTCAAACTGGCCACCGATGATATTCCCGCCGCACCGCAACCGCGGCCCAAGTTCGAGATCTTCGTCTATGCGCCCTGGGTTGAAGGGGTGCACCTGCGCGGCGGCAAGGTAGCCCGCGGCGGTCTGCGCTGGTCCGACCGGCGCGAGGATTTCCGCACCGAAGTGCTGGGGCTGGTCAAGGCGCAGTTGGTCAAGAACGCGGTCATCGTGCCGGTGGGCGCCAAAGGTGGTTTTGTACCCAAGCAACTGCCCAGCAGTCGTGACGAGGTGATGAACGAGGTGATTCGCTGCTACACCACCTTTATCCGCGGCCTGCTGGATATTACCGACAACCGTGCTGGCGAGCGCATCATCCCGCCGGCCGATGTGGTTCGCCACGACGAGGACGACCCCTATCTGGTAGTCGCCGCGGATAAGGGCACCGCCACCTTCAGTGATATCGCCAACGCCATCTCGCTTGAATACGGGTTCTGGCTGGGCGACGCCTTTGCCTCCGGTGGTGCCAACGGCTACGACCATAAGAAGATGGGGATCACCGCCCGCGGCGCCTGGGAATCGGTCAAGCGACTGTTCCATGAACGCGGCATCGACTGTCAGCGCGAGCCCTTCACCGCCGTGGGGATCGGCGACATGAGCGGCGACGTGTTCGGCAACGGCATGTTGCTGTCGGACCAGACCTGCCTGGTGGCGGCATTCAACCACATGCATATCTTTATCGACCCCTCCCCGGACCCGGCCACCAGCTTTGCCGAGCGCAAGCGCCTGTTCGAACTGCCGCGCTCCACCTGGGACGATTACAACCGCAAGCTGATTTCCAAAGGCGGCGGCATCTTCCCGCGCAGCGCCAAGTCGATCACTCTCAGCAATGAAGCGCGTGAAGCGCTGGGGATCAGCGCCAGCCGCCTGGCACCGAGCGAACTGATGCAAGCGATTCTGAAAGCACCGGTGGATCTGTTCTGGAACGGCGGTATCGGCACGTACGTCAAGGCCAGCAGTGAGTCCCACGACCAGGTCGGCGACCGCGCCAACGACGCCATCCGTATCAACGGCAACGAGCTGCGCGCGCACATCGTCGGCGAGGGGGGCAACCTCGGCTGTACCCAGCGAGGACGGATCGAATTTGCCCAGAACGGCGGCCTGATCAACACCGACGCCATCGACAACTCCGGCGGCGTCGACTCCTCCGATCACGAGGTCAACATCAAGATCCTGCTGGACCAGGAGGTTCGTGCTCAGGATCTGACCGCCAAGCAGCGCAACAAATTGCTGGCCAGCATGACCGACGACGTGGCCGCGCTGGTGCTGCGCCACAACTATCAGCAAAGTCAGGTGCTCAGCCTCTGCAACCGCCAGGCGGGCTACCTGATCAACGACCATCGCCAGCTGATTCAGTTGCTGGAAAAGGAGGGCCGCCTCAAGCGCAAACTGGAGTTCTTGCCCAGCGACGAGCAACTGGAGGAACTGGTGCGCTCCAACGGCGGTTTGAGCCGTCCGGAAATCGCGGTACTGCTGGCCTACAGCAAACTGCGCAACTTCGACCTGCTGGTTGAGGAGGGAATCGGCAGTGACGAGGACCTGGCCAACGAACTCAGCGCCTACTTCCCGGCCGAGATCCGCAAGCGCTACCCCGAGCAACTGCGCCTGCACCCGCTGCGCCAGGAACTGATCGCCACCCATGTCACCAACCTGGTGGTCAACCGCATGGGCTCGACCTTTGTTACCTATCTGCAAGATGAAACCCGCTGTACCGCACTGGACGCTGTGCGCGCGTTCTTTGCCGCCCGGGACATCTTTGCCATCAGCCCGTTGTGGCAGGCGCTGGAAGCCCACGAAGCGGCGCTCGGTGACGAGCTGTTTGGTGGCCTGCTGATCGACATTCAACAACTGCTGGAACGTGCCGCGCTATGGCTGCTACGCACCCAGCCACGCCCGCTGTCGGTCAGCAGTCTGGTGGAAAACTTTGCCGCGGGCGTGCAAACTGCGCTGGCGGCTATTCCCGCCGATACAGCCGCCGAAGCCAGCAGCGAACGTCTACGCGACTGCGGCCTGCCCGTGGAGCTGGCGGCTCGCATGGGCGACCTGCCACGCCAGTACTATGCCCTCGACATGGTGCGCCTGGCCGGCTGGGTCGACCACGACACCCCGTTGGCGGCGGCCGGCTATCTGGCGATGGAAGCCACCCTCGGTCTGGAGCCGTTGCGCGACCAGATTACCGCGCTTCCCGGTAACGACCTCTGGTCACGCAAGGCCCGCGCCTCCCTCGCCGACGAACTGGATCGCGCGCTGGTGCGCGCCAGCGAGCGGCTGCTGACCAGTACCGATGCGGGACTGGCGATCGACCAGCGCCTGACCTTGTGGCAGATGGAACACCTGCAACCGCTGTCCCACTTCCAGGCAATCTGTAACGAAATCGCCACCCAGGATGCACCTAACCTGGCCATGCTGTCCGTCGCCGTGCGCGAGCTGGGGCAGCTGAACTAGAGCTCGGCATCCAACCCGATATGACGACAATAGCGCCCCCAGCGGCGCCCTAGAGGAACAACCATGAGAAATGATGCAGTAACCCGTGCCACCTTCGATCAGGTGATGGTCCCCAACTACAACCCGCAGGCGATGGTACCTGTGCGCGGTGAAGGCGTGCGGGTCTGGGATCAGGACGGCTGCGAGTATATCGATCTGGCCGGCGGCATTGCCGTTAACGCCCTCGGCCACTGCCACCCGCGTCTGGTGGCGGCACTGAAAGAGCAGGCCAATAAGCTGTGGCACCTGTCCAACGTATTCACCAATGAGCCCGCGCTACGGCTGGCCAAGCAACTCACCGAAGCCACCTTTGCCGACAAGGTGTTCTTCTGCAACTCCGGTGCCGAGGCCAACGAAGCGGCGTTCAAGCTGGTGCGCAAGTATGCCTACGACCATGTCGGGCCGGAAAAACACGAAATTATCTCGTTCAACCAGTCGTTCCATGGTCGCACGCTGTTCACCGTCAGCGTGGGTGGCCAGAAGAAGTACCGCGAAGGGTTCGAGCCGGTCCCCGCCGGCATCACCCACGTACCCTTCAACGATATCGATGCGCTGAAAGCGGTAATCTCGGACAAAACCTGTGCCGTGGTGATGGAACCGATTCAGGGCGAGGGCGGCATCATCCCCGCCGACCCCGAGTTTGCCCGCCAGGTTCGCGAGCTTTGCGACCAGCACAACGCGCTGCTGGTGTTCGACGAGATCCAGACCGGCGTCGGCCGCACCGGCGAGCTGTATGCCTACATGGGCTTGGGCGTCACCCCGGACATTCTCACCAGCGCCAAGGCTCTCGGCGGCGGTTTCCCGGTCGGCGCCATGCTGGTGTCCGATAAAGTGGCCGGCAGCTTCGGCTTCGGTACCCACGGCAGCACTTACGGCGGCAACCCGCTGGCCTGCGCGGTGGCCGGCGAAGCGATCGAGATCATCAACGACCGCGCCCTGCTCGACGGCGTCAAACAGAAGCACCAGCAGTTCGTTGAAGGGCTGCAGGCGATCAACGCCAAGCACGCGATTTTCAGCGAGATACGCGGTAAAGGGCTGCTGATCGGCGCCGAACTGGTCGAAGCCTGGCACGGCAAGGCGGCCCAGTTCCTCGCCGCTGCCCGCGACGAGGGGCTGATGCTGCTGGTTGCCGGCCCCAACGTATTGCGGATGGCGCCCTCGCTCGTGATCGGTGACGCTGATATTGCGGAAGGCTTGGCGCGGCTGGAACGGGCTGTGGCCAAGACGCTGGCCAACGCCTAGGCTGGCCGTTTTTCATGCTAAAACAAAAAACGCCCTCTTTTGAGGGCGTTTATCGATCTATGCTTTGCCGATCACAACGGCATGCGGCGACGCGCGCCGAAGGCAGCGATGCCCAGCAGCACCAGCGCTAACGAGGCCGGCTCAGGAACCGCCTGCGCCTGGGGCTGAGTTTGTGCCCCACCCTCCAGGAAGGTTTGAACATTTGCAAACGCGGCGAGGTTGGCTCCCGGGTTACTGAACCAGTTGACATCCATCACCAGACTCAACCGCCCGGCACCACCCAGCAGATCAACAGAATCCCAGGCCGCAGCGACGGTCTGCCCATTAAATGTGGCAAACACGTTATCGCCGCTAACACCGGAGATGACGCCGCTGGCGCTAAGAACCAAACCGCTGAGCAGATTCGGAGCGGAAGCCAAACCACCGACAACGCCAGCATTGACCAGAGCAGTCCCCGCACCGGAATCGCCTTGCCGGCCAACGCTAACCCCACCGCCCACAACCAAACTGTTGATCAAGGTTTCAATCGAATCGTTCATCACGTCGCAGCAGGGGCGCTCGCCGGTCAGATGCACACCGCCTCCCGATTGAATATAGCCGGACAACTGTGTCTGCTGACCACTGCCCAACGCCGAAAACGCACCGACATGCCAGACCGCATCAAAACCGCTCAGATCGGTCGCCAACGCCGCCGTATTGACGACGGTATGTCCCAATCCGACCAGCGAACTGGCGAGATTCGCACGATCGCCACTGCGATCGCCGAATATGTGCACCACTCCAGCCTGCGCTGAAGCTGAAAAGGCCGATAGGCAGAGAAACACCACCGCCAGCTGACGTAGCACCGCTACAAATCTCATATTGTTACTCCCGGAAGAAAAAAACCTCACCCCCTAAAAAAATGCAATAAATCAGCCATAACGAAAAAACACCCGTTTCATCTGCGTTTCACCGCAACACCCTGAATTCAAGCTCACTAATGTGTAAATTTTTCCGACATTTTTTGATCGTCTGTTTTTTTTACACCGCGTACTCTATTTTCCGACCTTCAAAGATGATCTATCTCAACATTTCAGGCACTTGGTTATCACAGGCACGCCCTATGCATCGTTGCAGACGACAGTTGGTTCTACCGCTCAGCGGCCTTCAAGGAAGCAACTTTTCGTAACAACGGATCTACACACATGAGGGAAACCCTATGAAACAGCTACTCACACGGTGTATCGGTGCACTGTTGTTGGTAATGGCGTCGACGGGGTGGTCTGCAGAGGTTCTCGTTACCGGTGATGCCACCTTGAGCAACACCTACACGCGAGTAAACGCCTTCTACGACGGCCTGGCCGGACACAGTTCATCAATCATCAATACCGAAGTTACCGCCGGCGACCTGGCCGGAATCGAGCTATTCTGGGCGGTGCAGCCGGCCAACGACTACACCAACAGCGAACTGACCGCGATGGCGGGTTTCCTCGCCGGGGGTGGCCGGATCGCCTTTATGGGTGAGCATGGTAGCGGCTTTGGTGAAGCTGAAAATATTCGCATCAACAGCGCATTGTCCTTCCTCGGCAGCGCGATGAGCATCGTTAATAGCCAAATTCAGGACTCAGGAGGCCAAACCGCCCTGCGGGCCAATGGCGAGATTCTTGACCATGATTTGACCGCGGGCGTTGACTCATACAACTACGCCGCCTTTGCTCCCATCCTCGGCGCGCCTGAAGTGCTGATGCTGGGGCACAACCTGACCTCGGTGATGATGGGCTTTGAGAATATCGGCGCGGGCAGCATCTTTCTGATCACCGATCAGAACGTCTTCGATGCAGGCCGTTTGGACGCCGGCGATAACCAGCAGATGTTCGAGAACCTGCTGTTGGCGGACACCGGCGCACCGCCGCCTCCCGGCACCACCGACGTCCCCCTGCCCGCCACGCTGTGGTTGATGGGTCTGGGCCTTGCCGTACTCTACCGGCGCCGACAGCACTAGCCGCGCCGCAACCCGAAAAAGGCCAGCGCTCGCTGGCCTTTTTTGAGTAAAGCCCAACCCGCGATAAAAACGGGTCGCATCCACAACAGTTATTTTCCGCTCACTGATCAATAATGAACGGATGGAGAGACCCAACCCACTTTCAGACCAATTCAACGCAGCCCTCGGCTGGCTCGACACCCGCCATCAGCCGATGCTGGATCTGACCATCGAGCTGGCAGAGATCAACTCCGGCAGTTTTAATGCCGCCGGGGTCAACCGCGTCGGTGCGCGTCTGGCCGAATACGCCCGCGAGCACTTTGGCCTCAGCGCTGAGGTGCTGCCGGTAACGCCCTACCAGCAGGTCAACCCGGATGGTTCCATCAGCCAGTTCGAACTGGGCAACGCTATCCGTCTGCGCCAACGCCCCGAAGCACCGCTGCAGCTGTTCTTCTGCGCCCATCTGGACACCGTGTTCGCCATCGATTCGCCGTTTCAGCAGGTGCTCTGGCTGGATGATGACACCCTCAACGGCCCCGGGGTGACCGACCTCAAGGGTGGTATCGCGGTGCTGCTGAACGCGCTGGAAGCGCTGGAACGCAGTCCACTGGCGGAACGGGTCGGCTGGGAGCTCCTGTTCAACCCCGATGAGGAGATCGGCTCCATCGGCTCCGCGCCATTGATCAGCGACGCCGCGACACGCTGCGATCTGGGGATGATCTACGAGCCCTGCTTCCCGGACGGCAATCTGGCCGGTGAGCGCAAGGGCAGCGGCAATTTCAGCATCGTGGTGGAGGGGCGCAGCGCCCATGCCGGTCGCGAACATCATCTGGGGCGCAACGCCATCCGCGCCCTCTGCGACATGATCAGCGCCATCGATGACCTCAATGGCCAGCGCGATGGCGTTACCATCAACCCCGGCTTTATCGAGGGTGGTGGCGCGCTCAACGTGGTGCCGGACCGCGCCTTGGGGCGCTTTAACATTCGCATCGCTCATCCCGACGACGAAGCCTGGTTCCTGGCCGAACTGGAAGCGATCCGCGCGCGGATCAGCGACCGCGACGGCATCGCGGTCAAACTGCATGGCGGCTTTGGCCGCAAACCCAAACTGTTGAACGCCACCAACCTGCGGCTGCTGGAACTGGCCCGCCACTGCGGCGCCGAGATCGGCTTGCAGCTTGACTGGCTGCCCACCGGCGGTTGCTGTGATGGCAACAATCTAGCCGCTGCAGGTATTCCCAATATCGATACCCTTGGGGTTCAGGGCGGTGCCATTCACAGCACCGACGAATACCTTAAGGTCAACAGTCTGGTGCCACGAGCCAAGCTGTCGGCATTGATCCTGCTGCATCTGGCCGCCAGCGACCCGACGCTCTGGAAGAAGGAGCACTCATGCTAAGCGTACGCCCGGTCAATTTTGCCGACATTCAGGATCTGGAGCGTTTGGCCGTGATCTCCGGTGGCCGACTGACCACCCTGCCCGCCAATCGCGATCATCTCAGTGAACTGATCGGCGGCACCCAGCAGTCGCTGCGCAAAGCGGTCCGGCGAGCCGAAGGGGAAAGCTACCATTTTGTGCTGGAGCAGGATGGCCAAGTGATCGGCGTTGCCGGGATCGAGTCGGCAGTGGGCTTGGGTGCCCCCTTCTACAGCTACCGCATCGACGAAGTGGTTCACGCCTCCAGCGATCTGCAGATTCACAACCGCATTCCGGCCCTGCACCTGTGTCAGGACTACACCGGCTGCTCGCGCCTTTACACCCTGTTTATCGATGGCGAGCACCGCACCCCGGAGAGCCTGCACCTGCTGTCCCGAGCGCGAATGCTGTTCATGGCACAGTTCCCCGAGCGTTTTGCCGCCCGCACCCTGGTGGAACTGCAGGGCAGCATCGACGATAACGGCAACTCACCGTTCTGGGATTGTCTCGGGCGCCACTTTTTCAGCATGGAGTTTGACCGCGCCAACTATCTCACCGGCATCAACGCCAAAAGCTTTATCGCCGACCTGATGCCCCACTACCCCGTCTACGTACCGCTGCTGACACCCGCCGCCCAGGCGTGCCTCGGTGAGCCACGCCCGGACGTTGAGGAGGTCATGGCGCTGCTTGAAGACGAAGGGTTCAACTACCGCGGTTACGTCGATATCTTCGATGCCGGCCCCACGCTGGAGCACCGCACCAACCAGATCCGTAGCGTGGAGCAAAGCCGCGAACTCAAGGCCAACATCGGCCGCGTGCCGGCAGATGCCCCCTGGATGCTGGTTAGCAACGGGCGGCTGGAGGACTATCGCTGCCTGCTGACCCGTGTCGTTGCCGAAACCACCACGTTGAGTGCCGATGATGCCGAACGCCTCGGCATCACCGACGGCGAACCGGTGAGGACCATCCCCGTGGCGGCGGAAGATATCGGCCGCGCTTGACAACCAGAACCTTCATTAACCCGGAACCGCTCCATGGCGGTCCGAGCGGAGTAGCAATACCATGATGGTCATCCGACCGATTCGCGCCGACGACTGGGATGCCCTGCGCGCCCTGTCGCGCAAGACCGGCCCCGGCTTTACCTCGTTGCAGGATGACGAGGTACAGACTCGCGGTAAACTCGACGCGGGACTCGCGGCCTTCAACGCCAACACCGCGCCGCAAGACGCCCTGTACCTGTTCGTGCTCGAGGATACCGCCAGCGGTCAGGTGGTGGGCTGCAGCGCCATCGAAGCGGCGGTAGGCCTCGATCAGCCCTGGTACAACTATCGGGTCGGCACGCTGGTGCATGCCTCCCGCGAACTGCAGGTCTACAACCGCATCAACACCCTGACTATCAGCAACGACCATACCGGTTGCTCGGAGCTATGCACCCTGTTCCTGGATCCGGATTTTCGCCACGGCAAGAATGGCCACCTGTTGAGCAAATCCCGCTTCCTGTTTCTGGCCGAATTCCCGGAGCGGTTTGACCAACGGCTGATCGCGGAGATGCGTGGCTACTCCGATGCCCAGGGTATATCCCCCTTCTGGGAAGGGCTGGGGCGACACTTCTTCAGCCTTGACTTTGCCGAGGCCGACCGTTTGTCGGCGCGGGATAAGGTGTTTATCGCCGAGCTGATGCCCAAACATACGATCTACACCAACCTGTTGCCGGAATCCGCCCGCCAGGTGATCAGTCACACCCACGACAACACCACTCCGGCGCGCAAGCTACTGGAAGCCGAGGGGCTGCGCTACACCGGTTACGTTGACATCTTCGACGCCGGCCCGCTGCTGGAAGCGCCGGTCAACGAGATCCGCGCGGTGCGGGAAAGCCGCTACGCCAAAACGCTGATCGACACCCATGCGGGCGCAGGAGAACCGTTCCTGGTGGCCACACCACGCTTCGAAGGATTTCGTTGCTGCCTGACGCCGCTCAACGTCGACCACAACATTGCACGCCTCACCCCCGAGGTCGCCGCCGCCCTGCAAGTCGACAACGGCGACCCGGTGAGGGTAGTGCCACTGTCTGCTTCACGGAGATTCTGATATGTCTGCATCCCTGTTTATCAATGGCGCCTGGCTCGAAGGCCAGGGAACCGCATTGCAATCACTCAACCCCGCCATCAACCAACCGCTGTGGCAAGGCCGAGCCGCCACCGCTACCCAGGTGGAGGAAGCGGTCACGGCGGCCCGGCAGGCATTCCCGGTCTGGAGTCAGCACACGTTGGCCGAGCGCACCGAGATCATCCGGGCCTTTGGCGTACAACTGGAAGCCAACGCCGAGCGGATTGCCACCCTGATCGCCGAGGAAACCGGCAAACCTTTGTGGGAGAGCCGCACCGAAGTAACCGCCATGCGTGGCAAGATCGACATATCGCTCAAGGCGCACGACGAGCGCACCGGCACCCGTGAAAGTGAAGTTCCTGGGGCCCGGGCGATGCTGCGCCACAAGCCGCACGGGGTAGTGGCCGTGTTCGGCCCCTACAACTTCCCCGGCCACCTGCCCAACGGCCATATTGTTCCGGCACTGATCGCCGGCAACTGCGTATTGCTTAAACCCAGCGAACTGACGCCGGCGGTGGCCGAACTTTGTGTACAGCTATGGCAACAGGCCGGGCTGCCGAAAGGCGTCCTCAATCTGTTGCAGGGGGAGCGGGAAACCGGTATGGCGCTGGCGCAACACCCCGGCATCGACGGCCTGTTCTTCACCGGCAGTTCGCGCACCGGTGCCCTGCTGCATCAGCAGTTTGCCGGTCAGCCGGAGAAAATCCTGGCACTGGAGATGGGCGGCAACAACCCGCTGGTTATCGGCGATATCAGCGACATCAAAGCCGCCGTGCATGAGACCGTTCAGTCGGCCTACATCACCGCCGGTCAGCGCTGCACCTGCGCACGCCGGCTGTTTGTGCCCGAGGGTACAACCGGTGATCGCTTTATCACCGAGCTATGCGAGGCGATTGGCAACATCAAAGTTGGCCGCTGGGACGCCGAGCCTCAGCCCTTTATGGGCAGTCTGGTCTCGGAAGCCGCAGCCGATGGACTGGTGGACGCGCAAACCCGGTTGATCAAACTGGGGGGCCAGCCGCTGCTGGAGCTGAAGAAGCTGCAGACCGGCACCGGCTTTGTCAGTCCGGGTCTGATTGATGTGAGCGCCATCAGTCACCTGCCGGATGACGAGTATTTCGGCCCGCTGCTGCAACTGATCCGCTACCGCGATTTCGATGCGGCGATTGCGTCAGCCAACGCGACCCGCTTTGGTCTGTCGGCGGGCCTATTGAGTGACAGCCGTGATCAGTTCGACTATTTCTATGCCCGTATTCGCGCCGGCATCGTCAACTGGAACAAGCAGCTGACCGGCGCCAGCAGTGCGGCCCCCTTCGGCGGTATCGGCGCCAGTGGTAACCATCGCGCCAGCGCCTACTACGCGGCGGATTACTGTGCCTACCCGGTAGCTGGCCTCGAAGCTGACCGGATTACCCTGCCGGAAACCCTGGCGCCGGGACTGTCGCTGTAACTCAAACGGCTGTTCAAGGCCCGCCCGACGGCGGGCCTATACTGGCGACAAGGCAGGGCGTTTGGCAACGCGGAGGTGTCTATGTCGCTCCGGTCATCGATTTCACCACTACTGGCACTGGCGCTGTTACTGCCAGCCCGTGAAGCGCTGGCAACCCCCGCATCCAACGAGCTGCACCGATTACTTTCCGGCTACAGTTACCAGTACAGCTACGGTACTGGCGTTTCTTCCAGCCGTCCACGTATCACCCTGTTCGTTCATTACTGCCACGACGGACGCTACTTCAGTGCCGGCCAAAGCTGTCGGCCCAATCTGTATGCATCAGGTTATCAATGCACCTCATTACAGGATCAGGGGCAGTGGCAGGCGGCCGCTGATCGAGTCGATTGGCGCTCCAGCTCCGGCAATCAGGGCAGTCTGGCGCTGATCCGCCAACCCAATGGCAGCCTTGCCGACAACAACGGTAATCCGCTGGTGCGCCTGGGGCCCGCCAGCTGCCCCTGATTCCCGCCGGGCATCCGCCCGCGTTGATTTCGCGGTATACTGTCCGATTGTTCGTCAATGCCAAACCGACGCCATGAAACATCGTCCCACCAAAGCCGAGTTGCGCGAATCGCTGCAGCGAGACGTGGAAGAGTTCCTCACCCAGGGCGGTGAGATCGCCGAAGTACCGCGCGGTGCCACCGGCTGGGACAACCCTCTGGCCGCCAAACCGGACTTCGCCTTTGTCGGCCCCCGCAACGAGCGAACACCGGTGCAGGAGGTCGTGGCAGCGATAGAATCGCGCAAGAGCAAACCGCCCAAGCCAACCACCCGCCGCCAGCGACAGCGGCCACGCAAAAAAGCGGTCTACGACGATTTCGGCGAGCTGATCCGCTGGGTGTGGGTCGATTAGGACCATCAGGGGGCGGGGCACTATTCACCCCGATGACACGAGCCTTCAACCCGTAGTAACCGAGTAATACGTTAAAGTATGAGCATCACTCAGCCATATCATCCGGGATACACTATGCGCAGCTTGCTCTGGTTAGCACTGAGCATGTTGATCACCGCCTGCAGCCCGCCGCAGACGGCTCAGGAACCGCCACCCGCGGTCGAAACCGGCTCGCAAAGCCCGGCGGAGTTTGGCATCTGCTATGATGCCAACGGCTGTTCCACCGGTACCGAATCCTGGTATAGCGTCACCCGGAGCCAGTGCCGCTCCGTCAAGGGTTCCAGCTGGAAAGGTCCGGTATCCGGCTGCGTTAACTTTTAACTGGCAGCGGTTCCAGATAATCCACCAGCAGCTGCAGTGACTGGTTCCCCCGAAACTCGTTGATATCCAGTTTGTACACCACCCGCGCTCGGGGCGCTTCACTCGGCCACAGTTCAAGATCCACGTTAAAGGCGATGGCATCGACGCAATAGCCACCCGCCGCAGCTAGCACCAGCTTCAGATGGCGCTGGCCGACAATCCGCTGCTGTACCAGTTCGAACTCGCCATCAAACAGCGGCTCGGGAAAGTGCTGCCCCCAGGGGCCGGCAAAGCGCAGCTCACGTGCTACCTCCATGGTTAGCTCCTGCGGCGACAACTCACCGTCAGTATCGATCCGGGCCTGTAGTTGGGTCGCGCTGAGAGATCGCGCCGCCTCGTCGCAGAAGGCGTGCTGAAAAGCCGTGAAGCCGTCGTGATCCAGGGTCAGCCCGGCCGCCATGGCGTGGCCACCGAACTTGGTCAACAGCCCGGGGTAGCGCGCGGCAACCGCATCCAGCGCATCGCGAATGTGCAGCCCGGGAATAGAGCGTGCCGAACCTTTGAGCTGGCCATTTTCGGCACGGGCAAAGGCGATGACCGGGCGATGCAGGCGGTCCTTGATCCGCGATGCAAGAATACCGATGACCCCTTCGTGCCAGTCCGGCTCATAAAGACAGACCCCCGCCGGCGGCTCACCATCACGCCCCAGATCAAGCTGTTTGAGAAGCTCCAGCGCCTGCACCTGCATCGATTGTTCGATCAGTTTGCGATCCTGATTGAAGCGATCCAGCTCCGCCGCCAGCGCACGCGCTTCAGCCGGATCATCGGTAAGCAAGCAGCGGATGCCGATCGACATATCATCCAGCCGGCCGGCTGCATTCAGGCGCGGACCGATGGCAAAGCCAAGATCCGACGCCACCAACTGCTCCGGCTTGCGGCCGGCCACATCCAGCAGCGCCAACATACCCGGACGGGCCCTTCCGGCACGGATACGACGTAACCCCTGCTCCACCAGGCGGCGGTTATTCTGCTCCAGACTGACCACATCGGCCACGGTCCCCAGCGCCACCAGGTCGAGCCAATCGGCAAGATTAGGCAGCGGAATACCCTGCCGCGCAAACCAGCCCTGCTGCTCCAACCAGCGGCGCAGCGCCGACAACACGTAAAAGATCACCCCGACACCGCAGGTGCTCTTGGCGGGAAATTCACAGCCGGGCTGATTGGGATTCACCAACGCGTCGGCCTTGGGCAGCTGACTCCCAGCCAGGTGATGGTCGGTGACCACCACCCGCATGCCGGCAGCTCTGGCGGCGGCCACTCCCTCAACGCTCGACACGCCGTTATCGACCGTGATCAGCAGCTGCGGTTCACAGCGTGCCGCCACCGCCACGATTTCGGGGCTGAGCCCATAGCCGTATGCGAAGCGGTCGGGAACCAGGAAATCGACCCAACCGGCACCCATGGCGCGCAGACCCAGCACGGCCAAAGCGCTACTGGTCGCACCGTCACAATCATAATCGCCAACAATCAGAATTCGTTCGCCCCGCATCAGCGTGTCGCCGATCACCGCCACCGCACGATCAATATCTTTCAGGGCATGGTATGGCAGCAGGCCCTTGAGACCGGTGTCCAGCTCATCGGGGCCCTGCACACCGCGAGCCGCAAATATTCGCTGGAGTAGCGGAGATAACCCGCTGCCGGCCAGAGGATTGGTGTCAGTCGAACGGCGAACAATCAGCTTCTGCATCTATTTCCCCTGCGGTTCGGGCACACCAGCACCGGCACTGCCGGGCAACAGTTGGTGGGTTTTACCGGTCAGCCTGTAGGCGAACAATCCCAGCCATTCCCGCACCCCCATGGTCAGGTCGACCAGATTCTCCGACAAGGAAAAGTACCAGCGCTGTTTCGCGGGCGGCAACGACCAGTGGTCCACCGGATGCGGCTGTACTGACCAACCCTGCGCTTGAAAGATGCCGACCGAACGCGGCATATGGAACGCGGAGGTGACCAGCAGCCAAGGCTTATCGCCCCGCTCGGCGCTGATCGGATCCGCCAGTGGTTTGGCAAACAGCGCATTCTCGTAGGTGTTGCGCGACTTGCGTTCCAGTATCACCCGCTGCGCCAGTCCCAGCCGCTGCAGCAGCGGTTCCAGCGCGTCGGCACCGCCAAACTGCTGTTGGGTAACGGCACCGGAACCGCCGGTAAATATGATCGGCAGATCGGGGAACTGCTGCGCTAACGCCAGCAGCTCCAGATAGCGATCGCCGGCATCGGTTAGCTCCAGCCGGTCCCAGTAGCGACTGCGGGCGAGGCTCTCGCCACCGCCCAACACGACCACCCCCGACAGCTCTTCGGCGACCACGGGCTGCTGCTTAAAGCGGGTTTCAAGGGGATAGAGCAGCAGGTTGCCGGCGGGATAGAGCGCAATCAACCACAACAACACCAGGGTAAACCACAGCAGTTTATGGCTCTGGCGCCGGTCGTTACCGATTCCGGCGTGACGCCAGCGCCCGCGCACCGCAGCGACAGTCAGCAACAGCAACAGCAGGTGATCGGGGCGCGCAAAAGCCCAGATCAGTTTGGAGCTGAGAAAGAACAGGCTATCCATGGTCTGGGGGCGACTCCGGCTGTGATGACCCGCGCTTAGTAAAACGCCGGGGCAAGCCCGGCGTTTTAGCTGACAGGCTCAGTTTAGCTGAGCTGCTCGGCCATGTAGGCCTGTACTGCAGCCAAGTCCTTGGGGAGGACCTGATAGCGCTCCTCGCGCTCGAACAGGTCTTCAAGGTGGTGCGGCAGCTCCGGCGACTTGCAACCTGCCTTCACCACCGGTTCAGGGAACTTGACCGGATGCGCGGTGGCCAGCGCCACCATCGGCGTTTTGGCGTCACGGCGGCACTCCTGCGCGGCTTTTACCCCAATCGCGGTGTGCGGGTCGAGCAGCTCTTCGGTGCGCTCAAACATGTCGGCGATCACCGCCACGCAGCCCTCGTCGTCGAGGCGGTAGCTGTCGAACAGTTCACGCGCCTTGGCCAGACGGTTGGAATCAAGGCTGGCGTTGCCGGCCGCCATGTTGGACACCAGCGCCGCGGTCGCAGCACCGTCACGGTCATACAGGTCGAACAGCAGGCGCTCAAAGTTGCTGGATACCATGATATCCATGCTCGGCGACAGCGTATGCACCAGCGGCTGGGCCGAGTAATCGTTGGCGCTGATGCAGCGGTGCAGAATGTCGTTGACGTTGGTGGCTACCACCAGTTGCTTCACCGGCAGTCCCATACCACGGGCCAGGTAGCCCGCAAAGATATCGCCAAAGTTACCGGTGGGGACGGCAAAGGAGACTTCGCGGTGTGGGCCGCCAAGGCTCAGGGAGGCATGGAAGTAGTAGACGATCTGGGCCATGATCCGCGCCCAGTTGATGGAGTTGACCGCCACCAGCTTACGCCCCTTGAGGAACTCCTGATTGGCAAAGCTCTGCTTGACCATCTGCTGGCAGTCGTCAAAATTGCCCTCGATCGCCAGGTTATAGATGTTGTCGCCGACGATAGTGGTCATCTGCTTGCGCTGTACGTCGGAGACGCGGTTGTGCGGGTGCAGAATAAAAATATCGACGTTGTCGCAACGCTTGCAACCTTCGATGGCGGCAGAACCGGTGTCACCGGAGGTCGCCCCCATGATCACCACCCGCTCCTGGCGCTTTTCCAGCACGTAATCGAGCAGACGGCCGAGCAGTTGCAAAGCAAAGTCTTTGAACGCCAGGGTCGGGCCGTGAAACAGTTCCAGCACCCACAAATTGCTATCCAACTGTTTCAGCGGCGCTACCGCGTCGTGGGCAAACACCCGGTCATCGCCGCTGATCCCATAGGTGTCATCGATAATGGCATCGAGATCCGCCTGGGGAATGGTATCGGCCACAAACGGGGCGATGATCTTCTTGGCCAGCTCGGCGTAAGAGAGACCGGCCCAGCTGGCGATCTCCTCTCTGGAAAACTGCGGTAGCTGCTCGGGCACGTAGAGACCGCCATCGGAGGCAAGGCCTGCCAGCAGTACTTGTTCAAAGTTGAGCGCAGGCGCCTGACCGCGGGTACTGATGTATTTCATGTAGAACCGTTCTCCTGTTAACCGTTAAGCCGTTCGACCCGGATGCGCGTCACCGCGCCACGAATCTCCTTCAACGACTCGATCGCCGATATCGCCGCGTTCATCCGCTTCTCTTGCACCGCGTCGGTAAGGATGATCACCGGAATCAGGTCACTATCAGGCGCGCTCTTTTGCAGAATGGCGTCGATGGAGATCGATTGATCAGCCAGAATCCGGGTGACTTCGGCCAACACTCCCGGGTGGTCTTCGGCTTGCAGGCGCAGGTAGTAGGCGGTTTCAACCTCCTCCATCGGCAGTACCGGCAGGCTTGACAGGCGGCTGGGGTGGAACGCCAGATGCGGCACCCGGTTGTCACGGTCCGCGGTCATGGTACGCACGACGTCGACCAGATCGGCAATCACGGCAGAAGCGGTGGCTTCGGCACCGGCGCCAGCACCGTAGTACAGGGTCGGCCCGACGGCGTCGGCATCCACCATCACCGCGTTCATCACCCCGTTGACGTTGGCAATCAGCTGATCCTGGGGAATCAGTGTCGGATGCACCCGCAGTTCAACGCCCTCGGTCGTGCGGCGGCTGATCCCCAGGTGCTTGATGCGGTAACCCAGTTCTTCGGCGTAGCGCACATCATCGGTGGTGATCTTGCTGATCCCTTCGGTATAGGCGTGCTGGAACTGCAGCGGGATACCGAAGGCCAGCGATCCGAGGATGGTCAATTTGTGCGCCGCGTCGATCCCCTCGACATCGAAGGTCGGGTCAGCTTCGGCATAACCCAGTGCCTGCGCTTCGGCCAGCACGTCGTCGAAGGCGCGGCCCTTGTCGCGCATCTCGGTGAGGATGAAGTTACCGGTGCCGTTAATGATCCCCGCCACCCAGTTGATGCTGTTGGCGGCGAGACCCTCGCGAATCGCCTTGACGATGGGAATGCCGCCGGCAACGGACGCTTCAAAGGCGACAATCAGATTCTTGCGCTGGGCCGCTTCAAAGATCTCGTTACCGTGCACCGCGATCAAGGCCTTGTTGGCCGTGACCACATGCTTGCCATTATCCAGCGCGGTAAGAACCAGATCGCGCGCAACGTCGGTTCCGCCGATCAGCTCGACCACCACATCGATTTCCGGGTTGCGGGCAACGTCAAAGATATCGCTGGTGATCTGAACGCCGTTGGTATCGCAATCGGGATTCGGGCGGCGCGTACCAATCGCGGCAACCTGAATCAATCGACCGGCACGGCGAGAAATTTCCACTTCGTTGCGTTTCAGGACATTGAAGGTACCGCCACCCACGGTCCCCAGACCACAGATCCCCACTTTTACCGGTTTGAATCCCATTCCCATAGACCCTTTGCTGATCAACCACCGCACGCGCCTCAACAAGCGCCGCCAAAAAGGCGCCCATTGTAGCAAAAAAACGCCGTTCTGCTTAGCAAAGAAAGGGATAAAAACGCGCTCTGGATGACGTCGGGCCGGACTACCGCCTGCTCACTGCCCATCACCCGACCGACCCTGATACGCCGGTAGTTTGAGGCCAAACAGAATAGCCGCACTGCGCAACCCCAGTGCAACCACAAAGCCCCCGAGCAAAGCGAGATCATCAGGTACACTGATCAACACCAGCCCCAGATGGGTTGAGGCACCGGCCAGGGCGGCGGTCACGTAAAGTTCGCGCCCGCCCAGCACCAATGACTCACCACACAGCACATCGCGAATAATGCCGCCGAAGGTAGCGGTCATCACCCCCATACAGACCGCCACTAACGGCGCCACTCCGGCCGTTAGCGCAATTTGGGTGCCGGTAACCGAAAACAACGACAAGCCGATGGCATCCATCCACACCAGCGCGCGCTTGCGACTGTCGATAAAGGGCACCACAAAATAGGTTATCGCCGCCACGACCAGACACAGGGTGATGTAAGCAGGCTCACGAACCCAGTATACCGGCGCCAACCCCAACAACAGGTCGCGCAAGGTGCCGCCGCCCAGACCGGTAGCGGTTCCAATCAGCATAAAGCCGAGGATATCCATACGGTTACGCGCCGCATCAAGGGCTCCGGACACGGCGAATACCGCAATTCCGCAGTAACCGAGCAACCCCACTACACCGGACAGCTCCGGAACAAAACCAAACAATCGACCTCTCCTCCAGATCAAGACTAGACTTAGACGGTGATTTTTATCATCAGGATCTACCATGAGCCAGCATGACCGTCGCACCGAACCCCGCTATCGCACTCATCGCCCGGTGCGCATTACGCTGCCCGACGGCTCAGGACTCAATGCCAGTACCGCCGACATATCCGCAGGCGGCTTGCGTGTTCACTGTCCCCAGCGACTGCCGGCGGGCATCCACTTGACCCTGGAGATAGCGGTCGGCGGAGCAGACCAGGCGCTGACGCTATGGTCCCATGTCCAGCATTGCACCGCCGACCCGCAACACAGCGGCTTCAGCCTCGGCTTGCGCCACCGCAACACCCCCTCGCCCTATTTGGGTCTGCTGCGCAATGCACGCACCCAGCAGTGGCAAAAGCATCACTAATCAACCATGCTTGTGATAATTATTATCATTCGTATTTAAAGAAATAGGGCGAACAGTTTACACTCTCTCTCGTACCAACCTAATCCTGTTCAAGTACGAAGCTTTCGGGGCCTGATGGCCCCGTTTTTTTAGCTCCTTTTTTCGTCGCTCGGACCACACCACCTGAGCGTATACAACTCCTCACGCCGGTCTTTAAGATTGGTGACCGAGCCCTCGTTGCGAATCACCTTGAGTCGATCCAGATCCAGATCCGAAAACAGAATCATCTCCGTGTTCGGCGTCGCCTCCGACATCACCGCGTCATGGGGAAAGGAGAAGTCCGAGGGCGAAAACACGGCCGACTGTGCATACTGCACATCCAGGCTTTCAACCGCCGGCAGGTTACCGACCGAGCCGCAGATCACAACGTAGCACTCGTTCTCGATCGCCCGCGCCTGAGCACAGTGACGCACCCGCAAAAAACCATTCTTGGTGTCGGTCCAGAAGGGGACGAACAGAATCTCCAGCCCTTGAGCGGCCATCAACCGTGCCAGCTCCGGAAACTCGACGTCGTAACAGATGAGGATACCTACCCGCCCGGCATCGGTATCAAACACCTGCAGCTTGTCACCGCCCTCAATGACCCAGTCCCATTTTTCATGGGGGGTGATGTGCAGTTTGTACTGCTCTTCGATGGTACCGTCTCGACGGCACAGGTATGTGATGTTGTAGAGGCGTTCGTTCTCGATTAACGGCATGGAACCGGTGATGATGTTGATGTTGTACTCCACCGCCATCCGCAACATCTCGTCCCGAAAGCGCTGGGTAAACTGGGCCAGAAAGCGGATCGCCTCCATCCGTTGCTTGGAGTCGGTCAATCCCATCAACGGCGCATTGAAAAACTCGGGGAAGAGTACAAAATCACTTTGGTAGTCGGATACCGCATCAACGAAGTATTCCACCTGTTGCAGCACATCCTCGACGCTATGAAACTCTCGCATCTGCCACTGGACCACGCCGACCCTGACCTGAGTTTTCGGCTGATTGAGAGGAGAGGTGTCAGGCTGATAGAAGATATTGGACCACTCCAGCAAAGTCGCGTAGCCCTGCGACTTCTCATCCTCGGGCATGTACTGGCGCAACACCCGCTTGACCTGAAAATCGTTGGACAGCTGAAACGACAGGATCGGATCATGAAACTCCCGCCGCCCCACCCGTTCGATATACTCCTGCGGGGTCATCTCGTCGGCATGCTGCTGGAACCCGGGAATCCGCCCCCCAGCCAGCACCGCCTGCAGGTTAAGCTGGCGGCACAGATCCTTGCGCGCTTCGTACAGTCGCCGCCCCAGGCGATAGCCGCGGTAATCCGGGTGTATCAGCACATCAAGGCCGTAGAGCGCATCCCCTTTGGGATTATTCAATACCTGCATTCGCTTGCCGATCAGGTCATCATAGGTGTGCGGGTTGCGAAACTTGCGATAATCCACCCTCACGGTCAGCGCCATACCCACGATCTCATTGCCATCCTCGATGCAGATCTGGCCCGCCTCGAAATCCTTGACCAGCTTGCTGATGGTGCTTTCCGGCCATGCACCGCCAATGTCGTCGTATACCCGGTCCATCAGCCTCCTTACCGCCGGGTAGTCGTCAACACTCAGATTTCGCAGGTTCAGGTGTAACTCATCTGCAGACATAGGGACCTCTTGATTACCGAATATGGAGTAAGCATAGTCGCCGGCGACACCGGCAGATTTAAAGTCGTTTCAGACACCCCTGACACCGTATACCGTTGCCAACGGCCGCAAAAATGATCTAGGATCACTTTTTGAGCGAGAGTTCAGCACGCGGGAAGCGGCTATGCCACCACGCACCTATCAGATTACAGCCGATATGAGCCACCTGATGTGGCAGGCCAAGGTAGAAGGCCTCAGTGGAGCCGAAATCCACCGGCGCTATCTGGCGTTACGCGAACAACACCTGCAAAGTGCCAGCGGCGCCGAGCGCGACGAGGTGCGCGCCGAACTGGACCGCTGGGCGGAGAGAATCGCTTCGGTCCTTAATCCCGCATTCCTGGATCAGGCGATCTGATCGATTCTCAAATTTATTTACGCTAACGAGCAAAAACTTTCGTTGGACGACATGCCGGCTCTCTCCTAAAACTGCAACTGAAGTACCACGGCTGCAGGAGACTGAAGTGAGCAAGCCCAAACCCACCCCCGCCGACTATCCCGAGTTCGTGATCGACGACGAAGAGTTGGGGATCACCCACCGCGATTATGAGCGCTGTCGGGGCCGCCAGGCCGTTCGCCAGGGGATCGATGACTATTTCGAGCGCAAGCAACTCAACGAGATTGAAGACTGGTTCGGCTCGATGGAATAAGTCCGCTGCCGGCGAGGCCACATCAGTGGCGCTCGCCAAGCTGACGTTTAAGCTGCAGTAGCTGCTCCTGCACCTGGCTGCCGGAGGGCGCCAATGCCAGCCCTCGCTCGGTCAGTTGCACCGCTCGCGTAACATCATTCATCGCCAGCCGCACCCGCGCCAACTGCAGGTACACTTGCGGCTCCCGCGGCGAGATACGTTGCGCCCTTTCAAGGTACGCCAGCGCCTGCTGCCGCTGCCCAGCAGTCTCATAGCGTGACGCCTGGTCCAACAGTGCGACCACCGCCGGTGAAAGCGGATCGGTGGGGCGACGTGCAGGGGCCGACGCCCCTCGATCAGGTTCATCCGCCGCGGGAGGAGGCGATACCATCGGCGGTTCAGCCACCACAACACCCCCTGCCGGTGCGCCCACTTCCGGGTGAGCGCGATCCTCGACCGGCGGCGTATAACGCCCACCGGCACACCCTGCCAGTGTCGCCATCAAGAGCAACCAAACAGCGCCCCGCATCAGACTCACCGGGAACCTCCCTCACCGCCAAATAGATGATTGAACCAGTTTAGCGTGCGCTGAATGCCGACTCCACAGCCCCGATAACCGGCAGGTTCACTACCCGCCACGTAAGGCAACAACCGAGCTCCCTCGCAGAAGTCGCCAGTACGCTCACCCGTTGCATCATCAATCCAGACATAGTTGACCGACTCCGGGGCCATCGGCCGATAAGATTGAGGGCGCAGTTCGGCCATCAACTCTGACCACACTTGCAGTGCGCCCGAGCTGCCGGTTAAGGGGGTCGGCCGGTTGTCATCCTGCCCCAGCCAGGCAACCGCCAGATAATCGCCGGTAAATCCGGCAAACCAGCTGTCACGCTGATCATTGGTGGTGCCGGTCTTGCCCGCCATGTTGAGGGAATCCGGAAAACGCTGGTAGAGCTGACGCGCGGTGCCTTCGCGCACCGTCTCCTGCAACGCGTATTGCAACAGGTGCATCACTGCCGGTTCGAACTGCTGCTGCAACTCAAACGGGTAACTGGACAACAACTCGCCGTCGGCCGTTAACACCGAGCGAATCGCCCTTAGCGGCGTTTCAAAACCGTTGGCGGCAATGGTCTGGTAAACCTGCGTCACTTCCAGCGGGCTGAGATTGACCGCACCCAACAGCACCGCCGGGTAGGGACTGACCGGCCGGCGCACTCCCAGCCGCTCGAGGGTATGGACCACTTTATCGACCCCCAGGCGCAGCCCCAACTGCGCCGTCGCCAGATTGTAGGAGCGCGACAACGCCTGATGCAGCGGCACCACACCATGTTCACTATGGTCAAAATTGGAGGGTGTCCAATAGCTGCCGTCAGGGTTTTGCAAGGTAACGGCGTTATCGTCGATCCAGCTCGACAGGGTGAAGCGTTGCGGCTCCTCCAGCGCGGTCAGATACACGGCCGGCTTGACCAATGAGCCGATGGGACGCACCGCATCAAGGGCCCGGTTAAAACCTTGATAGCGTGGATCACGCCCACCCACCACCGCCACGACATCGCCGGTCTGGCTGTTACCTACCACTAGCGCTGCCTGCAACCCCTCAACCCGGGAACCAAAACGGCCATCCAGACGTTTGATCACCCGCTGAACACTTTGCTCGGCTTTGCGCTGCACCAGCGGGTCCAGATTGGTGAACACCTGCAACCCTTCGCTGGCGAGATCCTGTTCACGGTAATCCTGACGCAGTTGCCGCTTTACCAGATCCAAATAGGCGGGAAACGCGCCCTTTGACAACTGGCTGCGTTCAACCACGCCCAGCGGCCGCTGGCGGGCGCGCAGCAAGTCGGCGTCGGAGATATGCCCCTGATCACGCATCAGCGATAGCACAAGATTACGGCGCTCCGTTGCCCGCTCCGGATGACGCCGTGGATCATAGTAGGATGGCCCTTTAACCAATCCGGCCAGCAGCGCCTGTTGCTCGAGACTGAGGTCGGCCAACGGACGACCAAAATAGTATTGGCTGGCAAGTGAAAAACCATGGATAGCTCGTGACCCGGACTGGCCCAGATAGACCTCATTCAAATAGGATTCGAGGATTTCGTCCTTGCTGTAATGCAACTCCAGCAGCATCGCCATCGGCGCTTCCATCAGCTTGCGCCACAAGCTGCGCTCGCTGGTGAGAAAGTAATTCTTGACCAGTTGCTGAGTCAGCGTACTGCCCCCCTGGACCACCGCCCGCGCCCGCAGATTACTGATCATGGCCCGCGCTATACCTTTGGGCGAGATACCGAAATGCTGGTAGAAGTCGCGATCCTCCACCGTCACCAAGGCTTGTACCAGCGTGGGCGGCACCTGTTGCAGCCGAACCAGCTCGCGATCTTCGTTATCCGCGGGGTAGATACCCCCGACCAGCACCGGCTCCAGCCGCGCAAGCGGCAACGCACCCTCGCTGCCACTCAAGTGCGCGATCCGGTCACCATCAAACCGCAGTTCCAGCAGGCGGGCGGGCTCGGGCCCGTCAGCATAGAGAAAACCCCGACTGAAAAGTAGCGCCCGTTGATCGGCGACAGACGCCTCGCCGGCGCGTTTGGGATAGCTGACAAAGCGGTAGCCGAGCTGGCGCAGCTCCTCTTTGAGATCGGCAACCGGCAGTCGCTGGCCGGCATAGAGCTCCAGCGGCCGGGCGTAGACTTTGGCCGGCAATGCCCAGCGTTTGCCTTCAAACTGACTACGAATGGTGGCATCCATGTACACCAGCGCGCCGCCGCCCAAAACCAGCACTACCAAACCGAGTTTTAACAGTAGGGGCCACCAGCGGAAGGAACGGGAACGGGTAGCGGCCGCACCTTTCTTGCTGGTGCGACGGGAGGGTGAAGCAGAACTCTTTTTTGGCATGGCGCGAGTATAATCAGATTCCGGAGACTTGGGGAGCGAACGTGAACGACACGCTGATAGGACAACTGCAACAGCAGGCCCCTTTCGACCATCCGGTCGAGGGCCTTGGTGTGATTGAGACTCACATATCTTGGGTACTGTTGACCGGCCCCTACGCCTATAAATTCCGCAAGCCGGTAAATTTCGGCTTTCTTGATTTCACCACCCTGGCCCGCAGGCGCGAGGATTGCGTTAACGAGCTACGCCTCAATCAGCGTCTGGCGGCACCACTCTACGTCGACCTGGTGCGCGTCGAGCGAGCCGCCGACGGGGCACTATCGCTGACATCGGAACCCGCAGACATGGCAGACGCCGACATCGATAACGGCAGGGTCGAATTCGCGGTGAGGATGCGCCAGTTCCCGCAATCCCAGCTACTCAGCGCGCTGGATGCCGACCACCAGCTCAGCGAAGCAATAATTGATCGGCTTGCGGAGCGCCTGGCTGCCTTCCACCAGTCTCTCAGCCCCGCCCCGACCGAGAGTGACTGGGGCTCGGTGGAGACCGTGACTCAGGTGGTGGAGCAGAACTTTGCCCAGATCCGCGCCTCCTGCGGTGATCGCCCGCCTCTCCCCGAGTTGACCGCGATCGAGCAGTGGAGCCGCCGGCAGTTGCAACAACATGAACCGCTGCTGCGCCAGCGTCGCCGGGAGGGGAGGGTTCGTGAAGGCCATGGTGACCTGCATCTGGGCAATATTGTCCTGTGGCAGAAGGAGCCGCTCCCCTTTGACGCCATCGAGTTCAATCCGCGCTATCGCTGGGTCGACACCCTCAACGATCTGGCGTTTCTGTTGATGGACCTGGAGCGCAGACAGCGCCGCGCGCTGGCCTGGCGTTTGCTCAACCGCTATCTGGAAATCACCGGAGACTACAGCGGTGTAACGCTACTGCCACTGTTTAAGAGCTACCGCGCCATGGTGAGAGCCAAGGTAGCGCTACTTGGCGATCCGGTCGCGGGAGTCACGGAAGCACAAGGCTATATCGAGCTGGCAGCCCGCTATCAGCGGCCCACACCACCGCAGCTGATGCTGATGCATGGAGTCTCCGGCAGTGGCAAAAGCTGGCACTCCGCCCGGATGGCGCAGCAGTCAGGTTTGATCAGACTGCGCTCTGACTGCGAACGCAAGCGCCTGTTTCCGGCTTTGGCGCAGCGTTACACCGGAGCGGCGAACGAACGCACTTACGGCTATCTGCTGGAACAGACATTGCAGCTGCTGAATCACGGCATAGGGGTTATCGTCGATGCCGCGTTCTTGTACCAGGCCCAGCGCCAGCCGTTTATTGAAGCCGCAATTTCACGCAACATCCCCGTCAGCATCATTACCTGCGCTGGCGAGGTCGAACAACTACGCCAGCGAATCAACCAGCGGCAGCAACAGGCCCAGGACCCTTCCGAAGCCAGCATTCAGGTTCTGGAACAGCAGCTACGCCAGCTGGAGCCACTGACAGTTGCGGAATCCCGCTGGGCGATAAGCCCCGGTTAGAGTCGGAAACTAGAGGTTAGGGTCCGCTGCGACTTCATAGAGAGCCACCAGATACTCGAGCGAATGCAGCAGTTCTTCGCTGGCATCCATCACTACCAGATCGTAGCGCTCGCCCTGAGGCTGCTCCAGAGCGCTTTCAAACCAGGCCCAGTCCTGATCAATCTGCGCTAACTGCTCGACAATTTCCAGATTATCGAGGCTGTTCTCACGCAGCAGTGCCTGCGCCTTACGAAACTCCGCGCGGGTATTGCGAATACCGGGGTCTAGGGCCGGGTGCTCGATCCCCCAGCTGCGCATAAGATAAAAAGTCGTCAGCCGCTGCGACAGCATGCGCTGTCGCCCGGCCACATTCACCAGCGCTCCCAGGCGGGAGTTGGCCGCTTTCTCCAAAATCGTCACCAGACGATTGCACTCGCTTTGCAACACCCCGCTCATGGCCAGCAGCGCTTTGGCGCGTTGCTTGTCGACCTCACCCGCAGCCAGATGCTGAAAACTGGCCCAGATGGTTTCGATCTGCCCCAGCTGCTGATGAACCCCCGGCAGCTTATCCACCTGGTAAAGGCGATCAAGCTGTGACTGGAACAGCTCCATGGCATAGCGCAGCTCCGAGCGACTCCGCTCGTCGGCAACCCCGAGTCCCAACTGGGTATACGACTTAACGATTCGTTGCGTCAACATGCGCTGGCGCCCGGCCTCGTTGATCGCCTCCATCAAGGTATAATCCGCACGCACCGGCAGGGCGGCCAACAGCAGCAGGCCAAGCGCGGCCAGGGGCAACAGTATCGGTCTCTTCATCAAGCAGCCAGCAGCAGTAAAATAGTCATACTAGAAAGTACGCGCGCGCCCTGTCCGTGTAAACACTCCACAGCCAGATTACTCAAGGTCTAGACTAAGCGCTAATACCCCTAACTGTTTACAGTGTATTCGCTGCGCACTATAGTTTGAAGCGATAGACATTTATCACTTTTTTGCCTCCGCGTCATATCGGCCGAGTTAGACACCATGGGACAGGTTTCACGCCTACTGATTACGTTGTTTCTGCTGGGATTTATCAGCCTCAGCCTGCCCGTTAGCGCACTGCAGGCCGCACCCAGTGATTACAGCAATGAAAGTCGCGAGCTGCTGCAACAAAAGCTCGCACTGATGCAGCGGATGCTGGAAAACTCCGCCAGCGCCCGCCGCATAGATAATGGCGACAGCTCACTGGCGAAAGAGCGGCTGGCTCACGCCCGTGATCATGTCGCCGTTGCCCAGCAGGCGATGGATGCCCGCCGCTTTGATGCCGTGCGTGAAAAGCTCGAGCAGGCGATGCAGTTCTACTCCGCTGCTTCCGGCTCTGTCGCTGATGCCATTGACAGGGGCGATGCACAGCGGACCCGCTTTAATGAGTTATCGGTCAGTATCGAATCATTTCGCCTCTATGTGCAGCGGGCGATGGTCAAAAGTGAAGATGACAATCCCCTCGACGCAGATCAGCTGAGCAGCCTGCTTCAACTGGCTGGCAACCTTGGCCAACACGAGAACTACGGCGAAGCCAACGAGGTGCTCAACGAAGCCTACATGCTGACCATTACCGCCGTATCGGCACTCAAGGGCGGCACAACCATCGTCTATAGTCAGGACTTCGATACTCCGGAGCAGGAATACCTGTACGAGCTGGAGCGCTACAAGGGTCTGTTGCAACTGTTTGACCTGGTGAGCCCGGACGGTCAATTGCCCGACAAATACCAGTGGACCCGGAAGTCCCTGAAGCATAGCGAAGACGCATTCAAGGAAGCCGAAGACCTGGCCGGGCGCGCAGCCTACCCTGATGCCCTGCGCAGCCTTGAAGTCGCATCGAAGCAGCTGACGCAGGTCCTCCGCCTGCTGGGCCTTCCGCTCTCCTGACAGACATCACTTTCTGCTAAACTCTGCATTCCGGCCTCGACTCCTAAGGATATGAATGCATGAGGTTTATTACCGCTGCTGTGGTATTTGTCGCCTTACCCTTGAACCAACAAGCGCTCGCCAGCTGCGCCGATGCAGCCGCACCAGGTGTTGACTGGTTCCAGTGCGATCTGAGTAACCGCTCGCTACAGGGTGCAGATCTCAGCCACGCCAACCTCGCCGCAGCCGACCTTCGCGGCGCAGACCTTCGCAACGTTAACCTCACCAGCGCGACCTTAACCGGCGCCAAGCTGAGCGGTGCTCAACTACAGCAGGGACAGTTCGATCAGGCAGATCTGCGATTTGCCGACCTCAGCGAATCGGACCTTCGCGCCACATCGCTTACCGGAGCCAATCTGGCAGAAGCCGATCTGCAACGCGCACGGCTCGATGGCAGCATACTCGACGAAGCGGTTTTAACCGGCGCCAAACTGAATCATGCCAGCCTGCGCAACAGTTCGATGATGCGGGCCAACTTGGCCACTGCTGACCTCTCCAATGCCACGTTGGTTGAGGCGAATCTGGAGCAGAGCAATCTGGGCAATGCGATACTGGTCAGCGCCAATTTCGCCCAGGCTAATCTTTCTCAGGCCAATCTTGCCTGGGCCAACGCCAACTGGAGTAACTTCTCGTCGGCCAATCTCAGCGGGGCCAACCTCGGCAACGCCAAATTGCAACAAACCATTATTCGCTGGGCCAACCTGACGTATACCAATCTGGCGGCCGGCCGTTTCGACCAAACCAGCATTACCGGCAGCAACCTGAGCAACAGCAACATGGCAGGCGCCGTGTTCCACAACGCCACCCTGCGCTGGGTCGATATGAGCAACAGTAATCTTGAACGGGCGGATCTGCGGACCGTGGATGCGGCCGCCACCCATGTGGTCAAACACACCAGCTTCGCCAATAGCAACCTGGCTCAAGCACGCTTGGGAGGAGCGCAGTTGGAAGGAGCAGATTTTCGTGGTGCCCGGTTGAAAGGGGCCGATCTGGAAGGCTCGGATCTCAGTGGCGCGTTATTTGAAGGCGCTCAGTGGCTGAACGGCAAACGCTGTTTCGGACCATCAATCGGCACCTGCTCGGTCAACCCACCCAAACCGCAACGGCCGAAGCCATTGGTTATTCCGGTCGCACCCGATCAGCTCCAGTAACGCCCCGCCCCCGCGACCACCAGCACCAGCACACCCAGCAGCGTATTAAGCTGCACCAGGCGCCGGATCTGTTCCAGCGCGGCCGCGGCCGCAGTCGTTTGCTGTTGAGCGCGGGCACGGATCAAACGCCGATAGGCAACCAGACTGATCCAGCCAAAAACAGTAATCATCACCCACCCGACCAGTTGCATCAGGTGCAGGTAAACCGGCGCCGCTGCCATGCCGCCGTATACCCAGAACAGCAATGCGTAACCGGTCAACGGTAACAGAATCACGGCAGACCAGACCCAGGGAAAGAAACGCCGCAGCGCTTCCGCCATGAAGGCGAGCCGTTGGGGCGGCTCCAGTAGCTTGACCGCAGACGGACGGACCACGGTGAGCATTGCCAGCATCCCCCCCACCCAGACAGTTGCTGCCAGCAGGTGAAGGGCTAGAGCGATTGCAACAGTCAGCTTTCTGCCTCCAGCTCACGAATCATCGCGCGCATCTCTTCCCAGGTTTTTATATCGATGGGGCCGGCAAGACGATAACGAATAACGCCTTTGGCATCGATGATGTAAGTTTCCGGCGCGCCGTAAACTCCCAGATCAAAGCCCAGTTTGCCTTCGTCATCATAGATATTGAACTGGTAAGGATTTTGGTACTGGCGCAGCCAGGTCTGCGCTGCGGCGCGATCATCCTTGTAATTAATGCCGTAGATCGGGACCCCGTCACGGCGGGCAATACTCATCAGCTGCGGATGCTCGACCTTACACGCCGGGCACCAGGTCGCCCAGACGTTGACCAGCGCCGGACGACCGATGAGGTCGTCACGGGTCAACTGACGACCATCATTTTGCAGCGATGCCAGCTGAAACTCCGGAAATGGCTTGCCAATCAATGCCGATGGCAACTCACGCGGATCCATCGATAGCCCTTTCCACAGAAACAAGCCCAGCAGTACGGCCAAGACCACGGGCAGGAACAACAAAATCCGTCTTACGTTCATAAAGCTTTAAAACTCCCGATTACGTCAGGCAGTGGCAGCGACTCGCCGCCCCTTTCGATAGCGCTTATCCATGGCTGCCAGAGTGCCCCCCAGGGCCATGAAGATGCCGCCAAGCCAGATCCAGCGCACAAACGGCTTGTGCTGAATACGGATCGCCCACGCGCCACCACCCAGCTCTTCGCCCATCGCCACATAGAGGTCGCGGAACAAGCCGGGATCGATCGCTGACTCGGTCATGGGCATACGCTGGACCGTATAGATACGTTTCTCAGGGCGCATCTCCCGAACCACACGGCCATCGCGACTAACCTCGATAATCGCCTTGTCGCTGACGAAATTGGGGCCCTGGCGCTCGGTCAACTCCTTAAAGGTAAAGCGGTAGCCCTCCACCTCTACGGTATCGCCGGGCGCCATGCGCACATCCAGTTCCTGCTTATAGATAGAAACCATGGAGACGCCCACAACGGTAATACCCACGCCAATATGGGCCAGCAGCATACCGTAATAGGAGCGACTGAGCCCCTTGAGGGCGGCCAGCTTATCCGTTTTGTTGCTGATTTTGTGACGGATATCCTGGATTGATACCAGTACGATCCACATCATCAACGCCACGCCCAGAGAGGCCCAGAACTCGAACTCACCCTCGTACAGCAGTGGTGCAGCAATACCGATAACAATACTGAGCCCAGCGGCAACCGCCAGTTGACGCAGGATGTACTGGAGGCTGGTATTCTTCCAGCGCGACACCATCCCGATGCCCAGAAACAGAGTCAGCAAGCTCATCAACGGCACAAAAAAGGCGTTGAAATAGGGCGGGCCAACGGACAATTTACCCAGATTCAGGGCGTCGACAATCAGGGGGTAGATAGTACCCAGCAGGACCGTAAAGGCCACCACAGCAAGAATGATATTGTTCACCAACAAAAAGCTTTCTCGCGAGATCAGGCTAAAGCTCGATTCCGCTTTTACGCTCGGTGCTTTGATCGCGAACAGCAGCAACGAACCCACCACGGTGATCGCCAGCAACATCAGCACGAAGAAACCGCGGGTCGGGTCGGTGGCAAAGGCATGCACTGAGGTCAGAACCCCTGAACGTACCAGGAAGGTACCGAGCAAGCTCAGTGAAAACGCGGTAATGGCCAGCAGCAGAGTCCAGCTTTTGAACACCCCGCGTTTCTCAGACACCGCCAGCGAGTGAACCAGCGCGGTACCCACCAGCCACGGCATGAACGAGGCATTCTCGACCGGATCCCAGAACCACCAGCCACCCCAGCCCAGCTCGTAGTATGCCCACCAGCTGCCCAGAGCGATCCCCAAAGTAAGAAAAACCCAGGCGATATTGGTCCAGGGCCGCGACCAGCGCGCCCACGCCGCATCCAGACGGCCGCTCAGCAACGCCGCGATAGCAAAGGCAAAAGCGACCGAAAAGCCCACATAACCCATATAGAGCATAGGCGGATGGACGATCAGGCCAAAGTCCTGCAGCAACGGGTTAAGGTCGCCACCATCGGCCGGAAAATCAGGCAGATAACGCCCAAACGGGTTGGAGGTCGTCAGCACGAACAGACCAAAGCCGATCAAAATCATCCCCAGTACCGACAGCACCCGGGAGAGCATATCCAGCGGCATCTCTTTGCTGTAACGGGCCACAGCGAAAGTCCAGGCTCCCAGGGTCCAGATCCACAACAACAGCGACCCTTCGTGGCCGCCCCAAACGGCGCTCATCTTGTACTGAAACGGCAGCAGCGAATTGGAGTGGTTGGCCACATAGGCCACCGAAAAGTCATCGGTTGCAAAGGCATAGAACAGGCAGGCGAAACTGAGGGTCAAAAACGCGAACACCCCGTTAGCCAAGGGGCGAGCGTAACTCATCATGGTCAGGTTGTTGGTAGACGCACCAACCAGTGGCACGGCGGCCAGCGCCAGACTTAACGCCAACGCAATGGTCAGCGTCAGGGTACCAAACTCAGGAATCATACTTAGCCCCCGCTCTTGCTGGTCGCGACATCTTTGCCATCGACAGTCTTACCCGCCGCATCCAGTGCCGCCTTCACTTCAGGCGGCATGTAGTTTTCATCGTGTTTGGCCAGCACTTCAGTAGCACGAAAGACGCCGTCACTATCCATGGCACCCTGCGCGACAATCCCCTGCCCTTCACGGAACAGATCCGGCAGGATACCACTGTACGCAACGGTCACCGTTTGCTCGTAGTCAGTCAGGCCGAAGCGAACCTCCAGACTCGAGGAGTCGCGCTTTACGCTGCCGTCAACCACCATGCCACCGGCACGAATCCGCTGTCCAACCGGCGCTTCACCGGCAGCGATCTGGGTCGGTGAATAGAACAGGTTGATGTTCTGGTTCAGCGCGTAGAGGGCAAGGCCAACGGCGATGCTGACCCCCACTACCACAGCCAGCACAAAAGCCATTCGCTTCTTTCGTTTCGGAGTCATTTGAGTTCCTACCCTAAAAAATCAAAATTCGTGGCGAGGTCACTGTACCTGCTGATCAATTAACACGTTGATCAGCTCGCTGTTTTCGTGCACCGCAATCGGACTGACCACTCCGGTCAAGTCGCCGGATTTAGTGCCGGGAGTGCCAGAGAAACTGACCGTTGCTTTGATCTGTACCTGGTCCACCGAGGACAGCTTCATCATCGGCCCCATCGCCATGGCGTCATTAAGCACCACTCGGGTCGGCAGGTCACTCACCCGCAACTTGGCAACTGCCAAAGGCATCCGCGGCCCCTGTACCGCCTGAGCGTAAACGAACACGGTAGTATCCGGTGCGGCCTTGGCCGCCAGCTCAGGCGCCAGCGCCACCGCTACCGTCAATTCAGCACTCGCCGCCGGCTCCACCGGCTGTACCTGGTAATCAATACCCTGCTGGCGCAGTTGCTCCTGCGCCTGAGCCACCGCTGACTGCAGGCCTTCGCGGTTAATATTGGGGCGATCACTGCGGAGCAGGCGCTGCCAGTATTCGATCGCTTCTACGTATTGACCCGATTCGTAAGCTGAAATTCCCAACAGCCCGATGGTACCGGGATCATCCGGATCAAGCTCCAGAGCGCGCTTGATGATCGCTTCCACTTCAGGGGTCACCCGGTGGCCGGCACCAAAGTAGATCGCTTGCGCCTGCTGGCTGAGAATCTCGGCATGCTCGCCCACCAGCTCACCGACCCGGGTAAAGGCGTTGAAAGCCTCTTCATAACGGTTGAGGGTCATGTAGGTGCGGCCAAGCGTAAACCAACCCTGCGAATTATCCGGATTCTCCTGCAGCCGCGCTTCCAGGTTGGCAATCTGCTGCTCTATACCCTGCATGTCGTGGCCGCTATCGGGATGGCTCGCCTGCTGCTGTTGCCGTGGCATCGCCAGTTCGGTACTGGCACCCCATTGCAGGTACAGATAAACGGCCAGTACCGGAACCAAGAGGGACAGCCCCACCGGCAGCCAGAGACTGCGCTCTTCACGCAGCTGGGGCAGGTCACTGTCATCCACCTCCTGGAGCAGGTTCAGTTCCAGTTCGCGCTTGAGCGACTCGAAGTTCTCGTCGTCAAGATTGCCCTGCTTGCGCTCCTCTTCAAGTTCACTAAGGCGCTCTTTGAAGATGGCGACATTTTGCGCGTTGCGGTCCAAAGCCTGCGTCTGCTGCCGTTGCTTCAGCGCCGGCCACCAGATGAACAGAAGCGAGGCCAACGTGATCAGCGCGACCAGAATCCAGAAAAGGGTCATAGCGGTCCTAAAGAATCAGAGAATGTCCCATGCCTTGCGGCCCCGCGCCTTCAGACAAAGGAAAGGTTAAAAAGTTTAGGGGGCGGGAGCATTATACTGGTTTACAAATTGTTCGAAAGCGGCAAGGGGCATCGGCTTGCCGTAATAGAACCCCTGCAGATAATTGCATTCCAGGGAGTGCAAAAACTCTTTCTGCGAATCAAGCTCTACCCCTTCAGCGACCACTTCCAGCTCCAGACTGCGCGCCATGGCAACAATCGCCTCAACCAGGGCAGCATCGCCCCGATCTCCCGGCAGCCCCATGATGAACGAACGGTCGATCTTGAGAATATCGATCGGAAAGTGCTTCAGGTAGCTAAGCGATGAATAGCCGGTGCCAAAGTCATCCATCGACAGCCGCACGCCAAGATCGCGAATCTGCTGCAGACTGCGCAGCGCTCGCTCATCTTCCATCAACATGCTTTCAGTGATCTCCAGCACTAGCGACCCGGTATCGACGCGCGATTCCCTGATCACGCGACAGATCGTCTCGACACCGTTGGACTCGAAACACTGCTTGGGCGACATATTGACCGCCACCCGTAACGACAGCTGACCCTGCGCAGCCCAGCTGTTGAGCTGCTGACACACCTGTTCCAGCACCCATTGGCCGATAGGTACGATAAGCCCGGTTTCTTCGGCCAGCGGGATAAAGCGTCCCGGCGGGATTACGCCCTGCTCTGGATGGTTCCAACGGATCAGCGCCTCAGCGCCGGTGACGCGGCCTCCCTGCATGCCAATCAGGGGCTGATAGTAAACCTCAAACTGCTGCTCCACCACCGCCCGGCGCAGATCTTTCTCCAGATCGGCCCGGGCCTGCGCTTCAACATTCATCTCATGGGTGAAGAAGCGGTAGCCATTACCACCCGCCTCTTTGGCACGCCACATGGCACTGTCGGCATGGTGCAGCAGTGCAGTAACGTCCTCGGCATCGATGGGGTAGAGGGAGATCCCGATACTGGCCGCCAGATAAGCTTCGCCCTTGTCGAGCTGGAACGGTTTGGCAAGGCGATGGACCAGCGCCGAGGCCACCTGTTCGGCGTCGTGACTGCTGCGAATCTCCGGCAGCACCACCAGAAACTCGTCGCCATTCAGGCGCGCCACGGTGTCGGATTCACCCACCACCGAACTCAGGCGTGAGCCGGTATCTTTCAGCAGACTGTCACCCGCATCATGACCATAGGTATCGTTAACCCATTTGAAGCGATCGATGCCGATATGCAGCACCGCCAACTGTGTTTTCAGGCGCTTGGCGCGCGATAACGCCGAATAGAGCCGGTCAGACGCCAGCATGCGGTTAGGCAGCTCCGTCAGCAGGTCATAGTTGGCTTGCTGATAGAGCAGCCCTTCGGTTTCCTTGCGCTTGGAAATATCACTGAATACCGCTACAAACTGCTCAACCTGACCAAAGTCATCGAGCACCCGCACAATCGACAACCACTCCGGGAAGATCTCACCGTTTTTGCGTCGATTCCAGATCTCTCCCTCCCAGCGGTTATTAGCCAGCAGCTCACGATTCATCTCTTCATAGAAGCCCGCATCATGATGCCCCGAGCTCAAAATACCGGGATCGCGCCCAATGACTTCGTCCGCTTCATAGCCGGAGATGCGGGTAAACGCCGGGTTAACCATCTGGATCTTGTTGTCTGAATTGGTGACGATAATCGCCTCGGAAGTGGTATCGAATACGGTCGATGCCATTTTCAGGCGCGCGTCTTTCTGCTTGCGTTCGGTAATATCATCAGTCAACAGCACAAAGTGCGATGGTGCCTTGCCGTCCACTGAGATGGGATAGATGGATGAGCTGACCCAGTAAAGCTCACCATTCTTGCGCCGGTTCAGAAGCTCCCCGTGCCAGTTGTCGCCGGTGCGAATCGTCTGCCACAACTCCTGATAGAATTCGGCACTCTGCTTGCCGGACTTGAGCATCCGCGGATTCTGCCCAAGTAACTCTTCGCGGCTATATCCGCTGATACGAACGAAGGCATCGTTGACGAACTCAATCCCGCCACCCACATCGGTGATGACCACCGCGGAGGGGCTCTGCTCCACCACGCAGGAAAGCTTGCGCAGGCTCTTGTCAGCCGCTATGCGCTCCAGCTCCGCCGCCGCCCGCACCGCAAATATCTCCAGCATCGATTTGGCAATTTCGGGGTTAGCCAACGGATGTCGATCCAATAGTACCAACACCCCGACCACATGACCTTCGGAGTTAATCAGGCGAGTGCCGGCGTAACTCTCAATACCCATCTCAGCCAACAGCAAATCCTGCGGGAACAAGCTGGCGACGTCGCGCTCAAAAGCACAGACCCCACCCGCGGCTGCCTGCTCACAGGGGCTCCCGGACAGCGCATAGCTGAAATTGTCCGCCTTGGCGCCGTCGGCCCGCACGGCGATGGTGTGCGCATGGTCATCACCTTGCCCGAACCGGGCAATAAACGCATAATCCACATCCAGCGCGTCGGCCAGATAGGCCACCAGCGCATCGAAAAACGCCTCACCCAGAACCCCCGATACTCCTTCGGAGATGGTGTTGAGTATTCGTTCGGTACGCCGACTGACCGTGATATCCCGGCAGATCCCCTCCACCGCAACCGCCTGGCCCCGATCATTACTGACCGTCCGCGCCGACTGCATGATCCAGCGCTGACGACCGCTGGAGTCGGTGATCGAATACTCGAACGTCAGCGGCATTTCGCCCTTGCTCAACTGATACCAGTAATCGCTGAACGCCGCCTGGCTATCCGGATGGACGATACGGTGAATGAAGCCGCTATCGCCAAGAAATCGATCCGGCTCAAACCCGAACACATTGGCAGCGGCCTGACTGACGAACTCGTAATGCTGGTCGCTGAGACGGACCCGGTACAGCACCTCGTCGAGGCCATTAATCAGTTCGCGGTATTTTTTCTCACTCGCTTTCAGCGCCTGCTCGACCCACTTGCGCTCGGTACTGTCGCGACTGACCCCGATCATCCCCACCACGTCACCTTCGGCATCCAAAAAGGGCACCTTGAGCGTATCAAGCAATACGCTGCGTCCGTCACAAAAGGTCACCCACTCTTCGGCGCGCAGGCTACTTGAGTCAGCGAGCAGCGACTGGTCCAATTCGTGGAAATGGGCTGGCATGTCATGGGGGAACAGCTCAGCATCCCGGTGCTTGAGCAGTTGATAGCGGGGCAGCCCGATATAACGCTCGAACGCCTTGTTGCAACTCAGATAGTTACCTTGCAAGTCCTTGCAGAAGATCAGGTCAGGCACACAATCGATAATCGCATTCACCAGCGCCTTCTCTTTTTTCAGCGCATCGACGGTGTGCTCATAGTCACGCGTCTTGGCCAACACCTCTTGGCGCAAACGGCTGGGCGCCATTAACAGCACCAGCACCAGCCAGCCGGCCACCAACGCCAGCAGCACACCAAAAACATAAAACCACCAAGGCTGCGGCACGGGCTCCCAGCCCCGACTGGGGATGGCCGCCAGCTCCCAGTTACCCGATGGCAGCGACACTTTGGTAATCAGCGGGCGGTCTTCAAAGGCCGCTGGGGGACCAAAGAATACGCCGCCCCGTGCACCTTCGCCATCCACTCCCCGCAGTGCATAGACCAGTCCCCCGGTGTCGTCATCAAAGAAACCCGCGTCACGGTACAAGGGTTCAACGTCCAGCAGGATGGTGGCAAAGCCCCAAAACTCCTCTTTATCGCCCGCTTCGTGATAGATCGGCTGGCGACCAATCAGCGCAGTGCCTCCCTGCATCAGTGCAACCGGTCCGGCAAGCACGTAACGACGGTTGTCGATCGCTTTGCGCACCGCATCCCGCCGCTTGGGATCGGCTAACAGGTCATGACCGATTACTGCTTCATTACCCTTGATGGGGTAGACATACCGCACCACCGCCCCCGGCTGCAGCTGCAGGCTGCGGATACCGATCCGGCCACCCTGCAGCTCACGCGCGTAGTCCAGAAATTCCTGAGTAGAAAACGAACGCTCCGAGCGGATAAAGGTTTTGGCAAAGGCCGCCAGCCCCTGCACCAGTGACAAACGCTCGTTAAGACTGGATTCAAGCTTGGCGCGGGTGGAACTGAGGGCACGCTGAACATCGGCGCGGCTGGCCTGGTAGCTGCTCTGGCGTTCAACGCCATCGAGCCACCAGACAAAAGTGAGAATAAGCAGCGTTGTCAGCAGGGCACAGATCTGGGGGAAAAACCGGTATCCCATGAAAACGTTACCCTGAAACACTCCTTAGTTTTCGAACTCAATACTCGCCTTGCGCGACTACCGATACAAACTGGAGTTCATTGTATGCAAATGTTTTTTAAAAAAACAGCAATAAAAAGCCCGACGCGCTCACGCTCGCCGGGCTTTGTTTGGGCACAGACTCGCAAGTCTGTGAACCGGTATTACTTAACCATAAACTCGATCGCAGCCTTCAGGTCTTCATCGGTGCAATCTGCACACAGACCTTTCGGGGGCATAGCGCCCTTACCTGCTTTTGAACTGGCAACCAGCGCATCGATACCGGCAGCCAGGCGAGGTGCCCATGCATCGGCGTCGTGTGCCTTGGGAGCACCCGCAACACCTGCCGCGTGGCAGTTGACGCAGGCTTTGTTGTATACGGCTTCGCCATCAGCAGCGAAAACACCAGAACTCAGCAGCGCAGCAGCCGCAAAAGCAATAACTTTTTTCATAGTTCCAACCTATTACCGTGTTGACAATAACGCTCTAAAGAGCAGCGAGAGAATATACCAGATGGTTATGCCCGAGAGTATCTATGAATTAGTCTCATAGGCCCATCGCTACATTCCGACTTCGTTTAACTTACCCCGGCACGTAGATGCCACCGGAGCGCAGCGCGCGAACAATCTGCTTACGCGCATCCTCCAGATGCTTGATCGCGGTTTCGTGATCCCCTCCGCCTGCAGCGGCCTCGGCTTTGGCGCGGTCGCCCTCGGCCACTTCGACAAAGCGATCAACCTGCTTGGCGACATAGGCCGAACTCTTGCGCTTGGACTCCAGCAGCACATCAACCAACAGCAACTGTGATTTATAACGCTCCAGTTCGTAGTCGTACTCATCCTTCTTGGTGGCGAAGTTCAGACTCCGAACCAGCGTATCGCCGCCGCGCATCGTTTCAATGGAGTCGCGCAGCATTTCGAAGCTTTCGCGCAACAGGTGCTGCGCATCATCAGAGCGCCCTTGAGCGAACAGATTTTCTGCCTCTACCACCAGCACCCTGACCTGTTCCCGCAACGCCTTGCCTTCGCCGTTCGCGCCTTTCTCCTGACTGATACGCTCATGCTGCTCGACAAACGTATCCACCGAACGATGCAGCTTGTCGAAATCCGCCTTTTTCTTGGACGCCAGCACTTTCTCCGGCGAGGCTGAGCGAATCGCCGTGTACATCGCTTTCACCGCATCATTCAGCAACCGCGAGGCTTCACTCTTCTCGGTCGCCTCGGTTGCCTGCCGGTACAACGCCTTGGCCTTTTCGTGATACTCCAGCGCCTTGGGGCTATCACTTTCCATAACCTGCTTGGCACCCGATGAGGAATAGATCAGTTTTACCACCTTGTCCATCCGCGGATCCATCGCCATCGCACTGCTGCTCGCTGGCTTTGGCGGCTCATTACTGGTCACTTTGACCGGCGCGGCAGGCTCGGTGGCAACGGCTGCAACCACCTGCGGCTCCGCCGGAGCAGTATTCACAGGCGCAGCAACGGGCTCAACCTCTTGCGCAACCGGCTGGACCGGCGCCTGAACCTGTGGCTCAGCCTGAGCCGCGGGGGCAGCCGCTGCAGGAGCCACTGCGTTTTTCTCCGGGACCGACTGACAACCTGCCAACACCAATCCTACTGCTACTACTAATGCCTTTTTCATAACCTATTCTCGCTGAGTTACCTGAACCGTCGCTGAACGACTCATAGGACAGAAAACACAAAAAGCCGACCGCTAACAGAGTTAACAATCGGCTTTCTCTCAGGCTGCCAAGTTACTCTTTAAACGCAACAGATTTCTTGGACTTGGAGTGGCAGCGTTTACATTCGGTGACAGGGAATGCCACCTTGCCATGACAGACGCCACACTTCTGACCCAACAGGATCGCCGCCATGCTGATCTGGTTGGCCCCTTTCTTGGGCACAAAGATATCCGGGTGACAGTTGGAACAGTCGAGCCACTCCGTGTGCTGCTTGTGGGGATAAACCACGTCAGGCATCGAGCCCTTCACTTCGCGCACAATATTCAGATCCATCACGAACGGCTTCTTGGTCGGGTCCAACCGGTCGAAACGCGGGTTGATTGTTCCTGCTTCAAGGGTTTTCACCCAGTCGACGCGGTTGCCGGAGATACCCGGTGCAAATCCCTGCATACCTTCTCGCGGGGACTGCAGCAGCACGACGCCTTCGTTGTCCGGATCATGAATACCGTCTTCTGCCGGCGGCGGGTTCCACTCATCAGCCGATTTCATCAACCGGTTAAACTTCACCGTCGGCTTTGGCTTGGCGGCAGCTACCGGCGCAGATTTGGCCTTGGGTTCCGCTTTAGGCTCAGCTTTGGCAACCGGTTTGACCGGCGCCTTTTTCTCAACAGGCTTGGCGGCAGCGGCTTTGGCAGCACCACCATCCAGCTTAAGACCAGCGGCATCGACCATATAGGCCACGGCATTGGTGATATCAGCATCACTCAGCGCGGGATTGCCACCACGAGCCGGCATGCTGTTCAGGCCGTTCAGCGCATGGTCGAGCAGGGTTTTACGCCCCTGATCGACACGGACTTGCCAATCTTCTTTGACGCCCAGTTTGGGAGCTCCCATGACGCCTGATTTGTGGCAGGCGAAGCAGGCCTTGTCATAGATACCCTTACCCGCAGCCAGATCATCTGCTGCCACGGCAGCGAATGAAAAGGAGGCGAGCAGCGCGGCCTGTGCAGACCGTTTAAAGATTGTTACCAACACGATCCACCTCCTTATTTACGGTCAACGAGTTTTTGTACGGTACTGTGGTGAACCTGAGTCGGCGTACCCGGCTTGCCGGAGTGGCACAGGTTACAGTTCTCGGGAGACCATGCGATTTCGCCGTTGTGGCAGGCGCCACAGAACTCACCATCAATGATTTTCAACATATTGATTTTGTTGCCGCCGGCCTGAAATTTGAAACCAAGATCAGCGTGGCACACTTTGCAACGGAAACGGATGCGGTGAAACCAGTGCGGGAAAATGGCCGGGCGCATACCCGCCTCATCGGAATAGTTGTTGATCACGATGTCCCCATACTCTGCGTGGGCTGCGGTCGAACCGATCAACCCACCAAGCAAGAGGCACATCGCCAGTGCGATCCGGCGTACGGTCGCTAGCGTGCTGACTGCCTTCATCATTCTGGTTTCACTCCAGTTTCTTTAGTTCAAGGTTTGAGAATCCGTTCCAACACTCACAATGCCCACAAAAAAGCCGCAACATTATACTGCAGCTCTGAGCGCAATTTTGCGGCGAAACTTCGGTTCTATTGAGCTAGGACAATGAAACCAGCCATTCTGCTCAGCCGCAGCTGCGTTAACGACTATCCCACCGCCGGCGCACTTCAAAGAACAACGCCCCTGTTGCACCATCATCCGCTTCGGTAACCTCCACCGACAACTCCGAAGAAAGACGCCCCAAACGGTACTCCAGCGCATTCTCCCAGCGACTGTCGCGCATTACGCTGTCATCCTCTTTTTCATAGTCCAACTGCGCGTCCAACTCGGAACGGAAGTAGAGGTTAAAGATGCCCCAGACATTGGCACGAGTATACAGGAGGGTCAACTTGCCACGAGAGCTGGCGTCGTCATCCACAGAGCTCTGCCCATCCTCGCCAACCTCACGAAAGATCTGATAATTGACATCAACTTCCCAGCGACTGAACCGCCCTAGGTCGCCTTGGCGATTAAAACTCATGTCAATCGACTGAGCCTCGGCCCGAGTACCGAAAAACTCGCGCCGATCAGAAAACGAGAGCAGCGCATAATCCCGATAGGACTCAGCTTCACCTCGCCAACTCAGCGACGCCCGCTGACTCAGCTCGACCACATCCGAGGTTTCGCTCGCCTGGATAAAACTACTGGAAAGATCCTGATTGATATCCAAAAGCCACTCAGAACCACGACCACCCCAACGGCGACTCAAGGTATGCCCGACCCCGGCATCGGCATCATCCGTCCGCACCGAATTGACCCACGCGACCCGGTAACGCCCAGAGGCATCCCACCGATAGTCGAACTCGCCAAGCGTGGTCAACGCCGGTGTATAGAAGGATGACAGAACCACATCGGACTGCTCACTGACACCATCCTCGCGGCGATCAACGTGAGAATAGGTCGATGACAAACTGGTACGAAAATCGCTATTGGGACGGTACTCCAACGCTACTGAACCGGTGTATTCGGTCTGACGAAAACTGGTTCGGTCGAACGTATCTTCAAAGGAACTTTCGTTCTGCCGCGCCGACAGCAGCGCATTACCGGACCAACTCCCCAGCGGACTCCAGGTTGCGATCACATTCGTCTGCGCTCCACCGGCCCAAGCCTCAGAATCACCACTGTCTGTAGTCGAATCAAAGGCACTGACAAACTCCGACACAGACAGATCATCGCGCCAGTCATAGCGATGATCTGCGGTCAAATCGTAAGTAAGGGTCTCGCTGGCGGAAGTAGAGGATTCATTATTGAGCTGCAGCACATTCAGCTGGGCGCTGTAATCATGCTGCCGGTAGTCACCATCAAGACGAGACAAAAAGTTGTGACGCTCGCTCTCACTGGTGCGCCGACGACGGTTCTCGTACTCGTAGCTGAAGCGATAGTCAGGTACAACCGGACTAAAGGTGTTTACCTCCTGCTGCATTCGCAACCGCAACAACTCCGACTGCGTATCATCGCGAGAATAAAACAGCGACGAGTTAAACGGCACATGGCTACGCGGCACCAGATCAAGAGAGGCCGACAGCGACCCATCCCAGGAAACCGACTCGTCACTACTGGTATCACCGCTGGCAACGCGATGACTAAGATTCACATCCAGATCAGAGGATAACTGTGAGAACCAGGGGCGCCAAAGGTAACCGCGACCACCGTAGCGCCCGTTCAGGGTTGTCTCGAGATCCTGAGACGACGACAGCCGCGAATCGCGGGTATTAAACAGATCGCGATCATAGGTGTATCGGGTATCCCCTGACACATAGGGCGTGTATGGCTGGAACACGAAAAACGGCTGCCCCACGCCGGGGGCAGCCTGAACCATCAAGACTCCTGACAGCAGCGAACGCACAGACCACAGCCTAAGCGCCGGCCACCCGATTCGGCCAACACGCATCTCCAACGGCGACTACTGCCGCCCAGGAAGCGTCACCACCGCTTCATTCAGATGCACATCGGCAGCCTGGCGCAACTCGAATCGAAGCAACTCCTCCGCGAGCGCGGCCTGGTCGCGCCGCTGAAGACGCCCCGCTCGCTCCTGCACCGCCTCAAAGGGATGCTGTACCGACTCTATCCGCTCCGCGAGCTGAAAAATCGCTACCCCCTGCAACAATCGTTTGGGCTGAGATATATCACCGGGCGCCATCGTCTCAACCAGCTTTTGCACGTCATCGCCAACCATCCCTTCGTGCAGCACCCCCATATCTCCGCCCTGATCGGCGGTAAAATCGGTTGAATGCAACATCGCCAGCTCGGCAAAGTCGGCGCCATTTTCCAGCTCCTTTACCAATTCGGCCGCGCGCTGCTCCGCATCAACCCATGCTGCCTCACCCGCACCGGGATCAACCCCCAGCAAAATAATCGAAACACGATGACTGGCAGGCTCTTTGAACAGGTCCAGATGCTCTTGGTAGTATGCCCGAACCTCTGCTTCTGAAGGCTCTGGCACCGCCCGTACAGACTCAATTAGCCGTGCCGCCAACGACTGGCGAACCCAGTCAGCCTCAAATACAGGTTTCAAACGTTCCTTGGCCTCAGCCCACTCCGGATCACCGGCATTACGCTTATCCAGAGACTGCCACTTTGCCGCCACCTCTTCGCGATCAGCTTCAATGCCGCGCTTGATCGCCTCGCGGGCAAGCAGATACTCATCCACCAGCTGATTGGCAATTTTATGCCGGAATGGATTGGCCTCGGCCTCTGGAATGCGGCCATGGTAGAACGTCTGGCGCATCTCGGTCAGCACACGGCGCAGAAAAATTCCGGCATCCAGAGGGTCACCATCAACCACAGCAAAGACACTTGGTTCTATAAACAGCAGCGACGAATCTTTCCCCGACTCCGCCGCAACACTCGCACCAACCAGCCAAAACCACAGCCCCAAGCCCAGAAGTACCGTCTTATTCACCTCAAGCCCTCAATTCAACACACAAAAAAAAGCGCGAGCTGGAAATCCAGCTCGCGCGATTATAACAGACTTACAATTTGTCGGTTATTTAGTGTGACAGGCCAAGCACACGCCGCTACCGAAGTTATCAACCCGCAGGAAGGTTGCGTTCTCGGTGTGCGGATCGTGACAGCTGGCACACTCGACGTAAGGCTCAGCATCCGCAGCGCCATCGGTGCCACTATCGAAGATACCACCACCCTGACTGACCAGCAGCCGGGTATAGAGCTGCATGTCGGTCTTGTTACGAGAGGTCGGCGCAGTACCCGCGGTACGGCTTGCACCACTCGCCTTGGTACCACCGTTACCATCGACATCACCGATATCGCTCGAACCGGTTGCCGCAACCGTCGGCACCCACCAGATCGGCATGTTGTTTACCGTACCCTTCCAGGCCGGTTTAAAGTCAGTATCGGCATAGTTGGAAACAGTACCCTCACCATCGCCGCGCGAACCGCTCTCGCCACCACCGGCGTACTGAATGCCGATCGGGTGGTCGTTGGTCAGATCGGTGCCGATAAAGGTAATGCCGAAGTTGGCATCGTTCATGGTGTCACCACCTGTCAAGCCGTCAGAGGTCGACCCACTCCAAGTACCGGCAGAGATGGTATCAGTACCGGAACCGGGCTCGTTGATCATCACGTCCATCGCCTGCTGACCATCGTGACAAGACAGACATGCAATAGAGACCGAACCGACCGCAACCACACCGCCGTCCAGAGAGCTGGTACCCAACTGGTCATAGGTGGTGTAGGTATTAGCCGCATCGGATTCCAGCGCACGGTTCCACAGAGGCACCGCCGCGGCATTATCCGCACCGTGAGGCGTGTGACAGAATACACAGATTTCGCCGGTCGCATCGGTACGGTTATTGTCCGGGCCGTTGCTTGCGGCAGATGAACCCAAATTGTGACGCGTATTCTTGATACCCGCCGTACCCAGACCTGCTACCGCCAGCGCTGCTGCGCCTACAATCGCAAGTGCAAGCTTGTTTTTGCCTGACTTAATCATGATGAACCCCACTTTGCGTGATCTTTTGTTGTAGCCCGAAAGCTTCTCAAATACGTCCCTGCCCAAACAAAGGCAGGATTCGTACCAGAAAAACAAACTTCTTTATTTTCATACACTTTTAAAAACCAAGGGCGAAGAGATCGCCTCTTCGCCCTTGGCATTCTCTCGCTTGAGAGAACGAAATTCCCAGATTTGAGAGTTACGGCAATTCGGTGATACGGGCTACACCACCAAAACTGCCGATCCACAGTGCGCCATCGGCCTGCGTCGCCATGGAAAACACCGTGTTGGAGTATAGACCGTCTTCAGTGGTAAAGACCTTGAAGCCGCTCTCCGTCTGGCGCGCCAATCCGTGACTGGTTCCAACCCAAAGCTGACCGTCACGATCATGGTGCAGCATAAACACATGATTGCTCGGCAGGCCATCGGTAACGGTTAACGTATGCCACGCTTCGCCGTCAAAACGACTCAAACCACCACCCCAGGTACCGGCCCAAACATCGCCATTGGGCGCCACAGACAGCGCCACAATGTAGTTCGGGTTATAGGCCGTATTGACGTTCTGCAACCCCTGCTCCACTTTTTGCCGCGCGTGATGGCTGGAGTAATCCGCCGGATCCCGGGTGAACTTGTTTTGGCTGCGAACCTGCTCGTAAGGCGCCCCTAGACCATCAACATGCTTCCAGTTGGCCCAGCCGCCATCGCCATAGGTGTAGCGCGCCAGCCCCCCTTCGGTTGCCAGCCAGATCTCGCCGTTTTTACCCTCCGCCAATCCATACACCCAGTCGTTCGGCAATCCGCCAGCAGTATTATCGACGGTGTAGACTTCCCAGGCGTCAAGATCATCGAGCTTACCGCCTTTGACGCGATTGACCCCGGTCCAGGTCGCAATCCAGATATCACCATTGCGGGATTGCAGCACGTCGTAGACAAAAGCATCACCCAAGCCCTCCGGCACGTTGTATACCTGCCACTGGTCCTTGGCTTCATCATACATGGCAAGCCCACCGCCATAAGTACCCACGGCGACACGATTCCCGATACGACTGACATGAAACACACCGTTCGCCAGTAACCCATTGCGCACGTCATAGTGGCGGTAGTCGTCATTCGCAACATCATAGCGAACAACGCCCCCCGAGGTGCCGACCCACATAATCCCGTCCGCATCGGCATACATCGACTTCACGTTACGGCTACCGACGCGGTAATGGACAAACTTGCTCTTGGGCAACTCGCTGTGCGCGGGAGTGGCAGGCGCCACCGCCGAGGCGGGAATCGCCGGAGCAGCCGACTGGGCGACGGGGGCCTTCACCGGTTCTGGCGCATCACCTTCGAGCGAAGGGCCTTGTCCGATAATCCATGCGGCCAGTGCCAAACCGCCAGCAACGACACCCAGAGTACCTGCACCTTTCCAATCCAATTTCACGTTATCTCTCCTAAACCACTACTTGTCCGCACCCGCCAGCCCAATACGGCTGACACCACCCCGGGTTCCGACCCAGATATCACCACGAGCATCTTCAGCCAGTGCGTATACATCATTACCAGGTAGGCCATTGCCTCTGTTGAAGGTTTGCCACGAACGTCCGTCATAACGAGACACCCCGGCATTAGTGCCGAACCAGAATACGCCACTGGAGTCCTGCAACACGCTGTAAACGATATTACCCGCCAAACCGTCGGCAACGGTGAGATTCGTCCACTCTCCTTCCGCAAAACGGGAGACACCGCCGCCCCAGGTTCCAACCCAAACCGACTGGTCAGCAGCCACTTCAAGCGCAAATACGTAGTTGGGGTTGTAGGTCGCCTGACCGCCCGCAAGGACCCCCAGGTCGTGGCGGGAACGCGTCCCGAGACCGGTATTGGTACTGAACGGCAAGCCGGTAGCATTAGGAGCTCCCATCCCGTCCTCATGGGTCCAGGCAACCCATTCCTTACCATCAAAGCGACTCACACCGCCTTCCGTGCCAAACCAAACCCGCCCTTGAGCGTCCACATCGAGACCATAAACCCACTCGTTAATCAGCTCTTTAACGTAGGTGTCCATTTCATCGGTTTTACGATCCAGACGGTTTGCACCCGCCCAGGTACCCACCCAAAGACTGCCGTCAGGGTGGTTGGCAAACGCATAGATCCAGTAATCGGCTAGCCCGTGCAGAGGAAAGTAGGTTTTCCACTCCCCGTCCTTGTAGCGGCTCATCCCCCCTGCGTTGGTACCGAACCATTTGTAGCCATCGGGATCGATACCGATGGCAAACACATACTCGTTGGCAAGCCCGTCAGCTCGAGTAAAGGTGTTGCGCGCCTGACCGGAGTCGAGATCGATCTCGTGGACCCCAAGCGAGGTGCCCACCCACAACGTATTGGACTCGTTTTCAACCGCTAACGAGCGTACATAAACGCTGTCACCCACGTTAAAAACGTCTTTCACTTCCGGCCGGGCGGCCAGAAACTGGGCCAGATCATCTTCGGTAGCGCTATCAGACCGGGTGTTCGCTGCAGGTTCAGATTTATCGGACGAATCACAGCCACTCAAAAGGGCCAGCACTGCCAGTAGCGCCAGCGCGCGGGTCAAGATTGTCATTAACGCAAAGTCCTTATGTACGAAATTAAGTTGGTGAAGTCGCGAGATTCCATCAACCCGCGATAGGAGGGGCAAAGCCCGCTGCCCGCTTCGAGGCGCTGCTGCAACTGACGGTTACTTTTCATCAACCCCTGCCCGCGCGCCAGGTCAACGGCCTGAGGAATGGTTCGGTAACCGTCTGCGCCGTGGCAACGCGCACAGAAACGATCATACAGCTGTTTACCCTCGTCCAGGTCTGCTGCCTGGGCGGCCCTGAAGGCTGCCACAGACAACATTCCACATAAAAAGAGGGTGGATTTTAGCCTAACCCTCACCGTTTAAATACCTCTTCTCGATTTCGCGAAGCGTCTCGAAATCCGCTTGGCGAGTGGCAATTCGCGCTTCGTTATCCGCCTTTTCCGCCATCGCCAGTTTACTCTCCAACTCCTGCACCGCGACAGGATCGTTGGCAAACCCCAACTGCTCGCGCTTGTGCGCCCGAATCAAGGTTTTCAGCGCCAACACACTCCCCTGATCCGCCGCCTTGCGATACCAGGCAACCGCCTCAGGCAGATTTTGCTCGACGCCAAGACCGCGAGCGTATGCATTAGCGACATAGTTCATGGAAAGCTCAAATCCCTGCTCAGCAGCCACCATCTCAAGTTCAAACGCACGGGGCAGATCCTTAGGTCCCAGCAAGCCGTTGGCGTACATCCCGGCCAGCGCATGAGCCGCTTCCGGCACTCCCTGCTTGATCGCCCGTTGATACCACTGCTCCGCCACTTCAAAATTGGTCGCCGCCTCCTCCATGGACCCGACCCGGTATTGGGAAAGGGCGTGACCCGCTTCAGCGACCGGCAGCAGATATCGCAAGGCACTGCCGACATCGCCACGACCGAAGTAATAAAAACCAAGTCGCTCCTGTTTGAGCTGCTCACCTTCGAGAACGGCTTCTGCCGCCAAAGCACTCCCCGCAAACAGCAACCATACCAGCCCTGCAGTTATCACTCGTGTCATACTCATCACACCTTACGCTCTCAACTATCTTCTAATTTGCGGTACAAACTGGACAACCCCAGCCCCAGCACTTTAGCCGCCTGGCGGCGATCCCCGTCACACTCATCAATGGCACGCCGTATCGCATCGATCTCAAACTGGCGCACCTGCTCACGCAATGTCAGACCGCTGCGGGCAACCCCCGTTTGCAACTTCAACAGCTGCTGCGGCAGATCGGTGGTCTGGATCATATTGTCTTCGGCCAGAATCAACGCCCGCGCCACCACGTTCTCAAGCTCGCGAATATTGCCCGGAAAGTCATAGTGACAGATCAGGTCGCGGGCTTCTGGCTCCACCTCTACCGCATCACCGAGTCCCATTTTTCGCCCCTCTTTGCGTACGAAAAAGCGCAAAAGATCAGGTATATCCTCGCGTCGCTCTCGCAGTGACGGCAACTCAATATTGAAGATATTGAGCCGAAAGAACAGGTCCTCACGGAAGCTTCCTTCCTCAACCATTGCCGCCAGATCACGGTTGGTGGCGGCAATAATGCGCACATCCACACTGACCGTGCGCTCAGCACCGACCGGGCGGACAGCCTTCTCTTCCAATACGTGAAGGAGTTTGACCTGCAGCCCCAAAGGCAGTTCACCGATCTCATCGAGGAAGATCGTGCCGCCGTCCGCCTCCTGGAACAGACCTTTCTTGTCTTTGCTCGCCCCCGTAAATGCGCCCTTGGCATGACCGAAGAACTCGCTCTCGATCAAGTTTTCCGGAATAGCGCCACAGTTGACCGGGATAAAAGCGGCGTCATGGCGAGGACTGTTCTGGTGGATCAGCCGTGCGGTCACACCTTTACCCGTGCCACTTTCGCCGGTGATCAGCACCGTGCTGTCAGTCACTGCCACCTTCCCAACCAAGCGCTCCACCCGCTGCATCGCTGGCGAGCGGGTACCGCAGTGGGAGCTATCGATCCCCATCACCAACCGGCGCAGGGTTTTGTTCTCACTGCGCAGGCCGATCATATCGGCGATCTGCGCCAGTCGGTTGAGCAGATCCTCGTTGCGGATCGGCTTGACCATGTAATCGTAAGCACCGACCCGCATCGCTTCGATCGCGGTATTCACCGACGCAAACGCAGTCATCACCAGAAACGGCGTTTCGATTCCCTGCTCGCGCGCCTTGCTGACCACGTCGATACCGGTCATATCCGGCATCCGGATATCACACAGCACGACATCCACCACCTCGGCGGCCAGGGTCTCCAGCGCCTTGGTGCCGTTCTCCGCCAACAGCACCTGATAACCGGCCTTGCCCACCGCGTTGCCCAGTATCTGCCGCAGCGCGGGTTCGTCATCGACAATCAAAACGGTTAAATCACGCATAAACTGATCCGCTGACTAGCTCAATTCAGTAAAGAAAAACAGGCGCACTTCCGTACCTTCGCCCTGTCGAGACTCGATTTCAATGGCTCCTCCATGCTCCTCAACCAGCCGCTCACAGATAGACAGCCCCAGACCGGTTCCCTTGCCCTGCGGCTTGGTGGTATAGAAACTGTCGAAGATATGCCGAATCGCCTCATCACCGATGCCCGCGCCGTTGTCGCGGATACAGACCTCCAGTAAATCTTCACCAATACAGCGGCTGGTGATGCTCACGACCGCCCCGTCAGTAACACCATCGAATGCATCGGCCGCGTTAACCAGCAGATTCATAAACACCTGCGTCAACTGATCGGCCACCCCGTCCATTGCCGGCAACATCGGATCAAGCGTCAACTCCAGCCCGATCTGGCGCCAGCGCTTGTCATAGCCCAGCAAGGTTGCCGTACTCTGCAGGATCTGGTTGAGACTCAGAGGCCCACGCTCATTCTGCCGTGGCGAAGCGAACCCCGAGACATCGTGACAGATCGCGCGAATCCGGGCCGCCTGCTCCAGCACCATATCAAGGTTGCGACGACTGTGATCATCGAGACGCCCGCCTTCGGTCTCGCCATCGAGGTAGATCACCTCGCCGAGAAGCCCTTCGATGGCGGCCAACGGGTTCCCCACCTCGTGTAGAATCCCCGCCATCAGCAAACCGATCTGAGCCATCTTCTCCTGCTGGAAATACTGCACCCGCAGGTTGTCCAGCTCCTGTTCCGCCACCTTGCGCTCGGTCACCTCACGAATAATCAGCAACAGGCGAGGCTTGTCCGGCATTTTCAAGCGGCAGTAGGTCACCTCCACCGGGAACACCTCGCCCTGCGGACGGATTCCGACCAGTTCCTCCCGGGTAAAGCCCTGCGGCTGATCGGCCAGCAGCTGATAAATAGCCGCATAATCCTGATCGCAGGTTTGATAGTCAGAAGGCAGTATTCGCTCAACCGACAGCCCTTCGAGTTCGCCGGGGCGGAATCCAAACAACACCTCCGCGCGTCCATTGTGGCTTTCGATCGCGCCATCAACTGCAACAGTGAGCATCGCATCCGGACTGCTATTGAGCAGGCTGTCGAGGAAGACCTGTTTATCCTTGAGCTCACGCACCATGCGGACCTGCTCACCGATAATCCGGCGGGAATAGAGGTACAAAGCGATCAGCACCAGCACGAAAACGGCCACAGTGACCGCCAAATCACGGTAAAAACCGTTCCAGAGTCGCGCCAGCGCCGCAGCCGGCACATGCGCAACCAGCCGCCACTCAGCAATGGTGCTGCGGTCCAGCGGATCACGCAGACTAAGATCACGCCCGATAAATATTCCGTGTGCATTTTCCACCGGATGGTGATCGCCCAGCTGCCCCCACACCCCGCTCACCAAGGTCATGCCGGGAGCCGCGACCACGTCCATCCAGTCGGCGGGCCCGGTGACCAACAAAATATCGGCCTCTATGCCATGCGCCGTTTCAACCTCGTCACCGACCCGATCAAGGGAGTAGAAAAGCTGCCAAAACGTCTCTTCATCGCCGCGAGGATCAAATTCGCGCCACTGCACCACCATCACCTGCTCCTCAAGCCGGTGACTCCCCGCACGGTAACGATAGATTGCGGTTGGCCCGGGCACATGCGCCAACCCCGGGGGCAGCTCTGCAGAGGTCGCCTGATTGCACCTGACTTCCAGCACCGAGTCGCCTGACCCACGCCCGACGCGAAAGCCGCTGACATCACCGTATTGATCGCATAACGCCCGGAGGCGCTCGGCCAGCGCCAGCCGGCGCTGCTGCAGCAGGTCGTCTCGATGATGCTCCGCAATCGCGCGCAGCTCTGCCAGCGCCAACTGGGCGCGCTGCTCTACCAACTGTCCGGTGAGCTGCAGGTGTTGCTGCTGGTCATGCAGCAGAGCCTCTCGACGCATCCCCACGTTCATGTGATAAAGAAAGAACGCCACCAGCACCAACAAGGTCACCAGCAGCGCTGCCACCAGCCAGGAGAGCGGGTTGGCACGAAAGTGGGTGCGCAGCTCCTCGAACGCCTGCATCACAACGACTCATCCTCGTCAACGTCGGCTACCGGTGCCTCCAAGGGTAACTCCACCTCAACACGGCACCCCTCTCCGGGCTGGCTAAAGATCGCCAGCCTGCCATGGTGCGCAGACACAATGGAGCCACAAAGCAACAACCCCAATCCCGAGCCTTTGCTCTCCTTGGTGGTGTAAAACGCTTCGAAGGCGCGCTCGCGCACCTCCTCGCTCATGCCACCCCCATTGTCTTCAACCACCAAGCGCACGCCACCGGGAATTGCCGCCGTGGTGACGCACACCAACGGATTAGCTGGCCGCGCCACCTCAAGTGACTCACAGGCGTTAACCACCAGATTCATCACCAATTGGGAAAGCTGGTCAGACACCCCGTTCAAGGCGGGCATCGAACGGTCAAGATCAAACTGCAGTCGCAGCCCGTACCAGCGCTCGTCGTAGCGCAGCACCTTCTCCACCCCATCGATCAACTCGTTCAGATCGAGCAGACAGAACTCTTCCTGTTGGGGACGGTTCAGCGCTGCCAGGTCCTCGGTAATCTGCCTCAACCGCTCGGCGTAATCCGAGATCATCGTCAGGTTGGAGCGCCCAGACTCCACCGCCTCCGGTGTATTCTCTTGCAGCAACCCGCGGGCCTCGTCGGCCAGCCCGATAATGGCAGCTACCGGATTGCCGACTTCGTGCACAACACCCGCCGCCACATGACCAATGGTGCCCATCTTGTCGAGGTGGAACTGCTTCTGGCGCTCGATCTCAAGCTCCTGCTCGCGCTGACGCAGGTCATTGGCCATGGCATTAACACCGGAGATCAACTCTCCCAGTTCATCTTCACGGTGCCGTTCCAGCGGAGCCCCGCGGTAACCGGTGACGATCTGACCCACCCGGCGATGCAGCCCCAGCAGGTCTCGCGTCAAACGCCCGAAGAACAGTGCCACAACGAAACCCAGCAGCGCCAAACCGACCACACCCAGCAACAATGACACTAACGCCACCTGATCGCTGCGGGCCAAATAGGCCGCCGTTGCTTGCTGACGCATCTCCCGATTCTGGTTCATCAACTCGTCGAGCCGACGCTTATTATCGGCCAACTCTCGGCGCAGCAGTGCCATCGCTTCCGGGGTCGGCTGCACCAGCGTTTCGGCCAGCTTGCGCAGCATCTCCTTAAACGGCGGTGCGCGATCGGGGTACAGCACCAACAAGCGGGCATAACGCTGCTGCAGCTGGGTGAAGTGAAGATGAACGCGATTGAGAACGTCTTCGCGACCACCCACATCGGTCATCACGAAAAGGTCGGTTATCGCCGAGAAAGCCGCCAGATCCGCCTCCACCAGAACGGTTTCACGCTCCTGTATCCGGGTCAGTTCCTCCAGCTGCCTAACCAACAATCCCTTTTGATACAGCACATACGCGGCCAGTCCAAGGCAGTAAGTGAACAAAACCACCAGAAACAGCGCGCTCTTTCCCTTGAGGGATCGCATCAGTGGAAGTTCTTGTGCAGGCGTACCCATAACCCTACCTCAATCCTTGTCATCCACAGGTGCCAGAAAGGCGGTTATGAACTCGGGGTCATCCCAGGGGCGAACCCCAACAACGCGATCAATAACACGCCCGGTCTCATCCACCAGCAACGTTTCCGGGTACGCACGAACACCAACCCGCTCCGAGGCCAACTGCATCGCCGGGTCGGATAGCTGGCTGAAACGGATGCCGTACTTAAGCAGAAACTCGCGCACCAGATTCAGGTCGCGGTCCACGGTAACCCCGACCACCTGATAACGTGCATCATCGAGCATATCATCCAAGGCCTGCAGCGCCGGCATCTCCTCGCGGCAGGGCGCGCACCAGGTCGCCCAGAAATTGACAATCCGAACTCGGCCGGACCCATCAAGCAGGGGGCGCAGATTGCCATCCAGATCCGCCAGCTCGACCCCCTCCAGCGACAGCTCTGGTTCACGCAACGGCTCGCTGCATGCCGTTACCAGCAGCGCCAGCGATAGCGCCAGCGCGCTAACGAGGGGGTTGAACCGGGTCATCTGCCACCGGGTGGAACACCCGCGATATATAACTTACGAGCGCATCGATCTGCGCTGAGGACAACACAGCCTTCCAAGCCGGCATCGAGGTACCCACCAGCCCCTCTTCAATCACCGTGCGCAATCGCGCATCAGTCATCGACTGCATGATTTCGGGATCGGTCAAATTACGGGGTTTGGCATCGAGAAAGCTGCCGATCCAGTTCTTGCCGGTGCCATCCGCAGCGTGACAAAACGCACAGTTCTCCTGAAACAGTACTTCTCCCTGTTTCTCCTGCTCACTCAAACCCGCGACGCGAGGAACCTGATCATGTTCGGCATACACACTGGCAGAGGTGGTGCCGTCAAACTGGGTGAACGAGAAATTATTGCGTGGGTAAGAGATAGCTCGCAGCTCCCAGATCGCGCCTTCATCCTCAACCCGACCACGATCATGACAGCTGACGCAACTGGTCAGAAACAGGCGCAAGCCTTTGCGCTGCTGCGCGTTCATCTCGGTCTGCGGCATATCGATGGGTAGCTCGCCGGTCGCAAAGGGATAGGCGATCCGGTAGCGATCATGGTCGGGCCAACCGTTCTCCACGGTATGATAAAGGGTGTTGACGCGCTGCTCGGCCATAAACTCCTCGCGCACGAAATCTACCACCAGTTCGATCTCTACCGGTGACAGATAGTAGGTAAACCCCTTCATCGCGGTGCCTTCAACGCCCCGCGTGACCACCTCAATCATCCGCTCCCGACTGAGAGCATCCAGCGAGGTGCTGGCAAAATCACGCGGAGCCGGCGTCATGTAACTGGCTGCCAGGGTTTTGGCATCGCCTGAATAGCCGTGACAATAGTAACAACGATAGTTGTAGAGCTCTCTGCCCTGCTCGTGACGCTCATCACCAAACGCCGCCGCACAGATCGACAACCATCCACCCAGCACCCACAACAGACCTCGTCCGTACAACACCATTAGCTCCTGCACAGGGTTCAGTGGGTATGCTGGCCGTGGTCATGACTGCCAGCCGGCAACTCAGCGGCCGCCGGCTGATGGATGAAGGCGTCGAAAACGTACTCGGATATATGCGCGATCTCCTGATCGGTCATCACCTTATCCCACGCGGGCATTTCGCTCCCGACAACACCGTCGGATATGACCTCGAACAGGTGAGCGCGGCTATATTTGGCCCGCGCAGCCGGATGGCGGAAGTCCCGCGGTTTGGGAAAAATAAAGTAGGCTCGCGGTCCCTGGCCGTCACCCGAGATACCGTGACAATCGGCGCAATTTTGCTGGTACAGGTCGCCCCCCATCTTGGCATTACCGATCAACCCCATCGGCAACGGGGCCATGATATCAGCGGGGCCATGGGCATCATGGTCATGGCCGGACGCGGTCTGCGGAGTGTTGTTTGCCGGTGCTTGCGTCCGCACATGCATGAACGAGGTGCGAATGTAGTCCACCACCGCTTCGATCTCTTCAGCGCTGAAGCGTTTCCCCCAGGCACTCATCGCTGTCTGCGGGCGGCCATAGGTTACCGAGAAGATCATCCGATCACGACTGAGGTTAGCTAACGCAGGATCGGTAAAGTTTGCCGGCGGAGGCGTCAGCCCGCTGCGCGCCCAGATCGCGCCCTGGCCGCGATCGCCATGGCAAACCGAACAGTTCTTGGCATAAATGGCCCGCCCCGTATCACTATCATCGGTGGTCACCGCTGGCATGAACTCGGTGCGGATAAAGTCCGCCAACGCTGCAATTTCTTCGTCCCCAAGGCGCTTGGACCAGCCGCTCATAGCGGTGCCAGGGCGACCTTCCGAGATGGAGCGAATCATCCGTTCACGCGTCAGCTCTGCCGCCACTTTATGACTGGTGAAGTTCTTCGGCGGCGGATTCAACCCGGATTGCGCCTGACTGCGACCATCTCCGCGGTCGCCGTGACATACGGAGCAAAAGTCATGGTATAGTTTCGCCGCGTCAACGCCCGAAGTTTTCGCGTCCGTTGCAGCGTGCTTGTGGACTTCATCAGCACGAGCCAGCCCGCTGAGCGAGATCAACAATAGCGAAATCAAAAACAAAATCGGGTTGAATTTTGAATAGGTCATGTTTGAATAGCCACATAAACGGAACAGGAATACCGGCCTTAACACCAGCGTCAAGTAACGGCTCTTAGTTTATAGCAATGACCACGTAATAATAAGTTGGTTCGAACTCGGGCCGTTACGGGGACAGCAGCATAGACAGCCATAAGGTGGCCCGCAAGCCCCTGTATCAGATTGATATTTATCACCAAGGAAACCATGAAAACAGACAAGTCACGTACATCCATCACCCGCCTTGTCGCTATCGCCCTGAGCCTGATGAGCGCGTTCACGTTAACCGCTTGCGCGCCTCCTACCTACGAAGCGCCACAGCTGCCACCGCTGCCCTACCCCAAGCCACCGGACGAGGCACGTTTCTTCTACGAGCGCACGATTCGTAGCTCCGCCGACATCGTGGTCGACTCGGAAGAGAACCAGTTCATGCGCTACATGACCGGCATGCAGCGTACCGGCGTGGGTCTGACCAAACCCTTCGGTATCGCCGCTTATGGCAGCCGCGTCTGGGTCAGCGATCCCGGCGGTCGCCGGGTAATGATGTTTGACGCCGGCAAGCGCAACTACAAGATTATCGGCCAAACGCAGCCGGGCATGCTGCGCCGCCCCTACGACCTCGACACCGATGATGCCGGCAACCTTTATGTTATCGACGGCACCCTCAAGACGGTGCTGATTTATGACTCTGAAGGCAACTACATCAAGAGTGTCGGCAACAGTGCCGACTTCGAACTGGCCAGCAGTCTCGCAGTCAGTAACGACGGCTCCCGCCTATACGTGGTCGATACCGGCGGCGTCACCAGCACCAAGCACGAAGTCATGGTCTACGACGTTGCCAGCGGCGAGATGCTCTACCGCTTCGGCCGCCGCGGCTCCGGCGACGGGGCGCTTAACCTGCCAAAAGATATCGACATTTCGCCCGACAATCGCCTCTACGTGGTCGATAGCGGCAACTTCCGGGTCAACATCTACGAAGCCGACGGTACCTTTGTCGACAGCTTCGGCTCCATCGGACTGAAGTGGGGCACTTTCTCGCGCCCGAAGGGAATCGCCATCGACCTCGAGGGCCGCGTATACGTCAGTGACGCAGCCTTCGGTAACTTCCAGATTTTCACCCCTGACGGTCAACTGCTGCTGTTTGTCGGCGAACGGCACTCCCGTGGCGCCCGCGGGGAGTTCTTCCTGCCCTCCGGCATCGATGTAGACGACGATGGCAGGGTTTACATGGTGGATCAGTACCACAAGAAGGTCGAGGTGTTCCGCCCCGCCGCGCTGACGGAGGCGCAGGGCAGTTTCGTGATGGGACAAGCCTCCGCGCCCCAATAACCGCACTGGCCATAAAGGGCCGCATCAGCGGCCCTTTTGCACACTCCCAAGATAGCTACAAACTACCACCACTTTGTCGGCGAGCCCTCGTGGAGCACGCTATGGCAGCGTTCGCATGCGTTAGGAGTGAACGCAACCTTGCCGTGACAGACGCCACAGTGCTCACCGGAATAGATCGATCCCATGCTGATATCCACCCCGCCTCGCTGGGCCGGGAAAATAGCATCATGACAATTCTCGCAGGCCAACCACATACTGTGCAGTTTGTGGGGGAAAACAACGTGCGGCATTGACGCGGTATCGGTAAACAGAATGTCCTGATCCCACACCACCATTTCGCCATCGCCTTCACGATTAGCCCGCGGCTGAATCAGTCCATCTACCAGAACCTTGGCCCAATCCACTCGATCATGACCGTCGCGCGGCAATCCCGCCAGGGCGTCGTTCGGGTGCTGCAGCAGCAGGATGTCAGCGTCAGCGGTATCGTGGATGCCGTCATCCCACGCCGCCAAGCGTTCATCCTCGGGATCTCCCGGTTTCTCCTCGCGCTTTCGCGATGTGGGAATGAGTTCGCCTTTCACCAGCCGCACGTTATAGGAGATGCTGCTTTTCAGGTGTGCATTGGTCTCGCCGGTTTTAAAGTCGACCTGCCAGGCGTAATCCGGGTTTTCGGCGAATGAGGTCGCGGTCCAGTAAAACCAGGCGGGGGCGTTGGGAAACACCTCGGTGTTCAAGGCAGGGTCCTGGCAGCGCCGATAGATCAGCGTGCGCAGCTCCTGTACCGTCGGCAAACGCCACCCCTGAAACTGAGGGGCGGACTGCAACCGCTCAACCTCGGCCAGCGCGTCAGGCCAGCTGAACCACGAGCGCACCTGTTTTTTGGGATCGTCACGACAGCTGCCATCAACAAAATCATGCCCCAGGGCACAGCGCTGCCATTCAAGCCCGGTGACCCTATCTCGTACCACGCCTCCATCCAGCATCACGAAACGATTGCTCGGCATATTGTCGTACGCATTCAGATCACAAGTTTGCGCCATCGCGCCGCCAGCACTCAAGACGGCAGCCGCGGCCACCCCGACGACCAAAGGTTTGGTTACCAACGATTCACTCCCGGTTAGACTGTCCCGTTATTGAAGAGTGGATTGAGAGGCGCTCTCCACGCCCCCTGGCGGCGCGCTTTCAACCCGCCCCAGCCGCGCTTCCCACTCCCAGATAGCAGCTCGTGCACGCGCCTTGAACGTCTCATACCCCTCGGTCACGTGCAAAAAGGTGCGCATCGTGCCCAACGCCGCTTCCAGATCACCCAGCGCTTCATAACTTATCGCGGCGCCATAATAGGCGTTCCCCTGCGCTGGATTCAAATCCATAGCCCGCAGAAAAGCGCCCCGGGCGGCGTCAAATTCGTTCAATTCGTAGAGCGCGAATCCCAGATTGACGAACGCTTCCGGCATCGCCGGCGCCACCGTGATAACCATCTCCAGCGCCCTGACCGCCTCAGGGTAACGCCCCTGCTGCAGCAACGCCAAGCCGTGCTCAAACAGGATCCGGGTTTGCTCCCGCAGCTGTGCATCAACATGTGCCGACACATCACCCGCGGCTGACTCAGCCGGTGGCAGCAACCGCCAGCCGTCACGATCGAACTCCACCGGCTCGATCTCTCGCTGCGGCTGCACATGCACCGCCCCCACCACCCCCTTCTGTTCGGTGGTGAGACTCCAGTCACCCGGCAGCAGTTTGATCAGGTAGCCGGCCACCAGAATCGCCGAGACAACCGACAGCAGGGCGACGGAGCGGCGGAACCCGAGCTTGGTACGCATTCAGTTCACCTCCAGCGGCAGCTCGTGACCGTTACGGCGTTGCAGCCAGGCCGCCCGCAGCTGCGCCGACAGGAACATAAAACAGCCCATCAATGCCAGCGCACCACCCACGCCCATCAGCCCCCACGCAGCGTGTTCTGCCACTCCGGCCAGACCTTGTGCGTCACCAGCTAGCTTTCGACCTACGCCCAACCAGCCGGAAAGCGCCAGGCCGATCACCATCATCACCACCCCGAGTAAATAGAGCCGCAACTGGCGACAATGCGAGCCGCTGGCGGACAGGTTGCCATAATGACGGTAAAGAAAGACCATCAACATCAGGTTCAGTGCCCCGGTCATGGCATGGTAATGGGCGGGCACCAACAGATTGTCGCCGCGAATGGCTGCCCCCACCAACGCCCCCAGCAGCAGCAGCACCAAGGCGCCCTGCAGCGCGATCGACTCGCGCCGCTCCCGTCCCGTATGGGCTGACCACAACGGCCAAAACAGCAACAGTAGCAACGGAATGCTAAAAAAGCGCATCCATCCCGTAAACAGCTGGCGGTACTCGGCGGAGGCCGGGTCATAGGCAAGCGCGATAGCCAACGCTGCCACCAGCGCCGCCAGCATGAAGGATTGCAATAGCCGCGCCGTAAACTCGCTGACGCGGGCACCGGCAAGTCTCATCGCCACGGCCAACAACAGCAACAGATTCACCGCCTGGATCACGTGCCCCCCACCCCAGAACAGCAGCTCTGCCTGCTGCGTCCAGTGCTGCAGCGGCTGCAGCTGCCAACCGGTGATCAGCAGCACCACGATCGCCATCAGCCAGGCAAACCCCGCCAGCGCCAGCAACCACTCACCGTCTCGCCGGAGCGACACCAGACCGGCGATCAAGGCGGGCAGCCGGTTGATCAGGTGCAGCGTCACCCCCGCCATGAAGGCAGCCAAGCCACCGACAAACCAGTGAGAATCGATGACCGGAACATAATTGCTGAGAACCGCCGTCGGGGCCCCTCCGAGAGGAAACAACAGCGTCACAGCGCCAACAGCGGCCAGCCATAATCCCAATCCATCCAGCAACGGCCACCTGCACACAAAAGCCTGCCGCCAGAGCAACGCGGCCACCGCATTGACCCACAGCAGAATGGTCAGATTGACGTGATACACCAAAGCCACCGGAAAGAATTGATCGAGGCCGAGCGCCGTCGCCAACCAGGGTGTCTTAGCCAGCACCAGCACCACGGCCATCACACTACCAAGCGCCAGAGCGGCCAGCGCCAGCGCATACCAACCGCCCTCGACAATTGCGGCCGATGGCGACGCTGTTGCTGTAGGAGAAATAAAAATCTGCAACACACTTCCCGATTGAAACTATAGCGGTGAATGCTGTCTCACCCTGTTAGAAGAGGGCGCAAGGCTCTCTTCTATCCACCTGCCGATCAGGGTATAGTTCGACCACCGCGACCGAGGGCAAAACCCAACGCTCCATGACCATTGAAACCGAGCTGCTTATTCTCTGGGCGGCGCTCATTATATACGTTTTAGCGGGTTCGCTGGCGATTGTAACCACGCTGTTCCGACAGCGCGCCGAAGATCTGTTCCAGGGATTGCTGTGGGCCGGATTGGTGGCTCACTCGATTGCTATCGGCTACCGCTGGATTCGGCTCGACCATGGTCCCTTTCTGACCATGTTCGAGATCCTCTCCAGCAACATCTGGAGCATCACCCTGTTCTTTGCCCTGGTTTACTGGCGCTTTCCTCCGATCAGACCGACCGCCGCCTTTCTGGTTCCGATACAATTTATGATGATGGCCTGGCTGCTGCTGGCTTCGCCCGGTGCCAGCGTGTTTCCGCCAACCTACGACACCGTCTGGCTCTACGTCCACGTCAGCTTTGGCAAGATTTTCATGGGGGCTCTGGTGGTCGCCGTCGCTCTGGCAGGCGCGATCCTCTGCCGCCAGGCGCGCTGGGCGCGCGGCGTATTTGACCAGCTTCCCAATAATGAGAGCCTGATCGAGCTGGCATTCCGATTTATGGCACTGGGGCTGATCTTTCAGTCCCTGATGCTGGTCGCCGGTGCCGTCTGGGCGCAGGATGCCTGGGGCCGTTACTGGGATTGGGACCCGCTGGAAACCTGGTCCTTTATCGCCTGGCTTTTCATGGCACTGGCGTTGCATACTAAGGTCACCTGGAAGATACCACCGAAAGTCGCCTGCACGCTGGTACTGATCGTCTTTATCATCTCGTTCCTGACGTTTTTCGGTGTACCCTTTATTTCGATGTCGCCCCACCAAGGGGCGGTATAGCACGAAGAGACTCCTCCTCCGGAGGCATTACCAAGGTAACAACATGAAATCATCCAAGCTGTTCATTGCCACCCTGATGGCCGGCCACCTCGCTTTACTGGCCGGTTGCTCTGACGACGACGCGGCCCAGAAAACAACCGCGAATGCACCGGCCACAACCACCACCGCCAATGATCCCCACGCAGGCATGAAGATCCGTCTGGCTGCCAATCAGGGTCGCGTACTGCAATCACAAACCGCCTCCGGCTACACCTACGCCGAGGTCGAGCAAAACGGCAGCACCTTCTGGATTGCCGGTGCGGACACCGAAATGAATCCCGGTGACATCGTTGCCTGGGGAGCCAAGAAGCTGATGCGCGACTTTTACAGCAAAGCGATTGACCAAACCTTCGACGACATCTACTTCGTGTCCAGTCTCGAGGTCAATCACGCCTCCACCCGCCTGCAGGCACGAGGGCCCGCCGTTGCCGGTCTCGCTGCGCAGCAGGGTGATAACGGTGGCCGAGTAGTCAGCAGTGAGAATGCCGGCGGTTATACCTACCTCGAGGTCGATCGCAACGGCACCAACGTATGGCTGGCGGTGACCCAGACCGGAGACATCGCAGCGGGCGAATACGTTTCCTGGTCAAACGCTGCGGCCATGCATAACTTTACCAGCAAGGCCCTTAACCGCACCTTCGACACCATCTATTTTGCCGGCGCGGTGCGCAAAGTCAGCCCCGAGGCACTGCAGGCCAACCTCAGTCAGGGCACGGTGCTCTCCACCGAAGCCTCCGGCGGTTACTCCTACATGGAGGTCGATACCGGTAACGGCAAGGTCTGGGTTGCGGCTCCCGCAGCCGATGTCAGCGTAGGCGACACCATCTCCTGGTCAGGTGCGGCGACCATGCGCAATTTCAACAGCCCGTCACTGGGCCGCACCTTTGACGAAATTCTGTTCGCCGGCGGCGTCAATCGCCTGAACTGAGCGCACCCCGGCTCGCAGACGAATGACGCGTAGCCGCCTGCATCTTCGAAGCCACGCCCTGCTGTTCGCAGCGGGCGTGGTGTTGCTGCTGGCGTACGCCGGCTTCGTTGCTCTCGACCACTACCGCGGTTACCAGCGGGCAGAAGCGGGCCAGGCACCGTTATTTACCGACTTCACTTCGACTTACGCCGGCTCGGTACTGCTTCGCTACGAACCCGCGCACAACCTCTACGTACCAGAACGGATGCTGCTGGCCGACTACTATGCCGCCAACGCCGCCTATGATTTCAAGCTCACCGAGGCCCAGATTCACCAGCATCACTATGCCGCGTGGATGTACCCCCCACCCTATTCACTACTGATACTGCCGCTGGCACGCATACCCTACCTGTGGGCTTTCATCAGCTGGTCCATCGCTGGCCTGACACTCTACCTGCTGGCCCTGTGGCTTAACCACCACCGCAGCAGCGTGGGCGTCGGCCTTGCCGCCCCCTCAACCCTGTTCAACCTGGGCTATGGGCAGACCGGCTTTTTCTCCGCTGGACTGATCGGTATCGGACTGAACCTGTTGCAGCGCCACCCTACGCTCGCCGGGGTCGTGATCGGCCTTGCCGCCTTCAAACCCCATCTGGGACTGCTCATTCCGCTGGCGCTCGCCGCCGGCGGTTATTGGTGGGTATTTACTACCGCCAGCGCCGTAGTGCTGGCGCTCGTAGCCAGCACTACGCTGGCCTTTGGCTGGTCGCACTGGAGCGCGTTTCTGGACAGCATTACGGCGAGTTTTGCCGGCATCGGTAGCGGTGCGTATCTGTATCAGCCGATGATCACACCGGTGGGATGGGCCAAGTTCTACGGGGCGTCGAATCTCGCCGCCTGGTCATTCCACCTTGCGGTAGGCACCCTGGCAGCGCTACTGGTCTGGAAATACTGGCGCCACAGTGCCAACAACAACCACCGGCTGCCACTCAAAGCGGCACTGTTGTGCGCCGCAACGCTGCTCACAACCCCGCTGGCCTATCTGTACGATCTCACTCTGCTGGGGCTGGCACTCGCCTGGCTTTACACGGATATGCGTGATCACCCGGGCCCCCGCCACCACGGTTATCAACTTGCAGGCATCGGCATTGTCATGCTCGCCCTATACCCTGCAGCCTGGCAGGCAGAGATCCACTTCGGGCCGCTGCCCGCCGTGCTCACGCTGGCACTCTGCCTGCAGCGCTGGCGTATCATGCCCGCCGGGAAGCCAGCCTGACCACTGCGTTATCAGCCAGCATCTGACGGGCGCTCGCCACTACCTCGGCGGGCAGGATCTGCTGCATACAGCGGTTGTCGCGACACTGGGTACAACGGTGATTGGCGGCGGACACACAGGGCGAACAGGCCAGTCCCGCATACAGTACGCGGTGTTCACCGAGCGGTCGGAACAATGCGGGTGTTTCCGGCCCGAACAGCACCAGTACCGGCAACTGCGCAACCGCTGCGAAGTGGGCCGGGCCCGAGTCCGCCGCCAGCAGCAGATCCGCATTGCGATAGAGGTGCGGCAGCTCTGCGACAGCAAACAGGCCACAGGCGTTGACGCAAAGAGGTGAGTCCACTTGCTGACGGATCAGTTCAGCCGCGGCCCACTCCTGTTGACGACCACAGAGAACAACCTCTGCGCCCTCTTCGCTAACCAGCCCGCCGATGGCGCTGACCCAGTGCGCCCGCGGCCAGTTGCGTTGCGGCAGTACACCCTCGGCCCCCACCTGTACCAGAATCCGCCGCCGCGGTTTGCGGGGCGATGGATTGAACAACCATGCCACACGCTGCCCCACCGACCGTTCCGCAGCCCCATCGTAGGGGAACGGGGTGACCTGATTAAGCACGTCCTTCGCCGTTGGCGAACACCCCGCAACGTCCTGGCCAAGCAGCTGCCGCGCCAACGCCAGGTAATTGTCCCGCATGTGGCGATGAGAGTTATAGGCGACGGGTTCGGTCACCAGCCCCCCTTGAGACAACCCTTCGCCGGCATGGCCAAAGCCTATTCGCCGGGATGCGCCACTGAACAGCCCCAGTAGCGTGCTGAAGCGGGAGAAGAGCTCCAGATCGAGCACCGCCCCCAAGCGCTGCTGCCGGCTCCAGCGAATAAAGCGCAGACTGTCCCATGCCAGCAGCCACAGGGAACGATCACGAAGCACAAACACCCGTTCCAGAGGCAGCGCCGGCAACAGCGCCAGGCAGTCGGCATTGCGCTCCAGAGTCAGAAAATGAAATGGGCCCTGGTGATGGCCGATCTCTCGTAACGCCGGTTCGGCGATGATCACACTGCCCATTTCCGACAACTGGATCACCAGCAGCGGCCCCTGACGGTTAGCCGCGGCGGGATACCAGTAACGTAGCAGCAACCTCAGCAACCCAAACATCCACACCAGCGGCAACCCGAGCCAGCGATCAAGGCGCCGCAATAGATCCGCAGACAGCATCAGCCGTTGCTCCTGCCAGCGGACAGCACGAAGGCAGCCTGTTGCAACAGGCGAACCCAGTGGGAGGGGCGCAGGTACCAACGCCAATGGTGACGCAGATGATGCCGGGCAAAGCCCGCACGGAGATAGAACCCCCGATAGAGACGCTGCTGCCAGCGAAGATGGCGCTGTCGCTCGGGCGAATCCCCGGCACGGTAATGGGAACCGCCTTCAGAGCCCGGCGTCACCGCCAGTTGAATCTCGGGATAGCTGGTAAACAGCTGCACCTGCACGTAATCCAACGGCTGACGCCGCAACCAGCCCCGGGTGGTTTGGTGCTGGTCAGCCGTCTCCCCCGGCATCCCAGTCATCAGCAGCGCCAACGCACCGATCCCATGCTGCTGTAACCGCTGCAGTCCGGACTCGCAGAGTTCACGCCAGCTGGACTCGGACCGGTGTTTGCCAATAGCCTGCGCCAACGACGAATCCGCGGTTTCGATACCCAGCTTGAGTAGGACCGCCCCCGCCCCGGCTGCCAATGCCACCCGCGCCTCGTCAAGCTCGTCTGGCCGGGCGTTGGCGACCCAAGGGAAATCCCAGCCCCGCTGGGCGATCCCGTCACAGAGCGCACGTAGATGGGCGGGACTGCAGAACAGGGTATCGTCTTCAAACACGATCCCTTCCGCACCCGCCTGCAACTGCACCGCGATATCGTCCAGCACGGCACCAACGCGGCGGCGGCGCAACCGGCTGCCACTGGACTTGCGCACCACATCAGTACAGTGATCACAGGCGTAGGGGCAGCCCCAGGCCGTTTGTACGTAGCCCCATCGGCGCACCACACGCCCGCGGACCGGAAGAGGAAAGGGGTAATGATCCAGTTGATCCATCGATACGCTCAACCTCGGCAACTGATCGGGGTCGTCCACCAGCACGCGCTGGTAGCGCTTACCCTGAATCAGTCGGGGCGCCGGCTGCAGCAGCGCCACGACGACTCCTGCCAGCGCCAGCTCAAACTCCCCTTCAAGGATGCAGTCCCACGGACCGACACCGGCGCTGTCGCGGTAGTGATAGGCTTGCTGACCTACCGCTACCGTCTTGGCACCCAGAGAACCTGCCCAGCGGGCCAGCGCAGCCGCTTCTTCCAAGCACTCGCTCTGGCCCATCACCACCACCACTGAAGGGTGCCAGTCCAGCTCTGGCGGCGTTGAACGAACCCACTGATCCCACAACTGACAACTCAGCCCCGCGCGCTCGAGGCCCGCTTGGGCGTACAACAAACTGAGGGGGGGATGCCGATGACGAGGGTGCGCCGCTGCCTTCCGGCTCTGGGCACGAACCAACAGCACCCCTTTGCTCGCATCTTGCAAGTGAGTATTCACCAACTCAATGCTCCCCGCGCTGCCATGACGTCCGATTAAACTTGCTCCAGAAGTGCCAACCGATGCTCAACACCGCGAGCAAACAGGCAGCGAGCATCCAGTAGCGGGTTTGGTCGTAGTAAACGGTGTAACCCATCCAGGTATTCAGCCCTTGAAAAACCAAAGTACCACCTCCAATCTCAAGTTCATCACCCGCGTTCATCTCATGACGCTGGTCACCCAAGCGCACCACCAAGTAGTACTCTTCTGGCGTTCTGTAGGTCGAGGGCTCCGTTTTACTGAGGATTTCTTCATCAAACTCTAACTGTATCCATAACCTTTGTTCACTGCCCGGAAGCTGCCATTCAACCGCCTGATTAAACTCATGCAGCGGCCACGCAGGCAGGTGCACTGATCCGATCGAAACCCTACCCGCGCGATCGCGCCAAATAAACTGCGGCGCAAACCCTTTATTAAACGAGGTGTAAAAACGGTACCCATGAGTAACCAGCGGTACCTGATCACCGATGATTGCCGTTTTCAGCGAGCCGTCTTCCGCGAGCCACTCGATCCTGTTGAAGGTATGCCGACGAATAGGGCCTGGCGCGTAGTTAATGTCGAAATCGACATTTCGAAAGCGCACTTGATCTGCACGCCCCCGATGTAACGGACCGGCCTGGATACCTTCTAGCTGACCGTCAAACCACTCACCGGTCGTGACTTCCGTCCAAGCTTTGAGGTTGGTCAACTGTCCGACTCCTGCAAGACCAACGAGCGCCAACAAAGACAAATGAAAAAGCAAAAGCGCGGGCTGCGCGCGAAAGCTGGGATTAGCAATAATTGCTGCTGTTAGATTAAGAGCTAACGCCGCCAGTGGGATCGTCAAGAACACCCCATAAGTACTCGCGCGAAAGAGTTGTTCAGCCGAGTTGTAGGCATTGATAACCGCTACCAGTAACAGCAGCAGCAGAAAGAGAGTGAGTTTTAACGAAGCAGTCCAAGACAGCAAAGATTTGAGACGTTGTCTCAACATCAAGGGGGATCCTGGCAAGTATTCTTCATCCAATCGACATCATTATCATTGCTGTTAACGCCGCAATCTTGTGGCCGCCATTCGCCGCTTCGCCTCCAGTTTACCACTCTAAGATAAGCGTTCTGGTAATAGGGCGCACAGGTAAACCCAGCGCTGCCATTGTTCCCGGGATTGCGGTTGGTGCCGACAGCAAGCCGCACCCCGTTTTCTTCGCACTCCGGTCCCACATCGTTAAGGTTGACCAAAAACGCCTTGTTTTTCCAACCGTGAGGAACCGCCACATGGCACCAGTTGCAGCGCAGTACGTTGGTGCTATTTCCGGGAGTGATTTTATCCGCATGATAGGCGTGCAGGTCGCCTTTCTTCGAACCAAAGTCGTCATTATCATGAAAACCCGAGTCACCTTGTGAGCCCGTACGGTAGCCGATGTTATGACACTTAAAGCAAAGCGTGTCGCTCGGTGGCGCGGCCGTTCCCGGCTCCCAGGGACCCTTGAGAATAAACGGGTTCTCCGACCCGTGCGGCCCCCAGGGCTTACCACTAGCCGGAGCTGAACCGCCGTTGGCAGTGTTGGTGCCATGGCAGTCACTACAGTACATCGTCTGAGTACCGACCCCCGCGTTAAACGGTGGGTACCAGTTATTTGATATGTCGGTATTGCCCGGCCCGCGAATGGGACCGGTACGCCCCGTCGGCCCGACCACTGGGTGCCAGGAACGGTGGTTGTTGGTAGTGCTCTCTACCCCCCAGTTGGGCCCGGTCGCGGTGCCTTCGGCCAGATGATTGGCGCCGCCGTACTTGGTGCTTCCATCGGGCGCCATAAACTCCATCGCCTGATTGGTTTCCGGCACCGAACTGGTAAAGCCGTTGTTGTTGAGCGAACCGCCATTGGCCAGCGGGCGCAACTCCGGCGGCTCGTTACCGTAACCGAAGTGGGAGTGGCACTTCATACACACTTGATACTCACGGGTCACGTAGGTGGCGGTATCCCGATTGATCAGTGGATCACTTTCGGCTGGCGGCGAGCTGCGCGAATCAAGGGGCGGGGCCCCCCGAAGCTCGGTAAACGAAAACAGGTTGCCGGCGTCAGCCTCGCGGTAATAGCCCTGGCTGGCCCAATTGGCCGGGTCCGGTTCCCATTCGGGTGACCCATAGTCAGGCTCAACGCCATACGCTCCCGCCAACACTCCAGAGGCCAAGTTAGTGTGTAGCACACCGTCGTCATGGGTGTGGGTGGCCTGGTCATCGTTGGCACCAGCCAGATCAGGATCCTCCCAGAAGTAGCGGGTTTTCTTGACCCGGTGCGGGTTATGACAATCGGTGCATTCGACGTGCCGCCCCCCGGATGGCTGTTGCGACATCTGCGCCAGGGAGGCCGGCGGCTCGTAGAAGTCGGCGTCGGCGATGCGGTGCACCTCTTGACTGCTGTTCTCCTGGTCTTTGGTCAGGATCGGCATGTGATAATTGAGTTCGAAATCGGACTTGATGTTCGGCACGCCAAAGTTGCTCAACGTCTGCCCCACCAGGGTCTGACGATCATTAGAGTGACACTGGTAGCAGGTGCTCTCAACGGCCGAATCACTCTGGTCGGCATTGCCGCCGATCAGAGCCTGATTGCGGGAGCCGGAGGGACGATCAATGCCGCTGCCGCCAATCCCTTCACGCAACAGTCGACGGCTACCCTGCACCGAGTGGGTATCGTGGCAATTGAGGCACGCCGCCTGCCAGACTTTGATCCCCGGGAAGAACTCCCGCAACTCGGTGGGATTGGCCCCCTGATCGCCGCTGTTGGCATACTCGTAGTTGGCCACATCTTCACGTGCATGGGCCGACTGTGCCCAACCCGCCTTATCGTGGCAGGCCAGACAGATGATATCGCCGCCGTCCGGTGCGACTGGATTGCCGCTGCCCGCCGGATTAAAAACGAAATTGGTGAACGGCCCACTGGTCTGGTCGGGGTTGGGCACCACCGTCAGTGGGTCCATCTGGAACCGGTTAACCCGCAGGAATTTGGCGTTGATCGACTCACCGCCGTAGTTGCCGGCATCGCGAATATGGGGATCATGGCAGGTGGTGCACTGCAGCTGCCCGCCGTCGAGCGGCATCAGCGGTCGGGTATCACCCGAGACCCGGGTGCGAATATGCAGGCTGCCGTTGAGGTTCGGATCGCTGCTCACCATGGTGTCCGTTGCCGGATCACGCAGCTCACCATCGGCGGCGGCCAGAGCAGAGTTGTAGGTAAAGGAGATCGGGTGATCGTTACGAAGATCGACGCCCAGGCGGCGAGTAAAACCGGAGGTTACCGCCGGGTCGTTGTTGCTCAAGCGCCCGCCGGGCATGGTGCCGTCAAAATCGGGATCGCTCGACTGCATATCGATGGTTTGATTCGACTGGCCATTCAGCACGCCGACCGCACCGAGCGCCAGGGTACCGTCATGACAGGAGAGACACAGCTTTGAGGTCCCACCCGGTTCGGCGGCCATATCCGTGGCGTCCATCGAGGTGGAGTCGTACATGGTGTAGGTAGCAGTACTGCTGACCTGGCGGTTCCACAACGGCGCGACGATACCGAGTTCCGCTGCGGTTTTCGCCGCATGCGGCGTGTGGCAGAACACACACACCTGAGACTCGCTGACCGCGCGGGTATCACCGGGGCCGCTCGCCGACAGGTTGTGCTTGGTATTGCGGATATCGGAGATCCGGCCCGCCTCAACCGTCGCCGCCCACAAGGCAAGTAAAGCTGCGGCTACAACGCCAAACCGCCGGTCGATCACTTAATACCTCATCCGGGGTTACCCAGGTACTGAAAAATGGAGATTCGTCCGTTCATCATGTCGGCCACGTAAATACGATCCCTGGCATCCGTCCACACCCCGGACGGCAGATAAAAGCGCCCCGAGGAGAATCCCGGGCCTCCAATCGGTAGCAACAAGCGACCTTGCTGGTTGAACACCAGCAAGTGGTCGTAGTAGGACTCCACCACGTACAAGTTCCCATCACTGTCCAGCGCTACCCCTTTGGGCCGCGTCAGGTTGCCCACGTAGAGTCCGCGTTCACCGATCACGTTAAACACCCGACCCTCGATGCCCACTACCTGAACACGCGCATTGAGCACATCGGCAATAAACAGCTTGCCGTCGCGATAGCTCATGTAAACCGGCGCGTTGAACTCACCTACCCCGTCACCCTGCTGGCCGATGCTGTCGATCAGGTTGCCGTCAAAGTCAAACACCTTGACGTCATGGGCCCGGGTATCGGCCACAAAAACCAGTTGGTACTCGGGCGCCACCACCACACCGGTGGGCCGTTTCAGCACCCCGGCACCAAAGCGGGACTGCAGCTCGCCGCTTTGGCTGTCCAGTACGAACACCTCTCCGAGTTCAGAGTCCGCCACCAGCAGACGCCCTTCCGGCGCCAGGGCGATACCCGTAGGTGCCACATAGTTGACCTTATCGGTCAGACTATACCAAATATCCATAGTTCCTTGCGCTTCGTCGAAGACGAACACTGCGCTGGAACCGACATCGGTAACGTAGATCCGCCCGTCGGGACCGGTGACACCACTTTGCGGGCGGCGCAGTACTTTCGGCTCCGGCTCGTCCAGGCCCACGCCCGCGAGCACTTCAAGGAAACTGCGGAATCCGCTTTTGACGTCATCGGCTGCAGAGATGAAATTGTTTTCCCCAATAAGGTCGCCAATATAAACAATGCGCGCCGGGGCTGGAGGGTCCGGCCAGACCAAACGGTTCTCCCGCGGGGCCTGGGGCATCTCGAAGGTCATGATTTTAGCTGCGGGAGTGCACCCCAGAGTCAGCCAGGCCAACAGGGTAACGAGTAATCCTTTTGACGCGTTCATTGCCTCTCCTTGACGCCCGCTTACCAGCGTGAGGGGCCGGAGGTTTCGTGACCTCCGTAGATACGGGTTTTGAGCCCGGGACGGCCAGAGTGGCAGCGATCACAATGTTCTACGCTCCAGGCAATCTCGTTGTTGTGACACATGCCACAGTACTGCCCGTCGATGATCTTACCCATGGTGATGTCGTTACTGCCGGCACGCATCTCGAAGCCCAACTCAAAATGGCACACCTTGCAACGGAAGCGGATACGGTGAAACCAGTGCGGGAAGATCACCGGTCGCATACCGTTCTTCTCGGCATACTTGTTTAGCACCACATCCGCGTACTCCGCCCGTGAAGGCAGCGCGACCAATAGCAAGGCCACCGCCATCAGCGGACCCCACAGACGAGATGCAGCAATTTGGCGAATACCCATCAATTGACCACCTCCTGCTCCATCACCGGCGGATAGACACGGCCAGGCCCCTCCTGCGCACCAAAATTGCCGCGAAAAGAGTTGCGCTCAACGCTGTGACAACGACGACACTCGGTCAATGGGAAAGCAACCGCACCGTGACAGCGCCCACAGTATTCGCCTGACAAAATGGCGAACATATTCACCGGATTGGCGCCGGACTTCTTGACGAACAGGTGATCATGGCAGTTGCTACAGTCCAGCCACTGGGTGTGAGCCCGGTGAGGGAAACGGACATAGGGCATGGTGCTGGTCTGGTCCATGATAATGTCCAGATCGAGAACTTCGATATGGGTATCGGGAAAGAGATTGGTACGGGGAACGATAACCCCGCTTTCCAGCGCCCTGACCCAGTCCACCTGATTCCCGGTATCAGGGTTGTCCATCGGAAAACCCTCAAAGGCATCGCCCGGCCATTGCAGCTCCCCAATGGCAGGATTACCCGGATCATGCAAACCATCATTTTCGAAGCGTTTCCAGCGCTCCTTCTTTTTCCCTTCCTCGGCGCCACTGCTCAGGGACAGAGCCAATAGTGCCATGCCTACCAGAGAAACGAGCCCGGCTCGGCTGATTCTGCCAACGATCAAGACTTCAACACCTCAATCAAATTGATGAAATTCAATGATAATCAGTCGCATAACACGCGACAACCACCCGCAATCGATCCAGTTTACCCCAACCCCTGAAGCGGTGCTCTTTATTTAACCCCGCCCAGTTGGCATAATTGCGCTATTTTTGACCAGAAACGCGGACGTTATGCTCAAATTACCTGCTCTTCCACTGCCGACACTTCCTCTCCCGAGCCTGCCTGCACCGCGCCAGCTGGTGCAACGCCTGCCGCTGCTGATGGCTACTCAGGCGCGACGGATTCCCTTCAGCGTGCAGCGCCGACTGCTGGAGGAAAGCATGTCCCGTGCATTCCAGGAACCACTGGACGATGGCGATTTCGACTTCCTGCAAGATCGCTGGCTCAAGGTCGAGATCAGCGACATCGGCCTGGCCTGGTTCATCACCTATGATGAAGACCGCCTGCTGGTCGCGCGTGACGAGCAAGCCGACGCCACCATCCGTGGCAATCTCAAAGAGTTTCTGTTGCTGGCCTCGCGCAGCGAAGACCCTGACACCCTGTTCTTCCAGCGCCGCCTGATGATCGAAGGGGATACCGAAGTGGGGCTGGAAGCAAAGAACCTGATGGATGGTGTCGATCACGACAACCTGCCAGCTGCCATCAAAATGATCCTGACCCGCTGTGCGGATCTGGCTCAACGCTTTTTCTGATCAAGACAGCGATAAAAAAACCGGCCTAAGGCCGGTTTTTTTATAACCAGTACAAGGCCTAGCGCTGGGTATTAACCAGCCCCGCACTTTTGTACCAGTAGCCGTTGACCGCATCCGCGGGAATCGCCGCGATGCCATCATCAGTACCATCGATGCGGGCACGGTATTGGGCGATAACCTCGGCCATCGCCTCCGGCCGCGGACTGAGACGCACAAGATCGACCCCGATTCGCTTCATCTCGTCCACCTCGGGCAGCAGGTTGTAGACCTGGCCTGACATGGTCTGAATACCGTTAATAGTAAACACCGACTGGTCTTCCTGGCTGGCCAGCGGCATCCCCTGTGGGTACTCCAAGCAGACGAACTGGCAGTTGTCCTTCGGCAGATTGCGGGCGCGGGCACTGAAACAGCGGGCCGAGTAAGCGAGCGGCAGATGACCGTAACTGAATACCTCGGTTTCGATCTGATCGGCAAAGCCCAGCGCCTGAGCATCGGTCAGAATTGCAGCCAGCGTCTCACCCGACAGCTCCACCGGCATCACCCAGCGGCGCATGCCGCGCCGGTACAACGCCTGCAACGAACGCGCATTGTATACATTGATGGCCGAACCGGAAACGAACGGCAGCTTGCGCTCCGACAGCATCTGCACCGCGCCCATGTCGTTTGCTTCCAGCCACAGATCGCCGTTGTCACACAATCTGCGCAGCGTTTTCAATTCCGACTCTGCCTCGATCAGCGCCAGACTGGAAAGCACCACCTGTTTGCCGTCCGCCGCCAGTTCGCGCCCCAAGTCAATCCAGTCCTGGGTTTTGAGCTCGCGCCGCTTGGAACAGACCGCTTCGCCCAGATAGATCACATCCACCGGCTGCTCTGCCAGCTCGCGATAAAACTGATACACCGCTTCGCGCTGCCAGAAGAACAGCACCGGCCCCATGGATAATTTCATACTGCTACTCCTTACCTTACTGCCACGGGCGCGAATAGGCGCCCAAGGTAGTCTGGGAGCCTTCGGAAACCGCATCCAGTGCGGCCATCCACTCATGTTTTGCGGCATACTCCGCGGGATTGGCCTGCATCGCATCGATCGCCTGACGCCAGACACTCACCACCTGCTCGACGTACGCGGGGCTGCGCTGACGGCCTTCGATTTTAACCGCCGACACGCCGACCTCCTGCAGCTGCGGCAGCAGTTCAAGCGTATTGAGACTGGTCGGTTCTTCCAGAGCGTGGAAAGTATTACCTTCGACCCTGAACCGCCCTTTGCAGAGCGTGGGGTAGCCGGCGTTTTCGCCCGGCTCGTAACGATCGATCAGCACATTATTCAGCCGCGTTTCCAAGCCGCCGTTGGGCTGTTCTTCCCAGCGCACCGCGTTAGCCGGCGAGCACGCACCACAGGTATTGGGGGACTGATCGGTTACATAGGAGGAGAGATAGCAACGCCCCTCCGCCATGATGCACAGGCTGCCGAACGCAAAGACTTCCAGCTCTACCGGGCTCTGACTGGCCACATGACGAACCTGCGACATGGATAGCACCCGCGGCAAGACCGCGCGGCGAATACCAAATTCGGAATGATAAAACTTGAGGCTTTCGTAGTTAGTGGCAGAGCCCTGAACCGACAGGTGCAGACCCAGCTCCGGATGGCGCTCGGCGGCGTATCCCAACACCCCCATATCCGCGGCGATAAGGGCGTCGACGCCGAGATCCGCCGCCAGATCGACCGCTTTTGTCCAGCGCTCCCAGCCCTGAGGCTGGGGGTAGGTATTGACCGCTACGAACACTTTAACCCCGCGATCACGGGCGTAATCCAGCGCTTTAAAGGCTTTCTTGTCGTTAAAATTCAGACCGGCAAAATGCCGCGCATTGGTGTCGTCCTTGAACCCGATATAGACCGCATCGGCGCCGCTATCGACGGCGGCTTTCAACGACGGATAATTCCCCGCCGGACACACTAACTCCATGCTCAAACCCTGCTGTAGCTGTGGATGCAGCGATGCCATCATTGGGCAGTCCGCCTATACACCCCGAAAAAAGAGGCCATTATACGCCAAACCCGGTGTCGAGGGCGAAACTCAGCGTCTCTTGAAAGTAAATCAGCGATGCCGCAACGGAGACTGACTGCAGGCAGTAGAGGATGTATCGGCCGCGTTGGCGGCGATATTGCTATCAAGGTAACGGTACCAGCCCAGCCGGAACCGGTTCAGCGCGTTGTCAGCGGTTCGAACACCCGCGGCCTGTAACCGCTCCAGCAACAGATTGAGGTGGACTCGGCTGGCGTCATACTCCAGAACCAGACACCGGGACCGGCACTCGCAGCGATTAAAGCCTACCAGATCAACAAAGAGGTGAAGTAAATCGCCTTCATCCGCAAGCAACTGCAGTCGGCGCCGCACCAGAAAATTGCGGCGCACTCCGGGCCTGAGAATGCTACGCGGAGCCATCAGTGGGACACGGCATACGCTTTGACGTACTCTTCCGCCAACGCTTTGGCACGCTCTTGTGTGGCTGCATCCATCTGCTCGAACACATGCTCCATGATCGGCTGTGCTTCCTGCACGCCCTGAAACAGCGACACATAAAACCACGCATACGCACTGACCAGATCCGCGTCAACGCCGGCACCTTCCATGTATATTTCCCCAATGGTGAGCTGTGCGTAGGGCTCGCCCTGTTCAGCCAGCGGCAGGTAATAGCCCAGCGCCATATCCGTATCGGACAACGTCTCCTCTGCCAAGGCTGCAGCGGCCGACAACGCCAACCAGAAACCGATACATACTGCTTTGAAATAGGTCACCATTCGTTTTCCATCCTAGACTGCGCGACTACCAATAGACCTACAGTTTAAAGTGAGTTGAGTCAGGTTCAAGAGCTCAACTACAAATACCGCAATCACAGTTTTGGCACCCGGAGGCCTCGCTGCGCATGGCACCCAACACTGTCAGCATCAAGGCGTTATTCGTGTAGCCTCAACCTCGATGCGCAGTTCGACCTCATCACCGATACCAATGTCATCCACCAACCCGTAATTCATCCCAAAGTCCGAGCGCCGAAGGGTGCCTGTGGCCTTGAATCCGGCGATCCAGTCGCGCTTATTGAAGGTGTGCAAACCCTGGCGATTGAGCTTTAACTCCAGCGCCACCGGTCGCGTCACCCCGAGCAGAGTGAGATTGCCGTTCAGCGTGCCACGATCAGGCCCAGCCATCGCAACGCTGGTGCTTTCAAAGGTCAGGTGCGGAAACTCGACCACATTGAAGAAGTCGGGCGATTTCAGGTGCTGATCACGCCGCTCATGAAAGGTGGTCACCGAAGCCGCATCCACGGTCACCTCAACGGACGACTGCGCCGGCGCTTCACTATCGAACAGCAACCGCCCCTGCAGCCCGCCAAAACGGCCGGCGACATCAGCGAATCCCATATGACTGACAAAGAACAGCACACTGCTGTGCTCCGGATCCAACCGGTACTCGGCAACTTCCGCCGACACTGGCAGCGAAGCCAGCCCCAGTCCCAGCGCAATTGCGCCACACCCACATTTTATCGACATGTCGTTGCTTCCTTTTATTCCGTTAGCGCAGCTCAGTGAACGGCACGAACGCCACCCGCTCGCCCTCGGCAATCGCCGTATCGGGCGGCACTATGGCGTAGCCGCTCGCCCAGCAGGCAGAGGTCAGCACCCCCGAACTTTGGTTATCAAACAGTTCCGCCCGCATGATGCCCGCATCAGTCACCAACCGTGCGCGCAGGTACTCCCTGCGTGGTTGTGGTCGGGGGCGAGCAAAGCCGGCCGTCACCCAGTAACTCTCCGGCGTTACCTGCTGACACCCCTGCATCCGCAACAGGAAAGGACGCACCAGCACCTGAAACCCCATCAACACGGACACTGGATTACCGGGCAGACCAATAAAGGGCGTATCGCCGACCCGGCCGACCGCCACCGGCTTGCCCGGTTTGAGTGCCAGCTTCCACATATCCAATTGCCCCAGCCGCTCGACCGCCGGTTTGATGTGGTCCTCTTCACCGACGGAGACGCCGCCACTGGTCAAGATCACATCCGCTTCACCGGCGGCTTGCAGTAACGCCTGCTCGGTAGCCTGCGCGGTGTCGGCCACGATACCCAGGTCCAGCACCTGCATACCCAGCTCACGCAACAACCCAACAAAGGTGTAGCGATTGGAGTTGTAGATCTGTCCCGGCGCCAGTTCGGCACCGGGTTCTGCCAGTTCGTCGCCGGTGGACAGAACGGCCACCTTCAGCGGTCGAATGCAGTCCACCGTGGCGATACCCATGCTGGCAAGTACGCCCATATGCTGGGGCTGAATCCGCGTCCCCGTCGCGATCACCACCGACCCTGTGGCAATATCCTGCCCGCGCCGGCGGATATGCTGCCCACGCTCGATCGACTCCGGCAACTGCACCACACCCTGATGCAACTCACACTCTTCCTGCATCACCACCGCATCGGCGCCGAGCGGGATAGGTGCACCGGTAAAGATCCGCGCCACTCCGCCTGCAGGCAGTTCCGACGGCGCATCACCTGCGGCCACCCGCAACACAACCGGCAAGCGGCGCGTCTGGGCAAGATCAGCAAGCCGCAACGCATAACCATCCATGGCGCTGTTATCGCAGGGCGGCACATCGACAGCCGAATACTGGTCAGCGGCCAATACCCGGTTAAGCGCCATCGGCACCGCCACCGGCTCGCTGCCACCAACCGGCACAGCACTATCCAACAACCGCTGCAGCGCGACATCGAAGGGCAGCAGCCCGGGCTGGCCGCAACAATCGGGCCCGCAACTCATCCGCACGCTCCACAGGGGCCGGGTTTCAGCGACACCATCTCCACGAAGTTACAGGGCTTGTGCCGTGCATCCAGCTGCTCGCGAATAATCTCGTCCCAGGCCGTACGGCAGGCACCGGTGGAGCCCGGCATACAAAAGATGACCGTCCGGTTGGCCACACCCGCCACCGAGCGCGACTGCACCGTAGAGGAGCCAATCTGCTGGAACGAGATCTGCCGAAACAGCTCGCCATAGCCTTCAATGGTCTTGTCGAACAGCGGCGTTATCGCTTCGGGCGTACTGTCCCGCGCAGTAAATCCGGTGCCACCGGTGACCAACACCGCCTGAATAGAATCGTCCGCAATCCATGCCGAGACCTGCGCGCGCAGCTTATAAACGTCGTCGATCACAATCGCACGGTCGCCCAGCCGGTGACCCGCGTCCTGCAAACGATCCACCAGCGTCTGCCCGGAGCTGTCACTCTCCAGCGTACGCGTATCGGATACGGTCAACACAGCGATATTGAGCGGTACAAACTCCACGTTGGCATGGTGGGCCATAAATTCTCCTTATACTTTGAGCACGGCAATACAGGTCATGCGGCCTGCCTAGAATCCGATTGTGTCAGCGGACCATAGCACTGACAATAGCTCCACTGATTCAATCTGCGGATGCCGAAACGATGATCCCGCTGTGCCATATCGACGCCATCGAAGAGGGTGGCAGTAAAGAGCTGCGCGATGGCGAGCAGTCGCTGATAGCCGTGCGCAAGAACGGACAGCTCTATGTGTACCTCAATCGCTGCCCCCACCGGGGCATTGCGCTGGAGTGGCAGCCAGACCAGTTCCTCGACTACGAGCGCCAGTTTATCCAGTGTTCCACCCATGGTGCACTGTTCCGAATAGAGAACGGCCTCTGCATTCAGGGCCCATGCATTGGCTGCTCGCTGCAGTCGGTCAGCATCAGGATCGACGACAGCGGCCAGTTGTGGCGCGATCGAGATAACCACAGCCATTAGATCACCACCGGCAACCGCTGCTGCAACGCGATCCCGACGGGATCAATATGAGCCCCCAGGGCATACAGCTCCACCCCGGCTTTGACCGCAGCGCGCAGCGCTTGTCCATACGCGGGATCAAGGTGATCCGCCGGGCGCACCTCGCAGATACCGGTATGGGCCACACAAAACACCAGCGCCGCGCGGTCACCGGACGCAACCGCGGCAACCAGCTCCCGCAAATGCTTGGCACCCCGCACGGTAACAGCGTCCGGAAAGTAGCCAATACCGTCATCTTCCAGCAAGGTGACGTTTTTTACCTCCACAAAGCAGCGCTCGCTATCACCTTCGAGCAGCAGGTCGATACGGCTGTTCTCCCGGCCGTAACCAACCTCTCGACGCAGCCGCGGATAGCCCGCCAGCTCCGGCAGGATACCGGCCAGCAACGCCTCTTCGACCAATCCGTTGGCGCGCTGGGTGTTGATGCAGGCCAGATAACGCCCTTGCACCTCCACCAGCTCCCAGCTACAGGGATATTTGCGTTTGGGGTTCGCCGAATCGCTATACCAAACCCGGCTGCCGGGCTCGGCGCAGCCACGCATTGAGCCGGTATTGGGACAGTGCAACGTTGTTTCATGACCGCTCGGCAGCTGTACATCAGCCAAAAAACGCTTATAGCGCCGAATCAACCGAGCGGTTTGCAGCGGTGGATCAAACTTCATCATCGCCCTCCGTCCGTTCAGCTTCGGCCCAGCATAGCGCCACACAGGGGGGCGAACCAAACGCACAGCTGCGGTTTAATTTCGCAATTTTATTGACCTGCATACTGGTATGCCCCCTTTTTATCTGTTAATTTCTTGCGCCTGATTTCCCAAGGGATACCCTGTAACTATGGGCTCTAGACGCCTACAGGGCAGACAGATGGATACGCCAGGCCACCGCCCGGCCAACTAGAGAAGTGAGGCAGGACCATGCCAGAAACCAAAGAGTCGCTCCTGAAGCACTACGAGCCCTACCAGGCCGGCAAGAACGAAGAGTACATGAGCGAAGGCCAGAAAGATCACTTTCGCCAGATCCTCAATGCCTGGAAGCGCGAGCTGATGGAAGAGGTGGATAGCACCATCAACCACATGCAGGAAGACGCGGCCAACTTCGCTGATCCCAGCGACCGTGCCAGTCAGGAGGAGGAGTTCAGCCTCGAACTGCGCACACGCGATCGCGAACGTAAGCTGACGCGCAAGATCAACGAGGCCCTCGATCGCATCGACGACGATGATTACGGCTACTGCGACTCCTGCGGCATCGAGATCGGCATCCGTCGCTTGGAAGCCCGCCCCACTGCAACCCTCTGCATCGACTGCAAGACCCTGGCAGAGATCAAGGAAAAGCAGCTCGGCGGCTGATCTGTCGGTGGCGCTGTCACCCGGGAGCGCCGCCCACAATCGATGATGACTTGTCCCACCGGCCACTATATCGGTCGTTTCGCGCCGTCACCTACTGGCGCGCTTCACTTCGGTTCGCTGATGGCGGCCGTCGCCAGCTTCCTCGACGCTCGCGCCCATCAGGGCCAGTGGCTGGTACGCATCGAAGACCTTGATCCCCCACGCGAACAGCCCGGCGCCAGTGATCAGATTTTGCGGACGCTGGAACGATACGGCCTGCTCTGGGACGGCAAAGTACTTTACCAAAGCCAACGCCACGCACTCTATCGCGACACTCTTCAGCGACTCCTGCGCAAGGGGCTGGCTTATCGTTGCGATTGCTCCCGCCAACAGATCGCCGCACGCGGCGGACGCCCCTACGATGGACACTGCCGGCTGCGGCAGGCTGAAATCAGCGAACCCGCCGCCATCCGCGCCGTTGTCGATGACCGCCCCATCGGGTTCGTCGATCGAATTCAGGGACCCCAGCAGTTCCAGTTCGAGCAGGGCAGCGGCGACTTCATACTTTTTCGCCGTGACGGCTTCTTCGCCTACCAACTGGCGGTGGTAGTCGACGATCATGCCCAAGGCATTAACCAGATCGTCCGTGGTAGCGACCTGCTCGATTCCACCCCGCATCAGCGGCACCTGCAGCAGCAGCTCGACCTGGCCCGCCCCCACTACGCGCATATTCCGGTCATGGTCAACCAGACGGGACAAAAACTCAGCAAGCAAACCTTTGCTACCGCGCTCGACCCGAAACACCCTTCCCGCGCACTTCACGCCGCGCTGCAGGTTCTGGGTCAGCAGCCGCCAGCAGCGATGCGCAACGCCACGCCGGCGGAACTGTTAAGCTGGGCCATAACCCACTGGCACATTGATGCGGTCCCCGCTCGGATGAGTGTGAGCGAACTGGCGCTGAAGGAGCAAGGTTGAATGTATATTTATCGACTGGTCTCGGCGTTAATCATCGGCATCTACCTGATGTCACCCCTTCTGATCGACAACTGGGGCAGCACCGATGAAGCCTGGTACAGTCCGTTTCTGCCTTGGCTGGCGCTGATTCTGATGGCAGCGGTACTGGAATCGAAACGAGGTGGCGATGAGCTTTAGCCTCGAACAGCTGGCAGCCATTGGACTCGGCTACCTGTCGCTGCTGCTGGTTGCGGCCTACGCCACCGACCGCGGCTGGATTCCGGCAAAACTGGTCCGCCACCCAGCCACTTACGTGCTGTCGCTGGGAGTGTACGCCAGCGTTTGGACCTTCTATGGCGCCGTCGGGCTGGCACACACCTACGGATACAGCTTTCTGGCCTCCTACTTCGGCGCCTCCGCCGCATTCATTCTCGGCCCGGTGTTACTGTTACCGCTACTGCGCCTCACTCGTTCATACCAGCTCAGCTCCATTGCCGACCTGTTCGCCTTTCGCTTTCGCAGCCAACCCGCCGGCTCACTGGTCACCCTGCTGATGCTGCTGGCTTCGCTGCCACTGTTCTCGATCCAGATCCAAGCGGTCACCGAAACCATTCAACTGCTAACCAAGGAAGCGCCCGGCGACTACGTAGCGCTGTTTTTCTGCCTCACCATCGCCCTGTTCGCCATCTTGTTCGGCGCCCGCCACCCCTCGATCCGGCACAAGCATGAAGGCCTGGTCGTCGCCATGGCGATTGAGTCGCTGGTCAAGCTGGCCGCGCTGGCCGCGCTGGCTTATTACGCGCTGTTCGAGGTTTTTGGCGGCAACAACGGCCTGGAGCAGTGGCTGCACGATAACGCCGAACGGATCAGCGGCCACTACCAACAGGTGGCCAACGACTACTGGCGCACCCTGCTGCTGGCGTTTTTCACCTCGGCGATCGTCATGCCCCACATGTTTCACATGCTGTTCACGGAAAACGTCAGCCCTCGCGGCCTGTCCCGTGCCGGCTGGGGCTTTCCGCTGTTCTTGCTGCTGCTGGCGATCTGCATTCCCCCCATTCTCTGGGCCGGCATGAAGCTCGACCTGCCCGGCGCGCCGGAGTACTTCGGCCTGGCACTCGGCCTGCAGGCCAACTCGCCGCTGCTGGCAGTGGTCGCCTTTATCGGCGGTCTCGCGGCAGCCAGCGGCATCATTGTGGTGTCGATCATTGCCCTGGCCGGCATGGTGATTAACCACTTGATGCTACCGATATTGCCAGGCCACCTGGGATTGCCCCTTTACCAGCGCCTGATATGGGCCCGGCGCGCTATCATCGTGGCGATTGCCGTGTTGAGCTACCTGTTCTATACCGTCACCGATCAGATTACCGAACTCCACCAACTCGGCCTGGTGGCCTTTGTTGCCTTTATGCAGTTTCTACCCGGCTTTCTCGCCACCCTGTTCTGGCCAGGCGGCACCCGCCAGGGGTTCCTGCTGGGACTGATTACCGGCATGGGAATCTGGCTGCTCACCATGCTGCTGCCGCTGTTCCCCCAAGCCAGCGAAACCGCCACCTTGCTCAACCTGAGTGACGGCCAATGGCACCGGGCAGCCATCTACTCCCTGGCTGCCAATGTGGGCGTTTTTGCGCTGGTTTCCTACCTGTTCAAACCCACTGCCCAGGAACGCTATACCGCCAACTCCTGCGCCCTCAGCACCATCTATCGCCCCCAAGCCAACCAGCTCGAAGGGGTGACACCACACTTGCTGATCGAACGTCTCGGCCCGCGACTGGGTCGCGACGCCGCCCAGCGCGAAGTCGAACACGCCGTTACCGAGCTGGAGCTCACGCTGGACGAAACCCATCCGGCGGCCCTCGCCCGGCTACAACAGCGGCTGGAGGTCAATCTATCGGCGCTGGTAGGGCCGGTGGAAGCGTTGTCGCTACTATCTGCCGAAGATAGCCAGGACAACCTGTACCAACGCCGCGACATCCATCTACTCGAAGGCCATCTGGAGCGCTATCGCAGCCAACTAACCGGCCTGGCCGCCGAACTGGACGAACTGCGCCGCTACCATCGACTGACGCTGGAGCGTTTACCGGTCGGCGTATGCTCTCTCGACGACAACGGTGACATCGTGCTCTGGAACAGCGAGATGAGCCGCTGCACCGCCATCGCCCCGGAGCAAGCACTGGGAGGGCGTGTGGAGCAGCTCCCGCCGCCCTGGAACGAACTACTGGCTCAGTTCATCGCCGAGGACTGCCCCCACCTGGTCAACCACAAAGTGGTTATAAGTGGCACACCCCACTGGCTCAGCCTGCACAAGGCCCAGCTCAGCGACAGGCCGGCCAGCAGCAGCGGCCAGGTTCTGCTGCTGGAGGACCAGACGGAGACCCAGCGCCTGACCGACGAGCTGGCCCACAGCGAGCGACTCGCATCCATCGGCCGACTGGCCGCCGGAGTCGCACACGAAGTGGGCAATCCGGTGACCGGCATCGCCTGCCTGGCGCAAAACCTGAAGTACGACACCGAGCAGCCCGACACTCTGGAAGCCGCCGACCAGATTCTTGAGCAAACCCAGCGTATCGATCGCATCATCAAATCGCTGATGAACTTTGCCCATGCTGGTCATCAGAATCGCAGCGAACAGCAGCAGTTCAGCATCGGCGCCTGCGTCCGGCAAGCAATTGACCTGGTCCGACTGGATAGCCGCCGCCGCGATATCGACTACCGAAGCCACTGCGACGACAGCCTTTGCCTGCAGGGCGATCCACAGCGTTTCCTGCAAGTGCTGGTCAACCTGCTCAACAACGCCGCCGACGCATCGCAACCGGGCCAACCGGTCAGCGTCTACTGCCGCAACGATGACGAATCGGTTCAGCTGTGCGTGGAAGACCAGGGTTGCGGTATTCCAGCCGAGCTGCAAGACCGCCTGTTCGATCCCTTCTTCACCACCAAGGAGCCCGGCGAAGGTACGGGGCTCGGCCTGTCGCTGGTCTACAGCATTATCGAGGAACACTATGGCAGCGTGCAGATTGAAAGCCCTGTCGATAACACCCAGAATAGAGGCACCCGGGTCATCATGACCCTACCGCTATTGAGCACCACCAAGCCACACGGAAGCGCATGAACCAGATCCTGATCGTTGAAGACGAACCGGTTATTCGCAACGCTCTCAAGCGCTTGCTGGAACGCAACGACTATCGGGTTACCGAGGTTGGCTCCGTCGATGAAGCCGAAGCGGCCCTCAGTCAACAGACATTCCAGTTAGTGATCAGCGACCTCCGCCTACCCGGCCGCCCCGGCACCGATGTGATCGCCCTGGCCGCCCCGGCACCGGTACTGATTATGACCAGCTACGCCAGCATGCGCTCTGCAGTAGATGCCATGAAGCAAGGTGCGGCAGACTACATCGCCAAGCCTTTCGACCATGAAGAGATGTTGAATACGGTCGCTGCTCAGCTAACCAAATCCGGCTGCGCGGACGCCGACAGCCAGCCGAAACCCAACCCTGCGCCCTCCCGCGAGGAAGGGGATTTCAGCATGATGGCGGGCAACAGTGCACCGATGCAGGAGCTTTTTTCACGCATCAGCAAAGTTGCGCGTACCGATGCCACGGTACTGATTCAAGGCGAGTCAGGCACCGGCAAAGAGTTGGCGGCACGCGCCATTCACCAGCACAGCCGGCGCGCCGAGGCACCGATGATTTCGGTCAACTGCGCTGCGATTCCGGACACCCTGATCGAGTCGGAGCTGTTCGGTCACGAGAAGGGCGCCTTCACTGGCGCGGTCAACACCCACCGCGGGTTGATCGAAGCCGCCAATGGCGGAACATTGTTTCTGGACGAGATCGGTGAACTCCCCCTCGACGCTCAGGCCCGGCTGCTGCGCGTACTGCAGGAAGGAGAGATCCGCCGCGTGGGTTCGGTCCAACCCATGCAAGTGGATATCCGTCTCATCGCAGCGACGCACCGCGACCTCAAGGCCCTCACGCGGGCCGGACGCTTTCGCGAAGACCTGTTCTACCGCCTCTACATCATGGAGATTCGCATGCCACCCCTGCGCGAGCGGGGCAGCGACATCATTGAACTGGCGGAACTGTTCCTGCGCAAGGCGTGCGAGCGCATGGCCACCCCGCCCCGCCGCCTGGCGGCAACCGCACGCAACGCGATGTTGCACCACCGCTGGCCCGGCAACGTCAGGGAGCTGGAGAATGCCATCGAACGGGCGGTAATATTGTGCGAAGCGGAAGAGATCGGTGCAGATATTCTGGGCCTGGATCCCGAGCATCACGCGGCACCGATCACCGCAGATCAGCCGCCCGGAGACTATGGCCGGCAAGCCCCCTCCTCGCCGGCATTGTCACTGGAAGACTACTTTCAGCGCTTCGTTCAGGAGCATCAAGATCACATGACCGAAACCGAGCTGGCAAAACGTCTCGGCATCAGCCGCAAAACTCTATGGGAGCGCCGGCAAAAGCTTGGCATCCCCCGCCCCGGACGCGACACGTAACACCTTGCGTTACGTTTCTACACAGTATGTGTTACCCCGCCTGGGTGCCCGCGTAACACACTTGCGCCAGAAGCGAATGACAAACAGCACCATTAAATCATAACCATTTGTTTTAAAAGCTCTTGACAGAAGTGGCACAAGCTCTGCATTAGTTGCTATAAGAAAAACAAGAATTCCGTAACGCCTGCCACTCAATAAAAATAACAAGGGCGGCAGACCGAACGGGACGCCCCTGAATAAAAATAAAAACCGGGGTACACGCTAGCTATTCGCAAAGAAACGACCAAACGCCAAAGGTCGCAGGGCAAATAAAAATAACAAGCCCAACACCAGGGTATAGATTCTTCTTTGCGGATAGCTGGCTCCTTCCCTGCTCTAAAACCACTCACCTCCCCCAATCATTCCGCACTGCCGCATTTTCTCTTTGGCCCAGCAATGGTATGATTCGCAGCCTTAAAACAGCTCTCTAACAAGTAACAAAAATCATGGATTCTGGCTGGCTCATTGGCGCTGCATTCGCCCTGCTACCCTTTTGCATCATACTTCTGCTGCTCCGCTGGCGCCGCCGCTCGTCGTCGCCCACCTCTGCTCCGGCGGCGCCCTCAGGAGAACACCCCATGCCTCGTGTTATCCCCCGCGACCAACACAGCATTTCGCGCAAGGACCTGAGCGATAACGCACTCAAGGTACTCTACCGGCTCAAGGATGGCGGCCACGAAAGTTACCTGGTCGGCGGCTGCGTGCGTGATCTGCTATTGGGAAAGCACCCTAAAGACTTCGACGTGGCCACGGCAGGACATCCTGACGAGGTTCATCAGCTGTTTCGCAACTCGCGCTTGATCGGGCGACGTTTCCGCTTGGTCCATGTCCGTTTTGGCCGGGAGATTATCGAGGTTGCCACATTCCGGGCAGCGCACGACAGCCAGGATAACGTCAGTGACAACCACTCGCGCCAGGCTGAGAGCGGCATGCTGCTGCGTGACAACGTCTACGGCACTGTGGAAGAGGATGCCTTGCGCCGCGACTTCACCGTCAATGCGCTGTATTACAGCATCGAAGATTTCGCCATCCACGATTACGCCAACGGAGTTGAGGACCTCAACAACCGGGTCCTGCGAATGATTGGCGATCCGGAAGCACGCTACCGCGAAGACCCGGTGCGCATGCTGCGTGCCATCCGCTTTGCCGCCAAGCTCGAGTTCACCATCGAACCGAAAACCGAAGAACCGATCCGCCGCTTGTCATCGCTGCTTGCCGATATCCCAGCGGCACGACTGTTCGAAGAGGTGCTCAAGCTGTTCCTGTCCGGTAAGGGTGTCATCACCTTCCAGCTACTGCGCGAATTTGATCTCTTCCGGCATCTGTTCCCGATCACCGACGCCTTCCTCAATGACAGCGATGATCCCACTGCTGAACGCCTGATTGTGGAAGCGCTGCGCAGCACCGACGCCCGTATCCGCCGCGGAAAGAGCGTCACTCCGGCTTTTCTGTATGCAGCCATGCTGTGGCATCCGGTGCAGCAGCGGATCGAGCGCCTGCGCCATGATGGCGTACCGCCGATTCCAGCGCTGCACCAAGCCTCCCAGGAGATCACCCAACAGCAGGGACGAGCGACCTCGCTTCCCAAGCGTTTCAGCGGCCCGATGCGTGAAATCTGGGAGTTGCAGCAGCGTCTTCCCCATCGTTTCGGCAAACGTGCCGAGCAACTGCTGCAGCATCCGCGCTTCCGTGCCGGCTACGACTTCGTATTGATGCGCGAAGCCTCAGGCGAGGACCTTGAAGGACTCGGCCCTTGGTGGACCGAGTACCAGAGCGCCGCCATTGACCAACGCGAAGAGATGGTGCAGCAACTGGGTCGCAGCCCCAAACGGCCGCGCCGGCGGCGTCGACGCAAGCCGGCGGTCGGCTAATGTCCCGCCTCGCCTTCATCGGGCTGGGCAGCAACCTCGACGACCCGGCACACCAAGTGCGCACCGCCCTGGATGAGCTCAAGAGCCTGCCAGACACCACGCTCACCGCTACATCCAGGCTTTATCGCAGCGACCCGGTCGGCCCTCCCGGACAACCGGACTACATCAACGCCGTTGCGTTGCTGCACACCGGACTCGAGGCCGAAGCGCTTCTGGATGCTTTGCAAGCCCTCGAAGCCGAACATCAGCGAGTTCGCGGCGAACGCTGGGGCCCGCGAACGCTGGATCTGGATATCCTGCTTTACGGCAACCGGGTCATCTCCACCCCTCGCCTCACCGTGCCTCACAGCCATCTGGATCAACGCAGCTTCGTTCTTTATCCCCTGCGTGAAATCGCCCCGCAACTGGTGCTGCCTGACGGTCGTTCCATAGATGCACTCTGCGCCAGATGCCCTATGGGCACCCTTGAGCCCATAGGGGTATAATGGGCGGCTCGCGGCAAAGCCGTTACGAATCATCTGGTAAAGAACACCGCTTATGAAGAACGTAACTCTGCACACCCTTGCGCAGCTCAAGCAGGACGGCGAAAAGTTCACCTGCCTCACCGCCTATGACGCCACCTTCGCCCAGGTGCTCAACCAGGCCGGCGTCGAAGTCATTCTTGTTGGCGACTCTCTCGGCATGGTTCTGCAAGGCAACGACAGCACCCTGCCGGTAACCGTGGAGGAGATGGCATACCACACCGCGTGCGTCAAACGCGGAAACAGCAGCAGCCTGATCATGGCCGACTTGCCGTTCATGAGTTATGCCACCACCGAGCAAGCCCTCGACAGCGCTGCTGCGCTGATGCAGGCCGGCGCTCACATGGTCAAACTGGAGGGCGGCGCCTGGTTAGCCGACACCGTTGAAGCACTCAGTGAACGCGGCATTCCGGTTTGTGCCCACCTGGGCCTGACGCCGCAGTCAGTTAACAAACTGGGGGGCTATAAAGTACAAGGGCGCGAGGAGGATTCCGCCGTACAGCTGCTGCAGGACGCCCGAGCTCTGGAGCAAGCCGGAGCCAGCGTACTGCTGCTGGAGTGTGTCCCCTCATCGCTGGCCAAGCAGCTGACCGAGATTGCTGGCGTTCCGGTGATCGGCATCGGCGCAGGTGCGGACACCGATGGCCAAGTGCTGGTCTTGCACGACATGCTCGGAATCACCCCCGGACGACGCCCGCGCTTCGTCAAAGACTTCATGAGCGAAGCCGACTCCATTGAGGGTGCTGTCAGCGCCTACGTCAATGCGGTTAAAGGAGGACTCTTCCCCAGCGCAGAGCACGGGTTTGCCTAGATGCAGATACTTCACACTATCGCCGAACTGCGCACCCTGATCAGCGGCAAGCGCCGCGAGGGAGCCCGTATTGGTTTCGTGCCCACCATGGGCAACCTGCATTCAGGTCACATTGCCTTGGTACACGAAGCCAAGCGTCACGCCGATTTCATCGTCGCCAGCATTTTCGTTAATCCGCTGCAGTTCGGCGCCAATGAAGATCTGGACAGCTATCCCCGCACCCTCGCCGAAGACAGCACCAAGCTTGCCGATGCCGGCTGCCACTGCCTGTTCGCACCCACGGTTGCCGAAATGTACCCCCAAGGGGGCAACTCCCTGACCCGCGTCAGTGTCCCGGCGCTCTCCGACCAGCACTGCGGCGCAAGCCGACCTGGACATTTCGAGGGCGTTGCCACGGTGGTAACCAAGCTGTTTGGCATTGTGCAACCGGATGTTGCCGTTTTCGGCCGCAAGGATTACCAGCAGCTTGCCGTGATCCGCCAACTGACAGATGACCTGTGCTTGCCCGTCGATATTATCGGGGTTGCAACAGAACGGGCCGAATCGGGTTTAGCACTGAGTTCTCGCAACGGCTATCTTAGCGACCATGAGCGCCAACAAGCGGCAACACTTTACGCCACGCTGAATCAACTCGCCGATCGCATCAGAGCGGGCGAACGCAACTATCCGGAGCTCGAAGAGTCAGGGAATCAGGCGTTGGAGCAACAGGGTTTCCAACGCGATTACCTGCACATCTGCCATGCTCATACGCTGCAGCGCGCAACAAGCATCGACAATCAGTTGGTTATCCTGGCAGCGGCAAAACTGGGCAAAGCACGCCTGATAGACAACCTTGAGCTCACCCTTAACCCTGCCTGACGCTGCTTTACAGCATGGTCCTGATAAGTTGCTCATTCACGCGACGAACATGCCACCCAAACGACTTGTTCGTCGCGAGACGCACCGCCGGTTCCGACCGAAGGTTTGGCAGTTTTTTGATGAGGATGAATAAGAAGTAATAGGCCTGATGTAGTCATCGCTGCGGCGGGCCGCACGGCTATTGGTGCTTTCAATGAGACCGTCCCTTCGGTACCCGCAAGTGATCTGCAGTGCAGAAAAGGCCAAAGCTGGTCACAAGCCGCTCGCCTCTGTCAAAGCCTACGGTAACGCCGGCACTGATCCTGCGCATATGGTACGGGGCCGACCTGTGCGGCCCAAACTACGCTAAAAAATGCAGACTGGAGTGCGGACGATCGGGATCTGGTGGAAGCGAGCGAGGCCTTTGCCGCCCAGGCCATGGCTGTCAATAAGGGCCTGGGGGCGATACCAGCAAGGTTAACGTCAAGGGTGGCGCCCCATCGTCTTGCATCACCCTATCGGGGCGTCCGGCCGCCCCGTATTAGCTTCCCTGCTACATGAAATGAGCAAGCGCGACGCCAAGAAGGGACTCTCAACGCTCTGTATCGGGAGCAGTATGGGCGTTACCCTAGCGGTTGAACGATAACCCGACCAAACACAACCGACGAAAAGGGAGCCTGTGACTCCCTTTTGTCTGCCACCGCAATTACTGCACCAAAACCTTTACGCTGCGAATCAGATCAAAGCGAACCGGTAGCAAAGCCTCTCCTCCATCGAACTCCTGCTTTACGCGAAGCTGATTGCGAATCACCGCTTCCAGCGTACCCTCTATCCGATGGCCGTTGAGTGTATCCACCCGCATCTGCTGACCGATATGATCGCCAAGCGCAGCCACTTCTACCTTCTGGTACGACGGCTTGCTCGTTCGCTTGACCGACGTGAGCTGGTAACGCCCTCCGACATCTGCACTGGATTCAGACCGCACATTGGAGCCGGTCTCTGCGGTCGCATCGGTGCCCTGCAGCGATTGCTCAGAACTCTCGTCGAGTGGTGATAAACCTGTCGCCGACTTAGCCTCAGGCTCTGCCACTGTGTTATCGGCTGAGACGACGGATTGATCGGCCATCACCGTCGTCCCGTCGGGTACCACGTCGGTCGCTGGCATCACCAACGACAGCTCCACCGGACTGACCGGACTACCATTGACCGCCAGACGATAGTCAAAATCGGTGATCTCGGCTGTGCCTAGACGGGCAAAAGAGACCGGTTCTTTGGCGACCACACGAAGCTCCATGGCCCCTTTGGCCATGAGAAAACGACGATAGGCATCAACAACCTCAGCACCAAACTGAACCCCTTGGGAGCGATACTGGGCATCGAGCAAATCGACATGCCGATTAACGAAGCTGGCGATCGACTCACCATTCAAGTCGGCGCAATACCGATTGCGTCGCTGGTTATAGGAATCGTCCGCTATCTTCACGCTAAGCTCGCTAAACCTACCCACCGCGGACGCGTTACTGGCTAACAACTGGCGGCCGCCGGTGGCCACACTGCCGTCAAACGAGATGGAAAACAGACTGGGGGTGTCGACAGCAACCGACAGAGTCAGATAACCGTTGTCCGGGTTAAAGCGATAACCGGCAGAGAGGTCACTTTGCAGCTGCTGATACCCAAGTTGCCGCCAAAAAGGCACGCCACCCTCACCTGCCTTTTCACAACCAAGCCGTTCATTATCGTAAGCAACCATTGCGGAGTAATCCGCAAGACTGGCCAGATCAATCTGCAGCCCCGCGATCTCCAATGACAGCCGATTAGGCAGCACTTGCGACGCCAACTCAGGCTCTCTGAATAAAAACCAGGTCCAGTTATCGGTGTGAATAATTACCGACTCAGCGGTCAGAGCGGCTTCTTGGCCGGCGGGATGAAATGACACTCCCTTGATACCAGCGCGCCCGGAGAATTCCGCAATCAACGAGTCGTAACCTAAGGAACCGAAGGGAGCAAGCTGTTGCACCACATCATCCACTGCAGTTTTAACTTGATACCAGTAGAAGCCTTTGACCGCAGCAAAACCGGCCAGCGGCAACAGTAGCGGTACAATCAGTAATTTTCTCATGAGAGCCCAGTATCATCCTTAATCAATACACTCCGCCGCACTGCCAGCACAACGACCATCTAGTGAATCTAGGCCAAACCACCCGTCACAGCAACGTCAATCAACGATCCCATGGCGGTGACCTCATGAATCAGATCAAGAATTTATAGGTATAAAAACAGGCAGCCCTCTCGAGCGCGCCCCTTGACCTGCCCCCAGATTTAGTACCAGTTTTCCTCTAGTAAAGTCCTGTTCATTTATCTCGTGATTTCCGCTCTGTACCGCCCTTCGGCTGCTGCCGTGCTTTGGCTGCAAACTCGGCGGGGGTCGCG
>NZ_JAERQK010000013.1 GCF_017912535.1 Motiliproteus sediminis
CTCTCGCTTGAGCACATCCACGACGGCTTCAAAGAAGTCTGCTTTGAGCTTTGTGTCGGCGAGCTGTTGCTCAAGCTCTTTGATCCGCTGCTCAGGAGTAAGCTCTATCGGCTTGTCTGACATGGTGCTGGTCCGCTGGCCCGGTAAGGATGTTCCACCAGACCAATCTAGCCTGCCGTGCTTGCGAAGCCAAACCAATACCGTTGAGCGACCTTGGATGCCGTAGCGGTTTTGAGCCTGCTTGTAGGTCAGCTCGCCCGCTTCCACTTGATCGACAACAGCGAGTTTAAAGGCAAGGGAATAGTCGCGCTGGGTGCGCTTAGCATTTGATTTCATAACACCTCCCGATTTACTCATCGAAATGTGTCAACGCTATTCAGGACGGGACATGGATGCAAAAAAGGCCAGCAAAAGCTGGCCTTTTTACCTTCTGTGGTGGATTAGCCACGCTCAAATACTATCCGGCCACCGACCAGGGTGTAGCTCACCCGGCCACATAGCTGCTCGCCCATGAACGGCGTATTGCGTCCGGTCGAGCGCATGGATGCTTCACTCAGCGTCCAGCTGGCGGCGGGATCGAAGATACAGATATCCGCATCCGCGCCTACCGCCAGTTGACCACGATCACTGCCAAGAACCCCTGCAGGGCCGGATGTCAGCCGCTCGATCAGTAGCGGCAAGGTCAGCACCCCCTGCTCAACCAGGCGCAGTCCCAGCGGCAGCAGGGTTTCCAAACCGGCCATGCCGGGCTCGGTAGCCGCAAAGGGCGCCGCTTTGGCAGCAGCTTCGTGGGGCTGATGATCCGAGCACAAGGCCGCAAGCGTTCCGCTTGCCAGCGCCTCGCGCAGGCCGGCGCGATCCAACGCACCGCGCAGCGGCGGGCGCAGGTGATAGCGGCTGTCAAAGCCGTCAAGATCCTCGTCACACAACAGCAGGTGATGGACCGCCACGTCAGCGGTAACCGCCAAACCGCGCTGCTGCGCATCCCGCACCATGGCCGCCGAGCGCTGTGACGAGAGCTGGCCAAAGTGGAGCCGCACGCCGGTCTCTTCCGCCACTAACAGAAAACGCGCCACCTCGACTGTTTCCGCCACTTCACTGATTCCCTCAAGACCGAGGCGCATGGCGGTGGCACCGTCATGGGCGCAGCCCTGGGACAAACTGCCCTCTTCAGCACGCACGAACAGCAACAGATTGTGGGTGGCAGCATATTCGCAGCAGCGAATCAGGGTCTGGGTGTTGCTTACCCACTGACCGAGATTGGTGACCGCGACGCAACCGGCGTCGCGCAGGGCCACCATGTTGCTCAGCTGCTCGCCCTCAAGGCCACGGGTCAACGCCGCCAGCGGCAGAACCCGCGCATTGCCGGCCTCCTCCGCACGATCACGAATCAACCGCGCCACCGCTGGCGTATCCAGTACCGGCTGGGTTAAAGGCGGGCAGCATAGCGAGGTCACCCCGCCGGCTACCGCGGCGGCGGTTTCGCTAACGATGGTACCCTTGTGCGTTAGACCGGGTTCACGCAGGTGTGCCTGCAGGTCGATAAAACCGGGGCTGACGATCTGTCCGCCGGCATCCAGGGTGTGCTCGGCAACAAATCCCGCCGGCGCCTCGCCCACGGCCACCACTTTACCCTCGGCCAGAAACAGATCGGTCAGCCCGTCTAGCTGGTTAGCCGGATCAATCAGCCGGCCGCCTGTAATTGCAATGTTCATCGGTGCGTTCGTCTCGCTGCTGGGCTTACTGGGTGGTTTGTCCGCTCATGGCCATCGACATCACCGCCATCCGGGTGGCAACACCGTAGCCGACCTGTTTGAGAATCATCGACTGGCAACCATCGGCCACTTCAGATTCGATCTCCACGCCGCGATTAATCGGTCCCGGATGCATCACGATAGCGTCCGGCTTGGCCAGCGCCAGGCGCTCGCGACTGAGGCCATAGAGCTTGTAGAACTCGCCCTGACTGGGCAGAAACGCGCTGGCCATGCGCTCGGTCTGCAAGCGCAGCATGATCACCACGTCGACGTCGCGCAGCCCCTCGTCGAGGTCATAGCACACGGTCACGCCGAGGGTTTCGATATACTTTGGCAGCAGGGTCTTCGGACCCACCACCCGCACCTCACCGGCACCGAGGGTATTGAGCACGTGGATCTGCGAGCGTGCCACCCGCGAATGCAGGATGTCGCCGACGATCGCCACCTTGAGTTGGGAGAAGTCGCCCTTGTGGCGGCGAATGGTAACCATATCCAGCATCGCCTGGGTGGGGTGGGCGTGGCGACCGTCACCGGCATTGATGATCGCCACCCCCGGAGTCACATGCTCGGCAATGAAATGCGCCGCGCCGCTATCGGAGTGGCGCACCACAAACATGTCGCTGGCCATCGCCTGCAGATTCCACAGGGTGTCACGCAGGGTTTCTCCCTTGGAGGTGGCCGAAGACTTGATATCCAGGTTAAGCACGTCAGCCGACAGCCGCTTGGCTGCCAGCTCAAAGGTGCTGCGGGTGCGGGTGCTGTTCTCGAAAAACAGATTGACTACCGTCTTGCCGCGCAGCAGCGGTACCTTCTTGACCGACTGGGCGCTCATATCGACAAAGGAGTCGGCGGTATTGAGAATCTCGGTCAACAGTTCACGATCCAACCCTTCAAGGGTAAGAAAGTGACGCAGCTGGCCCTGGTCGTTGAGTTGTACGCTGTTGGCGTAGCGGGACTGGTTCATTGCACGGCGCATCCGAAAGTCGGGTTAACGGGTTCAGGCTTTATCCTGAAGTTCCAGAATCAGGTTGTCAGGGCCATTCAGCTTGACCTGCTGGCCCGGCTGGAGGCTCAGCGTTTCACCGATGATGTCAGCACGGATCGGTAGCTCGCGGGCGTTCAGATCCACCAGCGCTACCAGGCTGACTGACGCCGGCCGGCCGAAGTCAAACAGCTCGTTCAGCGCCGCACGCACGGTGCGCCCGGTCATCAGCACATCGTCCACCAGCACGATGTGCTGGCCTTCAGTCGCAAAGGGCAGCGCCGAGGGCTGCACCTTGGGATTGAGACCGACGCGGGTGAAGTCATCACGATAAAAACTGATATCGAGCACCCCCAGCGGATCGCTTATACCGAGCTGGCGATGCAGGCGTTCGGCCAGCCACACCCCGCCGGAGCGAATCCCCACCAGCATCGGCCGGCTGATGCCGCGTTGGCTCAGCTGGGCGGCCAGCTCCTCGCCCATGCGGTTCAGCACGGCGTCGACGTTAATTTCGAGCTGCATTAGCGGTCCTCTAGTTTATCCTGCGCGGATCGGTGTTCGGCTTCCCGAAACCAGCTTTCGAGAATCAGCTGGGCCGCGAGCCCATCCACCGATTCCTGCTTGAAGTCATTGCCACCACCGCGGGACAAATGGATCCCCTTGGCCTCGTGGCTGGTCAAGCGCTCGTCCACCAGGTAAGCCGGCCGCTCGAATCGCGCGCCAAGGCGGTTGGCAAACTTACGCGCCCGGTGCGACATATCGCACAACGAGCCGTCCATGTTCAACGGCAGGCCGATCACCAGCGCATCGGGCTGCCACTCGTTGATCAGACGATCCAGGGCCTGCCAGTCAGGCACGCCATCGCGGGCCTTGATCGGATTAAGCGGATTGGCGGTGGCAGTCACCGGCTGACCGACGGCAACGCCGATGCGTGTGGTTCCAAAATCAAAAGCAAGAATCAAACGGGCTGTCGTCCAGGAATCGGGTGGTAAGGTTTCAGGCGTGCCCGGTTTCGCTGCTCAGCAGACTGAGATCCACCCCCAGCTTTGACGCAGCGGCTCCTAGGCGTTCTTCAGCCTGAGTGGCAAAGATTATATCTAAATCAGCGGGACAACTTAACCAACTGTTCTCACCGATTTCGCGCTCCAGTTGCCCGGCTCCCCAGCCGGCGTAACCCAGGGCGATCAGGTGATGCTTCGGCCCGCCGCCCCCGGCAATGGCTCGCAGCACATCCAGCGAGGTGGTCAGACACAGCTGGTCATGGATCGAGAAGCTGGAGTTCCAGCATTGATCGGTGGGACTGTGGAGCACGAAGCCACGCTCAGTCTGCACCGGCCCTCCGGCATACACCGGTGCCTGGCGATCGCGCAACCCCTGGGTATCGAACTCCAGGTGGCCCAGGATCTCTTCCAGCGTCAGCGCCATCGGACGGTTGATCACCAACCCCATGGCGCCCTGCTCGCTATGGTCACAGATGTAGGTCAACGTGTGGACGAAATTCTGATCCGCCAGATGCGGCATCGAGATCAGAAAATGGTCGCGCAGGTTCATGTCGGGAAGATCAGCGTGCATAGCCGCAAGTATCGACCCCAAAGAGATTTCGCACAAGCCGGGAGCACCGGTTGTTGTCCCTGATAAAAGGGCTCAACTGGTCAGCGCCCAGCGTGTCGGTTATGATTCAGTGCTGACTGCACGGACGTGAGTACCCATGACGAAACTGAAAGTTCTGGTCGTCGATGACGCCGCCTTTATCCGCGACCTGGTTCGCAAAACGCTGCGGGCGCGTTTTCCCGGCATGGAAGTCGAAGAAGCGATCCACGGCCGCAAGGCGCAACAACTCCTCAACCGAGAATCCTTCGACCTGATCCTGTGCGACTGGGAGATGCCTGAGATGTCGGGGATCGAACTGCTGACCTGGCTGCGTAAGGAGCAAGAGAACAACGTCCCCTTCGTCATGGTCACCAGCCGCGGCGACAAAGAGAACGTGGTTGAAGCGATTCAGGCCGGCGTTACCGACTACATCGGCAAGCCGTTCTCCAGCGAAAGTCTGCTCAACAAAGTGATCAAGGTGATGAGCAAGCGTCATGACCTGCGCGCGCTGATGGGCAAGGCCCCGACGGCCGCCGGCGCCATGGCGAAAGACTCGATCTCCGCGCTCACCGGCGGCCGTCCGGCTGCCAGCCCCGCCAGCAGCACACCTCGCGACGGAATGTCGGCACTTACGGGAGGGACCGCCGCCCCGGCTGCCAAGAGCGCCCAACCGGCCTCGTCAGCACTGCCCAAGATCGCCTCCGCCAAGGGGACTGGCCATATCCGCTTTGGTAGCGTGGTCAGCCAATGCATCATCAAAGGACTGAGCCTCAAACAGATCTCTCTGGTCTGTCGCACCCAGGACGGCGTACCGGCGCTGCTGGAAACCGTGGTGATCGACCTGCAACAGGGCGAGGGTGGCGACATTGCCCGCATCAACGCCTACGTTCATCAGTTGCAAGCCGCCGAGCAGAGCCCTGACAGCGGCATCTACAACGTCACCGTCAACATTGTCGATCAGGACCCAGCCAAGCTGTCCTATCTGTCCAAGATGATCGCCCGCGGTACCACCAGCGGCAAGTACGTGCCTGGCGCCTGATCAGGTTGGGGAGTCGGGCTCCCCAGCGTTCGATGCTATCGCACCACTGTCGCCGCTGTTGCCATCGAAACGGGCCAGAAACTGATTCAGCCCTTGCTGCACCAGGTCGTAGGTCAGATCGATATTGCTGGCAATATCCCCCTGCAACACCCCCAAACCATCAAGCACCTCCCGCGCTTCGGCAAAGCCTTGCTCGACGCCGTCACGCAAAATGGCAGTAAAGCGCTCCGCTTGTTGTGCCGAATCAAGATTGGGATTGGCCTGCTGAAACCGGGTAAACAGGCCCGTGGTGAGAGCAACAATCCGAGCAGCGGTCGCCTCGGGCGATACGTCCAGACCGCTGTCCACTCCCTGCTGCAATGCGTTCTCGCCCAGCGTTGGTGCCAGACGTTCGTTGATGGCGTCAATCGCTGCGCGCAGGGTCAGTTGCAGAGACTGATCGCCACTGCGAATAGTGACGTTCTCCTGAGCCACAAGGATCTGACGCTGCTGCGCCGCTTGCAACGACGCGCGGTCACTTGCCGGAGTCTGTTTCGCACGGGCATTGGACGACTGCGAGGGGGGCAGCGTTGAACTTCCCAGGGTATCGATTGCCATGGGCAACCTCCTTCCGCATCCGCGGGGTTACCCTGAGTATAATCCTTGCCAGCCACGTCGGCGGCTAGCCGTTAACGCCGAAACGCGCCTTCTCGAACTTCCAGGTTCGAATAATCTCCACCAGATCCGCCTGACGCCGCAGTTCGGGCGGAAAAGGCGCAAAGGGGGCGGACAGTTTGACGATGCGGCGGGCGGCATCGTCGAGCACCTTGTGGCCGGAAGATTTGAGCACTTCAACCCGGTCCAGCTCGCCGTCAGGACGGATTACCACCAGCAGCCTCAGGTTGCCATACAGGCGGCGGCGATGAGCTTCTTCCGGGTAGTTCAGATTACCAACCCGCTCCACTTTGCGGCGCCAGGCATCAAGGTAGATCGCATCAAAGGATTCCCGGGTAGAGGCGGAGTAGAGCCGGCGGATTTTAGGCTGGCGCGCACGGGTCTGGGAATAGAGGTCCATTTTTGCTTCCAGCGCTGCAATCTCCAGACTGCGCGCCAACAGCGAAGTCGCCACGCCGGTGGCCGGTGGTGCCGCGGCCTCCGGCGTGGGTTGCAGATCCTGCAGTTCAGCGCGGGCCCGCTGGTTTACACTGCTGATCAGCTCCTGCGGCTGCTCAACCCGCGCCTGGCGCCGCTGCTCGGGGTCGGCAAGAGTTTCCGCCGGGGGTGCCGGGCGTGGATTGATCGCCATCCGCTCCGCGATCACCGGCTGCTGCTGCGCGGCCAGAGGCTTGGATTCATTGTCCTGAAAAACCGCAACTTCGCGGGTACTGGGCGCCTGTCGCTCTTCCAAGTCACCGCTGCCCTGCTGATTGTGCTGGGCAATAAAATCGGCCTGGTCCGGTGCTTTGTCGCTACGAAAACTGGCCAGCGTCACTTCAAGGGTCTGCTCCACCCGCGGCGGCTCGTCCACCTTGAACACCACGCCAAGAATCAGGATGGCGTGGATCACCACCGCCAGAAACAGGGTGAAACCGAGGCGGTCGCTCGGCGATACATGGGGGGCGGCCGCCACACTCATCGGCGCTTAACGCCCGTCCGCCACGCGCGCGGCGATCACATCCATCAACTGGCCGGCGATATCGAGGCCAAATTGATCGTTGAGCTCGCGGATGCAGGTGGGACTGGTGACGTTGATCTCGGTGAGGTAGTCACCGATCACATCAAGGCCTACAAACAGCAACCCCTTCTCTTTCAGGGTCGGCGCCACCTGCGCCACGATCCAGCGATCGCGCTCGCTAAGCGGGCGCCCCTCGCCACGGCCACCGGCGGCCAGATTGCCTCTGGTTTCGCCACCTTGCGGAATTCGGGCCAGACAGTAGTCCACCGGCTCACCATCGATCACCAGAATGCGCTTGTCTCCGGCGCTGATTTCAGGAATGAACTTCTGCGCCATGATCTGGTGGGTGCCATGATGGGTGAGGGTTTCCAGAATGACGCCCAGGTTGGAATCGCCCGGCTTGACCCTGAAGATCGACGCCCCGCCCATGCCGTCCAGCGGCTTGAAGATCACATCCCCCTGCTCAGCATAAAACGCTTTGAGCAGCACCGGATCACGTGCCACCAGTACCGGCGGGCAACACTGCGGAAACTGGGTGGCGAACAGCTTCTCATTGCAGTCACGCAGGCTCTGGCAGCGGTTGACGATCAGGGTGCCCTGGCGCTCGGCCTGCTCCAGCAGATAGGTGCTGTAGATAAACTCATTATCGAAGGGCGGGTCCTTGCGCATCAGGATCACGTCCAGCTCCGCCAGCGGCGAATCGCGATAGTCACCACGCTCGAACCAGTTATTGGGGTCACGCCTGGCCGCAAGCGGCGCCATCCGCCCCATCGCCACGCCATCGCGCGAATAAAGCCCCCGCTGCTCCATATAGAACAGCGACCAGCCGCGCTCCTCGGCGGCCCACAGCATCGCCAACGTGCTGTCTTTCTTGTAATGGATGGACTCGATCGGGTCCATCACCACGCCAACCTTGAGGCTCATTGCGCTGGTTCCTGAAGCAAAAGGAAATGGGTAAAGCGGCCACATAGTAGCAGACCGCCAAAAAGATGATCCAGTTGCAATCAGCAGTGAAAGTCAGCGCCGCAGGATTCCCTCGCAGCAACAATGCCGCTAGCGCAGGTCGCCCCAGAGGTACTGCAGCAGGGTCAGCGCCGCCACCGGCGCGGTTTCGGTCCGCAGCACGCGCGGGCCAAGCGACAGCGCCTTGAAGCCGGCCGCCTGCGCGGCCACCACCTCATCGTCACTCAGGCCACCTTCCGGGCCAATCAGCAGGGCCACCGATTGCGGTGCAGGCAGATCCAGCAGTGATGCCGGCGCCTCCGGGTGCAACACCAGCTTGAGGTCAGCATCCGCCGTTGCCAGCCAGTCAGCCAGCGTTTGCGGCGCGCGCACCTCGGGCACCCGCAGCCGGCCGCTCTGTTCGGCGGCGCTGACTGCAACCGATTGCCAGTGCTGGGTGCGCTTCTGCTCACGGTCGCCCTTGAGCCGCACTTCACAGCGTTCGGTCTGAATCGGGGTGATAGCGCTCACACCCAGTTCGGTAGCCTTCTGCACGGCGTAATCCATTCGCTCGCCCCGACTCAACCCCTGCCCCAGTTCAATACGCAGGGGCGATTCCACCGCACGCTGACGCGGGCTGCCGATACGGGCCGTCACCCGCTTGCGGCCGACTTCATCCAGGGTGGCATCAAACTCCTGCCCATCGCCGTTAAACAGCTTCACCGCGTCACCACACTGCATACGCAACGCACGACCGAGGTGCTGGGCGGCAAAGTCGCTCAACTGGACCAGTTCGCCACTGGCCAGGGGCTGGGGTTCATAGACGCGGGGAATACGCATGACGGCTACGCAGCGGGTATGGACGGGGCGCCGGCAGGCGCCCCGTGCGGGTTACAGACCGGCCGCCTTCTTCAGGGCGTCGGCTTTATCGGTACGTTCCCAAGTGAAGTTCGGCTCCTCGCGACCAAAGTGGCCATAGGCCGCCGTGGCCCGATAGATCGGGCGCTTGAGGTCGAGCATCTCAATCAGGCCGCGGGGACGCAGGTCGAAGTGCTCACGCACTAGCTTGACGATCTCTTCATCACTGAGCTTGCCGGTACCAAAGGTGTTGACGCTGATGGAGGTGGGCTCAGCCACGCCGATGGCGTAGGAAACCTGGATCTCGCAGCGGTCCGCCAGACCGGCAGCAACGATATTCTTGGCCACGTAACGACCGGCGTAAGCGGCCGAACGGTCCACCTTGGAGGGGTCCTTGCCGGAGAACGCGCCGCCACCATGGTGGGCCATGCCGCCGTAGGTATCAACGATGATCTTGCGCCCGGTCAGACCGCAGTCACCCATCGGGCCACCGATAATGAACTGGCCGGTGGGGTTGATGTGGTACTGGGTATCGGCGTGCAACCATTCGGCCGGCAGCACATGCTGGATGATCTCTTCACGCACCGCTTCGCGGATATCACTCTGGGCGACGTTGGGCGCGTGCTGGGTCGAAAGAACCACGGCATCTACCGCCACCGGCTTGCCATTTTCGTAGCGCAGGGTGACCTGAGACTTGGCATCGGGGCGCAGCCAGGGCAGTACGCCGCTCTTGCGCAGCTGCGCCTGACGTTCCACCAGCCGGTGGGAGTAGTAGATAGGTGCCGGCATCAGCACCTCGGTTTCGTTGGTGGCGTAACCGAACATCAACCCCTGGTCGCCTGCCCCCAGATCCTTGTCGTCCGCCTCGTCAACGCCCACGGCGATATCAACCGACTGCTTGCCGATGGCGTTGATCACGGCGCAGGAGGCGCCGTCAAAGCCCACGTCGGAGCTGGTGTAACCGATATCGAGAATCACTTGGCGGACAATATCTTCAAGATCGACGTAGGTGGAGGTGCGTACCTCACCAGCCACAATCGCCATCCCGGTCTTGACCATGGTCTCCACGGCAACGCGGGAGTTGGGGTCATCGGTGAGGATTGCGTCCAGAATCGCGTCGGAGATCTGGTCGGCCATTTTGTCCGGATGCCCTTCGGACACGGACTCGGAGGTAAACAGGGAATAAGCACTCATAAGATAGCTTGCCTTAATAATTGAATGTTTTAAAAATCAAAGTTTTAAAAACAGTGACTTAATTACCAAGAACACTCGTCGCGAGGCGAAGCGCGAACAACCACACCGGATGTCGCTGCAGCGGCCAAACCTCAGGATGGGAAAGCCTTGACGAAATTCAGAGGCGCAATGATAGCGAGAATCCGCCGCCGCCGCATGTTCTGAAGTCACTTTTCCCACCGGGCGGAGTGAAAAATCGGCGTTTGGAATTGAAATTCTCTCAATTTGAGACTTTTTTTGCCCAGTTGTTTGAAGCCAACTGACGAGTGCGAGACAATACGCGCCTATTTTTTGCCACGGTGCTATTCGACCCTGACGAGCGACTTCAACGCATGGCCGCCGCAACCCCGTCGAACCGCCCCGAACCCCCTATTCAGAACTATCGGGTTATAGCCCAGGAGTAATCTCAATGCCGTCTCGCAGAGAACTTGCCAACGCCATTCGTGCCCTGAGTATGGATGCAGTTCAGCGTGCCAAATCCGGCCATCCCGGTGCCCCCATGGGCATGGCCGACATCGCCGAAGTCCTCTGGAACGGCTACCTGAGTCATAACCCCGGCAACCCGCAGTGGTTCAACCGCGACCGCTTCATTCTCTCCAACGGCCACGGTTCGATGTTGCACTACTCGCTGCTGCACCTGTCCGGCTACGACCTCAGCATCGACGACCTGAAGAACTTCCGTCAGCTGCACAGCAAGACCGCCGGGCACCCGGAATACGGCTACGCGCCCGGCATTGAAACCACCACCGGCCCGCTGGGCCAGGGCATCGCCAACGCGGTGGGCATGGCGATCGCTGAAAAAGCGCTGGCCGGTCAGTTCAACCGTGACGGCTTTGAAGTGGTCAACCACTACACCTACGCCTTCCTCGGCGACGGCTGCCTGATGGAAGGGATCTCGCACGAGGTCTGCTCCCTCGCCGGTACTCTGGGTCTGGGCAAGCTAATCGCCTTCTACGACGACAACGGCATCTCCATCGACGGCGAAGTCGAGGGCTGGTTTACCGACGACACCCCCAAACGCTTCGAATCCTATGGCTGGCAGGTGATCCCCGCCGTTGACGGTCACGATGCCGACGCCATCGAAGCCGCCATCGATGCCGCGCGCGCCAACCCCGACCAACCCACCCTGATCTGCTGCAAGACCGTGATCGGCTTTGGCTCTCCCAACAAGCAGGGCAAAGAGGACTGTCACGGCGCACCGCTGGGTGACGACGAAATTGCCCTGACCCGCGCCGCTCTGGGCTGGGACCATCCCGCCTTTGAAGTACCGGCCGAGATCTACGCCGAGTGGGACGCCAAAGACCAGGGCTGCATGGAAGAGAACAGCTGGAACGACCTGTTCGCCGCCTACAGCGAAGCCCACCCGGAACTGGCAAACGAATTCCTGCGTCGCATCAGCGGCGATCTGCCGGACGATTTCAACGCCAAGGCGCAAGCCTACATCGAAGAGGTGCAGGCCAAGGGTGATACCGTCGCCAGCCGCAAGGCGTCGCAGAACACCCTCAACGCCTTTGGCCCGCTGCTGCCGGAACTGCTCGGCGGTTCCGCGGATCTTGCCGGTTCCAACCTGACCCTGTGGTCCGGCTGCAAGGGGATCAGCAAAACGGAAAGCGATGGCAACTACCTGTTCTACGGCGTGCGCGAGTTCGGCATGTCCGCGATCATGAACGGTCTGGCCCTGCACGGCGGGTTCATCCCCTACGGCGCCACCTTCCTGGTATTCATGGAGTACGCCCGCAACGCAGTGCGGATGGCGTCACTGATGAAGCAGCGTGCGATCTTCGTCTACACCCACGACTCCATCGGCCTCGGCGAAGACGGCCCGACCCACCAGCCGATCGAGCAGATCGCCAACCTGCGCAGCACGCCCAATCTGCACACCTGGCGCCCCTGTGACGCGGTCGAATCCGCGGTGGCCTGGAAGTCCGCCATCGAACGCGTCGACGGTCCCAGCGCGCTGATCTTCTCGCGCCAGAACCTGCCTCACCAGGAACGTTGCGAACAGAAGCTGGCCAATATCGCTCGCGGCGGTTACGTACTGCGTGATTGTCAGGGCGAACCGCAGGCGATCATCATCGCCACCGGTTCCGAAGTGGCATTGGCGGTGGAAGCGGCCGAACAGCTGGCGGCTGACGGCAAGCAGGTGCGCGTGGTCTCCATGCCCTGCGCCGAGCTGTTTGAAGCCCAGTCCAATGACTACCGCGAGTCGGTATTGCCCTCCAGCGTGACCGCACGCGTAGCGATCGAAGCCGCCCACGCCGACTACTGGTACAAGTACGTAGGTCTCAACGGCCGTATCGTCGGCATGACCCGCTTCGGCGAGTCGGCACCGGCCGGTGAGCTGTTCAAGCTGTTCGGCTTTACCGTCGACAACCTGGTTGTCCAGACGCAGGAACTGCTGTAATTCACTCGCCGCCGGGCCAGCCCGGCGGCGGTGATGGCACCGCTTCTATGAGCCTCAGGGTCGCGATCAACGGTTACGGACGCATCGGTCAGAGCGTGCTGCGTGCGCTCTACAGCCGCTATCGTGATCGTGACATTCGCGTGGTGGCGATCAACGAACTGACCGACATCGACACCATCGCCTACCTGACCCGTTATGACACCACCCACGGTCGCTTCCCGCTGCCGGTGGAGCGCAATGGCCAGCACCTGCTGATCGACGGCGACCGCATCCGCCTGCTCAACGAAGCCGATCCCGACCGCCTTCCCTGGGGCGAACTGGGGGTGGATCTGGTACTGGAGTGCTCCGGCGCCTTCAACGACGTTGCCACCGCCGAGCTCCACCTGGCCGCCGGTGCCGGACGGCTGCTGTTCTCACAACCGGCATCGGCGGAGGTAGACGCCACCATCGTTTACGGCTTCAACCATCAGCGCCTGCGTGCCGATCACCGCATCGTCTCCAACGCTTCCTGCACCACCAACTGCGTAGTACCGCTGCTGGACCTGCTGCAGCGCGAGTTCGGCATCGTCAAAGGGGTCACCACCACCATCCACTCGGCGATGAACGATCAGCCGGTGATCGACAGTTACCACCACACCAACCTGCGCCTCACCCGCAGCGCACTGCACTCGATCATCCCGGTGGACACTGGCCTCGGTCGCGGCATCGACCGCTTGCTGCCACAGCTGGCGGGGCGGTTCGAGTGCGTCCATCTGCGGGTGCCCACCATCAACGTGTCATTGATGGACCTGTCACTGGAGCTGGCCGCCGATACCGACGCTGCCACGCTCAACGCCCTGTTCAGAAGCGCCGCCGCGGGCGCACTCAAAGGACTTTTGGGCTATACCGAAGAGCCCCACGCTTCGGTAGACTTCAACACCGACTCCCGCTCCGGCATCGTCGACGGCACCCAGACCCGCGTCAGCGGCGGCAATCTGGTCAAGATTCTGTGCTGGTTCGACAACGAATGGGCCTTTGCCAACCGGATGCTGGATGTGGCCCTCTGCTGGCCCGCGCTGCCCGAGGGCGGTCCGAATTCTTAACCTTTTACTAACGACGAGTACTACAAGGATACGTCCATGAGTGTACTGAAGATGACCGACCTGGATCTGCGCGGCAAGCGCGTGCTGATCCGCGAAGACCTCAACGTGCCGGTAAAAGACGGTGTCGTCACCAGCGATGCACGCATCCGTGCCGCCCTGCCCACCATCGAGTTCGCCCTCAAGGCGGGTGCGCGGGTAATGGTGATGTCACACCTCGGCCGCCCCAGTGAAGGCGAGTATGACGACAGCTACTCGCTGGCCCCCGTCGCCGCCCATCTGTCCAAGCTGCTGGGCCGCACCGTGCCGCTGCAGAAAGAGTGGCTTGAGGGGGTCGAGGTAGCCGAAGACCAGCTGGTACTGCTGGAAAACGTGCGCTTCAACGTCGGAGAGAAAAAGAACGCCGACGAGCTGGCGCAAATGATGGCGGCCCTGTGCGACGTGTTCGTGATGGACGCCTTCGGTACCGCCCACCGCGCGCAGGCCTCTACCCACGGCGTGGCCAAGTTTGCGCCCGTTGCCTGCGCCGGCCCGCTGCTGGCCAACGAACTGGACGCTCTGGCCCGCGCGCTGGATAACCCCGAGCGGCCAATGGCGGCCATCGTCGGCGGCTCCAAGGTGTCGACCAAGCTGACGGTACTGGAAGCGCTGTCCGACAAGGTCGACCAGTTGATCGTCGGTGGCGGCATTGCCAACACCTTCCTGGCCGCGGCCGGTTACCCGGTGGGCAAGTCCCTGTACGAGGCCGACCTGATCGACCAGGCCAAGGCGCTGATGGCAAAAACCAGTATCCCGCTGCCCACCGACGTAGTCGTGGCCACCGAGTTCTCCGAAGCCGCCGAAGCGGTGATCAAGCCAGTGAGCGAGGTTGCGGACGACGAGATGATTCTGGATGTCGGCCCTGAAACCGCCGCCCGTCTGGCCGAGCTGCTGGGCCAATCCCGCACCATCATCTGGAACGGCCCCGTGGGCGTGTTCGAGTTTGACCAGTTCGGCGAAGGCACCAAGGCGCTGTCGCTGGCGATCGCCAAGAGCACCGGCTTCTCCATCGCCGGTGGTGGCGACACCCTGGCAGCAGTGGACAAGTACGACATCGCCGAGCAAGTGTCCTACATTTCTACCGGAGGAGGCGCTTTTCTCGAGTTCGTTGAGGGCAAAGTGCTGCCGGCAGTGGCTATTCTGGAACAGCGGGCACAAGGTTAATACAACGGCCGGGACTCCCGGCCTGAAGCAGACATAAAAAGAGAGACGAACATGGCTCTAATCAGCATGCGACAGCTGCTCGACCACGCAGCGGAATTCGGTTACGGCATCCCGGCGTTCAACGTCAACAACCTTGAGCAGATGCGCGCCATCATGGAAGCGGCCGACAAGACCGACAGCCCGGTAATCGTGCAAGCCTCTGCCGGGGCGCGCAAGTACGCCGGCTCCAACTTCCTCAAGCACATGATCCTGGCAGCGATCGAAGAGTTCCCCCATATCCCGGTCTGTATGCACCAGGATCACGGCACCTCGCCGGCGGTATGCCAGCGCTCCATCCAGCTGGGCTTCAGCTCGGTGATGATGGACGGCTCACTGATGGAAGACGGCAAGACCCCTTCCAGCTACGACTACAACGTTGACGTCACCCGCCGTACCGTCGAAATGGCCCACGCCTGCGGTGTTTCCGTCGAGGGCGAACTCGGCTGCCTGGGTTCACTCGAAACCGGCCAGGCAGGTGAAGAGGACGGCATCGGTGCCGAAGGCACCCTGTCCCACGACCAGATGCTGACCGATCCCGATGAAGCCGCCGACTTCGTCAACAAGACCGGCTGTGACGCACTGGCGATCGCCTGCGGCACCAGCCACGGCGCCTACAAGTTTACCCGCCCGCCCACCGGCGACGTGCTCTCCATCGACACCATCAAGAAGATCCACCAGCGCCTGCCCAACACCCACCTGGTGATGCACGGCTCCTCCAGCGTGCCGCAGGAGTGGCTGGCGGTGATCAACGAGTTCGGCGGCAACATGCCGGAAACCTACGGCGTGCCGGTGGAGCAGATCGTCGAAGGGATCAAGCACGGGGTGCGCAAGGTCAACATTGATACTGACCTGCGGCTGGCCTCTACCGGCTCTATCCGTCGCTTTATGGCCCATAATCAGGCCGAGTTCGATCCGCGCAAATACCTGAAGGAAACCATCACCGCCATGGCCGATATCGCCGCCGCGCGTTACGAGGCCTTTGGTACCGCCGGTAACGCCAGCAAGATCAAGGCAATCTCACTGGAAGCGATGACCGAGCGTTACCTCTCCGGCGAGCTGGATCCGAAGATCAACTAAGCAGGACGCGGCTCTGCTACTATCAGAAGGCGGTACCTGGTACCGCCTTTTTTGTGTTTGAGATCTGAAGCTTACCGAGTTCAGCAAGGCGATTCGGACGTCCCGCAGACAACGCCATGCAGCATACGCAACATATGTGATAGTAACGCCATGCAGCATACGCAACATATGTGATAGTAATGATGCCTGTACCACACACACATGGATGCCATAGATGCAAACCGGGAGGCCCATGAGCTTCGACCCCAGTAGCCTGATCAACCAACTGCCGCCACTCGGGCAGCCAAACCCGGCCGAACTGGAGCCGTTCTGCCACTTCTACCGACTGCCTTGCAACGTAACCGGAATCAGCCAGCAACTGGGCTACCTCACCACCCACAAGGATCGGATCGCGGTGCATCGCTGGACCCCGCCATCCCCTGCCGCCACCCTGCTGATCGTGCACGGCTATCTGGATCACCACGGCCTCTACGGTCATTTGATTCGCTACGGCCTAGAGCGCAATCTGGCCGTGGTCTGCTTTGACCTCCCCGGCCACGGGCTCTCCAGCGGGCCGCGCGCCGAGATCGACAGCTTCCGTCACTACCAGCAGGTGCTTACCGCTCTGCTAACACAACTCGACCACTGGGGCCTGCCTAAACCACTGCACCTCTTGGGGCAGAGCACCGGCGCCGCGATCCTCAACCACTACCTGCTGAAGAACGACCCCGACCATATCGGCCAGATCATCCTGTTGGCGCCGTTGGTACGCGCTGCCCGCTGGCGTATTGTCGATATGACTCACCGCGTGCTGGGGCGCTTTACCGCCAGCGTGCCACGCAAGTTCAGCGACAACAGCAACGATCCCGACTTTGTCGCGTTCCTCAAGGCCGACCCGCTGCAGGCGCAGATCATCAGCGCCCGCTGGATCGGCGCACTCAAGCAGTGGATCCCGAAGTTCCTGGCGCTGCCACCAAGTGAGCGCTCACCTCTGGTCATTCAGGGCGAAGCTGACGATACCGTCGACTGGGCCTACAACCTCGGCGTGCTGCGGGAGAAATACCCGACCATGGAACTGTTACGAATTCCTGAAGCCCGTCACCAACTGGCCAACGAATCAGACACCATCCGCCAACACTACCTTGAGTGGATTGATCATCACTGGCCGCGAAACAAAGACCAGGAGTGCTGAATTGCCTACCCTGCTGCTGATCGCACACTGCCCCTCGCCCAATACCGAACAGCTGCGCGACGCGGTGATCGAGGGAGCCCGTCACCCAGATATCGGCAGTGTCGAGCTGGTGGTGAAAGCGCCACTGGAGGCCGGCCCGGAAGATGTGCTCGCTGCCGATGCCATCGCCCTCGGCACCACCGAAAACTTTGGATACATGGCGGGCCGGCTGAAGGATTTTTTTTCCTTATAAGCATTTAATCTGGAAAATATGTTGCCGTATCTTTAGGTACGTGTTGGTATACGGAGAGTCATCTAAAGCATTGGTATTGGCATGTCTCACCGTGTAGAGAAGTTGTCCTTAAACTACCAAGGTCATTCCCTTGACCCCCTCTGGGTGATTCTGGATCAACAATCTTCTCCACCCATTCTTCCATTGATGTTCTCGACACAACTATCCCGACATGGCGTCGTATATGTAGCAAAGGAGATTGCCGATGAATCGTCTCGCAAGCGTGTGAGTTCGTTGATAGAAAGAGATGTGTCTGACACTACGATACGGTCCTACATTTATTGCCTAGCCCGCTTTATTTCTTATTTGGAAGACTGCCGAATTAATCATCAAACACCTGGAATGCATGCCTCGTCAGCTTGCAGTTCACGCTTCGTAAACCACTATCTGAATCAGGTTTTAGCAAAAGATCTTGATTCGTCCCAATCTCTTAACACTCATCGATCAGCATTGATCGCGTACTACAACTGGTTGTCCTACATGGAAATCAGTCCTCGATTAGATCTGAGAATATACCGAGAAACTCGCCAATTGATGGCTAATAAAAGTAATAAAAAGCATTATATTCAATATGTCTCCCGATACTGGCGTACTCAGTTACTAAATAGCTGTGAAACCTTAGCTGAGAAGCTAATGATGCGGATGGGCTATGAAGTCGGGCTAAGAACCTCCGAATTGATGGGCTTGAGAGTTTCCAAAAAAAGCGGCCTTTTAACATTATTCGAGCAGCTCGATAATAATCATTTCAGCCACGTTGATCAGTTTAAGTATTGGCTGCAGGGTCGCTACACGAAGGGCTCTAAGTCGCGCTGGATCTATTTTGACAGATCTCTATTACTGGATATGAAACGCTATTTTGAAACAGAGCGCCAATGGCTAATCGATCAGACTGACAGCAATGAAAGCAGCTTCTTTCTAAGAACCGATCAACGTTTCATTGGAACAGGTATAGGTGAAGAACAGGGATCACGGGTTTTTAAGAAACGTGCAAAAGCGGCAGGTCTGAATCCCCTCCTGCACTTCCATGATTTGCGACATACGTTCGCCACCGAGTTATTTCACGCCGAACTAGCCGGTCCCGATGGTCGTGAAACGCGCTCGGAGTCAGCGGCACTAATCGTGGTTGCTCAGCGTCTCGGTCATGCCATTGGCAGGAATGGGCAGGCGCCTAGCGTCACTGCCGTCTATATTCGCATGCGGTTACAGATGCAGGAGATCGAGGAAATGGTGAATGGATGACATCGACTCCGTCGCTAAAAACACGCAAAACTACGCTGTAGAGAATGAGCAGAGCCCCTTCGACGAAATTTTGCCTGACAAACCTCGTCAAGTTTCGTCTCAGCCAACAAGGATTTCCTATCTAAATAGATCCGGTTCGACCAAGGTTATCGCTCTAAAGAAATCCAACAAGTACCACCAAGTTCTCTTCAGAGCTTTTTCTACCAGCTTTCAAAGCGACTGGTTCACTGGGCTAGCTGATCGTTCTAAAACATCATATTTCGACATATGCCGACACCTATTCAATTGGATCAACACGTCAGGCTATCAAACGACCGATAAGACTCGCTATAACATCCTGAAAGATTACGAGGCGTATCTTCTGAATGATAAGGGAGTAAAATATAGTCCTTTGGCTTTGACCAATCAGTTGCTTCGAGAAGGACTGTCATGCCCCTCATTAACAAATGCAAACTATGATTATCTTCTAACCCTACTTTCCCTCTCAAAACCCGTCAGAAACCCCGAACCAGAACCAGTAACACTCTCCAACTGGTTCAACCTGCCGTGGCTACGTGCTGTTATTGGCGAACAAGCGTACCTGCAACTAGAGAGCCCACGACTGCTTTTCAAGAGTTTTCGGGTAACCATCGCTACCACCTTGACCTGGTTGCTGGAGCAGCGACAGCGCTGGAAGCAATCTTCTGTTGTGGTTTTTGACCCAAAATATGCCAGATGGCAATTCCATTGGGATCGTATCCTTCTTGAACACCATGGGAAATTTGATGCTCATGGCGAACCGGAGGACGAGTTCAGCCAACTACTGCTGCTTGACTTGGTAACACCGCAAGCACAGAGCGCTCTAAAAGAGAGGTTGGCGCTATCGGGTAAACTTAAATTACCGCGCGCCCTGAATCACCAGAAGAAAAACATTACTCCTTGGCAGCTCCCAGTATTCTTACATCCGGATTATCAAGCCAAATACTCACCTGTTGAAGAGATACTTTGTGCCTGGTTAGTAGCATGCGAAGCCGTCCAACCAACTGATATACAGAAGCTGAAAATCAACAATTACGCTTGTGAACGTAACCGTTTTGGCCGTTTAATCGCAATGCAGTGTACATATTACAAAGGCCGTGCAGGTAACTTTAAGCATCCAGCAATACTTATGGCCAGTGATCCGTGGACGAGAGCAATGGACCACTATATGACGGGCTTGTCTGGACCACCTCTGTTTAAGACAGAGATTGCAAAAAGTATTAGGTTCCCATCCTTATCAACAAAACATAATTTATTGTCTTTTCTATTTAAGGTATGGCAATTACCTTGTTTCCAAAAACGGCTCAAATCGGAGCTGTCAAGAGCGGGGGCTACTTCACTTTTTTTACGTGCCATGTTGGGACTGAAACAGGGCGATGAAAGCTTCAGCTCATTCAGAGTTCGAACTGGGGCAAGCGTCACTGAATACGAAGCATTAGTTTCTCGACCCTTGCCGCATTCGATGTTTTCTTTTACACACATAAAGAATACCGCAGTTCACGCAGGAACCGATGCGTATCGTGAAGCAGATCTTATCAATCATCATTCGCACACCGCGTTAACGGAAAAAACATCATACCTAACTGATAAAAATAAAGAATGGGTAAATCAGGCAGGGCGGATAACCCGGCTTGTAATTCATGACTTACAAAAAGTAGTGTACCTCCCTTCAATAGATGCCATCCGCCAAGCTGTCGATGATTTGGAGCTACGAACAAAGCTCATCAAGGCAACCAAGACGAGTAACATCGTTACTCGTTCGCTAATAAGCGGTCCTATTGGTAGCGTAAGTGAAAGTACGATCATCGTGTCGGACACGAGTGATACGGCACTATATTTTATTCACTACATTTACCAAGCCGAGATTCTACTGCCAAAATTGCTGGCATCTCGTCCCGATTGGGTCGAGCGCACTCTCATCGTGCAGATCGAGTGGATGACTCGCACACTCACTCGCATGCGAACCGCCGCCAAAGCTCAAAAATCTTATAAAAATTTGGCTGGGCATTTGCCTCCTCTCTTTGACCATCTATTGGAGACTACGGAATGACACCATTATCAATCGTTGTAAAACCGGTGGATGGCGTTGAGGCACAAGCACAGTTGGACGCCCTGCCAGGCTCCGACAATAACAATTTTAAATACAATATCTGGAAGTTTAGTACTCAGCGCGATCGCGTTATTACGATCGACTTCAATGCACTGACAGATATGGGTGAAAGTTATCCCCGTTGGCCTCTGGCCCGAACAATCGACTGGGTTCTACTCACAAAGAGAATATGGCTTTCACTTGCTTTATCTACTACTCCCAATTCATACCAAAATAGATTTAAAGGACTCACGCTTTTTTGGGAAACAATGGGTGAGCTTAATGTAACTGAACTTTCACGTGATAATTGCCGTGAGGTATTAGAGTTCCTACTGATGCACAGCAGGCGGCATGGCATTTTGAGCAAGAATCTCAAGATCAAATCATATGCACTCTATGGCGCAACAATTCAGATCAATGCTTGGAAAATAGCCTTGATAGATCTTGATCTGAACTGGATCCAACGGAGTGTGACTGAGTCATTTGTCAACAAAGAGCTTCACGCGCTGATTCCATCATTAACAAATGAGGAGCTAACTTATCGCGATTGGACTGAGGGCGGTAGTTACAATCTGCTAACCCTAGATCATGGGCGCTATTACGTAGAGCACTGTCTATCTTTTTTTGAAAAGCAGTATCCTTTGGCTCTCGCACTAGCTTCGACGTTTGAGGCTATTCCAGCACTAGCCACATCGCTTGGAAACGAATTCACTACAGTGAGCCAGGTTACATCCCTAGCCTTGCAAGGGTGTTCGCTTGAACACATGGAGCATCGATGGCCGAAATGGTCAAGATCGACGTTGGAAAGGATTCATAAACGAGTGACTCTTCACTTTAAAGCTGCTTACCAGCAAGCCTTATTCGAAGCAGCATTACTGAATGACTCGACGCTAGAAGATTTTATTGAGACTTGTGGCGTTCCTCGTTCTCCAGAAAATATTGATCGAATGCGCATCATCATTTGGGATTGGCTACACCGGAATGATAAAAAAGAGACATGTCGACTGTTGAGTGAAGGCTTGATAGCCATTCCATGGGCAGTATTCGAGAAGCAGTTGAACGCAGTCAAAAAAAATTGTTATCAACAACCCTGCCCAATACCTTCAGCCGAATATTATGAAGCGATCGGATTAGATCTAAATCTTGTCAGCAAAAACCACTCACATCTTCGCCTACTAATAAGCATGGTGACCAAAGCAGGGCTTACTAGCGCAGTTGCATTGACAGGCTGGCGAAAAAGTGAACTCGGGTTTCCCCATACAGCGATCAAGCGTACAAGAAACGATGACAAGTTAGACCAGTACGCCTTTCCCTGGCGCTATCATGTGGACTGGTATGTTTACAAGACGAGCGGCAAGGTTCGGCAGTTGCGAGAGATCACCTTCAGCATTTTTTCGATCGCTGAGCGCCTTCGAGCATTACTCAACGCTAATATTGATCAGCCCTGCTTGTATAGAGTAACTAGCGAGAAAAAGAATCCGTCTGATTCAAGGCTAGCAGTGCTGAGGTCGGTTCGTTACCTTTGGGGGCACTTCGTCAGCCATTATTCAGGCTTTCAGCTCCTAGATGATTGGGAAGCCTGGCAAGTACTGCAGCAAGCCCGTCGTAATAACAAACCGTTAACGGCTGCAGAACAAGAAACACTACAGAGACTATTGTTACAACGCTCTGCCGACGAATGGACTCACCTCAGGATAGATGTCAACTTGAAAGAAGCTTGGCGGCGTGCGAGGGATGAATGGCCACGCTTGGAATTATTTCTTTCTCAATACAACAAGAAAAACAGAGAACATTGGCTGATTCGTTATCGTGATCAAACTCTAAGACCAGACTGGTGCGCTCTACTGGACGCCTATCTGCCGAATGAGACTAAAGACTGGATCCAGTCTTTATCTGAAGAGGAGTTAAAGTCCCACACTGTGGCCAAGGTGGTTATAGCTGACTTTATCGAGGGCACCCTGTATCCGAGCCCTCATGCCTTCCGTCACATGTGGGCTGAAGCTGTTTACAGACGCTTTGATGGAGACGCCGGATGGATGATACGCAGTCAGTTCAAGCACATCACACGAGCTATGTGGCTATCCTATATCCGCGATAAGGATAACCGGTTTGGTCATGAGAGAGCCAAAGCACAGGTCATTAGCTCGCTGGTTCATAATTATCTCAGGCACAAAGGGGAAGGTTATGCCGGTCAACTGCATACTTGGCTCCGAAGGCTGCTTAACCAAACCTCCGTACTTACACCAGAAGAACAGGAACAGCTGGCAGAGCGCCTTGCAACACTAGAAATTGAGAACATCAAAGCCAACCCATGGGGCTACTGTCTACTTAAACGCAGAACACTTAGCAAAGCGAGGTGTGCGGAAATGGGCGAACCTATGCGTCACAACGCATCCCCTGACCTCTGCTTAGGCTGCACCCATAATCTTATGCAAACAGAAAATGTCGACTGGGCTTTGTTCCATGTCGCCCCCCATGTCGATGCGATGAAGAACCCCATCGTGCCAGCAGTTTTTAAAGAGTCATCCTACAAGCTGGTAAAAAATGTAACGCGACACGTACGCACTCTGAATCCTCAGCATGAAGCTCTTAAAGAGTTGGAAGAGGTACTGGGCACGTACAAAGCATCGAGGGCGGCATGATGGTAATGGACTACCTGAAAAGGCGAGCCGAAGAAGCCGCTATGCAAACAGAAGTCGAACGTCCAAGCTGGGTCACAGACCAGAATGCCAGTTTAAGAGCGTGGGAGTACGTCGAACAGCTCAAGAAAGAGAAAGCTCTTTACGTCAAACGTCACCATAAAGTTACGGATTACCTGACCAAGAAGGCCTATCAAATCAAGGGAGCTGATGTCGCAAACGCTCTGAATATCAGCCGTGCTTCGTTGATGAACACGTCGAGTTACTCACCACACTTCCGGGATTATCTGGATAACGTCAATGCTGAGTTGGAAGCAGCGAAAGAAACTAAGCTCAGGACGGCTCAAAAAAGCACTTCTCGCGGTTCCATCCGAAGCAGAAAGGATGAACTAGTCCAGGCCAACGCCGAGCTAAGAAAAAAAGTAACGGAACTGGAGAAGCAAAAGACCGAGGAACTGGTGCGCTATGCCTTTGACCAGTTGCCACTTCCTGTGAAAAAGAAGCTCGGAATAGACTAATGAAACTTAAAGGAAACACCTGTGCCGGCATGAAAATACCAGAACACTGGAGCCCTGAATAAGCACTAGCCGTATTCGAGTTCATCGATGAGTTACGTGACCAAATTTGGAATAAATACGGACCCGATATACAGGCCCAAATGCAAGTGGACCAAATAACCCGAGTGGAGATCGCGGACGACGATCAGGACTTCTAACTGGGCCGTCAGTACGCCCGTATCGACACAGTTTTAAGCTGTCTTTCGACAACTTCACAGTGGGTGCTTGAAGCACAGCTTCCAGCATATGCTCAAGTTAAGAATCGGCACATGCCGTTCTGACAGATACTCCGCTGGCTCCACCAACATCTTTTTCAAAGAGATCTATCAATCTCTGCCGAAACTCTCCCAGACAATCCAGCAGGACATGAGAGTCAGCCAGATGCAGTGCACTATCGCTAAGCGAGTTAACACTCTCCATGAGCCCGTCAGAGGCATACCGCCCCTCCCAAACAAGATCGAACACGTCATTTCCGAGTGCAGCCTGACCCCTTGGGCTCTGATGCTCTTTTTCGAAAAAGGACTCAAATCGCAGTAAGTTCCCAGACGGGATCTCTTCAGCCACCCGATTCGCAAACTCAACCAACTGTGGTTCAGCAAAGGTATATAGCCAGGCATTAGCTCCGCATCGTGCTGTAATCCTCAAAATGCGACCCAGCACCTGCCGGAAGTAAAGCTCTGTTGTGATCCGGCTGAGATGGCAGCACACCTGCAAACGGGGAATGTCGGTGCCTTCGCTGATCATTCCGACGCTGACGATCCATTCCTGCGAGCCACGCCGGAACTGATCAATGATCGTGCCGGCGTTCTTATGTTTGTAGGTCACAATACTCGCGGATTTGCCGAAGCCATGCTGAAGCAGCGCCGCAATTTTTTCCGCATGAGCAATCGAGGACGCAACAACCAACCCGCCAGCATCAGGGTTGCTGACGCGCAAGCGGTCAAGTTGTTCGCAAGCTAGAGAAAGGCAAAAACGCAACGCCTCCGGGTTATGGAGCAACTGCTGGTAGCGCGCATCGCTATTTGCGAAAAGCTCCTGCAAGCCAGAATACAGTGACTCTTCCTGCTCCTGCTTAAGAGCCAGACGGTCATTGTCGACGAGAACGATTGAGGGCTTCCGGCATACTCCATCCAGAACAGCCTCCTTCAACCCGTAGACATAATCGCACTGAATCTCACCGGCTGGGTCGCTGTATTCCGCGAGCACAATGGGCCGCTTGTCAGACCGCCAAGGTGTTCCAGTCAGGGCAAGCGTGAATGCCGCTCGGTGTTGAATTCTGACAAGGATCTCTTGCCCCCAGGAGTTAACGCCGCCTTGGTCGCTACCCGCACAGTGATGTATCTCATCGAATACCACCAACACGCGATGCGTCTCAAAGAGACTCCAGAAATCCTCGCCCAGCGTTCTCATGCTCTGATAGGTATAGGCCCCGCCAACCGCACCGATACGCCCGTCGAACCGCTTGTTGAGTTTCCTCTGGAACGTAGTCTCTAGCCCTTTAGTTACCGCTACCGAAGGAGCAAAACAGAGCACAAAGTCGATCTGGCCGCTCTCCAGCAGTCTCGCCGCTAGCTCTGCCGCCATGGTGGTTTTTCCAGCCCCCGGTGTAGCCAGACACAGGAAGTGTCTTTTCCAACGATAAGTGTCCATAGCGCTGACTACACAAGCGCTTTGCCACTGACGGAGCTTCATTCGGTGAAGCCTGATTGTTTCAGCAGGTTGTTAATTGCTCTGACCTGCCCCATCAGCTCGGAGCTACGCTCTCGAGCACTGCGATACATTGGCTCAATCTGTTTCTTCAGGTGAGGGTAATCGGTGGCGAGTTGCTGATACTCTTTACATTCACCAGCGCAGGCCAACATATCGACCTGGTACTGACTCAGTTTCGATTTCAGGTCACTGACTTGGGGTAAGTCCTCAACTGCATCTCTAGCTCGCTTAGACGGTCTGGCGGGTCTGTGAAAGGGGTAGTCATTTCTGAACGACTCGGTCACTTTGTAAATCGAAGATTTCCCATCAACCTGATCACTTTTGACTAGGTATCCCTTCTTGCTCAGCGGAAGGATTCTGCGGTAGAGCCATCGTCGTAACTCCGTGCTGGTCGCGCACTCGCCAAGCCCAAAAAGGGACTCATAACCGTCCCGTAAGCTCGTCATCGTAAATTCGTTAAATGCGCTATCCGACAGGATCTCGCGTAACTCACGGATGACTTTCAGTTTTTTTTGCTTCATTGCACACCATCAGGCCGCTAAGCCCCTGATACGCGGGGCGCTGACAAAACATCTTTCTGTTGGCGTTCTGTAGACATCACCTGCAGCAAGACTTAGGATTCCTAAGTATACCTAAACGCACAAAACTTAGACAATCTAAGTCCCGAGGCAGATTCAGATGATCGTCCAGTGCAGAGTAATAACCCTTTACCCCAGCGGCTTCGCCAAGCGAGAGAAGAGTCTGGTATTAGCCAGAAAGAGCTGGGGATTCGTGCCGGCCTAGAACCAAGTTCCGCGAGCAGCCGCATGAATCACTACGAGAAAGGGCGTCATATGCCGGATTACGAGACTCTGGAGCGTCTTGCGAAGGAATTAGATAAACCTGTCGCCTACTTTTTCTGTGAGAAAGAGTCTGTTGCTAAGCTGCTTTGTATACTCGACAAGCTGCCTGAAGCTGAGCGGCAAGAATTGCTTACAACGTACGAACAACTGCTACAAACCAAAGAATAGGCGTCAGCCAGCCAGAGCTACCAAGCGAGCAAACTAATTAATAGCCGAAACGAATAGCCAGTTCGATTGTGTAGGCAGGCGACCGAATTGCGAGGAAGTCGAGATTAGAAGACCAAGAGTTTCTAGCTTCGCTAATGCCACCATTCTTTGAATGGCGCTCATACACCGGTGGCTGTTTATTCCATAGTAGATTCTTGGAATCGTATGCGTATGATTGAATAGTGAAATACGGTCAGCTTCCACATATGCAAAAATCTACTGGTTTGTTGCAAGCTTCGCAGTTTGAAGACAACACGCCCTTGTTTAAGTCACGATGATTGATTAGGTTTTTTATCTCTTTCTTCAAATCACTTCTTATATCTCTCAATTCTTCAATTGATTTGGCTAGGAGGAGTACCTCAGGATCAACTTTTAGATCATTTTTATATCTATCCTTTATCTCTGTTATTTCACTTTGTTTCGATTCCAGCTCTCTTTCAAGGCGGCTAATTTCATCTCGAAGCTTGATTGTAGCTTCGGCTCTTTGATTTTGTTCGAACCGTAATTCTTTATCCTTTGCTTTGATTAAATTATTAAGATCAGCAATTTTCTTTTTGTCCTCTTCCGACTCGAATTTGTAGCTTGCTACCTTTATTTTAAGGTTATCCTCCTGTTTCTTCCGCTCTCGCAGAACGGCATCTTGGATTCTTTTATCATATTTTCGAGACAACTCTTTTTCCATTTGCGATTCTGTCTTAGAGTTATCTTTTCTGACTTTACTCAGCTCTTTTCTTAAACTGTTTCTTTCTAAGAAAAACTTATTACTTTCCTTCAGTATTTCTTTTACCCTGTCTTCATGGGACTTCTCGATTTCTATTTTTATTTTTTTTAACTCATCGATCTTATCTACAATAAGATCCGCTACTGATTGTCCGTAACGTTTCTTAATCGAATCATGGAAATGACTCAAGCTGCTCTGAAGTGCATCGATTTCTTTGTCCTTTGCTTGCAGCTCTCCCTTTAGATAGGAATTTCTATCGTCTATAGATTTCAATCTGGACTTTAGCTCTGCGTTTTCTTTCTCTAAATCATCAATTCTTGATATTGAGGAAGTAGTCTGTTCATTACTCGACATGATCATTACCTATTGGTTTATTTTTTCCGCGACCTGCGAAAAGCGTCGAAACCGTGAACGCCATCGTCTCTGGCTTTGCTAAAAAATGCGACTATTTGCAACAGGCAGCAAAATAGAACTTACGGAAGCCCGAGAAACTTTTCTTAGGTTTCTTATATGCTTTTAAAGGTCATGCGGTTGAGAACCCTTCTGAATCATCCGGTAGTCAATGAGCTTACGTTAACATAGTGTGTACGGATACTAGCCAACTGCAACATCAGCCTGGCCCGATCAGTCCTTCTCAAATTGACAACCACCCATCCTAACTGTACCGTGCTCAAAAGGATTTTTGAGTTTTCATTCGGTCAGTGGATGAGCGATGTCCCAGCTTTCGACACAGCTAGATCATATTGCACAACCCCAGCAGGAGCGGCTTGCCTATATCGAGTTCCGTCTGCTGTTTCTCGGCTGTGTAAATCGCGCTGATCTGGTTCGCCGCTTTGGACTGAAGGAGTCCGCCGCCTCCCGTGATCTGGCGCTCTACAAGCAACTAGCGGGCGACAACATCAGCTATGACACCGTTGATCGCACTTACCGGACCGGCAAGCAGCTCAAGCCACTATTCGATTACCAAGCCCAGCAGGTACTGACCGCCTTAGCCGAGGGCTTTGGCGATGATTTTGTCGCCAGTTGTAGCTCCATACTGCCGGTCGAACAGCCCAGCCGGTTGAATACCCCCAGCGTTGCGGTTCTAGCTCCCATCAGTCGGGCGCTGTTTAACGGTCGCAGGCTGAACGTCACCTACCGTTCACTCTCCAGTGGCCGCACTGAGCGCCCGTTGATTCCACTAACCCTGGTGGACAACGGCCTGCGCTGGCACTTACGCGCCTACGATCTACACCGCGATCGCTACGCCGACTTCGTGCTCAACCGGATCGAGCAGGCCGAAGAGTCCAGCACCAAGTCGGATCAAGCTCAGCTGCGTCAGCAAGACAGAGACTGGCAGCAGCAGTTGGAGCTGGTTCTGGTTCCCCATCCCGCGCTCACGCACCCCGACACCATCGCCTATGAATACGGCATGGCTGACAACCAGCTACGGCTATCTGTCCGTGCCGCACTGGCCGGTTATCTGCTGCGACGCTGGAATGTGGACTGCACAACCGATCATCGCCTGCACGGCCCCGAATATCACCTCTGGCTGCAGAACGCCGCAACACTGCAGGCGTTAGCCAGCGACGCCTTACCCAATCTCACGCTCGCTCCCGGCTTTCTGCCGGTTGGAGCCGAGCAACATACCCCGTTATCAGAACAGCGTGCTCACCCCGAGACGCCAAGAGGATCTGTATGAACACCACCGAACAGCAGTTTCTGAAGGAACTGGACGACAAACTCTGGAAAGCCGCCGACAAACTTCGCGCCAACCTCGACGCCGCCAACTACAAGCACATCGTGCTGGGGCTGATCTTCCTCAAGTACGTCTCCGATGCCTTTGAGGAACGCCAGCAACAGTTGCTGGAGCTGTTTCAGCAGGAGGATGACGACAATCTCTACTACCTGCCGCGCGAAGACTACGACAGCGATGCTGAGTACCAAGAGGCGCTGCGTGAGGAGCTGGAGCAGCAGGACTACTACGCCGAAGCCAACATCTTTTGGGTGCCCAAGCACGCCCGCTGGATCACGCTGAAAGAGAAGGCGATTCTTCCGGTCGGTTCGGTGCTGTGGAAGGACGAAGCCGGTAATGAGGTGAAGCTGCGCTCCGTCTCCTGGCTGATCGACAACGCGCTGGAAGAGATCGAGAAGAGCAACGCCAAGCTCAAGGGCATCCTCAACCGCATCAGCCAGTACCAGTTGGATAACGACAAGCTGATCGGCCTGATCAACTCCTTCTCCGATACCTCCTTCTCCAACCCGGTGTTCAAAGGCGAAGCCCTTAACCTGCACAGCAAGGATATTCTCGGCCATGTGTACGAATACTTCCTCGGCCAGTTCGCCCTCGCCGAAGGCAAGCAGGGTGGCCAGTATTACACCCCGAAGAGCATCGTTACCCTGATCGTCGAGATGCTGGAACCCTACAGCGGGCGCGTCTACGACCCGGCGATGGGTTCGGGCGGCTTCTTCGTCTCCTCCGACAAGTTCATTGAGGAGCACGCCGCCGAGCAGCACTACGATCCTGCCGAGCAGCGCAAGCACATCTCGGTCTACGGTCAAGAATCCAACCCCACCACCTGGAAACTGGCCGCCATGAACATGGCGATCCGGGGCATCGACTTCAACTTCGGCAAGAAGAACGCCGACAGTTTCCTCGACGACCAGCACCCGGACCTGCGCGCCGACTTCGTGATGGCCAACCCGCCGTTCAACATCAAGGACTGGTGGAGCGAGTCGCTGGCCGATGACGTGCGCTGGAAGTACGGCACCCCGCCCAAGGGTAATGCCAACTTCGGCTGGATACAGCACATGCTGCACCACCTCGCCCCCACAGGCAGCATGGCGCTGCTGCTGGCCAATGGCTCCATGAGCTCCAACACCAACAACGAGGGCGAGATCCGCAAGCGCCTGATCGAAGAGGATCTGGTGGAGTGTATGGTGGCCCTGCCGGGGCAGCTGTTTACCAATACCCAGATCCCCGCCTGTATCTGGTTCCTAACCAAGGACAAGAGCGGCAAAGTTGGCAAGAAGCACGACCGCCGCGATGACATCCTGTTTATCGACGCCCGCAATCTCGGCTACATGAAAGATCGTGTACTGCGTGACTTCACCACCGACGACATCCGCAAGGTGGCCGACACTTTCCATGCATGGCAGCAGGGCGAAGGCTACGAAGACGTACCCGGATTCTGCGCTTCCGTGGACTTTCAGGAGGTCGCCAAGCACGACTTCGTACTGACACCGGGCCGTTATGTGGGCGCACCGGATCAGGAGGACGACGGCGAACCCTTTGCCGACAAGATGGCGCGGTTGACCGAGCAGTTGAAGGCCCAGTTTGACGAGAGCGACCGATTGGAAGCGGCGATCAAATGCAATCTGGGAGGGCTGGGTTATGAGTGCTGATTGGCCTCTAAAACGCATCTCCGAAGTTGCGCAGTTTTTGAACAATAAGCGCGTGCCCCTGAAGAGCTTGGACAGAGAAAAGAGACAAGGTCAGTACCCTTATTATGGGGCTTCAGGCATCGTTGATCACATCGACGACTTTATTTTCGACGGGACTTATCTTCTGATTTCTGAAGACGGTGAAAACCTTCGAACACGGAACACCCCCATAGCCTTTAAGGCTCATGGGAAGTTCTGGGTGAACAACCATGCGCATATTTTGGGAGAAAAAGAGGAAGGAATTCTCGATTACCTCGAGTACTACTTTTCGCAGCTAGACCTTACGCCTTATATCACAGGGGCTGTGCAGCCGAAGCTAAATAAAGCAAATCTCGACCGGATCGAGATTCCAGTGCCACCTCACCACGAGAGACTTGAGATCAATCGAGTTCTCAACGACCTTACCGACAAAATCCAGCTCAACCACCAGATCAACCAAACCCTTGAACAGATGGCGCAGGCGATCTTCAAGAGCTGGTTTGTCGACTTCGAGCCGGTCAAGGCCAAGATCGCCGTGCTGGAAGCTGGCGGTAGCGCCGCCGATGCCGAACTGGCCGCCATGCAGGCGATCAGCGGTAAAGACGCTGATCTACTCGCCCAGATGGCCGCCGAAAAGCCCGAGCAGTACGCCGAACTCCAAGCCACCGCCGCGCTGTTCCCTACTGCGATGCATAACAGTGAGTTGGGGGAGATACCGGAGGGGTGGTCGGTTTCTGCCCTAGGAGACATTGCCAAAATAGTTAAGGGGAAGTCCTACAAAAGCGCCGAGCTATCGAACTCGGCAACAGCGTTGGTAACTCTTAAATCCTTTAACAGGGGCGGAGGCTACAGGCTTGATGGTCTCAAAGAGTACACAGGGAAATACAAGCCCGAGCAAGAGGTGTCAGCAGGAGATCTGATCATCTCCTATACCGATGTGACACAAGCCGCTGACGTGATTGGAAAGCCCGCCATGGTTATCGGCGATGCTCGATACGAACACCTAGTAATATCTCTTGATGTGGCGGTCGTAAGGCCTCAAGACGATAGCTTAAAGCCATATCTTTATGGGCTAGCCAAAACAGACGACTTTCAGTTTCACACAAAGTCGTTCACGACTGGTACGACGGTATTGCACTTGGCTAAAAATGCCGTGCCTGATTACCAATTCCCTCTGCCAACCAAAAACCTAACAGACGCTTACGCTAGTCAGGTCAAACCACTATTTTCTTTGATCGATAACCAAATTCAAGAAGGTCGCTCATTGGAAGAGCTGCGTGATGCTCTCCTACCGAAGCTCCTCTCCGGCGAACTTACTCTTCCCGAAGCGGAAAACCAGTTACAGGACGTAGCCAATGTTTAAGATCGACCCGCAGCAGAACAGTATCTCCCTGTTGGACGCCAAACGCCCCGCTCTGTTGACGCCAAGCAAGAGTGCTATAGTGCTGCGAGCAACTATAAGGCTGAAACAATGATCGAACAATTTTCAATCAACAACAGCGGCCCTATCTCTGTGGCAAATGGGCGACAGCTAGGTAAAATAAACCTATTAATTGGTGCAAACAGCTGCGGCAAAACTTGGCTGCTAAAGACGCTTTACTGCGTAATGCGCTCTCAGGAAGAGTTTGGGCGAGGACACGACAATCGTGATTTTCACGAGGTTCTGAGCGATAAGCTCTATTGGACCTTTCAGAGCCAGAATTTAGGTGACCTAGTTAGGCGAGGGAAGGGAAATCGCCTTAATGTTGATGTCAGCATGCACGACAGAAAAAGGCTGGCTTTTAGCTTTGGTCCAGACACGAGCAAACAAGTTAAACCCAGCACCAATACGTTACCTCTGCGTGAAGATAATTCTATTTTCCTGCCGCCTAAAGAGGTGCTATCGCTATGGCATGTCATTCTTAAAAGCGCTGTACAGAATCGTGAGTTTGGATACGATTCTACTTACGCCGACCTAGTGCTAGCACTGCAAAACCCTCCTCAGGCTGGCCGAAATTACGATAGTTTTGCTAAATCACGCAAAAAATTAGAAGAAATGTTTCAGGGGCGTGTTGTCTTTGAAGATCAGCAATGGCTATACCGGCAAGGGAATTCAAAGTTCTCGATTCATAGCACTGCGGAAGGCATCAAAAAAGTCGCAATACTGGATACCTTACTGGGGAATCGCTTTTTGACTCCCGGATCGGTGATATTCATTGACGAACCTGAATCTGCACTCCACCCGACAGCAATCGTTCAGCTACTGGACATCTTGCATATGCTGGCCGAACAAGGCATCCAGATATTCATATCGTCCCACTCCTACTATGTCATCAAAAAAATGCTGCTGATAGCCCGGCATCATCAGCTCCAAATACCCTGTTTCATTGCCGATGCTGACGGTCACTGGGATCAGAGCTGCCTGTTACAGGATGGGTTGCCCGATAATGACATCATCAACGAGTCCGTTCATTTGTTTGAGCAGGAGTTCGAGGGCATCGGATGATTACCATTACGGAATCAGGGGTAGATTTCGGCCCCTTTGAAGAAGAGAGTGTCTTTCGCGTCGAAAAATCCCCATCGGTCACTAGCCTCAAGGGTATAAAGACCTGTGAGTTCGCTTGGTGGAGAAATGATGGTAATCAACTGGCCTTCATCGAAGCTAAAAGCTCGATTCCTAATAGTCGTAGAAGCCCAGATGAGTTTGAGGAATATTTTATCAGCATGCTGGAGAAGTTTGACAACTCTCTGCAGGTATTGCTGATTGGCACTCAAGGCCGGCGCGATAAACTCTCAGCAGAACTGGGTAACGAGATTGCGGTGCTGAATTGGCAACAAGCTCAAATACTGTTCTATCTCGTCATCCCTGCTGTACCAAAGGAATACCTTAGTCCACTGACAGATAAGCTGAGGACGACGCTCAGCAGGCAACTAACAATATGGCAGGCAAATGCCTTTGTGATTAACGAACAAATGGCAAGAGAAAAAGGATTGCTAGTAGAAGCGGCTTAATTCCTGTTTACATGCTCAGAGCCTCTTTTACCGTGTTAATTAGCCTGTTAATAAAAGGGAAGCTGTGATTCTGCTCCACGCCACTCGCAAACTGTTCGAGCGCCTGCCCTTGGGAGAACAGGGGCTTTTGGAGGCAACGCCACGCAGCGAGTGGCTGTTTGAGGCAGAGTCTATCGAGGCCAATCCGCTCAGTGGCTGGCACGGCAATGTGGTGACTTACCAGCGGCGCAATTGCTTGCTGCTGGTGAATGATGAGACTCGTTTCCCCCTGTTCCTGCCTGCGTTAACCAAGCCGGACTTCGCTGAACTGAACGACCGCTTCGTTGATGCACTGATGAATACTCTGCTCAAGTGCGGTGCAGATCAGGATCAGTTGGATGCAGCACAGCGACTTTTGCGACCGCTTCAGATAGACACCCTATGCAATCGCTCGGCACAGGCGACCCTTAACCGGATGAGTCAAGAGCTTGAGCACGCCTTGCATTACGACAACATCAATGTTGCTGAAATCACCGGCTACCGCCAAGGCGCATGGCTGGCGCAAACACCACGCAACGTGAAGGGCCAAGGGGTGCTGTGGCCGCAGAAGGCGATGTTGGAGCTGCTTTCAGGCTTGGCACAGGGCTCGAAGCCGCAGGATGATAACCAACGTGAGGAGGCAACTACTTCTCTTCACGCGATAAGGGACTGACTGATGAACGAAGATCAGCTGGAACAGCTCTGCCTGGAATGGTTTGCCGAGAACGGTTGGGAGATCGCCCATGGGCCGGACATCGCTCACGATGGCCCAGTGCCTGAGCGGCAGAACTACAACCAGGTTGTGCTGCTGGCTGATCTGGAAGCAGGCATTCGCCGCATCAATCGTCACCTGCCGGATAGTGCCATTGAGCAAGCTGTCGCTCAGGTATTGAAGCCGGAAAGCCTCGATGTGGTAGTCAGTAACCGAGCCTTCCATCGGCTGCTGCTGGAAGGCGTCCCTGTCGAGTACAAGCGCGACGACAAACAGGTACACGACCACGCGCTGCTAATCGACTTCGATAACATCGACAGCAACCGCTTTCGCGCTATCAATCAATTCACCATTCAAGGCAGTAAACAACTGCGCCGCCCGGATGTGATCTGCTTTATCAACGGCCTCCCTATTGCGGTGCTGGAACTGAAGAGCCCCTCGGCGGAAAACGCCGACATCTGGGATGCGTTCAACCAGATTCAGACCTACAAGGACGAAATCGGCGACCTGTTCGTCTACAACGAGGCGTTGGTGGTCAGTGATGGTTACACCGCTCGTGTCGGCTCGCTGACAGCCAATCAGGAGCGTTTCCTGCCCTGGCGTACCATCAAGCACGAAGACGACAAACCGCTACTGGAATGGCAGCTGGAAACACTGGTGCGCGGTTTCTTCGACCGTGAGCTGCTGCTCGATTACATCCGCTACTTCGTGCTGTTTGAAACGGACTCCGACAAGCTGATCAAGAAGATCGCCGGTTACCACCAGTTCCATGCAGTGCGTGAGGCGGTGTCAGCCACAGTGATTGCGGCACAGGCCGTGGATGGAGTGGCCGAGCGGCGAGCAACCTACAACAGTCAGGTGGTGCCCGGAAGCAAGAAGGCTGGGGTGGTCTGGCATACCCAGGGCTCCGGCAAGAGTATCTCCATGTGCTGCTACGCCGGTAAGTTGCTACAGCAATCAGAGATGAACAACCCGACCCTGATTGTGGTGACGGATCGCAACGACCTGGATGGACAACTGTTCAAGACCTTCACCGACTCCAAAGAGCTACTACGCCAGACACCGGTGCAAGCAGACGACCGGGACAAGCTGCGCCAACTGCTGGCAGAGCGAGAGTCCGGTGGAATCATCTTCACTACGGTGCAGAAGTTCGCCCTACTGGCCGAGGAGAACCATCACCCAATCCTGAACCAGCGGCACAATATCGTGGTGATCTCGGATGAGGCTCATCGCAGTCAGTACGGCCTGAAGGCGACCCTGAAACAGGACGGCACCTACAAGTTCGGCTACGCCAAGCATATGCGTGATGCGCTACCCAACGCCGCCTTTATCGGCTTCACCGGCACACCTATCGCCAGTGAAGACAAAGACACCCGTGCGGTGTTCGGTGATTACGTCTCCATCTACGACATTCAGGATGCGGTTGAAGACGGTGCGACGGTGCCGATCTATTACGAATCCCGTCTGGCCAAGCTGGATCTCAACCATGCCAAGATCGAACAGCTCTCTGAGCAAGTCGATGAAGTCGTTGAGGATGAAGAAGATGCCAGCGCCCGTGAAAAGACCAAGGGCGAATGGAGTCGTCTGGAGAAGTTGGTCGGTGCCGAGCCTCGCCTGAAGCAGGTCGCTGAGGATTTGGTCGAGCACTTCGAAACGCGCACCGCCAGCATGGATGGCAAGGCGATGATCGTTGCCATGAGTCGCGACATCTGTGCACAACTCTACAACGCCATAGTTGAGCTTCGCCCCGAATGGCATGACCCTGACCCCGAAAAAGGCGCGATCAAAATCGTGATGACCGGTTCGGCGTCAGACAAGCCGTTGCTGCAGCCCCATATCTACAACAAGCAGACCAAGAAGCGGCTGGAAAAGCGTTTTAAGGATCTGAACGATCCGCTCAGGCTGGTGATCGTACGAGACATGTGGCTGACCGGCTTTGATGCGCCGTGCTGTCACACCATGTACGTCGACAAGCCGATGAAGGGCCACAATCTGATGCAGGCTATCGCCCGCGTGAACCGGGTGTTCAAGAACAAGCCCGGTGGATTGGTGGTGGACTACATCGGTATTGCCAACGAGCTAAAGCAAGCACTCAAGACCTACACCGACTCCAAGGGTAAAGGTGCGCCGACCCACAGCGCAGAAGAGGCGTTCGCCATCCTGCTGGAGAAGCTCGACATCATCCACGGCATGTTTGCCAAGGGGCCGAAAAGCGACGGCTTTGACTACAGCGGTTTCGAGACGGAAGCGCACAAGTTGCTGGTCCCATCGGCCAACTACATCCTTGGCCTGGAGGACGGCAAGAAGCGCTTCCTCGATACCGTGCTGGCGCTGACTAAAGCGTACTCGTTGTGTAGCACCCTGGACGCTGCCCGCGAATACCACAAAGAGATCGCCTTCCTGTCAGCCGTCAAAGCAGCAATCACCAAGCACACTAGCGTGGATCGTAAGCTGACTCAGGAAGAAAAGAACTCCGCCCTTAAGCAGATACTCGACAACGCCGTAGTGGCGGAAGGAGTTGCCGACGTGTTCGCCCTTTGCGGCCTAGACAAGCCCAACATCGGCCTGCTGTCGGAAGAGTTCCTCGAAGACGTGCGCCAGATGCCCTACAAGAACCTGGCCGTTGAGCTTCTGGAGAAGCTGCTGAAAGACGACATCCGTGCCAAGACCCGCAACAACGTAGTGCAGGAGAAGAAGTACGCCGAGCGTCTGCAAGAGACGCTTCGCAAGTACAACAACCGAGGCATCGAAACCGCCCAGGTGATCGAAGAACTGATCGCCATGGCCAAGCAGTTCCAAGAAGAGATGGCCCGCGAAGCAGCAATGGGGCTTAACCCTGACGAAATAGCCTTCTACGACGCCCTAGCCAACAACGAGAGCGCCGTGCGAAAACTAGGCGATGAAATCCTCAAAAAGATCGCCGTCGAGATCACCGACAAATTGCGCAAATCCACCACCGTTGACTGGCAAGTGCGTGAGAGCGTTCGCGCCAAGCTGCGCATCCTCGTTCGGCGCACCTTGCAGCGTTACAAGTACCCGCCTGACCAGGCACCAGAGGCGGTGGAGTTGGTGCTCAAGCAGGCTGAAGTACTGTCTAGTGGGTGGGCGGCGTGAGTGATAACGGAAGAATCAGAGCAGCACTCCCTGAAGAATTGAAACCAGAATCTGGTGACTGGGCTTTTGTGGACCTTGGCTTCTCATCAAACAGCAAGAGTTGCGGTCTACTATTAGGCGATAGGCCGGCAACTTCCTTGAAGTTCTCAGAGTTAGCAGCGATTTTGTGCGAAGAGGTTCGCAAATATGGCCCTACACTCTACCTAGTGCTGGAAGCTCCGTTATCGGTTGCATTCAACAAAGATGGGAATCCAACGGGAAGGTCGGTTGAGAAGCGCGGCAGCCAACATCGATACTGGTATGTAGGGTTGGGCTGCAGCGTACTTGTCGCTGCAACCTACCTGCTCCGAAGCCTCGTCGAAGCTGAACCTCGACGTGATGTCCGCTTGGTAGAAGGCTTGGTCTCGTTTAAGCAGAAAGGCCAAGCATCGAACCATGAAGAGGATGTAGAGGCGCTCAAGCGCGTGATTTGGGAGCCGGAATCAGAAGCTGGAGCAATAGTGCCTCCGGATGGGCTAAGGCAGCATCCTTCGCACACGCTAGGCTCCGCGTTCAAAGTGGCTGGTATGGACTTGGGAACACCACCAGTTATTAATTGCCATTGAGTCATCCAAGATGGGGCAAGATATGACGAAAGATAATCGTATAGAGAGACGTAACAGCCCCCATAACATTATCGAAGAACAGGTTGGCTACAGAGATCGCAACGTTACGATTGACCGAGAAGTACTTGATGAAGTACTGCGGCAATCTGGCTTTGTCACAATAAATGACTTTTATGACTGGTACGTACATGAGTCCTTGAAAATAGGCCCAATGTTCGACATGAGCATTTATAGAAAAATAGGCTCTGTTGGAAGCCCATACCCTTGTATCCTAAAAAAACTGTTGGTTTCGATTAATTTTGAGTTTGAAGAAACTCTTGAAGATTATATTGCATCGAAATGGAACGAATTTCATGCGAATGAAAAAAAATCCTTGATAGGAAGTGTTTTAAATCCCCACGATCTAATTGCGCTTGGTCAAACTAAAGACATTAATAATGCAATCGCGAAGAATATAAAAGTATACGAGCATGCATTGAAAAATGGAATTTTCCCAAACACAGCTGAGTCAGAAGAATTAGTAAAGGAAATATCATCCGAAGAAAGAGACATAGGATGGTCTAATATAGCAAAAAAAATTAAAGAACTTGAACTTGAAAACTTAATCTTGGCTTTCTGTATTTTCAGCAACAAAAAAGACTCAAGCAATAATAGATTTTTCTACCAGCTAGGTGGTTTTCCATTAAAAGCTCTATGTCAAGCTTATTTTCATAATTCTAGCATGCCGGAAATTTCTCAATCAGAAGGACACAAAAGAGATTTTTTAGATAGGTTATTAGCTATTACTGAATGCCAGCATTACCCCCTTGGAGAGAATAATTTCGGATCGAAAAGTCATCGCGAATACATGATGAATCTAGAATCGAGCCAAAATTGTATCAATTCGATACCGAAGAGCAAACAGGAGAAGATTTACTTATTACAACAAGAGATTGAAGCGCACTCCCTTGAGATCGAACAGATAAAACTACGAATGGAAAATAAGCAGCGAGATCTTAATGATCTATATCGTGCTGAGGAAAGATTATCTTACCTTGAAAGAGTGGCGTTGATGGGGTACGAATATCGGCTCTCAGAAATAGCCCGATGTGAAAGAAGTATCGATTTTTTTCCTGACGAATTTTTGCTTGACAATGACCGACTTTTCACTCCGAAATCAGAAAAAACAAGACATTTTATTGCCTCTAAGCTGAAAAAATCAGCTCCGAAACGGCATAAACATACAAAAAATAATCTAGCAAGAAAAGAAAACATATGAAATCTGGCTTAGCTTTCTTATTCAGGTAAAAACATGTTTGAACAGGAAAAAGAAAAAATAGAAACCGCTGTTTCTGCTAATAAGTATCTGGGGTGGTTATGGCCTGCGATAACTTCATTACTAGCAATAGCACTAATTAAGCACTTTGAATATGGTATCCATATTGTGATTATACTTATAATATTCAAGCTTGATAGGGTAGCCAGATTGCAAACTCTACACGCCATGCAGGCAGATCTACAATTCAACATCTTACATACAAAGACAGAAAACAATAAGATAAGGTGACTTGTCAATAATTTAATAAAGCTATTCTTTCAATTATGAAATGTAAAAAAAGACTTCTGGTGATAGCGCACGCTCCGTCTGAGAAAACCCAACAGATGCTAGAGGGAATTTTGAGAGGAGCCTCTCATACAGAAATCGAAAATGTTGAACTTATTTACCTTCCCCCGCTAGAAGTACATTCACACGACATCAAGGCCGCCGATGCCTTAATCATAGGCACCACAGAAAACCTAGGGTACATGTCTGGACTGACAAAAGACTGCTTCGATAGGTGCTATTACGGATGTCTAGAAAGCACCCAAGGGATGCCGTTTACTTTTTATATTCGCGCTGGCCACGACGGGACGGGAACCAAAAGAGCTATCGAAAGCATCACTACCGGCTTACGCTGGCGATTAGTTCAAGAGCCGTTAGTCTGCAGGGGCGAATTTCAGTCAGATTTCATTACTCAATGTGAGGATCTCGGCTTATCGATGGCAGCAAGCTTAGATGCTGGGATCATCTGACTTTGAGCTACCAGTATCGTTGCTCAAATTAGGTTATTAGCGATACACCACACGTTAGAAAAATGGGCTTTTGCATTCTGAAGTTGGATTTTTGCTCCGTGGCAGCAAAGGAGAGCCCCCTGTTCTGTGCAAAAGTTGGTAGGAGTCAACCTGACCCCTAACAGCCGTTTCGTGCATAAGTTGGTTGGACGCTGTAGTGGTCAAAACAGCTGTTTCAGCACAAAGCGGACGTTAGCGAGAGTGGATCATGGGCGACTGGAGTCGCCCCATAGGAGCCGTTGAGGCCCCTGCTACGATTTCAATCCGCAAAGCTCACCAGAATCATGAAAGCGGACGCTGATTTTGCTTCCCTGAGCGCCTGGTTACGGCAGGAGCTGCGACAGAACTGTCATCCTCAACTGATCAGTTGCTCAAACCGACAAACATATATCAATTCAGTGTTCTAGAATGGAGGGACTGGATAGGAGACCTAGTCCAATCGGGGAGCCCGTTCGTTCTGTAAAAGAATCAGATTTGATCTCAAAAAAACAAACAAGCAGGTAACGCATGACATTAAAGAGCTGTGCAATGAAAGTCTTATTGCCCGCCTTTCTGGTTTCGTCTGCCCTACAAGCCAATGCCGCCGGTTTATGGCTCTATGAACAAGGTAGCAGTGACATGGGCCTGTCGGCTGCCGGCAGGGCCGCTCTCGGCCGGGACGCTTCTACCGCAGGAAACAATCCAGCAGCAATGACCCGATTGACGCAGAATCAATCGACCGCAAGCCTGCTCTTGCTGGACGTTTCTTCTAAGTTCTCTATCAACTCGTCGTCTGACCCCATCAGTTCGCCCCTTGGCACGGGCAATGGTGGCGACGCTGGCGATTTGGTGCCAGCCGGCGGCATTAGTTATGTCCACGTCCTGAACGAGAAAGTGCGAATAGGGATGGCGTTCGGTAGTTATTTCGGCTTGGGGCTGGCCTATGACAACGATTGGGCCGGGCGTTACTTTGTTCAGGAGGCAGAACTCCTGACCATGGGGCTCAACCCCTCTGTTGGCTACCGCGTTAATGATCAGCTTTCTATCGGGGGGGGCATTGCCGTGGTCTACGGCGACCTCAGTCAGGACGTCGCGGTTAACAATGTCATTCCGGGCCAGACCGACGGTCGCCTGAGCCTTGAGTCAGATGACGTTGGTTATGGCTTCAATCTGGGATTGCTGTATGAGTTCTCGCCTTCGACGCGTTTGGGGCTCACATACCGTTCGGAAATTGATTTGAAGTTTGATGATGCAGCCAAACTCTCCAATGTGCTGCCCCCACTATCGACGGCGATTAACGCTGCAGGTTTGACCAATTCCCCGGTGGGACTAGAAATGAGCGTCCCACAGGCAATCATGTTTAGCGCTTTTCACCAGCTCGATGAAACATGGGCTCTGACAGGAAATATCGGTTGGCAGGAATGGTCCAAGTTTGGCGAATCATCGATCTTGATCGGTAGCAGCTCACCGACGACTCTGGTATCGGATCGCCAGTTTGAAGACACCTGGCACATCGCCTTGGGCGCGCTTTACCACTGGTCAGAGAAAGTAACGGTATCCGCAGGGGTGGGTTATGACGAATCGCCCGTTAGCGGCCAGAACAGAACGCTAGATCTGCCGCTGGATCGACAGGTGCGAATTTCAACTGGTGTTCAATACCAGTTGAACCCGACCACAGAAATCGGCGTAGCGTACAGCTATATCGACCTCGGTGACGCGGCTGTCAATCAGTCACGACCGCTGGGCGGTACTGTGCAAGGTGATTATTCTACCAACCGGATCCATGCCCTGGGAGGCAATATCAGCTGGCGCTTCTAACCCAGCAGCCACGCCGGAAGCACATCTCTAGCGCCCCAAAACGATTGTGGGGCATAGCCTTTTGGCAGCTAGCAAAGCACGCTAACGGCCGGAAATATAAATCTATGGCACCACCACCCTGCCGGCACCCCAGATCCTGGCAAAAACTGTCAGCGTTAGCCGCGCTGTCTTTATTTAGTACCGCGGTAACCGCAATCAGCGCAGAATGCTCGATCGAAGCCAGTTGCAATCGTGAGCGAGATTTCGGCGCGCTGTTTCTGGTGCCATATGCTTTCTACAACAGCAGCACCGAGTTCGCGGGGGCCGTTGCATTTGGCGCCACCGGTTACCTTCAGCCCCAGTTGGACATAGTGGTTAATGGCTTTGTTAGTGCCAACGGCTCTTCTTCCGGATTCATGATGTTTAAGGATTATCAAATTGGAGGGGCCGGTAGCCGGTGGTTTCTCGATAGTATCCTGATGCGTAACGACCTCACCGAAATCAAAAGTTATCGCGACGGGAACCCAGATTTTCCTGATGACGATGCAGGCAGTAATGACTCAGACCAGGACAATTTTCTTTATGTAGAAGGAACCGATACCTTAGTCTTGCCGACCTTTAGGTACTTATTGCCAATAGGCCACGGTCGACAACAACCTATCCACACTTTCCGTCTGGACCAGGGATTGCTCGAACCCGGCTCAGAAGCCGGTGGTGATGTCTGGAATCCGCTTGAAAGCGGCCGCACCACCCTCGAAATAGAACCCTTCTATCGTAAACAGGATTTCACTCTCACCAATGATAGTAACGGCGCTTCGGCTCAGCAGAGTGCCGGCATTCGATTGCGATTGAAGTACGACAATACTGATTGGAGTAAAAATCCCGGCTATGGGAGCAACACCGAGATTGCGATTAGACGAGATTGGGGGCAAAGCGCCGACTCTCCCAGCTGGACGCAGATAGAGTTCGAGTACAGCAAATATGTGCCGCTGCCCTCCAGCGGCGCCAGACAACGTGTTGTCGCTATAAATGCCTGGGTGTCTGATGTGCCTACCTGGAACAGCTACGACCGCGAAAATGATCAACAGATTTTCCATCGGCCTCCGGTTTTCGCGGGCTCAACTTTAGGTGGTCTTGACCGCCAGCGCGGTTTCGAAAGCTATCGCTTCAACGACCGTTCCGCCGTTAATTATCAGTTGGAGTACCGCCACATTCCTTATGCTAACCCGCTGGGTAACTGGTCACTGCTACAACAGCTGCAAATTAAATGGATGCAATACGTGCTGTTTGCGGAGCTAGGTAGGGTTAATGATCGCTTTGATATAACAGCGCTTCACCGTGATATGAGACTCTCGGCCGGCGCCGGTTTGCGCCTCAACGCCATGGGCCTGGTTGTCCGCGCAGACGTTGCTGTTTCTAATGAGGGCGGCCAACTACAGATGTTCGTCGGTCACACTTTTTAGCAGCCGCTTACCGGTCAGGCCTTTGCCTCGTCAATTTCCGCTTAGTGATTATAAAGCGAGGCGCATAGCGAGTATAAGTTCAATAATACGCACGGAAACTAGTACGTATAACAGCGTAGCCAACGTAACCCACAGGAGGTGAAGCTTGAGGCTACGCAACATTAGGATCCAGTCCCAGAGATTAAGCACGGCCAAAACCGCCGCGAGCATGATCACCGTCCAGCCCGGGGCATCCTGGAAGAAACTCCCAAAGACACTGACCCCAGAATAGTTTATTGCGTAGACCCCAGCCGCAAGCAGCAATGCACACATCGTTAGATTGCGTACGCAATCGAAAAGGTACTTCACCAGCCTCCTGGAGCGCACCCTACCGATCTGTTGCTGCTGCCGTCTACTCACCTTAGCCACCAACAAGGAGGTCAGAAGTGATAAATAGGTGTGGATCAGAAGAAAGTAAAGGGAGCAGCCCCGCTTTCTGGGCTGCTCCCTTTTTTATCAAGTTAGAGTTTATCCGCCGCTAGTATCCGCCAGCGGCTCCTGCTCAAACGGTTTGCGCTCGGGGCTGAGATCTGCAGCCCCGGTACCAGGCAGCAGCTCAAACCCAAGCTCAAAGCTGGCCAGCATCTCTTTCAGGTCCTTGTACACCGACTCGTTACCAGCCAGCGAGGCTTTGCCCTTCTTAATCTGTTCATCCAGACTGACCACGCCCATCATCGTCATCTCAAGATCTTTACGATCAATGATGATGGTAAGGTCGGGGTTATCGGCCTGCTGGCCGATGATATTGGTCAAGGTTGCATTGCTCAACTCGACCACAAACTTTTCGCCATTATCCGGCGTGGCCAGATTAATGGTGAACTGCTTGCCGGCAGCCTTTTTGCTATCCAGGCGAATACCCAGAAAATCAAGCCAAAGCTCGGTGGTCATTGCACGAACCATATCAGGGCCTGATGATTTGGGTGCAGCCCCGGTGGGAATACCGCTACGCAGTTCATATGCGGCTGCCAAGAAGCTGTTTCGAACGCTAGGACTCTCCTGCTGATAGCCGATTTGTTCGAACACATCTGCCAGCAAATCTTTTGCCTTCCGGTTGGACGGTTCGGCGTAAACCAGCTTGTTCAGAATCTCTTGAGCGTGCTTGTATTTGCCTTGATCGTAAAGTTGCTTACCCTTGGCAATTATCTTGTCGCTGCCACCCATCATCTCGACATACAGCGGTGCTGAGTCTTCCGGCGACAGCGGAATCAGCGTGGTCGGGTTGCCGTCCCAATAACCTAGATAGCGATTCACGACCGCCCGGCTGTTATGCTCCACGGAGCCATGATAGCTACGCGCCGCCCACTGCTGCTGCAAGCTTTCGGGTACTTCATAGACATTGTGAATCTGGTTAATGGTGACGCCCTGGTTGGCCAGATGAAGCACGCCGTTATTCAGGTGCGCGTAAGTATCGCGCTGAGCTCGCATCACCTCCTGAATCCGCTCATTACCCCAGCGCGGCCAGCTGTGCGATGCAAACATCACCTCGGCTTCTTGCCCGAATAGATACAACGCTTCGTTGATCGCCTTGGACCAGGCCAATGCATCACGAACCAGAGCTCCGCGGAGGGTATAAATATTGTGGATGGTGCCGGTGATATTCTCTGCGGCCCAGAACGCCTTCCAGGCCGGGAAGTAGGTGTTCATCTCCGCTGGCGCTTCAGTACCCGGAGTATTCTGGAATACCATTTTAACGCCATCGACCGTTAACTCCTCGATGTCGTCCCTGATGATAACGTTGGGCGGAATCAGTCCAAGGTTACCTGCGGCGGTGTTCTTGCCGATGGACTGATCGACATGACCGAACGGGCTACGCGGCAGCAGCACTCCATACTGGAAGAACATGCGCCGGTTCATGGCGTTGCCGGCATAGACGTTTTCGGCAACTGCATGATCCATGAAGCCAACCGGAGCAATAACCTTTACCTTGCCGCTTAAAACGTCAGCCTCATCAACAACCCCACGAACACCGCCGAAGTGGTCAGCGTGGGAATGGGAATAAACCACCGCAACCACAGGACGCTTGCCCAGCTGTTCGTTAATGAACTTGAGTGCTGCCGCAGCAGTCTCTTTGGCGGTCAACGGGTCAAATACGATCCAGCCCTTATCGCTTTTGATAAAGCTTATGTTGGCCAAATCGTATCCGCGTACCTGATAGATTTTGTCGGGCACCACTTCATAGAGTCCGTAGCCCATGTTCAGAATGGCCTGGCGTTGCAGCGAAGGATGAATGCTGTCGAAATCCTTACCATCCAGCAGCCACTCATAGCTTTCCATATCCCAGGCGACATTGCCCGCTTCCGCCATGATCTGCTTGTAACTAGGAGCAGCGATAAAACCACGTTTCGACTCTTCAAAGTCGCGCTCATCCTCAAACGGCAACATCTTGCGCTGCTCCGCTTGAAGCGCTGCCGTGTAGGATGACGGCAGTTTTCCCTTTTCATGGAAATGCATGCCTTTGCGTGCGTTGGGATCACTTAAGACGCCTCCGCCGCCTGCGGCCATCACGCCAGCGGAAGCCAGCCCTAAGATAGCCGCTAATACCGCCACTCCGGATTTGAGCCCATTCATCATAAACTTCCTCTTTTCTCTTTGTTCTAAACCAGTCCTTTAGAAACGCAAAAAACCAAGACTTGGATCTCTCGCCCCTAGAGATTGATCAATAAAAATCAAATGTCATGAATTGGAAAGGTAGACTATGTTTTATCAAAACAAGAAGAATTACGATGCCAGAACCGAAAGGGGCGACTATTGTAGTAGCAACCGGCTGCTCGGGGCTTGAGGCATATTGTCCCGCCACTGTGCCAACCCAACGCCGACCAGCGATAGGGCAACACTTCTGTGTTCTACTTTGGCTTTGATTCGAACATCGATTTCTGAAACCAAGACGCCAAATATCTCCTAGCGGAGTTATTTGGCTCTGGGGAAAGTCCATGTAGTGGCAGATAGAAAGCCTATAAAAACTCGTCCAAAGGCAGCTATGTGCCCTGAAGGGACGTCTTGTGTTCTAAAGGCCAGTGACCGCTTCTGAGAAATCTAATGGATTCGGAGAGGTTGTGAATTCTTACGCCTCAGCGGCAGCAAAGTGTTGACTGCTGCCGTCCACCATCGCTGCCACAGCACCATCCAAAGGTCCGCTTCGGGCCAGACCTAGCTATTCTTTAGCCGCAGTGTGCCTTGGAAATCCAACCAAACCTTGCCTCCGGCATTACGTCCCAAGGGGATGAGTTCCAACCAGCGACCTGTGATCAAGCTGAAGAGCCTAAAAAGCTCATTCCAACCCTAGAATGCAAATAGCCGAAAAATGTTGCCGGAAAAGCGTTGCCCACTGAATCAGGTTGTTACCTATTTAATAGGCTTCTTAGGAAGTCGAGCAATAAAAATCGCATATTCCATATCAGTATAAGGGACTTTCGAGCGGATCTACTACCCCTGTCTGGAACAGACCCAGGGCAAGCCCTACGCCCTCTATGTGCGCGCCGGCAATGACGGTCGCGGCACTATCGACAGCGTCGAACGGATTGTTACCGGCCTGCGCTGGAAAGCGGCGATGCCGCCACTGCGGATGGCGGGCGATTTTGACCCGGCCTTTATCGAACAGTGCCAGGAGCTGGGTATGACCCTGGCGGCGGGTCTGGAAGCCGGGGTATTTTGAGGTTCACCGTGAGTTAACATAGCAGCCGCACACGGCGCGAAACGGCCGCTGTCTGCGGTCATGATCTGTTGTTTCAGTGACGTGCTCCCCAGTTTTCGGTCCAACCTTAAGCTCAGCGGGTCCTGAACCTTCGCTGCTACGCAGCGCCAGTCCGTTAGCGCTGCGGTGGTAAACCAGCCATTTAAAAGCACTCATCGTAGGACGGCACTTGCTAAACCGACAGCAGATGAAATACTGAGGGCCGCAACCTTAGTCAGTGGAATGGGTTCTGGCCAACTGGAATGGAAGCAATTTTCGGTCATTATCCAGCGTCACAACCTCAAGCTCATAAAAGAAACTGCTATTTAAATAGTGGTAACTCCACAGATAATCGAATCCCTGTTTCTGCGCCTCATACCTGTCCGATAGGATAATAATCTTCGTAATACCCGCCATACGGATCGCCAGATAACAGAGAGCACAAGGCTCTCCTGACGCAATTAATGTCGCTCCGTGTAAACGATAGTTTTGCTGATTCCGTGACGCCGCTCTGATTGCCTGGATTTCTGCGTGTGCGGTACAATCCAGTTTCTTGGCGACTTGATTTACCCCTTTTCCAATTACTTCTCCTTTAGGGTTAACGATCATCGCCGAGAACGGCAAGCCGCCTGATTTGACATTGCTAAGAGCCAAATCAATCACATCTTCTCCACACTTTGTGAGAAGTTCTTCCGTAATATGCCTACACATTGGCGATCTCTTTTTCTGGCAAAGCAAGCGGAGTTGAAGTACTTAGCTCTAAGGCAATAAGTTCAGCTCGATCTTTTGCATGGGCCACTGACAGGCGGTGTCTGTCGTCACCAAACTCCTGGTACTCGGCGGCAATCTCATAGATTGTGTCCACCCCTAAATATTTACTCAGCGTCCGTAGGTGCGGTGCCAGATGACCAGAGTCTTCTCTTATTCCGCCTTTTTCAAAGCCAAACTCGCCGCTGGAGGTCACTATGACCAATGTTTTACCTGAGAGTAGAGGCTGCAACGGAAAGTCCCCTCGCGCGAGATCGAAATCAAACGTTTTATTAATGCGTATGATTTGATCGAACCAGGCTTTTAGCTGAGCCGGCATACCGTAGTTATACATTGGCGAGGAGATCAAAATAACGTCGGCGGCAGACACTTCAGCGATCAGTTGATCTGATAGCGCCAGTCTTTCCTTCTGCGCCGGAGTCCGTTCTTGCTCTGGGGTAAATACCGCGCCGATCCACTCCTGGGTAATGAAATCAGGTGGATTCACACCAACATCACGATAGATATACTCATCTGCAGGCCGATTCTTTTTCCATGTATCGATAAACCGCAGAGCGATATTTTTCGATATCGAATCGTGATCGGGGTTCGGGTTATTCGCAGCTCTTACGCTTGAATCGACGTGCAATAATGTGTTCACGTCCACTACCTCCGTTGATTAATGACAAGAGCTATTCTGTGAGCCGGTACGCAATAGTACAAACGAGAAGTCGACACTTACAGATGAGTTTGAATCACCTATACTGTCGAGGACCCAGTCGCTTATTTGGAGATGAATTTTGCAGGTATCGCTACAGGCGCTAAAAGCCTTTGAGTCCGCTGCCCGGCGAGGAAGTTTTAAGTTGGCTGCAGAAGAGCTGTCGCTGACGCCAACAGCCATTTCACACCACATTAGCAATCTGGAAAGCCGGCTAAATGTAAATTTGTTTCATCGACTTGGGCGGCGGATATCACTAACCGGAACCGGTATAAGATTAGCTAAGGCAACCTCGGATGGATTTCGGATAATTGACAGCGCGTTGGAAGAGGTGATGAAGGCGGGCAGTGCGGTCAGGGTGACCACAACATCATCACTAGCCGCCATGGTGCTGATCCCTTCCCAGCATGAGTTTGAACAAGCCAACCCCGATATTTCTCTGGAAATATCCACCGGTGAGTCGGTCGACAGCCAATCCTATATTATTCCAATTCGATTCGGTGATGTCGCAGCCGCTGAGAATTCTGATGTCATTAAAACAGAGTCATTCAATGTATTTGGTGCTTATGGGATGGCACCTCCTTCTTGGTCAAACGGGCCCATTACTCTATTTACAACGGCGTGGAAAAACAGATCATTACCGGATCCGCCACTGGCTGCTTGGCTGGCAGAGAATGAGCTGACTGGGTCTAACATTAAACTCAAAAGTTTTGATCAGGAGCTTTTCGGTATTCAGCAGGCCATGGCAGAGAATGGGCTTGTGTTCTGTTCTACGACGCTGACTCAAAGGCTGTTAACATCTAATCTTTTACAGCACTTTGAGACTCGACCGGTCGAATCAGACTTTTGCTATTACATACCCAATAAAGACAGCTTTGAAACTAGAAGTGCAGCCAGATTTATAAACTGGGTCGAGGATATTTTGAACCAGTAGTTCGTATCACTGCTCCTGGACAATTTATTTTTACCAGAACAGTACAGCTGCATAGTAGATGGCGGCATAACAAAGAGCTGATCGCCACGCTGCCAGTTTTACGATGAGCAAGGCGCTTAAAGTATCGAGATATGAGTCAGATTAAATTTTTGAAGTTCAATGAAATCAACCACGATGATCTAATGGCCATTGTCAATGAGGATTCACTGCGAACACATTTAATCGAGCACCCCTATTTTGATGAAGCCCGCCTTCAATCATGGATAGCCGAAAAAATTGATATTGATGCCATGGACGGTTGTCGCGTTCGGGCAGTCTATATAGATGAAGAGCTGGCAGGCTGGTGTGGAATCCAGCCCGATAGTCATGGCTTTGAACTGGCGATTGTCCTCTCAAAAAAGTTCTGGGGTTCTGGTAGAGCAATATTTAACACGCTGATCTGCTGGGCTAAAGAGCTAGAGCATCAAGAAGTACTATTCCACCTGCTCGACAGCAGGCGCGAATACAGATCGCTGAATCAATTGGCCACAAAAGTTTATAAAACCGAGTTATCCGGTAGATGCTTTACAACTTACCATCTGCAAGTGGGTGCATAGGGTCCACAACAACTCGAGAGGGGCCGGCCATCACCCGCAGCGTTGCTACGCTGTTGTCGCTGAAGGCTGTTATCGTCGACCGTTCGCTGGCTACAGGCCCATGCGGCGGTGTCATGCTGCCGTTAAGGGCATTGAAGGCCGATCATAACCTCGCGCGCCCATTCCCGACCCATAGAGCTCCAGCCGCGCCATCGGCCGCTTTGGTCGCTTCTCAACACATCATGCCATCGCTATGATGAAACCACTTTGCGCCACCTCAGGGTGGCGCTTGTCGTTAGCCGCCCCCGACCCGTTAAGGAGTTTGCCCTTGTCTGACACCGCGCCACCCAGTACCGATCACCGCCGTGGCATCCAGCTCGCCGCGAGCGGGGTGCTGGTTCTGAGCCTTGATGCGCTGTTGATCCGGCTGGCCGCTGTCGATCCCTGGGTGGTGGCATTCTGGCGCGGTTCGCTGATGTTGCTGACGCTGGGTACGCTGGTGCTGCTGTCACGACAGATCAGGGTGGGCCACCTGCTGCGGACCGCCTGGCGGCCGCTGCTGGGTTTAGCCGCTCTTTACGGCATCAACGGCACGCTGTTTGTGCTGTCGATCAGTCATACCAGCGTCGCCAATACGGTGGTAATTCTGAGCAGCAGCGCCTTTTTTGCCGCCTTTTTCTCCTGGCTGCTGCTACGGGAGCGGGTGCGGGTGCGCACCTGGATGGCGATCGTGGCGTCGATCATTGGCGTGCTGACGGTGTTTGCCGGCTCGCTCGGGCTCGACAGCTGGCGCGGCGATGGCCTGGCGCTGCTGCTGGCGCTGTCGATGGGCCTGATGCTGAGCCTGATGCGCCGCTACCCGGCGCTGCCCCGGATTCTGATTGTCGCCCTGAGCGGGGCGGTCATGGCAACCATCGCCCTGCCGATGGCCGGCTCCCTGGCGGTGCCACTGGAACGCTTTGGCTGGCTGGCGTTGATGGGACTGGTGCAGATCCCGCTGGCGTCGGTGCTGATCATGAGCGCAACCCGCTACCTATCCTCGCCCGAGGTCAGCCTGTTCCTGCTCATCGAAACGGTGTTCGGCCCGATCTGGGTGTGGTGGGTGTTGCAGGAGACAGTCACCCCGCTGACGCTAGCCGGCGGGGCGATCATTCTTACCGCCATCATGCTTCACTCCTGGCTGGCGCTGCGCGAGCAACACCGCCTGAGCCCGTCTTAGCGCCGGACGTTTGCCCAGCACGTGCCCATCACCTAGGCTTTGGGCATGCACCGTAACGATCTGGCTGCGCTGCCGCAACCGCGCTATCTGCTCTACCCCAACCCCTGGCTTCACCGCGGCCTGATGGTATTACCGCTGGTGGCACTTGGCGGCTACCTGAGCTGGTTTATCCCCCTGCTCAGCAGTGGCCAGGACCTCTTCGGCCACTGGATACTGCTGGGTTTTCTGGGCTTGATGAACGTCGGTCTTGTGCGCTCCCGAGGACGGGACTGGCGCCACGGCATCAGTTGTGCCGCAACCACGGCCGGAGTCTGGTTCGTGACCGATGCCGACGGTCGCTGCGAGTTCATTCCCTGGCCACAGATAGGCCAAGTCTACGCCAGCAGCATCAACGGCCGCAGCGGAGCGATCAAGGGGGTCGTGTTCGAGCTGCAGGTAGACAGCGCCAGCTGGCAACGACTGCACGGCAATCCCTGCGCTATCCGTGCGCCACGGAGCGCAACGGGCAACTATCAGTTGGGGCTGGCGGCCAACCTGAGACAGCCCGGCAGCATTGTCACCGAGCTGATTCGATTGCGCGCCCTCTGCCCGCTACCACAACCCAGCCTGACCGCCTGAACGGGCGTTCGGTGAGGCCAGCCGCGCGACTCGGTCAGTACCGGTTTAATCCGTTTTTTTCGCATTTTTGCCCAATATCGGCGCAGATGCTTTGTGATTTTCGTCAATTGAGGTTTAATCAGACCTTGCTAACTAGGGAAAACCACCGGAGTAGTGAAACATGGCTTACGACCAGGGACTGGCCCAGCGTATTCGTGAATATTTCGCCACCCGCGAACAACTGACTGAAAAGCGGATGTTTGGCGGCCTCTGTTTTTTGCTTGGTGACCACATGGTATGCGGCGTTGTGGACGACACCCTGATGGTCCGGATCGGCCCCGAGCGTTACGACGAATACCTGCGCGAACGCGATGCACGGCTGATGGATTTTACCGGCAAACCGATGAAGGGGATGCTGTTTATCGCCCCGGAAGGGGTTGAATCTGACGATGATCTGGCCCGCTGGCTGGAACGCTGCATCAGTTTTGTGACCACGCTGCCACCCAAGAAACCGCGCCAGCCGGCCACTGCCGAAGAGGCGTGACGGCAGCAACCAACGCTCGCAAGGCACACATGGCCAACCAGCGCCGCCCGCTCAGCATCGGCCGCCGGTTGAGCACATGGAACCAGCGATGGCGCCCGCCGGGGGTTACAGGTTGCGGGTGTCGAAGTCGTAGATCACCTTGAGAATATCGGGGCAGCTGAGGATCCCCACCAGCTTGCCCTTCTCTTCCACCATCAAGGGCCCACGCCAGTGATGCGTGGTCATCATCTCGGCAACATCAACGATATCGGCGTTGGGGTCGATCCGATGCACATCCTCGCCGTTGGACATGTAGTCGGCCACCACACCGCCCACCTCTTCGTAGTAACTGCCGTGCAGAATACGCTGCAGACAGTTCCATTCCGACAGCAGACCAACAATATGTCCCTCCTGGTCGATCACCGGGGCTCCGGAGATATGCCGGTCGAGCAGGGTTTTGATGGCAGTGAACAGCTTGGTATCCGGGGTAAAGGTGACCAGATTGGTGGTCATGTAATCTCTGACTTTGACCGATTTCATGGCGTGACTCCCTCTCAGCAAACGCATTGACCGCCGCCTCGTACCGCAAGCGGCACCACGCTACCTATAACCATAGATCAGCGGAGCCGGATTTAGTGCCCTTGAGGACCAAGGCTGGATGCACCATGGGGACGCAGCCAGAGCCAGACTCAGGCATCGCGCCGCGCCCGGGGTCTATCACGCGCCACAATTCAGCGATTTTCACCCATTGACACCGCCTCATTTGGCGGAAACCCACCCATCCGATCCGCTTCCCGCGGCCCAAAGCCGATAACCACACCGTTGGTATGTTTTTCGCATCAAGCAACCCCCTTTACCCCGCTAACAAGCACCTCAACAGACACAACAGAAGGAAATCAGCTTGAACCGCTTATCGATCGCACAGCGCATCTGGACCTTTGCGCTGGTGGCCATCATCGCCCTGGCCGCGACTATCGGTATGGAAACCCTGAGCAAGAAGAATGACATCCTGGCCGCCAAAGAGGAGACCACGCGGCAGCTGGTCAACATGGCGCACAGCTATTTCGGCCACTACTACGGCCTGTTCGAAGCCGGCGAGATGACTGAAGAGGACGCCAAAAGCGCGGCACTGGCGGCTATTCGCGCACTGCGTTACGGCGACAACGGCTACTTCTGGGTCAACGACACCAGCCCACGGCTGGTGATGCACCCCTTCAAGCCGCAGCTGGAAGGCAAAGATATGCGCAACGCCACCGACGCGCACGGCAAGCACCACTGGCGTGAGTTTGTCGGCGTTACCCGCGCCAACGGTGAAGGATCGGTGTTCTACGCCTACAAGGGCCCACAGTTCGACCAGCCCAAGGCCAAACTCTCCTATCTCAAAGCGTTTCAGCCCTGGGGCTGGATCGTCGGTTCCGGCATCTACATCGATGATGTGGATGAGCAGTTTCAGGCCTTGCTGGTCAAGCGCGGCCTGATCGGCGGATCGGCGGTGCTGTTGTTCGCCCTGCTGGCGCTGCTGCTGGCGCGCAGTATCAATCGCCCGCTGGAAAAGACCGCCGAGGCGATGGAGGAGATCGCCCACGGTAATGGCGACCTCACCGTACGGATGCGCACCCATGGTGCACGCGAGCTGGTTCGTCTGGGGGTCGGCTTCAACAGCTTTGCCGACAGCGTGCGCAGCGTTGTCGGCGAGGTGACCAGCGCTAGTAGCGAGCTGGCACAGGCGGCAGAAACCATGGCCGTGGTTTCAGAACAGTCACGAACCGCCCTGGCCACCCACCGCCAGGAGAGTGACCTGATCGTAACCGCCGTCGAGGAGATGAGCTACACCATCGACAACGTCGCCGTCAGCGCCCGCTCCGCGGCCAATGAGGTGCAACAGGCACTGGATCAGGCGCAACAGGGGGTGTCTCTGGTGGGCACCAGCATCGCCTCGATAGAACAGTTGGCCCGGTCGGTGGAGGAGGCGGTTGCCAGCATCAACCAGCTGGAGGAGGAGAGCCAGAACATCGGCCGGATTCTGGAGGTGATCTCCGAGATTGCCGAACAAACCAACCTGCTGGCGCTCAATGCCGCCATCGAAGCGGCCCGGGCCGGTGAGCAGGGACGCGGCTTTGCCGTGGTCGCGGACGAAGTGCGCTCGCTGGCACAGCGCACTCAAGGCGCCACGACCGAGATCCAGCAGTTGATCGACCAACTGCAAAGCGGCGCCGCCGGCGCGGTGACCACCATCGGCAGCGGCCGCACCCTGGGACCCAGTCGCAGCGGGTAGGCACAGCGCTGGAACAGATCGCCACCAAGGTACAGAGTGCCGCTACCATCAATCTGGAGATCGCCAGCGTTACCGGCGAACAGCGTCAGGCGATGGCCGCCATCAGCACCAACGTGTCCAACATCCACGACGCCCTCACCGAAACCTCGGAGGGGACCGGTCAGGTTACCGCCGTCAGCCAGCAACTGCGGCAAATGGGCCAACGGATCAACAGCCTGTTGGGGCGCTTCAAGGTCTGATCGGGCCGCGAGTCACCGCCATGGACACAAAAAAGCCGCGCATTGCGCGGCTTTCTGGTTACGCGTGCGACAACCTCAGAACAGTACCCGGCAGCGGATGGTGCCCGGTACCTCCTGTAGCTTCTTCAACGCCAGATCGCTGTGCTCGGCATCGATATCCATCACCACGTAACCGACTTTATCGTTGGTCTGCAGGTACTGGCCGCTGATGTTGATGTTGTTTTCGGAGAACACGGTGTTGATGCGAGTCATCACCCCCGGCACGTTCTCGTGGATGTGCAACAGGCGGTGCTTGTCGGGATGCGCCGGCAGTGCCACCTCGGGGAAGTTTACCGAGGTAATGGTGGAGCCGTTGTCACTGTACTTAACCAGCTTCTCGGCCACTTCGTAACCGATATTTTCCTGCGCTTCCATGGTGCTGCCGCCCACGTGGGGAGTCAGAATGACGTTGTCGAAGGCGCGCAGCGGGGACAGGAACTCCTCGCTGTTCGACTTCGGCTCCACCGGGAACACGTCAATGGCTGCGCCCAGCAGCTTGCCGGAATCCAGTACACCACAAAGGGCATCAATATCGACCACGGTGCCACGCGCGGCGTTGATCAGGATGCTACCCTCTTTCATCTGCGCCAGTTGAGCGGGGCCGATCATATTCTTGGTGGCCGCAGTTTCCGGCACGTGCAGACTGACGATGTCGCAAGTTTCAAGCAGCTCCTTCAGAGATCCCATCTGGGTCGCATTGCCGATCGGCAGCTTGGTGACTACATCGTAGAAGCAAACGTTCATACCGAGGGATTCTGCCATCACGCTCAGCTGCGAACCGATGGAGCCGTAGCCGATGATCCCCAGCCGCTTGCCGCGAATCTCGTAGGAGTTCTTGGCCGACTTGTCCCACTCGCCACGGTGGCACTTGGCGTTACGGGCTGCCACACCGCGCAGCAGAATAATCGCTTCGGCCAGCACCAGTTCTGCTACGCTGCGGGTGTTGGAGTAAGGCGCATTGAATACCGCGATACCGCGGCTCATGGCGGCGATCAGATCGACCTGATTGGTGCCGATACAGAAACAGCCGATCGCCTGCAGCTTTCTGGCGGCGTCCAGTACCCGGTCGGTCAGTTGGGAGCGGGAACGGATACCGACAAAGTGGGCATCCTTGATGCGCTCGATCAGCTCCTCTTCCGGCAGCGCAGTGGCAAGGTAATCGACGTTGGTGTAGCCGGCCGCGTTCAGGGTATCGACGGCGGACTGGTGCACACCCTCCAGCAGCAGGAACTTGATCTTGTCCTTTCCGAGAGAGGTAATCTTGGTCATGGCGTTTAACTAACCTCGGCTTGTCGCTGAATCAGCGCTTGTCGGCGCGACAGATCGCGCGGCGGTAAAAATGAGGGCGCAATGATAGCACAGAGTTTGATCAGGTCAGCGCCCGCATAGCGTGAATGGGATTGAAATTATTTAGCGTTAACTTGAAGAAGACTCAACATCTTCCGGCGCATGTTCCAGCAGAAACGCCACAAAACGCCGGTCGGCATGGGACAGATAGGCCCCGCGCTTCCAGGCAATGCAGAGGTCCAGCCATACCGGCTCGGCAAAAGAGCACGCCTGTAGGTGGGGATCATCATCCACCACCATGCGCAGAAAGGTGGTGATGCCAAACCCCTTGCGCACAATGGAGCGGATCAACGGGATCAGGTTGGTTTCAAACGCCAGCTGCAACTGGTTGCCGCTGCGCTGGGCCAGCCGGTCGATAAACTCGCGGTGGAAGTACCCCTCTTTGAACAACACCAGCTGCTCGGCAAAGAACGCATCGAAACTGACGCGGTTAGACGTAGCAAAAGGGTGATCAAGGGGCACGCAGGCCACCATCTCAGCACGCAAAAACAGGCGCGCGTCGAGATCCTCCGGCAGCTGGTCACGGACGATAATGCCCATGTCCAGTTCACCGCTGTCGATCAGCCGCTGGATATCGCGGGTACCCGCTTCCTGCACCGACAGGTTGAGATCGGGATAACGCTGTTTGAACGCCATCAGGATCTCGGGAAAGTAGTAGCTGCCCAGCATACTGGGAATACCGATGCGGACTTCGCCTTTACGCAACCCTCGCAGCTCGTCCATCTCCAGCCGGGCATCACGCACGCTGTCGAGAATGCGCCCGGTATGGCGCAGCAGCGCCCGCCCCTCGGCCGTCAGCGCAATGCCCTTGTCCTGGCGGTGAAACAGCAGCAGATCCAGCTCCTGCTCCAGTTTACGCACCGCGATGCTTACCGCCGGCTGCGCCATGTGCAGCTCCTCCGCGGCGCGGGTGAAACTGGCATGGCGGGCCACCGCGGCAAAGATTGTCAGTTTACGCAGATCCATCGAGCCATATTAATCAAATATGGATTTTATATAAATTATATATTTTTGTTATCACTTTACCGTTGATAGAGTGCCTGCCATCGGCCTGACGGCCCTTTTTTCTGGTAGACACTGCGATGATTGATCCCGGCTCATCCGCCTTTTGGCGCGCCACACTGGCCCTCTGCCTGGGCTCCTTTCTGGTGTTCGCCAACGTCTATATTACCCAGCCGTTGATGCCGCTGTTTCGTGAGCTGTTCCAGCTCAGTTCGCTGCAAGCCACCTTTTCCCTCTCTCTGACCACCCTCAGCCTCGGGCTGTCGCTACTGGTCTACGGTCCGCTGTCCGATGCCCTCGGACGACGGCGAATCATGATCGTGACGCTGATGGCGGCGGTGCTGGTTACCGGTCTGATCAGTCTGGTGGAGAGTTACGCCGCGCTGCTGTGGCTGCGGATACTGCAAGGGTTCTTTCTGGGCGGGCTGCCGGCGATCGCCATCGCCTATATGGGAGACGAATTCAGCCGCAAGGCGCTGCTGCTGGCGGTAGGTTTCTACATCAGTGGCAACAGCCTCGGCGGAATCGCGGGGCGGCTGTTTGGCGGTATCCTCACCGACCTCAGCAGCTGGCAGCTGGCCTTTGCAGCGCTCAGCCTGATCAGCGTTGTCGGTGTGCTGCTGTTTGCCTGGCTGCTGCCGCCTTCGCGCCATTTCGAGCCCAAGCCGCTGCGGCCGCGCACCATGGCGCAGGACCTGCTCGGCCATCTGGCCAACCCGTTACTCCTGGCCGCCTACCTGATCGGTGGGCTGAACTTCTTTATCTTTGCCAACCAGTACAGCTTCGTAACCTATGTGCTGGCCGAAGCCCCCTATAACCTGCCGCCCACCTGGCTGGGGATGCTGTTTCTGACCTATCTCTCCGGCACCCTCGGCTCGGCGGTATCGGGCCGGGTGGCCCAGCAGCTGCCGCAAGCACAGTGCATGCTGATCGGTATCCTGATCATGATGCTGGGCTCGCTGACCACTCTGGGCGACAGCCTCAGCGCCATTATCGGCGGCCTGCTGATCAACAGTTTCGGGTTCTTCTTTTGCCACTCGATGGCCAGCTCCTGGGTCAACCGTAACGCCCACAAGGCGCGTGCCAGCGCCTCGTCGCTGTATCTGGTGTTTTACTATCTGGGAGCCAGTAGCGGCGGATTCTACCTGAATCTGTTCTGGACCCGCTGGCACTGGCCGGGAGTTATCGGCGGCAGCCTGCTAATTCTGTCGATCACTGCCGCGGCGGCCATCTGGCTGCTGCGGCAGGAGCGCGCCCTGAGCGCGCAGCCGGTCTGATGCGCTGTCGGCCTACTCCTTGATCCAGGCCCAGGCCTGCTCACGCTCCTTGAGGTCGAAATAGCGCACCTCACCGTAGGTGAAAGCCCGGGTCAGGCGCGCCATCCACTTTTCCCAGTCACGATCACCGACGATGGCGATCCGCTCCACCCGGCGGTTGATCTCCATGCCGAAGATCAGGTCGTCCCAGGCAGCCTGGATATCCCAGCCGCGAAAACCCTCCATCATGAACAGCAGGCGGATACTCTGCTGTTCCTCAAGGGTCCGTTTCACTTCAGGGATGAGAAAATTCTTGTAGTCGTTGTCGGTCAGACGACCGCTGGCGAGAAAGCCGAGTGCGGTGGGGCTGCTCTGCTCCAGTTTCATCAACATGTTTGGCGTCCTTTGCTGCGGCCTGCACTGAGAGTCTAGCTGCTTCAGCGCCGCTTGCGCGGCTGCTGAACGGACGGATTAACACCCCGCTCCCAGCGCCGGTTCGGCGGTTCGGCGGTTCAGGCCCGGGTGGACTGGCGCTCTTCCTGAGCGATGAAATAGGTGGTCCAGGGACGCGGCTGGTCAATGCCGTAGCCCTGGGCAAAGTCGACACCGATGGTGCTCAGGCCGCGGATAATTTCGTCATCTTCGACGAACTCGGCAATGGTCTTCATCCCCAGTGTGCGGCCTACCTTGTTCACCGCCTCAACAATGCTGTACTGCACCGGGTCTTTGGCCAGCTGCTTGACGAAGGCACCGTCGATCTTGAGGTAATCCACCGGCAGGTTCTTGAGATAAGCGAACGACGACATACCGCTACCGAAGTCATCGAGGGCAAACTGGCAGCCCATCTGCCGCACCGCTTCGATAAAGGCGATGGCAGACTCCAGATTCTGGATCGCGGCGGTCTCGGTGATCTCAAAGCAGATCTGGGTCGGTTCGATGGCGTGTTCATCGAACAGATTGCGAATAAAGTCGAGGAAGAAGGTATCGCTGAGCGTGGTGCCGGAAAGGTTGACCGAGTAGCTGAACTGCGCCGCCAGCGTACCCTGCTCGCGCGCTTGAGCGATGTTGGCGCACACCTCGCTGATGACCCAGCGGTCCAGTTGCGGCATCAGGTTGTACTCTTCTGCCGCCGGGATAAAGATCGGCGGCAGAATGCGTCCATCCTCGGTTTCCATCCGCAGCAGCACCTCCACGTGGTGCGGCGGCTCACAACCGTGCTGGGTGATCGGCGAGATCGACTGCAGGTAGAGGCGGTAACGCTGTTCGTCGAGCGCCTTCTTGATCTTGGGTACCCAAAGACTGAGCTCGTGTTTGCGACTGCTCTCGAAGATATCCTTGGTATGGATATGGATATTGTTGCGCCCCTGCTCGCGGGCGGAATCCACCGCCGAGTTGGCGGCCATAAACACGTCTGACAGGTCACGATAGTTCTGGTTAATGAACACCACGCCGATGGTGGCGGTGGTATCAAAGCTGTTATCTTCCCACTCGAAGCGGATGCCGTTGATCACCTCACGCAGTTCGCACGCCACGTTGAGCGCATCGCTGGGTTCGGCATTGGGGCGTAACACGGCAAATTCGTCCCCGCCGACCCGCGACAGCACATCGTGCTCACCCAGTGCGCGTTTGAGCTCTCCCGCCACCTGACGCAAGAAGCCGTCGCCCCCCTTAGAGCCGCAGATGTCGTTGATCACCGAGAAGTGGTCAAGATCGATATGCCACAGGATCGGCGAGCGTTTGCCGTCCGATTCACCCAGGTGCTGCTGGATCTTCTGGGCAAAGGTCATGCGGTTGTAAAGACCGGTCAGGGCATCGTGGGAGGTTTCGTAGTGCAGCTGCTCCGCCAGCACGCGGCTTTCATCGACGTCCTGGAATACCAGCACCGCGCCCAGCACATCTTTACCCAGCTGCCCGATGGGCGAGACCGTCAGGCTGAGGTGGTTGCGGCTACCGTCGGCCCGCACCATATAGACATGCTGGGTAATCTCGATCACCTTTTCCTGCTCGATAGCGCGGGTAGCCGGATCGTCGATCGGTTTATTGGTGATTTCGCTGAACAGCTGCAGCACCTGCGTCAGCGGCGCGTTACGCACCTCGGCAAACTGGTAGCCGAGCAAGCGCTCCGCCACCGGGTTCATAAAAGTGATCATCCCCTGACGATCGGTGGTGATCACCCCGTCACCGATAGAACCGAGGGTGATCTGGGCCATCTCCTTTTCACCCAGCAGGTGCGATGCGGTAAAGCGCAAACGCAGCAGCGTCGCGACCAGAAAGATCAGCAGCATGGCTCCGGCAGCGAACAGCCCGCTGCGGTAGTAGCCGGACAGCCGCTCCTGCTGCTCGTGATAGTTGAGGTAGGCTTCGGTCACCTGATTGAGCACCTTGCCCAGCGGAATCTGGTACAGCTGGTTGATCAGCTTTTCGACCTGCACCCGTTCACGGAATACCACCTGCCCATGCTGGTAGGTGAACTGCAGCGCGTCATTGACATGTTCATCGCTACCGCTGTCTTCCAGCTCCAGCAGCACCGCGTCCAGCTCTTCCAGCATCTGCTCAGCCTGCTCAGACAGCGACGGTGTCGGATTGCTGGCAAACGCCAGCAGCGTATTGCGGTAATCGTTGAGCAGTTTGTAAAGCTGGCTGTCCCGCTGCGCCAACTGGTCAAGCTCAGCATGGCGGCTCAGACCGGTGATCGCATTCTTGAGCAGAACCACGCTCTTCATGAACCGGGTGACCAGTTCGCCACGCTCGGCCTGCATGTTGGCCAGCCGGCGCATGTAGTATTCCACCCCGGTACTGGCTTCACGGAAAGAGGCGTAGGGCGAGCTCTGCAGCGAGCGAATGCTTTGCTCCAGCCCCCGATGCAGGTCAAGCAGGGTGTCGAAGTTGTGATCACGCTCGTAGTACACCTGCATCACCCCTTGACGCAGCTGGTCATTCAACCGGCCGGCCTGGTGCAGCAAATCCAGCACCTGCGAGTGTTCGCGGTTCAGGGTATCCACTCGCTGAGCCTGATAGAACAGGAAGCTCAACAGCAGCAGTATGGTGCTGCCGGCAATTAACGGGGTCCAGCTGATGGTTCTCACGGTTCAACCCCCGGGTGGGTGCCGGTCAGGGTGGCGAGAAAATCCACTAACAGGTCGATCTCGTTACGGTCCAGCTCCACACCGAGCTGATGTTCGGCCATCTCTTCGATGGCGTGATCCAGCGTATCCGACGAGCCATCATGGAAGTAGGGTGCGGTGAGCGCGACATTGCGCAGCGACGGCACCCGAAACAGGTTGTTGTCTTCGCCCTCACCGGTCACGTAGTAGCGCCCCAGATCCTGCAGCCGCGGCTCGCCCTCCTGGCCACCCTCGTGCCGGTAGACGTAGAACTGTTCGAAGAAGTTAGCTCCCACCGATCGGCCGTTATGGCAGGTGGCGCAACCCACATCCTTGAACAGACGGTAGCCGCGCCGTTCGCGCTCGGTGAGGGCGTTCTGATCCCCCCGCAGATAACGGTCGAAGCGGGCGTTGGGGGCATTGAGACTGTGCAGAAAGGTTACCAGCGCCTGCACCACGTCGGTTTTGGCCATCGGCCGCTCGTTCAACTGGCGGAAGCGGGCGTCGTAGTCGGGAGCCAGACGGGTGAGGGCTTGGCTCCACTCGGTATTCATCTTGTCGGGATCGGTAATCGCGGCATTCAACAGCTGCTCAAGACTGCTGAAACGGCCATCCCAGTTAAACCAGTAGTATTCGCTGACGTTATAGAGCAACGGCACACTGCGCTGGTACTTGCCCATCACCGCGGATACATCGGTCAGGCGCTGGTCCTCGCCAATGGGTGGCAACTGGTGACAACTGCCGCAATGGGTTTCGCCATCGCCCGACAGACGGGCGTCAAAAAACAGCTGCCGGCCCAGCTCCAGCAGTTCGGGATCGAGATCCCGCCGCAGCGGCACCGGACGTATGGGCTCGGAATTGAGCAGCAGCGCGGCACGTTCAAGGGGCGAACCCGGCTCATCCGCGGCCTGCGCCGTCAGCACCCACAGCGTGGCCAGCCCCAGCGCAGCCGCTCTAGTGAGCCATCCAAACACGGTTGCGCCCCTGCTCTTTGGCTTCATAGAGCGCGGCATCTGCGCGCTCGACAAATTCATCCGACTCTTCCACATCCAGATAAGGGTAGCTGGCGACGCCGATACTGATGGTCACCTGCAGGCCGTCGATACGTGATGCCTCCACCGCTTCACGCAGCCGCTCGGCCGTGATCAGCGCGCCGTTACGGGCGGTATTGGTGAGAATGATCAGGAACTCCTCGCCGCCGTAACGGCAAGGTACGTCCACCTCGCGGATACATTCGCGCATCACCCCGGCCAAGTGCTGGAGCACGCGGTCACCCTGATCATGGCCGTGTTCGTCATTGAAGCGCTTGAAGTGGTCAACGTCGAACATCAGCACCGACAGATCCAGCTTGTACCGCCGCGCGCGCTTGAGTTCCACATCCAGAGTCTCGTCAAGGTGACGGCGGTTGTAGAGCTTGGTCAGCGCGTCGGTGGTGGAAAGCTCGCGCAGCTGGTTCTCCAGCTTTTTCTCTTCGGTGATGTCCCGCAACAGAATGGCGGATCCAATCGCCTCCCCGGTGGGGGCCAGGATGCTTGATGCCAGCATCTGCAGAATTCGGTTCTTGTACTCCACCAGTACCGGCTCCAGCTGCGACGGATCCTTGCACAGGTTGTGTTTGACCAACTCGGGATCGTCCAGCAGATTGAGGAAGCCGCCCACGCGGATCTCTTCGCTGGACTTGTCCAGCAACACCTCGGCGGCGGGGTTGACCAGCACGACATCGCCATTGCTGTCGGTCACCACAATCCCTTCAAGCGAACTGAGCAGAATGGTGTTGAGCTTGTCCTGCTCGTTCTTGAGCCCCTTGTAGGAGTTCAGAACTTCACGGGACATATGGTTGAAACTCTGCGCCATGCGCGACAGTTCATCGCGGCCGATCACCGGCACCACCTGATCAAGGTCGCCGCGACTGACCTCCAGCATGGCGTCGGTCAGCTTGTTGATCGGCTGCACCACCGACCGGCGGATCAGATAACTGGTCACCACGAACACCAGCCCCAGCATCACCACCAGCACCACCATCGACTGGCTGCGCGTGGCGGCAATATCCTGCTTGATCGGCGCCAGCGAGGTGGTCAGCTTGAGTACGCCGCGGATGGGATTGTCACCACCGTGACAGCGGTGGCAGTCCTTGTCGTTCTTGATCGGCGCCAGAAAGGTCAGCAACTGCTCGTTGTTAACGTCGGTTTCGTAGTAGGAGATCTGTTCGCGCTCCTGCAGCACCTGCTGCAGATGCTGGTCGCTGGTGGGCAATACCTGATGAATCCGGGTGTTGTCCTTGGGAATAAAGTCCTCTTCACCGATACGCGTGTTAACGCTGTCGATGGTGCTGTTATCGAGGAAGGCCTCTTTGCCATTGGTGCGCAGGATGACAAAGTCCACCACCTCCGGAACCCGTTTCAGTCGGGTGGCATAGTTCTGAGCGATATCGGCGTAGCCCGCCAGCATCACCGTCTGCAGGCCTTCGATAACGCTCTCGGTGAGCTTTTCCATGGTGCGCTTGTTCTGCGCCAGGATGCTCTGTTCCTGATTGTAGGTATAGAACGCGATCATGCTCAGCATGGCGATGCTGGCAACGAGACCGAATACGGTAATTATCTTGTGACCGATGTTCTTGAACATACCCACGCGAAGCGCATCCCTGGGATAATCCGAAGCCGGACCAAAGTCCGACGAATCCTGCATGCTAGCCAACACCGGTGCTGCAATGCAAGAAAGCGATTGCCCGATGTTGATCTATGACAACAAAGCGCTGCGACGCCCGTCACGATTGACTATAGTGGCGAGCTTAATCTGTTGTCACGGAGTTCTGGCGATGCCCTACACCCATAAATTCAGTGATGGCCGCAAATGCCCCCTGCCGGCGGGCAAAGTGGTTTGCGTCGGCCGCAATTATGCCGACCACGCCCGCGAGCTGAACAACCCAGTGCCGGACCAACCGCTGCTGTTTATCAAGCCCGCCACCGCGCTGGTGGCGATGGACCAGCCGCTGCCGTTGCCGGACTTCGGTGGCGACTGCCATTTTGAGGCCGAGCTGGCCGTGCTGATCGGCAGCCCCCTGACCCGCGCTGAGGCCGACACCACACTGGCCGCCGTCGCCGGCTACGGGCTGGGGCTGGACCTGACCCTGCGCGAGCTGCAGAGCGAGCTGAAACAAAAAGGCCACCCCTGGGAGATGGCCAAAGCCTTTGACGGCAGCTGCCCGCTGTCCGAATTTGTAGCGCCGGAGCAACTTGCCGACGTGGAAGATTGCGAGTACCGCCTGCTGCTCAATGGCCAACCGCAGCAGCATGGCCAGACCCGCCATATGATCACCCCGGTCAGCGCCCTGCTGGCATACTGCAGCCGCTATTTTACCCTGATGCCGGGGGATGTGGTGCTGACCGGCACGCCCGCTGGCGTGGGCCGGCTGCAGTCGGGGGACGAGCTGAGCCTGTCGCTGGCAAACTGCCTGCAGGTCAGCGCGGTAGTGCGCTAGCGGTCGGGGGGCTCTGAGGCCTCCGGCTGACGCCGCTTTTCAACCAGCGCTATGCGCGCCTGCTGGCGATCGACTGCCAGGCGCAGCTGGTCCACCTGCTGGCAGTATTGTTCCAGCTGAGGACGCGCCGGCACCAGCGCCAGCTCTTCATGCAGATAGTTATCGAGATTCTGGAGCAGGCTGTCGCGGCTGTCCGCCATCCACCGCTGGCCGCTGCGCAGCAGCTGCGCCAGGGGGTGGGCGGGCAGGTCACCGATGGCGTCGGCCAGCAGGCTTTCCCAATCGATATTGAGGTCGCGGACTATATCCCGCAGTTCGCTGACCAGCGCGGTATCACCGCTGAGACTGATCCCCTCGCCGGCCAGTTCGCTGTGCCGGGTTGCCAGCCGCGTCAGGCCGGAGAGGGTGGCGTCGACCACCGCATCGGCGTCCCCGTCGAGTTGGCCGCGCACCCCGATGCCTTCCCCGTGGGGTTGCAGCACCAGCTGCAGCGGCGGCATGGCCAGACGCAACAACACCTGCTTGCCCTCCAGGCGGCCGAGCCGGCGCAAACTGACCGGATCGGTCGTCAGGGCATGGTGCAACGCCGCCTCGATCAAGGTGCCAAGGCCGGCGTCCAGCCAGGCGCCGAGAGGATTGGCGGCTGAGCGATCAGAATCAGTGGTCACGGCTACCGCCCTCCTCCGCGAGTTTGTCCAGATAGCGTTGCCAGTAGCGCTCCTGATTCAGCGCCAGATCGTGCAGATAGTTCCAGTCGTACAAGCCCGAATCATGACCGTCGTCGAACACCAGCTTGAGCGCGTAGTGGCCGCTGGGTTCGATCCCGATCAGCGCAACCTGGCGCTTGCCGGTCTGCAGTTTCTCCTGCCCGCGACCGTGGCCGCGGACCTCGGCGGAGGGGGAGTGGACCCGCAGATACTCGGCCGGCAGTTGATAGCTCTGACCCCCATAGGCCAGCTCCAGCGTGCGCGACTTGAGGTGCAAGGCGATTTTTTCCGGATGCTGAGTGCTCACGCCATCGACCTCCCGGGTCGGTTAAAGAATATAACGACTGAGGTCTTCGTCCCGCGCCAGTTCGCCCAGCGCCTCGGTCACGTACGCCTCGTCGATAGTCAGGGTTGCCCCCGCGCGTTCACTGGCATCGAAGGAAACCTCCTCCAGCAACCGCTCCATCAGGGTATGCAAACGGCGGGCACCGATATTCTCGGTCGACTCGTTGACCTGATAGGCCAGCTCCGCCACCCGCTGAATGCCGCTGTCGGTGAACGCCACCTGCAGCCCTTCAGTGGCCAGCAAGGCTTGGTACTGTTCGGTCAGGCTGGCGTCAGGTTCGGTCAGAATGCGGCGGAAATCTTCCGGCGTCAGCGCACTGAGCTCGACCCGGATCGGCAGCCGCCCCTGCAGTTCGGGAATCAGGTCCGAGGGTTTGGCCAGATGAAACGCGCCGGAAGCGATAAACAGGATGTGATCGGTCTTGATCATGCCGTACTTGGTATTGACGGTACTGCCCTCGATCAATGGCAACAGGTCGCGCTGCACCCCTTCGCGGGATACCTCACCGCCACTGCCACTGTCGGAGCGCTTGGCCACCTTGTCGATCTCATCCAGAAAGACGATGCCGTTCTGCTCCACCGCCTCGATCGCCCGCGCCTTGATCTCGTCCTCTTTGACCAGCGCCGCCGCTTCTTCATCCACCAGCAGTTTGTAGGCGTCTTTGACCTTCAGCTTGCGGGTTTTCTTGCGCTCGCTGCCCATGTTGGAGAACAGGTTCTGCAACTGACTGGTCATCTCCTCCATCCCGGGAGGGGCCATGATCTCCACCCCGACCGGGGTGGCACGCACCTCCACCTCGATCTCTTTGTCGTCCAGATCGCCTTCACGCAGTTTCTTGCGGAACAGCTGACGGGTGCTGCTGACCTCACGCACCGGCTCTTCATCGCCGGCGCCACGTGCCGGGCGCAACAGCGCGTCCAGTACCCGCTCCTCCGCGGCATCCTCGGCCCGATGACGCACTTTGGCCATCTCGCTTTCGCGCAGCATCTTGATCGCCATGTCAGCAAGATCGCGGATGATCGACTCCACATCGCGCCCTACGTAACCTACTTCGGTGAACTTGGTCGCTTCGATCTTGATAAAGGGCGCCTGCGCCAGCTTGGCTACACGGCGGGCTATCTCGGTCTTACCCACCCCGGTGGGACCGATCATCAGAATATTCTTGGGGGTAATCTCGGCGCGCATCTCGTCGCTGAGCTGCATCCGCCGCCAGCGGTTGCGCAGGGCGATCGCCACGGCGCGCTTGGCGTCGGCCTGACCGACGATGTGTTTGTCCAGTTCGTGTACGATTTCGCGGGGGGTCATCTGTGACATGGTGCTCTCAATCCAATAGTCGGGGCGCGCTTCAGCCGTTGCTGTCCAGGCTTTCGATGGTCAGGCTGTGGTTGGTAAACACACAGATATCGGCGGCAATGTTGAGACTCTTTTCGACGACCTCACGGGCGTTGAGTTCCGTGTTGGCCACCAGCGCCCGGGCTGCCGCCAGCGCATAGTTGCCGCCCGAACCGATGGCAATCACCCCGTCTTCCGGCTCGATGATGTCGCCACTGCCGCTGATCAGGTAGGTTTTGTCACGGTTGGCCACCAGCATCAGCGCTTCAAGCCGGCGCAATACCCGGTCGCTGCGCCACTCACGGGCCAGATTGACTACCGCGTTGAACAGGTTGCCCTGATGCTTTTCCAGTTGCTGCTCAAACAGATCCAGCAGGGTGATGGCGTCGGCGGTGCTGCCGGCAAAGCCGGTGAGAACCTGATATTTGGGCAGCTGACGCACCTTGCGGGCGCTGCCTTTCATGACGGTGTTGCCCAGGGATACCTGGCCGTCACCGCCAACGACCACCTGGTCGTCACGGCGTACTGAAACTATCGTGGTCATATGTACGGGTCCTGCTAAGCGTTACCAGCTATATGGCATCACCCCGGTGGAATTCAAGCCCCGGGGGCGGACGGGCGCTGTCAGCCCTGAGGCAATTTGACCTGCATCGGGCGCAGATTCATCCGCACCAGCACATCCTGCGCCTTGTTAAGCTTGGAGCGCGATTCGAACGGGCCAACCCGCACACGGTACCAGATGCTGCCACTGGCGGAGGTTACCTTGCTGGTGGTCACGTTGGGTAACCCCTTGAGCAGCAGCTGCGCCCGCAGGCTGTCGGCATCGCTGGAGCTGCGGAACGAACCCGCTTGCAGCAGATAGCGGCTGTAATCGGTCTGTTCACGCGGGGTGGAGTTGTAGGCCTCGACCTTGGGCGGCACCACCTCGCTCTCGGGCAGCAGCGTGTAGAAGCGGTATCCCTCATCAGCCTGTTGTTGCGGCTCGGGGTCTCGCGGTTTCGGAGCTGGTTTGGCGGCCGGTGGTCTGGCCTGCACCGCATCCTGAGTCGCCGCCGGGTCCGGTTTGATGCCGGCCAGCTGATAGAGCCCATAGCCAAAACCACCCAGCACCAGCAGCGACAGCAGTACCGCCCAGGGCAGTCCGCGGCGCGGCTTCGGCGCCGGCGGCGTGGGTTTGCTGCGCGAGGCACCGCGCTTACGCGGCGTTGGCTTGGTCTGGGCCATCGGTTCCTTTCAACTCGGGGATATAACAGTGAGCGGCCTATTATCACCGCATCGTTGCAGACTGCCAAGCGCACTCCAACCTCAAAACAGGTCGTAAGGGTCCACATCGATGGACCAGCGCACCTTCTTCGCCTGTTTGTCCTGCTCCAGCAGCAACGCCAGCGCGTGCAGCAGGCGGTGCAGTGGTGCCCGGTGGTCAGCATAGAGCAGCAACTGGGCACGGAAGCGCCCGGCGCGCTTCTCCATCGGCGACGGCAGGGGGCCCAACAGGGTGACCCCCTCCAACGGCCACTGCTCGATGATGGCGCGGACATATTGCAGAAAGGTTTCCGCCCGCCCCTGGGCTACCGCTTCGGATCGCACCAGCGCGTAGTGGGTGAACGGCGGCAGACCCGCGGCGCGACGCTCCTGCAGCTGCAGACGGGCGAAATCGGTGTACCCCTGCTCGATCAGGCAACGCAGGTTCGGATGATCGCACTGATGGGTTTGCATGATGACCCGTCCCGGTTTATCCGCCCGCCCCGCGCGCCCGGCCACCTGCAACACCAGCTGCGCCATCTTTTCCATGCCGCGAAAATCAGCACTGAACAGCCCGGCATCAGCATCCAGAATCGCCACCAGAGTTACCCGGGGGAAATGGTGCCCCTTGGCCAGCATCTGCGTTCCCACCAGCAGACAGGGGCCGCTGGCATGGATCTGCTCGACAATTCGAGCCATCGCGCCTTTGCGCCGGGTGCTGTCACGGTCCACCCGGATCACCGGCACCTTGGGAAACAACCGGGTCAGCGCGTCCTCCGTGCGTTCGGTACCGGCTCCCACTGCGCTAATATCGCGGCTTTGGCACTGGGGGCAGTTGAACTGTACCGGCGCCTGATAATCGCAGTGGTGGCAATGCAGCTGCGGCGGACTGCGGTGCAGGGTCATATGGGCGTCACACTGCGGGCAATCGGCAATCCAGCCGCAGTCATGACACATCAGGGTGGGCGCAAAGCCGCGCCGATTGAGGAACACCAACACCTGCTCGCCACGCGCCAGGTGAGCTTTCATCTGCGCTACCAGCACGTCCGACAGACCATCCACCAGCGGCTGGTTGCGGACGTCCAGCAGCTCAAACTGTGGTGCCCGGGCACCACCTGCCCGTTGCTCCATGCGCAGCCAGCGATAGCGACCGCTCCAGGCATTATGCAGCGACTCCAGCGAGGGAGTGGCGCTACCCAGCAGCAGCGGCACCGCCTCGGCACGGGCACGCATCACCGCCAGATCGCGGGCAGAATAGCGAAAACCCTCCTGCTGTTTGAACGAGCCGTCGTGCTCCTCGTCGATCACGATCAGACCGGGGCGCGCCAGCGGCGTGAGGATCGCCGAACGGGTACCGATCAACACCCCGGCTTCGCCGCGACTGCCGGCCAGCCAGGCATCGAGGCGCTCGCGATCATTAAGCCCGGAGTGCATCGCCACCACCGGTACGTTGAAGCGCGCCTTGAACCGCCCCACCGTCTGCGGCGTCAGCCCGATCTCCGGCACCAGCACCAGCGCCTGCTTGCCCGCTGCCAGCACCGCCGCAATGGCCTGCAGGTAGACCTCGGTTTTGCCACTGCCGGTCACCCCTTGCAGCAAGATACAGCGAAACGCTTCGCCGTCGGCGGTCACCGCCTGCAGCGCCGCCTGCTGCTCGGGATTGAGTGTCAGCGGGCTCTCGTGCAGTAGTTTGTCTGCGCCGGGAGCGCCATGGGGGACGCTTTCACGCCAGCAGCGCTCGATCGCCCCAGACTGCTCTGCCGCCCGTAACAACCCCGGCGCAAATCCCAGCGCCTTGATTGCGTCGGCGCTAAGTCCATGGGGGTGGCCTGCCAGGGCGTCAACCAACTCGCGCTGACGCCTGGCGCCTGCCAGGGTATCGGCATCAAAACCGGCTACCACCCGCCACAACTGCTCGGCCCGATAGGACGCACTCTCACCCTGGCGCAGCAAGGTGGGTAAGAACACTGCCAGTGCTTCGCCCAGGGGATACTGGTAATAGCGCGCCGCCCACTGCGCCAGCTCCAGCAGGTGCGCCGGCAGCAATGGTTGCTCGTCAATCAACTCCAGCGCGGGACGCAGTTTATCCAGCGGCAGCTCCGATTTGCTGGCTACCTCGAGCAAGACCCCAACCACTTCGCGCCGCCCGAACGGCACCCGCAGCCGCACCCCCGGACGCAAGCACTCCCCCGCAACCCCGTCCGGGGGCAGGTAATCGAAGCAGCGACGCAGCGGCGACGGCAGCGCCATCCGCAGCACGGCAGGGGCAGGCGACATCCGGTAACCCTCTTGGCGGGCGAAAAGGCGCCATTGTAGCACTCAAGCCTGACCGGAACTTGCTTCTTGGCGCAGCTCTGTTATGATTCGCGCCCTGGTCGTACGCCTGACCCGGTCAGAGCGTGCGTGACGTGCGGTGCTCAGTGAGAAACCTGAGTGGCGGCACATCGATAATTTTGAGGTCATAGACTGATGAAAGCTGGTATCCACCCCGAATACACTGAAATTACCGCCACCTGTTCTTGCGGTAATGAGATCAAGACCCGCTCCACCGTAGGTCAGGACATCCACCTGGACGTATGTGGCAAGTGCCACCCGTTCTACAGCGGCAAGCAGAAGGTTCTTGACACTGGCGGCCGTATCGACCGCTTCAACAAGCGTTTCGGCAGCCGCAAACTGTCGTAAGCTTGCCACGGTAAACGACCGTGATGCGTTATCTGAAGGCACTCCTCGCGAGTGCCTTTCTTTTTTGTACACCCTCTCCCGCAGCAACTGCGGACTGCACCCCTGCTGCTAACGCCACGCCGGCGACGCTAAAACGGATTATTGATGGTGACACCCTGTTGCTCAGCGATGGCCGCCGCGTACGCCTGATCGGCATCGACACCCCGGAATTGTCCCGTGACAACCGCCCCGCCGAACCGCTGGCGCACCAGGCCCGCCAGGCCGCAGCGAACTTTCTTAGTGACAAGCGGCTGCTGCTGATGACCGGCGTTCAGCCTCACGACCGCCACGGCCGCACGCTGGCCCACATCTTCGATGCCGAAGGCAACAGTCTGGAGGCGCACCTGTTGCGCCTGGGGCTGGGTTTCCAGCTCAGCCTGCCGCCCAACCTCGATCTGCGTGACTGCCTGCGCGCAGCCGAGGCCCATGCGCGCCAAACCGGGATGGGCGTCTGGAGCGAGCGCTACTTCGCCCCCCGCGAGGTCAGCTCACTGCATCCCGGTGACGGCGGCTTTGGCCGCTATCGCGGTACCGTCACCCGGGCCGGGCGCAATCGTTCTGGCCCGTTCATCGAGCTGGATGCGACCCTCTATCTGCCGGTCAGCCGGGAGGGCCTGCCCTACTTCACCGATTGGAATGTCAACGCCCTGCTGGGCAAAGCGGTCGAAGTACGCGGCTGGCTCAGCTATCGCCAACTGAACGCCAGCCAGAAAGCCCGTCAGTTTCGCCCGTTCCGGCTTTATCTATCCCACCCGGACAACCTGACGCCGCAGAGCACCAATTCGGTGCGCACCCCCTGAAAACGGGTCAGAATCCGCCTAAGCCGCATGAGCCGTGGGCTACAGAGGTATGACCACTTGAGATAACTCATACTTTCGTATAAGATTGCCAGCCCTCACTAACCTGCCAGCTGGATTTGGAACATGACCGACCAAGATCTCAAGCGCCGGGCGCTGGAATACCATCAATACCCCAAGCCGGGCAAAATCAGCGTGGAGCTGAGCAAGCCTGCCGAAACCGCCGACGATCTCGCCCTGGCCTACAGCCCCGGGGTAGCGGAGCCGGTGCGCGCCATCGCGGAAAATCCCAACGACGCCTACAAGTACACCGCCAAAGGCAATCTGGTTGCGGTCATCTCCAATGGCTCCGCCATTCTCGGTCTGGGTAATCTGGGCGCGCTGGCCAGCAAGCCGGTCATGGAAGGCAAGGCGCTGCTGTTCAAGCGTTTTGCCGGTCTTGATTCCATCGACATCGAAGTCGAAAACGAGTCACCGCAAGCCTTTATCGATACCGTGGCGCGCATCGCCTGCACCTTTGGCGGTATCAATCTGGAAGATATCAAGGCTCCCGAGTGTTTCGAGATCGAGCGCCAGTTGATTGAACGGCTGCAGATTCCGGTGTTCCATGACGACCAGCACGGCACCGCCATCGTCACCGTGGCCGGGCTGTTGAACGCCATCGAACTGGGCGGCAAGGATATTGAGGAGGTGAAAGTAGTTTGCCTCGGTGCAGGCGCCGCGGCTACTGCCTGTCTGCGCCTGATGATCAGCGCCGGTATCCGTCGTCACAACATCCTGGTGGTGGACCGCCGCGGCGTGATCCACGACGGACGCGGCGACCTGACACCTGAGAAGGCAATGTTTGCGGCGATCAACACCGATGCCCGCACACTGGAAGACGCCATGCAAGGCGCCGACGTGTTTCTGGGTCTGGCCGGAGCCAACCAGCTCAGTCCGGAAACCCTCAAAACCATGGCACCCAACCCGATCGTGTTCGCCTGCGCCAACCCGGATCCGGAGATCCGTCCGGAAGTGGCCCACGCCACCCGTAACGACATCGTCATGGCCACCGGGCGCTCTGACTACCCCAACCAGGTCAACAACGTACTCTGCTTCCCCTACATCTTCCGCGGTGCCATGGACGTGCGCGCGCGCCATATCACTCACGAGATGAAGATGGCCGCGGTCTACGCCATCGCCGAACTGGCCAAGGAGCCGGTACCCCAGTCCGTGTGCGACAGTTACGGTGGCGGCGAACTGAGCTTCGGCCCGGAGTATATCCTGCCCAAGCCCAACGACCCCCGCCTGCTGGGCAAGGTCTCCATGGCCGTCGCCCAGGCAGCGGTAGAGATCGGTGTCGCCCGCTTGCCGATTCCGGAGCACTACCCGATCCAGAGCGTCGAAGAACTGTAGTCGCCCAATTCCGCTACACCGCGATCAACCCAGCCCCGCCGGCATCACCGGCGGGGCTTTTTTGTGCCTGTTCACGGATGCAGAGGATGACGCGAGTCGGCGCGAAGCGGTCTTTAGTTCAGGGCCGGCCAGTATGGATTTTAAGCTATTTATCTGCGCTGATTGAAAGCCTCTCTTCCGCCCACCCGGGCGGCCCTATTCTTTGGCAAACGTTCCAAAGAACAGGGGAAGAAAGAACTACTTGTGCCTTATGTTCCCCTGGTTCCGCCGCCCTACGGGTCCACTGCGCGCGGCAACGGTGATTCTGGCGGATCGGACGGCACATACCTGTGCCGCAATCCGGCTCGGCGTCCATGCCTCGCCCCGCGCTTTGCGCGGGCC
>NZ_JAERQK010000014.1 GCF_017912535.1 Motiliproteus sediminis
CCGGTCTTGATCTGACTCTGGGTGAGTTCCAGGAAGTGGGTGACACCATCGAAGAGCTGGCGGGCGAGAACGCCACTGTGGTGGTGGGAACGGTGATCGACCCGGAGCTCAGTGACGAGCTGAAGGTGACGGTGGTAGCCACCGGTCTGGGCGCCCGTGAGATGGGAGCGGTCAAAGTCGCTGCCACCAGCCCGCGCAAGCCCGATGGGCGGCCCGATTACCAGCAGATCGATATCCCGACGGTGCTTCGCCGGCAGGGAGTGGGCGGCAAGACCGAAACGCCGGAGGAACCTTCGGTGGCTGAGCGTGGTCAGCGTACTGGTACCGATGATGGTATGGAATTTCTTGATATTCCGACCTTTCTCCGGCGACAGGCAGATTGACCCAGTGCCTTGGTATGGAACTGTCAAATAACCGTCAACTCTGGTATGATCGCCGATTGTTTTTAGCTCCAGTGAATTACGGCCAACATGATTAGACAGAGAACGCTCAAGAACGCGATAAAAGCCACCGGCGTCGGCTTGCACACGGGTGAGAAAGTGTACCTTACCCTGCATCCGGCACCGGTCGATACCGGCATTGTGTTTCGCCGTGTCGACCTTGAACCGGTGGTGGAGATCCGCGCTTGGGCAGAAAACGTCGGTGATACCACCATGTCCACCAATCTGTGTGGTGAGGGTGCGCGTGTTGCCACGGTTGAACATCTGTTGTCTGCCATGGCGGGTCTCGGTATCGATAACGCCTACGTTGATTTGAGCGCCGAAGAGGTGCCGATCATGGATGGTAGCGCGGCGCCTTTCGTGTTTCTGATCCAGTCCGCGGGCATCCGCGAGCAGGAGGCGGCGAAGAAGTTCATCCGCGTCAAGCGCAAGGTAATGATCGAGAATGACGGCAAGTGGGCCAGCTTTGAGCCGTTTGATGGCTTTAAGGTGAGCTTCACTATCGAGTTTGACCACCCTGTATTCCGAGACCGCAACAAAGAGTGTTGTCTGGACTTCTCCAGTACCTCCTTTGTCAAAGAGGTGAGTCGGGCGCGTACTTTCGGCTTTATGCGGGATATCGAGTTTCTGCGTTCTAAGAACCTGGCTCTGGGTGGCAGCATGGATAACGCCATCGTAGTTGACGACTACCGCGTGCTCAACGAGGAAGGTCTTCGCTATGATGACGAGTTCGTCAAGCACAAGGTGCTGGATGCCGTGGGTGACCTCTACCTGCTGGGCAAGAGCCTGATCGGCGAGTTCAAGGGCTTTAAGTCGGGCCACTATCTCAACAACCTGCTGTTGCGGGAGTTACTGCGTAACGAAGACGCCTGGGAAGTGGTGACCTTTGAAGATGCGGAAACTGCCCCCATATCCTATATGAAGCCGGTTCTCGCAGGGTAACTCTGCCGCGATAACATGATGAACCGGGTCCGGTAACGGATCCGGTTTTTTTTTGCCTGCAGCCAGCGTCAATCGGCAGTGATGATGGATCGGTGTGAATTGCGAAACCGACGGGAATTGCCTTCGACCCCCGCGCTTTTTGCGGGTAAAATGCCTCCATTTGTGTTTATCCGTCCGGGCTCCTGCAGCTCCGACCTCGACCGGTAACTAACTGATTATGATAGCGCCTCTGTTCAAGAAGATTTTTGGTAGCAAGAACGACCGTGAACTGAAGCGGATGGGAAAGATCGTCCGTACCGTCAACGCCCTCGAAGAACAAGTGGCTGCTCTTGATGACGCCGCCCTGCGGGCCAAGACTGACGAACTTCGCCAGCGTGTCAGCGCGGGTGAAACCCTGGACCAGTTGTTGCCGGAAGCCTTTGCTGTGTGTCGTGAAGCGTCGCGGCGAGTGCTGGGTATGCGCCACTTTGACGTCCAGCTGATCGGGGGTATCGCCCTGCATGAAGGTCATGTTGCCGAGATGCGTACCGGTGAGGGTAAAACTCTGGTGGCGACGCTGGCGGTGTACCTCAACGCGCTTGCTGGCGAAGGGGTCCACGTGGTGACCGTGAACGACTACCTGGCCGGGCGCGATGCAGAGTGGATGGGGCAGCTCTACCGCGCGCTGGGTATGAGTGTGGGGGTGATTCATTCCGGTCAGGCGCCGGCGGACAAGAAAGCGGCTTATGCCTGTGATATCACCTACGGTACCAATAACGAATTCGGCTTTGATTATCTGCGTGACAACATGGCGTTCAGCACCGAGGACAAAGTGCAGCGCCGCTTGAGCTATGCGGTGGTCGATGAGGTGGATTCCATCCTGATCGACGAAGCGCGGACACCGCTGATCATCTCCGGGCCTGCCGAAGACAGCTCCGAGATGTACAGGCAGATCAATACCCTGATTCCCAAGCTGGAGCGCCAGCCGGAAGCGCCGGAGGGTGAGGAGCCGGAGCAGATTGGTCACTTCACTGTCGATGAGAAAACCCGCTCGGTGGAGTTGACCGAAGAGGGACACCAGTTCGTTGAAGAGTTGTTGATCGAGAAGGGGCTGCTGGCTGAGGATGAGTCGCTGTATGCGCCTAAAAACCTGAATCTGCTGCACCATGTGCACTCCGGCCTGCGCGCGCACGTGGTCTACACCAAAGATGTCGATTACATCGTCCAGGGTGGCCAGATTGTCATCGTTGACGAACATACCGGTCGTACCATGCCGGGGCGGCGCTGGTCCGAAGGCCTGCATCAGGCGGTGGAAGCGAAAGAGGGTGTGGCTATTCAGAACGAGAGCCAGACGCTGGCCTCGACTACCTTCCAGAACTACTTCCGCATCTATGACAAGCTGTCCGGAATGACCGGCACCGCCGACACCGAAGCGTTCGAATTGCGTCAGATCTATGGTCTCGACGTTATCGTTATCCCCACCAACAAGCCGATCCAGCGTAAAGACTTTAACGATCTGGTCTATCTGACCATGCAGGAGAAGTTTGACGCCATCATCGAGGATATCCGCGATTGTCAGGAGCGGCAGCAACCGGTGCTGGTAGGTACCGCGTCGATCGAAATGTCAGAGGTGATCTCCAAGCTGCTGGACAAAGCCAAGATCGAGCACAACGTACTCAACGCCAAGCAGCACGAGCGGGAAGCTAATATCATCGCCGGTGCCGGCCGGCCGGGTGCCGTTACCATCGCCACCAACATGGCGGGGCGTGGAACCGACATCGTGCTGGGCGGCAACTGGCAGACGGAACTGGCGCAGATCGAGAATCCCAGCGACGAGCAGGTGGCTGCGGTTAAGGCGGATTGGGAAAAGCGTCACGATATCGTTCTGAACGCCGGCGGTTTGCATATTGTCGGCACCGAACGGCACGAGTCACGCCGTATCGACAATCAGCTGCGTGGTCGTGCCGGCCGCCAGGGTGATCCGGGATCGTCCCGATTCTACCTGTCACTGGATGACAACCTGATGCGGATCTTTGCCTCCGACCGGGTCAAGAACTTTATGCAGGCGCTGGGCATGGAGCAGGGTGAGGCGATCGAGCACAAAATGGTCTCCAACGCGATCGAAAAAGCCCAGCGCAAGGTAGAAGGCCGTAACTTCGATATTCGTAAGCAGCTGCTGGAATATGATGACGTTGCCAACGATCAGCGTAAGGCGATCTACGAGCAGCGCAACGAGCTGATGGCGTCCAACGACATCAGCGAAAGCATCGCTGCCATTCGCGAAGAGGTGGTCAACGATCTGATCAGTGACTTTATTCCGCCGCAGAGTCTGGAAGAGCAGTGGGATGTGCCGGGGCTGGAGAAGCAGCTGGCGTCCGATCTGAATCTGCAGTTACCGCTGCAGCAGTGGCTGGATCAGGACGATAAACTGCACGAAGAGACCTTGCGTGAGAAGATCCTGGCGGAGGTGATCACCGCCTATGAAGCCAAAGAGACGGTGGTGGGTGCCGATTCCATGCGCCTGTTTGAGAAACAGGTGATGCTGCAGGTGCTCGATACGCTGTGGAAAGAGCATTTGGCAACCATGGACCACTTGCGTCAGGGGATTCACCTGCGCGGCTACGCGCAGAAGAACCCCAAGCAGGAGTACAAGCGCGAATCCTTTGAGCTGTTCCAGGAGTTGTTGACCAACATTAAGCTGGATGTGGTCAAGATCATCAGCCATGTGCAGGTGCGCGAGCCGGAAGAGGTGGAAGAGATGGAGCGCCAGCGTCGTGAAGCGATGGAGCGCCAGCAGATGGAGTTTCAGCATGCTGACGGTTCCGCGATGGAGGGCGATGGGCGCCCTGCCGACGGCGCTGAGGGGGCAGAACCCTTCGTGCGTGAAGGGCGCAAGGTGGGGCGTAACGAACCTTGTCCGTGCGGCTCGGGTAAGAAATACAAACAGTGTCACGGGCGCTTGAGTTAAGCGCTGTCTCGGGAGAGCAAGAGTATGGCAGTAGGTCCAGCCACGCTGCCGCCCATGGCGGCGGTGAAAGGGTTTCGTCTGGGTACCGCGTCAGCTGGGATTAAAAAACCGGGACGTCGCGACTTGGTGGTGATGGAGTTGGCCGAGGGTAGCTCCGTGGCCGGGGTTTTCACTCGCAACGCTTTTTGCGCCGCGCCGGTTACCCTGTCGAAAAAGCATCTCGGTGCCGGGTCGGTGCGCTACCTGCTGACCAATACCGGTAACGCTAATGCGGGAACCGGTGCCGAAGGTATGGCAGATGCCATGAGCTGCTGTGAGGCGCTGGCGGCGCAGACCGGCCAACCGGTCGAGCGGATAATGCCGTTCTCAACCGGCGTGATTGGCGAGAAGCTGCCGGTCGAGAAGATTGTTGCGGCGATCCCTGCCGCATTGAGCGCGCTGAGTGATAGCGGCTGGGAAGACGCCGCTCAGGGTATCATGACTACGGATACTCGCCCTAAGGGGGCGACCCGCACCCTGGCACTGGGTGATACCACAGTGACCATCAGCGGTATTTCCAAAGGCGCCGGTATGATCTGCCCCAATATGGCCACCATGCTGGCCTACGTGGCGACGGATGCCCGGGTTGCGCCCGACCACTTGCAAACGCTGCTGAGCGAGACAGCCGATGCCACTTTTAACCGCGTGACCATCGATGGCGATACCTCGACCAACGACAGCTGTGTACTGGTGGCGACCGGTGCTGCCGGAATGACACTGACACCTGCCAGTCACCATTGGCCGGCTTTCGCCGATGGTGTTTACGCAGTACTACTGGAGTTGGCGCAGGCGATCGTCCGTGATGGTGAAGGCGCTACCAAGTTTATCACCATCGAGGTAAGCGGTGCGTCCAGTCAGCGTGAAGCGTTGGATACGGCGTACACCATCGCCCACTCACCGCTGGTCAAGACCGCGCTGTTCGCCAGTGATCCCAACTGGGGGCGCATACTGGCCGCTGTCGGGCGCGCGGGGATAGTCGATCTGGATTTGAACACGCTGACGATTAATCTCGGTGAGGTCCGTATCGTGGAAAACGGCGGTCGTGCGGTAACCTATACCGAAGCCGCCGGTCAGGCGGTTATGGATCGCGAAGAGATTGTTATTGGCGTGGACCTCCAGCGCGGCGACTTTGCCGAACGGGTCTGGACCACCGATCTGTCCCACGACTACGTTTCCATCAACGCCGACTATCGCAGCTAACTGGCGATGGACGTCGTCCACGTCGCCGCCGCCGCTATCTTTGGCCGTGACGGACGGTTGCTGGTCAGCCGTCGTCAGGCCCATCAGCACCAGGGTGGGTTCTGGGAGTTTCCGGGTGGCAAGTGCGAACCGGGAGAACCCATAGAGTCAGCTTTGTGCCGCGAGCTGGAGGAGGAGCTGGGCATTCGCCCCACGCGCTTCTCGCCGCTCATCACCATCCCGTTTGACTATCCCGATAAGCGCGTGCTGCTGGATGTGTGGCGCGTTGACGGTTTTGACGGTGAGCCCTTCGGGCGTGAGGGACAGCCGCTGCGCTGGGTGGTGCCGGCGGAACTCTCCCCCGGTGACTTTCCGCCGGCTAACAGACCGGTTATCAGCGCGTTACAGCTCACCGACCGTTACCTTATCACCGGTGAGTTCCAGACCCCGGATGAGTTAATCACTCGCTGTCAGCGTGCGCTTGCGCAGGGTGTGGGGATGATCCAGTTGCGGATGCCGGGTCGAAGCGATGATGATTCACTGGCGGCCCAGGAGGCGCTTTATCCCCTTTGTCAGCGCATGGGGGTGCCGTTGATCGTCAACGGCGATCCCGAGCGGGTTTCACCGCAGCTTGCTGATGGTATCCACTTGAACCGGCACCGTTTGGCCGGGGTGACTCCGGCCTCGGTGCAGCCCTGGCGGCAGCGCTGGATCGGCGCGTCCTGCCATGATCAGGGTGAGCTGCGCCGGGCGGTCGAGATCGGCGCGGCCTATGTTACTTTGTCACCGGTGCTGCCGACCCTGTCCCATCCAGAGCAGCCGGCCATGGGCTGGCAGGCTTTTGCTGAGTTGTGCCGGCAAGCGCCGTTGCCTGTTTATGCCTTGGGCGGGGTGTCGGATTCCCAGCTTGAGGATGCCCGTCGCCACGGTGCGCAAGGCGTGGCGGCTATTCGTGCTTACTGGGATCGGTAGCCGGGTTCTAGCAGGGAACAGGGAAAGCCCGATTCCCCGGTGTACTGCTTCACACTATTGGGCACTTATAACGGCCCCTTTTTCCGCCATCCGTCGTTGCTCGTTGTCGCCATAGCCGCACTATGACTCCGCCTCGCGCCTAGGTTGGCGAAAAAACGACTTCGTTCTAATGGGCCACCAAATGCGAAGCAGTGCACTAGTGCAGCGACGGTTGATGCCAGTTATCGCTCTCCGGATCCAGCGAGTCTTCCAGTGATTCCTGCGAAGCCGGAACCTGGTACTCCTCGTTGGCCCAGGCTCCCAGGTCGATCAGCCGGCAGCGCTCCGAGCAGAAGGGGCGGTAGGGATTGTCGCTGCGCCAGGTGACTTTTTTCTGGCAGTGGGGGCAGGGGTAGGTGGTGTTTTTCTGACTCATGCTGCGCTCGTTGGTGGAAGCTATTAACCTGGTGGCCAAATAGGCATTCATGCCTCTTTGGCCATCGCCCCCTCCAAACTCGCGCAACTACGTGAAGTTGCTTTTTTTACGGGGGCTTGCATTGATCTGATGGTCAATGCTGACGCGTCTCTGCGTCAGTCTATTAACCCGCCGGGTTAATAGGTGCGGGCCTTGGCCAGTTGTCGATAGTACTGATCCAGTTCGGCCACGCGTGCCGCCAGTGTATCGACTGGAGCGCTATTGTCCAGAATCTGGTCCGCCCGGGCGAGGCGGTCGGTGCGGGCGATCTGGCTGGCGATAATGGCACGAACTTGGGCGGCGTCATTGCGGTCGCGCGACATGGTCCGCTCCAGTTGCAGTGACTCCGGCAGATCGATAATCAGGATCTGGTCGGCCAGTTGGTGCTGATCGGTTTCCAGCAGCAGTGGCGATACCAGCAGCGCGTAGGGGGAGGTCGCCGCGGCCAGTTGTTGTGTCAGGCGCTCCCTGATCAGCGGGTGGAGCAGTGACTCCAGCCATCGCCGCTGCTCGCTGTCGGCAAACACGATGCGGCGCAGTGCCGCACGGTCGAGTGCGCCATCGGGCTGGCGGAGTGCGTCGCCGAAGCGCTGAAATATGGCGTCCAGAGCGGGTTGGCCGGGCTCGACCACCTCGCGGGCGGCGATGTCAGCGTCGGCCAGTTGAATACCCAAGCGGGAGAACTCATCCGCAACGGTGGTTTTGCCGCTGCCGATCCCTCCGGTGAGGCCTACGATCAGTGGCATGTCAGTAACCCAGCAGCTGGAAGTAGCGTTCGACCAGCAAGGGCCCCCATAGCAGTGCTACCAGTCCGGCTATGGCCAGAAAGGGGCCGAATGGCATCGGGCTGGCGGAGTCGCGACCACGGATAAGGGTCAGGCCAATGCCCAGCACGGCGCCAACCAGCGAGGAGAGGATGATAATCAGCGGCAGCATCTGCCAGCCCATCCAGGCACCCAGCGCGGCCAGCAGTTTGAAGTCGCCGTAGCCCATCCCCTCTTTACCGGTCACTAGCTTGAACAGCCAGTAGACCGACCACAGGCTCATATAGCCGGCCACCGCGCCCCAGAGCGCGCTATGCAGGTCGGTAAAGAGTCCAAAGGCGTTGGCAACCAGCCCCAGCCATAGCAGCGGCAGGGTGATGCTGTCCGGAAGTAGCTGATGATCAAAATCGATCATCGTCAGGGCGATCAACCCCCAGATCAACGGCAGCAGCAGTGCGCTCTGTAGCGATGCGCCAAACTGGTACACCACCAGCGCCGAAAGCAGTCCGGTGGCCAGCTCAACCAACGGATAGCGGATGCTGATCGGTGCCTGGCACTCGGAGCACTTGCCGCGCAGGGCGAGGTAGCTGAAAACCGGAATGTTTTCCAGCGCGGTAATGCGGTGACCACAGTGAGGGCAGCGGGAGCGGGGCACGGCGAGATTAAAGGGCTCGGAGGCTGTTTGCTCGCCGTTGTCCAGCTCAAGCAGGGCGCGACATTCGCTTTGCCATTCCCGCTGCATCATCAACGGCAAGCGGTGAATCACCACGTTGAGAAAACTGCCGACCAGCAGACCAAAAACAAGGGCCAGTGCAAGCACTAGCCCAGGGTAGTTGTTAAGGGTTTCGATTAGCGGCATTCGATGTTTAGACCACCGCGCCAAGCTTGAAGATCGGCAAGTACATGGCAACTACCAATCCGCCTACCAGAACGCCGAGCACCGCCATAATAAAGGGTTCCATCAGGCTGGTGAGGCTATCGACGGCATTGTCTACCTCCGCTTCGTAAAAACTGGCCACCTTATCCAGCATCTCGTCGAGGGAGCCGGACTCTTCGCCGATGGCGATCATCTGCACCGCCATATTAGGGAAGATACCGGTCATGCGGGTGGCGTTCTGCAACGACTGGCCGGTGGAGACACCATTTTTGATCTGCATGATGGAGGTGTAAAACACCACGTTGCCTGAGGCGCCTGCCGCGGACTCGAGGGCGTTAACCAGCGGCACGCCGGCGGCGAAGGTTGTTGCCAGGGTTCTGGCAAAGCGGGCGACAGCCGCTTTGTAGAGAATATCGCCGATGACCGGAATCTTGAGCACCATCTTATCCACGGCGTCTGCAAATTTCTGCGATTTTTTTATTGCTGCCTTAACGCCTACTCCGATTGCAACAACGAGCCCAAGAGCAATAAACCAGTATGACTGTGCGTACTCAGATAAAGAGATGACAAACTTTGTAAAAGCAGGGAGGTCGGCGCCAAAACTTTGAAATATGGTTTCGAACTGTGGAACAACTTTAATTAGAAGTATTGCGGCAACTACCAAGCCGACTACGATTACCGCGATTGGGTAAGTCATCGCCTTTTTAATCTTGGCTTTGAGGGCTTCGGTCTTTTCCTTGTAGGTGGCAATTCGGTCCAGCATGGTTTCCAGCGCACCGGACTGTTCGCCCGCCTGTACCAGATTGCAGAACAGGTCGTCGAAATAGTCCGGATATTTGCGCAGCGCTTGCGCCAAGTTGGTGCCGCTGGCGACCTCGTTCTTGATCGAGTAGATCATTTTCTTGAGGCCGTCTTTCTCGACCCCGCCGGCAACGATATCAAAAGCCTGAATCATCGGTACCCCGGCTTTCATCATGGTGGCGAGCTGGCGGGTGAATATGGCGATATCTAGGGGGGTGGTTTTCTTGCCCTTGCCGCCAAAGGCGGATACGCGCTCCTTGGCGACTTTGCTGGGTACAATACCCTGCTTGCGCAGTTGCGCCTTGGCAAAGGCGATATTTTCTGCGTCGATCTTGCCTTTGCTGGTGTTGCCGTTCTTGTCCTTGCCTTCCCAGACGAAGGTGACTGGTTGCGCTTCTTTGGCTGCCATTGTTCCGTATCCCTAAGCGTTCGCCGAGTGGCCAGTATAACAACAGAGTGGAGCTAAAAAGTTGGTGCGGATCAAAGTTTGGTCACCCGGTTGACCTCTTCCAGGCTGGTAAGCCCCTTCATCACCTTGACCAAGCCAGAGCGGCGCAGGCTGTTTACTCCTTGTTTGGCTGCCAGGTGGCCGATCTCTATGGAGTTGCCGTTGTTCATGATCAGTTCGGCGATTTCCGGGGTCATCGGCATCACCTCGTAAATACCCACCCGGCCCTTGTAGCCGCCGTTACAGCTGTTGCAACCCACTGGCCCGTAGGCCTGTACCCCCGCTGCCACTTCTGCTTGGGTAAAGCCCTCTTCCAGCAGGGTGGCCTCAGGAATATTGGCGGGCTGCTTGCACTGGGGGCAGAGTCGCCGGCCGAGACGCTGGGCGATGATCAGGGTGACCGAGGTGGCGATGTTAAAGGCCGGTACGCCCATGTTACGCAGGCGGGTCAGGGTTTCCGGTGCGCTGTTGGTGTGCAGGGTCGACAGCACCATGTGGCCGGTTTGCGCCGCCTTGATGGCGATCTCTGCGGTCTCGAGGTCGCGGATCTCACCCACCATGACCACGTCTGGGTCTTGACGGAGAAAGGAGCGCAGCGCCGAGGCAAAGGTGAGCCCCACCTTGGGGTTGACGTGAACCTGGTTGATCCCCTCCAGGTTGATCTCCACCGGGTCTTCGGCGGTGGAGATGTTGCGCTCTGTGGTATTGAGAATGTTAAGACCGGTATAGAGGGAGACGGTTTTACCGCTACCGGTGGGGCCGGTCACCAGAATCATCCCCTGGGGCTGCTCCAGGGTCTTCAGATAGAGGTTCTTTTGGTCCTCTTCGTATCCCAGCGCGTCGATCCCCATCTGCGCACTGGAGGAATCGAGGATACGCAGCACAATTTTCTCGCCCCACAGGGTTGGCAGGGTGTTGACCCGGAAGTCGATCGCCTTGGACTTGGATATCTTCATCTTGATCCGGCCATCCTGGGGGATGCGGCGCTCGGAGATATCCATCTGCGACATTACCTTGAGGCGGGCTGCCAGCCGCGGGGTCAGGTTGACCGGCGGGCGCGCCACCTCCTGCAGAATGCCGTCGGTGCGAAAACGGATGCGGTAGGCCTTTTCGTAGGGTTCAAAGTGAATATCCGAGGCGCCGCCCTTGATGGCGTCCAGCAGTATCTTGTTAACAAAGCGGACGATGGGGGCATCGTTGGCGCCATCCGCGCCATCATCCTCTTTTTTGTTGGGGTCTGTTTCATCGACCTCAAGATTTTCGAGGTCGGCGTCGTCAAGGCCATCCAGCGCCGAGCCTTCCTGGGCCGCCAGGAATTTGTCGATAGCCCGTGCCAGCTTGTCTGCTTCAACCACCACCGGTTCGGTTTTGATCCCGGTCTGGAATTTGATGTCGTCCAGCGCGCCGATATTGGTTGGGTCCGCCACCGCCACATAGATACGGTTGTCACGCTTGATCAGCGGAAAAGCGTGGTGTTTGTTGACCAGTTCGTCGGACACCAGGTCGGCAGGTGCCGAGGTCAAGTCGAACTCATCCAGATCCAGTAGCGGCACGCCGAACTCATCGGCGGCGGCGGTGGCGGCTTTGTAGGCGCTGACCAGCTTCTCCTGTACCGCATAGCTGATAAAGGACACGTTCTTCTTGTTGGCTTCCAGCAGCGCATGGGTGGCGTTGTCCTGCGACAGCAGGCTGTCCTGCACCAGGCGGCGGGCGAGTCCGGTTAGCGGTTGTATCGGTTGCACGCTCATATCCGTAATAGTCGAGAGCTGTTGAAACTTGAGGTAAGTCAAAGAGTAGTTCGGTAAACGATAGCACTTATTGTGTTTGGCTCAAAACGGTACCTATACTCGGAATCAAGAAATGGGGGGGTACGTCAATCAGGGGTATCCGGATTTCTGAAAACAGGTTGATGGCCACTGTCGGGGCAGCTACCATCGCCGCGGAATTAACAGCAAGTGTGCTGAATTAAAGCTCCAAGGAGAGATGTGATGAAAAATCAAATGCAAAAGGGTTTTACCCTGATCGAACTGATGATCGTTGTGGCGATTATCGGTATTCTGGCAGCCATTGCTCTGCCTGCGTATCAGGACTATACGTTGCGGGCTAAATTTGCCGAAGTACCTACCATTATGGGTAGTAACAAGCTGGCAATTCAGGAGTATTTCCACGTGAACGGCTCGCTGCCTACTAACGCGGGTTCAATTGCCGGCTGGTCAAGCACTTTGACTGGGTCGAACGTTGGCGATGTAAACATTACCCTGACTGCGTCCTCTGGTATTCAGGGTGTGTTGGCAACCAACATTGATACAACAGCTGGTAACGACACAATCACCATGACGCCGACTAACAGTAACGATACTATTAGTTGGACAATTACCTGTACTGGTATTGATGCGGCACGCTGCCCGTCTCGTTAATTGGTTAGGTCCATCAGGAAAAGCCGGTGCTTAAGCGCCGGCTTTTTTTATGGTAGAGCCCCGCCCTGAATAGCGTTGACACTATTTCGATGAATAGATCGGGAGGTGTTATGAGATTAAATGGTAAGCGCACCCAGCGCGATTAGTTTCTTACCTTTAAACTTGCTGTTGTCGATCAAGTCGTAGTGTGCGAGCTGACCATACATTACATTCGCGAGCACTTGGTAATTCCATTTGACCCTATCTTGGGCTTAATTGCCTTTGATCTGGTAAAGTGGTGAGCAGGTCGCTGCGACAAAGCTCAATCCGTGCGGCGATTGCAAGCTTTAGTATCGATAGGTTAGTGATGTGAGTTGTTACTGGCCGATAAATCGCATCGACAAATCAATCGACTGGCAATCCTTGGTCAGCGTTCCAATGGAAATATAATCCACTCCTGTTTCGGCGTAGGTCCGCAGTGTTTCTTGGGTAATGCCACCTGAGGCTTCCAGTTTGGCTCGCCCCTGGCACTCCGCCACGGCCCGGCGCATATCCGCCAGGCTGAAATTATCCAGCATGATAATGTCGGCGCCGGCTTCCAGCGCTTGATTAAACTCATCCAGATTCTCGGTCTCCACCTCCACCGGTTTGCCCGGCTCGTTTTGCTTCGCCTGGGCAACGGCGTTGGCGATGGAGCCGCAGGCGGCGATGTGGTTTTCCTTGATCAGAAAGGCATCGTAGAGGCCGATGCGGTGGTTGTAGCAACCGCCGCAACTGACCGCATACTTCTGCGCGTTGCGCAGGCCCGGCAGGGTTTTGCGGGTATCGAGCAGCTTGACCGGGGTGCCGCGCACCAGTTCGGCGTAATCGTGAGCGCGTGAGGCGGTACCTGACAAGGTTTGCAGAAAGTTCAGTGCGCAGCGCTCGGCGGTCAGCAGGGAGCGCGCGGAGCCTTCGGCGTGAAACAGCGGCTGGTCAGCCTCCACGCGATTACCATCATTCACATGCCAGTGAATCAAAATGCCGGGATCAACCTGACGAAACACCTCGTTAACCCAGTCGCGGCCGCAGATGGTCGCCGCTTCGCGGGAGATCACTTCGGCTACGGCGCGTTGTGATTCCGGGATCAGTGCGGCGGTGATGTCGCCGCTAGCCACGTCTTCTTCCAGCGCGCGGCGGACGGTCAGTTCAAGATCCTGTTTCAGGTGCGCGGGCACGGCCATTGCTGCGGTCTCCATGGGCTCTAAATGCGGCGCATTGTAGCAGGAATGGTTGCCCCGGAAACAGCCGAGGGCGTTATACTGGGCGCTCAAACGGAGGAGTCGGCAAGGTGGAGCAACTGGATCAACTGAATCAGCCAGGCCCGATTGACGAGGGAGTGCTGGCCGGCGCGGTTTATGTGCCGTCGCCCAACTGCAATGACCGGCCGGCTGATGGTGCTGTCGACCTGTTGGTGTTGCATAACATCAGCCTGCCGCCCGGCCAGTTCGGCAGCGGCTGCGTGACCGATTTTTTTACCAATACCCTGGATCCGGCCCGGCATCCCTACTTTGAAACCATCGCCGGGTTGCAGGTGTCGGCGCACCTGCTGATCGAGCGGGACGGGCGCGTGATCCAGTTTGTTCCCTTTCATCGGCGTGCCTGGCATGCGGGGGTTTCCTGCTGGCAGGGGCGGGAGCAGTGCAACGATTATTCGATCGGCATCGAGCTTGAGGGTACCGACGATACCCCCTACACCGACGCGCAGTATTCCCAACTGGTCAGAGTGGTCCATTCGCTGCAGCAGGCGTATCCGGCGCTAACCGCCGAGCGCATCGTCGGCCACAGTGATATTGCCGCGGGGCGCAAGACCGACCCGGGAACTGCGTTCGACTGGCGTCGATTTCGCGGTGAGCTCGAAGCGGTAACGTAAGACAAAAATAATTGGTAACAAGAATGATTAGCATTTAATATGAGTTTCAGTTGTTTTTGTGAGGGTATATCCGGGTTATGGCACCTCTTCTTCGGGTTGAGCAGATTGAATGTCGCTATCAGCAGCAGCGGGTAGTGGAGCGTCTGTCGTTCGAAGTGCAGCCGGGTGAGATCGCCTGCCTGCTGGGGCCGAGCGGCTGCGGCAAAACGACCGTACTGCGGGCAATCGCCGGTTTTAACCCCATTCATGCCGGGCGCATTGAGCTGCAGGGGCAGACCATCGCCACCCCCTCGGTGGCGGTACCGCCGGAAAACCGCGGTATCGGCATGGTGTTCCAGGACTACGCGCTGTTCCCCCACCTCAGCGTGCGCGACAATATCACCTTTGGCCTCACCAGACTGAGCGGCGCCGAGCGCAACCGTATTGTCGAGCATATGCTGGAGCTGGTGGAGCTGGCGGGCATGAGCAATCGCTTCCCTCATGAGCTTTCCGGTGGTCAGCAGCAGCGGGTCGCGCTGGCCCGGGCCCTGGCACCCAAGCCCAAACTGCTATTGATGGATGAGCCGTTTTCCAATCTGGATACCGAGCTGCGGCGCCAATTGTCGGTAGAGGTGCGCGATATTCTCAAAGAGGAGGGGATCTCGGCTATCGTTGTGACGCATGATCAGGATGAGGCGTTCACGGTCAGTGACAAGTTGGGCGTGTTGGCCGAAGGCTATCTGCAGCAGTGGGATAGTCCGTTTGAGGTCTACCATCAGCCGGCAAACCACAAGGTGGCGAGTTTTGTCGGTGAGGGCAAGTTTGTTCGCGGTCGTGCCCTCGCAGGTGGCATGGTGGAAACCGATATCGGTCTGGTGAAGGCACATCGCGTGGCCTGGGATCAGGGCGATGAGGTTGACGTCTTTCTGCGTCCGCACGAGATCGTGCCCGGATGCAATGGCTGCGATGTTCGCGGCGAAGTGATCAAGAAAGAGTTTTTGGGCACCACCACGCTCTATACTTTTCAACTGGTCAACGGCCGTGTGGTCGAGTCGACCTTTATTAATCAGGACTTTCGCGTCGGTGAAGAGGTCGGGTTGCGGGTTGAAACCGACAATCTGGTGGCTTTCCGGGTCGATGAGCGGGCGATTGCCAGCTGACCTTTAGCGGCACTCGCCGCGATGCTGTTTAACGGCGTTCTCCACGCCGGCATTAGGCCGGTTTCAGGGTTTCACGTTAGCGCTTGCGCGCGCCGTTGGCCGAAGCGATTGAGCGGCTGAGCAGAATGACCGGCAACAACCCGACCAGTACAATCAGCAGCGATCCCAGCGCTGCTTCTTCGATCATTTCGTCCGAGGCGAACTGGTATACATGGGTTGCCAGGGTGTCAAAGTTGAACGGTCGCAGGATCAGTGTGGCCGGTAGCTCCTTCATACAGTCCACAAACACCACCAGTGCCCCGGTCATCAGGCCGCCGCGGATCAATGGCAGGTGGACGCGCCATAAGGTTTGCAGGCTGTTGAGGCCGAGCGAACGGGCGGCCATATCCATGGTCGGAGTGACTTTGGCGAGGCTGGATTCCACCGAACCGCTGGCGATGGCAAGAAAGCGCACCACGTAGGCAAACAGCACTGCAAAGGTGGTGCCGCTGAGCAGTAGCCCGGTCGAAATACCAAAGCTTTCACGCATGAAGCTATCCAGTGCGTTGTCGAACGCGGCGAAGGGTATCAGCACGCCAATCGCCAGGACCGCGCCGGGCATGGCGTATCCGAGGCCGGAAAAATTCACTGCGATGGCCAGGCTGCGGCGTTGGTTCAGGCGTTTGGTGTAGGCCAGCAGAACGCCGATGAGGCAGGCCACTGCGGCGGCGCTGGCAGAGAGCAGGAAGCTATTGCGTGCGATGGTGACAAACTGGTCATTCCAGGAGTAGGCAAAGTTATCCCAGGCGTAATAGCCCAGTACCAGCACCGGAATCAGAAAGCCGGCGGCGAAGGGGATCAGGCAGGCGGTAACGGCGGCTGCCTTGCGGGCACCGTTTAAGGGGTAGCTGACCAGTTCGCGGTAACGGTCCGCACCATGATACTGGCGCTGTTTGGCGCGGCCTATGCGCTCCACCGTGATCAGCATTACCACGAACACCAGCATCAGGCTGGCGATCTGGGCAGCGCCGCCCAGGTTGCCCATGTTGAGCCAGGTGTCATAGATACCGGCACTGAGGCTCTTGACCGCAAAGAAATCGACGGTGCCAAAATCGTTGATGGTTTCCATCGAGACCAGTGACAGGCCGACGGCGATGCCGGGGCGGGCCATCGGTAGCGACACCCGGTAAAAACTTTGCCAGGGCGTACAGCCCAGCGTGCGGCTGGCGGCCTGAATGTTGGCGGATTGTTCCAGAAATGAGGCTCTGGCGAGCATATAGATGTAGGGGTAGAGCACCAGCGCCAGCATGATAATGGCGCCGCCCAGAGTGCGAATATCCGGGAACCAGTAATCGCGCGCCGTGCTCCAGCCGAACAGCTCACGCAGCAGACCTTGCACCGGGCCGGCGTATTCGAGCAGGTCGGTGTAGACATAGGCGATTACATAGGCGGGGACGGCGAAAGGGAGCAGCAGCGCCCACTCAAAGAAACGGCGGCCGGGAAAACGGCACATGGTAACCAGCCAGGCGGTACCCACACCGATCAGGATCGCCAGTCCGCCGACGCCGGCCAGCAGGGCCAGAGTGGTGAAGACGTAGTGGGGTAGCACGGTATCTGCCAGATGGGCCCAGATGTTTTCTTCAGGAAACAGGGCAATCCAGAATACCGATGCGATCGGTAAGCCGACCAGCAGGGCGATGGCGAAAGCGGTGAGCAACCAAGGGTTGATATGACGATGTGAAGTCGCCTCGTGCTGAGTGCTGACGATACTCGCCGTGTTGCTCATGTGGCTCCAGGAATCAAGGTGTGTGGTTGGCGGATGCTCCGGGCAGGCGCGTCCGCCAAGCAAAAAACGAGCGGCCGGTTTGGCCGCTCGGGGTGATTATCAATTATCGAAGCCGACCTTATCAACCAGCTTGGCCGCTGCGGCACGATTTTTTGCCACTTCAGCCAGGCTCAATTGGTCGCCTTTGAAGTCGCTCATGTGCTCTTTGACCAGACCAGCCAGCGGCGTGCCGGGGCGTACCGGGAATTCATAGTTGACCTGGGCGTACATCTCCTGAGCTTTGGCGCCACTGAGGAACTCGATCAACTTCACTGCGGCTTCTTTGTTGGGGGCATACTTGGTCACCGCCGCACCGGTGATATTCATGTGCGCGCCACGGTCGCCCTGGTTGGGGAAGATCAGGTTCACAGAGTTGGCCCAATCGACCTGTTCCGGGTTTTTGGTGTTGTGCAGCATCTTGCCGAAGTAGTAGGTGTTGCCGATGGCCAGGTCGCATACGCCTTCTTTAACCGCTTTTACCTGCGCGCGGTCGTTGCCTTGAGGCTTGCGCGCCAGATTGGCTTTGACGCCTTCGAGCCACTTCTCGGCGCCTTCTTCGCCGTGGTGGGCGATCATGGAGCCGATCAGTGAAAGGTTATAGGAGTGCTTGCCGCTACGGGTGCAGATGCGGCCCTTCCATTTGGGGTCGGCCAGATCTTCGTAGGTTTTCAACTCGCCCTCTTTAACCCGCTCTTTGGAGGCGTAAACGATGCGGGAGCGTGCTGTCAGCGCAACCCATTGGCCATCAGGGTCGCGGTAGTGCGCCGGTATATTGGCATCGATAACTGCGCTGTCGATCGGTTGTGTCAGGCCGCGGTTAACCACATCGTAAAGGCGGCCGGAATCAGCCGTCAGGACCAAGTCCGCCTTGGAGTTCTGACCTTCGTTTTCAAGCCGTTCAACCAGGCCTTTCTTGGCGAACACCACGTTGGCCTTGATGCCGGTTTCCTCGGTGAATGCGTCAAGAATGGGTTCGATCAGAAATGCCTGGCGATAGGAGTAGATATTCACCTCTTCAGCCTGGGCTTGTGCCGGGACCAGAGTGGCAGCAATGGGCAGAACGGAAAGAGCGGCGGCCTGTTTCAGGCGATTCAGGGTAAGCATTGATAACTCCTTGCTGGTGATCTAAATACTAATGAGAAGGATTCTTATTTATATTTAGAGCCTAGTCAACACTTTTTTTTGTGAGGATTTTCGGGGGAAGGGATCAGAACAGTTTGGCGGCCAGAAACGGCAGCGCAGTCTCTACCCGCAGAATACGGGGGCCCAGATGGATCGAGCTCAGACCGGCCTGCTGCAGCTTTTCTACCTCATACGAGATGAAGCCGCCCTCCGGTCCGATGGCGAGCAGGGTGTCGGTCTCCTCGGCGGGGGGGCAGGGGGCGGCATGGTAGGGGTGGGCGACCAGGGCGCGTTTGTGCGCGACCAGTGTCGGCAGTTGGTCCTCCACGAACGGCTTGAAGCGTTTTATCAGGTGAACCTGGGGTAGCTGGGTGGCAACGCCCTGTTCCAGCCCCAGAACCAGTTGTTCGTTGATGCGCTCAGTTGTCAGATGGGGCGATTGCCAGTAACTCTTCTCTACCCGATAGGCGTTGAGCAGATAGATATCACGTACGCCCAAGGTGGCGCAGGTCTGGAATATGCGCCGCAGCATCTTGGGGCGCGGCAGCGCCAGCAGCAACGTCAGCGGCAGTGGCGGCGGTGGCGGTTGGTCCAGTGTGACTCTGAGTTCCAGTGCGGCTGCCGACAGCGCCACCACTTCACCCTCGCCCAGGTTGCCGTTCAGCAAGCCGACCCGAAGGCGATCACCAGGCGCGGCGCGGTGCACCTCCTGAACATGCTGCAGACGACGGCCGCACAGACGCACCCGGTCGTTGTCAATAAAGTCCGTCGGTAGAAGCAGAATCAGATTCACGATGCCCTCCGTTGCTGAAGGGCACCGTTATAGCGACTGAGGGGTGGCGGGGCAAGCTCAGTCGCGCAGCAGCAGAATGATCAGACGCTTGGGGCCGTGCGCGCCCATCTGCAGTTTTTGCTCGATATCGGCACTGCGGGAGGGGCCGGTGATCATATTGACGGTGCGCGGCATCGCGTCACTGTGCTGGCGCAGCCTGGCCCAGGCCTCCTCGTAGGCGCCAACGATCTGTGACTGCTTCAGTAGCACCAAGTGGGTGTCCGGTAGAAAGTTAAGGGTGGTCGGGCTGTGCGGGCCCGAGAGCAGCATCAGGGTTCCGGTTTCGGCGATACCGCAGAAGCTGGTGGTAAGGCTGGCGCTGTCGCCGGCCTGTGCGACACGGTGGGTTATCTCGAGGTTGTCGATTCCGCTCCAGTCGAGTGCGGTGAGGGCGGGATCGCTGGCTGAGACCAGTTGATCGATACCGTTTTCACGACAGAACTCGGCAACGGTGCCCGGCAGCGCCTCAAGCGTCTTGAGTTCGATCAGTTCGGCGGCCGCTTCATTGGCCATCGACTCAAACAGGGCTATTTGTTGATCCTGTGGTAGTTGGCTGCGAGCCGGAACGGTGTTGGCCGGATGTTCGCGCAGGCGGGTGCGTACCTGATCGAGCGCGTCGCCGGTCAGCAGGTCGCGCTGCAAGCCGCGGCGGATGTTGCCCAGAATTTGATTGCGTGAGCTGGTCATGGTTTAGCCCTTGTTCTTCTGTTGCTGCGTTTGTTGGTGGCGCTTCCACTGGTCCATGAAGGTGCTGCCCTGAGGCGCCGGCATATCGCGCCAGGCGGTCCAGCCTTTGCCCAGTGGCAATGAGCGGATACGGCCCTGCTTGCCGCCCAGACGTTTGAGAAACCAGCTGCTGCTGCGGCTGACCCAGCGATAGAGTCCGGGGCGGCGGGCAAACCAGGCCCATGTTCCAAGCCCGAAGCGGAAACCCTTGGGGCTGAGGTGGCGTTCGAACTCCCGCTCGCGCCAGTGACGCATCAGCTTGGGTAGCGGGATCTTTACCGGACAGACCGATTCGCATTTGCCACAGAAGGTGGAAGCGTTGGGCAGATGACCCGCCTTATCCACCCCGATAAGTTTGGGGGTGAGTACCGATCCCATCGGCCCCGGGTAGACCCAGCCGTAGGCGTGGCCACCGATAGCGCCGTACACCGGGCAATGGTTCATGCAGGCGGAGCAGCGGATGCAGCGCAGCATCTCCTGAAACTCGGAACCGATCATCTCGCTGCGACCGTTGTCGAGCAGCACCACATGGAACTCTTCCGGGCCATCCTGATCCTCGGGGCGACGGGGGCCGGACGACAGTGTGTTGTACACGGTAAATTCCTGGCCGGTGGCCGAGCGCGCCAGTAAACGCAGGAACAGGGTCATGTCTTCCAGTGTGGGCACTACCTTTTCGATGGTGGTGATCACCACGTGCACGCGCGGCAGGGTCTGGGTCAGATCGCCGTTGCCTTCGTTGGTGACAATGATGGTGCTACCGGTTTCGGCGACACAAAAGTTGGCACCGGTGATGCCGACGTCGGCGGCGACAAACTGCTTACGCAGCATCTCCCGTGCTTCCTGCATCAGTTCTGCGGGGTCTTCGCTGCGAGGGCGGTTGTGCTTCTTATGGAAAATATCGCTGACATCATCCAGATTGAGATGGATTGCCGGGGCGATGATGTGGCTGGGGTGGTCCTCGCGCAGTTGCAGAATGTATTCACCCAGATCGGTTTCCACCGGTTTGACGCCATTCGCTTCGAGGTAGTCGTTGAGGTTGATCTCCTCGGATACCATTGACTTGCCTTTGGTGACAGTCTTGGCGCCGGCATTGCGGCAGATCTCCAGAATGGCGCGGCGTGCTTCTTCGCCATCACGCGCCCAGTGCACCTGGCCTCCTTGCTTGATGACATTGTCCTCGAACTGCTCCAGATAGAAATCCAGATTGGCCAGAATGTGGTTTTTCAGGTCGCGGCCTTCGTTCCGCAGTTGTTCGAACTCGGGCATGCGGGCGACCGCTGCCGCGCGTTTCTGCGGGAAGCCATCGCGCAGGTTGCCCAGCGCACGCTGCAGATTGGCGTTGTCCAGTGCGTCGCCGGCGCGTTGCTTGAACTCGGGGCTATGGATTTGCATGGCTAGTGGCCTCCGGCGTTGTAAGCAAGATCGGCTGCGGATTCGCCGATAGCGGGTTGGTCGGTCATGTTGGCGAGCAGTTCCACCACGTGGCGAACCTCCATGGTGCTGCCCTCGCGCTTGAGTTTGCCCGCCATGTTGAGCAGGCATCCAAGGTCGCCACCCAGCAGCACTGCGGCACCGGTGGCCTGGGCGTTGGCTGTTTTGTTCGACACCATGCGATTGGAAATGTCCGGATACTTGATGCAGAAGGTGCCACCGAAGCCACAGCAGGTCTCGGCTTCATTCATCTCTGCGAGTTCGACGCCGTCGACCTGGCTCAGCAGTTGGCGCGGCTGTGTCTTGACGCCCAGTTCGCGCAGGCCGGCGCAGGAGTCGTGGTAGGTAACCAGTCCTTCAAATCGGGCCTGCAGGGTGCCCAACCCCACCACATCGGTGAGAAACGAGGTGATCTCGTAGGCGCGGCCCGCCAAGCTGCGGGCGCGTTCAAAGTAGGGGTTGTCCGGTTCAAACAGGTCCGGATACTGATGCAGCATGCCGATACAGGAGCCGGACGGGCCGACCACGTACTCGAAACCGTCAAAGGCGTCGATGACCGATTCGGCGATGGCGCGCGTGCTGTTGCGGTCGCCGGAATTATAGGCCGGCTGACCGCAGCAGGTTTGGGTTTCCGGTACCTCGACCTCACAACCCGCCAGTTCCAGCAGTTTGATCGAGGCGAAGCCGACGCTGGGGCGGAACATATCGACCAGGCAGGTGACGAAGAAGCCGACCTTGGCTGTGGGGGGAGTCGTGCTGGATGCTGTCATGGTGTGTCCACGTTTTTGTTTTCAGGGAGCATAGATGAGATTGGACTAGCTTATCTCAGAGCTTGTTCGGTGGTAGGCTAAGCGGTAAAAGTGGTCTGACCAAGAGAGTGATGTGAGCGACAGTCTCAAACAGCAGTTGGTGTGGGAGCTCGAAATGCAGATCTTGCGCTGTGAAGCGTTGCCGGGGGCGCGGCTGGAGTCTCAGCGTCGCATGGTGGCGCGTTATGGTGTTGCCCGGTCTACCGTCAGAGAGGCGGTGGCTGAGCTGGAAAATCGCGGTTTGCTTGAGGTTAGGCATGGTGGCGGCAGTCGGGTGCGTAATCTGTTAGCGGCCCATTTTCCGGCGGCAGAGGTCACCCCCGAGGAGGCAACGCTGGGATTACAGGTGCAGGTGCTGGAGGCGCGTGAAGCGTTAGAGGGAGAGGCCGCTTATTATGCGGCGCTACGCGCAACCGGGCCAGAGCGCGAGGCGCTGGCCGCTGAGTACCGGCGGATGCAGGCCCGTGCCGTGGGTGAAACCACCTTGCACAAGGCCAAGGCTGATCTCACCTTTCATCAATTGATTGCGGATAGTTGCCATAATCTGCTGATCGCCTCGATCAGCCAGCTGCTTTACAGCAAGTACTTTCATGTTATCTACGCGGTGCTTTCGGGCACGTTGCGCAAAACCGGATCCTACCCTCCGGGTATTGCTCGCCAACACGCACAGATCTATCAGGCGCTGATGGCAAGGGACGGTGATGCAGCTCGCCTTGCTGCGGCTGAACATGTGGCGTACACGCGTCGTCATCTGCTCGAAAGCGCCAGAATTCGCTAGCTGCGCGGTTGCTACCTGGTTTGTTGCACTGCTAAAATAGCCGCCTTTTTGGCGCCGCAACCTGCTGTTTGTGGTGTCGTTGCTGCGAATCCACTGTGGCCTTTGGTAGGGGTCACCACTGGAAAGGAATCAAAATGCCTGTTATTACGCTCCCTGACGGTAGTTCCCGTCAATTCGATACCTCGGTGTCCGTTCATGATGTGGCCGCTGATATTGGTCCTGGTTTGGCCAAAGCCGCGCTGGCAGGCAAAGTGAACGGGGAGCTGGTTGATACCAGCTACGTCATGGATGCAGATGCCGAGCTGGCGATTATCACGGCGCGTGATGATGAGGGGCTTGAGGTTATTCGTCACTCCTGTGCGCACCTGATGGCGATGGCGGTCCAGTCGCTGTTTCCGGGGGTGCAGGTCACCATCGGGCCAGTGATCGAAAACGGCTTTTACTATGACTTTGCCTACGAGCGTGCTTTCACCCCGGAAGATCTGCAGCAGATCGAGCAGCGGATGGCGGAGCTGGTGAAGGCAGATCACCCGGTAACCCGCTCGTTGATGAGCCGCGATGATGCGGTGGCCTTCTTCAAGGAGAAAGGTGAGGGGTATAAGGTTCAGATCATTCAGGATATTCCCAACAACGAGGATCTGTCGTTTTATCAGCAGGGCGACTTTATCGATCTTTGTCGTGGGCCTCACGTGCCCAGTACCGGGCACATCAAAGCGTTCAAGCTGATGAAAGTGGCTGGAGCCTACTGGCGAGGCAACTCCAACAACGAGATGTTGCAGCGGATCTACGGTACCGCCTGGGCCGACAAAAAGGCGCTCAAGGCTTATCTGCACCAGTTGGAAGAGGCAGAGAAGCGCGATCACCGCAAGATCGGCAAGCGGCTCAACCTGTTTCATACCCAGGAAGAAGCTCCGGGTATGGTGTTCTGGCACGCCCACGGTTGGACTATCTATCAGATCATTGAGCAGTACATGCGCTCGGTGCTGAACCGTAACGGTTATCAGGAGATCAAAACGCCGCAAGTGGTTGATCGGGTGTTGTGGGAGAAGTCCGGTCATTGGGACAAGTTCTCCGAGATGATGTTTACCACCCACTCTGAAAGCCGTGACTATGCAGTGAAGCCGATGAATTGCCCTTGCCATGTGCAGGTGTTCAATCAGGGGCTGCGCAGCTATCGCGATCTGCCGCTGCGCCTGGCGGAGTTCGGTTCCTGTCACCGCAACGAGCCGTCGGGAACCTTGCATGGCCTGATGCGGGTGCGCGGTTTTACCCAGGACGATGCTCACATATTCTGTAGCGAAGATCAGATCCAGGCTGAAGTGGCCGACTTTATCGATCTGCTTTATGCGGTATACAAGGACTTTGGCTTCAACGAAGTGATCCTCAAGCTGTCGACTCGCCCCGAGCAGCGTGTGGGCTCCGATGAGATCTGGGATAAGGCCGAGCAGGCGCTGGCAGCAGCGCTGGATAACAAGGGGTTGGACTGGGAGCTATTGCCGGGAGAGGGGGCCTTCTACGGACCCAAGATCGAGTTCTCTCTCAAGGACTGCCTGGGACGTGTCTGGCAGTGCGGTACCATTCAGGTCGATTTCTCAATGCCGGGCCGTCTGGATGCGCAGTTCGTCAGTGAAGAGGGCGGACGTGAAACACCGGTGATGCTGCATCGCGCCATTTTGGGCTCGTTTGAGCGCTTTATCGGTATTCTGATTGAGAACTACGCCGGGGCTATGCCTGCCTGGCTGGCGCCAGTGCAGGCCGTAGTGCTCAATATTACCGATAATCAGGCGCCTTTCTGTCGTGAAGTTGCGGAAAAGTTGCAGAATCTTGGATTCCGCGCCAATGCGGACTTGAGAAACGAAAAGATCGGCTTTAAAATTCGCGAGCACACAATTCAGAAGGTTCCTTATCAGTTGGTAGTCGGTGATAAGGAAGTCGAATCAAAAACCGTGACCGTGCGCCTCAGAACCGGAGAAGATCTGGGTTCCATGACGATTGATGCTTTCGTTCAGCTGCTGACTGACGAAGTTGCGCGTAAAGGTCGGGTTGAAACGGAGAACTGAGTATCAAAAGAGGAATGAGCAAGGGTCGTGACAGCAATAAAGCCGTCATTAACGACCAGATCGAGGCAGACGAAGTACGTCTGGTAGGCCCTAACGGCGACCAGATTGGAATCGTACCCCTACAGGACGCCCTGCAGGCAGCAGAACAAAATTCGCTGGATCTGGTATTGATCGCACCCGATGCCACGCCGGTAGTCTGTAAGATTATGGATTACGGCAAACATGTTTTTGAGCTGAAGAAGCAGAAGGCTGCTCAGAAGAAAAAGCAGAAGCAGACTCAGGTCAAAGAGATGAAGTTCCGTCCAGGAACTGAAGAAGGGGATTATCAGGTCAAGCTGCGCAACCTGGTACGTTTCCTTGAAGCGGGAGACAAGGCCAAAGTGTCTTTGCGTTTCCGTGGTCGTGAGATGGCTCACCAGGAGTTGGGGATGCAGCTGATGAAGCGGATTGAAGCGGATCTCGAAGAGATCGGTGCCGTGGAACAGCACCCGAAAATGGAAGGTCGTCAGATGATCATGGTTATCGCTCCCAAAAAGAAGAAGTAACCCGTCAGGCCTACAAAGTCCGTGTATTCCTGCTTGCAGGGAGGTGCGGGCTTTCGCCGTTTGAGCCGGTTATACAGAAATTAACGAATGCGTGGAGTAGTTTTAAAATGCCTAAGATGAAAACTTGCAGCGGTGCTGCTAAGCGTTTCAAGAAAACCGCGAACGGCTTCAAGCGTAAGTCGTCTTTCACTAGCCACATTCTGACCAAGAAGACTACCAAGCGTAAGCGTCACCTGCGCGGCACTAGCGAAGTGCACGCTGCTGACGTCGCTCTGGTTAAGCGCATGCTGCGCGAAGCCTAATTTTTCAGAATATAGATAGTAGAAGGATTGAATTATGCCTCGCGTAAAACGTGGTGTTGTCGCTCGTCGTCGTCACAAGAAAATTCTCAAGCAGGCCAAGGGTTACTACGGTGCCCGTAGCCGTGTATTCCGTGTAGCCAAACAGGCCGTTATCAAAGCCGGTCAGTACGCGTACCGTGACCGTCGTCAGCGTAAGCGTCAGTTCCGTGCTCTGTGGATTGCCCGTATCAATGCGGGTGCACGCATCAACGGTCTGTCGTACAGCCGTCTGATTGCCGGCCTGAAGAAAGCCTCTGTTGAGATCGACCGCAAGGTTCTGGCTGATCTGGCTGTGCACGAGAAAGCGGCGTTTGCTGCGGTCGTTGAAAAGGCCAAAACTGCACTGGCCTGACACCCGCCTCTGGTTGGTTAGACTGATCGCTTGACGGTGAAAGCCGTTTTTAATAGGGGAAGGGTGAAAGCTCTTCCCCTATTTTGTATTGATTCCAGCGGCGGTGCCTCTGGCACTCCCGCACGCGGCCTGCGCGGTCGTAGTGGTAGATATCTGAAAGAATTTTGCGGCGTGGAGCCCCCATGGAAAACCTAGACCGCCTGCTGGCCCAGGGTAAAGAGGCCGTCAATAACGCAACCGATAGTGCTGCTCTGGATCAGGTCCGGGTAGATTTCTTGGGTAAGAAAGGCCAGTTGACCGGTCTGCTCAAGAGCTTGGGCAAACTCTCTGCGGAGGAGCGCCCCAAAGCGGGTGCCGCTATCAACGAAGCCAAACAGGCGCTACAAGCGGCCATCGACGGGAAAAAATCCGAGTTGGCTTCGGTGGCTCTGAATGAACAGTTGGCGCGCGAACGGATCGACGTCACACTGCCCGGTCGGGGCCAGGAGAATGGTGGTTTGCACCCGGTCACCCGCACTCTGGAGCGGATCGAAAGTTTCTTCTCAGCGGTCGGTTACGGGGTTGAAGAGGGGCCCGAGATCGAAGATGACTTCCACAATTTTGAAGCGCTGAATATTCCCTCCCATCACCCTGCGCGGGCGATGCACGATACCTTCTATTTTGATGCGCACACGCTGCTGCGGACCCATACCTCGCCGGTGCAGATCCGTACCATGGAGAATCAGGAACCGCCGATTCGGGTTATCTGTCCGGGTCGCGTTTACCGCTGTGATTCGGATTTGACCCACACGCCTATGTTCCATCAGGTCGAGGGGCTGCTGGTTGACCGTGATGTCAGCTTTGCCGACCTCAAAGGTACCGTTGAAGAGTTTCTGCGGGTGTTCTTCGAGCAGGAGCTGGCGGTGCGCTTCCGTCCCTCCTACTTTCCCTTCACTGAGCCGTCGGCGGAGGTCGATATTGCCTGTGTCATGTGCCAAGGGGAAGGGTGTCGGGTATGCAGCCATACCGGCTGGCTTGAGGTGATGGGCTGCGGCATGGTCCACCCCAAAGTGTTTCAGTCCTGTGGTGTAGATACCGAAAAGTACAGCGGCTTTGCCTTTGGTATGGGGGTAGAGCGTTTGGCCATGTTGCGTTACGGGGTTAATGATCTGCGTCTGTTTTTTGAGAACGATCTGCGCTTTCTTGGTCAGTTCCGCTAACGCGGAAAGCAAATACTTGAAACGCCCGGCGTGGCCGGTCAACGAATTTAAACGAATGGATAGTCGCGATGAAATTTAGCGAGCAGTGGTTGCGGGAGTGGGTAAATCCCGCCATCGATACTGATGCCCTGGTGGCGCAGATCACCATGGCAGGTCTGGAAGTGGACAGCGTCGAGCCGGTTGCCGGCGCGTTTAGTGGTGTCATTGTTGCTGAAGTAGTTAGCGCGGAGCAACACCCCAATGCCGACAAGTTGCGGGTTTGTTCGGTAACAACGGGCGCGGGTGAGCCGGTGCAGGTGGTTTGCGGCGCGCCCAATGCGCGTGCTGGGATCAAGGTGGCGTTTGCTCAGGTAGGCGCTGTGCTGCCCGGTAACTTCAAGATCAAGAAAGCCAAGCTGCGTCAGGTGGAGTCCTTCGGTATGCTGTGCTCGAACGCCGAGCTGGAGCTGTCCGACGACCATGATGGCATTATCGAGCTGGCGCCGGATGCTCCGGTCGGCACGGATCTGCGCGACTATCTCGGACTCGACGATCAGATGATCGAGGTTGACCTCACACCCAATCGTGGTGATTGTCTCGGGATTGCCGGCCTGGCGCGTGAAGTTGGCGTGCTCAACAAGGAAGCCGTCAACGAAGTTGAGTGCGCAGCGGTGGCGGCAACCATAGAAGACCGTTTTCCGGTTGAGGTCGAGTCGCCAGACGCCTGCCCGCGATACATCGGTCGTGTAATCCGTAATGTCAACCTGAGTGCGCAATCGCCGCTGTGGATGCAGGAGCGTCTGCGTCGCAGTGGGGTGCGCAGTATCGATCCGGTGGTCGATGTCACCAACTACGTCATGCTGGAACTGGGGCAGCCGATGCATGCGTTCGACCTGGCGCAGCTAAACGGCGGTATCTTGGTCCGTATGGCAAACGCGGGTGAGCAGCTAACCCTGCTGGATGGCCAGGAGTTGACACTTAACCCCGAAACCCTGGTGATTGCCGACCAGCGCCGCCCATTGGCGCTTGCCGGTATCATGGGTGGCGAAGACTCCGGTGTTAGCGCTGAAACCCGCGATATCTTCTTGGAAAGCGCGTTTTTCAGTCCGTTGGCTGTGGCTGGCAAGGCGCGTTCTTACGGTCTGCATACGGATTCATCACACCGCTTTGAGCGCGGGGTTGATCCCGAGCTGCAGCGTCGCGCCACCGAGCGCGCAACCGCGCTGTTGCTCGAGATTGTTGGCGGCGAACCAGGCCCTGTAATCGAGGTCGCCAGTGAGGCCCACCTGCCCCGCAGTGCCGAAATCATCTTGCGTGCGGAACGGATCCGCAAGGTGTTGGCGCTTGAGCTGCCTGCGGCAGAAGTAGAAGAGATTCTCTCCCGTTTGGGGATGACCGTAGCGGCCCAGAATAACGATAGCTGGATCGTATCAGTGCCGAGCTACCGCTTCGACATCAGTCTGGAAGAGGACTTGCTGGAAGAGTTGGCACGGATCTACGGCTACAACCGGCTGCCGGTCTGCTCCAGCACTGCGACCCTGGCGCTGCGCCCCAAGGCTGAAACGCGTCAAACACTGCCCGATCTGCGGCGCGCGCTGGTGGCGCGCGGTTATCAGGAAGCGATCACCTATAGTTTTGTCGAGCCGCGACTGCAGCAGTTGTTTGATCCGGCCCGCGAGCCGGTGGCGTTGGCCAACCCTATCTCTGCCGATATGGCGGTGATGCGCACGACACTGTGGCCGGGGCTGGCCAGAGCGATGCAGCATAATCAGCATCGCCAGCAAAGCCGGGTACGGCTGTTTGAAACCGGAATGCGTTTTATCCCCACTGATGGCGGGCTGCAGCAGGATCAGGTGCTGGCCGGCGTTGTTTTTGGTAGCCGGCACCCGGAGGGGTGGACGGGCAAGCGCGAAGCAGTCGATTATTTCGATGTGAAGGGCGACCTGGAAGCGCTGCTGGCGTTGGGTGGTAACCGCGATGCCTACCGTTTTGTGTCCGCCGAGCATCCGGCGCTGCACCCGGGGCAGACGGCAGCGATCGAGTTTGATGGCCGGCAGGTCGGTGTGCTGGGGGCGCTACACCCCAGTCACTATGATGCGCTGGATCTTAACGGTCCGGTATTCCTGTTCGAGATTGCGCTGTCTGCGGTGCAGGCCGGAAAGCTGCCTGCCTTTGCGCCGTTGTCTAAGTTCCCCGAAACCCGTCGTGACCTGGCGTTGGTGGTAGATCAGTCGATTCATGTCGACGAGCTGCTCTCCTTGGTGCGCGAACAGGCGGGTGAATGGCTCACTCAGCTGACGTTGTTTGATGTTTATGCGGGCGAAGGTATTGAAAATGGTAAAAAAAGTTTGGCTCTCGGCTTGACCTGGCAGCATCCATCGCACACGCTTACTGACGAAGAAATAAACAGCGTGTTCAGCGCGATTGTTAATGCCGCTCAGGAGCGCTTCAGCGCGGCGCTGAGAGGCTAAGTCTAAGAGGCGTATCCATGGGGTCTTTGACTAAAGCCGATATGGCAGAACGGTTGTACGATGTCCTCGGACTCAACAAGCGTGAAGCCAAGGATATGGTTGAAACGTTCTTCGACGAGATTCGCCAGTGTCTGGCGACCAACGAGCAGGTGAAGTTGTCGGGATTCGGCAACTTTGATCTGCGCGACAAACGGGAGCGTCCCGGTCGTAATCCAAAGACGGGTGAAGAAGTACCCATCTCTGCACGGCGGGTGGTTACCTTCCGTCCCGGGCAGAAGCTGAAGGAAAAAGTCGAAACCTATGCAGGCCCCGCGGAAGACTGAGCTTCCGCCGGCTGTTCCCGACAAGCGCTATTTCACCATCGGTGAGGTAGGGCAGCTTTGTGGCGTCAAGCCCCATGTGCTGCGCTACTGGGAACAGGAGTTTGAACAGCTCAATCCGGTCAAGCGCCGCGGCAATCGCCGCTATTACCAACGTCAGGACGTCTTGCTGGTGCGGCAGCTCTGTGAGCTGCTGTATGAGCGCGGTTACACCATCGCCGGTGCGCGTCAATGGTTGCAAGGCGAGCAGGCTCAGTCTGACGATCAAAAATATCGCCAGCTCCTGCGGCAGATGATCGGTGAGTTGGAAGATATTCTCGATGATCTAAAAAAGGGCTGAGCGGGGTTCCCACCGCTCGGTCAATAGGGTAGTATTCCTGCCGCTGTTGAGGTGGTCGATGATCACAGTTTTCGGGGCGTAGCGCAGCCTGGTAGCGCACTTGCATGGGGTGCAAGGGGTCGCAGGTTCAAATCCTGCCGTCCCGACCATTACAACAGCACAGGATGACGACCGTTCGGTCAGGTCGGTGTAGATAGCCGATACCCTTTCTTCATCCGTTTAGTAATTTCCTAGATTCGGGGCGTAGCGCAGTCTGGTAGCGCACTTGCATGGGGTGCAAGGGGTCGCAGGTTCAAATCCTGCCGTCCCGACCATAGGGTTGGAGCTGGCGACTTCTTCCGGTCGTATGTTGCGCAAAAAAAAAACCGGCGCGAGTGGCCGGTTTTAAGCATGCTGTGCCGGTTTCTCTCAGATCGGAATCCATACGCCTCGAGGATTGCGACAGGCCGTATCGGAGTATATCTCTCGCTTGCTACCAACAATTACGGTTTCTTTATAATTGCGGCAGAAGGTGCCGTATTCGCTGCGGTAGGTGCGTATCGGTACGATAACGCCCTGATGACCTGTTTGCGGGTTTTTCCACGACAGCGGGTCCAGGCTGAGATTCTTTTCCAGCGCCTCTTGCACGGCCTGGTCCGCCAGTTTGATGTCGGCATCGCTCAGCTTCATGTAGAGCGGGTCCCGGGCCGTTTCGGTCGTTTGGCTGTTACCCTTTTCCAGCGACTGGCAACCACTCAATACCAGCCCCAGAACGATAACGCGAGCACTGTTGGATAAGCTCATGATCATAGTCCTTCAGGTTAGGTCATGCAGGCTGGGCCTGCATGACCGAGTGGGTTTACTGCCAGCCGTTTGCGATTGCGGCGGCCTCTTCGGATTGGCTCAGATCCGGCCCTGACGAACTCAGCGAGGCGTCCCGGAACGAGGAGCGACTGCTGTCATCTGAGCGGCTCGAACGGCTTGGGCTGTTGTCATCCGTGCCGCTGCGAGTGGAGCTCTGAGTGGTGTCACCAATGACATTGCCTTGCGCGTCGAACGAGCGGGTAGTGGTAGAGCGTTCGCGGCTGAAATCTGCGGTATGCTCGACTCCTGCCCGGCGGTCGGTTTGGGTGACTTCGCTGACAACGTTACCCTGATCGTCGAAGGAGCGAGTGGTAGTGGCGCGCTCCCGACTGAAACCGGGCTGGTCTTCGGTTCCGATCCGGGTTTCGGTACGGGTGGTCTCGACCCGGTTGCCAAAGCGGTCCACATCGACATCCGTGCGACTCCGGTCGCGCCGGAATCCCGGAGTGTTTTCTATTCCGGTGCGGACATCCGTGCGCGAACGATCCGCATCAGATCGATTTCCGCGTCGGCCTCCGCTGGTGCTGTCATCGCTGCGGCTGCTTGATGTCGCGCTATCATCGGCTCCGCGCCCGCGGCGTCCGCCACTGGTGCTGTCATCGTTAGCGCTGCTATCCGCTCCGCGCCCGCGGCGGCCGCCGCTGGTGCCGTCGTCGTCAGCGCTGCTGTCCGCTCCGCGTCCACGACGCCCGCCGCTGGTGCCGTCATCGCTGGACGAGGAGTTAAAGCCGTCATCGTCTGAGGCATGTGAGCCGCGTCCACGTCCGCGGCCGCCGCTGGTGCCATCATCATCGGAGCTACTGCTGGAACTGCTGCCACCACGCCCACCGGAACCATCGTCACCGCTGCTGCTGGAGCCCCCGCGTCCGCCGGAGCCGTCATCGCCGCTGCTGCTGGATCCGCCGCGCCCGCCGGAGCCATCATCGCCGCTGTCAGAGCCGCTGGAGTCGCCGCCATCATCGCTACCGGAGCCACTATTGCCGCCAGAGCCGTCGTCGCCGCCGCTGTCACCGCCGCTGTCGCCGCCGCTGTCGCCGCCGCTGTCGCCGCCGCTGTCGCCGCCTTCGCTTTCACCACCTTCGCTTTCACCACCTTCGCTTTCACCACCTTCGCTTTCCCCGCCCTTGTTGTGGACCAGGAAGCCGTCGGCGATATAGGTGTGACTGCCATCGAGTAGCAGGTTGTAAACGATGGTGTTCGGATCAGCGTCTACTGCGCTGATAGCGGTCAGGGTTTCCAGTGCAAACTCGATCTCGGGGGCGAGGTCCAGCGCCAGATTGCCGTTAGTGCCAAGGTTGATCTGGTAGCGTTCGAGCTTCATCAACTGGTCGTTAAGACCCAGCACTGCTACTTCCAGGTTGGGGGTTTCTTCCGCCGTCATGCCTGGGTTCAGGGACTTCCAGCCATCCGGTGTCATAAAGGGGTGTTCGGCGGTTACGAAGTGCTTGCTACCGTTGAAGCTGAACAGTTGTCGGCCCGCCAGAGGTACGCGCTCTACCTCTGTCACACGGTTTAGAGCGCCCCCTTCGCCGACCACCAGATCGCCGATGCGGACTTGTTCGATCGTTTTCCAATGGCCGTCAGCCATTAGCACCCGAGTACCCTTAATAAAGCAGGATTTGGCGTGCGCCGCTGGATAGCTGCTGTAGCCATCGTCGCTGACATAAACCCCGGGGCCTATGGCCAGAATGGCCGCCAGTGCGCCGCAGGTCAGAATGCGTACTGCGCCGCGCTTAAAGTGTGTCTGTTGCCGGTTCATGGTGGTCTCCCCCAAACGAATCTCATCTGCAAGTTCGCGTATCTGTGAGCTATAACAGTTGGGTGTGGGAAAACTTCCCGGCAGAGAAATATTTTTTTCGCGGAAGTTTTTGTCTCCTTATGTGTTATGTCACCAAACAACAACAGGAATCGTGCTGAGGTGCGCCCTTGAGAGATGCCAAATTGGAACAGGCGATGGTCGCCCTGCAGCCGAAGTTGAGACGGTTCGCCTACGGGCTATCAGGAAGTCCCGATACGGCTAACGAGCTGGTGCAGTGTACCTATGAGCGGGCATTGACGCGTCTTGATCAGTGGCAGCCAGGGACCCGGTTGGATAGCTGGATGTACCGCATATTGCAGTCTATCTGGCTTAATCAGATCCGAGCGGGGAAAGTCAGAGGCGCGCACCTGGATCCGATAGAACCGGATACCCAGGGGTGTGAAATGCCGGCTCGCCGCCTTGAGGCAGGGATGATGCTGGAAACGGTGCAGCGGTGTATGTGGCAGTTGCCGGAGGAGCAGCGTGCGGCGCTGATGCTGGTTGCCGTCGAAGGGCTTTCCTATAAAGAGGCATCTGCTGTGCTGGATGTTCCTGTAGGCACATTGACCAGCCGCCTGGCTCGGGCACGCATGGCATTAAGTGAATTGATGGGTGACCGCGATGCGGTGACACAGCGGGAGGTAGGATAATGAAAGGCTATGATGATGGCCTGGTGATGGCGTATGTCGATGGCGAGCTCGACGGCCGTGAGTCGGCCGAGTTCGAGAAGCTGTTGCAGCAGGATACCGGTCTGCAACAGCAGGTGCGCAGGCTGCGGGAGATGAACGCGGCGCTGGGAGTGGCCTTTAACGAAGCCATGCATGGTGAGATGCCTCCGCTGCGGGCCTTTGCCGGGCGACGCCAACCTCCTTGGTGGGAGCGTTTGAGCGATTGGTTGGTGGACGCAGGCTCGGCTCGCTGGCAACCGATGGCGACGGCGGCACTGGTGTTGGTGGTCGCCAGCGGTGGCGGTGGATATCTGCTGTCCCAAGGGGGAGAGAGCGCTGCGGTGGTCAGTCCGGCGGTGGTCGTTGACGCAACCCTCAATCATACGCTGGAGACCCAGATGAGCGGCACCACCGTGGAATGGCAGGATGAGCAAACGGGCCTTGCTGGCACTATTACCCCGGTGCGGACATTCAAAACCGAGCAGGGTAAGTTCTGTAGGGAGTTTCTCGAGCGCCAGCTGATCAAGGAGCAGTGGCAGGAGCAGCGGGGTATCGCTTGCCGGGAAGGCAAAGAAGAGTGGCAGGTGCGCGCACGCTATTATCTTTAACCGCTATCCGCAATCATCAGGCCCGGTGGCCAAGGGTCTGATGATTATTCGTAATCCTGTTTTATTTTCCAGCTTTCTTGCTCCGAACCCACAAACTTCTGCCACTCATCCTCCTCTTCCTCCGGTCGTTCCGCGGTTTGCTTGGCGGAGGTGGTTACTTCAGCGCGCAGAGCTTCTACTTTGTTGCGCACGTAGCTTACCCGGCTGCTTATCTGTAGCAGCGGGTCAAGTTTTTCCAGATGCTTGAGGCAGGTGCTGTAATGGGCTAGTGCGGCCTTGGCGTTATCACCGTGTTCCATCTCGCGCGCAGTCAGCAGCCCGATGTCGATACTGACCAGTGAAAACAGCGCTTTACCCAGGTTTATCTGCTGCTGGGCCTGCGCCTTGTCGACCAAACCGTCGCTATGCAGGCGTACAATGTGGTTAACCAGGTGCTTGAGTTCAGTGCGAATCTGCTGGCCGCTGACGTGGTCGGTAAAGGCGGGGGTCAGGGTGTCTATCTGGCGTTCGCCCGGTTGCTGCGCCAGTTCATTCAGCTGCTTGAGTTGCCCGTTGGCTTGGGGGTGGCGCGGCTCTAGAGTCAGGATCTGGCGGTAACAGCGGGTCAGTTCAGCAATCAGAAATTGGCGCAACTCCGGCAGTAAGTACACCGGCGGAATGCCGTGCAGCGAATTCCACAGCTGGCGCGCATGATCGGTCAAGGCTAACACCTGGCGATGCCGCTCCTGGCGAGCGTTCTCCAGCGATTGGGCGACGAAGGCAACCCCCACCATGACGACGATCCCAACAATGATTAAAGCGGCGATTGTGCCTGCGTCCATTACAGCTCCTTGGCAAGCTGGTGCGGGGTGGTTGTTATTAGCCGACAGGAACAGCTATAAACATTGTGACTATCTATTAGAGTAGCGGCAACCTTTACAGATGCTTGAATGCGGTTCAAGAGCCAATGCATGTATGGAGTGGCTTCGTGAGCAAAAAAATGGCGGGCGTAACACCGGTAAGTGCGCGTTTGGGCCTGCGGTTGGCGTGGCCGGGGCGGTGAAAAAAATTCCGATGACGGGACTTGACCTGTTTTTTATTACTCCCTATCATACGCGCCTCCTCGGTTGAGGAACTAGGTGTTAAAGCGACGTCCCATTCGTCTAGTGGCCTAGGACACCGCCCTTTCACGGCGGTAACAGGGGTTCGAACCCCCTATGGGACGCCATCGCGGGAATAGCTCAGTTGGTAGAGCGCAACCTTGCCAAGGTTGAGGTCGCCGGTTCGAACCCGGTTTCCCGCTCCAACACCTCACGCATCTTGCGTCCCATTCGTCTAGTGGCCTAGGACACCGCCCTTTCACGGCGGTAACAGGGGTTCGAACCCCCTATGGGACGCCATCGCGGGAATAGCTCAGTTGGTAGAGCGCAACCTTGCCAAGGTTGAGGTCGCCGGTTCGAACCCGGTTTCCCGCTCCAGTTTTTCTCCCCCCTGTCTGTTATCTGTCTCATGTCAACGCGTGATCAATAACGCCGCCTAAAGGGTTGTGTGCGGATCAACTGTTGGTGGATTATTGCGTCATCGCTTTCGTGGATGATCGCTATGTTATCAAGGATGCTGTTGACAGGCGCTGCCCGGTTTTTAACCTTGTCGGCCATGCTGGCTTTCGCGTTACCAGCAGCTGCCTGGAAAATGGAGGTCGGTGTCATTACCCTGCCGGCAACGCGAGGGCAAACCGATTTCCCTAGTTTTCCTTTGCAGCAGGCGTATGACCGGGCGCCACTGATCTTTGTTCTCGCCGAGCAGTCCGGTGCTCAGCCGTCTCATGTCCGTATAAAAGATGCCACCACCACCGGCTTCAGGGCGGCTCAGGTCGAGCCGTCCGGCAATGATGGGCCCCATGCCGCGATGACGGTGCATTACTTGGCGGTTGAGCCGGGAATTGGTGGTGTGCCGACCATCTATACCTTGCCCGATGGCCGCACCCTTGAAGTTGGCACCATCAGCACCCGCGAGATGCAGTATGGAAATAGTGGTCCTCCAGATAATCGCGGCTGGGAGTCGATCGCTTTTAGCAGTACTTATACCTCTCCGCCGGTGCTGATCGCCGGATTGCAAACGGTCAATAATGAGCCCGGCATTCAGCCGCAGTTGCCGTCCGACCCCTGGCTCACGGTCGCGGTGGACAACCTGTCGGCCTCAGGCGTCGATGTCGCCCTTGAACGTAGCGAGGTATACAGCCGGCTTGCCGGGCCCAACCCCAAGTACGATCCGCTTAGCAATGAAGTGGTCGGCTATGTGGTGATGGAGGCGGGGTTGCAAAGCAGCTTCGCTACCCTGCTGGGCACGGTGGACTATGAAACCCAGCGGGTAACAAGCCGTTTTGATGGCTGGGACGACGGCTGTGATAACCAGAACTTTACTCGCAGCTACGCTAATCCGCGGGTATTTGCTTCACGCAACAGTCGGGTGGACCTGGATGGCGGCTGGCTGCGGCGCTGTTCGTTATCGAGTACCCGGGTCGGGCTCTCGATCGATGAGGATCAGCGCCAGGATTCGGAGCGTCGCCACACCAGCGAAGGAGCCAGTTTGCTGATTTTCTCCGACAGTTTTTTCTTTGATTCCGAGGCGACGGCTCCATCCCTGAGTGAATCCTTCAAGCTGGAAGCCGACAGCGTGGTATTGACGCCTGGTGCGTTTACCTTCGTCCCCTTCAAGCAGTATTACTACGTGCCGCCGGCGGTGTTTCTGCTGGAGGATAGCGCGAATCCCGACTCCTCATCGGTGCGCATTCGCAACGTTACCAGCACCGGTTTTGAAGTGGCGCCGGTTGAGCCGCCGCGCCGGGCCGGGGTCGGAGGAAGCGTCGACCAGCCGACCACTATCCACTATGTCGCCGCCGAATACGGTTTGCATCAGTTTCCGGACGGCACCCGCATTGAAGTAGGGGTGGCGCAGGTGAGTGCAGAGCAGGGCAAGTTCGTTACCGGCAGCTGGCAACGGGTGCCTCTGTTTACCAATTTTCCAGCCAATCCGGCGATGGTGGCTGAAATTCAGACTATGAATAACGAGCCGGCCCATAGCCCCGGCTCGGCATCGACGCCCTGGCTAACGGCTACACTGCGCAATGTCACTGGTAGCTCTGCGGAGGTGGCGCTTGAACGGGCGGAAGTCAGCGCCGGCGTGGTGGCTGTTGCCGAGACTGTTGCTTATATGGCGGTCGAGAATAAAGTGATCGGCAGCTTTCGCGATATCGATGGGCAGGTGATCACCGGCGAGGGTTTGATTACGGCCGATAGCATTCGTGGCCCCCAGTGTGTGACCACCAGTTTTGCCCAGTCCTACGCCGACAGTCCGCTGGTCGTCGCCACTAAAACGAGACGTGACGGCGGCGATGGTGGTTGGTTGCGGCGCTGTAGCCTTTCTGGAGCCTCGGTGGGTTTACTGGTTGACGAAGATCAGGCCAGCGATACTGACCGCTCGCACACTACGGAACAGGCCAGTGCGGTGGTTTTTTCCGCCAGTTTTGCCGCAGATTTTTCCCTGGTAGCCAGCTATCTGTTCGACAACTGTGACGTGAGGGGCGATGGCTTCTCGCCAGATTACAGCGGTAACGATTTCAACGCCGTGCCGCAAAATGGTGCCGAAACCACCAGTGGCCGGGTTTGTAAGGCGGTTCTGCTCGATGGTGAAGACGATTACCTGAGTGTTGCCGACGATGACCTGCTGGACGACACCAGCCAGTTTTCAGCCATGATCTGGGTAAATCCGTCGGAATTGCAGCAGCGAAACGGCTCCAATGCGCGAGGACTGTTTGCCAAGCGGAATAGTCCGTCCAACCTCTACGCCTATGGTGCGTTTTTTCTTAACGGCAGCGATCGACTCTGGGTTGATATCGATGGTGTCAACAACCGGTTTAGCTCAAACACGTCGTTCAGTGCCAACAATTGGTACCACGTTGCGTTGGTATTTGATGGGTCACAGGTCGCCTCGCAGCGGGTGCGCCTATACGTAAACGGCGTTCTTGACGGAACCTTTGCGGAAAGCAGTGACCGTATTCCCAACTATGCATCTGACCTTCATATCGGCAACCTGTTTAACGGCTCCGAGCTCAAGGTATTTAAAGGTATTATTGATGAGTTCAAGCTGTTCCGGCGTGCGCTGACGGCAGAAGAGGTTGTCAATCACATGGGGCAGACCCGTGCCTGCGCCTTCTGCAGCCCGGTGGTGGATCATTACGCCGTCAGCCATGATGGTGTTGCGGTTAGCTGCCGAGCAGAACTGATTACCATTACTGCTCACAATGTGTCGGAGACGGCGGTCGACCCCGGGGGTGTTTCGCTGGCATTGAACACCAGTACCGGCAGGGGGCAGTGGGCTCAGGTTGTGAGCGGCAGCGGCACCTTGAGTGGCAATAGCAGCTTCAACGGGCAGGCGAACTATCAGTTTCCGGGAAATGGCGAAACCGCTGTGACGCTGGCACTGAACTATCCGCTACTGCTAAGCGACCCGGAAACGGTCAATATCAACCTTTCCGATGGGGCGGCCAGCGAGAGCAGTAGTGAAGATCCGGATCTGTCGGTGGCGCTGACCGGTTTTCTGTTTAGTAGCGTTCCCACCCAGATATCAGGCAAGGACAGTGATCAGGGGTGGAACGCCAGTCTGATCGAGGTGCAGGCGGTACGCGCTTCCGACAGCGACCCCAGCGTCTGTGAAGCGTTATTTAACGGCAGTGTGACGGTTGAGCTGGGGGCTGAATGCAGCGATCCGGCAAGCTGCTCGCAATCACTGCTTGCCAGCGCCGATGACGGCTCATTGGCGACGGCGGCCGGTCCGGCGACGGCGATCGCAACCAATGGCGATAATGGTGCTGCGGCAACCAGTGCCTACAGCGCCTTGTCGTTGAATTTTACCAATCCTGGCGCCCGGGCTTATCTGGCAATTAACTATCCCGATTCGGGTATGCTGCAACTCTTTGCCCGGCACGAGCTGTTGGATGAAAACGGCCTGCCCAGCGGCAGTTTCGTGCAAGGGGGGAGCAACCCTTTTGTGGTCCGTCCGTTCGGGCTTGGTTTCAGCAACATCGATGATGGGGCGGTGGTCCCGAACCCTGCAGGCGAGGCGCCCGGTGGCGCACCTTTTATCGCTGCTGGTGCGCCATTTCAGTTTGATCTTGGCGCCTATCGCTACGCCGCCGGCGAGGATTTGGACGTCAATGGCGTGCCAGATGCTGGGGTTGATATCAGTGATAACGGCGTGACTCCTAACTTTACCGCCACGGCGGCACTCAGCAGTGGGGCGATCACCCCCGCGGGTGGAACCAACGGGGTGCTTACCGCGGGACCGGTGGTGCTGGTGAGCGGTCAATCGATCAATAGCAGTGCCAGTTATAACGAAGTGGGCAGCGTGGAACTGGTTGCTGATGTCAGTAACTATCTGGGTGCAAGTGATGCGGACGTGAGCGGCAACAGCGGTTCTGTGGGGCGGTTCTATCCCGCTGAGTGGGCCTTGTTGACCGGTAGTTCGGTCCTCGGAAGCTGCAACAACGTCACCTACATGGAGCAACCCGGACTGGCGGTAGATTTCACCCTTGAAGCACGCAATGCGGCCGGGCTGCGGACGCAGCATTATGATGAGGCCCTGATGGGAGCAGTGTTGGCTCAGGTCGATCTGCATGCGGTCAATGCGGGCGGCGGCACCAACTACGGAGCTCGCCTGTCTGGAGTCGGCTCCAATTGGAGTAGCGGCATCTATTCGGTTAGCAGTTCTACTGTGCTATTCGGTCGAACCACAACCGCAGATGGCCCCTTCGATGCGCTGCAACTGAGTGTTTCCACGTCTCACGGTTTGCCTGAATCGATATCGCTTACCGGTGCATCGGGTACACCGGCATCGTTGGCAATAGGCTCGCCGACGCGTATGCGCTATGGACGTTTGGCTGCAGAAAATGCTTTTGGACCGGAAACGGAAAGCCTTCCTCAACCGCTAAGGGCGCAATACTTTGCCGGTAGCGGCTTTGTGCTTGACTCGCTTAACGATTGTACCGAGATTCCGTATGCCGCCGTCACCATGAACGCGGCGTCTTACGCTGTCGGCAGCAGTGTGGCGCTGGTTGATGGTAGTGGCAGCTCGCTGCCGAGCTTTGCTTTCCCTGCGGTCTCCGGCACGGCGTTGCAGTTGATCGGTGGCGACGCCGGCTTAAGCTACAGTGCCCCTGGGGCTGGCAATATGGGCACGATTACCCTCGATATCGATCTCAGCACGCTACCCTGGCTGCAGTTCGACTGGGACGACGACGGCAGTGCGGATGCAGCGATGCGACCGGCTACGGTGACCTTTGGTCGCTACCGGGGTAACGATCGGGTGATCTATTGGCAGGAGAACTTCACCCGTTAACTTCAATGCAGCTTGAACACCCGCGCGCGGGCGTTTTCGTAGCTGAAGGGTACGTTGTTATCTTCAGCGGCGAAGCGCATCTCGTCCAGTTCCTGAAACTTGGCGATCTCTTCATCCGGCATGTAGTGCAGGCAGTCTCCACCAAAAAACCACAAAAGATCTCGATCGATCAGGTGAGTATGCTGCGGGTAGGCGCGGATCAGCCGGCAGATGAGGTCTTGTCCCAGATAGGTGGCGTCGTCCTGCTCCGCTTCCAGTGCTTTGACCAGTAGTACCAGCTGCTCGAGAAAATCGAGATCGTCCTGAATCGCGTCTTTATTGGTAAACGGCGGTTGCTTCAACAGCCGGTTGAAGCTCGCTTTGAGCAGGTTGAGGTGAAAGGCGCGGTAATCACTGGCGTTGGACATGAGACGATCCGTAACAAAAAACGCTAGTGTAACCGGCCTGGCTTGGGGGCGGCCAGTCTCTGTTACGATGACGTGGAATCTGGCGGTGTAATGTTGCCGCTTGGGATAGCTGCCCTCCATAAGTCTGGCAAACTGTTCGTCCAGCATCAGCGATTTGCGTGTGCGAGGGGCGGTTATTGCCAGCGCCTCAATCGGGAGCCTGCTCGCTAAGGAGCGACGTCTGATTGCGCGCCTGCAGTGGCCGTGGTAGAGCCATAGGATGGCTCGGCTATCAGGTTGGGCACCGCTCAGGGTTGAAAATCACAAATCCAACCCAACATATCAGGCTTTACCGGCAAGGGGAGAAGCACAGTGACCAAGGCGTTGTCGATCAGCGGCCTGCGTAAAACCTACGGCAACGGGTTTGAAGCGTTGAAAGGCATCGATCTCGAGGTGGAGCAGGGTGACTTCTTTGCGCTGCTGGGCCCTAACGGTGCAGGTAAGTCCACGACATTGGGGATTGTTTCGTCGCTGGTCAACAAGAGTGCCGGTCAGGTCCGGATCTTTGGCCACGATATTGAAACCGACGCCGTCAACGCCAAGAAATCCCTGGGCGTTGTGCCGCAGGAGTTCAACTTTAACCAGTTTGAGAAAGTCGGTGACATTGTCCGCACCCAAGGTGGCTACTATGGGCTGCCGGCCAAGCTGGTGAGGGAACGAACCGATTACTATCTGCGCGCGCTGGGCTTGTGGGACAAACGTGACGTGGCCTCGCGCATGCTGTCCGGTGGCATGAAACGCCGACTGATGATTGCTCGGGCACTGATTCACGAACCCAAGCTGTTGATTCTCGACGAGCCTACCGCCGGAGTGGATATTGAGCTGCGCCGTTCCATGTGGGACTTTTTGCAGCAGATCAACCGCCAGGGCACCACCATCATTCTCACCACTCACTATCTGGAAGAGGCGGAGAGCTTGTGCCGGAATATCGCCATTATTGATCGTGGCCAGATCATGGCCAACAAGAGCAAGCGCGATCTGCTGGCCGAACTGCAGCGCGAGACCTTTGTGCTCGATCTGGAGGGTAGCTTCTCATTTGTGCCGTCGATAGACGGTTACCCCGTGGAGCTGGAGGGTGATCATACGCTGATCGTTGAAGTGGAGCGGGGGCAAGGGCTGAACGGTCTGTTCGAACAGTTGTCGGCGCAGAACATCCGCGTTGCCAGTCTGCGTAACAAGAGCAACCGCCTTGAAGAGTTGTTCGTTCGTCTGGTCGAAAAGAATCTGGGGTAATTGCGTGTTACGACTAACTGAAACTTCTGTTGCCTTCGTCACCATCGTGCGGCGCGAAATACGCCGTTTTTTGCGCATCTGGATGCAGACCCTGCTGCCTCCGGCAATCACCATGAGCCTCTATTTCGTTATCTTCGGTAACCTGATCGGTTCCCGCATTGGCGACATGGACGGCTTCGATTACATGCAGTTTATCGTTCCCGGTCTGATCATGATGTCAGTGATCACCAACTCCTACGGTAACGTGGTGTCGTCGTTCTATGGCACCAAGTTTCAGCGCAACATCGAAGAGCTGCTGGTGTCGCCGATCCCGCCCAGCGTGATTCTGCTGGGGTACGTTGCTGGCGGAATGTGCCGCGGGTTGATGGTGGGGATGATCGTGACCTGCCTGTCGCTGTTCTTTACCGACCTGACAGTGCACAACCCGCTGGTGATGGTATCGGTGGTGCTGCTGACCTCGGTGTTGTTCTCGCTGGGCGGCTTTATCAATGCGGTTTACGCCAACAGCTTTGACGATATCTCGATTATTCCCACCTTCGTGCTGACGCCGCTCACCTATCTGGGCGGAGTGTTTTACTCGATCCAGCTGCTGCCTGAATTCTGGCAGCAGGTGTCGCACCTGAACCCGATTCTGTATATGGTCAACACCTTTCGCTACGGCATTCTCGGCGTTTCCGACGTCAACGTGCCGATGGCGTTCGCGATTATTGTCGGCTTTGTTGCCGCGCTGTACAGCTACGCTTACTACCTGTTGCGTGTCGGCAAAGGCATTCGGCAGTAACCGAGGCGATCCAGAGACTAGTTATGAGCCAGAAACCCCACATTGAGCAGTCCCCTCTGGGCCGGTCCACCCCCTACGTCAGCCAGTACGATCCGGGTCAGTTACATCCGATCCCGCGCGCTACTCCTTGGCAGCAGCAGGGGTTTGAATCCCGGCCGTTTACCGGGGTTGATATCTGGAACGGCTACGAGATCTCCTGGCTCAGCGAGCAGGGGATGCCGCGCGTGGCCTGGGCGGAGTTCCGTATCCCCGCCGACTCACCGCATCTGATTGAATCCAAGTCGTTCAAGCTCTACCTGAACTCGTTCAATCTCAGCCGCTTTGCCGATCGGGATCAAGTGGCGGAATTGATGGGAGCCGACCTCAGCGCCTGTGCCGGGAGTCCGGTCGAGGTTACCCTGCGAGACGTTGACGATGCCGAACCGGTGGGCCGCTTGGCCGGAGACTGCCTTGACGATCAGGACCTCAGCATCAGCCATTACCATCCGGCGCCCGAGCTGCTGGTGGCGTCTGATGATAAAGTTGTTGAGGAGCAACTCTACAGCCACCTGCTGAAATCCAACTGCCCGGTGACCGGTCAGCCGGATTGGGCATCGGTACAGATCGGCTATCGTGGACCCAAGATCGACCGCGGCGGATTGCTGGCCTATCTGATCTCCTACCGTGAACATGGCGATTTCCACGAACAGTGTGTGGAACAGATCTTCTTGGATCTTCTGGCCCGCTGCCGGCCGGAGTCGCTTACCGTCTACGCGCGCTATGTCCGTCGTGGCGGGCTGGATATCAACCCCTGTCGTAGCACCGAATCCGGTGTTGTGGCCAATACCCGTCTGGGGCGGCAGTAACGCCGAATCCAGGGTTATCACAAGGAGCCTTTATGGACCTGGTCAGCTTGATACAGCAACGTGTTTCCTGCCCGGTGGTCGAAGAGCCGGGGCCAAGTGCGTCGCAACTGGATGCGATGTTCCGGGCGGCGCTGCGTGCGCCGGACCACGGTAATCTCAAGCCTTGGCGCTTCCTGGTGGTTGAAGGTGAGGCGCGGGCCAAGTTGGGCGAGTTGTTCCTGCAGGCGGCGTTGGCCAAAGATCCCGCGCTGGTGCCGCCGCTGCAGGAAAAGATGCGCAACATGCCGCTGCGCGCGCCAACGCTGGTGGTGGTGATAGCGCGATTGCAGCAGCACCCCAAGGTGCCGCTGGTGGAGCAGCAGGTCGCCGCCGGAGCGGCGGCGCAGAACATCCTGCTGGCGGCGCATGGCTTGGGACTGGGTGCCATGTGGCGTACCGGCGATATGGCCTATAACCCGGATGTCATGCGGGGATTGGGGCTGGCGGAAAACGAAGAGATCATCGGCTTTGTCTACCTTGGCAGTCGCCCCGCCAAAACTCGTAACGCGCCGGCCCTGGATCCAGCCGACTTTGTTGAACAGTGGCGGGGATAATCATGCTCCCGTGGCGGGACATCACCGCGTTCGAGCAAAACCTGCGGGCCAGTATCCCGCTGGTCGAACATCTGGGCTTTCGGCAGTTGCGCTATGACGGTTGCCGGTTCGAGATCGATGCTGCGCTGGCGCCCAACCATAACGACAAGGGCACCGCCTTTGCCGGCTCGTTGAGCGCCAGTGCCAACCTCTGCGGCTGGAGTGCGATAACACTGTTGCTGGAGAGCGAAGAGCAGGCCTACGATGTGGTGATTCGGGATGGCCGGCAGGAGTATTTTCTACCGGTAACCCGGGATTTCTGTGTGGCCACGGTATTACCGGAGCCGGAGCTGGTCGATAGATTTCTGCTGAAACTGCGCGAGCGCGGCAAGGCCCGTATGGATCTGGTTGTCGAGGTTCAGGAGCAGGGCCAGTTGTGCTTTCGACAGAGTGCTGCCTATGTGGCCTTGCGGCGTAAACGCTGGGTCTGAATCAGTTACAATTCACAAGGCTTGACCCTAAAGCTAGCTTTAGGGTTTAAAGTGGTTCGCAGTCATTAATTTGGACCCGGAACCATGATGGCCTATCACCATTTTCAACTGCAGGGCGTTCGCTGCGACGGCTGCGTCAACAAAATTCGCCAGGCGCTTCGTGTGGCGGATCCTGTGGCCGAGCTGGATATCGACCTGACTCGACAGCTCGCAACCCTGACCACATCGCTTGATTCGCAGGTCGCGGCAGGCTTGATCGCGCCGCTGGGCTACCAGCCGGTGCTATTACCCCGCCAGACTCTCCACTTCTTCACCGACGGTGTGCGCTGCAACGGTTGTCTCGGCAAAATTCGCCAGGCGGTTGAGGCGCTGGACGCCGACGCGACGCTGACGGCGGATTTCCCTGCCCAGCGTGTCAGCGTCGAAACTGCGCTGCCAGCGGAGCTGGTGTGTGAGTTGATTGGCGAGCTGGGTTACGGCGCCAAACCGGAGCTACCGGCCGAGTACCACCTTGCGGTACAGGGCGTGGGTTGCATGGGTTGCGTTGGTAATATCGAGCGGGCACTGCAGCAAGTCGATGCGAACGCGCAGGTCGATGCGGCCATTGCCGAGCAGCGGCTCAGTATCACCACCCGTCTTGCTCGCGCGGACGTGGAGGCTATCGTGGCGGAGTTGGGCTATCTCGCTCCCGCGGATGAGGCCGATTCGAATGATGCCGCGACAGCCTGCGACTCAGCAGCGGCAACGACTGCTGCCAATCGGTCTGGTGAAAACGCGGCCGGGTGCGGCGAAGCGATCAATCTATCGCTCAGCGGGATGACCTGTGCCGCCTGTGTTGCCAGCGTCGAGAAAGCGCTCAAGGGGGTGTCCGGGGTTGCCTCAGCGCAGGTTAACTTTGCCAATCGCACGGCGCGTATAGAAGGAGACGCTGCCGCGGATACGCTGATCTCGGCGGTTCAACGGGCCGGCTATGGCGCGGAGTTGATCGAGGACCAGGCGACTGCCGACGAACAGCGCCGGCAACGTGAAGCGGTCGAGCTCAAGCAGCGTTTGCGCAACGTCGCGCTGGCGCTGTTGCTGGGCGTGCCGATGATGCTGTATGGCATCATCGAGGGCATGGCGCTGGATACGCAGAGTGCGCGTGTTGGCTGGGGTGTTGTCGGCTTGCTGACCCTGGCGATGATGTGGGTCGCCGGGCGCCATTTCTTTGTCGGTGCCTGGAAGTCACTGCGTGGCGGCAGCGCCAATATGGATACACTGATTGCGCTGGGCACCGGTTCCGCCTGGTTGTACTCGATGGTGGCCGTGGCTGCTCCGGCGTTGATCCCGGCGGCGGCGCGGGGGCTCTATTTTGAAGCGGCGGCGATGATCATCGGCCTGGTCAACCTTGGTCAGGCTCTGGAGCTCCGCGCCCGCGGGCGCACCCAGGCGGCGGTTCGGTCGCTACTTGATTTGCGCCCGAAAACCGCGCGGGTGATCCGCGAGGGTCACGAGGCCGATCTACCGCTGGAGCAGGTCAGGGTCGGCGATCTGGTGCGGATACGCCCCGGTGAACATGTGCCGGTCGATGCCGAGGTGGTGGAGGGGCGCAGCCAGGTGGATGAGTCGATGCTGACCGGCGAACCGCTGGCGGTCGTCAAGGCCGAGGGTGACATGCTTAGTGCGGGAACCACCAACGGCCGCGGCAGTTTGGTCGCCAGAGCGGCGCGCGTCGGGCGCGATACCGCGTTGGCGCGGATCGTCGATCTGGTCCAGAAAGCGCAGAACTCCAAGCCGCCTATCAGTCGCTTGGCGGACCGGGTTGCCGCCATTTTCGTGCCGGTGGTGGTGGTGATTGCGGGGTTGACCGCACTGGTGTGGTTTCTGGTCGGTCCCGAACCACGGGTGACCTATATGCTGGTAACCGCGGTGACGGTACTGATCATCGCCTGCCCGTGTGCGCTTGGCTTGGCGACCCCTATTTCCATCATGATCGGGGTTGGCAAGGCGGCGGAGCTGGGCGTACTGATCCGCAGCGGCGATGCGTTGCAGCAGGCCAGCCGCCTGACCACGGTAGTGGTCGATAAAACCGGTACCGTGACCGAAGGCCAGCCGCGGGTGACCGCGGTACAGCGATTGGGTGAGGGGGGAGAGCAGTGGCTTCAGGCCCTGTACCTGATGGAGCGCCGCTCCGAACATCCGTTGGCGGAAGCGATCGCCGACTATGCCGCACAGCAGTATGACCGCCCGGGTGAGCCTGATGTCCTGTCGTTTGAAGCCATAGCCGGGCAGGGGGTGCGTGCAACGGTTGAGGGGGTGACCTATTGTGCGGGCAATCGTGCATTGATGGCGTCGCAGGGAGTGGATACCACGGTTGCCACAGAGCAAGCTGAACAGTGGCATGCCGCGGCCCAAACGGTGGTGTATGTGGCTGCGGATGGCCAGTTGCTGGCGCTGCTGGCGATTACTGATCCGGTCAGGGAGGATGCCGCGGCGGCCATCGCCCGGTTGCAGCAGGATGGGATTCGGGTGGTGATGTTGAGCGGCGATAACAGCGCCACCGTTAAGGCGGTTGCGCAAAGCCTGGGTATTGATGAGGCGCGTGCCGAGCTGCAGCCGGAGGAAAAGTTGCAGGTGATTGCCGAGTTGCAGCAGCAGGGCCAGCGCGTGGCAATGGTGGGGGATGGCATCAATGACGCGCCGGCGCTGTCGCGCGCCGATGTCGGCTTTGCCATCGGCACCGGAACCGATGTTGCCATCGAGAGCGCCGACGTGGCGCTGATGAAAGCGTCGCTGCACGGTGTAGCCGACGCGATTGAACTCAGTCGTGCGACCTTGACCAATATTCGCCAAAATCTCTGGGGTGCTTTCATCTACAACGGGTTGGGGATTCCGGTGGCTGCCGGTCTGCTCTATCCGCTGACGGGAATGTTGTTGAATCCGGTGGTGGCCGGCCTGGCCATGTCGCTGTCGTCGGTGACCGTGGTCTCCAACGCCAACCGCTTGCGCTGGTTTTCACCCTCTAATCGAAAGTGACAAAAAACGGCCCACAGTGGGCCGTTTTTTTGGGTGTCGTTAATCAGCCTTCGTTCTTGTACAGGTGCACATCCTGCTGCGGGTAGGGGATGGATATGCCCTCGGCGTCGAAGGTCAGTTTGACCTTCTCATGCATGTCGAAAAAGACGCCCCAGTAATCGGCACTGTTAACCCAGGCGCGCACGGTGAAGTTAACCGAACTGTCTGCCAGTGCTGAAACTACGACCAGCTTCTCCGGATCTTTAAGAACGCGGTCATCCTCATCCACCAGTCGGCAGAGCACCTCCTTGGCTTTTTTTAGATCGTCGTCATAGCCGATTCCGAACACCATATCGACGCGCCGCAGGGGGCTGGTGGAGTAGTTGACGATATTGCCGTTGGAGAGGTTGCCGTTCGGGATGATGATGGTTTTCTTGTCACCGGTATGGATGATGGTATTGAAGATCTGGATCTCCTGTACCACCCCAGCGTAGCCCTGGGCCTCGACAAAATCGCCCACCTTGAACGGCTTGAACAGCAGGATCATCACCCCGCCGGCGAAGTTGGACAAACTGCCCTGCAGCGCCAGACCGACGGCCAGACCGGCAGCACCAAAGACGGCGATAAAGGAGGTGGTTTCGATGCCGACCATGCCGGCAACGCTGATGAGCAGCAGCACCTTGAGGATGATGGTGCCCAGCTTTTCAAGGAAGATCGCCAGCGATTTCTCGACCTTGGCCGCGACCATCGCCTTCTCTGCGGCTCGGCCGATTTTGCCGATGATCCACAGGCCGATAATGAGCGTTAAGATTGCCAGTACGACTTTGCCGCCGTACTGGGTTATAAACTGGATCGCCAGTTCGGTGTACTGATCGACTTGCTGAGTCACTTGATTTAATTCTTCCATGTCTAAGTCCTTGTGAAAGATACGGAAAAGATGGTGGTTTGGCAGGGTGCTACAAGTGTAGCCGAACTGTTTTTCAAAGCGCTAACTAGTCCGTTGCTAAAATCCGAAAACCTGCTTTAGCAGTTCGCTGCTTCGTGCCGCCGGGTCTTTTCGAATCAGCGCCTCCTGTTCGGCAAGCGTGGTAAACAGGCCGTCAACGGCGGCGTCAGTGACATGTTGCTCCAGATCCAGATTCAGGTTGCCGATCAGGGGGTACTGATTAGCCTGCTGCACGAGCTGCTGGTAATAGCGCGTGACGCCGACGCTATTCATCGCGTCCCGTATTAGCGGGCGGAACTCGGTGGCAATGGCCTCGCCGCGCTGTTGGCGGAAATAGCGGGTGGCGGCATCGTCACCGCCGTTATAGATCCGGCGTGCGTCGTCGATGGTCATCTGTTCAACCGCACTCCGTAACTGGCCCGCCGCAGCGGGAACGGCTTGTTCAGCGGCTCGGTTCATGCTGGTTTCGAGCTGATCGACCAGCGTTCCCAGGCCAAACTGGCGCAATAGAATGGCACTCTGGTCAACCACCGCAGGTAGCGGGATGTGCACAGCGGGATTGGCGAGAAAACCGTCGGGGGCGGCGAGCTGAGCTACAGCACGTTCGCTACCTAGTTGCAGCGCCTCTTTGAGGCCTGCGCTGAGCGTGGCGGGATCAAGTGTAGTGTTACCGGTTGGCTGAGCGTCGGTTTCTACGGTGCTTGGCAGTGTCTGTTCGAGCTTCTTGAGCAAGTCACCGAAAGCTGCGAAGGAGGGTTGGCTTAATGTGACCGTCAGGGCGGCAACAATTGCCGGTATCATCGTTTTCATCTCGGGGATCCGCCGTTGGGTGATATTCAGTCTAGACCCGTAATCTGAAAAAAGAAGCCCGCTCAAGGCGGGCTTTCAATCACGCGGCTACTGCCGACTTAGCGATAATCCTCCACCGCCGGGCAGCTGCAGAACAGATTGCGGTCACCGTAGACGTTGTCGATCCGGTTCACCATCGGCCAGAACTTGGCGTGCTTCAGCCCGGCCACCGGGAACACCGCCTGCTCGCGCGAATAGGGGCGGGTCCACTCGCCCTCGATTACATCCGCCTGGGTATGTGGCGCATTCTTCAGCGGGTTGTT
>NZ_JAERQK010000015.1 GCF_017912535.1 Motiliproteus sediminis
CTAAACGTAAACGTTGTAGTTAAATGAATTCACGAGTCGTTTACCTTGATAATGCTTTACTGCTTCATCCCGGCAAACGCCCACACGAATTGCATGGTCGATTTGTTAAAGAGCGTGCCTGAGCGAGGTGTCTTTCGTCTCAAGCGAGGCGCGTATTATAGAGCGCCTCTCTGGCCTGTCAACGATTATTTCAATCTGATTAATCGTTGCCGCCTTATCTGCGGGCCCGTTCACCACCGCCTTGGCCGTGGTCTGTTGCGCCTCACAGGGCTGCGCATTCTATCGACTTAAGTCGCAGAGTCAACCACTGTTTCAGATAAATTTCTCGTTCATGGCAAAATCATGACCAAGGGGGCCGCAGCCGCTACCCAAACGACGCACGGCAGCCGCGCCCAAAGCCCCGGTCAAGTAACGCTTGGCTGCTTCAACCGCCAATGCTAACGGCAGCCCTAGCGCCAGACCGGCCGCAATCGCCGACGCCAAGGTACAACCAGTCCCATGGGTATTGCCGGTTTTTATGCGGGGTGCGCTAAACCGCTGCTCCAGTCCCTCGGCAAACAACCAGTCGTCAGATCGATCTCCGCCGGAATGCCCGCCTTTTACCAACACCGCGGGCACTCCTAACCCGCGTAGTCGCGCTGCGGCTTCATGCATTTCCTCGCTAGACTGGAGCTCGCCCATACCCGCCAGCAAGGCTATCTCCGGCAGATTCGGGGTGACCAATTGGACGTTCGGCAGCAGGTCTTGCTTTAGCACCGCCACCCCAGCAGGCTCGAGCAATTCAGCACCGCTCGTGGACAACAACACAGGATCCAGCACCACCGGACAGCCAGGATAATCCGCCAACACCGCGACAACAGACTCAACCACGGCCGCACTAGCCAGCATGCCGATCTTGATAGCGGCGACGTTAAAGTCCTCTAACACAGCCCGCATCTGCTCAGCCACCAACCCGGCCGACATTGGCTCGACACGCCGCACACCCCGAGTGTTCTGAACCGTGACCGCGGTCACTGCCGTGGCAGCATAGACTCCCAACGCGAAGCAGGTCTTAAGGTCAGCCTGGAGCCCGGCGCCCGCCCCGCTATCCGAGCCGGCCACCACCAACACTACCGGCTCTTGCCGCATCACCCTTATCCTCTTATCGCTGACACTGGCTGCAATACACCGTGGCGCGCTGCCCAAGCACTTCACGCAACAATAACTCACCACAGCGCCGACAGGGCTGCCCCTCGCGCCCGTAAACATTGAGAGACTGCTGAAAATAGCCAGGTTTGCCATCGCCGCCAACAAAGTCTTTCAATGTCGTACCACCCTGTTCAATGGCTCGCGCAAGCACCAGCTTTACACAGTCACTCAATACCCGATAGCGCGCCAGCGAAATCCGCCCGGCCCCACGGCGGGGATCAATACCCGCGTCGAACAACGCTTCATTGGCGTAGATGTTACCAACCCCAACTACCACGGCATTCGCCATCAAAAAGGTTTTAACCGACTGACGACGCCCACGAGAGCGCTGATAGAGATAGTCACCACTAAAGTCTTCAGCCAGCGGCTCCGGCCCCAGGCTACTTAACAATGGGTGCTGTTCAACTGGCCCGTCGCACCATAGCAGTGAACCGAAGCGCCGCGGATCGTTGAACCGCAGCACAGCCCCACTCTCAAGCCCGATATCGACATGATCATGCTTCTGCGGCGACGCCTCCGCCGCCACGATGCGAAGACTTCCCGACATACCGAGATGACCGATCAACGTCCCGGCATCCAGGCCTATCAACAGGTATTTGGCTCGTCGCGCCACGCTGACAACCCGCTGCCCGATAAGCCGCCCCGCCAGATCCCCTGGAACCGGCCACCGCAACCGCGGCTCCCGCACCTGGACCGACTCGATTCGCTGTCCTAGCAGATGCGGCTCAATGCCCCGACGGGTGGTCTCTACTTCGGGCAACTCAGGCATGCAGACATCCCGCTCTTAATGACACAAAACACTCCGCTGCATTGTAGCCATCACTATCTGACAGACACAAAAAAGCCCGGCGAACCGGGCTTTCTCTTATCCAGACAAAATCGATTACTTGATTTTGGCTTCTTTGTAGATCACGTGCTTACGAATAGTCGGATCGAATTTCTTCATCTCCAGCTTTTCAGGCGTGTTCTTCTTGTTCTTGTCGGTGGTGTAAAAGTGACCGGTACCGGCACTGGAAACCATACGAATCTTATCGCGCATTGTTCTGCTCCTTATACCTTAACGCCGTTGGCACGGACTTCAGCCAGGACTGCATCAATGCCTTTCTTGTCGATGATACGCATACCTTTAGAGGAAACGCGCAGACGTACGAAGCGATTCTCGCTTTCTACCCAGAAACGGTGCCAGTGCAGGTTCGGCAGAAAACGACGGCGCGTTTTTACCTGGGAGTGAGAAACGTTGTTACCTGTGACAGGGCGCTTGCCTGTCACCATGCATACTTTAGCCATGCTCAAAACCTTCGGTTACTGCGTTCCAGATATCGAAAACACACGGTTTTCTCAGGCGGAGCGCCCTCACCCATTGAGGACAAAATCCCATACCGCGGAACAGCAGGCGGTGGACTATACAGAAACCGGGGGCAAAGCACAACCCTCAGGCAATAAGGGCTTGACTATTTCGAGGCGCTCAACCCCAGCAGCGCATTGACCTGCTGTTCCAACTCCTCGTTTTTAAAAGGTTTGGCCAATACTGCATCGGCCCCTGCATCTCTGGCCCGCTGCAGCTCGACCTCTCCAAGCCCGGAGATCACCAACACCTTGGTGGCGGCCAACCGGCTTTCGGATCGAATATACGCCAGCACCTCGAAACCATCCACGCCCGGCATCATAAGATCCAGCAGCACCACCGACGGAACCTTGGACGCCAACACGGCTCCCGCCTGAAAGCCATCGTTGGCGACTTCGACCTCATAGCCGGCACGCACCAGTACGCGACGGATGGAGTTGGACATATTCCGGTCATCATCAACCACCAGCGCCTGACGCAACAACGCTTGGTATTCCGGCGGCACCGGCATGTCGTTGTTCTGCAGAAATGCGACAAAGTCTTCTGCCCGGATTCGGTTATCGCCCCTGCCAGGAAGCTTGAAGGATTTCAGATACCCCCGTTCGATCCAGCGGATCACGGTACGAAAATTCACCCCGCAATGCTTTGCGACCTCTCCGGTCGTCAATACCTCACTCATGAGTTCGCCCTGCTTGATAGCACACGCTAATTCAACGCGTTGCATTTTGACTCATGACCTAAGTCACAGTCCATACAAAAACACTCAATGTCACAATTGACAGTTTAGATCCTTTAAACATAATGATTACAAGTGAGATTTATCACGAGGGGCCGATATGACACCAATAACATTGCTCGCCTTACTACTGCTAATTGTGCCGACCCCGACTGAGGCCGGCGAACGCCTGGCCGTCGGCATCGGCGCTTCAGTTCCACCCTATGTGGATGCACGTAACGATACCGGTATCGAACTGGAGATCATCAGCCACAGCCTGGCGATTCATGGCTATGAGATCGAACCGATCTATCTCGCCGGCACAGGAACAGACAACAACCTGCGTCTGGGACGACTCGATGCGCTGGTCACTAACTCGCAGATCACTCCCAGAGCATCCGATATTCCCAAACTATTCGCGGCCAACGAACACATTCAGTACCAGAACTACGCAATAACGCTTGCGCGCAAAGCGATCAAGCTGCACTCCGTTAAGGATCTGGCCCACCACCGCGTTGTCGCTTTCTATAATGCGCGCCAGGCACTGGGGGAGGATTACCGCGCAGCGGTAGATCAAAGCCCCCTGTACCGGGAACTACCGTTGCAGCGGAATCAGGTACTGGCACTGGTTCGCAATCTGGCCGACGTTGTGATCGCCGACCAGAAGATCTTCAGCCACTTCAGGCAGCAACTGACGCAAGAAGGCATTGAGCTGCCGGAGGTCACCTTTCACCCCCTTTTTCCCGTCTCCCCCCGGCGGGTGCTGTTTACCGACGCCAAGGTACGGGAACAGTTCGACCGCGGTCTGGAGCAGTTGCGGAACAGCGGCAAGTACCAACAAATCCTCAACCGCAACAGCCCCTGAAGGAGGAGTCACATGTCTCGCCGATTCTCGCTCGCCACACTTTGCACACTCCTATTGCTCAGCCCGCTCGCTCGTGCTGAGGCGGAGACCATTCAACTGCTCAGCTACCATGACCACCCGCCCTTTGTGACCGGTCCCGGACAGGGCCTGACCTACGATATCGCGGAACAACTCAACGCCATCGCCGTGGGCGAATTTCATTTCGACGTCACTCTGGTACCGCGCAGCCGACTCAACTTGATGCTCAAAGACTGGATCGCAGGCAAATGCCCAAACAGCCACTGCAACAGCAGCTGGGTGGTACCTTGGGTGAATCCCAAATGGGGTTTCATCAAAGGTGATTCAGACAACTACCTGTGGCAGCCATTGCTAGAGGACGCCAATCTGATGATCAGCAATGCTTCCAGGCCACTGGCCTACCAGAGCCCGGAGTCGCTTCGCGGCCTGACGCTGGGCGGTATGCGCGGGCACAAGTATCTGGGCATCGACGATCTGGTGAACGCCGGCGCCATCACCCGCATAGACGGCAACCATGAACGGGACAACCTGCTCAAGCTGATCCACGGCCGCATCGACGTCACCCTGTTACCGCGCTCTACCACCGACTACTTCCTGACCAGAGACCAATATGTCAGCCAGCACGCCAACGAGCTGTATGTTGCCAAACTGCCTCACCAAAGCTACACCCGTTTCGCCATGATTCCGGGCGGGCGCGACGAACTCCAGCAGCTCCTGATTCGGGTTCAGCAAGCCGTACTGGCACAGCATTAAGCATGGGGAATTGATCATGGGGCTTAACGAAATCAATCTCAGCCACTCCATCGGCATGCAGCTGCTGCAGCGTGTGTTCGCCGTCTATTGCCTGATTGCCATCGGCATTACGGGGATTCAGGCATGGGCCGAGTACGATCAGACCCGCAGCCACGTGCGCAGCGAAGTGTCCAACCACCAGCGTCTGGTTGAGGACAGCCTCGCCGGGAGCGTCTGGCATCTGGATCTGGACCAGCTGTCCACCCTGTTGGAAGGCATCGTCAGCAACGACAACATCGTCGGCGTCAGCGTTTACGAAGCCAATGGAGCTCTGCTGGCCCACTACGGCAGTGTCGCGGTGGACGAGCGCGGCACCACCCCGCTTGCCAGCGATATGGGGCTGGCCCCCGCATCCCCGGTTAGCTATCTCGACAGGCCGTACCGCCACAGCTTCGATCTACTCTCGCCGTCCGCCGCAGACAGAACTCCACTCGGTAGAGTCAACTTTTACTCTGACTCCAGCGTCGTCATAGCCCAGGTTGAGGAAACGCTAATCGGGCTGGTGATCGGCGCCACGCTCAAGACGATCACCCTGTGGATTGTTTTTCTCTACTTCGGGCACCGCCTGCTAAGCCGCCCTCTCAACAACATGGTCGATACCATCCGCGGTCTGCCGCTGGAGGCCGACGGCACCAAACAGGAGCTCGACGGCAAGAGAACCTGTAACGAACTGCAGCTGCTCGACACCGCTTTGCACACCATGACTAGAAAGCTGAATATAACCTTGGCGGAGCTGCGTAACGCCAACACCAAGCTCAGCAACACCAACACGCGCCTGCTGCGTGCGATCGAGCAAAGCCCCACCGTATCGACCATATTCGACCTCAATGGGCAGCTGCGCTATACCACCCCCAGCTTCGCCCAACTCACCGGCCATGAACGCTCCGAGGCGGACAGGGTGTACCAGCAACTGCTGAAAGCCGACCTTCCTCTGGACGAACTGATTCCCCAGTTTCTCGACGGCTCCCTGCAACACTGGCATGGCGAAGTGCAACTGACGGCCAAAGGCGGACAGCAGCTATGGTTCGCCACCACACTGTCACCCGTGCGCGGGCCGGATCAACAGATCAGCCACCTTCTCAGTACATCCAGCGACGTGACCCGGCTAAAACAGGTAGAGCACTCACTGCATATCAAAACCCGCGAACAACTGAAGACCATCAAGAAACTTGAAGATGCCCATAACCAACTACTGCAATCGGAAAAAATGGCGTCAATCGGCTCTCTTGCCGCGGGCGTCGCGCACGAAATCAACAACCCCATTGGCTACGTCAACTCCAACCTCAGCTCACTCAGCGGCTACGTGCAGGACCTGATCGACGCGATTGCTTTGTATCACCAGATCGAGCGCACCCACCCCGACCTGTTCGCGCCTATCGCGAATCAGCTGAAATCTCTTGATCTCGACTTCGTTAGCGAGGATATCGGCAGCCTGCTGGGCGAAAGCCGTGAAGGGATCGACCGGGTCAAAACCATCATCCGTTCGCTGATGGACTTCTCGCGAATCGAAGAGGTCGACTGGCAACCCACCGACCTGCGCCAGGGACTCGACAGCACACTGAACGTGGTCTGGAACGAAATCAAATACAAAGCCGAGGTAGCCCGGGAATTTGCCGACATTCCTGACGTCGAGTGCATGCCCTCACAGCTGAATCAGGTTTTTCTGAACCTGATGGTTAACGCCGCTCACGCCATCCCCGATCGCGGCCAGATAACCCTGCGCACCTACCCGCAGAACGATAGTGTCGTGGTCGAAGTGGAAGATAACGGCAGTGGCATCAAGCCGGAACATGTCGATCGTCTGTTCGATCCCTTCTTTACTACCAAACCCGTCGGCAAAGGCACCGGGCTTGGATTGTCGGTTTCCTACGGGATCATTAAGAAGCATGGCGGTCGGATTGACGTCGACAGCGAGCTCGGCCGCGGCACCCGTTTCATAGTTACCCTACCGGTCCGGCAACCAAGCGAGCATACGGACTCGGAGGCAGCCTGACCATGCAGACGGCAGCCAAAGGCGCGATACTGATCGTTGACGATGAACCCCATGCTCTGCGAGCGCTCCAGCGCCTGTTCCGGGCCGATGCTGTTTCGATACACACCGCCGGAAGCGGTATCGAAGCCCTGCAGATCCTTGACCGGCATGATATCGACCTGCTGATCACCGACCAGCGGATGCCACAGATGAATGGCAGCGAGCTGATCAAAGAAGCCTGCCGGCGCCATCAGGGGATCGATTGTATGATGCTGTCTGGTTACAACGACCATGACGCCCTCGCCGAAGCGATCAATAGCGGCCAGCTTTCACGCTTTATCCCCAAGCCCTGGGACAGCCAAAAATTACGTCAGTCCGTTTTGGGGCTGATCGAACAGCGGCAGCAGAATCACCTCCACCGTGAACAGCAGCGTAACGAGCAGGCTCTGCTTCGCATGTTTCGTGTGGCTTTGCGGCAAGGACAGCTCAGCCTGCACTATCAGCCCAAAATCGACCTCTTTACAGATCAACTTTGCGGAGCAGAGGCGCTTTGCCGCTGGACCACCACCGACGGTGAAATCATCCCCCCGCTCCTTTTCGTCACGCTGGCAGAACGCCATCAACTGATCGAGCCGCTGGGCAACTGGGTACTGGAGCAAGCCTGCGAACAACTCAGTCGCTGGCGCCAGAACAACCGTTTCAACGACCTGCCCATGGCCGTTAACATTACTCCCGGCCAGCTCCAGCAGAACGACTTCGCAACGCGCGTGCTAGAAGTCCTGAATCAGCGCCAGCTGGCTCCGAGGGACCTGATTCTCGAGCTGGTCGAGAACGCGCTACTCAGCAGCGACCCCGTCACCCAGCTCAACATCAGACGCCTGCAATCCGAAGGGGTTGCCTTGTCGATAGATGACTTTGGCAGCGAATACTCCAACTTCAGCTATCTTTGCCAGCACGCCTTCAACCAGCTGAAACTCGACAAGAGCCTGATCGATGACCTCGATACCCATCAACGCAAACGCCTAGTGGTGCAAGCGATTCTGCAGATGGCCCGGTCGATGGAGATGGATGTCGTCGCTGAAGGTGTAGAGAACGAAGGTCAGGCCAACGCCTTGCGACTAATGGGGTGCCGATCGGCACAGGGTTTCCTGTTTTCAGCGGCGCTGCCGGCAGACCAGTTCGAACACGCCTACCTACCGATCCGCGCAGCCTCATAGCCAGCCGCGCTCGGCAAACGACACCGGCACCCCATCCCCAACCACCAAATGGTCGAGCACGCGCACATCTACGAGCGCCAGTGCATCGGTCAGTTGCTGGGTAATCTGGCGATCGGCGGCGCTCGGCTCCGCCACGCCCGAGGGATGGTTATGGGCCAGAATCAGCGCCGCCGCATTGTGGTGCAACGCCCGCTTGACCACTTCACGCGGGTGTACGCTGGCCCGATCGATGGTGCCTTCGAACAGCTCTTCATAGCCGATCATCCGGTGCTGACTATCCAGCAACATCACAGCGAACACTTCCCGGGGACGGTCGCGCAACCGACTGCCCAGATAACGACCAGCCCCCTGCGCGCCGGTTATCACATCTCCTCGCGCCAGTTCTTCCGCCAGATAGCGCTCACTCATGGCCAGTACGGCACGCAATTGGGCGTACTTGGCCCGCCCCAGGCCCGGCGCGTCACAAAAGGTTTTCTCATCGGCATTGAGCAAGCCGCGCAGGCCGCCAAAACGGCCAATCAGATCCCGCGCCAGATCCACCGCAGAACGCCCGGGCACGCCGGTACGCAGAAAGATCGCCAACAGTTCGGCGTCCGACAGCGCTTCCGCGCCACGTGCCAGTAATTTTTCCCGCGGCCGCTCGTTCTCGGGCCACTGATTGATCGCCATGAAAGGGCCTCCCTGCATCATTGAACGGCTCCTCCTGAGCCGCGGCGGCGCTATGAAATTAGCCGCGCTAGTGGTAGCTTAGTGAGCTTTTACTAACCGTCAACCAAACAGCCGATGGAAACTCTCAAGCACAAAAAGATTCTGCTGGGCATAACCGGTGGCATCGCTGCCTACAAGAGCGCAGACCTGTGCCGCCAGCTAAAAACCGCTGGCGCCGATGTACAGGTTGTGCTTACCACCGCCGCGGCGGAATTTATCACCCCGCTGACCATGCAGGCACTTTCGGGCAATCCGGTCCACCAGCACTTGCTGAATCCCGAAGCCGAAGCCGGCATGGGCCACATCGAGCTCGCCAAGTGGGCTGACCGGGTAATTATTGCTCCCGCCAGCGCTGACATTATCGCCCGCCTGGCCGCGGGCATGGCCAATGATCTGCTAACCACCCTGTGCTTGGCCACCGAAGCCCCCATCGCGCTGGCACCGGCGATGAATCAGGCCATGTGGCGCGACCCGCGTACCCAAGACAACTGTGCCCGCCTTGAATCCCTCGGCATGACGATTTGGGGCCCGGGCGTGGGCGACCAGGCCTGCGGTGACAGTGGCCCCGGGCGCATGCTCGAAGCAACAGAGCTGGCTCAACTGATCGCCGCGACCTTTGATAAAGGGCGCCTCTGCGGCAAGAAAATCACCATTACGGCTGGCCCTACCCGGGAAGCGATTGACCCGGTGCGTTACATCAGTAATCACAGCTCCGGCAAGATGGGTTATGCCCTGGCGCAGGCGGCGGTTGACGCGGGAGCCGAGGTTACCTTGGTGAGCGGTCCGGTCAACCTGCCAGCCCCCCGCGGGGTGGACCTGCGGCGCTGCGACAGCGCTGACGCCATGCTCGCGGCTTGTCTGGCCGGGGTGAATGAGTGTGACATCTTTATCGCGGCGGCGGCGGTGGCTGATTACCGGGTGGCCGATGTTGCCAACCAAAAGATTAAAAAAAGCGCCGACAAACTGACGCTGGAGCTGATCCGTAACCCAGACATTCTGGCCACCGTCGCCGCCCACCCGCAGCGCCCCTTCTGCGTCGGCTTTGCCGCCGAGACCGAGCAGGTTACCAAGCATGCGCGCGACAAACTGCAACGCAAAGGCCTTAACCTGATCATCGCCAACGACGTATCCCAGCCGGACATCGGTTTTAACAGCGACGACAATGCGGTCACGCTGATCGACCAACAGGGAGATCTGGCGCTGGGACCGGCCCCTAAACAACAACTGGCACGACAACTGATCGACGCCATCGCACAACGCTACGAGAACAACGCTTCATGAAACAGCTACAGGTAAAGATCCTCGATTCCCGCATCGGCAGCGAATTCCCTCTGCCCGCCTACGCCACGCCCGGCTCTGCCGGCATGGACCTGCGCGCCTGCATCGATGCTCCGTTGACCTTGGAACCGGGGCAGACCGAACTGATTCCCACCGGTCTGTCGATCCACATTGAAGACCCCAACCTCTGTGCCATGCTACTGCCCCGTTCCGGACTGGGCCACAAACATGGCGTAGTTCTGGGCAATCTGGTGGGGCTGATCGATTCCGACTACCAGGGCCAGCTGATGGTGTCCTGTTGGAATCGCGGCCATAGCAATTTCGAGATTCAACCGGGCGAACGGATCGCCCAGATGGTTTTGGTACCCGTGGTTCAGGCCCAATTCGAGATCGTTGACGAGTTCAGCGACTCTCACCGCGGCGAAGGCGGTTTCGGTCACTCCGGCACTCACTGATTCGCGCGCTTTACCCCGTTTTACGAGAAAGGACACTATGAACAGCAAAGTATTGGCATACCCGCTTCCGACCCACCTGCCGACCTCCATCTTCCGGGCCTACGACATCCGCGGCGTCGTGGGTGATACGCTGACCGTAGCGGTGGTTTATCACATTGGCCTGGCCATCGGCACCGAAGCACAGCAACAGGGTGAGGACACCATCGTCGTCGGCGCCGACGGCCGCCTCTCGGGGCCGGAGATGACCGCCGCCCTGACCCAAGGCCTGCGCGACACCGGCATCGACGTGCTCGATATCGGCATGGTGCCGACACCCGTGCTTTACTACGGCACCCACGTACTGGACAGCACCTCAGGAGTCATGGTCACCGGCAGCCACAATCCCGCCGATTACAACGGTTTCAAGATCGTTATCAAGGGCAAGACCCTCGCCAACGAGGATATTCAAGCACTGTTGCACCGCATTCAGCAGCAGGACTACCTCAGCGGCCATGGCAACCGCACCAAGGTCAGCGTCAGCAGCGACTACCGTGAACGGATCGTCAGCGATGTCACCCTCGCACGCCCCCTCAAGGTGGTGGTTGACTGCGGCAACGGCGTCGCGGGCAAACTCGCCCCCAAACTGATCAAGGAACTGGGCTGCGAGGTCACCGAGCTGTTCTGCGATGTCGACGGTACCTTCCCCAACCACCACCCGGATCCAGGTAAGCCCGCCAACCTGCAGGACCTGATTAGCACCGTCAAGGAAACCGGCGCCGATATCGGCCTGGCCTTTGACGGCGACGGCGATCGCGTGGGCGTGGTGACGCCCACCGGCCATATTATCTACCCCGACCGTCTGCTGATGCTGTTCGCGCTTGACGTGATCAAGCGCAACCCCGGCGCCAGGATTATCTATGACGTCAAATGCACCCGCCTGCTTAAGCCGTTACTGGAAGAAGCCGGTGGCGAACCGGAGATGTGGAAGACCGGGCACTCGCTGATCAAGGCACGAATGAAAGAGACCGGCGCGTTACTCGCCGGCGAGATGAGCGGCCACATCTTCTTCAAGGAGCGCTGGTACGGTTTTGATGACGGCCTCTACAGCGCGGTGCGTCTACTCGAAATTCTGGCGACGGAGTCACGCGACGCCGACGCCATTTTCGCCGCTTTCCCGGAGGATATCAGCACCCCGGAGATCAATATCGAGGTTACCGACGCCGGCAAATTCGAGATCATCAGTCAGTTGCAGCAAGGCGACTACCCCGGCGGCAATGCTTCGACCATCGATGGCATCCGGGTGGATTACCCCGACGGTTGGGGACTGGTGCGCGCCTCCAACACCACGCCGATGCTGGTGTTGCGCTTCGAAGCCCAAACGGCCGAAGCGCTGGAGCGCATTCGCAGCCAGTTCCAGCAGCGCCTGCACGCGGTCGACCCCGCGCTGGACATCCCCCACAAGTAAAACAACGCACGCGAGTTAAGGAAGGTTCTACGCTATGCCCATCAGTCGCAAAGCAGCCATGAACGTCGCTCAGGTATTGAGCGAAGCGCTGCCCTACATTCAGCAGTTCACCGGCAAAACTCTGGTGATCAAGTATGGCGGCAACGCCATGACCGAAGAGGAACTGAAAAACAGCTTCGCCCGCGACATCGTGATGATGAAGCTGGTCGGGATCAATCCCATCGTAGTGCATGGTGGCGGCCCCCAGATCGGCGAACTGCTGAATAAACTCGCCATCGAATCACGCTTCGTTAACGGTATGCGCGTCACCGACAGCGCCACCATGGACGTGGTGGAGATGGTGCTGGGCGGCCTGGTCAACAAGGACATTGTTGGCCTGATCAACGCCAATGGCGGCAAGGCGATCGGCCTCACCGGCAAGGACGGTGAATTGATCCGTGCCAAAAAGCTCAAGGTCAAGCACAAGTCACCGGAGATGCAGGCTCCGGAAATCATCGACATCGGTCACGTGGGTGAAGTCGAAAGCATTAACACCTCGGTGCTGGAGATGCTGGTCAATAGCGACTTTATTCCGGTAATCGCCCCGATCGGGGTGGGTGAAGACGGGGCCTCTTACAATATCAATGCCGATCTGGTGGCCGGTAAAATTGCCGAGGTATTGCAGGCAGAAAAACTGATGCTGCTGACCAACATCGCCGGACTGATGGACAAGGAAGGCAACGTCCTGACCGGCCTCAGCACCGCCCAGGTCGACGCCCTGATCGAGGACGGCACCATTCACGGCGGCATGTTGCCGAAGATCGGTTGCGCACTCGACGCCGTAGCCGCGGGGGTCAACAGCGTCCACATCATCGACGGCAGGGTCAGCCATGCCACCCTGCTGGAGATCTTCACCGACGAGGGTGTCGGCACCCTGATCACCAACAACTCCCGCCACGGGGAGGACCAATGACCGACATCGCCCCCCCCAAGATCAGCCGCCGCGAACAGATTCTGCAAGCACTGGCACATATGCTGGAGGCTGAGCCGGGTGCGCGCATCACCACCGCCGCGCTGGCGCGCGAGGTGGGCGTCTCCGAGGCTGCGCTGTACCGCCACTTTCCCAGCAAGGCCAAGATGTTCGAAGGCCTGATCGGTTTTATGGAAGAAACCCTGTTCAGCCGGGTGAAGATGATCACCCAGAGCGACGGCAGCAGCCAGAAGCAATGCGAACAGATTCTGACGCTGCTGCTGGCGTTCGTAGAGAAGAACCCGGGCATGAGCCGCATCCTCACCGGCGACGCCCTGTCGGGTGAGATCGAACGCCTGCGGCGTCAGGTCAGCAAGCTGTTCGACCGCCTGGAGACTGAACTGCGCCGCATCCTCCGCGAGGCTGAAATGCGCGAGGGTCTGCGCACCCAGGCCACCCCCACCGCCACCGCCAACCTGCTGATGGCCGCGGCGGAAGGGCGTATCAGGCAGTTTGTACGCAGCGAGTTCGAGCAGCCACCCACCCAAAGCTGGGACGAACAGTGGCCACTGCTGGCCCAGGCGTTGTTCCGCGACGCCTGACCGCTTCGCCGTGGACACTGCCATCGCCGAACAAGCGGGGCTGCTGGCGCTCAGCTTTGTCGCCAACCTGCTGTCGGCGCTGGCGGGCGGCGGCGCTGGCCTGCTGCAGTTCCCGGTCCTTTTGTTTCTGGGCCTGAGTTTCTCCACCGCCCTGGCAACCCACAAGATAGCCAGTGTTGCGCTGGGGCTGGGGGCAACCCTGCGCCATCTGCGCGAAGGCGGACTGGAGTGGCCATTCGCCCTGTTTATTCTCGCTACCGGCCTTCCCGGGGTGATCACCGGCGCCAATCTGGTACTGGCGCTGCCGGAAGGCTGGGCCATCCTTTCTCTGGGCGTACTGACCGCGGGACTGGGACTCTACTCGCGGGTCAAAAAAGATCTTGGCTTGCAGCTTCAGCCAACCAACCGGGAGGGGGTCGGGTTGTGGCTGGGTGGGTTCGGCCTGTTCCTGATCGGCGCATTGAACGGTTCTCTTACCTCCGGTACCGGTCTGTTCGTAACCCTGTGGCTGGTACGCTGGTTCGGGCTGGACTACCAGCGCGCCGTAACCTTTACCTTGATCCTGGTGGGGATATTCTGGAACGCCAGCGGCGCTGTTGCCGTTGCCCTGCAAACGCCGCCACGGTGGGAATGGTTGCCGGCGCTGCTGGCGGGCTCTTTTCTAGGGGCCTACAGCGGCGCCCACCTGGCTATTGCCAGGGGCAATCTGTTGATCAAGAAGGTCTTTGAAGCGTTAACCATTCTGGTGGGGCTGAAACTGATCTGGGACGGACTGTCACTGCTGTTGCCGGGCTGGGCCGGCTAATACCGGCCCGGCGCGTTAGGCCACCCGCTGTTGGGGGTGTTCGCGGATCACCTTCGTCAGCAGAATGCGAAGGGCGTGCTCATGGTCACGATCACCGCGTATCTGCGCCTTGCGAATATCATCGATAATAATCTGGCGCAGTCGCTGGCAACCGCCGCGCTGCTGTAGCAAGCATGCCGCTTCTGCCAAAGCCTGAATCGCGTACAGATGATCGTGCTCGGCAATGGCGTCCACTTCCTCCTGACAGGAACCGCTCAGTTCGAGGCAATCTTCGTAGGTCAACATGGTGACCACCTCCCTGCGTACCGTTGTTGCTCTCAATCAAAGAGTAGTGCGTTTTTTAACCAATAGAAGTGAAAAGAATTCCGCAACCGCGAAAACAAGAGGACTCTAATGCAGGATCCATCGAGGAGGCCCGGGGAACGGCTATTCAGCGCTTGGTTCACAGGCGGAGTCATCGCCGCGGGCGCAGCTTTGTTGCTGCAACCGCTGCTGTTCACGCGCCTGCAGCAGATGATAATAACGACGCAAGCGACGCTCCTCATCATGCTCCATCAGCAGTGCCGATGCCGACACCAGGCGTATTCCCATCTCATCCATCAACGGCAGCGCGGCCGCCAGATAGTCCACGGTAACCGGATAGGGGTGACCGATGGCAACCGCCCACCCGCGCTCCCTGGCGATACGCAGGGTTTTCTGGAACTGCTGATGAACAAAGTTGGGGGTCTGCTCATGGTCGAGAAAGATGTCGCGGCGAAGATACGGAATACCGGCATCGCGAGCGACCTGCCAGGCAATGCTGTCCGGAGTCGTGCCACTATCGACGAAGAACAGCTGCCGCCGCTGAGCCTCGTCCATGACCCACTCCATCTGCGGACGCAGTTTGGTCAGCAGGCTGCCCATGTGGTTGTTAAGCCCCTGCACATGAGGGACGCTGTCCAGATCGCTGCGCAGCACCTGGGCGAACTGCTGTGCCGACAGAGACTCGGTTAATGCCCCGGGCCCCAGCGCACGATCATGGGTGTTTTCCATCGGCGCATGCAAAATCACATCTTTGCCGCGCGCGTAAGCCTGCCGGGCAAGTCGCGGCCCGAACGGACTGTGGGGCAATACCGCGTAGGTCACCGGTCCCGGCAGCGCCACCGCAGCGCTTCCCTTGTCCCAGTTATCGCCCACATCATCGATGATAATGACCACCGCCGGCTGAGCCACCGCATCGGCGACCTCGCCCGCCATCGCAGGCGCCGCCAAGCAAATACCCAGCGCAAGCAGTGCGGCAATACAACGCATTGCTAGGGCGACACCCGGCTCAGGATTGACAACCCTTTGAGCAGATTAAGCGCTTCATTGAGGGGGTAGTCCTCGTCCAGCAGCTCGCGGTCAACGCCATTGCGAGCAGGCGCTTTGTCATCGCGATGGCCGCCATTGCCATTCTCAAGATGCCCAACCAGATCCGCTTCCTTTACTCCCACTCGGCCTTCAAGCCGAGTCACCGTGGCGGGCTCTACCTCGATGTCCGGCACGATACCTTCGGCCTGAATGGAACGCCCATCGGGGGTGTAGTAGCGTGCAGTGGTCAGCTTAAGCGCCCGCTCATTGGTCAACGGCAGCACCGTCTGAACCGATCCTTTACCGAAGCTACGGGTTCCCATCACGACTGCACGACCATGATCCTGCAATGCACCGGCAACGATCTCGGACGCCGACGCCGAACCGCCATTGATCAACACAACCAGCGGCAAGCCCTCGCTGGGGTCCTCTTCAGTGGCGCTGAAGCGCAGCTCGGCCTGATCGATTCGCCCCTCGGTGTACACCACCAGCCCACCCTTGAGGAACGCGTCACTGACCTCCACTGCGGCCTGAAGTACTCCGCCAGGGTTGTTGCGCAGATCAAGAATATAGCCTTTCAGATCACCCTTTTCGGCCAGTTTCACCATTGCCGCTTTCAGGTCCTTGCCGGAATTCACCTGAAACTGCGAGATCCGCAGATAACCGAAGTGCTCGTCCAGCATCCGGCTCCGCACACTGGTTACCTTGATCACATCACGTGTCACGGTAATCTTCTTAGGCTTGGGATCACCCTCGCGCATGATGGTCAACACGATGTCGGTACCGGGTTTACCGCGCATCAGGTTGACGGCGTCCACCAGCCCCATCCCCTGCACGGCGTTATCATCCAGCTTGATAATCATATCGCCAGCGAGAATACCGGCCCGCTCCGCGGGGGTATCGTCGATGGGAGCGATAACGCGGATAAAACCGGACTCCATACCCACTTCGATTCCCAGACCGCCAAACTCACCGCTGGTATGCACCTGCAGATTCTTGAACGAGCGCGGATCCATATACGCCGAGTGAGGATCCAAACCGCTTAGCATCCCCTTGATGGCGTTTTCGAGCAGCGTGGCGTCATCCACCTCCTCAACATAGGCACCCTTGATCCGTTCAAAGACTTCGGTAAATGTACGCAGCTCCTCCAGCGGCAGCGGCGCCTGGCCAACACCGGCCGGGGCGCTATCGCCACCCTCCGGTGCGGCATAGAGGACCGACAGTGGCAAGCTCAGACCGATGGCCAGCGCCACGGAGGAGATCAAACGGTTTACCAGCTTCATGGTAGTTTCCTTAACTCAGGCCTAGCCGCGCCGCAGCCAGGTTTGCGGATTCTGGGGCTTACCCCGTCGCCTGATGGCGAAATAAAGACCGGCGTCTTCACGCCCGCCGCTGTCACCAACCTTGGCGATACTGTCTCCGGCAGCAACCCAGTCACCCACCTCTTTGAGCAAACTCTGGTTGTGCCCGTAGAGCGACATGTAGCCGTCGCCATGGTCAATAATCAGCAACAGGCCGTAGCCTCTTAGCCAGTCCGAATAGACTACCCGTCCATTATGCACGGCACTGACCCGCTGGCCAGCACCGGCACCGATGACAATACCCTCGCTACGCGCGCCGCCCCGGCGGCTGCCAAAACGCTCTACCACTTTCCCCTGTGTCGGCCAAGCCAGACGCCCCTTTAACTGCGCGAAACGCTGGGTGGTGATGGCAAGATCCGCTTTCGCCAAGGCCTGCTGTAACTGCCGCAGCACGCGCTGCAAACGCTGCTGGTCCTGTTCCAGTCGCGCCAGCTGCTCACTCCGACCTTTAATGTCACGCTGCAAGCTTGCCAGCGCCTGCTGACGCTCGCGGCGCAGACCAGCCAGCTCTCGCTCGCGCTGCTCCAGCTGCTGTTGCCGGTCGACCAACGCCGCACTGTTCTCCTTGAGAGTGGCTTCCGTCCGCTCCAGTTCAGCCAAGGTGGCATTAAATTGCTGAATCGCGGCAACCCGCGCTTCGGTAAAGTAACGGTGGTAGTGCAGCAGCCGGCTGACCCGCTCAGGCTTTTCCTGATTGAGCAGTAGCTTGAGCTTATCCTGCTGCCCACTGCGAAAAGCCAGCGCCAACTGTTCCCCCAGCGCCTCGGCCTGGCTCTTGCGTTGGGCCTGCAGCCGCTGCTGCTGTGGCCCCAAGCGCTCAAGCTGGGCTGCAATACGCAGGAGATCATCACTCAGCGCATCCCGGTGGCGGCTGACTCGTCCTGCCTCGGACTCTGCCCGGCGCAGCGCCTGCTGCAGCGACTGCTGCTCGCCGCTCGCCTTATCCAGCTCCGCTCGTAGCTGTTTGATTTCGCTCTGCAGCTGGCGTATCTGACGCTGCGTGGCATCGGCATCAGCCGCCTGGGCAAAAGGCAGCTGCAGCGCCAGCAAAGTGACAATAAGTGGCAGCAGTATGCGCATTAACGATTCCCGAATGATCCCGCGACTATAACCAAGGATCATTCGGCTGTACACGCGCTCAACGGGCCAACACGGTACCGGTCATCTCTGCCGGAGCCGGCAGCCCCATCAGCTCCAACAGGGTAGGAGCCAGGTCTGCCAGGGTGCCATTTTCCAACGTCAGCTGACGCGGCCCGACATACACCAGACCCACTGGCCAGGTGGTATGCGCCGTATGCGCCTGCCCCGTGGCCGGATCAGCCATCAGTTCCACATTGCCATGATCGGCAGTAATCAGGCACTGGCCACCGACCGCTTGCAACGCGTCAAGCACCCGGCCAAGGCAGCTGTCGATCGTTTCTACCGCCTTGACGGCGGCGTCAAATACACCGGTATGGCCGACCATGTCAGGATTGGCGAAGTTACAGATGATCAGATCGAAACGCCCTGACCCGATCGCCTCTACCAGCTTGTCTGTTACCTCTGGCGCACTCATCTCCGGCTTGAGGTCGTAGGTAGCCACATCTGGGGATGGCACCAGAATTCGCTCTTCACCGGCGTACTGCGCCTCCTCGCCACCGTTAAAGAAAAAGGTCACGTGGGCATACTTCTCGGTTTCAGCGATCCGCAGCTGGGTTTTACCCTGCGCGGCCATATATTCACCCAGACCGTTTCGAATCGCTTCCGGCGGATAAGCGCAGGATGCCTCGATGTCCGCCGCATATTCGGTCATCATCACGAAGTCGGCCAGTGCCGGAGCCCGGCGGCGCTCGAAACCATCAAAGTCGGCCTCTACAAAGGCGCGGGTGATCTCACGCGCGCGATCAGGGCGGAAGTTGGCACAGATCACCGTGTCACCGTCCTCAACGCGGCCGGTCGCGCTGCCATCCTCGCGCTCGATAACCGTGGCCTGGACGAACTCGTCGTTCTCGCCACGCGCATATGCCTGCTCCAGCGCCGCCAGAGTGCTGCCGGATCGCTGCGCACCCTCACCCAAGGTCATCGCGTCGTAGGCCTGCTGGACCCGCTCCCAACGATTATCCCGGTCCATGGCATAGTACCGCCCGGTCACCGTGGCGATGGCACCAACACCCAGCGCCGCCAACTTGGCTTCCATGGCTCTGATCGAGGGCTCAGCGCTACGCGGTGGCATATCGCGACCGTCTAGAAAAGCGTGCACATACAGCGCGTTGGCACCGCGCTTCACCGCCATTTCGCACAGTGCGAACAGGTGTTCCTCATGGGAATGCACGCCACCGGGAGAGAGCAGCCCCATAATATGCACCGCTCGGCCGGCATTGATCGCCTTATCCATGGCGCTCACCAATGCGTCGTTAGTGAACAGAGAGCCATCTTCGATCGCTTTGGTGATGCGGGTAAAGTTCTGATAGACGATACGACCGGCCCCCATGTTCATGTGACCGACCTCAGAATTACCCATCTGCCCGTCCGGCAAGCCAACTGCCAGACCGGACGTAGCCACCCGTGCGGTGGGGCAGCTGGACCAGATGCGGTCCCATACCGGGGTACGGGCGGCGTGGATGGCGTTGTTGACGGGGTCGTCGTTGACCCCCCAGCCATCAAGAATAATCAGCGCGGTCGGAGTGCGATTCTGGGCCATGAAAACGGATCCTGCGTGGTCGTCAAATAGCCGAGCATTTTACTCTGACGCCCGGCAAAGGGCCAGTCAGCGCTCGGCAGCCAAACACGCTCGATAGCCGGTAGAATCGCGAAACCCCCGAAAAGCCTCGGCCCGCTCCAGTACCGCCGGCACACAGTCGCCATCTCGAGCGGCCAGTTGCGACACGCAGGCAACACCGAGACTGTCGCGACAGAAGGCGAAGCGGTCAAGGCGCGGATTACCGGTGGCCGCCAGCGTAGCCAGTTGGATTGCGGCCCGATTGCGCACCGGCTCGAGGCTCTGCTGCGGCAGGCGCGCGACCAGATCGCTGATGTCGGCGGCGCTCAGGTAGCGGCCAAACAGATCCCGGTCAATCCAACGCAGCATCTGGAAGTAAAACAGTGCAGACCCATGATCTCCGCGCCGCTGATGCAGCGAGCCGGTTAGGAAGTAACAGTAAACAATCCCCTCGGCGCGGCAACGCTCCAGCTTTCTCGCTGCCTGCATGACGGTGCGGTTGCCGCCGGCCCAGCTCAAGAAGTGGTCGGCATACAACTGTCCGATGGCATCAGCCTGCCCGCCCCGCGCCGCCTCCAGCAGCAGCTGATCCATTGCACCGACCTCTGCCTCCTCACTCTGCGCCAACCGGTAGCGCAGATAAAGCGCCTGGGGATCACCCGACTCAGCCGCCTGCCGCAACCGCTTGCGCACCTCGTCGGTGAGCTCGACACACCGCTCCCAACAATAGCTTAACGCAGCAATTGAGCCCGCTTCAGCCGCACGCTGAAATAGCGCTCTGGAGGCACTGACATCACGGGGTCGACCATATCTGCCGGACTCCGCCAGCCAGCCCAGCAGCAGCAATCCGTCCGGACTCTGCTCTGCCGCCTGCCGTTGTTCAGTAGAGAGTGGAGCGCCGGCTGCCAGCGCCTCAACAAGCCCCTTCAGAGAAGCACTGGCAGCCAGCGGAAAACAAAGAAGCACAGCCAGAAGCAGCGTCTTTTTCACAAGCTGAGCCGCTCTTCCCATTGCAGATTACCGATTTCGACCCGCACCCAGTCAAACCCGATACGCCGCGCGACCGATACCGCTCCATCCAGGCTTTTGAACTCACGCTCGCGCTCCTCACGCTGCAGCGTGAGCACCTCTTCGCGCTCATCGCCGGTCACAAACTTCAAATTCCAGCCTTTAGCCATAGATACGGGAATAGCTCGGCAGATAGTGAAACATCCCGCATTGAATAAGAGTTTCAATTCTCGCTCTTGCATACTCTTTAATCTTCTTAGTTATAACAAATACAGAATAATGAAATTCTATATGATTATTTAATAATCACAATTGTTTTTTGATTATTTTCGATATATCAAAAAGGAATCATGACCCATCAACCCCATCCACAGACGGCAAGCGCGTGGCCTCGATCCGGCTGAACAGGTATACTTGCGCCTTTCCGCGGCCCGGCGGCCGCCCACAACCTACAAACTCGGAAGAAGCGTTAATGGAGCAGTTCATCGAATTCGCCAACAACCACCTGGAGCTGTTTGCCGCGCTGGCGGTCACGTTGGTGCTGCTGGCGATCAGCGAAGCCCGCAAAGGCGGCGCCAAAGTCACGCCCCACATCGCCACCCAGATGATCAACAAGGAAAATGCCGTTGTGCTGGATATCCGCCCCAAGAAGGAGTTCCAGACCGGCCACATTACCGGCGCGGTCAACATCCCCTTCGCAGAACTGGACAAGCGGATCAGCGAGCTTCACAAGCACCGCGATAAGCCGGTCATTGTGGTCTGCAACCTCGGCCACACCGCATCCGGCGCGTTCAAGAAGCTACAGGAAGCCAAGTTTGAGCGGGTATCCCGCCTGAGCGGCGGCATTACCGAGTGGAAGGCGCAGAACCTGCCGATCGTGAAGAAGTAACCGTGGCCCGCATCGAAATCTATACCACCGCTTATTGCCCCTACTGCATTCGCGCCAAGATGCTGCTAACGCAGAAGCAAGCCAGCTTTGATGAGATTGCGGTGGACGGCGATGCCGAGAAGCGCCGTGCCATGATGGCACGTGCGCGCCGCCACACAGTGCCGCAGATATTTATCGATGACACCCACATAGGCGGCTGCGACGAGCTCTACGCGCTGGAACGAAGCGGTCAGCTGGACGCGCTGTTGAGCGGCGAAAAAGATTTAAACGAACAATAAAAGGAAGCACACCATGAGCGAAGAGAACGCCCAAAGCCAAGCCAACCAACCCCAGTTTGCCATTCAGCGAATCTACCTCAAGGACCTCTCCTTCGAGTCACCGAATTCGCCGGCGGTTTTTTCCAAGGCCTGGCAGCCAGAAGTTGGACTGGAGATCAACACCAAGACCCGCTCTGTCGGCGACGACCTCTATGAGGTGGTGCTGACGCTCACCGTGACTGTAAAAAGCGATGGTGACTCAGCCTTCCTGATCGAAGCGCAACAAGCAGGCCTGTTTCTGATCAAGGGACTGGAAGGCGGGCAGATGCAGCACACCCTGGGTGCCTTCTGCCCCAACATCCTGTTCCCTTATGCACGCGAGACCGTTGACAGTCTGGCCAATCGCGGCGGCTTCCCGGCCCTCGGCCTGGCACCGGTTAACTTTGACGCTCTCTTTGCCGAACAGATGCAGAAGCAGCAAGCCGGCGAAAAAGCCGAACAGCAACACTAAACCCTCCGGCGGGGCGCTCGTCGCGCTCCGCTGTCCTTATGTTTCACATCGCGCTGTACGAACCTGAAATTGCACCCAATACGGGCAACATCATGCGCCTGTGCCGCAACAACGGCTGCAGCCTGCACCTGATAGAGCCACTGGGATTTGATCTGGAAGAGAAAAAACTGCGCAGAGCAGGGCTCGACTACGCCGACCATAAGCAGGTGCATCGTCACGCCGACTTCGCGACATTCCAGCACTGGGCCGCGAATCGCCGGATCTTTGCCTGCACCACCAAAGGCAGCCGCCTCCACGACCAGGTCGCCTACAAATCCGATGACATCCTGCTGTTCGGCCCGGAGACCCGCGGCCTTCCAGCAGAGATACTGAACGCCATCAACTGCGATCAACGCATCCGCATTCCGATGCGCCCGGACAGCCGCAGCCTCAACCTATCCAACGCCGTTGCCGTCATCAGCTATGAAGCCTGGCGCCAGCAAGGCTTTAGCGGCGCCTGCTAATCTTTCAGCTCGAAATAGGCCTCTACCATGGCGCGCGTTTCCGCCGCAGCCTGCTCCGATGCCATGTGCGTCATCAGCGAGCCATTTTGGCGACAGGCCGCCACCAGCATGTCGTAATAAAGAGCGGTAATCTTGCGCGCCAGTGAGCGCGAAACCTTACGCTTGGCCGCCATGCCATCCAGCCGATCACCGACGCGCGGACTGATCGACTGCCGCAGCAGCAACTCATAGCTTTCGCTACCGGCCGGCCACTTGCCCAACTCAGTCAGCAGGCTCTCACAGCTGCGATTATCCGCAGCGGCCACACCCGCGCCCATCAGCAGCAGCGCACCACAACAAACCGACCCGATCTTCCTGTTCATACACTTCCCTTTCAGACGATGAATGCATGATGGAAACTCTAGCCCAATTAAGCCACCCCGGGAGCCGATTCACCCCTCACTGTCGGCAGCATCCATACCCAGCTCGTTAATCTTGCGTGTCAGCGTGTTGCGCCCCCACCCCAACAACAACGAGGCATCGCGGCGGCGACCACCGGTATGCGCCAACGCAGTTTCAATCATGATGCGCTCAAAGATCGGCACCGCCACACCGAGCAGATCACTGGTGCCGCGCCCCAGCTCCTGCTCTGCCCACTGCCGCAAACCTTGCCGCCAGTCGCCGGCGGGCTGCTCTGCCACCTGATCCTCAAGCAGCTCGGGCGGCAGATCAGACACCAACACTTCCCGGCCGGAGGCCATCACCGTGATCCAACGACAGGCGTTTTCCAGTTGGCGCACGTTACCGGGCCAGGACACCCCGCACAGATAACGCTCAGCCTCGGCAGTCAGCACCTTGGGCTCAACCGCCAACTCGTCGGCTGCCTTGGCCAGAAAGTGCTGCGCCAACCGGGGGATATCTTCGCTGCGCGCACTCAAGCGGGGTATATGAATACGAATAACGTTCAAACGGTGGAACAGATCCTCACGGAAGCGCCCCTCCTTGACCAACTCTTCCAGGTTCTGGTGAGTTGCGGCGATGATCCGTACATTGACCCGGATCGGCGTATGCCCGCCAACCCGGTAGAACTCACCATCGGCCAGCACCCGCAGCAACCGGGTCTGCGCTTCGGCCGGCATGTCGCCGATCTCGTCGAGAAACAGAGTGCCACCATCCGCCTGCTCAAAGCGCCCCTTGCGCTGCGCGCCGGCACCAGTAAAGGCGCCCTTCTCATGACCAAACAACTCCGATTCGATCAGATCACGAGGAATAGCTGCCATGTTGAGCGGTATAAAGGGGGCCTGCCGACGCGGGCTGTGCTTATGCAGCGCGTGAGCGACCAACTCCTTACCCGTGCCCGACTCACCATTGATCAGCACGGTGATATTCGACTGCGACAGTCGCCCGATAGCGCGGAACACCTCCTGCATCGCCGGCGCCTCACCAATGATCTCGGTCGCCACCTCGGGCTGAACCGCATCGGCCTGGCCACGCTTCTCCTGGGCATGAGCCAACGCCCGCTTGACCAGCGCGACAGCGTCATCCACGTCAAAGGGCTTGGGCAGATATTCGAAGGCCCCTCCCTGGTAGGAGGCCACGGCACTATCCAGATCAGAGTGCGCCGTCATGATGATCACCGGCAGGTCCGGACACAGGCGCTGCAATTCACCCAGCAGCGCCAGGCCGTCGATACCCGGCATACGAATATCACTGACAAGGGCATCGGGCTGCTCATGCTGCAGCGCCTTCATGACCTCATCACCCGCCTCAAACACCCGCGCCTCGATACCGGCCTGCTCCAGCGCCTTCTCCAGCACCCAGCGAATAGAGCGATCATCGTCAACAATCCAGACGTTATTTGACGCCATATTCATTCTCCAACGGTATGTAGATCATGAACTCGGTACAACCGGGCTCACTCTGACATTCAATTAATCCCTGATGCTGATTGACGATCGACTGCGCGATCGACAACCCCAACCCGGTACCCGCCGCCCGTCCGCTGATCATCGGATAGAACAGCGTTTCTCGCAGCGACTCAGGCACTCCCGGGCCGTTATCCTGTACCACCAACTGACAAACCAGACGATGCCGCTCGGCCCCCAGAGTGAACTGGCGAATCGCACGCGTGCGCAAGGTAATCCGCGGCGACGGCGTTTCTGCTTCCAGCAGCGCCTGCACGCCATTGCGCACCACGTTAAGAACGGCCTGGATCAACTGCTCCTCGTCACCGTCGATATCGGGAATGCTCGGATCGTAATCGCGCACCACCTCGACCTGGCCCGCAGTCTCGGCACTGATCAGACTATTGATGCGTTCCAGAATAAGATGAATATTGATCGGCTTCTTCTGCGGCAACTGACGCGGTCCCAGCATGCGATCGACAAGATTCTGCAGCCGGTCGGCCTCGCCGATAATCACCTGGGTATACTCGTGCAAACTGTCATTAGGCAGCGCGCGATCCAGCAGCTGCGCCGCCCCCCGAATACCACCCAACGGATTCTTAATCTCGTGGGCGAGCCCCCGAATGAGTTCGCGGGTTGTCTCTTGCTGCGAGCGACTCTCCTCCTCACGACTGATACGTATGAGCCGCTCACGCGGCTGAACCTCGATCAACAGGCCATTGCTGCGCTCCGCCAGTAGCGGCGATATGCTGTAGTCAGCAGCCAAATCCTTGCCATTGTGCAGTAGCAGATGCGCCTCGCGGCGAGTAAAGGAGTGGCCGGTGTCGCAGGCGTCAGCCAGCACCTCATAGAACTCGAAGTGGTCGCGAATCAGACTGACGAGGTTTTCACCCTCCATCCGCTTGGCGCTGACCTCAAACAACATCTCCGCCGCCGGGTTCATATAGCGGATGCAGCGCTCACCATCGACCATCAACACAGCGCCGCTGAGGTTATCAAGCAGGTTCTTATAAAACACGTGCACCAGATATTCTCCGCCATAGGGCTTTTAGTCAGCTATTGCAAAAAATAAACCAGCTTGCCCGCCACGCTCTCCCGCCGCATAAAACCTGGGCTCACGCCGCCATGACCAAAGCTGGTCCGCTCCACAACCATCCTTACCGCACCATAATAGTGCACACTAGCCCGACCGCCCTAATTTGAATCTTATCCAGCCCAAACAACAGACATAAAAAAAGCCTCCCGAAGGAGGCTTTTCAGAGCGCTTAAGGGTAATGCTTAAACGCTGTAGTACAGGTCGAATTCAACCGGGTGTGTAGTCATGTTGACACGCTCAACATCCTGCTTCTTCAGCGCGATGTAAGCATCGATGGTGTCATCACTGAATACGCCGCCAGCAGTCAGGAATTCACGGTCTGCGTCCAGCGACGCCAGCGCTTCTTCCAGGCTGGAACATACGGTCGGGATCTCAGCCGCTTCTTCAGCCGGCAGGTCGTACAGGTCCTTGTCCGCCGCATCACCAGGATGGATCTTGTTCTTGATACCATCCAGAGCCGCCATCATCAGTGCCGCAAAGCACAGGTAAGGGTTGCCAGACGGATCAGGGAAGCGGAATTCAACGCGACGCGCCTTCGGGTTGGTCACGTAAGGGATACGGATAGAGGCAGAGCGGTTGCGCGCTGAGTAAGCCAACATAACCGGAGCCTCGAAACCGGGAACCAGACGCTTGTAGGAGTTGGTGGAACCGTTAGCGAAGGCATTGATCGCCTTGGCGTGCTTGATAACACCGCCGATAGCAAACAGAGCCTGCTCGCTCAGACCACCGTACAGGTCGCCGGAGAACTGGTTCTGACCATCCTTGGAGATGGACATGTGAACGTGCATACCGGAACCGTTATCGCCAACCAGAGGCTTCGGCATGAAGGTGGCCGTCTTGCCGTAGGCGTGAGCAACGTTATGTACGCAATACTTCAGCACCTGAACTTCGTCAGCTTTTTTGGTCAGGGTGTTGGCACCAACGCCGATTTCACACTGGCCCGCAGTACCTACTTCGTGGTGGTGTACTTCAACTACCAGGCCCATGGAGGTCATGGCATCACACATCGCGGCGCGCAGGTCATGCAGGGAGTCAACCGGAGGAACCGGGAAGTAACCGCCCTTAACGGTCGGGCGGTGGCCGATGTTGCCGCCTTCGAAGACTTCGTTAGAAGACCAGGCCGCTTCATCAGAAGAGATCTTGTAGCCAGCGCCAGAGATATCGGCGTGCCACTTAACGTCGTCAAACACGAAGAACTCGGGCTCCGGACCGAACAGCGCCGTATCACCGATGCCGGTAGATTTCAGGTACTCTTCAGCGCGCTGGGCGATGGAGCGAGGGTCACGCTCGTAACCCTGACCGGTGGACGGCTCGACGATGTTACACCGAACAATAACTGTGGCGTCTTCGGTGAAAGGATCCAGCAGAGAGGCGCTGTCGTCAGGCAGCAGGATCATGTCAGACTCGTTGATGCCCTTCCAACCCGCGATGGAGGAACCATCGAACATCTTGCCGTCTACGAAGAAGTCTTCGTTAACTTCAGTCGCAGGAATGGTTACGTGCTGCTCTTTACCTTTGGTATCGGTGAAACGCAGGTCGACCCAACGCACTTCATTTTCTTCAATCAGCTTCAGAGTCTGTGACATATCAATCTCCGGTTGTTAATGGCCAGATCGCTCTGGGCCCTTCCTTACCTTTCGCGGCCAAGCAGCAACGCGAATTTTCGGTTTTTACCTAAGGCAAATGGTGTGCCACTTCACTGAAGTAGCGAAAACCGCTGTTTCTGCGGGTCCTGCGCCATCACGGGCACACCCATTCGCCCTATATCGGTGCACACAAAAACAAGATGCACCAATATAGCGCAAGCACTGCTGCTGTCTCACTGCGCAGCTATTTAAGCATGAAATTCCTGCGGGAATCGAGAGCGCTGCACACAAAATAATCGCACAGCTTGCACCGTCAACTCATGTATAATTGCCGCTTTTTAAGGCGCCGGAGTAAAGCCGCTGTGATTGAGAATTTGAGAAATATTGCCATCATCGCCCACGTCGACCATGGCAAGACCACCTTGGTAGACAAACTGCTTCAGCAGTCAGGCACTTTGGCGCGCCGCGACGAAGGCAGTGAGCGGATCATGGACTCCAACGACCAGGAGCGTGAACGCGGCATTACCATCCTTGCCAAGAATACCGCCATCCGCTGGAACGACTACCGAATCAATATCGTCGACACCCCCGGGCACGCTGACTTTGGCGGCGAAGTGGAGCGGGTACTGTCGATGGTTGACTGCGTATTGCTGTTGGTTGATGCAGTCGACGGCCCCATGCCACAGACGCGCTTCGTCACCCAGAAGGCCTTTGCACAGGGCCTGAAACCTATCGTGGTCATCAACAAGATTGACCGCCCAGGCGCGCGCCCGGACTGGGTTATGGACCAGGTGTTCGACCTGTTCGACAACCTTGGAGCAACCGAAGAGCAGCTCGACTTCCCGGTGGTCTACGCATCCGCCCTGAACGGCATCGCCGGTCGCGATCCGAGCGAGATGGCAGAGGATATGACACCGTTGTTCGAAGCGATTGTCGAACATGTCGAAGCCCCGAACGTCGACGTGGATGGCCCCTTCCAGATGCAGGTATCCGCACTGGACTACAGCAGCTATCTCGGCGTTATCGGCGTCGGCCGCATCAAGCGCGGCAGCATCGCCACCAACGGCCAGGTCAAGGTGATCGATGCCGAGGGTAAATCACGCTCAGGTCGCGTTCTCAAGATCATGGGCTACATGGGTCTGGAGCGAGTAGATGTCTCCAGCGCACAAGCGGGCGACATCGTCTGTGTCACCGGTATCGACAAGCTGAATATCTCCGATACCCTCTGCCACCCCGACCATGTCGAAGCATTGCCGGCGCTGAGCGTTGATGAGCCGACGGTGTCCATGACCTTCCAGGTCAACGATTCGCCGTTCGCCGGCCAGGACGGCAAGTTCGTCACCTCGCGCAACATCAAGGAGCGCCTGGAGCGCGAACTGATTCACAACGTTGCCCTGCGGGTTGAAGAGGGCGATTCGCCGGAGAAGTTCAAAGTCTCCGGTCGCGGCGAGCTGCACCTGTCGGTGCTGATCGAATCGATGCGCCGCGAAGGCTTCGAACTCGGTGTTTCCCGCCCGGAAGTGGTTCAGAAAGTCGTCGACGGCCAGATTCAGGAGCCGTTCGAAGAGGTGATGATCGACGTTGAAGAACAGCACCAAGGCAATGTGATCGAGGAGCTGGGTAAACGCCGCGCCGACATGACCAACATGGAAGTGGACGGTAAGGGCCGGGTACGCCTGACCTTTATGATCCCCTCGCGCGGCCTGATCGGCTTTCGCAGCCTGTTCCTGACCCTTACCTCCGGTACCGGCATCATGACCTCGATCTTCGACCACTACGGCCCGGTCAAAGAGGGTGAAGTGGTATCACGCATCAATGGCGTGCTGGTATCGATGGTGTCGGGCAAGGCGCTGGGTTACTCGCTATTCAACCTGCAGGAGCGCGGACGCCTCTGTATCGACCCCAACGTAGAGGTCTACGAGGGGATGATCCTTGGTATCCACAGCCGCTCCAACGACCTGGCGGTAAACCCGATCAAGGGCAAACAACTAACCAACGTCCGCGCCTCCGGCACCGATGAAAATATCCAGCTGACACCGCCGATCAAGTTCACCTTGGAACAGGCACTGGATTTCATCGAGGATGATGAGCTGGTTGAAGTCACCCCCCACCACATCCGCCTGCGCAAGAAGCTGCTGAAAGAGCACGAGCGCAAGCGCGCAGCACGCAGCTAAGGCAATAGCGGCAGAGGGCTGTATACTTAGGGGCAGATTGCGGCAAAGGATTGACTATGCGCACCCTGTTCCCTGAGATACAGCCCTACGCCCGTCACCAGCTAAAGGTCGACGGCCTCCACCATATTTACCTTGAAGAGAGCGGCAACCCCCGCGGAATCCCGGTACTCTTTGTGCACGGCGGCCCCGGCGCCGGCTGCGACAGCTTCAACCGTCGCTTCTTCGATCCGGAAAAATACCGCATCGTTCTTTTTGATCAACGCGGCTGCGGCCACTCAACGCCGCATGCGGAGTTAACCGACAACACCACCCCGCATCTGTTGAGCGATATGGAGCAGATCCGCTCACACCTAAACGTCGAACAGTGGCTTCTTTTTGGAGGATCCTGGGGGGCAACACTCAGCCTTTTGTACGCCCAGCAACACCCTGACCGGGTCGCGGGACTGATCCTGAGGGGCACCTTCCTGTGTCGCCAACAGGATATCGACTGGCTCTATCAAAGTGGCGCCAACCGCTTCTTTCCCGATCACTGGAACAAGTTCGCGGCGCCCATTCCTGCTGACGAACGGAGCGACCTGGTAGCCGCCTACCATCGCCGCCTCAGTAGCGACAATGATCTTGAGCGAATGGCTGCGGCCAAGGCCTGGTGTAGCTGGGAAGCTCACTGCTCCACCCTGAATCCAAGCACCACCCTGCTCAACCACTACACCGATCCCCAGGTTGCCGGCGCTCTGGCGCTGATTGAGAACCACTACTTCACGCACCAGGGGTTTATTGAAGAGAACCAGATTCTCGCCCAGGCGGAGCGAATCGCGCAGATTCCGGCCGTTCTGATCCACGGCCGCTACGATACCGTTTGCCCACCGGAACAAGCGTTCGCCCTCTATCAGTCTCTGCCTGACGCAGAACTTCACCTCGTCCGTGATGCTGGACATTCAGCGCTGGAACCCGGCATCACCGACAACCTCATCAAGGCGACAGAAAAATTCGCCACTCGACTGGCATAGGAGCCCCATGCTCGGATTAATCCAACGCGTCAGCCAAGCGGCGGTTCAGATCGATGGCGAGGTCTCTGGCAAGATCGAAACCGGCATTCTGTTGTTACTGGGAGTACAGAAGGGGGACAACGAAGAGAAAGCGCGCAAACTGCTGCACAAAGTCACCCACTACCGCATCTTCCCCGATACGGACGGCAAAATGAACCTCAATCTTCAGCAGGCCGGCGGCGAGCTACTGGTGGTATCGCAGTTCACATTGGCAGCCGATACGCGCAAGGGATTGCGCCCCGGCTTCTCCAACGCCGCCCACCCTGAACTCGGCGAAAGCCTTTATGACTACTTTGTGGCCGAGGCCCGGGGACAGCTGGGTCATGTCGCCACCGGTCGCTTCGGTGCCGACATGAAAGTCAGCCTGATCAACGACGGTCCGGTAACCTTCATGCTGGAGAGTTAACCCGGCCGCCCACCGCTCTGGATCACCACCCGTCAGCGATAAAAAAAGGCCCCAGTCGCATGACTGGGGCCTTCTCGTATTAGGCGCTTGGCGATGACCTACTCTCACATGGGGAAGCCCCACACTACCATCGGCGCTGAGTCGTTTCACTTCGGAGTTCGGTATGGG
>NZ_JAERQK010000016.1 GCF_017912535.1 Motiliproteus sediminis
AACGTAAACGTTGTAGTTAAATGAATTCACGAGTCGTTTACCTTGATAATGCTTTACTGCTTCATCCCGGCAAACGCCCACACGAATTGCATGGTCGATTTGTTAAAGAGCGTGCCTGAGCGAGATGTCTTTCGTCTCAAGCGAGGCGCGTATTATAGAGCGCCTCTCCGGCCTGTCAACGATTATTTCAACCTGATTAATCGTTGCCGCCTTATCTGCGGGCCCGCTCACCACCGCCTTGGCCGTGGTCTGTTGCGCCTCACAGGGCTGCGCATTCTATCGACTTAAGTCGCAGAGTCAAGCGCGATGTTTAAATTATTTTACAGGTCGTTCTCAGGTAAGAGCGGGAGCTATTCCGGCGCTTCTACTCTCGAGCGCGGAACGAATATCCGGCCCAGAATAATACCCACTTCAAACAGCAGCCACATAGGCATTGCCAGCAGTGTCTGGGAGATCACATCCGGCGGAGTCAGCAGCATCCCAACCACGAAACAGCCTACCACTACGTAAGCACGTTTTTCCTTGAGGCTTTCAACCGTAGTCGCACCGCTCCAGATGAGCAGCAGCGTGGCAATGGGGATTTCAAACACGATCCCGAAGGCGAAGAACAGTTTCAGTACGAAATTCAGGTAACTGCTGATATCGGTCATCATCGCCACCCCCTCCGGACCGGTGCTGGTAAAGAAGCCGAAGATCAACGGAAACACCACAAAATAGGCAAACGCGACGCCGCTGTAAAACAGCATCACACTGGAGATCAACAGCGGCACGGCCATACGCTTTTCATGCTGGTAAAGGCCGGGAGCGATAAAACTCCACGCCTGATGAAGAATAAACGGGATGGCCGCAAAGATGGCCACCACCAGCGTCAGCTTGAACGGCGCGAAAAACGGCGAAGTCACGTCGGTGGCAATCATGCTGGTGCCTTCCGGCAGCAGCGCGGTCAGCGGCTCGGACAGGTAGGTATAGAGGTCGTTGGCGAAGTAGAACAATCCCAGAAAGAACAGCAGCACCAGCAGCACGCTTTTCAACAGCCGATCACGCAGCTCAGTCAGGTGCGATATAAGAGGCTGCACCTGCTCATTGGTATCGGTGGTTGAGTGATCGCCGGTCATGAGTGGTCTTTCTTTTCAGGCGCAGCCCTTGGTTGCTCAGCTGCCGCGTCAACGTCGGGGGATTCAATCTTTGGCTCGGCAGGCGTTAAAATCTCATCACGCAAGGAGTCGCTAAACGGTCTTGTCATGCTGCCGGCCTCGCGCTCAAGCTTCTGCTGCTGCTCTTTAGCTGCCTGCCTCATCTCTTCAACCCGAAGCTCGTCAGAGATCTCTTTCTGCACGCTGCTGAGGGTACGTTTGATACGCCCAAACCACATCCCCGCCGTTTTCAGGGCGTGGGGCAAGCGCTCGGGGCCGAGCACGAGCAAGGCAACAACCGCCACGATCAGCAGCTCGGCAAAGCCGATATCAAACATGGACGAGGATTCCGAAGGCGTTACTTGTCAGCTTTCTCAGCCTGTTTTTCCGCAGTTTTGGCCGCATCATTGGCGTCCGTGGCAGAAAAGGAGGCATCTTCGCTACTGATTTTCTTCTGCGGGTCTTCAGCGTCGGCGTTGGCGTCATCCTCTTTCATGGCTTTCTTGAAGCCCTTGACGGCACCACCCAGATCACCGCCGATATTACGGAGCTTCTTGGTGCCAAACAGCAGCACGACGATGCCCAAAACGATCAGTAACTGCCAGATACTAATACCACCAAAGCCCATGTGATTCTCCTGTATACTCCGCAACAACACTGAGGGTTGCGACTATTATTTTTGCGTGCGTGACGCCTTTTCTTCCAGTCCGGAAAGCCCGAAGCGACGGCTCAATTCAGCCAGCACCTCGTCGGGCCCCAACCCCAGATGGGACAGCATAACCAAGCTATGAAACCACAAATCAGCGGTTTCACCAACCAGATCGGCGGTGCTCCCGCCCTGTGCCACGTCTTTGGCGGCGATGATGGTTTCGGTGGCCTCTTCACCCACCTTCTCCAGTATCTTGTTCAGCCCTTTGGCATGCAGGCTGGCCACATACGAGCTATCCGCCGGGGCGCTTTTGCGCGCTTCGAGCACCTCGGCCAGTGCCGAAAGAATCGCATCAGACATCATGATTTCCCGTAAATGGTTCCGGGGTCTTTAACCACGGGATCGACCGCGCGCCACTGCCCCCCTTTAAGCTCCTGGAAAAAACAGTGCGCACGACCGGTGTGGCAGGCGACACCGCCCATCTGTTCAACCTGCAGCAGCAGAACATCGTTATCACAATCGAGCCGCAACCCGTGCAACACCTGCACATGGCCGGATTCTTCCCCTTTGCGCCACAGCTTATGCCGCGAACGCGACCAGTAGACAGCACGCTGTTCCTGCACCGTCAGCCGCAATGATTCGGGATTCATCCACGCCATCATTAGCACCTGACCTGTGCGATAATCCTGGGCAATTGCAGGTACCAACCCGTCCTCGGTCCACTTGATCTGTTGTAACCACTGGTCGGCCACGCTCTGCTCCCTATTTACGTTCGAGGCTGAATAGAACTAATGCGCCGGCAGCCAGTGCCAGCGCCGCGATGGGCCATTCATCGGGCAACGCCGGCAACCAGCCCGCGCTACCTACCGCTGCCGCAACCGCCAGTATACCGCCCAAGCGGGGCCAATGTATGCGCCACCCTTTGGGCTCACGGCGCTGCTGCTCAAGGAGCAGCAGAGAATGCTCCAGCCGCTTAACTTGTTGCAGCGATTCATGCAGCAGCCCCGGCATCTGCGGCAGCTGCTCGACCAACTCCGGAGCACGCTGCTTGAGCGCGCGGTAGAAACCTCGCACCCCCATGCGCTGACGCATCCAATCCTCCAGGAACGGCTTGGCCGTTTGCCACAGATCCAGATCCGGATAGAGCTGCCGCCCCAGCCCTTCGATATTGAGCAGGGTTTTCTGCAGCAACACCAGCTGCGGCTGTACTTCCATATTGAACCGGCGCGCAGTCTGGAATAGCCCCAACAGCACCTGCCCAAAAGAGATCTCTTTCAGCGGCTTCTCGAACACCGGCTCGCAGACACTGCGTATGGCGGTTTCAAAATCATTGACATTGGTGCCAGCAGGCACCCAGCCGGAATCAAGATGCAACTGAGCAACCTGCTTGTAGTCGCGCTTGAAGAAGGCGAGGAAGTTACGCGCCAGATAACTTTGGTCCTCCGGTGTCAGCGAACCGACAATCCCGAAATCGAGAGCGATGTATTGCGGGTCGGCGGGGTTGTCGCGGGACACGTAAATATTGCCAGGATGCATGTCAGCATGAAAAAAGCTGTCTCGAAAAACCTGGGTAAAGAAGATCTCTACGCCACGCTCAGCGAGCAGTCTGAAATCGGTATTCTGCTGCCGCAGCCCGTTGAGGTTGGAGATCGGCACGCCGTAGATCCGCTCCATGACCATCACATTCTGATGGGTATAGTCCCAATAGACCTCGGGAACATAGAGGATGCTCGACCCCTCAAAATTACGCTTCAACTGCGAAGCGTTACCCGCCTCTTTGCGCAGGTCCAGCTCGTCGAATATGGTTTTCTCGTACTCGGCCACCACTTCAACCGGGCGCAAGCGTTTGCCTTCCGACCAGATAGTCTGAACCAGGTAAGCCAGGGAATACAGTAAGCTGACATCCTGCTTGATCACCCGATTGATGCCCGGACGTATCACCTTGACCACCACCGACTCACCCGTATGCAGCGTGGCGGTGTGCACCTGCGCGACCGACGCCGAGGCCAGCGGGGTGCTGTCGAACTCACAGAATAGTTCAGCCACCGACTCACCCAGCGCACGCTCTACGATACGAACAGCGTGGTCGCCACAGAAAGGGGGCACCTGATCCTGAAGCTTGGTCAGCTCAGCAGCAACGTCCGGCGGCAACAGGTCAGCACGAGTTGACAGCATCTGGCCGAACTTAACAAAGATCGGCCCCAGCGCCTCCAACGCCAGACGCAACCGTTCAGCGCGGGGGCCACGGGCCGGAATAAGGTAGCGCCAAGGCAACAACGCCAGCGCAAAACGGGCGTACCAGGGAAGCGATACACCATCGAAAAGATCATCGAGGCGGTAACGAGCCACCACCCAGGTAATCTTGATCAGTCGGAACAGACGGGACACAGGTCAGCCTTAGTCAGATGTGCCGCCCTGAACTCAGGGCTTGATCCCTTTGTGCAGGGCTACAACGCCACCGGTCATATTGTGGTACTGACAGCGCACCAGGCCGGCCTCTTCCATCATCCCCTTGAGGGTTTCCTGGTCTGGATGCATACGGATCGATTCGGCCAGATAGCGGTAGCTTTCCGAATCGTTGGCCACCAGCTTACCCATCATTGGCAGCAGGCCGAACGAGTAAGCATCGTAAGCCTTGGTCAACAGCGGATTGACCGGCTTGGAAAACTCCAGCACCAGCACTCGCCCACCAGGCTTGAGCACCCGAGCCATGGAGGCTAGCGCGCGCTCTTTATGAGTCACGTTGCGCAGACCAAACGCGATGGTAATGCAGTCAAAGGTGTTGTCGGGGAACGGCAGCGCCTCGGCGTTAGCCTGCACGTAGCGCACGTTGCCGACAACGCCGCTGTCGGCCAGCTTGTCACGGCCAACCTTCAGCATGGAATCGTTGATGTCAGCCAACACCACCTGACCTTCCGGGCCCACCAGGCGGGAGAATTTACGTGTCAGGTCACCGGTGCCACCGGCGATATCGAGGATTTTCTGCCCCTTGCGCACACCGCTGTATTCGATCGTAATCGCTTTCCACAAGCGATGGATACCGAAGGACATCAAGTCGTTCATGATGTCGTACTTCTGAGCTACCGAATGAAACACATCGGCGACGCGCGCCTCTTTTTCGGCAACATCGACGGTCTTGTAACCAAAGTGCGTGGTAGTGGCGGTTTTGTCCTGATCGGTCATGGGCTACTCTGTCGTGGCCGGCCTTGCCGGAAAGCAAATGGCGGCATTATAGCGGGATCAACGCTAGGCGGCTACGACACAGCGATTCCGACCTTCCCCCTTGGCCTGATAGAGTGCCTTGTCGGCACGCTCAAAGACGGTTTCAGCACTGTCATTGGGGCCAAAACAGCTGATGCCGAAGGACATGGTGACCCGCACCGGCTCACCCTTGAAGTTGAACGGACTCTTGGCCACCGTCTGGCGCAGCTTGTCCATCACCTGCTGCGCGCGATCGGTGTCGGTTTCCGGCATCAGGATCACAAACTCTTCGCCGCCGTAGCGAGCCACAAAGTCGGTTTCGCGTATGCTGCGGGTCAGGATTTTGGCCACCACCCGCAGCACCTTGTCGCCCGCCAGATGGCCGTAGCCGTCGTTGATCTTCTTGAAGTGGTCCAGATCACACACCACCATGGTCAGTTCGCCGGCATAACGGGCCCAGCGCGCATACTCCTGCTGCACACGCTCGTCATAGGCGGCGCGATTGGGCAGCAACGTCAACGGATCAGACAGTGCTCTCAGGCGCTGCTCCTCCAGATGCGATTGCACCCGCTGTGCCTGCTCCTCCATCGCTTCCAGCTTGCCCTGCAGCTCGCCCAGGCGTTTTTCAACCCGCTGTTCACGCGCTTCCAGCTCACCACGATAGCGATCCATAGCCTCTACAATATCGCCCAGTTGGCTGCGCACACTGCTCTTCAGCTGCTCCAGCGACGATGCCTGCTGCAACGCATCTTCAACACTACTGACGTCACTGCGCACAGCCTGATCCAAGGCCTGGGAGCTGGCATGGGCCTGGCGCTGATCCTCACGGCTTTCACCCAGAAACTGCTGTATGTCGGCCAATTGGCCATTGATATTGGCGAGGTAGCCCTCGAACTCCGCATGCCCGAACACGGCCACCGCGACAATCAGGTCAACGGTATCCTGCAATACGGTTTCCAGCTCATCCCAGCCAAAGCCCCCCTCGATACGGGACATCAGCCTGTGCGCCCGCGCGGCCTCATTGGGAGGAACTGACAGCTGCCCGACCAGCTCCAGTAACAACACCGCGACGCGGCGGCAAATCAGCTCACGGTCTTCCTCTTCACTCGCTCCCCGTGCCGCAGCATCTTGGCCGGCTTGATCCCCCCCCGCAGCGGCCGCTTGCGGAGCAAGCGTACCCAGCGCCTTCGCCTGCAACTGCGCCGTCTGCTCCAGCACATCGGGATAGCCGTAAAAATTCTCCAGCACCTCCGGCAGCGAGCTCAGCAACTGGTCCAGCTCACCTCCAGACTGCGGGTCCGGCAACCGGTCGCCCACTTGACTGAGCACGGTGCGCAAGGCCTCCAGCGACCGCCTGACCAATTGGTCGCGGCGCTGAAAAAAGTGCATCACTTCACGCTCAACCGCACTGCCATCGGCGCGAAACCCGCGCTCGGTGGGAGCACGTTTGAGCGAATCCTGCAGCGCGTCGAGCCGCGTATCCAGAGCCGCATCCTGGCCGCGAGCGGCGACACAGAGCCGCTGCGACAGCCGGCTGAGCAGGTCGAAGTCAGCATCCAGTGCCTCTTGGCGCTGCTCCAGCTCCACCACGCGCTTTTTCAGGGACGCGTCACCACTACCACCATTTTCTGCCGCCACTCAGGGAGTTCCTTTGCCAGATCCACTGGCGCAATCATAGCCCAGCCGCTCCGAAAACAACAAAGCCGCCCGAGGGCGGCTGTGGCTGACTCGCATCGGGCTACTGCGCGGCTTTTTCCTTTGCAACCAGAAAGTCGACCACTTCAAGCATCTGTCGCTGGCCGCCAGCCTTTTCGGCAGTCACCAGATACTTGCCGTTAACCACCATCGATGGCACCCCACTAATGCGGTACTCTCCGGCTTTCTTGCGGCCCCAGTTCATCTGGCTGTTGATCGCAAAAGAACTGTACGCTTTGTCGAAGTCATCGGCGCTCACCCCAAGGCCCGCAAAAAACTGCCCCAACTGCTCCTTGTTATTGATCCACTGCCGCTGGCGATGGATCAGATTAAACAGCTGCGGGTGGGCCTGCTCCTCAACCTCAAGCGCTTTGGCAACGTAGTAGGCGCGGGCAAACTCTTCTTGATTACCCCGGAACACCACCGGGATATGTTTGAAATCGACGCTATCATCCTGCTGCTTCTTCCAAGGCCCCAGATAGCGCTCAAAGTTGTTGCAGTGCGGACACCAGTAGCCAAACATCTCCACCACTTCCACTTTGGACGGATCTGCGGTGCGCACCTCCTTGGGCAACTTGGTATAGTGCACCCCTTCCTTGAAATCGGCTGCCAACGCCGTGGTCGACAGCAGCGGGATCATCACCAGCGCCATCGCGCTCCGTTTGAGCCAGTTCAACATCGATTACTCTCCATTCCATTTGATTACTGGTGTGATTGGAAACACGCCGGCGGCAAAAGTTCGGCCCGATTTCCAGCCACCCCATTCTGGCCGCAGATAACGGCCGACACAACCACACAAAAATAGGTGCTATTCCGATGGCGAATCCGCCACCTTCAAGATATCCTGCCGCCGTTTTACCGATTCACCAAGGATTCCATCATGCAACGGATTGTGCGCCCTCTGGCCCTGATCATGGCACTGTGCTGCAGCAGCGCGAATGCCAACCACCCCGATGCGGCCCCCGGCAGCAGCAAACAGCGGGAAGATTTCAATCGCATCGAGCTGTCGCTTTCAGCCCTGACAAACGCCTTGATTCGCATTGGCGAAGAAAAGCAGCGCCAGCCGTTCGCACGCACCATGGTAACGACCGCCAGTGAACACCAGCAGCTCGCCCGCGAGCTGCTCGACAGCGGCCACCCCGAGCAGGCCCGCAACGAACTGGACAACGCCATGGTGACGATCAAGACCGCCATCGCCACCCTGCGCAATCGTGAAACCTTGATCCGCAGTCTCAACTTCGATAATCCGGCGGACGAGTACCACTATGAGCTTGACCGTTTTGAGACCTACAGTATGCTGGTCAATCTGCTGCTGGAACGGATGAAACCCGACCCGAGCAAACGCGCCAAGATGGAGCAGCTGATGCAGCAGGCCTGGGACCAGGAAGGCATAGCCCGTCTGCGTGCAGAGGCGCAGGATTACAAAGCGGCAATTGGTGAGCAGGAGCGCAGCAATAAGCTGCTGCTGCAGGCGATTCGACGAGGCGGCATCTACGTTCCCGGATGACCCCGGGATCAAACGGCAGACATAAAAAAAGGACCATCCAGGGGTCCTTTTTTTATGTCGCCTAATTATTGTTGTTGGCGAAAAGTACGAGCACTCAATTTACGCTGTTGTTGTTATAGTGGTGCGCTCAGACGCTCGCCTTGGCATACCGTTGTTATTATTGTGGCGCCCATAGTACTCGCTCAAAAATCGGCGGCTATAGGCAAAAGGTTTTAGGTGCAGGTGCAGCATGATCGCCACTTTTGTTTCCGTCGTTATTCCTCCCGGGCTGGCCGGTCTCGATCTCTTGCTACTGGTCGCCACCAGCTTCGCCACCGCGCTGATGACGGCGGTGCTGGGCGTCGGCGGAGGAGTGGCGTTGCTGGCGGTGACCGCCAGCATCTTGCCACCACTGGCCATCATCCCGGTACATGGGCTGGTGCAGGCCGGTGCCAATACCAATCGTGCGGTGCTGACCCGACGCCACCTCAACCGCTCACTGTTCACCGACTTTACCCTCGGCGCTGTGGTTGGAGCAGTCATCGCTGCACTGATCGTGGTCCAGCTGCCCGCCGACGTGATTCTGCTGGCGGTGGGCAGCTTCGTGCTTTACCTGACCTGGGGCCCCAAGCTACCGCATAAAGCATTGCGGGGCTGGCCGCTGCGCTTCGCCGCGGCGCTCACGACGCTGATTTCGATGTTCGTCGGCGCCAGCGGACCGCTGGTGGCCGCGTTTACCCAACAACTATCAGCCGAACGCTTTGTCCGCGTTGCGACTTTTTCGGCCTGCATGAGCGTCCAGCATGGCCTCAAGATCGCGGTGTTCGGCGGTCTGGGGTTCGCTTTCAGCGACTGGCTGGGACTGATCGCAGCAATGATCGTCAGCGGTTTCGCCGGCACCTGGATCGGCCTGCACCTGCTGACCAAGGTCAGCAACGAGCAATTTTCCCGCGTGTTTCGCTGGGTGCTGACCCTGCTGGCCTTGCGTCTGCTCTATACCGGTGTCGCTCCGCTGCTGACCTGATCAGCTGAAATCGAACTGTTCGCCGGCGCACTGGCTGAATGTTGCAGCGAGGAACTCGGCTAGGGGCTGGGCATCGCTGTCCCTGACCCAGCGCCCGCCCTGCTGGTCAAAATGAAAACCACCAAACGGCGTCGCCACCCACAGCTGGCGCACCGGGCCCTGACGGGTAAAGATCACCTTGCTGCCGTTCTCGCAGGTCACGGTTAACACCCCGCCGCTGTTCTCGTAGTCAATATCACTGTCGGCGCCGTCAAGCACCTCTTCAATGGCCAGCAGCGTGTCATCGACACGGCTGTTGAATTCACTCTCGCTGATCATGGATACGCTCGCTGAATGGAAAGCCGCCAGTATAAGGCAGAATGGGCAAGGAGGAACCCAAGGGGTATAATCGCCGGTTCGACTCTGACGACCAACTTACGGGGCTGGATTCCATGACACGCGTGCTGACCGCCGCACTGCTGAGCGCCCTCCTGCTGGCCGGTTGCGGCCAGAAAGGAGACCTGTATCTGCCACCGGCATCGTCGTCGTTTTCTTCTTAAAAGGCACATCAATGGACAGTTTTGAATACCGCGACGGCTCCCTCTATGGCGAAGACGTTGCCCTTGATCAGGTGGCGGCCGAATTCGGCACCCCCACCTACGTCTACTCTCGTGAAACTCTGGAGCGCCATTATCTGGCCTATGCCAACGCGCTGGGGGAGCATCCGGGGCTGATCTGTTACGCCGTCAAGGCCAACTCCAACCTGGCGGTGCTCAATGTGCTGGCCCGCCTGGGTGCCGGTTTCGACATCGTTTCCAAGGGTGAGCTGCAACGCGTTCTGCGCGCCGGCGGCGATCCGTCCCGGGTAGTCTTCTCCGGCGTCGGCAAGCAGGCCGATGAGATGGCGTTCGCGCTGGAAGCCGGCATTCACTGCTTCAACGTCGAGTCGGCCGCTGAACTGGAGCGCTTGGGTGATGTAGCCCGTGCCGCCGGTAAAGTCGCGCCCATCTCCCTGCGGGTCAATCCCGACGTCGACGCCCAGACCCACCCCTACATCTCGACCGGCCTGAAAGAGAACAAGTTCGGCGTTGCTATCGACGAGGCACTGGCGCTTTACGAACGCGCCGCAGCCCATCCGCACCTGCAGGTCAGCGGACTCGATTGTCATATCGGCTCCCAGCTGACCTCGCTGGCACCGTTCCTGGACGCTCTGGACCGAATGCTGGCTTTGGTCGATCAGTTGGCAGAGCGAGGCATCAGCCTCAAGCACCTCGATCTGGGTGGCGGCCTGGGTGTCTGCTACGCCGACGAAACGCCGCCGCAACCGGCCGACTATATCCGCGCGGTCATTGACCGACTGGGGGACCGTCCGCTGCAACTGGTGATGGAGCCCGGACGTTCCATCGCCGCCAATGCTGGCCTGCTGCTGACTCGGGTGGAATTTCTCAAGCCCAACGAGCACAAAAACTTCGCCATTATCGACGCGGCCATGAACGACCTGATCCGCCCATCTCTGTATGGAGCCTACCAGGATATTATTCCGGTCAATGTGCGCGAGGGCGAGACCCAAGCCTGGGACCTGGTAGGACCGGTGTGCGAAACCGGCGACTTTCTCGGCAAGGGCCGGCAGCTCAATCTGCAGGCCGGTGACCTGCTGGCGGTCTGTTCTGCCGGTGCCTATGGTTTCGGTATGAGTTCCAATTACAACAGCCGTAACCGTCCGGCCGAAGTGATGGTCGATGGCGACCAGCTGCATCTGGTGCGCGCGCGCGAAACCTTCGACGACCAGATCCGCGGCGAAGCACCGCTGCCTTTGTAAGGATGCTGACCGCATGCTGATTCGCTTTACCAAGATGCACGGCCTCGGCAACGACTTTATGGTGATCGATCTGATCACCCAGCGGGCGCGCATCGACCAGAAGCTGGTGCGCCGACTCAGTGATCGCCATTTCGGCGTCGGCTTTGACCAGCTGTTGATCGTCGAAACCCCGACCGACCCCGAGATGGACTTTCGCTACCGTATCTTCAACGCCGATGGCAGCGAAGTGGAGAACTGCGGCAACGGCGCGCGCTGTTTCGCTCGCTTCGTCGCGGACAAACGCCTCACCGGCAAGTCCACGGTGGCGGTCGAAACCGCCAAAGGCCCGCTCTACCTGACGCTGGAAGGTAAAAACCAGGTTCGTGTCGACATGGGGCCTCCGGTACTGACGCCGGCAGAGATCCCGTTTCAGGCCGACATTGAGGCCAGCAGTTACAGTCTGGCCGTACACACCGACCTGCTGGAGATCAGTGCCGTGTCGATGGGAAACCCGCACGGCGTGCTGCTGGTTGATAACGTCGATAGCGCACCGGTGGAAACCCTTGGACCTGCACTGGAAAGCCACCCGCGTTTTCCCGCCAGGGCCAACATCGGTTTCATGCAGATCGTCAACCGCAATGAAATACGCCTGCGGGTGTATGAGCGCGGCGCGGGCGAGACCCTGGCCTGCGGCACGGGAGCCTGTGCGGCCGTGGTCGCGGGCCAGCTGCGGGGGCTGCTCGATCACGAGGTCACCGTGGAACTCCCGGGCGGGCGAACCCGCATTCGCTGGAACGGCCCTGGCAGCTCGGTCATCATGACTGGCCCCGCAACCACCGTATATGAAGGCCAGATCCATATCTGACCCCCGACAAAAGAAGCGATCATGAGCGAACAGAAGTCAGTCAATCCCGCCACCCACTCACCTGAGGAGCAGGTGGTGGCCTACCTGAAGCAGCATCCGGATTTCTTCAGCACCCACCCACAGCTGCTGAACACGCTGCATATCCCCCATCAGGTCGGCGGAGCAGTGTCACTGGTGGAGCGCCAGGCAGCCGTGATGCGCCAGCGCAATAGTGACCTGCAGAGCCAGTTGCATGAGCTCGTCGACGCTGCCCGCCACAACGACCTGCAGTTCGAGAAAACCAAACGACTGGTATTGGCAATGGTGGAAGCGCACAGCCTCGACGAAGTGGTAGTGGCGCTGGATGAAGGGCTGTGTCAGGACTTTAACGGCGATGTCACCCGCCTGATCCTGTTTCAGGACGACCGGCTCGAAGTGCAGGGCAATCTCAAAGTGCTGCCCCTCAGCGAAGCCGAGTCCAAAGTCGCCGATCTGGTCGAAAGCGACTGGGCCATCTGCGGCAGCCTGACCGACGAGCAGCGCCAGTTCCTGTTCGATGATCGCGCCCCGTCGGTGCTGTCCGCGGCGGTGATCCCGCTGGTAAAAGGGCACACCCAGGGATTGCTGGCCATCGGCAGCTTTGAAGCCAACTACTTTCACAGCAGCATGGGCACCCTGTTTCTCAACTATGTTGGCGAAGTACTCAGCCGGGTGCTCTATCGCCTTCATCGCCGCAGCAGCTAGCCCATGGACCTACTGACCGACCGTATCGACGCCTTCATCGACCATTTGGCGGCGGAACGTCAGTTGTCCGGCCACACCCTCAGCAACTATCGCCGTGATCTGGACCGCATCGCGGCGCACCTCGACAACAACGGGCACAGCGACTGGAACCGCCTCGACGCTCCGCTGCTGCGCCAGTTCATTGCCCATCAGCACCGTGAGGGGATCAGCGGACGCACCCTGCAGCGACGCTTGTCCGCCTGCCGGACCTTTTTCCATTATCTGATCCGTGAAGGGCTTGCCGGCACCAACCCGGCGGTGGGCATCAGCGCCCCCAAAAGCGGCAAGCCGCTTCCCAAAACATTGGATGCCGACCAACTGGGCCAACTGCTGGACCAGAACAGCGACGACCCGCTGGTGGTGCGCGATCTGGCGATGCTGGAGCTGCTCTACTCCTCTGGCCTTCGCCTCGCCGAGCTGGTCAGCCTCGACATCAACAGTGTCGACCTGCGCGAAGCCAACCTGCGCGTCACCGGTAAAGGGCGCAAGACACGGCAGCTGCCGGTAGGGCGCAAGGCAACCGCAGCGCTGGAACGCTGGCTGGATTGCCGCGATCAGCTGGCGGACTACGGCGAGCGGGCGCTGTTCGTCAGCCAGCAGGGCCAACGCCTCAGCCCCCGCAGCGTGCAGGCGCGACTAGCTCGCTGGGGGCAGCAGAACGGGCTGCAAGAGCGATTACACCCCCACCGGGTGCGCCACTCTTTCGCCAGCCACCTGCTGGAATCCAGCGGCGATCTGCGTGCGGTGCAGGAGTTGCTCGGTCACGCCGACATCTCCACCACCCAGATCTATACCCACCTCGACTTTCAGCATCTTGCCGATGTCTACGATAACGCCCACCCGCGGGCCAAGAAGCAGCGATGATACGGATTATTACCTTTGATCTGGACGATACTCTGTGGGCGGTAACACCGGTGATGCGCACCGCCAATCTGGCCCTGTATGCCTGGCTCGAACAGCATGCGCCAGCGTTCTGCACCCGCTATCAACCCCGGGATTTCAATACGCTGCGTGACGAGGTGGTTCTCGACCACCCCGAATGGAGCCATAGCGTCACCGCAATCCGACTCGAAGTGCTGCGCCGCGGCCTGAGCCGCAGTGGCTATAGCCCCGATGACAGCGAACAGGTGGCGCAAGCCGCCTTCGCCCACTTCATCGAGGCGCGCAACCGGGTGGAGCTGTTTCCACACTCTCGCCCGGTGCTGGAACAGCTGGCCAGCCGCTATCAGCTCGGCGCTCTCAGCAACGGCAACGCCGATATCACCATGGTTGGACTGGCGGATCTGTTCAGTTTTAGCTTCAACGCCGATCAGGTGGGTAGCGCCAAACCGGAGCCGTTGATGTTTCAGCGCATGCTGGAGCACACCGGCGCGCGGCCCGAACAGGTACTGCATGTGGGCGATAGTATCGAGCACGACGTGCGCGGCGCGCAGGCAGCGGGATTACATACCCTATGGGTCAATCTCTCGGGAGCGCCAGCCCCCTCAGACCCGCAACCCAGCCTGACGGTCCGTTGCCTCAGTGAAATTCCGACTCAGGTCGCCGTCTTCGCGCGCAAGCAAGGCTGAACATCGACTGACGGAGGCCGTTACTGACGCCCGTGCGCCGCGGCCCACTCGGCAATGCGGTGGTCCGAGCCCTTGATGTGTGTAAGCAGCCATTGAGTCAGATGGTGGACCAGATCCGCCTTGGGCATGGAGCCGTGGCAGAGCAGTTCGCGGGCGTTATCAAGATTGTGATCGACAAAGCGGGCATGCTCTTCGCGATGGGCCGCCAGTTCCGGATAACCGATCTCCTCCATCCAGCGCTCTTCATCGCTGAAATGGTTTTTGACGTAGTCACTCAGTGTTCCCAACAGCGAATACGCCGCATCGCCCTCAAGCTGAACATCGGCTGAGCTGTCGAGCGCCACAATCAGCTCCAGCAGCTGGCGGTGCTGTGCATCGATCAGCGGGTGGCCACAGGCCAGGCTGTCATCCCATTCCAGTTGCAACCGACTGTCCTCGCGGCTCCTTTGCTTGGTTTCAAGCTAGCCTAGCTTGCAACCAAACATCAAGCGTCGCTCAGGGATAAAACAGCGCCAGCAACTCGTTCAGAAAGCGCCGCCCCAGCTCCGTTGGTGCCAGGCGGTGGCGGTCTTGGCAGAGCAATTCACGCTCGCGCGCGCGCCGAAGCGGCTCGGCAACTGCCGCCAACGGCAGCCCTGTGCGCGCCGAGAAGCTCTCGACGGCAACCCCGTGATGCAAGCGCAACACGTTCATCATAAATTCCAGCGCCAGCTCATCGCCGCTGATCACTTGCGCGCCAGCCAGTCGCTCCCCGCCGAGGTAGCGCTTGGGTTGGCGCTGCTTCCAACGTCGCTGGATAGCGCCATCGGACAAGGTCAACTTGCCATGCGCCCCGGCGCCAATGCCAAGGTAGTCGCCGAAACGCCAGTAGTTGAGGTTGTGCTGGCACTGAAAGCCGGCACGTCCATAGGCGGAGATTTCGTACTGCTCCAGCCCGGCAGCCGCCAGACGCTGCTGGCCCTGCTCCTGGATCTCCCACAGGGTGTCATCCACCGGCAGCGGCGGCGGGCGAACGTAGAACTCGGTGTTGGGTTCGATGGTCAGCTGGTACCAGGACAGATGGGTCGGCACAAACGCCAGCGCCTGCTCCAGGTCGTCCATCGCCGCCTGCACTGTTTGCCCCGGCAGGCCATGCATAAGATCCAGATTGAGGCTGTCAAAGCCCAGCTGCTGCGCGGCCGCTATCGCCGCACGCGCCTCGTCACCGCCGTGAATCCGGCCGAGGGCCCGAAGCGCAGAATCATCAAAGCTCTGCACTCCTAGCGACAGACGGTTGACTCCCGCTTCACGGAAACCGGCAAAGCGCGCTTGTTCAAAGGTGCCGGGATTAGCTTCCATGGTGACTTCGATGCCGGGGGCCATGGGCATGCGCGCCCGGATCTCCCCCATCAGCGCATGGTAGAAACTGGCACTCATCAAGCTCGGCGTACCACCCCCGATAAAAATTGACTGCAACGCCCTCCCCCCGGTCAGCGCCAGCTCGTCATCGAGATCGGCCAGCAGTGCGCTCAGGTAGGCCGACTCCGGCAGCTCGCCATCAGCGGCGTGGGAATTGAAATCACAGTAGGGGCACTTACGCACACACCAGGGCAGGTGCACGTAAAGCGATAGCGGTGGCTGTTCCAGCATCGCTCTAGGCGCTGAGTGCGCTGAGTTTGCGCACCAGTTTGGCCACCGCCTGACCACGGTGACTCAGACGGTTCTTCTGCTCCGCTGTCAGTTCGGCCGAGCAACAGCCCAGCTCCGGGATATAAAACAGGGGATCGTAACCGAATCCGTTAACACCGCGCGGGGCGTCTAAAATGCGCCCCTCCCAGCTGCCCTGGCAGATCAACGGCACCGGATCTTCCGGGTGCCTTACCAGTACCAGCAGGCACTGAAAGCGCGCACTGCGCTGCTCATCTGGCACGCCGGCCAGCGCTGCGACCAGTTTGGCATTGTTGGCCGCATCGCCCGCCCCCTCACCGGCATAGCGGGCGGAGTAGATACCGGGCGCACCGTCCAGGCAGTCAACCTCCAGACCCGAATCATCAGCCAGGGCGGGCAACCCGGTCAGGCGGCTGGCATGACGGGCCTTGATCAGCGCGTTTTCAACAAAGCTGAGACCATCCTCAATCGCATCCTCTACCCCGTAGTCCGATTGCGGCACTACCTCCAGCTCCAGATCGGCCAGCGCCCGATTGAGCTCGCGCAACTTACCCTGGTTACCACTGGCTAAAACGATTCTGTGCATCGATTCCTCTCTATCAGCGCGCCTGACCGGAAACGGCGAAGCCCGGCCAGAGCCGGGCTTCGTCACTGGCAGGCGAGGATGTTAATCGGCGTAAAAATGCTGTTTAAAGCTGATGCTGTAGGCCGGCTTGTTGCGGTCGGGTTTTACATCCAAGCTGAACTGCAGTTGCTCATCATGAGTGAAACGAAACGCCGAGATATAGTAGATTGCGTTGCCTTCGCGAATCTCACGGAAGCTCAGTTCCTGCCGCTGGCCGATCAGGTTTTTCAACGACCCACTCACCTGCGCCGATGTCGGGCGTTTGCCCTCGCTGTCGTCCAGTACCGCAACGTTGATCACTCCACCATACTTGCTCCGCTGCAGGTTATAGGCCACCGCCACCTCGGGAGGCAGAAAAGTGCTGTTAAAGGCGTTGTAGTGAATCTCATACTGGTCAAAGGTTTGCGCCTGCTCGGCACGAAGCGGCCCGGCCAGCAACAGCAACGCGACCCAGAGGGCGGAAATCAGCGGTACTCGCATGCGTCGTCTCCTTCTTTGTGCCTGCCCGGCGGTCAACGGGTCACCCGGTAGATCGCTATCTCACCCAGCATGTTGGGCCACCACTGCAGCAACCAGCGGTCCCGGTGCCGGCTGTCCACCACCATCCGTTCGGTGATGTGGATCTGCTTCTGCCAACACAACGCTTCAAAGTCCTTGAAGGTACAGAAGTGGATGTTGGGCGTGTCATACCAAGTATAGGGTAGAAACTTTGACACTGGCATTTCACCCTTCAGCGCCAGATAGAAACGCGCCCGCCAGTGCCCGAAGTTGGGAAAGGTCACGATCACTTCGCGGCCGACCCGCAGCATCTCATCCAGCACCAGGTCAGGGCGATGAACCGCCTGCAGTGCCTGGGTCATGACCACGACATCGAAGCTGTTATCGTTGAAGTTGGTAAGTCCCTGGTCGAGATCCTGCTCGATGACGTTCACGCCCGCATCGATACAGCTCTGGATATCTTGCGGATTGATCTCCAGGCCGTAACCCAGCACTTTTTTCTGCTCCGTCAGAAACTGCAGCAGCTCACCGGAACCGCAACCGAGGTCGAGCACCCGCGAGCCTGGCTCGATCCAGTCCTGAATAATCTCCAGATCTGCGCGCATCAGGCGTTCCCTCCCGGCTCCAGTTCGCTGGCGACACGGTTCATGTAACCTCCGAATACCTCCATATAGCGCGGAATCGGCATCAGGAAGGCATCATGGCCTTGCGGAGCGTCGACCTCGGCGTAAGCCACCCGCTTGCCCGCGGCGATCAGGGCGTCGACGATCTCGCGCGAGCGCGCCGATGAAAAGCGCCAGTCGGTAGTAAATGAAACCAGCAGGTAGCTGCATTGGGCACCGCTGAGGGCAGCAACCAGATCGCCATCAAAGTCCACGGTAGGATCAAAGTAATCCAGCGCCTTGGTCATCAGCAGGTAGGTATTGGCATCAAAACTCTCGGAAAAGCTCTCGCCCTGATAACGCAGATAGCTCTCCACCTGAAAGTCCGCTTCAAAGTCAAAGCTCAGCTTGCCGCTGCGCAGTTCGCGACCGAACTTCTCCCGCATGGAATCGTCGGACAGGTAGGTGATGTGACCGAGCATCCGCGCCAGCATCAAACCGCGCTTGGGTACCGTATTGTGTTCGCGGTAACGACCACCGAAAAACTCTGGATCCTTGCTGATCGCCTGGCGTGCCACCTCGTTAAAGGCGATATTCTGTGCCGTCAGTTTGGGGGCGGAGGCGATCACCAGACAGTGACGCAGCCGCTCGGGGTAGCTGATCGACCAGCGCAATGCCTGCATGCCGCCAAGGCTGCCACCAACCACCGCGGCCCACTGCTGAATACCGAGCCGGTCTGCCAGCCGGGCCTGACTATTCACCCAGTCACGCACGGTCACCACCGGGAAATCGGGGCCGTACTCTTTACCGGTTTCAGGATTGATACTTTGCGGGCCGGTACTGCCATGGCAGCCGCCCAGATTGTTCAGCCCCACCACAAAAAACTTGTTGGTATCGATCACCTTGCCGGGGCCGACGGCGGAGTCCCACCATCCCGGTTTTTTATCTTCTTCGGAGTGATAACCGGCCACGTGATGATGACCGCTCAGGGCGTGGCAGATCAGCACCGCATTGCTGCGATCGGCATTGAGGGTGCCGTAAGTTTCGATCATCAGCTGGTATTCGGGTAGCACCCGCCCGCTGCGCAGCGGCAGCGGCTCTTTGAACTCCAACAGCTGCGGAGTAACGATACCGACAGAGTCGTGGGGAATGGATGATGGCATGGAGCACCTAGATCGAAAAACAGAGAGCGGCTATAGGCCGATGGCCCACCTGCAGAAAAGGTAACGCGTCACATCTCGTACAGCAGGTTCAGGTGGTCAAATCCCATGGTGTCGTTACTCACTCGACGTTATCGTCCAAAATGCCATCCAGGCTTGCGGGTATAAGAGCTGGCTGGCGGATACGCACCCGCTTCTGCCGTCCCAGTTCACCGCTGATAATGCTTACATCACGCTTGGCAACCGCAAATTGTCTGGCCAGAAAGCCGATCAGATGGGCATTGGCCCGGCCCTCTACCGGCGGTGCGGTGATGCGTATCTTAACACTGTCACCATGCGTTCCCGCAAATTCGTCACGCGCCGCTTTGGGCTGCAGATGACAACGCAGCAGCAGGTCGCCCTCCTGCCACTGCCAGTAGGTTGTTGACCGGTTCACATCAACAGGCGCGACAGTTGCAACTGGATGACCTGAATGACCAGAAATATCAGGATCGGCGACAGGTCCAGCCCCCCTAAAGGCGGTACCACTCTGCGCGCCAGACTGAATACCGGCTCACACAACTGGTTGATCAATTGCGGCGCCGGGTGGTAACTGTTGGGGGCCACCCAGCTGATGATCACAGAGGCGATCACCGCGTAAAAATAGATATCCAGCGTCATGCTGAGCAGGCTGACAAAGCCGATGATCACCAGCCCCAGCGGATCCGGCGTGCGACCGGCGACCACAAACAACAGCCCAAAGGTCACCAGCTTGACCAGTAGCGCCAGCACCAGCGCCGAAAAATCACGGCCGGCGATGCGCGGCACCACCTTTTGCAGCGGCGCCACCGGAACCTGGGTCAGCTTGGCCACGGCTTGGGAGATCGGATTGTAAAAATCAGCGTGGGACATCTGCAACAGGAAGCGTAACAGCACAATCAGCGCGTAAAACTCTCCCAGAGTGCGAATAATCAGTGTCAGGGTCTCTTGTCCCATGGGTCCTCTCTTAGGGCTCTGCGACGGCGTTCCTTAACCGGCTGCCGACTTATAATAGGGGCGCAGTGGGGCTATTTCCAGCCTCGGCGAGGCACGCTCAACCATCACCCAGTTCGCGCGCCATCTCCCGTGAACGCTCGGCGCAGGCGTCCATCGCTGCATCGACCAGCGCCGGCAGGCCTCCCTGCTCGAACCGCAGGATCGCCTGCTCAGTAGTCCCGCCCGGCGATGTCACCCGGCGGCGCAGTTCGGCTACATCGACATCGCTCGCTTGCGCCATGCGGGCAGCCCCCAGCGCGGTCTGCAGGGTCAACTGGGTGCTGACCTCGCGCGACAGCCCCTGACGTTCACCGGCGGCGATCATCGCCTCCATCAGCAAGAAGTAGTAGGCCGGGCCGCTGCCCGACACCGCGATCACGTTGTCGATCTGCGCTTCATTTTCAAGCCACAGGGCGATACCCACAGCCCCCATCACCTGCTCCGCCTGCTCCCGCTGCGCGCTGCTGACGCGTTCATTGGCAAACAAACCGCAGGCACCGGTCTCCACCAGCGATGGCGTGTTGGGCATGCAGCGCACCATCGCCAGATCGCCACCCAGCCATTGCTCGATGGTGGCGGCCTCGAGACCCGCCGCCACCGACATCACCAGCGGCTGTCGCGCTTGCACCGCGTCCGCCAGCGACAGGCACAAGCTTTTCATCATCTGCGGCTTCACCGCCAGCACCACCAGGTCCGCAGCGTTAACCGCAGCCAGATTATCGGTCGTGGTATGGATTCCCCAGTCGCCAGCCATCCGCTCCACTTTATCTTGCGAGCGGGCGGTCGCCCAGATTCGCTCGGCGGGATACCCCTTAGCCAGCAAACCGCCGATGATCGCCGATGCCATGTTGCCGGTGCCAATAAAGGCCAGCACGGGGTAGGTCGCGGAATCAGTCACGATAACAATCCTTAATATCTACAAAGCAAGAAATCAGTTCAGCGGTCGACGAGGCCCAAACAATGCGGTGCCGATCCGCACCATGGTCGCGCCCTCCGCCACGGCGGCTTCCAGATCGTCTGACATCCCCATGGAGAGCGTATCGATTCCGGGCGATAGCGGCTGAATCTGTTCCAGCAGGCGCTGCATGCGGGCGAAAGCCTGGTGCTGCTCGGCCTCACTCAGGTCGGCAGCCGGAATCGCCATCAAACCGCGCAATGCCACATTGGGCAACGGCAGAATCTGCTGTGCCAGGGCGTAGACCTCATCGGCGGCCACCCCCGACTTACTCCCCTCGGCACTGATATTAACCTGTATGCAGAGGTTCAGCGGCGCGCGCTCCGGCGCGCGCTGATCACTGAGCCGCTGGGCGATCTTCAGCCGGTCAACACTGTGCACCCAGTCGAAATGGCTGGCCACAGCACGGGTCTTGTTCGACTGCAGGGGTCCGATAAAGTGCCATTCCAGAGTCAGGTCGGCTAGCGCCTCGACCTTGGTCATGGCATCCTGCAGGTAGTTCTCGCCGAAGGCACGCAGACCCGCCGAGTGGGCTTCACGCACCTCGTCCGGGCTGCGGGTTTTACTCACCGCCAGCAGCTTGACACTGCCCGGCGCGCGGCCGGCGTGATCTTCGGCTTCCCTGATACGGGTCAATGTTCGCTGGATATTCTCGACTATGCTAGCCATGGGGTTTCGGTGATAATAGCTTGGCGCTTGAGCGGGAAGCCCACTTTATTGGATTGTCTAACCCGGGTCCAGAGGATGCCATGGATATAACGGAACTCCTGACGTTCAGTGTTCAACAGAAAGCGTCTGACCTTCACATCTCGGCCGGCATGCCGCCGATGATTCGCGTTGACGGCGATATGCGCCGGATCAAAATGCCATCACTGGACCACAAGCAGGTCCACTCCCTGATCTACGACATCATGAACGACAAGCAGCGCAAGGACTACGAAGAGTTCTTCGAGACCGACTTCTCGTTCGAGGTGCCCGGGCTGGCCCGTTTCCGTGTTAACGCCTTCAACCAGAACCGCGGCGCCGGTGCGGTATTCCGGACCATCCCCACTGAGATCCTGTCGATGGAAACCCTCGGCATGGGCAAGGTGTTCCAGGACCTGTCGGAGCGCCCTCGGGGTCTGGTGCTGGTGACCGGACCAACCGGTTCCGGTAAATCCACCACCTTGGCGGCCATGGTCGATTACGTCAACGACACCCGCAGCGACCACATCCTCACCATTGAAGATCCGATCGAATTCGTCCACACCAGTAAAAAGTGTCTGGTCAACCAGCGTGAAGTCCATCGGGATACACTCGGGTTCGCCGAAGCACTGCGTTCGGCCCTGCGTGAAGACCCGGACATCATCCTGGTCGGTGAGATGCGAGATCTGGAAACCATCCGCCTGGCACTGACCGCCGCGGAAACCGGCCACCTGGTGTTCGGCACCCTGCACACCACCTCGGCGGCCAAGACTATCGACCGGATCATCGACGTTTTCCCGGCGCAGGAGAAAGCGATGGTGCGCTCCATGCTGTCGGAATCGCTGGAAGGAATCATCTCCCAGACGCTGCTGAAAAAGCCCAAGGGCGGCCGGATTGCCGCGCACGAGATCATGGTGGGCACACCGGCGATCCGCAACCTGATCCGCGAGGACAAGGTGGCACAGATGTACTCGGCGGTGCAGACCGGTGCCGCCTTCGGCATGCAGACCATGGATCAGTGTCTGGCCAATCTGGTACAAAAGGGCCTGATCTCACGCGAAGCGGCGCGTGAAAAAGCCAAGATGCCGCAGAACTTTTAAACCCGGTCACCGCCATCGCAGGATGGCGGTGAACCAATAAACAACAAAAGGTGAGCGTGTGGATTTTACGCAGCTACTCAAAGTGATGGTCGAGCGGGATGCTTCCGACCTCTTTGTAACCGCCGGCTGTCAGCCGAGCATCAAGGTGGATGGCACCATCAAGCCGCTTACCAAAGATCCGCTCAGCGCTCGCCAAGCCCGCGCACTCACCTACAGCACCATGAACGACGCCCAGCAGAGCGAGTTCGAATCCACCCACGAGTGCAACTACGCCATCAGCGCGCCGGGCATCGGCCGCTTCCGGGTCAGCGCCTTCTTTCAGCGTGGCAGCCCCGGCATGGTGCTGCGGCGGATCAAGAACGAGATCCCCGCGCTGGAGGAACTGAACCTGCCGCCGATCCTCAAGGATCTGGCGATGACCAAGCGCGGCCTGATTCTGTTCGTAGGGGGGACCAGCACCGGTAAATCCACCTCGCTGGCATCGATGATCGACTACCGCAACGAAAACAGCCGCGGCCACATCATCTGCATCGAGGATCCGATCGAGTATATCCACGACCACAAGCGCTGTGTTATCACCCAGCGTGAAGTGGGTCTGGATACCCCAAGCTTCGAGATCGCGCTGAAAAACACCCTGCGACAGGCACCCGACGTGATTCTGATGGGTGAGATCCGCTCCCGCGACACTATGGGCTACGGCCTGCAGTTTGCCGAGACCGGCCACCTCTGTCTGGCGACCCTGCACGCCAACAACGCCAACCAGGCGCTGGACCGGATCATCAGTTTCTTCCCGCCCGAGCACCACGACCAGATGTGGATGGATATGTCGCTCAACCTCAAGGCGATCGTGGCCCAGCAACTGCTGCCCACCACCGATGGCCGGGGACGCATCGCGGCGATCGAAGTACTGCTCAACACCCCCCTCTGTGCCGACCTGATCCGCAAGGGCGAAGTGCACGAGATCAAGGAGTTGATGAAGAAGTCCACCAACGTGGGGATGCAGACCTTCGACCAGGCGCTGTTCAAGCTGTTTGAAGACGGCAAGATCACCTACGAAGACGCCCTGGCCCACGCTGATTCCGCCAACGACCTGCGCCTGATGATCAAGCTGTCAGCAGAATCCAACCCCAAGCTGCAAGAGCAGATTAAGCATACTGAAGACAGCGAGATGTTCTTCCTGCAGGAAGACGAGGACTACCTCAACTTCTAAGCGGACCCGCCCTGGTGTCTTGTCCTGAAATAGGTTGACACTATTTCACGCTAAAAACGCCCGATGTACTTCATCGGGCGTTTTGTATTTTAAGGCCATGTGTGGCCGCCGTGTATTGTAGAGACGAACTGATTCTTCAACCATGACGGTAGCCTGCTCGAGATCATCAGGCTTCCTCTGCAGGTACTCTCCTTTGAGTATCCCGTTCACTCTTTCCGCCAACGCATTCTGATAACAGTCGTAGCCGTCCGTCATCGAACAACGTACGCCATACTTTTCGTGCACGGCTTGGTAACGTTTCGAACAGTACTGTATGCCTCGATCAGAGTGGTGAATTAACCCGGTTCTACCTCGATAGTCCTTGAGCGCCTTTTTATAAGCCGTTACTACAGACTCTGCTCGCAAGTCACTGTGTACATGGTACCCAACGATCTTGCGTGAATACGCATCGGTAACCAGGTTCAGGTACGCCTCTCCATTCCTTACCGGTAAATAGGTGATATCCGCGACCCAGATCTGTTCCGGTTGTGTTGCCTGCTCCTGCGCCGCGCCGGGCTTGAGCAAGTTAGGATGACACCAAAAACGATGATGACTCTGCGTCGTCTTGTGATAGGCCCTCAGCCGCCGAACCAGTAGTCGATGGGTCTTGAGCAGTTCAAACAGCTTGTCCCTGCCGA
>NZ_JAERQK010000017.1 GCF_017912535.1 Motiliproteus sediminis
AGACGTTGTCGTAACCGGTGATCTCCACCAGCATCGCTTCCAGCTCGTCGATCAGCTGCAGGTAGCCGCCCACCTGCTCGCGCGGAGCGAAGGGGTGGATATGGGCGAACTCGGGCCAGGTCACCGGAATCATCTCGGCGGTGGCGTTAAGCTTCATGGTGCAGGAGCCGAGCGGAATCATGCCGTGAGCGAGGCTGAAGTCCTTGTTCTCGAGGCGCTTCATGTAGCGCAGCATCTCGGTTTCGGAGTGGTAGCTATTGAACACCGGGTGGGTCAGGAAGGCGCTGGTACGGCGCAATTGGGCTGGTATTCCAACATCCTGACCCGCGGCCACGGCCGCATCCAGCACATCCAAGTCGATCGCTGCAGCCTGCTCCTCGCCGAGCAGCAGTTGCCACAACGCTTTCACATCCGCGGCGGTGGTGGTCTCATCCAAACTGATCCCTACCTCACCGCCTTTGTAGACCCGCAGGTTCACACCGGCCGCGTAACAGCGCTCTAGCACGACCTGCTGTTGCTCACCCAGCGCCACAGTAAGGGTATCGAACCAGCTATCGTGCGTCAGCGTCAGCCCACCCTGGCGCAGGCCCAGCGCCAGCAGCGTGGTCAAACGATGGGTGCGTTCGGCGATTCGTTTGATTCCCTCCGGTCCGTGATAGACCGCATAGAACGAGGCCATATTGGCCAGCAGCGCCTGCGCGGTACAGATGTTAGACGTCGCTTTTTCACGACGGATATGTTGTTCACGGGTTTGCATTGCCATCCGCAGCGCCGGCTGGCCTCGCCTGTCCACCGACAGCCCGATAATACGGCCCGGTGCCGAGCGCTTGTAGCTGTCACGGGTGGCAAAGAACGCCGCGTGCGGGCCGCCGAAACCCATCGGCACACCAAAACGCTGGGCGGAACCGAATACCACATCGGCCCCCATCTCCCCCGGCGCTTTCAACATCACCAGACTGAGCAGATCCGCTCCCACCGAAACCAGAGTTTTGGATCCGTGGGCCTTGGCAATCAACGCTTCGATGTCCCGCAACTGGCCGTTGCTGCCCGGGTATTGCAGCAGCAGGCCAAAGCCATCGTGCTGTTCCAGCAGTTCGGCCGGATCGCCCACTTCCAGCTCGAACCCGAAGTATTCGGCACGGGTACGAAGCACATCCAGGGTCTGCGGATGAACGTCATCGGCCACCAGGAACAGATTGCTCTTCTTGCGATTGGACCGCTTGCACAACGCCATCGCTTCAGCGGCGGCCGTAGCTTCATCCAGCAGTGAAGCGTTGGCCAACTCCATGCCCGTCAGGTCCATCACCATCTGCTGGAAGTTCAGCAACGCCTCCAGTCGGCCCTGGGAGATCTCCGGCTGATAGGGGGTATAGGCGGTGTACCAGCCGGGATTTTCCAGCACGTTACGCAGAATAACGTTGGGCACCTCGCAGTTGTAGTAACCGGCGCCGATATAGGACTTGTTAACCTGGTTGCGACTACTGAGTTGCTTCAGATACGCCAATGCGCCCTGCTCGCTCATTCCGGCAGCCAGCGCCAGCGGCTGTGGCAGCCGAATCGAAGCCGGCAGGGTATTATCGATCAGGCTGTCCAGAGAGCCTTCGCCCAGCAGCGAAAGCATCGCCGCAGTTTCGGCGGCATCGGGACCAATATGACGACGGGTAAAGTCGTCGGCATGCAGTTGTGACAGGCGCGGCAGCGCAGCAGCATTCATAAGCGTACCTTTTCTTATTCAGGTGCGCCTCCGGCCCGGCAGGCACGGAGCCGCCTCCGTACTTCGTCAATAACGAAGACGTCGGTTCAACCAGCGAATGACGGGCGAAGAGCTTCGCCCAGCGACAACAAGACCGGGATCCGCCCCGACAGTGAGCGGGCCCCGGCGTTGACTTACTCGGCGATAACGGCCTGGTAAGCCTCGGCATCCAGCAGCGAAGAGATCTCCGCCCCATCGCTGACGCGCAGTTTGGCAATCCAGGCGTCGCCGTAGGGGCTTTCGTTGAGCAGCTCGGGGGCATCTTCCAGCGCATCGTTGACCGCAATCACTTCGCCGCTGACCGGGCTGTATACGTCGGAGGCCGCTTTGACCGACTCAACCAGAGAGAAATCATCACCGGCATTCACTTCACGGCCCAGCTCCGGCAGCTCAACGAATACCACATCACCCAGCAACTCCTGGGCATGATCGCTAATACCGACGGTGACGGTACCGTCACCATTATCCAACACCCACTCGTGGCTTTTGGCGAAACGCAGATTGGCGGGAATAGTGCTCATAGTCATAGTCCTGATAGTCAGTGGATCAACATTAACGATAAAGCGGGAAACGCTGGCACAGCGCTTCGACTTCCGAGCGGACGCTCGCCTCGACAGCGCTGTTGTCTTCGGGGCTCGACGCCAAGCCATCCAGCACATCGCTGATCAGGTGGCCTACGCGACGAAACTCCTCGGTACCGAAACCACGACTGGTGCCGGCGGGCGTGCCGAGACGGATACCGGAGGTCACCATCGGCTTTTCCGGATCGAACGGGATGCCGTTCTTGTTGCAGGTGATGCCGGCGCGCTCCAGGCTTTCCTCAACCTGATTGCCTTTAAGCCCCTTCGGACGCAGGTCTACCAGCATCAGGTGGGTATCGGTACCACCGGTCACGATGTCGCAACCGCGCTCGACCATGACCTCGGCCAGTACCCGAGCATTCTCCACCACCTGATCGATATAGGCCGAGAACTCCGGCTTTAATGCTTCACCGAAAGCTACTGCCTTGGCGGCGATCACATGCATCAACGGGCCACCCTGCAGACCGGGGAATACCGCCGAATTTATCTTTTTGCCCAGTTCCAGATCATTGGACAGAATCATGCCGCCACGGGGGCCGCGCAAGGTTTTGTGAGTGGTGGTAGTCACCAGGTGCGCATGAGGCAGCGGGCTGGGATGCGCACCGGTAGCAACCAGGCCGGCGATGTGGGCCATATCCACCATCAGGTAAGCGCCTACCTTGTCAGCAATGGCGCGGAAACGGGCAAAATCGATCTGCCGCGGAATCGCCGAACCGCCGGCGATAATCAACTTGGGCTGATGTTCCACCGCCAGCGCTTCCACCGCGTCATAATCGATGCGGCAGTCTTTTTGGCTAACACCGTACTGCACCGCGTTGAACCATTTACCGGACAACGCCGGGCGGGCACCGTGAGTCAGGTGTCCGCCGGCATCCAGCGACATCCCCAGCACTGTGTCGCCCGGCTGCAGCAGCGCCAGCATTACGGCGCCGTTCGCCTGCGCACCGGAGTGGGGCTGAACGTTGACGAACTCGCAACCGAACAATTGACGCGCACGATCGATCGCCAGCGCCTCCGCTTCATCAACATACTCGCAACCGCCGTAATAACGACGCCCGGGGTAGCCTTCGGCGTACTTATTGGTCAACAGGGTACCCTGGGCCGCCATCACCGCTTTGGAGACGATATTCTCCGATGCGATCAGCTCAATCTGGCGCTCCTGACGCGCCGACTCCCGGTCAACCGCCGCCATGATAGCCGGGTCAACGTCTGCCAAACCGGCAGAGAAAAAGGCGTCGCGAACCCTGTCGCCACCGTACAGATCACTACTGCTCATCACCCATCCTCTTGTTCTAGTTAGTTATGATGATTATCAGAATGCCTCAACACGCGACGACGTTAACCGCCAGACCGCCCTGCGAGGTTTCCTTGTATTTTTCCTGCATATCAACGCCGGTCTGGCGCATGGTTTCGATGACGCTGTCTAGGGGCACGCGGTGGCTGCCATCACCACGAAGCGCCAGTCGCGCCGCGTTTACGGCCTTGATCGCCCCCATGGTATTGCGTTCGATACAGGGCACCTGCACCAGCCCGTCGATCGGGTCACAGGTCAACCCGAGGTTATGCTCCATGCCGATCTCGGCGGCATTCTCGATCTGCTCGTTACTGCCGCCAAGGGCCGCGGTCAAACCGGCAGCCGCCATGGAGCAGGCTACGCCTACCTCACCCTGACACCCCACCTCGGCCGCAGATATAGAGGCGTTCTTTTTGTACAACATGCCGATGGCGGCGGCGGTGAGCATGAAATTGAAGATGCCGCGCTCGTTGGAGCCGGTGACAAAACGGCTGTAGTAGGCCAGCACAGCGGGAATCACCCCGGCGGCACCGTTGGTAGGCGCCGTGACTACACGACCGCCGGCAGCGTTCTCCTCGTTCACCGCCATGGCATAGAGGTTGATCCAGTCCATCACCGACAACTGGTCACGTAGAGCCGCCTCAGGACTGTCAGTCAATTCGCGCCGCAACTTATGCGCCCGGCGCTTGATCCCCAGCCCGCCCGGCAATTCACCGGTTTGGCGGCAACCTCGTTCGATGCAATTTTCCATCACCTGCCACAGGCGGCGCAGGCCGCTCTCAACCTCATCGGTCGTTCGCATGGCTACCTCATTGGCAAGCATCAGTTCAGCGATAGACAAACCACTTGCGCGCCCCTGCAACAAGAGCTCAGCGGCGGTTTCAAAGGGATAAGGGATATCGACCAGGTCGGCCTTACTGGTAGCGGAGATCTCACCTTCGCAGAGCACAAAGCCGCCGCCCACGGAAAAATAGTCACGCGCAATCACGCGTAAGCCCGCACTATCAAAACCTTCAAAGCGTAAACCGTTGGGGTGTTGAGGAAGACTCTCACCGAACAAAAAAAGCAGATCCCGGGCTTCGTCAAAGGGGACAGGGTGCTGTCCGCCAAGTTCGAGCACGCCGGATGCGCGAATCCCGGCGACAATATCGGCGATTGCATCGGGATCTACCTGGTCAGGCACCTCCCCTGACAACCCAAGCAATACGGCGGTATCGGTAGCATGGCCCTTGCCCGTCATCGCCAAAGAACCGAACAGCGACACCCGTACGCGACAGATTGCTTCCAGCGCGCCATTTTCCGCCACAAAACGCAAAAAACGGTGACCGGCCCACATAGGGCCTACGGTATGTGAACTGGACGGCCCGACACCCACCTTAAACAGATCGAAAAGACTTAATGACATCGCTCACTCCAGGCCGGGCTTCGGCGACTACGGTTGTTTATCGTTAGGTAGCGTGCAGGAAGTACAAGTTCGCTGAACGTCGAAACAGCCTATCAGCGCCAAGAAACACAATCAACAAATATTTCCTATTGGAAACTTTTCTCCGCGCAGAGTCTTTCTTCACATAAAGCGCGATGACCGTTTCCATCCACGGAAGTTGGGGTATCATTAGCCCCACACTGACTAGCAAGAAACCTTTCACGGAGCCCGCACCATGACGGACGAGACCCCGGCTTTCTCTTCGATGATCGACAAGGAGCGCGAACAGAAGTCTACTGAAGCCAACGTAGCGCCACTGCAGCTGGGAAAGCGGGTTCGCGAGATTCGCCTGGCGAACAACCTCACGCTTGAAGAGGCAAGCCGCCGCACCGGTCTTGCCCGCTCAACACTCTCCAAGATCGAAAACGAACAGATCTCACCCACCTTTCAAGCGGTGCAAAAGCTGGCGACCGGGCTCAACATCGACATCCCGCAGCTTTTCGTCAATCCGCAGGATGCACGCACTTCCGGCCGCCGCGACGTCACCCGCTTCGGTGAAGGGCGCCCCCACCCAACGCCGACGTATGAGCATGAAATCCTCGCCAACCAGTTAACTAACAAAAAAATGCTGCCCTATAAGTCGACGGTGAGAGCCCGCGATTTTGACCAGTATCCGGGCTGGGTGCGCCACGCCGGCGAAGAGTTCATGCTGGTGCTCAAGGGCAAGGTGCGCTTCTACACCGAGTTTTACGAGCCGGTCGATCTGGATACCGGCGACAGCACTTACTACGACGGCACCATGGGCCACGCACTGGTATCTATCAGCGAAGAGGACGCCGAAGTCCTCTGGGTGACCTCCAATTAGAGAGACATTGCGCACCACCGGAGGGCGGCCGCACCATCACGGCTCGCCCGCTCCCTCTCGCCCTCTCGACCCAATGACATTAATCACCTCGCAACTGATGCCAGTTGATGCTCATTAAGCACAATCAAGCACCAGATACCGCCAACTAGCGATATTGTTGGCCCTACCATCCTTCTGCTTCAATCTTTAGTCGAAGCAATGCTCTATAACCAAAGAAGCGCCTCGGCCGCGCCGGTGGCGTTTTTGTGTCAGATTTATCCTCAGTGTTGAGGATATCGAACACTCTGGCACAGAGTTTGCTCACGAAGAACTGCGATTAACGAAAAGAATTAACTGTAGTTCTGCCTCTTAGTAGGCAGCTTATCTAGCAAAGAAGGAAAAATTATGAAAAAAATCGCTTCTGTAGCAGCTGCTTCAGCCCTCGCCCTCGGTGTTTCCGCTGGTGCTCAAGCTTCGGAAACTCTCGACTCGGTCAAGAGCAAAGGGTTTGTGCAGTGTGGTGTCAGCACCGGCCTGCCTGGATTCTCCAACCCCGACGACAAAGGTAACTGGCAAGGCATGGATGTTGATGTCTGCCGCGCCGTTGCCGCTGCCGTGCTGGGCGATGCCTCCAAGGTCAAGTACATCCCGCTGACCGCCAAAGAGCGCTTTACCGCGCTGCAGTCTGGCGAAATCGACGTACTGTCGCGCAATACCACCTGGACCCAAACCCGAGATACCCAGCTGGGCCTGAACTTCGCTGGCGTCAACTACTATGACGGCCAGGGCTTCATGGTGTCCAAGAATCTGGGCGTCAAGAGCGCGCTGGAACTGGACGGTGCCGCTGTTTGTATCCAGTCCGGTACCACCACCGAGCTGAACCTGTCCGATTACTTCCGCGAGCACAAGATGAGCTTCACGCCGGTGGTCTTCGATACCTCGGACCAGACCGTAAAAGGTTTTGAAGCCGGTCGTTGCGACGTGCTCACCTCTGACCAGTCACAGCTCTATGCGCTGCGCATCAAGCTGGCTGACCCGGGCAGCGCCATGGTACTGCCGGAAGTTATCTCCAAGGAGCCGCTGGGCCCGGTAGTCCGCCAGGGCGACGACCTCTGGTTCAACATCGTCAAGTGGTCGCTGAACGCGATGATCACCGGCGAAGAACTGGGTGTTACCTCCGGCAATATCGACAGCATGAAAGACAGCAGCAACCCCAACATCCGCCGTTTCGTCGGTCTGGAAGGCCCGAAGGGTCAAGGACTGGAACTGCCGGATGACTGGGCCTACCAGATCGTCAAGCAGGTGGGCAGCTACGGCGAAGTGTTCGAGCGTAACGTCGGTGAAGGCTCTCCTCTGAAGATCTCCCGGGGCGTCAACGCCCTGTGGAACAAAGGCGGCTTCCTCTACGCACCGCCCATGCGCTAAACACTGCGCCACGCCCGACGGGACCTCCCGTCGGGCGTTTCTACACTAGACTCCCTGTTACCCCCAATGCTTTTGCGGAGACTTTCCCATGCCCTCTGACCTGAAACCAGGCGTGGCACCCTCCTCGAAACCCAAGTTCTGGAACGATCCCGACAAGCGGGCACTGTTGTTCCAGGTACTGATGGTTCTTACCGTCGTGGGTTTCATCGGATACCTGGTCAATAACGCGCTCACCAATCTCGAGCAGCGCGGTATCACCACCGGCTTCGCCTTTCTCGGCCAAACCTCCGGGTTCGACATCCTGCTGTCGCTGGTTGAGTACGACTCCACCCACACCTTCGGCACCACCTTTGTGGTTGGTCTGCTCAACACCCTGCTGGTATCGGCACTGGGTATCATCCTGGCAACGCTGATCGGCTTTGTCATGGGGGTCGCGCGACTTTCCAACAACTGGCTGATAGGCAAAGTGGCCGCTGCCTACATCGAGATATTCCGCAACATCCCGTTGTTGCTGCAGATTTTCTTCTGGTACTTCGCGGTACTGCGTGCGCTTCCCGCCCCCCGGCAAAGTATCGAATTCGGTAGCGCCTTTTTGAACGTGCGCGGACTGTATCTGCCATCACCGGTGTTCGAAAGCGGTTTCGGCTTGGTAACCATAGCGATCGGCATCGCCATTGCTGCAGTCATTGTACTAACCCGCTGGAACAAGAAACGTCAGGACGCGACCGGCCAGCGCTTTCCGGTTCTCTGGACCTCACTGGCGATACTGTTTGGCTTACCACTGCTGGCGTTCCTTGTTGCCGGCATGCCGATGAGCCTCGACTATCCGGCACTCCAGGGCTTCAACTTCCGCGGCGGAATGACCATCATCCCAGAGCTGCTGGCCTTGCTGTTCGCCCTGTCGATCTATACCGGCGCGTTTATCGCCGAGATCGTCCGCTCCGGCATCGAAGCTGTCAACAAAGGCCAAACCGAAGCAGCCAGCGCGCTAGGCTTACCGAAAGGCAAAACCCTGCGCCTGGTGGTTATTCCGCAGGCGATGCGGGTCATCATTCCACCGCTGACCAGCCAGTACCTCAATCTGGCCAAGAACTCATCGCTGGCAACAGCCATCGGCTACCCCGACCTGGTTTCAGTGTTTATGGGCACCACCCTCAACCAGACCGGTCAGGCGATCGAGATCATCTTCATGACGATGGCGGTCTACCTGCTAATCAGCTTGTCGGTATCGACTCTGATGAACTGGTACAACAAACGCATGGCGCTGGTGGAGAGATAAGATGATCGTAAACGACCAAAAACTACCGGATCTGCCACCACCAGCCAGTACCACGGGCGTGGTCGGCTGGCTTAGAACCAACCTGTTCTCAACCCCGTTCTACACCCTGCTGACGCTGGTCACCCTGTACGTGCTTTATGTAACGCTGGTACCGGCAATTCAGTGGGCGTTTATCGATGCCGACTGGCTGGGCGACAGCCGTGACGCCTGCACCAGCGGGGGGGCCTGCTGGGTGTTCATCACCGCCCGCCTCGACCAGTTCCTCTACGGTTTCTATCCGGAAAGCGAGCACTGGCGGGTAAACACCCTGTATCTGATGCTGGTGATACTGATCGGTGCACTGGTGTGGGAAAAGACTCCGAAGAAGGGCTGGATCGCCGCGTTCACCCTGATCATTTTCCCCGTCATCGCCTACTTCCTGCTGGTGGGCGGCAGCTTCGGCCTTGAACACGTCGAAACCCACAAGTGGGGCGGCCTGATGCTGACGCTGGTACTGGCCTGCGTTGGTATTGTGGCATCACTCCCCTTCGGCATCCTGCTGGCACTTGGGCGTCGATCACACATGCCGGTGGTCAAGAGCTTCTGCACCGTGTTCATCGAAGTCTGGCGCGGCGTACCACTGATTACCGTGCTGTTCATGGCGTCGGTGATGCTACCGCTGTTCGTGTCGGCCGAAATCGAGTTCGACAAACTGCTGCGCGCACTGATCGGTATCACTCTGTTCCAATCGGCCTACATGGCGGAAGTAATCCGCGGGGGCCTGCAGGCGATTCCCAAAGGGCAGTATGAGGCCGCAGACGCACTTGGGCTCAGCTACTGGAAAAAGATGGGGCTGATCATCCTGCCGCAGGCTCTGAAGATCATGATCCCGGGGATCGTGAACACCTTTATCGCCCTGTTCAAGGACACCAGCCTGGTACTGATCATCGGCCTGTTTGACCTGCTGGCCATCGTTCAGGCAGCACTGGCGGATCCCAAGTGGCTGGGTTACTCGGTCGAGGGCTACGTATTTGTCGCCTTCGCTTTCTGGGTCTTTTGCTTCGGCATGTCCCGTTACAGCCAACACCTCGAACGCAAGCTGCATACCGGCCACGGCGCACGCTAACCGACCAGATTTCTAGGAGTTTGTTATGTCAGAACAGACCAGCAACGACATCGCCATCTCAGATGAGGTGATGATCGAATTAAAAGGCGTTAACAAGTGGTACGGGGAGTTCCACGTACTGAAGGATATTAACCTGACCGTACGAAAAGGCGAGCGGATCGTTATCTGTGGCCCATCCGGTTCGGGCAAGTCCACTATGATTCGCTGCCTGAACAGGCTTGAAGAGCATCAGGACGGACAAATTCTGGTAGCGGGTACAGAGCTCAACAACGACCTCAAGAACATCGAGTTCATCCGTCGGGAAGTGGGCATGGTATTCCAGCACTTCAACCTGTTTCCGCACCTGACCATTCTTGAAAACTGCTGTCTGGCACCGATCTGGGTGCGCAAAACACCGCGTAAAGAAGCCGAAGCCACGGCGATGAAATACCTTGAGCGAGTGAAGATTCCAGAGCAAGCCCACAAGTATCCGGGGCAGCTTTCCGGTGGCCAGCAGCAGCGTGTGGCGATAGCCCGCAGCCTGTGTATGAACCCTGAGGTTATGCTGTTTGACGAACCTACGTCCGCGCTGGATCCGGAGATGATCAAGGAAGTACTCGACGTTATGATCGAGCTGGCTCAGGAAGGGATGACGATGCTCTGTGTAACCCATGAAATGGGCTTCGCCAAGACCGTAGCCAATCGTGTGATTTTCATGGATGGTGGCCAGATCATCGAAGAGAACGAACCCGAGGAGTTCTTCCACAACCCGCAGTCAGAGCGAACCCAGCTGTTCCTCAGCCAGATCCTCAACCATTGACAACAGCGCCTGCTCGGGCGCCGTCTGAACAGAGAACCCCGCCACGGCGGGGTTCTTTTTTTTAACCACCGTCATCCCCGGACCATCACTCGGGGTGCCAGTACAAGTTTCTTCAACGGCAGGGCTTGCAACATACTCCCGATTTAGATACGTTGTTTCCGATTGGAAACTTCTGCTCATAAAGTAACTTCCATATCAAACTTTGGTCCGATCGGAACCCCCTCTCTGTTTCGTTCGGACAATGCGCCCGAATCCACTACAACAATAAAAACCGGAGGGTTACCCCCATGCAAGTACTTACCGATATCATCAGCAGTATCAACGGTATCGTCTGGGGACCGATGATGCTGGTCCTGATTCTCGGCGTTGGCCTGTTCCTGCAACTGGGCCTGAAACTGATGCCGATCCTGAAGCTGGGTACC
>NZ_JAERQK010000018.1 GCF_017912535.1 Motiliproteus sediminis
AGACGTTGTCGTAACCGGTGATCTCCACCAGCATCGCTTCCAGCTCGTCGATCAGCTGCAGGTAGCCGCCCACCTGCTCGCGCGGAGCGAAGGGGTGGATATGGGCGAACTCGGGCCAGGTCACCGGGATCATCTCGGCGGTGGCGTTGAGCTTCATGGTGCAGGAGCCGAGTGGAATCATGCCGTGGGCCAGACTGAAGTCCTTGTTCTCCAGCCGCTTCATGTAGCGCAGCATCTCGGTCTCGGAGTGGTAGCTGTTGAACACCGGGTGAGTCAGGAAAGCGCTGGTACGGCGCAGGTCGGCCGGAATGGCGCTATTGCCGCTATCCACCTCATCGACGTCGAGACCATGACCCTCTCCCAGGATCAGGGTCCACAGCTCCGCGACATGGGTCGTGGTGGTCGTTTCGTCGAGGCTGATAGCCAGCGCGTCATCACCCACCTGGCGCAGGTTGACCCCGGCATCCAGAGCACGCTGGTAAATGGCCGCCTGCTGCTCGCCGGCTTCCACCACCAGAGTATCGAAGTAGTTGTCGTAGCGTAGTGATAGGCCTTTGCTGATCAGGCCGCTGCCCAGGGTTGCAGCCAGACGGGCGACCCGCTCGGCGATCCGCTTGAGGCCTTCGGGACCGTGGTAGACGGCATAGAAAGAGGCCATGTTGGCCAGCAGTGCTTGGGCGGTACAGATGTTGGAGGTCGCCTTTTCGCGGCGGATATGCTGCTCGCGGGTTTGCATCGCCATCCGCAGCGCGGTGTTGCCGCGACTGTCGATACTGACGCCGATGATACGGCCCGGTGCGGAGCGCTTAAGCTTGTCCTGAGTGGCAAAGAATGCCGCGTGCGGACCGCCAAAGCCCATCGGTACACCAAAACGCTGGGCGGAACCGAACACCACGTCGGCCCCCATCTCGCCCGGTGACTTCATCGCTACCAGTGCCAGCAGGTCGGTGGCGACGCAGGAGAGCGCTTGCTGATCTTTGGCTTTGGCAATCAGCGGTTCCAGATCGCGCACCACGCCGCTGGCACCCGGATACTGAAGCAGTACGCCAAACACGTCGTGTTGATCCAGTTCGTCGGCCGGCGCGATCACGGTCTCGAAGCCAAAGTATTCGGCTCGGGTCACTACTACGTCGATGGTTTGCGGGAAGACGTCATCGGCGATAAAGAACAGGTTGCTTTTCTTGCGGTTGGAACGCTTGCACAGGGTCATCGCCTCGGCGGCGGCAGTGGCTTCGTCCAGCAAGGATGCGTTGGCCAGCTCCATGCCAGTCAGGTCCGTTACCATCTGCTGGAAGTTCAGCAGCGCTTCCAGTCGCCCCTGGGAAATCTCGGGCTGATAGGGGGTATAGGCGGTGTACCAGCCGGGATTTTCCAGCACGTTGCGCAGGATAACGTTGGGGGTGATGGTGCCGTAGTAACCGAGACCCAGATGGGAGCGGTTGACCTGATTCTGCCCGGCCAGGGCTTTTAGCCGGTTCAGGACTTCCGCTTCACCTTGGGGGGCGCTCAACGCCAGGGGCTGCTGCAGTTGGATCGACGCTGGCAGGGTGGTGGCGGTGAGCTGGTCGAGGGAGTCGGCCCCGAGTGCATCGAGCATCTGCGCTGTCTGCTGCTGGTCTGGCCCTAGATGGCGCTGCAGGAATTCATCGTGGTTGGCAAGCTGGCTCAGAGACAGAGAGGTTGTCATCGGCGGACCCTGAAGTTGGTAATGGGTGGTCGGCGTGCGAAGGACGCGCAAAAAACGGTTATTTTAACCGCTTCTGGGCCAATGAAATAGCGTCTCTGTTTCCCAAAAGCGAAAAAAGTTTCAGAAAGGGAATTTCAGCTGTCAGGCGAAGTAGTTGCGCTTTTTTTTGCGAAACTGCAGTACCGTCAACACCATCAGCGCGATAAAGAGCAGCAGGGTTTGCTGCGGGATCGTGAGTCCCAGCAGGGACCATTGGATTTCGGCACATTCGCCGGAACCGTTCAGAATAATTGAGAACGCGTCTTGCAGTGGAAAGTTTTGCAGCAGATATTCCAGTCCGGGCCCGCATTCCGGCACTTCGCTTGGTGGCAGGCTTTGCAGCCAGATGTGGCGAGCGCTGAGCAGTACACCGCCGATCCCTAAAAGGAAGTTAAATGTGGCGTAAACGCGCTGCCCCAACTGGCGCGGGTTGTGGACCCAGGCGAGCAGGAATACGACAGCCATGGCCATAATCACCAGCCGCGATGCCATGCACAGTGGACAGGGGTCCAGGCCCAGCTCGCCTTGAAGATAAACTACGGCAAATATGATGGAGCCGATACAGGTGGCAAGGCCAAGCAGGTTTAACCCGCGATAGCGTGGACCCGACTGGTCAGCCAAATAGTTCAACGCCACGTACACTCCCCTCCGATACTTCGCCGCTGTTGTTATTGTTATCCGACTCAAATCAGCATCTGCGAAAGTGACATTTAACAAGCTGATTTAACGGAAATAAATCGATGCATCCGAAAGCGCATCATAACCAAGCCAGATTTTTTTGCCAGTGCTTGCGTGCATTTTTTGAACAGCTGCACGGCGCCAGGCTGTGTCTGTGTGACAGCCTCCGTGGTGAGGGTTCCGTCTGCTTGCTCGGTGACGGCATCGCGGGTGCCAGCAGGTCACAAATTCCGTACAATGCGAGCGACTTCAATTTACTGTTCTGAGGGTGGGTACGTGGAACCGATGCTGGTGTTTTTGCTGAGTGGAACCTTTTCCATGAGTGCGGCGATTTCGACGAGTAAACTGTTGAAACGTCCGGCGGAAGAGCGCCCCGGCTGGCTGCAAACCACCGCCAGCGCGCGCAACCTGCTGCTGCTTGGGAATCTGTTTGCGCTGCTGTTGGTGGCGGCAATGTGGTTCGGTATCACCCACCTGACCTGGTGGATTCCCGTTGCCTGCCTGTTCGTTACCTTTCCTGTGATCCATGTACTCATCCTTGAGCGGTTGCTGGGCGATGTGAAGGGTGTACTGTTCTGTGGTACCGCATCAGTCGCATCGGCGCTGCTGCTGTGGCTGGGCTGGTAGCTTTGCCGTTGGTCACCGAGTTGCTGTGGTTGGGCGCCGGCGTTGTTGCGGGCGGGCTGGTCACCCTGCTGGTTGCGCTACTGCAAGGTCGTGCCGCCACCGCCGCAGCGGTTGAAAGGGAGCTGGGGCTCAAGGTTGAGATCAGTCGCTTACAGGAACGCCTGACCCTGGCCGCGCGGCTGGATCAGCAGCTGGACGAGAGTGACGCTGAAGTGCGGGCGTTGCAGGCGGCTAACGGTAACTTGCAGGCCGAGTTGCGAGCCGCTCAGACTCGGTTGGAAGAGGAGCGAGACAAGCAAGCCGAAAAGCTGGCGCTGCTGGAACAGGCGCGGGCGCGGATGCAGGTGGAGTTTCAGCAGCTGGCGCAGCGAGTGCTTGACGATACATCACAGCGATTTGGTGCCCAGCAGCAGGAAAAGATGGACGGCCTGCTGCGCCCCTTGCGGGAGCAGTTGGGTGAGTTTCGCCGTCGGGTCGACGATGTCTACGATAAAGAGGCGAAAGATCGCCGTGGTTTGCAGGAGCAGGTGGAGCAACTGAAGCAGCTTAATCTGCGTATGAGCCAGGATGCCGTCAATCTGACCAACGCGCTCAAGGGCGAAAACAAGACTCAGGGCAACTGGGGCGAAGTGATCCTTGAGCGGGTACTGGCCGAGTCGGGGCTGCGGCGAGGGCATGAATATGAGGTCCAGGCCAGCGCCAGGGATGCCAGCGGTGCCCGTTTTCAGCCTGATGTAATCGTTCACTTACCGGAAGGCAAAGATGTAATCATCGATGCCAAGGTGACGCTGGTGGCGTATGAGCGTTACGCATGCGCCGACAATGATGCCGACGCCAACGCCGCGTTACGGGATCATCTGCAGTCGGTACGTCGGCATATCAAGGGGTTGAGCAGCAAGTCCTACGCCGACCTCGACGGGGTGCGCAGCCTCGATTTCGTACTGCTGTTTGTTCCGATAGAGTCGGCGTTCATGCTGGCCATCGAGCAGGATCGGCAACTGTTCGCCGAGGCTTTCAGCCAGAATATCCTGCTGGTTAGCCCCTCAACCTTGCTGGTAACGCTGCGCACCATCCACCATATCTGGCGCAACGAAAAACAGAACCGTCACGCGCTGGAGATCGCCCGTCAGGGGGGAGAACTGTACGACAAGTTTGTTGGCTTTGTGGACGCGTTGGAGGAGATAGGGCGCCATCTGGATGCCGCTCAGCGCGCCTACGACACGAGCCATAAACGGCTGACAAGTGGGCGCGGCAGTCTGGTTAATCGGGTGCAGGGGCTGACCGCGTTGGGGGTTCAGGCGCGCAAGAAACTGTCCGATTCGGTGCTGGATGCCAGCGACCGGGATTCCGCAGCTGAAACCATTAAGGAAGACGCCTGAGTCAGGCGTCTTCACCAAAATATTCCTTGAGGAAGCCGATAAAGCTGCTCATTTTGGCCGGCAGATACTGGCGATGGGGGTAGACGGCGTAGACATTGCTGCTTGGTATCTCCCAGCCCTCCAGAATCTTTACCAGTTGGCCGTTATCCAGAGACTCGCGCAGCATGAATTCGGGTTTCATGATGATGCCGACCCCCTCGACCGCCGCCGCAACGATGGCACGGCCGTTGTTGGCGTTGAGTCGGCCGCTGACGCGGACTGCCTGATTGTCTCCCTCGCGTCGGAATTGCCATTCATTGTTGGTGGACGAGTAGGTGTAGGTCAGACAACTGTGCTGGCGCAGCTCGGCCGGTAGCTTTGGAGCCCCGTGCTGCTCGATATAGGCTGGTGCGGCGCAGCAGAACATCCGCTGCGGCATGATGCGTTGGGCAACCAGGCTGGAATCGGCCAAGGTGCCGATCCGAATCGCCATATCAAACCCTTCCTCAACCAGATTGACCCGCTTGTCCTGATAACTGATGTCGATTTTGACTTCCGGGTAAAGCGCCAGATAACGAGCGATGGCGGGTGCCAGACAGAGTACGCCGAAGTCTACCGGAGCGGTCAGTTTGAGCGTACCGGCGGGGCGTGATCCCAGTTCCGCCAGCGAGGATTCGGCGTCTTCCAGGTCGGCCAGCATATTGCGGCATATATGGTAGTAGCGTTCGCCCGCCTCGGTGGTGCTCACGGTACGGGTGGTGCGGTTAAGCAAGCGCACGTTGAGCTGTTCTTCCAGCGCGGCGATATGCTTGGTGACCATCGCGGGCGAAATATGCAGGTCTCTGGCGGCCTGGGAGAAGTTTTCCCGCGCCACGACGCGGCAGAAAACGCGCATGCTGGTTAGCTTGTCCATTTATTTACTCTTGCCTAATAATTTTTTGATTAAATGTAGCATTAATTTCGAATAAGTAAATTGTTAACGTGGTGTCAGTTCCAATCATCTATTGAAAAGGTATTGCACCATGAATGCTGTCAAAACCCTGCTGGTTGGCGCCAGCTTCTCCGCAGCAACGCTATTGCCTCTGTCCGCGTCCGCCGCTCCTGTGACCTACAAGGTCGATGCAGCTCACACCACCGCCCAGTTCATTATCGGCCACTTGGGTGTCAGCCGCACCGTAGGGCGCTTCAATGAGCTGGAGGGTAGCTACCAGATCGATGCTGACAATCCTGCGGCGAATAGCGTTGAGCTGACTATTCAGGCGGCTAGCATCGACACCAATCACACCAAGCGCGATGACCACCTGCGCAGCCCTGACTTTCTTGATGTGAACCAGTTTCCGACCTTGACCTTCAAGAGCAGCAGTTACCAAGGTAATGATGCCAAGGGTGTAATCACCGGCGACCTGACGCTGCACGGTGTTACCAAAGAGGTGAGCTTTGAGGTGGAAAAAGTGGGCGAGGGCAAGGACCCCTGGGGTGGCTACCGTAACGGTTTCGTAGCCTCCACCACCATTAACCGTTCCGATTTCGGTGTCAGCTACTTTATTCCCGGCGTGACCGATGCAACTGAAATTACCCTCTTCATCGAAGGTATTCGTCAGTAACTCGGGCCGGAGCTTTACCTATGTACGGACAGTCAGCGGCAGACGCGACCACGCTAATGGCTTTGCAAACCGTCGGTTTCCCCTTATTGGCGGCATTGCTGGGCATTGGGGTGGCTGTGTTGTTGCAACGAAAGGATCGAGCGCTGAGTGCTTTTGTCGGTCTCAGTTTGCTGTTGGCTGTCGGCTTTTGGGGCGCTGCAGGCTGGATGCGTGGGCGCTGGGGCATACCGCCGCAGCAGGCGATGGATGTGTTGGCGATATCTCCCTGGTTATTGCTGGCCTCTGAGTGGGTTACCCTGCGTTATGGTTGGCGCAGGGTGATCTCGGTCTCTGCTGTTGCAGGGTTGGTTGGTTGGTTGTTATGGCCGATTCTGGCGCGTGGAGGCTGGCTGACCGGGTGCGTGTTGGTGGGCGTGATCCTGTTGCTGGCATTCCTTGCCTATACGCTGGCAAATAGTGACGACGAGGGTGATTTTTGGGTTATCTGGCCGGCATCCGCGGCGCTGGTTGCTCCACTGATTGCCTTGGATGGTAGCTTGCTGCTGGCACAGTTGGGCGGTGTCGTTGCGACATTGCTCGGGGCAAGCTGGTTAGCATCCCGGCTGCTGTCTAACTTGCCGCTACCTGTGCTGCTCCCTGCCGGTGTCGTAACGCTGCTTTACAGTGCAGCCCATAGCTATGCCAACACCGACCTGCGGGCGTTGCTGCTGCCGTTGGGCGCGATGCTGGTTACCGGTTTGTTGCTGCGGTTAAGTGGTCTGGCTAATCGTTGGGCGGCGGTGATATTGCTGCTGTTGGCCGGTGGGGCTGCAGCGGGCGCTGGCGCATGGTTGGTGTGGCCTCAGGAACCGATGTATTAAACCGGAGATAAGTGCATGTTGGTCGAAGGTAAGTGGGTAGGGCGGTTCAAGGCCGTACAAGGCAAAGATGCCGAGGGCGGCTTCGTGCGCCAGCCGTCGCAGTTTCGTCACTGGGTCGGCGACGACGAGCGCTTTCCACTGGAAGCCGAGCGATACCATCTGTATGTGTGCATGATCTGCCCCTGGGCATGTCGAACTCTGGCGGTGCGGGCGCTTTTGGGCTTGGAGACTGTGATCAGCGTATCGCGTGCCAAGCCGGCCCTAACCGATCAGGGCTGGGCATTCGAGGATCAGGGCGAACTGTCTGACCCCTTCCTTGGCGCTGCCTTCATGCATGAGATCTACACCCACTCAGATCCCCATTACACCGGTCGCGCTACGGTGCCGGTGCTGTGGGATAAAAAGCAGCGCTGCATCGTTAATAATGAGTCGGCTGACATTATCCGGATGCTGAATGACCAGTTTCGGCCGTTGGCCACTCGTGATCTTGAGCTGTTTCCGTCGATGCTGGCGGATGAGCAGGAACGACTCAGCAAACATTATTACGAGCAGCTCAATAACGGCGTTTATCGGGCGGGATTTGCCACGACGCAAGTCGCCTATGAGCGAGCGGTCAAGGATGTTTTCTGCGCGCTCGACGAACTGGAGCAGCGGCTGTCAGGCCGGAGCTATCTGCTGGGGGAGCAGCTAACTGCCCTCGATATCCGGATTTTTGTCACTCTGGTGCGCTTTGATGTGGCTTATCACGGTGCCTTCAAATGCAATTTGCGCAGGATCGCGGATTACCCCAACCTGTCCCGTTATCTGCGCCATCTGTATCGCTTGCCCGGTATGGCGGAGACCGTGGATATCGACGCTATAAAACAAGGCTATTACTCCATTCGAGATATAAACCCGACCGGGGTTGTGCCGCTGGGGCCCTTCTCGGTCGCATTTCTGGACTGATTCCTTCATTCCGGCGGGCCGTTCATCGCTCGTCGGCTTTTTACTTCCACCGGACTATCGACTTATGTCGCTGGTCAACTATTGTGCGACAGGGTAATCTATACCGCGTCTTCCCCTGTGGTTTATTGAGCCGCCGAGCGCTGCTGCCTAACCGGCTATTAAGGGCTCCGGGCGAAGCGATGGGCGCTAAACCTGCGTGGAGTGCTCCCGAAGTTTCTGTTTAAACTTCGCACAATAAGTAGATAAACAAGAGGTGGGTAATGAGCGTCGACGTGGGTGCACGGCTTAAAGAGGTTCGCTTGCAAAAGAATCTGTCTCAGCGTGAATTGGCCAAGCGGGCAGGGGTGACCAACAGCACTATTTCACTGATCGAACAAAACCGCGTCAGCCCCTCCGTCAGCTCACTAAAAAAGGTGCTGGACGGAATACCCATGCAGTTGCAGGAATTCTTTGCCCTGAACGTACCCGAGAAAAAACAGGTTTTTTATTCCGCAGATGAATTACCTGATCTTGGACATGGTGAGATCAGTCTGCGCCTGGTTGGGCATAACTATCCTAACCGGACCCTGTCGGTGTTGAGCGAGTCTTATCCTGCGGGTTCTGACACTGGGGCGGAAATGCTTACGCATGAAGGCCAGGAAGGCGGAGTCGTTATCCGCGGTGAAATTGAATTGACCGTAGACGGTGACGTGCGGGTGCTTAAAGCAGGCGAAGCGTACTTTTTTGATAGTAGTTTGCCGCACAGATTCAGAAACCCGGGTGATGAGACCTGTGAAATAGTGAGTGCAAATAATCCACCTTCGTTATGATTGATTTTTGATCACTGGCAAAAAGGAAAAGGGCGCTAAAGCGCCCTTTTCCTTTTTTTATCTTAAGTAAATTTAAATATTGCCGTTAAGGGCGGCAAGGATTTGCCGATATTTGAACTCAGCGGCAAGCGTTTGGTAAAAAGGATTGCCGCCGCTGACTAGAAAACAATTGGTTGTCGAAGATAAAAACTTGGACTTTATTTTGCATTGTTCGTCCCCAATCCCCGTGACGAGTTTGGCGGTTTAATTGGATAACTATGGGTGAATCTGGGTTGAACAACATGATCGTGGCTTTGGACATCGGCACCAGCAAGGTGGTGGCGCTGGTGGCGGAAGTGGACGTCGACGGTCGGATCGAGGTGGTGGGCGTAGGTTCACACCCGAGCAAAGGGCTGAAGCGCG
>NZ_JAERQK010000019.1 GCF_017912535.1 Motiliproteus sediminis
CGTTCTTTGTCGCGTTTGACAAAGAATGACGCCGCCCGGGTGGGCGGAACAGAGGCTCTCATACCTCGCCGATAATGAGCCTTAAATCTAGAACAGCCGGCCCCGAACTAATGACCGCTCCGCGCCGTTATCAGCCGCGTCGCAACAAAACGTAAGGAGAAAAAAAGCCGGTGCGGGGCACCGGCGAAGAGGAATGTTGACCCGGGTGCGCGACTGAAGGGCACCGGTCACAGGTCCAACCTGACGCCAAGATTACGGTGCTCGGGATGATAAAGATTGCGAGAGAGGCTGCAGTTTTTGTGAAATGCTCTGAAAACAGCGGCGTCAATCCAAGCCCCACTTCCGGCGTTGCTGACGCATAAAGTTGAGGTCGTCTTCGGTACAGCAGAGAAAGCGGATCGCTTCATCTTCATTATCGGTAACGATGATTCGTACCGAGTTCGGCCCCATTTCGGCAATGCTCTGATAGGCGCGCGCCAGACCAAAGGTCAGTGGGCTGGTGGCGAGCAGCGCCAGTTTGCCGCCTGCGAGTCGTGGTCGATGGTAATCCTGCTCGGCTACCTCCAGCAGCGTGCTGACATTGAGCCCGTCTGCCTCGGTTATGGCCCGCAGGTCGCAGAACTCATATAACCCTTCGATAGAGCCGTACTGCTGGTTGTAGCGCTGCAGGTGATCCAGAAGTTGCTGATCGCTGACATCGCCTTCAAAGGCACAGAACACAAGACGCGAGGCGGGGTTTTTGTACAAGTGGATCATCGATTGTGGTCCGTGGATCACCATTGGAGATTATGCGCACTGTAGCAGGCTGGTGGCCACGGTTGAAGCTCAGAACTGAGGGGCGTGGGGGGCCCGGCGAATCTGCCCAGGAGTCATGGCGGCATGTTTCTTCAAAGCGTGGGTCAGGGCGCTCTGGCTGCTGAAACCGCAGCGCTGGCTGATCTCCACAAGCGGTACCGCGCTGGTGCGTAGCAGTTGTACCGCCTTGTGCAGGCGGGCGCGCAGCAGATACTGATGTGGCGCGAGGCCGGTCTGCTGTTTGAACAGCGCGTGAAAGTGACTGCTGCTCAGGTGCACCAGCGCCGCCAGGTGGTTGACGCTGATCTTGATGTCGAGGTTATCGGTAATGTAACGGTCGATTCGTTCCAGCGGCAGGGTACGGTCCTGGGCGGGCGGCTGCGGAGTAACCCCGAGGCGGTGCCCCAGCGCGTGAAGGATGGTGGCCGACAGGTGCTGTTGCAGTAGCGGGTCGTTGTGCGTGCGCTTCAGCTCCTCGGCGGAAAACTGCAGCAGCTGCTGCAACGCCGGATCGACGTCGAAGAAGCTGGCTCGTTGAAACAGACGCTCGAAACTGTCCTGCTCAAAGGGGGGGAGTGACAGTTGGGGGGTGGCGGTGAGCAGATCGACGATCAGCATGGCGTTGTCGCCCTGGCCTTGGAAGTAGTGGGCATCGTCGGCGGGCGCCAGGCAGCCGCGCAGAGTGGAGAGCTTGTCACCGCTGCCGTTGATTTCGAACTCTGCGCGCCCGCGTACGCCCACAACTAGTTGGTGATGGGCGTGCTTGTGCCGGTCGCTATCGGCCGGCATCTGGTAGAGGCGGGCGTTCAGGGTCATAGGGATTTGGACACCGAAAACAGAGCAGGGTTAGCAGTAACGTTAGCAGTTGCTGCAGTCGACATAAAGCCGCGGGATACGTGGTGTGAGGTTGGTCACCAGCTCATAGGGGATGGTGCCGCACTGTTCGGCAATCAGTTCGATCGGCAGCCCACGCCCCCAGAAGGTAACCTCGGTGCCGACGTCAGCATCGTCAATGTCGGTGATGTCGACGGTGAGCATATCCATGGAAACGCGACCAATCAGCGAGCTCTTGTCGTGTTCGCCGATCAATACAGGCAGCCCGTTAGGTGCATGGCGGGGAAAGCCGTCGGCGTAGCCCATTGCCACTACGCCCACGCGGGTGGGGCGGGTGCAGCTGTAGCGATTGCCGTAACCGATGCTGTCGCCAGCTTTGAGATGCTGAACCGCGATAATGGCGGAGCTGAGAGTCATGGCCGGTTCCAGCTGTGCCGAGGTGGCGGTGGCGCGGTCCAGCGGCGAGGCGCCGTAGAGCATCATGCCGGGACGTACCCACTGCTGATGGGTTTCCGGCCAGGCCAGCACTGCCGGCGAGTTGGACAGACTGATCGGCAGGTCGAGGGCACGGCTGAAGCGCAGAAACAGCTCCAGCTGCTCACGGGTGCGGGGCTGGTCCAGTTCATCGGCACGGGCAAAGTGGCTCATCAGGGTGATCTCGCCCGCCTGCGACGCCCCGTGGAGGCGTTTATAGGCTTCCAGAAAGGCATCGGGGCTAAATCCCAACCGGTGCATGCCGGAATCCATTTTCAGCCACAGATTGAGCGGATGGCGAGGGGTGTAGTCGAGCAGGGCGTCGATCTGGTAGTCGGAGTGGATAACCAGATCGAGGCCGAGTTGATCGACTTTGGGCAGTTCGCTAGGGTCAAAAATACCTTCAAGCAGCACCAGACGGTGGTCGATCCCCGCAGCGCGCAGTTGCTCCGCTTCTTCAATGCAGGCCACCGCGAAGGCATCGGCCTGGGGTGCCAGGGTCTGTGCGACCTCTACCGCGCCATGGCCGTAGCCGTTGCCCTTGACCACTGCCAGGGCGCGGCTGTGCGGTGCCAACTCTTTGGCCAGACGATAGTTGTGGCGGATAGCGGCCAGATTGATGACAGCTTTGGCGGGGCGGGCCATGGGTATCTCTCCTGTTAAATCGCAAAGGCCGGGCATCTGCCCGGCCTATTAAAGCAGGAACCGCTGTCCTGCGACAGCGGTGCCTTGGTTTGGCGTAAGCCAGTATTGCCGCTGGTTACGACTTGACCGGGCTGCTGAGGCCGCGTTCGTTGTCGAAGTACTCCCGCGTCAGCTTGAACACCACCGGGCTCAGCAGTGCCAGCGCGATCAGGTTGGGGATCGCCATCATCGCGTTGAGGGTGTCCGCCAGCAGCCAGACAAAGTCCAGGCCGATCATGGCGCCCACCGGTACCGCCACAATCCAAAGGATGCGGAAGGGTACGATCACTTTCACCCCGAACAGATACTCGGCGCAGCGCTCGCCGTAGACACTCCAGCCGAGAATGGTGGTGAAGGCGAAGATCGCCAGCGAGATCGCCACCAGATAGTTACCCACACCCGGCAGGGCGTCGGCAAAGGCCATGGAGGTCAGCGCTGCACCGGATTCACCGCTGGTCCAGGTGCCGGAGGTGATGATCACCAGACCGGTGATGGAGCAGATGATGATAGTGTCGATAAAGGTACCGAGCATGGCGATCAGCCCCTGGCGTACCGGGTTGTTGGTCTGCGCCGAGGCGTGGGCGATCGGTGCGCTACCGAGGCCGGCCTCGTTGGAGAAAATACCGCGGGCCACACCAAAGCGGATCGCCGCCCAGACCGCCGCCCCGGCAAAGCCACCTTCGGCTGCGGTGCCGGTAAAGGCGTGGGTAAAGATCAGGTCCAGCGCCGCCGGAATCGCTTCGGCGTTGATCGCCAGCACGGTCAGACCGGCCAGCAGGTAGGCGATCGCCATAAAGGGCACCAGCGTGCCGGCCACGCTACCGATCCGCTTGATCCCGCCCAGCAGCACCGCCGCGGTCAGCACCATCAGCACCACGCCGGAGACCCAAAGTGGCAGGCCGAAGTTGGCTTCCAGTACCGAGGCCACGGAGTTGGACTGGACGGTGTTGCCGATGCCGAAGCCGGCGATGGTGCCGAAGATGGCGAACAGGGTGCCCATCCAGGCCCATTTTTTAC
>NZ_JAERQK010000001.1 GCF_017912535.1 Motiliproteus sediminis
CACTTGGTCGACAACAGAAAGTTTAAAGGCAAGAGAATAATCGCGCTGGGTGCGCTTACCATTTGATTTCATAACACCTCCCGATTTACTCATCGAAAAGTGTCAACGCTATTCAGGACGGGACACCAGGAAACAAAAAGCCGGCCTTGGAGGCCGGCTTTTTTGATGCCATCGCGACTTACAGCGTCGGGCCCGCAGCAACCAGGGCTTTGCCTTCGTCGGTGTCGGTGAAACGCTCGAAGTTTTTGACGAACATGTCCGCCAGCTTCTTGGCTTTGGTTTCCCACTCGCTGGCGTCTGCGTAGGTGTCCTGCGGGTTGAGAATGCCGCTGTCGCAGTCGTGCAGCGCCTGCGGAACGGCCAGATTGAAGAATGGCAGCGTTTTGAATTCTGCTGTTTCAATCGATCCGTCGAGGATTGCATCAATGATGGCACGGGTGTCCTTGATGGAGATCCGCTTGCCGGTACCGTTCCAGCCGGTGTTAACCAGGTAGGCCTGAGCGCCGGAGGCTTCCATCCGCTTGGTCAGGACTTCGGCGTACTTGGTCGGGTGCAGACTCAGGAAGGCGGCACCGAAACAGGAGGAGAAAGTCGGCGTCGGTTCGGTGATGCCGCGCTCAGTGCCGGCCAGCTTGGAGGTGAAGCCGGACAGGAAGTAGTACTGGGTTTGTTCCGGAGTGAGCTTGGAAACCGGCGGCAGCACACCGAAGGCGTCGGCAGTCAGGAAGATCACCTTGGTGGCATGTCCCGCTTTGGAGACCGGCTTGACGATGTTGTCGATGTGGTGAATCGGGTATGAGACGCGAGTGTTCTCGGTCTTGGAGTTGTCGTCAAAGTCGATCTTGCCGTCGGCCAGAACGGTGACGTTCTCCAGCAGAGCATCACGGCGGATCGCGTTGTAGATATCCGGCTCGTTTTCCTTGCTCAGGTTGATGGTCTTGGCGTAGCAACCCCCTTCGAAGTTGAACACGCCGTTGTCGTCCCAGCCGTGCTCGTCATCGCCGATCAGCGCGCGCTTGGGATCGGTGGATAGGGTGGTTTTGCCGGTACCGGAGAGACCGAAGAATACGGCTACGTCGCCCTCTTTGCCGACGTTGGCGGAGCAGTGCATGGAAGCGATTCCCTGCAATGGCAGCAGGTAGTTCATCATCGAGAACATACCTTTCTTCATTTCACCGCCGTACCAGGTGCCGCCGATCAGCTGCATTCGCTCGGTCAGGTTGAAGGCGACAAAGTTCTCAGAGTTCAGACCCAGCTCCTGCCAGTTCGAACAGGTGGTCTTGGCACCGTTCATCACCACGAAGTCGGGCTCAAAGCCCTTGAGCTCGTCCTCGCTAGGACGAATGAACATGTTCTTGACGAAGTGAGCCTGCCAGGCCACTTCAGTCACGAAGCGAACCTTGAGACGGGTATCTTCGTTGGCGCCGCAGAAGGTATCGACCACGAACAGGCGCTTGCCGGACAGTTGCTTACCCACAACTTTCTTCAGTTCGGCCCAGGATTCAGGAGAGAGCGGCTTGTTATCGTTCTTGCCTTGATCAGACCACCATACGGTGTCCCGGGTGGTATCGTCACGAACGATGAATTTGTCCTTGGGGGAGCGACCGGTAAAAATGCCGGTGTCTACGGATACTGCACCTAGCTCGGTGACCACACCGCGCTCATAGCCTTCGAGGCCCGCCTTGGTTTCTTCTTCGAACAGCAGTTCGTAGGAGGGGTTGTAGACTACTTCCAGGGCGTCGTGGATACCGTATTTGCTCAGGTCAAGATCCGAAGGGGTCATTGAAGTCACTTCCTCCTAGTGTGGACTTTATGAAACCGCGTCAATCCGGCTGGGTCTGGGAGTGGTAAGACACCGGGCGGCGGTATAGGCGCCCTGTTGGTCGGGCTTATAATTCGCTCTCGAAAGAGCCGCGGATTATATACTATTCGTGCGTTTCATCAATACAACGAAGCGCGTCTGTTGGTCTATGTGGCAGCGAATTCTCTGGCTTTGTAAGAAATCGAACACTAAGAAAAATATATTCGACACTCTGCCGTGTTCGATTGGCAACAATTGATCTTGTCCCCGCTGGGAGATCAATGATCAGCGCAATTTTACTGCGGACGGTGACAAGGTGACCTTGTCGGCTTTTAACAGGCGTCCAAGGGCTCGTTTATAGGCAGCCTTGCTGACGTTGTAGCGGGCGCTGATCGCTGCCGGCGAGCTTTTGTCAGTAAGGGGGGACTGGCCTCCGTTACGTTGCAGCTCTTCAAGAATTTGTTGGGTAAGATCTTCCCGGGCATCGGTGCCTTGACGCTGGAGCGCGACATCGATCCGGCCATCGGGGCGGATCTGTTTGATAAAACCGGGTAGTTGCTCGCCTATGCGAACCGGCTTGAACGCATCTCCGCGGAAGAGCAGCCCCAGGTAGGTGTCGTCGATAACCACTTTATAGCCGAGGTCGGTTCGGCCGCAGACCAGCAGTTGTACTGCCTGTTCCGGCTTGAGTTGTCGTGTTTCTTCGGAGAGAAAGTCGCGCAGACGGGTGGAACCGGTGAGGCGCTCGGTCTCTTGGTCAAGAAAAAGGTGTACCACGTAGGAGTAGCCGGCCTGCATCGGCTTGTCCTGTTCGTTGAAAGGCACCAGCAGGTCCTTGGGTAACCCCCAGTCCATAAAAGCCCCCACCCGATTGACATCGGCGACGCGAAGGTAGGCGCACTGTCCCAGCTCTATCCGCGGCTTTTCGGTGGTGGCGATCAGACGATCATCGCTGTCATGGTAGATAAACACGTCGAGCTGGTCATCGATGCTGCAGTTTTCGGGCACTAACCGGTTGGGCAACAGCAGCTCACCCAGCCCCTCTCCATCCAGGTACACACCGAAGCGTGATTCCTTGATCACGCGTAAACGATTGAAGGTTCCGATCTGTACCACGGTGGCAGGCCTCTCTGAGTAAACTCCCATTTTATCTCTTCAGCGTCGCCGGGGCGACCGCTGCAAGAGGAATGTCCGTGGTACTGCTATTTACAACGGCAGTCAGATTCATGACTATCTGTTGATCCGAACCGTTATAAAGGGTTAGAGGCGTGGATCTGTTGATGTATGGAGCGATGGTGGTGCTGGCAGGGGCTGCCGGCTATTTTGGTGGGCGCTGGCACGGTGCGCATTTGCTGGCGTCACTAAAGCAACAGCTTGCTCACGACACTGAGAAATTTATGGGCATGCTGGAAGAGCGTAATGAGGATTACACCCGCTACAAAAGTAATCATGCCGACCAGACCCGCGAACTGCGGCGATTGGAAGTGGAACTCGATAAAGCGGCACAGCGGCTGCAGAGTCAGCAAGAAGGTGAGCAGGCGCTGAAAGAGCAACTGGCCGAGCAGGATGAACGGCTACAGAAATTCAAAAGCGTGGCGGAAAAATGGAGTGAAGAGCGAGCCGATCTGCTGGCAACGCAAGGCAAGCTGCAGGCGGATATCGAACACCAGCAGCGCGAGTTTGCTCAGGTTCAGGGGCGCGTGCGGTCGCTGGAAGAGCGTTTTGAAACGGCGGTTAAAGAGAAGGCTACGCTGCAGGAGCAGTTGGTAAGTAAAGAACGGGAGGCGCGCGAACATCAGCGTCAGGCGCAAAAACTCGAGGATAGCCATGAGGCAAGCGAGTTTACCCTGTCGCAACTACGCGTGGCCAAAGAGGAGTTGGCCACACGCGTTGCCTACGCCGAGGGTCAACTGGAAGCGTTAAAAAATGTCAGGAGCGAGGCTCAATAGCAACGCGACTATCTTCTGCGCCGCCAACGGTGAGATAGCGCCATTTGTGGGTTAGCAGAAACTGCACGAAGGGCTTCGGGTCGGTCAGTCCGGTCAGGTGGAGGTAGCACTTGGTCGCAAAACGCTCGGGTGCGAAGGCCATGTATACTTCGCTGATGACATCGTTCACTTCCCAGGCTCCGACCCCTGCGGCGTCGATCACCTGCTGACGTTTAATGGTGGGTAATACCGCCATCTGTGTGGCATGCGCCAGGTACTCTTGGGCGGCATTGCTGATCTCCTCAAGACGGGTGTTTTGTTGCACCACCGCATGCGCGATTTCATGGGCAATGATCCCTAGATAATGCGCTTCATCAAGAGGTTGTTCATAGATGGTCGGTCGTGCCAGCGACCTCCTGATCGCGGACAGCGACATGATCCGTGCGATGTCGTCGGTGCGGTCATAGCTACCGTAAATCGGGTGCCCTTTGGTGGCCAAGGGGTGTTCCTCAACAGCAACCTTGATCGGCCGCTTGGCCGTCAATCCCAGCGATTGCAGGAATTTCAGTGCTGATGCGGCTCCGCTGCACAGGGCGCCGCGGTCTTCGCGGCGCACTTCATGCTGAAACAGGATCTTTGCTTCCGGACAGCTGATGGCTGCGGCCGTAACCATCTGGATCGGTAGCAGTATCAAGCTCATAGTTAAGCCAGTAGCTTGCATAAAGCGCATAGCATGGTGCCGGTTGACGGGTTATTAAACGAAGTATAGGGCTGGATGTGTGGTTATTGATAAAAGGCAGTTTTATGTCTGATAAGTTTTTGTTTGATAAAGATAAAATCGGGTATAAACTGAGTCTAATATTTGGAGTTGATTTAGAGTTGTTTCTCTGCAGAACATAAAAATGGGTCTATTCTTTCCCAGATGATAAATCTTGCACGATCTCTTTTGAGGGGTGATTTATGAAGATGCGCACCATCGTCGTCGCCATGTCTACAGTTCTGGTAATGGGTTCCGTACAGCCTGCTATGGCTATAAATGTTCAGAAAACCCTGCAAAAACAGGGTTGTCTGAAGTGTCACGCCATTTCTCGTAAGAAAGACGGACCCTCGATCAAGGAGATTGCGGAGAAATACCGCGAGCAGGAAAACGGTGCTGTTGCACTCCGGGAGCACCTTACCAGTGAGCCGGAGATCGAGGTCGACGGTAAAAAAGAGAAGCACAAAAAGTTTGAAGCTGACGAGCCGAGTGATCTCGACGCTGTCGTCGAATGGGTTTTATCCAAGTAACGCCGTCTTGTTGAGGGATTAGCTTATGTGGCGTAGGGCACGCGAATGGGTCGCTAAGTACGGTGTCGTACCGCTGCTTATTGCAGTGCTGGTGGGCGCAGGGGGTGTCGTTGCGGGTAACGCAGCGCTGGAATGGACCAATACCGAATCCTTTTGCATCTCGTGCCACGAGATGAAAGACAACGCTTACGCGGAATACAAAGAAACCATCCATGACCAAAACCGGTCCGGTAAGCGGGCCACCTGTCCGGATTGCCACGTGCCGAAAGAGTTCTTCGCTAAAATCTGGCGGAAAACGGTGGCGACCAAAGAGCTCTATTACCACCTGACCGGTAAGCTCGATACGCCGGAGAAGTATGAAGAACATCGCTACGAAATGGCGCTGAACGAGTGGAAGCGGCTCAAGGCCAATGATTCCCGCGAGTGTCGCAACTGCCATGACCAGAATGCGATGTCGGAAGACAAGCAGACGCCGGAAACGGTTGATCGTCATACCAAGGGCTTCGCAGAAGGAAAAACCTGCATCGACTGTCATTTTGCCATCGCGCATTTTGAACCGGACGGCGAGCTGGCACCGGAAGATTTGTAAAAGGTAAGTTTGTTCTAGGAAGTAAAACAAAGCGCCGGGGCCTATAGGTCGGCGCATAAACAGGAAGGGGATCTGTATGAAAACGTTGCGCGTTCGGCGAAGCTGGCTGAGCGGGTCGTTGTTGGCATTATTGTGTCTGTCGACGCTACCGGCCGTTTCATTTGCCGCAGAGGATGAACGGGGAGATTTGGTACTGAAAGAAGACGCCAAATGCACCCGTTGCCACGATGAATATGAGCTTTATCCGGTGCTTTCCATCGGTAAAACCAAGCACGGCACCATGGCCGATGGCCGTACCCCGTCCTGTACCAGTTGCCACGGTGATAGCCAGGCGCATATCGATGGTTCGGAAACCGAGTCAGAGCGCCCGCTGGTTGACGTTCAGTTTGGTGCCAAATCGCCTACGCCGGTAGCTGATCGAAACGCTACCTGTCAGAGCTGCCACAAGGGTGGTGAGCGAATGCACTGGGGAACCAGTACTCACAATGCCAATGACGTGGCCTGCACCTCCTGTCACCAGGTCCACACCGAGCATGACAAGGTGCGCGTTCGTCAGGACCAGGCTGAAGTCTGCTTCAACTGCCACAAGCAGCAACGGATGGACATTAACAAGTTCAGCCGTCACCCGGTCGAAGAGGGCAAGGTGGTTTGCTCAGACTGCCACAACGCCCACGGCTCCGCCGGACCCAAGAATATGGTTCGGGACAGCGTGGTTGAAACCTGTTATCAGTGTCATGCCGAAAAGCGGGGCCCCTTTATCTGGGACCACATGCCGGTGACCGAAGATTGCGGCAACTGCCATAACCCCCACGGCTCTAATATCGCCGGCATGCTGAAAGCGCGTCAGCCGATGCTCTGTCAGCAGTGCCACGAGGGTACCAGCCACCGCGGCCATGTGCCGGAAGTTGATGGGCGCTACACCGCCGGTCGTGGCTGCCTCAACTGCCACACCAATATTCATGGCAGTAACAACCCCACAGCGAACCGCGAATCGCGGTCGATGCGGCGCTAACAGGGAGGTTCCGGTATGAATACGCTAAGACCTATCATCGTATCCATGATGGCTGCAATGAGCGCATCCGCGGCCCACGCAGCGACTGACGAAGGCATGGAAGAAGTTAACAAACTCCGTACGCCGGTCAGCAGTGTTTCCGTGGGAGCGGGCTGGAGTAGCGACGACCTGCACGAACTGGCGCGTTACAACGGTCGCGACGAGAGTGGTATCTACGGGCTGTTGGATTTTGATATTAACAAGCGCGATGAAGAAACCGGCACCTGGACCCGGGTAGATGGTCAGTCGGTTGGATTCAGCAACCGCTCGCTACGCTATGAGCGCAATCGCCAGGGTTCCTGGAACTACTTCATCGAGTTCGACCAACTCGATAGCGTCAACCCCTACCTCTACGATACCGATTTGATCGGTTCCGGCACGAACGCGCAGGTGACAGGTGGTCCTGTTCATCGCGAGCAATATTCGCAGCAGCGCAAGAATGTCGAAGTGGGTATGAGCCGCTACCTCGACAAATGGTCGAAGGTATCGCTGCGCTACAAGCATGAAGATAAAGAAGGCAAGCGTGCCTGGGGAGCTAACGGCGAAACCAAATTCATGGTTGAGCCCATTGACTACCAGACTCAGGAGTTCGAAGCGCTGCTGGACTACAACCTGGATAAGCTGCAGCTACGGGCAGGCTATCTGTTGTCGCTGTTCGATAATCCGACTGAGTCGGTATCGCTTAGCGCAGAGCCTGACGATACCGCGACGCCACCCGACAACAAGTCGCATAACCTGTTTTTGAGTGGTGGTTACGACTTCTCGGACCGGACCCGGGCCACATTTAAGGTATCGCGGACTCGAGATCTTCAGGATGAGGAGTTTTTTGCGGTTAACACGTCGACGCCCTCGCGCACCAGTTTGGATGGCAAGATTGACACCACTCGGGTGAATTTTGGGTTGGTATCGCGGTTGTCGTCTCAATTGACCGTCAAGGCTAAGTACCGTTATGAAGATCGTGACGACAAAACGCCACAAACCATCTTCTACAGTTCGGAGCTTAATCAGCTGACCTCGCGAACCACGGTCAACGGTACGCTAGAGGGTACCTACCGCATGCAAGATGGCGTGTCGGTCACTGCGGGTGTTGATCAGGAAAACTGGAAGCGCATCGTTACCGATAATCCCAATATGGCCAAACGTCGGAAAACCGATGAAACCACGGTACGACTGAGTGCGAGAAAATCGTTGTCCGAAACGGTCAACGGCTCGGTGCGGATCAGCCATGCTAAGCGTGATGGCTCCGATTGGATTCCTGGCGCTGCCGATCCTGATATCTTTGTCAACCCGATCCAGTGGTCAGACCGGGATCGTAACGCTTTGCGCGGTATGCTGGATTGGTATCCCTCCGACCAGCTATCCATGCAGTTCGTACTGCAAGCGACTCGCGATACCTATGACGGGGTAGGATTACTGGGGCCGCAGGATGGTACCTCCTGGTTGGCATCGGTTGATTCCGGGTATGCGCTGAGTGACGAGTGGAGTTTGAATGGCTGGATAAGCTACAGCCAGGCTAAGCTGGATCAGTCGAGTCAGCAAACAGACCGCTTTGACCCCAATGAGTACATCCAGTGGGGTATCGATACGGAGGACACCTCTGTTGCTATCGGCGCCGGACTTAAAGGTCATCCGAGTGATGAGCTAGAAGTTGGAGCTAACGTCGAGTTGGCGCGGGATCGCTCGAAGTACCCGCTCTATACCATCGAAGTTGGCACCAGTGGATCGCCGTCGCCGCTGGCCAATGAGCTACCCACCATTACCTACCGTCGGGCGATGTTGAAGCTCTATGCCGAGTATGATCTGGATGAGCATACGGGAGTGCGGCTCGATTACCGCTATGACCGGGTGAAAAACGATGACTGGATGTGGAGTCAGTTTAACTACACCGGTACCACCGTTACCCAGTTGCCCCGTGAATCCAATCACTTTATCGGCCTGACCTATTACTATCGCGGTTGGTGATAGCTGATTAGGTAAACCTGTAACGGCGCAGCCTCAGGCTGCGCCGTTTTTATTTGGCGGTGCTGAGTCAGTTGCGCAGTTGGCAAGCGTCGGATAGCGGTGGATCGATGTGACAAGCTGGCCAGTGCCCAGGGTTCGGACCTGCTGTTCGAAAGTCGATGATGGACGAGTGTGGACTTACTTGGGTAATACCGCCTGCAGTTCGTCCATCGATATGCCCGCTTTCGCCATCAGCGAGCGCATATCCGAGAGTACGCGCTTGCCTTTGCGGTCCAGTTGCTCCTGAGCGCGAGCTTCTCGTTTGGCGTCAATCAGCTCCTGCAGGTTGGCTTGGGCATCCTGTAGTTGTTCCAGTGAGGCTTGGGATAAAGCGTGGCGGCAGTGTCGTGGGGATTGCAGCAGTGTTTCTAGTTCAGACATAGGCACAAAATATGACGGCTAGGTTACTCGGTGCGCTATATATCAGCGACTACGAATAAGCATAGACCAGTTGACCAAGAGAAAGTGCATTAAGGCCGACCAGTATAGCGCCTGGACAGCCCTGTGGGCAAAATTCGAGCAGAGGGGGGCGTAACCGCGAGCCGCTTAGCTAGCTACAGACTGAAGCCGTCTTTGGAAGGGGGAACAGGGCGTTTGAACTCCTGAACAAAGCTCTGTTTCTTCATGCCGCTCGATTTCTCTTCCGGCTCGGCGGGTTTCTCCTCGTCTTTCTTGTCGGAATCGGAGCTACTATCCTCGGCCTGATTAGCGCTGCTTGATTCTGCGGTGTCGCTTCCCAGCGCGGAAATCAACGCGTCTTTATGCTGGGCCAAGTAAAGGCAGAGATCAGTCCGTTGAGCTTCATCCATTTTCAACTCTGGCGGGTTGTCTTGCATCCAGGTATCAATGCGTTCGGCGGCTTCAAAGATGGCGTCCCAGCGGCTAGCTTCCTCCGGACTGGTGATGGTGACCTTTTCCTGGCCGTTGATCTCATAAATGTAGACCGTCTTTTTTTCGAACTTTTTCATTGTGATATCCGCCTTGCTTGCGACGCCGTTGGTAGGCGGCGCTCAGGTGATCAATGTCATTTGCCTCGTTGAGGCTCAGTATAGCTCTGATGTTGTGGGGATTGGTGGTGCGCCCCTGTCTAAATCACTCTGGTTTGACGCCGGGCAAGAAACGCTTGTTTGAATCAGGGCGTTATGGCGATCACCTGTGGTTCAGACGAACAAAAAAATGCTGTTGAAAACTGTTACTCTTGGCACGCTAATGACAGGAGATGCTTGATGACCGGCGAGACCAAACGGGGATTTACCCTGTATCTGATGTTTACCACCATGCTCTGCGGTGGGCTGGTGATGTTGCTGGAGTTGTTGGGATCACGGGTTATCGGCCCATTTTTTGGTGTCGGGCTGTTTGTCTGGACGTCCCTTATCGCGGTGGCGCTGGTGGCGCTGGCGCTGGGATATTCGGTGGGTGGCTGGTTGTCTGATCGATACCGAGATCCCGCCTATCTCTACGCGGTGATATCGCTGGCGGGTGTGTTGGTGCTCTGTATTCCTGTGATTCAGGCGCCGGTGCTTAAAGCCAGTCAGCAGCTGGGATTGCGTGGAGGGACCCTGTTCTCCAGCTTGGTGTTGTTTGGACCCTCTTTGTTTCTGCTGGGGTTCGTATCGCCCTACGTGGTGAAGATCGCTGTGGCAGAGCTGCGCGCGATTGGCAAAACCGTTGGGCGGTTCTACGCACTGTCGACCATTGGTAGCGGTGTGGGTACCTTGCTGACAGGTTTTTTTCTGATTCCGTGGCTCGGAGTAAAGGGGATTTTCGTGTTTGCCGGTGCGCTGTTGCTGGCGCTTGGCGCGGGATATTTTCTGTTGTTTGCGCGCCGTTGGGTCGCGCTGGCTTTGCTGCCGTTGCCTTTTCTGATCAGTGGTACCGACCCGGTACTGGAAAAAACCATGAGCGATGGCACTCGGGTTACGCTGGTCGAAGGCGAGGAAAGTTACTACGGCCGGCTCAAGGTGCTCGATTACAGTTACGGTTCGCAACGCATCCGTGAACTCACCATCGACAGTTTGGTTCAGGGCGGTGTCGATATGAGCAGCGGGTTGTCGATCTACGGCTATCCCTATGTGTTGCAGTTGTTGCCTCGCGCGCTGCACCCGGCTGGCGAGCGTGCGTTGATGATTGGTGTGGGGGCGGGGATCGTGCCTCGTTGGTATAGTGAGCAGGGGGTGTTGACTGACGTGGTCGATATAGACCCGGCGGTGGTCACCATGGCGGCAGAACACTTCGATTTTGCTACCAGTGGCGATGTTCACATCGAAGACGCCCGTTATTATCTTCGGCGAACGCGGGATCGCTACGATTATCTGCTACTGGATGTATTTTCCGGCGACAGTACGCCGGGGCACGTTCTCAGCCGGGAGGCGATGGCGTTGGTGGCGACGCGCCTGACTCCCGCAGGGGTGTTTGCGGCCAACCTCGTGGGTGATCTGGGCAATGATACCTTTGTTACCGCATCAATCGTAAAAACGGTGGCGGCCCACTTTGATCAGGTGGAGCTTTATCCGACATTTCGCGTCAGCACGGATAACCCCAGTGGCAATTACGTGCTGGTGGCTTATAACGGTGCCCCCCGTCATTTTGAGCCGCGTCGTGTGCTGGCGGGGGAGCCACTGCACCCGTTCGTACAGCGGGAGGTCGCAATGGCGCTAACACGCCCCTATCAGTTGCCGAGAGGTGCCGCTGGACTGGTGCTGACTGATAACTACAATCCGATCGAGTTCTACGACGTGGCGGTAAGAGAGCAGATTCGCCGCGATATTCTACGCGACTCGGATCCCGACATGCTGTTGTGAGCGCTGGCGCGTCAGCGCTCTGTATTTCCCAATCGCCGCGGACAGTTATCCCAGCGTTTATCGCTACAGGTATGGCGGGGGCAATCGAACTCGCAGGGAGCTGCTGTGCTCGGTACTTCCTGAACCAGAGCCGATTTAATCGAACGAAGCAGGTTATTGAGTGATGAGGGGATCTTGAGAGTCATGGTCGCTATCCTCAAAAGGCTTTGTATGAGACGCGTCCGTGTCACTTCGGAGTAGATTAGCAGGGGCTCATTCTGAGTTCATCGTCTGGTCATAAAAAAGGCGCCGGAGAGGGCGCCTTTTTTTAAACGATCGTTTATGCCAGTTACAATCCGAGTGCCTGTTCCGCCGATTGGTAGTCGTATCCCAGGTCTTGCGCCACCGCCTGGTAGGTGACCTTTCCGCGATGGACGTTAAGTCCGTTGCGCAGATGTGGATTATCCTTCAGCGCTTGCTGGTAGCCTTTGTCCGCCAGTTGCAGTACGTAAGGCAGGGTTGCATTGGTCAGTGCGAAGGTTGAGGTGCGAGCAACTCCACCGGGCATGTTGGCGACACAGTAATGAACCACACCGTCAATTTCGTAGGTGGGCTCCTGGTGGGTGGTAGCGCGCGAGGTTTCGAAGCAACCACCCTGGTCGATGGCTACGTCCACCAGTACGGCACCATCTTTCATCTGCTTGAGCATGTCGCGAGTGACCAGTTTGGGTGCGGCCGCTCCCGGGATCAGTACCGCGCCAACAATCAGGTCGGCTTCCAGGACGCACTTCTCCAGCGCATCGGTGGTGGAGTACAGGGTCTTCAGCGCCGGACCGTAAAGGTTGTCGAGCTCTTTGAGACGATCCAGCGAGCGGTCCAAGATAGTCACGTCAGCTCCGAGCCCGAGCGCCATGCGAGCGGCATTGGTGCCAACCACGCCGCCGCCGATAACGACAACTTTTGCCGGTGCTACGCCCGGTACGCCACCCAGCAGCGTACCATTGCCACCTTGCGCTTTTTCGAGCGCGTGAGCGCCTGCCTGAATCGACATCCGTCCGGCAACTTCGCTCATCGGTGCCAGCAGTGGCAGGCCGCCGCGTGCATCAGTTACCGTCTCGTAGGCGATAGCGACGGCGTTGGAGTTGACCAGCAGTTCCGTTTGGGTGGGGTCGGGTGCCAGGTGCAGGTAGGTGAACAGAATCTGGCCATCACGAAGCATGCGGCACTCTTGAGGCTGCGGCTCTTTAACTTTGACGATCATGTCGGCACGTTCGAAGATCTCATCTGCCGTGAGAACTATTTCAGCGCCGGCCGTGCGGTACGCTTCGTCACTCAGGCCAATGGCCGCACCGCCGTTGGTTTCGACCATTACACTGTGCCCATGGGCCACCAGTTCACGCACTCCGGCGGGGGTCATACCAATGCGGTATTCGTGGTTCTTGATCTCTTTAGGTACGCCGATCAGCATAACAATCTCCTCAAGTGCTTTTTGTAAGTTATAAGGCCTATGTTATTGCTGTTTTTAAAGAAATTGATCTTGAATTGTTTGTTTATTTGGTTTTTTTAGCTTTGTTTTTGTTTTTTTGTAGTGTTATTTTCTTTTGCGTTGCGGTAGGCGCTGTATTTGTCCGCCCGGCCGCGTACCAGATTCGCTGGGTACTTCTCTCTATTCTTGACCAGCTTGCGCTTCAGCGCATCACCAATATGGCAGTTGCAGACGTCCGCGAGGCAGAGCAGATAGGCCATGACGTCGGCCAGTTCATCTTCGATGGCGCTGCGCCCCTCCGGGTCATCGAGTTTGGCAGCAATTTGAGCTTCGTTGAGCCATAAAAACTGCTCCTGCAGTTCTGCTGCCTCGATGGCGAGTGCCGCAGCGAGCTGCTGAGGGGTATGAAACTGGCGCCAGTCACGCTCGTCGCGAAAGGCGGTCACCGCGCGTTGCAGTTCATTCAGGTTACTGTTGGCGCTCATCAGTTCAACCGTTGCAATAGCACCGAAGCCTGGTCCTGAACTGCCGAAGGCTCACTAACCAGCGCTTCTAGCAACGCCCGTGCTTCATCGGTTTGCTGGTTTTCCACCAGCGAGTGGGCCAGGTGATACTGCACCTCCTGATTCTGGGGCAGCGCTTGCGCTGCCTGGCGGAGCAGCGGCAGGCTCTCTGCTGCTTTGCCTGAATGCAGCAGAATCCACCCCAGCGTGTCCTGAATGTCGGGGCTGCCAGGTGCCAGACGGTGGGCCTCTCTGGCGTATTCAAGGCTGCGCTGGTTGTTGTCGTCAAGGTAGATCCAGGCGAGGTTGTTCCAGACCACCGGGTTTTGGGGTTGCAGGTCACGTAGGCGCTCGTAGTCTCTTACCGCCAGATCGAGTTTCCCCGACCCATGATGAAGAGAGGCGCGTTGCAGCAGTGCATAGCCGTCTTCTGGGTAGGCTGTCAGGTGCCGGTCAAGTAAGTTGATAACGCCCGCTTTTCCATGCAGCTGCTGCTGCGTTTGAATCATCAATAGCAGCATCTTGGGGTCGCGTTGGTCGGGATAAAGCTCGTCGATGTATCGCTGCGCGGTGTTCGGATCCTTGAGTGCCAGTGAGGCGGCAATCCGCAGACGTTTAATTACCGGAAGAGGCTGGCGCTGCTCTTGTTGCTGCAATAGTTTGTCGGCCTGCTGGGGGTTGCCGGTAAGGATCAGCAGCTCGGCGTGCAGGATTCCTGCGGGGGAGAAGATAGAGGTCTGCTTGGTCTGGGAGCTCGTGATTGCCAGGGCCGATTCAAACTCTCCCAGCTCTTTTTGCAGCTGCGCCAACATCAGTGCCAGTTGGGTGTTGCGGGCGTTCTGTTGATACAGCGGTTGCAGCACACTGGCGGCACGATCTGGCTGTCCGCTGTTGCGCAGCGCGCCGGCGTAGAGCATGCCTGCGGCAACGTCGTCGCTGTGCTGCAGGTGAAAGTTATGCGCTTCGGCTAAGGCGCGCTCGGGCTGTTGCCGTTTGACGAAATAACCGACCAGCAGGCGCACGGGGGCGATTGCATCCGGATGCTTCTGTTGCGCTTGCTTGAGTCGATCAACCACCGCTATCTGGTCGTTCTGCTGTTCTGCTGCAGCGGCCAGCCCCAGCAGGGCGCCCAGATGTTCTGGTTGCAGTCGCAAGGCTTGTTCCAGCAGCGTAATGGCACGCTCCGGCTGCTGGCGAGCGAGGGCCAGGCGTGCCTGGCCGATCAGCGGTGCCGGAGCGGAGGGGGCCTGTTGTGCAGCTTGCTTGAATACAGCGTCGGCGTCATCAAGTTGGCCTTGTTGCTGCAAGAGCAGCGCAAGTAACAAGGGATAGCTGAGCGCCTCGGGTTGCTCTTTGATCCGCAGATTTAGCAGCGCTTTGGCGTCGTCTGCCTGACCGTTACGCAGCAGTGCTACCACCTTTACCGTATCTGATTGCAAGGAGGCTGCGGTGCCCGAGGATTCCAGCAGCGACAGGGCATCGTCTCCCTGCCCTCGAAGGACACGACTCAGCGCCACCTGGTTAACGAGTGCGTTGTTCTCCGGCAGGGCTGCCATTGCTTCACTCAGCAGCGTTTCACCGGTTTCGAGGTTGCCGCTCATCAAATACGCGTTACCAGCCAGCGCTTGCAGTGCCGGATCGCTGACGCCGCGAGCAAGTAGCGGTTCGGCCAATGCGACTGCATCTGCTGCCTTATTCTGCCGCAGTAGAGTCGCCATCAGCAGCCTATTGGCGGCCAGATGATCAGGGTAGTTGTCCAGAACCGCTTGCAGCAGATTCTCGGCTTGTTTGAACTTCCCTTGATGGTAATTGGCGGTACCTGCCAGAAGCAGTCCCTGGGGATTATTGGGTGCCATCTGCAGCAACATTTGCGCCTGGGTGTTGGCGTCTTCGTAACGTTGTTCGGCTATGGCTGCCAGGGCGGCGAGGAGGCGGGTCTGCGGTGCCTGCGGTGCCTTTTCCAGAAGTACGTTGATGTCGGCGTTGGCGGTGTTGAGGTCTCCGGTTTCCAGCGCGGAACGGGCCCGCCCGACGCGGGCCGGCAGGTTGTCAGATTGCGCCGTAACCACTTGGTCAAACAGCTGTCGCGCCGGCTCCGGCTGGCCTTGCTGGAGTAGCAGTTCTGCTTCCAGCAGGCGTGCTTTGAGTTCGAGCGGGCCTTCTCCCACAATGGCCCGCAAGTGGGTTAAGGCCTCTTCGGCACTACCGTGCTGACGCGCAATCATTGCCAGGCCCAGCAGCGCGGTATTGTTGGGAGCCACTTCAAGGGAGCGGTAAAAGGCGTTCTCTGCATCCTGGAGCTGCTCTTTGCCCAATTGGGCGCGTCCAATCAGGGCCCAGCGTTGGTCCTGATTGGGGCCGTCACTACCCCAATCCAGGTACAGGGTATTGAGGCCATCGTCATAGCGTGCGGTGCCGATCAGCGCCTCTGCCAGCAGTGGCGCGATCTGTTTGCGGTCTACTCCGAGCTTCTGCGCGCGCAGAAGCTCTTTCTCCGCTTCAGCATAGAGGCCGTTCTCAACGTAGATCTTCCCCAGCAGCAACCGTCCCTGGGCATGTTCGGGGCTGTTCTGGAGCAGGTTTTTGAGCTGAATGATCGCCGCACGTGAATCGCCGTCGCGGTAATAATCCGTAGCCTCGTTAAAATAATCAGCGGCCCGTGTGGGGGTTACACTGATCGGGCTGACACTGATCAGCAGAGACAGCAGCATGGCTGTGAGGCCAGATTGACGGTGGCGCATGGCTCCTCCTTGAACTCTGTGGCGAATGCAGCGGTCAGTATGGAGCATGAACACCCGCGGCTCTAGTTTATTAGCGGGAAAACTCTACAATCACAGTTTTTATCACCGCTGCTCTCCGAGGATTGTCTATGTTGGGACGTTGGTTTGCGTTACTGCTCTGGTTGCCCGCAATGGCGGGTGCGCAGGAACGTGCGGATCTGTGGCAGCAGATCGGCTTTACTGCCACCGAAGTACTCATCTACACCGATCAGCTGCAAAAGCTTGACGCAACGGAATGCAACCAGGGCCCGGTATCTCCTTACAGCGTGGAAGCCACCCGCGACAAATGGTTACAGCGACTGGATGCTGACGCCCGTGAACGATTGGCGACGCTGTTTGACTCGCCGATGGTGCGGGGATTGCTGGAAGAAAACAGCAAGGGAATTGAGAGTCTGCTGGCTCAGCAGCAGCTGACCGGCAGCGGGCCGGATACAGCCAAGCGCACCCTCTGTTTAGAGCTGTCGCTGGGGTTTGCCGAGAACTTGCGCCAGGCAGAAGAGGAGCTTGGCGAGCTGATCGAGCGTTACCGTCAGCCCTGAATGATGTCGCTGGCGCGCAAGATTATTCACGTTGACTGTGACTGTTTTTACGCCGCAATTGAAACCCGTGATGCCCCCGCGCTGGCCGGTCGGCCTGTTGCGGTCGGCGGACAGGCAGACCGGCGTGGCGTGATCGCCACTTGCAATTACGAGGCGCGGGCATTCGGGGTGCGCTCCGCCATGGCTTCGGCGCAAGCGCTGAAACGCTGCCCTGATCTGCTTATACTGCCCGGCCGGATGGAGCGCTACCGTGAGGCGTCAGGTCAGATTCAGGCGATTTTTCGGCGCTATACGCCGCTGATTGAGCCGCTTTCTCTGGACGAAGCCTATCTCGATGTCAGTCGCTGTGACCATTTTTCCGGCAGCGCCACCCGCATTGCCGCGGCGATTCGTCAGGCGGTGCGTGAGGAGGTGGGGATTACCGTATCCGCCGGTGTTGCGCCGAACAAGTTTCTGGCCAAGATAGCCAGCGACTGGGATAAGCCTGATGGCTTGTATGTGATTACCCCGGAGCAGGTGGACGAGTTCGTGAGCAGCTTGCCGGTGGAGCGTCTGTTCGGCGTCGGACCTGCCACCGCCGCCAAGCTTCACCAGCATCAGTTATTCCTTTGCGGTGACTTGCGAGAACGTACGGAGCAGCAGTTGTGTGCGCTGTTAGGTAGTTTTGGTGAGCGCTTGTATCAGCTATGTCGGGGTGTTGATGAACGGCCGGTGCGCACGGAGCGGCAGCGCAAGTCGCTGAGTGTGGAACATACTTACGCCGACGACCTGCCCACTCTGGATGCCTGTCTTGAACGTTTGCCGGCGCTGCTGGAGGAGTTGCAGCACCGTCTGCAACGGTTGGATCCGCGCTATGCCATCGGTGGCGCGGTGGTGAAGGTGAAATTCAGCGACTTTGTCCAGACGACGGTGGAGCAGCGCGCCGAGGCGGTTGACCCGTTGATATTCTCCGCACTGATGCGGGAAGGGTTCGGGCGGCGGCAAATGCCCGTTCGCTTGCTGGGCCTGGGGGTGCGGCTGGAGCCCAGGCAGGAGGGTGAACCCCGTCAGCTGGGGCTGTTTTGAGTCGTTACGTGGCCCACTCGACCGATCCCGAGCAGGCGCTTGAGGTTTTCCAGCATGATCAGCAACGCCGGTACCAGCAACAGAATCAGTGCCGTGCCATAGGCCAGCCCGAATACCATGGAGGTGGCCATCGGGATCAGGAACTGTGCCTGCAATGAGGTTTCGAACAGAATCGGGCTGAGACCGGCGATGGTGGTTAAGGATGTCAACAGCACGGCCCGCAGGCGCTGACAGGCGGCATCGATAATGGCGGCTTCAGGCTCAATCCCCTGATCGCGCAGCTTACGGTAAAAGGACAACAGCACGATCGAGTCATTGATCACGATTCCTGACAGGCCGAACAGACCAAACAGCGACAGGATGGTGAGGTTGAGACCCATCAGCCAATGGCCGAGGATGGCGCCGGTTAACCCCAGGGGAATCGCGGCCATAACCGTCAGCGGCCAGAGGTAGGAGGAGAAGACCCAAGCCAGAATAATGAAGATCAGCGCTAGCGCCAGCCCCAGTCCTAGCAGCATGTCGGCGAGGGTTTCACGTTCGTCCGCTTTCTTGCCCTCGAAACTGGCACTGATGCCGTAGCGATTGCGTATCTCGCGCAAGGTGCCGTTTTGCAGTTCATCAATGATCTGGTTGGCGTTGGCGATCTTGTCATCCACGTCTGCCGAGACCATCAGTGCCAGCTCACCATCGACCCGTTTGAGCGTGTCGATACCGCGGCGTGCTTTAAACTCCACCAGGTTAGAGAGCGGTGCGGTGGAACCGCCCGGCAACAGTATGGGCAGGTTTTCCAGTCCGGCCAAGTGGTCTCGTTCGGCGTCCGGGAGCATAACCCGGACCTCTATCTCATCCTCATTACGGTGAAATATCTGCACCAGTTCGCCGTCGAATGCCGCCCGTAAACGTCCGCCGACGCTAGCCAGGTCAAGCCCCAGCGCGTTACCGGTGGCAGTCAACTCATAGATCCATTGTTCGGTGCCAAAGGGCAGGTCGTCGTCCACGTTGCTGACCCCGTCAAAGCTCTTTAACCGGGCTTGCAGTTCCAGTGAGGCGGCTTTCAAGGTTTCCACGTTGCCGCGTGTCAGTTTGATCTCGATCGGCTTGCCCGGAGGTCCTCCGGTCTGCTGGGTGATGCTGAGGCGTTCAATGCCAGCGGGCTCCACGATCTGGCTGCGCCATTGACGCAGCAGGGTGTCGTTGCTCACCGGCCGTAGATCACCACGTACCAGCTGCACCACCACCGAGCCGTACTCGTCCCCCTGATTACTGATGAGCGCATCACGGGTAAACAGGGCACGACGCTGGTGCTGCACCACCACGGTGGACAGCTCTACCCCCAGCTCCTTTTCGGCCGCATAGAGTGCATCTTCGAGGTGATCGAGAAAGGCATCCACTCGACGGTGAGGAGTGCCCGCGGTGAACTGCACGCTGGCCGTCAGTACGTCGCCGTCCACGACCGGGAAAAAGGTAAAGGGCACGCGCCCGCTCTTGGTTAGCGCCAGTGCGATCATCATCATCGCCAGCGCGGCACTCAAAGTGACCCAGCGGAAGCGGATTGCGCGACCGACCAAGCGGCGAAACTGGTGGTCGCGGAGGTGATTGAAGCGGCGGTCGATGGCGCTTCTCAGGCGACCGGGGCGTGCGTCTTCGGCGCGGGCGAAACTGTGGTGCAGGTGGCCCGGCAGAATAAGAAAGCACTCCACCAGCGAAGCGATAATCACGCAGATCACCACTGTCGGGATGTCGATCAGAATGTTACCGATGATGCCGCCCACCATGGTCAGCGGCAGGAAGGCTGAAATAGTGGTCAGCGACGACGCAATAACCGGGGCCAGCATCCGGTGGGCTCCCCCGATCGCCGACTGCATTCCCGGTTCTCCCTGCTGCACATGGGTGAGGGTGTCCTCACCCACCACGATGGCGTCGTCAACGATGATTCCCAGCGCCATGATCATGCCAAACAAGCTGATCATGTTGATGCTGCCGCCAATAAGGTAGAGCACGGCCAGCGCAGCCAGGAAGGAGATGGGTATGCCGGCGGTGACCCAGAACGCGACCCGAACATTGAGAAACAGAAACAGCGTGGCGATCACCAGAATGAGGCCGCCGAGGCCGTTCTTCAGCAGCAGCTGGATGCGGTCACGCAGCAGATGCCAGAGTTCGTTGTAGACCACGATCTCGACGCCTTCAGGCAACGTCGGGCGGACCTCCGTCAGCCACTCATCGAGTAAGCGGGCAGCGGCCAGAGTGTCGTCGTTTTCAGTACGCTGCAGTGTCAGCTCCACTGCCGGACGGCGGTCATATTCAAGGTAAGACTGGTGGTCGCGCGGGCGCTCGACCACAGTGGCGACGTCGCCCACGCGTATCAGGCGACCGTCAGCCTGGGTGATCAGCGGCAGCTGCTGGTAACCGCCGGCACTGCGTTGTTGACCCAGACTGCGCAGTTGGCGCGCACCATCTTCACTGCCGGCGGTGCCGGCGGGCAGGTCCTGGCTGCGCCCCTCGATGGTGGTGGCGATCTGGCCGAGGGTCATGCCCAGATCATGAAGTGCCTGATTGGGTACCTGAATGGCGATCTCTTTTTCCGGCAGGCCGTTGATCTCTACCCGCCGAACACCCCGGCTGAGCAAGTCGCGCTCCAGCTGGCGCACTAGTGGCCGCAGCTCTTCCAGGGTGCCGCGGCCACTGACAATCAGACTGGCGATAGCCTCGTAGCGAATGATCCGTTTGACCACCGGTTCTTCCGCATCGCTGGGAAGGGTGCGTAAGCTGTCGATCTTCTGCTTGACCTCATCAAGTACTTCGCCGGTGTCGACCGACTCCTCCAGCTCCAGCCTGATGGATGCCAGCCCCAGGTTGGCAGTGGAGTGAGTTTCCTTGATGCCGTTTACCCCTTTAAGCTCCAGCTCGATCGGGATGATCACGCTGCGCTCGATATCTTCGGCGGCGGCTCCCCGCCAGGGAACGGCGATGGTGATGATGTCGAGCTCAAAGGAGGGGAAGAACTGGGTGTTGAGTTTTTTTAGCCCCCAGCTGCCTGCCAATACAATCAGGAACATCAGCAGGTTGGCGGCCACCCGGTGCCGCGCGAATACGGCGATCAGACTGTTTTTCAGCGGGGCCTGGGAGGGGTTGTTCATGCTAGGGCGTCACTCGAACACGCAGGCCGGTCATGGCGTTGGGTAGCTGGGTGGTGAGGATGCGATCACCCGGTTGCAAGCTGTCGGCGGCCAGCAGCAGCCGGGGCTCGCCTGCGACCTGATGCTCGCCCAACCGCTGCACCGCTACGGCTTGCAGGCGATCTCCCTCGAGGCGATAGATGTGGTCGGTGCCGTACAGCGCTTGCGCCGGCAGCGACAGCACCGCTTCGACCGACGGCAGCCGCAGTTTCAGGCTGAGGGTGCGGCCAACGGCCAGCATGGAGGCCGGGTCTGCCAGGCTGAACAGGGCATCGACCCCGGCGCGACCGCTGCCGACATCCGCTGCCAGCCGATCAAGGCGGAGCTGAAGTGGCTGGCCGTCGAGCTCGGCGCTGGCGCTAAGCGGTTGGCCGCCAGCAAGTGCGGCGCGAAGGGTGGGTAGCAGGCGTGATGGAATTTGCGCTCTAACCTCCAGCGCGTCCGCCTGATACAGCGTTAACAGCGGGTCGCCACTGCGGACCCGGCTTCCGGGGGCGGTGTTGATACGGGTAATGCGAGCCTTGAACGGGGCCGTAATGCGGGTACGCTCCAGATCAAGGCGGGCGCTATCCAGTTGTACCTCGGCGCTTTGCATCAGCGCCTCAAGTTCGCTCTTGCGGGCGGGGTAGTCGGCTACCTCACGGCGGCGGCTGGTTAGTGCCAGGGCTTGCTGTTGATAGCTGCGTTGGGCATCTTCTAGCTGTGTTTCAGAACTGACGTTGCGCCCTTTTAACTGCTCGATACGGTCGACGGCGCGCTGGGATAACTGCAGCAGCTGCTCTTCGATGGCGAGTGCGTCCAGGTTGGCGCGATGGCGGATATCGAGGGCCTGCAGTTGTGCCCGAATCTGATTGCGCTGTGCTTCGCGGTTGGTAACGATCAGCTGGGCGTCGCGAGGGTCCAGTTCCAGTAATAACGTGCCGGCGGCCACCTGCTCCCCTTCGTCCACCTGTTGGCGACTGACGAACGCGGTGACCGCGGCGGTCAGGGTGGTGGTGCGGGGAGACTCCAGCCGCCCATACAAGGTTACTTCCGGTGCGGCGGTGACGAATTCTGCCGGTACTGCGTTAACGCTCCAGATGCGTTCACTCGGCGGCTTTGCCGGTGGCTGGGTCTTACTGTTAAGCAGCAGCGCGGCCACGCCGGTGGCGCATGCCAGCACCAGCAGGGCTAATGTGAACGAGAGGGGGAGCCTTAGGGGCAGCTTCACCGCGACATCCTGTGTTTGGTTTCTGTGGGTTCAGGGTCCGTCTACGCTTAAGCGATCATCCTAACCTTGTTCTGCGCTAGGATAAACGCTTATTAATCGGGATATTAGCTCGCTGCTACGGCCGAGCGAGCAGGTCCAAGGAGCCGATATGAGAACTGAGAGTTTTCTCGCCCTGAATCCCAAGGGTTTTCACCGGGTGGTGTATCACGAGTGGGGCTCGCAAGAGAATCAACGGGTGTTGGTCTGCGTGCATGGTCTAGCACGGAACAGCCGTGATTTTGATGAGCTGGCGCAGACTCTGGCTCGCAACTACCGGGTTGTGTGTCCGGATATTGTCGGGCGCGGCGAAAGTGACTGGCTGCCGGCCGGGTGTCGTTATGAAATCCCCCAGTATGTCAACGATATGGTCGCGTTGCTGGCGAGGTTGAAGGTGGATCAGGTTGACTGGTTGGGCACCTCGATGGGAGGGCTGATCGGCATGGTGCTGGCGTCACAACCCAACACGCCGATACGACGACTGATATTGAACGACATCGGGGCGTTTGTTTCGCACCAGGCGCTGGAGCGTATCGGTGGCTATGTGGGCACTCGCCAGCGGTTTGAGTCGCTGGATGAGTTCGAGGCCGAGTTGCGCCGGCTTTACCCGGCCTTTGAAGGCATTAGTGACCGCCAGTGGCGGTTGTTGGCGCAGCACGGTTGCCGCTCCTGCGATGATGGTAAACTGGTGTTCCACTATGATCCGGTGGTCGGTGATCATACTCGTGAAGGCGCGTTGGCTGATGTGGATCTCTGGCCGCTGTGGGAGTCCATTCGGCAACCGCAACTGCTGCTCTGGGGCGAGGACTCCGATGTGCTTGAACAGACTACGGTGGAGCGTATGTGTACTAACCCGGCGCTGTCCCTCAGTCGCTGGCCCGGCGTAGCCCACGCGCCATCGCTGATGGAAGCTGCGCAGATACAGACGATCGTCGATTGGCTGAGGCATCCCCGTTATTAACTTGTAAGCAGGAACCGATTGCATGAGCGTATTGACCCAATGGCCCTCCCACCAACTCTGTCTCAGCGAGGCTGAGCGCCGTCAGGCAGTTAACGCGGTTGAGGAGGCGTTTTCGTCAACGCTGGAAACTCTCAAGGTAGATATTGGTCTGGTGGAGATGCTGGAGTCGATCTACGTGCCCTTGGCCGCCTGGCTATATCGACGCCGGCTGGATCAGGAGGGGCCGCTGGTGGTAGGAATCAACGGTGCCCAGGGGGCGGGAAAATCGACTCTGTTTACATTGCTGGAGGTTACCCTGTCACAGGGCTTTGATCAGCGCGTGGTGGGTTTTTCTCTGGATGACCTATACAAAACCCGCGCCGAACGCCAGTTGATGGCACAAAAGGTCCATCCGCTGTTCCAGACTCGCGGTGTTCCGGGAACCCACGATGTGGGGTTGGGGATCGAACTGCTGCGTCAGCTGCGCGGTGCCAAGCCGGGCCAGATCACTAAAATTCCGGTGTTCGATAAGTCGATCGATGACCGCTGTCCCGATGCGGTGTGGCAGGAGTGGCTGGGGCCGGTGGATGTGGTGGTGCTGGATGGCTGGTGTCTGGGGGCCGAAGCGCAGCAGGAGGGGGTGCTTGAGACCCCAGTGAACGCGTTGGAAGCGGACGAAGATCCGGATGGCCGCTGGCGGCGTTACGTCAATGCACAGTTGGAGGGTCCCTATCGCGAGCTGTTTTCGATGGTTGATGTTCTGCTGATGCTCAAGGTACCAAGCATGAACAGTGTGTTTGAGTGGCGCACGCTACAGGAGAAGAAACTGGCCGAGCGGGTCCGCTACCTGGAAGCGACCGAGCGTCGGCGGGAGCCATTGCGAATCATGGATGAAGCAGCAATCAGACGCTTTATCATGCACTATGAGCGGCTGACGCGGGAGATGCTGGAATCGATGCCGGACCGAGCCGATGTCACCCTGCACCTCAACGAAAACCATAAAATCCATCAGATTCAGGTCAACTCGCCGCTTACAGACCGATAGGTAGCAGGGTGGTGGAGGCCACGCTGTGGATGACCGAGTTGATGGCGCGGTCATTCTGGTCGGCCACTACGCGGGCCATCATGTCCTGAATGACTATCATCTTGCCGAACAGACGCTCGAAGCTGAGGTTGGCTACGCCCTGCTGGAAACCGTTGCTGAGCAGATAGGGTTGCCCGGTGGAACTCTTGAGATTGTTCAGGCGCCAGTTGATGGTTTCCAGATTACGCGCGCTGTTGTACAGCGCCTGCTGATCCAGCCGGTCAAGCATGAACAGTTCGGTGCGCAGGCCGTAGGATGCGTGCAGCATGGTTTTCAGTCCCACCATAAAGGCGAACACCCGGTCTCCGCGATAGTCGGGAGCGAACGCGAGCAACAATGCGTCATTGCCCACCTTGCGGTCCAGTTCACGGTAGTAATAGATGCCGGGATCATCGAACAGTTGGGCCAGTCGCTGTTCGAGACTGTAGCCGCCTTTGGCCAACTCCCGTGGATTACGTTTGTAGAGTTTCACGCAGAGCCGGCGTACCAAGGTACGCAGTTCCTCGATGTGTGCATCAACCACAAGATCGACATCGCTTTTGGCCAACTGCTTGGGGTTGAAGGCACAACCACTGACAGTGAGCAGCGCGCCCATCGTCAGCAGCCGACATAGGCGGCGCCGGGCGGTTGATTGAAGCCGGTTGCGCGAGTTCATGAAGGGGATTTTAGAACTCCGCGGATAGAATGGAAACTGCCAGGGTTGGGGGCGCCGATTGAGTCATATTCATGCCCTGTGGCGGGAAAAACCAGTAGTTTTCATCCAATGGAAACTGTATTTTGTTGCAACGCACAAATATAGGTCTATGGTTAAGGGTAGTACGAATCCTCCTGGTAGGGCTTGCCCTGCGACCTTTGCCCTCTGCTTGCAGAGGGCCTTTTTTATGCGGTGCACCACGGCAATTTTGCCGCGGTGCCGCAGGCCTGATCAGCCGTTTAAATAGGATTCCAGATCATCGGCCCCACCGATGTGCTGGCCGTCGATATATACCTGAGGAACGGTGCGCCGACCGCTGACGCCGAACAGCCCGCCGTGGCTGATCTCTCGCCCCAGCTGTATCTCTTCATAGGCCAGACCTTTTTCACTCAGCAGTGCTTTGGCGCGTGCGCAATGCCCGCAGCCGGGGCGGGTAAACAGCGTAACAGCGGCGTCTTGCGTGGCGGTTGGGTTGAGGTAGCCGAGCATGGTATCGGCGTCGGACACCTGAAACGGGTCTCCCGGCAGATCCGGTTCGATAAACATCTTTTCGATCACCCCGTCACGTACCAGCATGGAGTAGCGCCAGGAGCGCTTGCCGAATCCCAGAGCTTGCTTGTCGACCAGCATGCCTACACCTGCACTGAAATCGCCGTTGCCGTCCGGTAAAAAGTCGATTTGATCTGCCTGCTGGTCCTGTTTCCACGCCTCCATGACGAAGGCATCGTTAACCGACAAGCAGTAGATGGCGTCTACCCCGGCTTCGCGCAGCTTGGGTGCCAGTTCGTTATAACGTGGCACGTGGCTGGAGGAGCAGGTGGGGGTAAACGCGCCGGGTAGCGCAAACAGCACTACTGTCTTGCCGGCAAACAGGCTGTCGGTGCTGCGGGGCAGCCACTGGTCCGCCTGGCGGCAGTTAAATGTGACCTGAGGTACTCTTTGTCCTTCGCAATTGGGTAACATGGTGTTGCTCCTGTTGGGGCGTTAGTGGGAATAGCGTCAGTGTACGGCGCGGTGGATTTAATTAAATTTAATTAATGCTATTTGCTTAATAGTTTTTAAGTATTTTTGGACTGAGAGAACCGGATGGCGGAACAAGGTGATTTGCGTGCGCTAAGGCGTGAGTATCAGGCGGAGGCGTTACTGGAGGCGGACGTCGCTCGCGACCCTATCGACCAGTTTGAGCGATGGTTTGAGCAGGCGTTGACCCTGCAGCCGGACAACGCCAACGCCATGGTGCTGGCAACCGCGTCGGCGGATGGCTGTCCGTCGGCCCGTGTGGTGTTGCTGAAACATTTCGATAGTGAAGGGTTTTGCTGGTATACCGATTATCGGAGCCAGAAGGGACAGGAGCTCAGTGAAAATCCCCAAGCAGAGCTGCTGTTCTACTGGCCGGAGCTGGAGCGTCAGGTCCGGATCTGGGGGCCGGTAGCGCGCCTTGACCACGCCGCAGCAGAGCATTACTTTGCCGCGCGGCCGCGGGGAAGCCAGATCAGCGCATCGGTGTCGCGGCAAAGCGCGGTAGTGGCCGGGCGGGAAGATCTGGTGGCTGCAGCGATGACACTCGAAGAGCAGTACCAGCATCAGTCTATCCCTTGCCCTGCGGACTGGGGGGGGTATCAATTGCGACCCGAGCGGATGGAGTTTTGGCAGGGGCGTGAGAATCGGCTGCATGATCGTCTGGTTTATGGCCGCCAACTGCAGGGTTGGCAGTTAGTGCGGCTGGCGCCATAAGGTGATGAACATGAGTGATCAGATGATTCGGCATGAGACCAGGGCCGATATTACCGCCACGGTGATCTGGTTGCATGGCCTGGGTGCCGACGGCCATGATTTTGTGCCGGTGGTGCCAGCGCTGCCGTTGCCGGATACCGGTGTCCGTTTTCTTTTTCCGCACGCACCGGTGATACCGGTTACCGTCAACGGCGGGATGCCGATGCGGGCCTGGTACGACATTCTGGCGATGGGGCAAACCCGTCGGGTTGATGAAGCACAACTGCAGCACTCTGCAGCGCGGGTGAGCACACTGATCGAAGCGGAGATTGCCGCGGGTATCGATCCGGCGCGGATTTTCGTGGTCGGGTTTTCTCAAGGTGGTGCGGTGGCCTACCACGCGGTGCTGCGGGGTGCGCACCGCCTTGGTGGTCTGGCGGTACTCTCCACCTACCGGATTAACCCGGAACGGTTTCCCACCTCGGCGACAGGGGCGCAGGTGCCAGTGTTCTGGGCCCATGGCGAATATGACGATGTGGTGCCGCTGTTGCTTGGCGAGCAGGCCAGAGACTCCTTACAGAGGGAAGAAGTCGTACACCAGAGTCACACTTACCCTATGGGTCACGAGGTATGTCTGCAGGAGATCGACGCGCTGGGGCGCTGGATCAGCACCCGGCTAACCAAACCCTGATCAGGGTCTGGTTGCTTGCTGGCGCTGCAGGGCGTTCAGTCCGCCACCGTTGAATACGGCACTGTAGCCGGCGTCGCGTAACATCCCCTCGGCGATTCCCGAGCGGTTGCCGCTGCGGCAGTAAACGACAATCTCACGGTCCTTGGCCACGCCCTTGGCGAACAGTGCGTCGACAATCTGCGGATAGGGTATGTTGGCCGCGCCGTCGAGGTGCCCCTGGGCGAATTCGCCTGGTGTGCGAACGTCGATCAGTAGTGCACCACCGGCTACTTTATCCAGTGCGGTCTGCTCCCGCTCGCCAGCCTGTGCCGACACAGTGCTCAGCATCAGCAGGGATACAGCCATCATTTTGAACCAAGACATGGTTACTCTCCGTGGGGTGAGATAGTTTAGAGAGCGCTTATTCTACGAGAGTTCCCGTCGGACACAACCGGGAATCGGGAGGGGAGCTGAGGGCAGTCTCAGCTCCCCAAGGCTTACAGCCCCGCGACGTCTTCCGCCTGTAGACCTTTTTCGGTCCGGACCAGTCCATATTCCACGGTCTGCCCTTCAATTAACGTCCGGTGGCCTTCACCCCGGATCTGGCGGTAGTGCACGAATACGTCGTTGCCATCATCTCGGACGATAAAGCCGAACCCTTTGGCGTCGTTGAACCATTTGACCGTGCCGGTTTCCCTTTCAGACATTGCGATACACCTTTTTTTGTTATCTGCACAGAAACTCACCGATCAGATCGGTGTGCGCTCAAAGCAAAACATTTTTTTAGCGAATGGTCCAGATGAAATTGAGGCCTAACTCGATGATATATATCAAGAAAACTGTCTTTGCTTATTTTGCGATGCAGCGTTTTTCAGCCGTTCCGGGTGCTGTAAACGGTGTTTTGCGGGCAGAGTTGTGGGCGGTTTTCGTGTAGCGCAGGTACCGTGGGCGCCGACGGGGGCAGGCAACCTGTGTGGGCACAGCGGCCGCTGGTGACAACGGCTGCTGCGCTGCACAAGAGCGGGCTTTAGAGCAGACCAAAAAACGGGTAGAGGCGCACGGGATCGCCGGTGGCAACGGAGCCGCGCTCAGGTTCCAGCTCGATCAGACAGTTAGCCCGGCTCATGGAGGTGAGTATGCCTGAGCCCTGCTGGCCGGTGGAGACCACCTGCAGCTGGCCTCTACCGTCGCTTATTACGCTGCCGCGGATATACTCGGTTCGGCCCGGCTTCTTGCGCATCGGCTCACCGGCAGGGAGTTCCATCACTGGTGTGCTCCACTGGGATTCACCCTCAAGTTTGCGCAGCGCCGGTTTTACAAATTGCAGAAAGGTGATCATCACCGCGACCGGATTTCCGGGCAGACCGAAAAACAGCGCATCGTTCAGACGTCCAAAGGCGAGTGGGCGACCGGGTTTGATCGCCATCTTCCAGAACGACACATGGCCGAGGCGATCGAGAGTGTCCTTGACGTAGTCAGCATCGCCCAGGGATACGCCGCCAGAGCTCAGCACCACGTCGGCCTGAGCGGCGGCCCCGGAGAAGGCTGCCTCGATGGCGGCAGCGCGGTCGGGAATCACGCCGAGGTCAATCACCTCGATACCCATGCTGGCGAGCAAGGCGGTGATGGTGTAGCGGTTGCTGTCGTAGATCTGGCCAGGCTCCAGTGTCTGGCCGAGCGAGCGGATCTCGTCGCCGGTGGAAAAGTAAGCCACTCGGGGACGGCGTTTTACCTGTACTTCACTTTGTCCCAGGGAGGCGATCATTCCCAGCTCCGCGGCTTCCAGGCGCTGGCCTGCGGAGATAGCGGGCGCTCCCCGGGTCAGGTCTTCCCCCGCTCGCCGCCGGTTCTGGCCGGGTTTGGCACCGCCTGGGAAAAACAACTGATCCCCTTCGCGGCGACAGATCTCTTTCATGATCACCGTGTCGAGCCCTTGTGGCATCTGCGCGCCGGTCATTATCTGGACGCATTGGCCGGGCTGCAGCAGGTCGCGGAAGGGGTGGCCCGCCAGCACGTTACCGACCACGGTAAAGCGTTGCTCGTGATCGTCGGTAAGGTCGCTACTGGCAACTGCATAACCGTCCATTGCCGAATTGTCGTAAGCAGGAACGTTGATCGGGCTGACCACATCGGTTGCCAGTACTCGACTCCGGGCGCGTCGTACATCCAGCACCTGCATGCCGCTAAGGGGAGAGACCGCGGCCAGAATGCGGTTGACTCCTTCCTGTACCGACAGCATGTCGCCGTCGTTTTGACCGCAGCACTGGTGTTGAGCGGAATTGGTTGGGGAGGCGGTCATAGGGCGAGGCTCGGTTTGTGTTGCAGCTGGCAGAACTGGATTACGAAGTCGGCGATGGCGTTCACATCGTTGATGTCCAGCAGAGGTAGCCGGGTTTCCCTGGCCAGTGCTTCATCGGTGGCAACAGCGACGATGTTCCTGTTGTCGGGAAACATCAGCGGTTGTCCGGTTGAGGGTCGGTGCAGTTCGATTTTAGGGAAGGCTTCACGCTTGAGGCCTTCCACAATGATCAGGTCCGCGAGGGCGGGATCAAGCTGGGCGATCAGGTAATTCAGATCCGGCTCCTCCTGATACGGAGTTTCGGTCATCAACGCCCAGCGATGACGTGAGCCTATCAGCATCTGTGCGGCGCCCGCCTTGCGCAGCTCGTAGCTGTCTTTGCCGGCATGATCGACTTCGAACCGGTGGTGGGCATGCTTGATCACCGCCGCGCGTATGCCCCGGGCGGCCAGAACCGGCAGCAGTCGGGTCAGCAGGGTCGTTTTGCCGGTACCGCTGTAGGCGGCAAAACCGATCAGTGGCAGAGGGCTGGTTATGGGGGTATCTGTCATCGCTATTCGAGCCCGGAACTGGTGTTAGCTGTTTAGAGTAACGCTTTCCAGCGCAACTTTCTCTTCGCGGGTGTTGATGTTCAAGAAGGCGTCTGCCTGATCGCTGAAGTCGACCGCGACCATGTCGTGCTGTTGATACCACAGGTCTATCTTGCGATCACCCCGGGCCAGAAACGCCTCCAGGCTGGGCAATAGGTCGTGGTGCAGCAGTGCGATAACCGGTTGCAGGCGCTTGCCGTCGTGGGCCACCGCGATGGGGTGGGTGCCGTCTTCTGTCGCCGCCAGCAGACGCTCGGCCAGATCTGCGGGCAGGCGCGGAGAGTCACAGGGAACCACCAGTAGCCAGCGGCTCGGACAGTCGCGCAGACCGGCAGCCATGCCGGCGAGAGGGCCCTGATAGTCGCTGAGCTCGTCGCTGACCACCTGATAGCCCAGTTGGCGATAGGTATCCTGGTTGCGGTTGGCGTTAATGCGTACGCTGCTGACCGCGTCGCCGAGCCGGTCAATGACATGGGCTACCAGCGGACGATTGTCGAGCGGTTCGAGGCCTTTGTCGGTGCCGCCCATGCGTTGGCCGCGGCCTCCGGCCAGAATCAGCGCGCTCAGGTGCTGGCTGAGAGTGGACGTTGCGTTCAAGTTACAAAAATCTCCGCTGTGATTGCTGAGGTGCTTCATGGGATAGATGCTGCCGTTCGGGCGTGGGGCTGGTTACCGCCTCGCCGCAGGGCTGCAGTTTACCCTGTTGCAGGAGCAGCGTCCGGGTCAGCATCGGGTGGTCGTTTCTGATCCCGTGGCTGGTCATCACCACCGCCATCCCTTCGCTCACCAATCGGCGCACTAAAAAATAGGTTTGTTCGCATGCTTCGCGGTCCATGTTGGCGGTGGGCTCGTCCAGCAGCAGCAGTTGCGGTCGCAGCACCCAGGCCCGGGCAAGGGCGATGCGTTGTTTTTCGCCACCCGACAGGGTTTTGGCATGGCGTTCGCCCAGGTGGGGCAGTCCTGACCACTCCAGCGCCTGTTCGATCCGGGTGTCCCGCTGATCAGCAGCGATGCCGAGGCTGCGCAAGCCATAGCCAATGTTGTCGCGGACGCTGCAATCAAACAGGTAGGGCTGCTGATGGAGATAGATTACCCGGCCACGCAGCCGATGCTGGATATTGCCTGTTAGCGGCCGGCTTGAGAGGGTCAGGGTTCCGCTGTCTGCTGAATCGATGCCTGCCATGATGCGCAGCAGCGTGCTTTTGCCAGCACCGTTGCTGCCAACCAGAAGCACCGCCTCAGCCGCTCGCACGGCAAAGTAATCAATATCGAGGATGGTTCGGCTGCCGTACTGTTTGCGCAGAGCGCTGAGCGTCAGCAGGGTGGGTTCCGATGGGGCATGCTGCGGGCAGACACTCATGGGATCATCTCGCTGCGACGGTGAAGAAAGGTGACGCCAAAATTGAGCATCAAGGCGAGTAACAGCAGAACCAGACCCAGGGCGATTCCCTGGGCAAACTCCCCTTTGCTGGTTTCCAGGGCGATGGCGGTAGGGATGTTGCGCGTATGGTTCATGATGTTGCCGCCGACCATCATCGAACAACCCACTTCGGCGATAATGCGGCCATAGGCGGCGATACCCGCGGCCGCCAAGCCGTAGCGGACTTCGTACATCAGGGTGCCGAAGGCGCGCAGCGGACGGGCACCGAGGGTGCGGGCGGTTTCCCAGGCGCTGCGGTCAGCGGCCTTGAAGGCGCTGAAGCTCATGGCAACCAGTACCGGAAAGGCCAGCAGCATCTGCCCGATCATCATGGCGTTTTGGGTAAACAGCAGCTGAAAACTTCCCAGCGGGCCGCTGCGCGACAAGCTGATATAGAGCAGTAGCCCGATCACCACGGTAGGAACGCTGAGCAGAGTGTTGAAAAAGGAGATCAGCGTCCAGCGCCCGGGAAAGCGGGTCATGGTCAGCACAAAACCGATCAGGAAGGCGGGCGGCGTGGCCAGCGCGATCGCTTTGATTGTGGTGCTGAAAGACACACCGATGATCGACCACAGGGTGGAATCACCGGTGACCAGTAGCAGCACCGCTTTAGTGGCGGTATCGCTGAAACTTTCCAAGTAGTTACTCCTGTCCAGCCGAGGGAACGAACAGCGGTTTGCCGTTGACCTTGAACTCGCCGATCAGTTTCTGGGTCGACGCCGAAACCAGCCACTGGCTGAAGGCAATGGCGCCCTTGTGATTCAAGTCAGCGTAACGCGCCGGATTAACCCGCATCACGCTATAGGGGTTGAATAAACGTTTATCGCCTTCCGCCACCAGCTGCAACTGTACTTTGGGCTCGTAAGCCAGCCAGGTGCCGCGGTCGGTCAGGCTGTAGCCCTGCAGTTCGCTGGCGATCTGCAGCACTTTGCCCATGCCCTGGCCGGCTTCGCGATACCAGTCGCCGGAGGGAGTGATGCCGGCATCCTTCCACAGCAGGCGCTCTTTCTTGTGGGTGCCTGAATCGTCGCCGCGAGAAACAAAGGGAGTCTGGCTGGCTGCGATTTTGGCCAGTGCAGCGGGGGCGTCGTTCATGCCGGCGACGCCGGCCGGATCAGCGGCGGGGCCAACGATCACAAAGTCGTTGTACATCACGCCCAATCGGTCAACGCCGTAACCTGCGTCCATAAATTTCTGCTCGGCGGTGGGGGCGTGCACCAGCAATACATCCGCATCGCCGTCCCGGCCCATGCGCAGCGCTTTTCCGGTGCCAACGGCAATCACTTTGACTTCGGTGCCGTGCTGGCGCGTGAAGTCGGGCAGGATGGCAGCCAGCAGGCCGGAGTTGTAGGTGCTGGTGGTGGTAGCCAGTTTAAGTGTGTCTGCGGCTAGCAAGGATGATGCACAGAGCGCAACGGCGACCAGCAGCAGTCTGAAACTCATACTCTTATCCTTTTTGTGGGGTTGACCGCAGATCGTTTAAGCAAATAAAGTGCCACCTCGATGGCTGGGGAAAATAGGCTGCATGCCACCGGGCAGAGCGCGGGTTGGGTGTCGGTCGGCTACACTGAACGAGACAAAAATACCCGGTCAAAAATAAAAACAAGGGTCAAAAAGATACGCAAGAGCGTACCTGTGGCCCGACAGGTTAGTGAAATAACCTATAAGTGCAGACTATTTGCCGAAGAGCGAAAGCTGTGCCGCATGTGTGAACATGTGTAAAACCATTAAAAAGCAGGGTGAGTATGGCCGTTATGCAGGAGGCGGCGTCGCTTGAGCGGACGTCCCAGGTAGTTCCCAGCGGAGCGTTGTCAACCAAGGCGCGGCAGGCGCTGTCGGTGCTGGTGGTGGATGACGAACCGGGCATTCGAGATTTTCTTCAGCGGGCGCTGAGCAAAGAGTACGGTCTGGTTGAAACGGCCAGCTCGGCCGAGGAGGCCGAGAATCTGCGCAGCCGCTGCCACTTCGATCTGATTATCTCCGATATCTGCCTGCCGGGCGATTCCGGGGTGGAGTGGTTGGCGCGGGTCGCAGATCAGGGGGGGCGTGCCGATGTGATCTTCATGACCGCCTTTGCTGACCTCGACAAGGCGATCGATGCCCTGCGTGCCGGTGCGTCCGACTTTATCCTGAAGCCGTTCCGGCTGGAGCAGATGTTGACCGCGGTGCGCCGCTGTATGGAGCGGAGGCAGTTGGCGCGGGAAAACTTTGTGCTGCGGCGCCAGGTTGATGCGCTCTATTCCATGCAGGGTATGGTGGGCAACAGCCCGGTGATGCAGGAGATTGGTGACCTGATCGCCCGGGTTGCGCCGACACCTTCGGTGGTTCTGATCGAAGGGGAGTCCGGTACCGGTAAAGAGCTGGTGGCGAACGCGATTCACCGCAGCAGCCGGCGGGGTGGTCCTTTTGTGCCAGTGAACTGCGGTGCCATCGCGCCGGATCTGATCGAATCGGAGCTGTTTGGGCATCTCAAGGGCTCTTTTACCGGCGCCCAGCAGAGTCGCGACGGGCTGTTCAGCTACGCCGATGGCGGCACCCTGTTTCTCGATGAGATTGGTGAGATGCCGCTGCTGATGCAGGCCAAGCTGCTGCGGGCGCTGGAGGAACGGCAGATTCGGCCGGTGGGCGGTGATCGGGAAATCCCGGTCAATGTGCGCGTGGTGGCCGCCACCAATCGCAATCTGGAGCAGGAGGTGGCCAAGGGCTGCTTCCGTGAAGATCTGTTCTACCGCCTTAATGTGTTGCGAATTCAGGTGCCTCCGTTGCGCCAGCGGCGCCAGGATATACCGCTGTTGCTGCACCACTTTTCCTCCCAGATGGCGCAATCGCTGGGGCTGCCGGAAATTCCCTTCACCCACGACGATATTCAGAGTCTCGCCGGCTACGACTGGCCCGGTAATGTGCGGGAGTTGAAGAATATGGTCGAGCGCTGCTTGCTGCTGGGGCGGTTGCCGGTGGATATGCTCTGTGACGCTGACAGCGATGCCGGTGGTGACAGCGGCTATCCGGCCGACTGGCCACTGGAGGCGGTGGAGAAGGAGCATATTCTCAAGGTGCTGGACGCGGCCGGCGGCAACAAGACGCAGGCGGCGCGTCAGCTTGGGGTTGCCCGCAAGACTCTCGATCGTAAACTGCAGGCTTGGGCTGCCGCTGCGGATGGTTAGGTCGCTGCTGGCGCTGATCGCTGGCAACCTGCGTTACAAGTTGCTGGTGCTGGTGCTGTTTCCGGTACTGCTGGTGATGCCGGTGGTGATCGGGCTGGCCTATCTCTGGAGTAACGAGGTCAGCTATCGCCAGCTGTTGATGAAGGTTAATACCGACCTGTCGGTGGCCCACGAGGCGTTTGTAGGTACCCAGCAGCGGTTGCTCGGGCAGTTGACCCTGATTGCCGAGTCCTATCCGTTTCAGAACGCCGTCCGGGCGATGATGTCCGGCTTTCCCGAAGATTACCTGATGGTTGATCAGCTGGAGCGGGTCAAGCGCGAGGGGGCGTTCGATTTTGTCCATCTGCTGGATCTTAACGGCTGCGACCTGATCGGTAACAAGGGCTGCCGTTTGCGCAACGGGCGGTTGATGGAGTTGGCAGCTGATGAGGGGCCGCAAGTGGGTATCGACATCTACCCGGCGGCCGCACTGGCGACCATCGACCCGAAGCTGGCAGAACGGGTGTATCTGCCGCTGGTGGAGACCCCCCGGGCGGTGCCTACGGAGCGGCAGGCCGAAGATCGGGGCATGGTGATCCGGGTGATCTACCCGATCATGACCAGCTATGGCGAGGTCTATGCCTACCTGTCGGCAGGTCTGCTGCTGAACGGTAACTTCGAGTTTGTCGATAGCCTGCGCGACCTGGTCTACTCCAAAGGCAGTCTCGCTGAAGACAGTCTCGGCACAGTGACGGTGTTTCTGGAGGATGTACGCATCAGCACCAATGTGCCCAGTCGGCTGGATTCGCCCAACCGCCGGGCATTGGGGACGCGTGTTTCGAAGGAGGTGCGTGATCGGGTGCTGGCCCAGGGTGAGCCCTGGATCGATCGGGCGTTCGTGGTCAGCGAGTGGTACGTGTCCGCCTATGAGCCGATAGTCGACGTCAATGGTAACCGCGTCGGTATTCTCTATGCCGGCTTTCTCGAAGCGCCCTTCAAGGCGAGCTACTATCAGGCCCTGACCTGGTTGCTGCTGTTATTCGCCGCGGTCACGCTGGTGAGCGTGGCGGTAGCGGTGGCAGGTGCCAAGGCGATATTTCGTCCGATTGAGGCGATGGCTCAGGTCATCCGCGAGGTGCGTGAGGGGCACGATCTGCGCATCGGTAAGCTGGATTCCCGCGACGAAATCGGCGAGTTGGCGGCGCGCTTTGACGACATGCTCGACCAGCTGCAGCAACAGCGCCAGCAGATCGAATTGGCGGCGGCTGTGCTGGAGCATAAAGTGGAGGAGCGTACCGGCGAGTTGCAGCGCAAGACCCGTGACCTGCAGGAAAACCTTGATCTGCTTAACCGCACCCGGCAGCAGCTGGTGGCCAAAGAGAAGCTGGCGGCGATTGGTGAGCTTACAGCCGGTATCGCCCACGAAATCAACAATCCGACCGCGGTGATTCTGGGGCATATGGATCTGCTGATGGCGGAGCTTGGGGAGGTGGCCAAGCCGGTCCAGCAGGATGCTGATCTGATCGTGCAGCAGGTTTACCGGATTCGCGCCATCATCAACAATCTACTGCAGTACTCGCGGCCGTCCGACTATATCAGTCAGGTGTTGCCGGTAGACCTCAATCAGGTGGTCAGTGACAGCCTGGTGTTGGTCAAGCATGATTTTGAGCGCAAGGCTGCCATTTTGCGCCTGGATCTGCGCGCGCGCACCCGGGTGGGGGGGAACCATCAGCAGTTCCAGCAGGTGTTGATCAACCTGCTGGTGAACGCCATGAATGCGATTGATAACGGCGGGAGGATCACCATTCGGACCCGCAACTGGCGCGACGACGGCGTGCTGTTGATGGTGCGTGACAACGGCTGCGGGATTGACGAGCGTATTTTGCCGCGCATTTTTGACCCGTTTTTTAGCCAGACCAAAGGCGGGACCGGGCTCGGGTTGTCAGTGAGTTACGGCATCCTGCAGCGTTTTGGTGCCGAAATCGAAGTTCGTTCGCGGGTAGGTGTGGGCACGGCGTTCTTTATCTGGTTCCAGGTCCGCCCGCCGCAGGATCTGGAAGGTGACGCATTGATCGAGCAGATCAGCTGAATTCAAGAGCTCCACACCAGTCTACCGCTCTCGCTGAAGTCGTAGCCGCCCAGCAGTTCGGCCTGGGCTCGACAGTCAGGGCTTTCCAGCTGCTGCATCAGCTCCTTGAACAGGTTGCGAAAGAATACGCCGCGAGTCATGGCCAGATCAAAGCTCTCCCAGCCGATGGGGACGAAATCGAGACCGAACTCGCTGGCAGTGGCCCGGGCAGCGGGCCCCGCGTCGGCCAGCCCCATGGCGATCTGGGAGGCGACTTCCCGCTCGCTGAGGGCGCTCTGGGTCTGATTAAGCTGTTCTGCTCGCGCGTTGCAGAGGGTCAGGGCCTCCTCCAGAAAACGTTGTGAGCCGGTGCCCGGCTGGCGCAGACTCCAGCGCATATTGGCCTCGAGCAGACGAGGCAGGGTGTCGAAGCGAATGCGGCTGCCAGGCGCAACCACCACGCCTACTTCTCGTTTAAATGCATGGACCAGCAGCCAGTGGCGGTGTTGCCGATGACGGCTGAGCAGTGCCGGGTGGCGGAAATGGCTCTCTTCAGCTGGCCCCCAGTGTATCGCCGCGACTTCCGCTCGCTGTTTTGCCAGCAGGGTCAGTCCCTGGGTGGTGCCGGTGCTGGAATAGCTGATTAGCGCCGCGGTGTGAAAGCTGTTGGCTACCTGGCTGACCACCCGGTGCAGAAGCGGATCATCGCTGCCGGCGATTACCAGGCGGTCATGGAGTACGCCGCCGTGGCTGGACTCCAGCAGCCACTGGTCTACCAGATCTCGGGGAAACAGCCACTTGCCGGTGACCTTGGTGGCGGGGATTTGCCCTTCACTGGCAAGCATGTAGATCTTCTTTTCGTTCAGTTGCAGGTAGTCAGCTACCTGGCGAATATTCATGAATTTGGGCGGTTCCATTGCAACCATCTCAGCGTCCATGACGATGTTCTCCGCGGGGTTCAGGCTGCTGGTCAAAAATGATCCGCTCGCCCTGGTTGAATACCAGAAAATGGCGGCCCTTGGCGCGGCCGATCAGGGTCAGTCCGACCCGACGCGCCAGATCGAGCCCCATTTCGGTCAGGCCAGAGCGTGACAGCAGCGTAGGGATGCCCATCTGGGTGACTTTGATCACCATCTCCGAAGTAAGGCGGCCGGTTGTGTAGAAAATCAGCTCTTCACCGCGGAGCCCCTGCAGCAGCATTTCGCCGGCCAGGGTGTCGACGGCGTTGTGGCGCCCGACATCTTCGACAAAACTGATCACTTCGGTGCCGCGGCACAACGCGCAACCGTGAACCGCGCCTGCGGTGCGATAAACCTCGTTCTGCTGGCCGAGATTACCGAGCAGGGTGTAGAGGTCGGACTGGTGCAAGCGGATCTCGGGTAATCGGACCGCTTCGATACGTTCCATCAGATCACCAAATACCGTGCCCTGGCCGCAGCCGGTGGTCACGGTACGGTGAGCCAGCTTATCGTCGATGTCGGCGTCAATACCGTTGGTCACCACCGCGGCCGCGTTTACTTCCCAATCCACCTGGATGGCCTTGACCTGCTCCAGGCTGTGGATGAAGCCCTGGTTCCAGAGGTAGCCCAGTACCAGTTTTTCCGGTCGGACACCGAGCGTCATCAGGGTCACTATCTCGCGTTTGTCGAGATAGATGGTCAGTGCTGACTCGCCCGCAATCTGGGTCTCGCGTGGCTGGCCGAACTCGTCCAGCGCCGTAACCCGATGAATGTTGGTCAGGGCGGCGTCGCTCATCAGCGGCAGATCTTTAGCCATGGTTGGGTCTCTGGGGCAGCGAATGACTCAGAGGCAGCAAGAACCATGCCCGCTGTGGATGCGGAGTTGGGCCTTTTAATACCGGTCTGGTGAGACATATCGTCCGTTTGGCCGGCTGCTGGGGGGTCAATTTGTCCCGGTTGTGCGTGGGATTGCGGCGGAGTGTTGGTCGTAACTGCCGTTATGGCTCGGTTTGTAGAGATCGTCATGATTGGAATGGTATTTGCGATGGCTTGTGGTTTGTGACTTGATCGACGGGATAACCAAATGCAGCAAGCTGAGCCCTATGACTGGACTGAAACTTTCTGGCCGCTGCGCGTGGTCCTGCGCCGTAAGACCGTGGCGCGAGGTTTGTGGGAGGTGGACAGCTGGTCTGCGGTGCGGGTTGAGAGTGTGCGTGATGAAGTTCATGAAACGCAGCAGGTGGAGCCGCTGCCGGCGCAGGAGGATAGTCAGGACTACTGCTGGACCGGGCAGGGGCTGGAGCTGTTCCTGGATGAGCGCGCAGCGTACCGGTTCAACCTCAGCGCGGAGAAGCCCAAGCTGTTCGTGATCTGCACCGAGGACGAAGAGATGGGCCGTGTGATGCGTCCCTATCTCGTCAGCGCTAGTCAGGATGCGGCCGCGTCTTATATGGATGGTGGCGAAGAGGATGTGTTTGCGGTGCCGATGCCAGATGCGATTCAGTGCTGGATCGAGGGTTTTATTGCCCGCCACGGAGAGCCGGATCTGGGGTTGCGCAGCGGCAAACGCCGTCGCTACCGAGGGGCGCGCAAACAGGAGAGCAATCATGACTGAGCATCGTGGCAGTGGCTTTCTGCGTCGCTGGTCGCGACGCAAGCAGCAGGATGGCGTCGGTGAGGCCAAACTAGCTGAAGAGCGGGTCGAGGCCGAGGATTTTCCGTTGGCGGCGCGCGCTACGGTTACCGATGAGCGCGAGGTTGACGCTGGCGCAGTCGAGCCCCGGGCGCCGGTGTCGCTGAGCGATGAAGATATGCCGGCTATCGAAACCCTGGGGCCGGATTCGGACTTCAGTCAGTTCCTGTCGGAAGGGGTCTCCGATGCGCTTCGCCGGCGGGCTCTGCGCAAGTTGTTTGCGCTGCCGGAGTTCGGCGTGCTCGATGGTCTTAACGATTATGACGATGATTTTACCCAGTTCGCCCCCTTGGGAGACACCGTCACCTACCAGATGAAGCAGTGGTTAAAACAGGAAGCCGAAGCTGCGCTGGAGGGCAAGAGCCGGGATGGCGTCAGTGATGGTTCTGCGGCTGACGTGTCGCCGGCAAGCGAATCTGACCCGGATCGAGAACCCGGTAATGATGATGCCGATGAGCTGGGTGAGGCGGACGGTTAGGTCGTTTTATCTGCGACTAAAGTCTCGTGCTGGACAAAATGTCCCTGGAGGGCGCGCGAGTTGCTTTGCAATCTTGGTTTCACCTGCATCCCTTGGATTTTGTTTCTACTAAAGCTGGTTCACCCCTTGCAAAGTTATCTGGAGATGAGGATCTCCGGGCTGGAGCAATGGGCACGGAGGATAAAGCTATCAACGACATAACAACAATGACCACAGCTTCTGCGCAGGAAAAACTCAACCGGCACGCGCGCGATTGCGCGCTGCAGAGTGTCAGCCGACCACTGAATCTGGCTGCGCCAACGGTTTCCTATCAGGCGCGCGGGCCGATTCTACTGCTCGGCCCGGAACACCTTTTACGTCTTGCTGGCGAGCATATAAACGGGCGGGTGGCGTTTTGTGCTCTGGTCACCGAGGCGATGCCCCAGAGCGTTACTGCCGAGATGGAAGCGGCGGCGGCCGTTGAGGCTGAATCGCGGTTGGTGCGGTTGCCACTGCGTGCGCTAACGGGTTATCTCGGCCGCTTTAGCGCTGAGGTGGAGGTGCAGGGCAATGCCGCCAACCTGGCTAAGCTGGAAGCCGGTTGTGACTATTTTGCCGCAGTGCTGGATCTCGGCGCTCACCCATACAATCAGGCGGTGTTAAAGCCGGCCGGTTATCAGGTGCTGGCTGACCCGTCTCAGCTTGCCGATGCGGTCGAAGCGGTTGTGGCGCTGCAGGGCGAATTTGAGAAGCCTCGCTATTTCACCATCAATAACGACCTCTGTGCCCACTCCGGCTCGGAGATGACCGGTTGTACACGTTGTCTGGATCTGTGTCCGGCCGATGCCATCCAGTCGCAGGCAGGCCAGATTCTGATCGATGCGCACCTGTGCCACGGCGCAGGCGGCTGTGCCAGCGCATGTCCCACTTCTGCGATTCGCTATGGCTACCCGCAACCCCAACAAACCCTGGATGCCTGTCGCCGTCTGCTGAAACAGTATGCCGATAGCGGCGGTATCACCGGACGCTTGCTGATCCATGACGCCAGCTTCGGAGCCCCGTGGTACCGTGATCAGCGCGACCATATTGAGTCTGGCTGGCTGGGTCTGGAGGTCGAAGAGCTGGGGGCCGCGGGGATCGAGCTGTGGTTGTCGGCGCTGGCATGGGGGGCGGCGGAGGTGGTGCTGTTACAGCCGCCGGAATTGCCCGACAGCATCGGTCAGACCCTGCGGCGTGAATGCGGTGTGGCCAATGCCATGCTTGAAGGCATGGGTTTGTCGGCGCGGATTCGGCTGCTCACGCCGGATCAGTTGGTCCCGTTGGAGCTGCCTGCGGGGCAGGCAGAGGTGGCGATCGAGCTGGCTGCAGGCCACGACAAGCGTCAGCAGCTGTCCGCTGCGGCCAGCTTTCTATTCAATCATTCGCCCTCCACCAGTGGACCCCATACCCGTATAGCGCTGCCCTCCGGGGCGCCCTACGGTCAGGTGGCGTTGCATCATGATCGCTGCACGCTTTGCATGGCGTGTGTCGCGATCTGCCCGACTTCGGCGCTGTCCGGCGCCTCTGATACGCCTGAGCTGTCGTTTACTGAAGATGCGTGTGTGCAGTGTGGCCTCTGCAGCCAGGCTTGCCCGGAAGATGCGTTGCAGCTGGTTGCCAGCTATCAGCTCGATCCGGTGCCCCGCCAGCAGCCGCAGCTGCTGAAAAAAGAGGAGCCATTCTGCTGCGTTCGCTGTGGCAAAGCCTTTGCTACCCAGGGCGCGGTGGCCCTGATGCTGGATAAGTTGGCCGGCCACAGCATGTTTGCCGATGGCGCTCTGGAGCGGTTGAAAATGTGCGGCGACTGTCGGGTTGCCGATCTGGTGATATCTGATCCCGGCGCAGACCTGTTTGAGTACGCCAAAGGGCGTGAGGCAAATGCTGGAGAGATCAATTTGGCCCAGGCACAGGACGCAAAACGATGAGCGAGATGATTCAGACCGTTGAGCCTCAGTCGACCCCGCAGATCGATGCAGATTACAGCCGGTTCCGTGCCGACGTATACGCCTTGCTCGGTTCGCTGCTGTCACGGGCTCCGGATGAGGGGCTGCTTGGCTGGCTGCGTGAAATAGAGCTTGAAGATGACGATACCTCGGCAATGCATGAGGCCTGGCTGGTGCTCAAACTGGCGGCTGAGCGTGCCGACCAGGCACAGGTGGCCGACGAGTACCAGGCGCTGTTTATCGGCATTGGTCGTGGTGAGTTGATGCCTTACGGCAGCTGGTATCTCACCGGTTTCATGATGGAGCGACCGCTGATTGCGCTGCGCAACGAGTTAAGCGCGTTGGGGTTCGAGCGCCAGAGCGAAGTCAAAGAGCCGGAAGATCATATTGCCGCGCTGTGTCAGGTCATGGCGATGCTGGTGCATCCCGAGGAGGACTATCCGCCTGGGCGCCAACAACAGTTTTTCAATCACCATATGCAGAGCTGGAGCGCGCAGCTGTTCCGCGATATGCAACAAGCCCAGTCGGCGCATTTTTACAGTGCCGTCGGGCGTTTTGGTGAGGTTTTTTTAGAGCAGGAAGCGCTTCTGCTGGAAGCGTGATACCGATAATAACGGAGGAGTTGGGGATGAGTGACGACAGCCAGACTAAGGCCGACAACGGCCGGCGGGATTTTCTCAAGACGCTTGGTGTTGCTGGAGGCGCTGTGGCGGTGGCCGGTGTAGCGGGTCAGACATCGGCGCAGACCGAACTGCGGGAGCCGGAAGGGCCGTTGAAGACCCGTGGCTATAAGAAGTCCGAGCATGTTCGGGCCTACTACGACTCGTGCCGTAACTGAGCGGTAACCGTTGGACCAAATACGAGCAGGTGAGGAACAACCATGAAACTAACGCCTAAAAAGCAGGATTCCGCGACGGTCGGCGAGGGTGCCGGCGGCTTTCTGAAAACCGGCCTGAGCCGTCGTAGCTTCCTGAGCACCAGCGGTATCGCAGCAGGCGGCGTCGCGGCCACTACGCTGCTGTCGCCGTCGATGATGAAGAAGGCTGATGCCGCAACGATGACAACTGGCGGTGACACAGAAACCAAACGTACCATCTGTACCCACTGTTCGGTGGGCTGTGGTATTTACGCCGAAGTTTCCAATGGCGTCTGGACCGGGCAAGAGCCGGCCTTTGATCACCCCTTTAACCGCGGCGCGCACTGTGCCAAGGGCGCCTCGGTGCGAGAGCATGGCCATGGCGAGCGTCGTCTCAAGTATCCAATGAAGCTGGTTGGCGGTAAGTGGCAAAAGATCAGTTGGGATCAGGCGATCAATGAAGTCGGCGACAAGATGATGGAGATCCGCAAGGAATCCGGTCCCGATTCCGTCTATTGGCTGGGTTCGGCCAAGTACAACAACGAACAGTCTTACCTGTTCCGTAAGTTTGCCGCCTTCTGGGGTACCAATAACGTCGATCACCAGGCGCGTATCTGTCACTCCACTACGGTAGCCGGTGTAGCCAACACCTGGGGCTACGGGGCGATGACCAACTCGTTTAACGATATCCACAATACCAAGTGCGCGATCCTGATCGGGTCCAACCCTACTGAAGCGCACCCGGTATCAATGCTCCATATTCTGCATGCCAAGGAACGCAACAAGGCCAAGCTGATCGTTGCTGATCCGCGGTTTACCCGCACTGCGGCCAAGGCCGACCAGCACTTGCCTCTGCGCCCCGGTAGTGACGTGGCGCTGATCTGGGGCCTGTTGTGGCATGTGTTCGAAAACGGCTGGGAAGATAAAGCCTATATCCAGCAGCGGGTCTACGGTCTCGACGAGATTCGCGAAGAGGTCAAAAAGTGGACGCCGGCAGAAGTCGAGCGGGTCACCGGTTTATCAGAGGAGCAGGTGTATACCGCGGCGCGTACGCTGGCCACCAATAAGCCGGGTACTGTGATCTGGTGCATGGGCGGGACTCAGCACACCACCGGTAATAACAACACCCGTGCCTACTGCGTACTGATGCTGGCGCTGGGTAACATCGGCAAGAACGGCGGTGGCGCCAATATCTTCCGTGGTCACGATAATGTCCAGGGGGCGACTGACTTCGGTGTCCTGTCGCACACGCTGCCCGGCTACTACGGTCTTTCCGGCGGCGCCTGGAAACACTGGAGCAAAGTGTGGAATGTGGATCATGACTGGCTCGCCGGTCAGTTTGACCAGGACAGCTATGAAGAAAGCAAAGGCAAGCCGCTGAAGCCGATGAATACCGCCGGTATTCCGGTGTCACGCTGGGTCGATGGCGTGCTGGAGGACAAGGGCAATATCGCGCAGAAAGACAATATCCGCGCGATGGTGTTCTGGGGCCATGCGCCGAACTCCCAGACCCGCGGTGCCGATCAGAAAAAAGCGATGGAAAAGCTGGATATGCTGGTCGTGATCGACCCGTATCCTACTGCAACCGCAGTCGTTCATGATCGTACCGATGGCGTTTACCTGTTGCCGGCCACCACCCAGTTCGAGACCTACGGTTCGGTAACAGCGTCCAACCGTTCGCTGCAGTGGCGTGACAAAGTGATCGAACCGCTGTTCGAATCCAAGCCTGACCACACCATCATGAACCTGTTTGCGCAGAAGTTCGGTTTTGCCGACAAACTGTTTGCCAATATCAAGGTTAATGGTGAAGAGCCGCTGATCGAAGATATCACTCGTGAATATAACCGTGGCATGTGGACTATCGGCTATACCGGCCAGAGCCCGGAGCGCCTGAAAGCGCACCAGCAGAACTGGCATACCTTTAACTTCACCAGCCTCAAGGCCGAAGGCGGTCCGGCTAACGGTGACACCTACGGTTTGCCCTGGCCCTGCTGGGGAACGCCGGAGATGGGCCACCCCGGCACCCATGTGCTCTATAACACCAGTCTGCCGGTGGCTGAAGGGGGGCTGAACTTCCGCGCCCGCTTCGGGGTGGAGCATGAGGGTAACAACATCCTCGCTGAAGCATCTTACCCCAAGGGCAACGAGCTCAAGGATGGTCACCCGGAGTTTACCGACAAGCTGCTGAAAAAGCTGGGCTGGTGGGACGATCTGACCGCCGAAGAGAAGAAAGCGGCTGAAGGCAAAAACTGGAAGACCGACCTTTCCGGCGGGATTCAGCGGGTGGCGATCAAGCACGGTTGTGCGCCCTTTGGTAACGCCAAGGCACGGGCGATCGTGTGGACCTTCCCGGACCGCGTGCCGATTCACCGCGAACCGCTGTACACCACGCGGCGGGATCTGGTAGCGGATTACCCGACCTACGACGACCGTAAGAGTCATTACCGCTTGCCCACCATGTACAAGTCGATCCAGGAGAAGGACTACTCGCAGGAGTACCCGATTATCCTCACCAGTGGACGCTTGGTGGAATACGAAGGCGGCGGCGACGAAACCCGTTCCAACCCCTGGCTGGCCGAACTGCAGCAGGAGATGTTCGTGGAGCTGAATCCTGTTGATGCCAATAATAATGGCGTTCGCGATGGGTCCATGGTCTGGGTAGCAACACCGGAGGGCAGTCGCATCAAGGTCAAGGCGATGGTTACGCGCCGGGTTGAACCGGGGGTGGCGTTCATTCCGTTCCACTTTGCGGGCGTATTCCAGGGCAAGGATCTGCGTAGCAAGTACCCTGAGGGTTCCGACCCGTTCGTGCTGGGTGAGTCCGCCAATACCGTCATGACCTATGGCTATGACTCGGTCACTCAAATGCAGGAATCCAAAGTATCCGTATGCCGGATCAGCGTAGCCTAGGAGGAACTGACAGATGGCACGAATGAAATTTCTCTGTGACGCGGAGCGCTGCATCGAATGTAACGGCTGCGTGACGGCGTGTAAGAACGCCAATGAGGTGCCTTGGGGCGTGAATCGCCGCCGGGTGGTGACTATCAACGACGGTGAGCCCAACGAGATTTCACTCTCGGTGGCCTGTATGCACTGTACCGATGCGCCCTGTATGGCGGTGTGCCCGGTGGATTGCTTTTATCAGACCGAAGACGGCATCGTTCTGCACAACAAGGATACCTGCATCGGCTGCGGTTACTGCTTGTATGCCTGTCCGTTTGGAGCGCCGCAATTCCCTCAGGATGGCGCTTTTGGCCAGCGGGGCAAAATGGACAAGTGCACCTTCTGTGCGGGCGGCCCTGAAGAGGACCACTCCGAGGCGGAGCGCGCCAAGTACGGCGCCAACCGTATCGCTGAAGGCAAGTTGCCGCTATGTGCGGAGATGTGCTCCACCAAGGCGCTGCTGGCCGGTGATGCTGACGATGTCTCTGATATCTATCGCGAGCGGGTCATCTATCGGGGCTCCAATAGTGGCGCATGGGGCCAGAATCTGGCCTACAACCCGGCGGGGCGCAAGAGTAACTAGCGCGCCGCCAGAGCGCACGGGTCGCGCTGCGGCCCGTGCGAGAAGTTGTCTGGCGCGCCTGCGCGCCATCAGATGATGGGTTGAACCATGGTTTATTTACTTAAAAGAGCCTGGAGCGAGTCGCCGCTGAATGCCGTTCTGGTACCGATGCTGTTGTTGGTGCTGTTGGTGACGCTGGCACCACTGGTGCAAGCCGCCGACCCGGTAGCTGATCCTGCGGTCAAGGGCAACGGCTATCAGGGGGCGGAGTACTGGCGTGACGTCACCCGGGGGGTGGCCGGCTACAGTGCGACACCCGGTAACGAAGCAGGGGTGCTGATCAATCGCAGTGGCGATGAGTGGCGCCTGGTTCGTAACCAGCAGGTGAAGCCTTACGGGGCTTGGCTGCTGGGAGGGACGCTGCTGGTGCTGGTGCTGGTGTTTATGCTGCTTGGGCGCAATAAAATCAAGGAGGGACGCTCCGGGCGCACGCTAAAACGCTGGGACCTGGTAGACCGGGTCTTGCACTGGTCGGTAGCTGGTTTGTTCGTGTTGCTGGCGTTAACCGGGCTTAGCATTCTGTACGGGCGTCACTTTCTGTTGGATGCGCTGGGCGGAGGCTTTGGCGGCTTCATGCAGTTTTCCAAGCTGGTACACAACTATCTGGGACCGCTCTTTGTTATCTGTCTGGCACTGATGCTGCTGAAGTGGCTCGGGCGCAATATTTTCAATGCCGTTGATCTGCGCTGGTTCGCCAGGCTGGGAGGGCTGTTTGGAGGCCACCCCAGTGCCGGCTATATGAACGGTGGCGAGAAGATGTGGTACTGGGTGCTGTTCTTTGGCGGGGTAGCGATCTGTGCTACCGGGCTGGTCATGGATTTCCCGAACTTCGGCCAGCTACGCGATACCATGCAGGATGCCAATCTGATCCATGCCGGTGTTTCGCTGGTATTGATCTGCGGCGCACTGGCCCATGCCTACATGGGTAGTCTTGGTACCGAAGGGGTGTTTGAGGGTATGGTGAGTGGTGAAGTTGATGAGAACTGGGCCAAGCAGCATCACAATCTCTGGTACGACGAGGCGAAAGGCCATAAGCCGCCTCAGTAACGCCAACAGGGCAGAGGTATAAAAACGGGCGCCGGACGGGCGCCCGTTTTTTTTTGCCGGCGGTCAGTTGTATTAGCTGGTAGTTATTTGTTTGTTAACGGCGGTTGGGTTAGTTTTGCCTCTGTTTGTGTGTACGTGTTCGATAAAACAAACGTTTCATAATTGTCCAATAAGTTTCATAAAGTGATGATAGTCTTGGTTAAATCATATCATTCGTTCGTTTGTTTAATGTCTTGGTGTACATCCGGTTAGCCGAGCGGGTGGCTGCATGCCTCGGCGCCAGGGAGGACCCGATTAAGACTGTACGGGAGCTCTATGCATAACAATAATAAATCAGTGAATACCGTCCGGCTGGCGTGGGGAATGCTGGCTGTCATGGTTCTGGCTCTGGTGGTGAGTCCGGCACTCAAGGCGGCAGAGAATCCTCTGGTTGTCGGTATTTTTCCGCGGCGTAACGCCACCCAGACCATGCGTCTGTTCCAACCGTTGGTCGCTCATCTGGAAGCCCAACTGCAGCGTCAAGTGCGACTGGTAACGGCAAAAGACTTTCCTTCTTTCTGGCAAGGGGTCGAAAACGGTAGTTTCGACCTGGTTCATTACAACCAGTACCACTACATCAAATCGTCTGCTGAGTATCAGGTGATCGCTCACAATAAGGAGTTCGGGCGCAGCACCGTGGCAGGTGCGCTCTATGTGCGCAAGGACAGCGGCATTACCGCGATCGAGCAACTACGTGGTCATCAGGTGGTGTTTGGCGGCGGCGAAGACGCCATGATGAGCTATATCCTCCCTCGTTATCTGTTACAGCAAGCCGGGCTGGGGCCGGATGATTATCGTTGGCGCTTTGCCAGCAATCCGCCCAACGTGTTACTGGCGCTCTATTACCAGCAGACCGATGCCAGTGGTGGGGGCGATATCCTTAAGGATATTCCGTTGGTCAAACAGCAAATCGATACCGAACAGCTGGTTCATCTGGCCACAACGGAGCAGTTGCTGCACCTGCCTTGGGCAGTAAAGCGCAGTATGCCGGAGTCGCTCAAACAGCTTATTCAGCAACAACTGGTGTCGCTGGAGCAGAGTGAAGCCGGGCGTGACATTTTGCGCCAGGCAAAAATGAGTGGCATTGGTGCGGCGGTCGATCAGGATTATGCACGTCATCGGGAGATTATCGCCGCGGTGCAGGCTGGACGGGAGTAGTGCAGCTGATGCTGAAGTGGCGGTTGGGCTTCAAATTTATCTTGATCGTGGTGCTGATCCTGTCAGTGACGCTGGGGTTGAATATGTCGCTGATGCTGCGCAATCAGCAACAGTTACTGGAGGATGAGTTAATCGAACGCGGGCGGGTGCTGGGGCACTTTATCTCCTTGATCAGCCCGGAAGCGATACTCAGTTTTGACTTTCTTCGTCTTAACGAATATGCGCGTGAAGTCACCCAGCAGCGCGACGTTGTGTACGGCATTCTAGTGGACCCCCAGGGGCGGGCGATGACCTCGTACGTGAACCTCGAAGACGCCCTGATTCGCCCCCTTGTGCCTGCCGAAGAGCAACATCCCAATCTGGGCGTGTTACTGCGCCAGTTGGACAGTCGTCCGGAGCTGATCACCATGAGCTTTCCGGTGGTGCACGATGGTCAGCCGCTGGCTCATCTGATGGTGGGTTTGAGTCGCTCGGCGTTGACCGCGCAATCGAGGCAGCAGTTACTGTATCAGTCACTGATCTACGCCACGGTTATTCTGGTTCTCAGTACCGGTATTTATCTGGTTTTTCGCTGGAATGTTCTGTTCCCGGTTCGTCGCCTGATGAACGCATCCCAGGAAGTGAGTCGCGGTGATTTCGTGCAACTGGATGTGCGCACCAAAGATGAGCTGGGCGCGCTCACGGAGACCTTCAATGCAATGGTGCGTGATATTCGGGAGGAGCGCGCCAAGCTGCATCATCAGGCCAACTACGACGTGCTGACCGACCTGCCTAACCGGATGATGGCGACCGAGCGACTGAGTTACAAAATCAGTCGTGCCCGTCGGGACGGGGAGCAACTGGCGGTACTGTTCATTGACCTTGATGATTTCAAGGTCGTCAATGACACCATGGGCCACGCCGTGGGTGACGAACTGCTGATAGCGCTGGGCGAACGCTTCAAGTCGAGGTTGCGGGAGGTCGACACCATCGCCCGGCTGGGTGGGGATGAGTTTCTGGTGCTGTTGCCAGAGCCCGGTACTGAAGAAGAGGTCAAACAAGTGGCTACACGGCTGACGGAAACCGTCGCTGAGCCGGTGCGGCTGTTGGGGCGCGATGTATCGGTGCAGTGCAGTGTCGGCATTGCCATTTTTCCCGACGACGGCGATAACGCAGAGACGCTGATGGCGAACGCTGACAATGCCATGTATCAGGCCAAAGCGTTGCCGCGCAGTTCTGTGTGTTTCTACACCCCGGAGATGAATCGACGGGTTCAGGAGCGCTTGCAGATGGAGCAGGATCTCAACCAGGCGCTGGAGCGAGGGCAGTTTCATCTTAATTTTCAGCCGCTGGTTGAAGCCCGTGGTGGTGCCCATTTGGGTGCCGAAGTATTGCTGCGCTGGAAGCACCCGGAAAAAGGCTTTATCAGTCCGGCAGACTTTATCCCCGTGGCTGAAACCACAGGGCAGATTATCGCCATCGGAGATTGGGTGTTGGAGCGGGCGGCGGCGTTCTGGAGTGAACTGCAGCGCAGCGGCATAGAGCCCGGGTTTCTGGCAGTCAACGTGTCCCGGGTGCAATTTGGCAACGCTATCTCCAAGCGGGTTGCGGAGGTGGTGGCGGACTATCGATTGCCGCCGGGCTCGTTGGAGCTTGAACTGACGGAAAGTGTGTTGCTGGATGACGTCGAGTTGGTTAAAAGCGAACTGCGGCAGTTGCGAATGATGGGAGTTAAGCTGGCGCTGGACGACTTCGGTACCGGGTATTCATCCTTGAGTTACCTGAAGCGATTCCGTTTCGATCAGCTCAAGATCGATCGCAGCTTTGTTTCCGGACTGCCCCACGATGCCGACAGCGCCTCACTGGTTAATGCCATTGTGGCGATGGCCCATGGTCTTGACCTGCAGGTGGTGGCCGAGGGTGTTGAAACGGTCGGGCAGCTCGAACAGATCGGGCGGTTGGGGTGCGACCTGGCCCAGGGGTTTCTGATCGCGCGGCCCATGGACGGCGCCAGCTATCGCAGCTATCTGCGCCAGCGGGATCAGCGCGCGGCTTTCTCGCCCCGTGAACAGGATGGAAATCGGCGGTCGTGAACCTGTATCGGCCCCCCTCACTAACCACACGCTGTCGCGACTGGATGGGACAGCAGTGGGCGGTGATTGGCGGTGTGCTGGTAGTGGTGGCGATCATTGTGGTGGCACACCGTTCCGCGGAGGTGTTTCGTGTCACTACCATTGAAGAGCCGGGTTGGGAAGCGTTCAGCCGTGCGCATGCGGTGGCGGAGTTTGGCGATGATGGCTACTTCGTGCGTGCGGTCCAGCATGGCTATAACCTGTTTTTTTATACCGAAAAATACGCCTGGCGCTTTACCCGTAAACGCGCCGGCGACGGCCATAATAGCTGCGCCAGCTGTCACACCGTGGAGCAGCTGGCCTACGCCTTTGTGAACAGTGATCGGGAGGATCCGGCGCTACAGCGGCGGGTTTCGTTTGAAGAGCGTGTGATGCGTTGTTACGCCGGTCAGATGGACGGTTTTGTACCGACCCGTTACGACCCGGCGGTACGGGATCTGCGGATTCTGGCAAGGATGGTGGCGCGTCACCTCAACCTAGGCGAAGGAGCGCTGCGGGATGAAACTTGATGTTGTCGAACCTGTTTCGTATCAAGTGGGTGCGCATCAGCACCATTATCACGTTGCTTGCCGGCTTCTATTTTGCGGCGGTGGTCGCGCATCAGCAGCGGGCCGCTCAACGTGAACAACCGGTTCTGCTGACGGATAACTGCCGTGCAAAACTGAGTCGTTACGGTCTAGAAGGCGGCGAGTATTATCGTTCGCCGTACCGCCGTGATCCCGGGACCATGGTTCCTGTACGGCGGGGCTACAGTGTGGCCGATATCCGGGCGATCGAGCGAGGATGCGTGATCATCGACGACCTTCAGGGGGAGCAGGCGCAGGCCTCGATCGAACGTTGGAATGCGACCCGGTTTGTCCGCGGGCAGCAGACCAGCTGTGATCATTGTCACCAAGGCGTAGGGGATAAGCAGGGCGCGGATGGACGCCCCCAGATTGGCTCCCTCAGTCTGGGGGCGTCATGGGTGATGGCGGATATGTACGACCGCTTTACCGGTTTGCTGCTGCCGTTCGAGCTTCGGCAGATGCAATGCTTTATCAATTCGTCCAACGGTTTTAAGCCCAATATCGCCGACGATCTGATCCGCGATGTGACCGCCTACTCGCGCTTCCTGTCCGCCGCATTGGATCTGCGTATCGGTCAGCGCTATCCGGAACAGGGGATCGATGAGGTCACCGTCAGTCAGACCCTCAAGCGCGGTGATGACTACGTTCGCGGCGAAGCCCTGTACCGGCAGAAATGTGCGCGCTGTCACGGTGCCCAGGGACAGGGACTGCGGCAGGACGGGCGCACTCTGGTGCCCGCAGTTGCCGGCCCCGATGCGTTCAACCTGCAGTCGCGTAATAACTTTTCTTTTGTTTCTACCATATTGCCAGGGTTTATCTGTCGCAACATGCCGCTTGGCGAGGAGGGCTCGCTGGAGCCGCAGCAGTGCCGCGACATCGCTTTCTTTGTCAGCAACCTGCCACGCCCGGCGGGGGATAAGCAGGGGCCTCTTCGCGCGGCCTGGCAGCAGCTGATGATGCACGGGATGCCTCCCTTGGTAGGCCTGATGTCCGAGCTCACGCACGGGACGGGAGCACCGTAACGATGAATATGGCGATTAATCCTGATAGCCTCCGGCCGGTCGCCGCGGACCTCAAGCGGGATCTGCTGGTGGGGCTTACCCTGGCTGTACTGGTGATTCCGCAGGCGATCGCGTTTTCCACCGCATTGGCCGGTTTGCCGCCGTACTTCGGTATCTACGCAGCGATCTGGGGAACCCTGTTTACCGCATTACTCAACCGCTCGCCGGTGTTTCATGGAGGTCCCAACAGCGCCATGTCCGCGGTGATAGGGGTCACTCTGTTGCCGGTGGCGCCGCAGTTCGGAGCTGATTATATCGGCTACGCGCTGACGTTGATCATGATTGCCGGCTTGATCCAGTTGCTGTTCTTTCTGATTCGACCGCTGGGGCGTCTGCTGGACTTTCTCAGTGAGCCGGTGGTCAACGGTATGATCTGTGGCATCGGGTTGTTTCTGATCTTCAAGTCGATGACCGGTTTTGCCGGATTGCCGGTCAACACCGAGGTGGAGTGGCCGTTGTGGATCGCATGGCAAACCTTCATGGCGGTGCTGGAGATAGGCAATCTGTATGCCATTCAGATAGGGTTGGTGACGCTGGGTACCATTCTGTGCGCCCGCCAATTTAGTCGCTTGCGTAACGTCTCAATACTGGTGGGGATCGTGGTGGGAACGCTCTATTCCGAGTGGCTCAATCATCGCTACGGGCTGGAGAACACGCTGGTGGAACAGACCGCTGACTTCTCCTCTCTGGGGCTGGTGTACCCCTCATTGCCACTGTTTAGTCAGGAGGCGATACCAGACATCATTGCTATCTTGCCCGGCGCGGTTACCCTGGCACTGTTAGGGCTTTTTCAGACCGTGGCCGCGATGCGGCGGATCAACCGTCAACGCGGTACCTTCATCGACAGCCGCAACGGCATATTTGCCGACGGGGTCAGCAATGCCCTGTTACCGCTGCTGTCCTCGCTCCCTACCTGTGCCTCCTTCAACCGAATGTCGGTGATGCAGAACATGGGCGCGACCAGCCGCCTGGCCGCGATCTCTTCAGCTCTTTTCCTGTTGTTGATGATGCTGTTTGTCGCCGACTGGATCGCCATTATTCCGATTCCCGCGATGGCCGCAACGATCATGGTAGTGGGCGCCAATATGATCAAATGGGACGAGATTCGCTACCATTTCAACAACAGGCCGGAGGCGGTCGTGTTTGTGGCGTCATTTGTTTCCGTGCATCTGTTTGGTCTGTTTGGCGCGGTTGTGACCGGAGCACTGTTGGCGCTGGCCTACGCCAAATGGGAGAAAGCTCATCCCAGAATACAGCTGCAGAACAATGTACTGAGAATCAAGGGCAATATTTACTACGGCTCGTTGCCGGTGATCGAAGGCACGTTCCATCAGGCGGCGCGGCGTTATAGTGAGTTGGTCCTGGATTTCTCTCAGGTCCATCATATCGACCCCGAGGGGATCCGGTGGCTGGTGTCAGTCAAGGATTTGCCTGAGGTTACCTTGATCGACCGCCGTTCCGGAGGTGAGCGTCGCCAGGGAGGGCGTTCGCGCCGTTCGGACCGTCGCCGTGAGGTCTGTCTGTAACCCATTAAGGCAGGTTGAGTGGGGCGGTTGTTGAAGGCTGATCAGGTACCCATATAGTCTGTTGTGCGGTGCGGTAGGGTTGCTCACAGAGAGCGAGGCTGTGCCACGGGACCACGAATGTTAAGGGTTTGCGACAGGTACCCACAATGCCTGTGGATAAACCTGTGCATTCATTCTTTGTAAGCGCTCTCAGGCCCCGCTATTACGTTCTTGGTTACAGATTGGTTAAAAAACGATCAGTTCTTTTAGTTGCAATAAAAACAATAGCTTGTGTCCTATTGTAGGGATATGTCAATCGCTCTTAGTTGTGATTTTGCTGATATGCCAAGCCCTGGTTGGATGCACCTAGTTTGTGCATAAATTTCATTGTCAAGACTTGACCTGAGGCCCGTTATCCTTTCGCCGCACAGACAGCGACTCACCCTTTGGGTAGCATCTGCTCAGCCGTTTTTATCCCGATTGAGTTAAGGAATGACTGCCCGACCCGACCCCTTCCCCGTGTGTGCGCTTTGCAGGAAGCCAAGCGTCACCCAGCCAGCTGCGGCTTCGTCGCCACTGCCGGTGGCGGACCTCGATACCCGTGGCTCGCCACGATTCTCTCAATACCGGCTGTCCTATTGCGATAGTTGTGGTTACTGTGCCTACCGGTTGGATCGCGGTGGCCGATTAGAGAGCCAGTGGGTGGCCAGCAAACCCTATCGCGGGCAGTTGCATGACCCCAGCTTTCCGGGACTGGCCAATCGTTATCTTTGTATGGATATGATCGCCCAGGCGCAGCAGCAGTGGTCCAGTTCGTTCTGGTCCTGTGTCCAGGCGGCGTGGGTCTGTGATGATCAGGGTGAGGCAGTACGTGCCCGTGATTGCCGCTTATGGGCGCTCAACCGGATGGGCCAGGCGCAGGCGGCCGGAGAGGCGATTACATCGCAACCCGGCTCCGATGTGCTGCTACGCCTTGACCTGCTGCGACGTTCGCAACGCTTCTCTCAGGCGATCCGACTGCTGGAGCGCTATGGACACACCGTGTCCGAGCCCATGCTGGAGCGGATTCTGGCTTACCAATCGCAGTTGATCCGCCAGCGCAATGATCGCCGCCACAATCTGGCCGACATGGAGCGTTGGGAGCGAGCTGTTGCTCAGTGACCGCGCAGCGCGCACTCGCGCTCCGAGGGGATCCCCAGCTTCTTGAATATCCACGTCGCCGGGCAGAAGCCGGTAAAGCTGTTCTGGATCAGATTGGCACCGATAAACAGGGTAAACCAGTAAAAGTTCGGGTGGACCCACTGGGTTAGGGCCACAGATACCAGCACCATGATGCCGGCAAAAAGATAAAGGGCGCGTTCTCTGGTCATTGCTGTGCTCCTGTAGCGCAATTATCGATCAATTGTAAATTAGATATATCTAAATTAAAAGTGCCGGTGTAGGTCTAGAGGAGCAGCGGGCTGTCTGTTATCGTGCCCGTGAATTGAATAGGCGGAGACTATGGATGACCAGCGAGCGCTACCTTTGGTTTGTCGGAGACCGGCTCGTCGTGGATGCCGAAGGCAACTACCTGCATGACCAGCCCGCCGAGCAGGCACGCTTTACGTTGCCGGTCAGCCGTGCCGGCGATGATCCCGCCCTGTGGCTTTGCTCGCTCGACTCCGACGGCCCTGTGACGCCCTCCTGCCGGAGCGAATCCTTGCGTGCGCTGCTTGGCAACGCCGACGAGGGCGAGTTTGCCCGTCTGTCGCGCGCCGCTCAGCTGAATACCTGGCACCGTCATCACCGTTTTTGTAGTCGCTGTGGTGCACCCACCCGGCTGCACAATGATGATCTGGCGGCCCACTGCGATCAGTGCAACTACGCCCAGTATCCGCGTATATCTCCCTGCATCATCGTATTGATCCGCGACGGAGAACGCTGCCTGCTGGCCCATGCCGCTCATTACGGTCCGGGTCGATACAGCACGCTGGCCGGTTTTATCGAAGCCGGTGAAACCGCCGAAGAGGCGGTGCGTCGAGAGGTGAAAGAAGAGGTTGGGGTTGACGTTGACAATGTTCGCTATGCGTTCAGCCAATCCTGGCCGTTCCCGCATGCGCTGATGCTGGGCTTTTACGCCGACTACGCGGGTGGCGAGATCACCCCGGACGGGGTTGAAATCCTCGATGCGCAGTGGTTTGGCAAGCAGCCGCTGCCGGACCTGCCACCGCCGTTTACCATTTCACGACGGCTGATTGATGGTTTTCTTGCCAGTCTGGATTAACGCTTAAACAAGCTGCCGAGGCGGGTGGCCAACATCACATTGCCTTCGGCCCGCAACCGGCCGCTGAAGAAAGCACTGGTGCCGCCAAGCTCGCCGTCGATGATATCGACGAAAGTGTCGCCATCCATGATCAGCGTGACATCCGGGTCATCATGCTCGCCGGCGATGACCTCGCAGCAGCCATCGGCAATGCAGATGACCCAGGGTGTACCATCCTCGATGTCGATCTGAAAGTTTGCGTGCAGGTCGCCCGCCTGGTCAGGTTGGAATTTGGTTGCCAGTTTGTGCATTACTTCGGTGACACGGCTCATGAACGCGGTTCCTGCCAGCTGCAATTGAAACGAAGGAGCATGATAACAGCCTGTCGCGGAGACTGGCATCCTGGTGCGGTACTGTCTGATTTGGAAGCAAAATGAACCCCCTGCGCCTGGCACTGTCCATCTGCTACAATCCGGCGGATGTATTCCCCCATGAGCCCTTAACACCGGAGGCTGTGTGCTCGAATTTTTGTACGAATACGGTTTGTTTGTCGCCAAGGCGGCCACGCTGGTGGCTGCGATTCTTCTGGTGATCGGGGCCAGCGCTCAATTGGCCCAGCGCCGGCGCGACGACGGAGGTCACATCGAGGTGACCAAGCTCAACGAACAGCTGGAGGAGAACAGTCTGACCTTGCGCGAATCGGTCCTGGAGCCGGCTGTTCTCAAACAGCAGCAAAAGGCGGAGCGCAAGCGTGAAAAGGCCGAAGCGAAAGCGCTGGCCAAGCGAATCAAGAAGGGCGAAAACGTCGAGGAAGAGCACAAGAAGCGAGTATTTGTTCTCGACTTCGACGGCGACATCAAGGCCAGCGAGGTCGAGGCCTTGCGTGAAGAGATCACCACCGTGCTGGATGTAGCCAGCGACAAGGATGAAGTGCTGGTGCGCCTGGAAAGCGGTGGCGGTATGGTTCACAGTTATGGACTGGCCGCGAGCCAGCTGCAACGGATCCGTGATCAGGGCGTACCGCTGGTGGTCTGTGTTGATCGGGTGGCTGCCAGCGGTGGTTACATGATGGCCTGTATCGCCGATCGACTGTTGGCGGCGCCTTTTGCGGTGCTGGGCTCTATCGGCGTGGTCGCTCAGATGCCCAACTTTCACCGGTTGCTCAAGAAGAACGACATCGATTTTGAACTGTTGACCGCCGGCGAATACAAGCGCACCCTGACAATGTTCGGCGAGAATACTGATAAAGGCCGACAAAAATTTATCGAAGATCTGGAAGATATTCACGAGCTGTTTAAAAGCTTTGTGGGAGAGCATCGTCCGCAGCTTGATCTGGCGACCGTCGCAAACGGCGACGTCTGGTTCGGGCGGCGGGCGCTTGAACATGCGTTGATCGACGAGATCAGCACAAGTGATGAGTATCTGGTTAAGGCCTGCCGGGACGCAGAGGTTTACCAGGTGCGCTATGTTGAGAAGAAGTCGTTGCCGGAACGGTTTGGTATTTCCGTATCGTCCGTTCTTGATCGGCTGTTGCTTACCTGGTGGGATCGGGCGCAAAAGTCGCGCTTCTTCTCATAGGAGATTACTGTGACCCAAACCACGGTCCATAAGATTTTGGATGCCGCGGTTGCGCTCTTTGCTGAGAAGGGATTCGAAGAGGCGTCCGTGAGGGATATTACTCGCCGTGCCGGCGTTAACCTGGCGGCGATCAACTACCACTTCGGCTCCCGCGACGCACTGGTGCAAGCCGTGGCGGAGCGCTATTTCACGCCGTTATGTCGTGAACTGGAGCGGCGTTTTGACGAACTGGCGGCAGAGCGCCGGGGGCCGGAAGCCGAAGAGCTGGTTGAGGCGGTGATCCTCTCCATGCTCAAGGCGGTTGCCCGTGATCCCCAGGGGATTAGCTTGTTTCTGGCCCTGATCAACTACGCCTACCAAGGCGGGCAGGATGATCTGCGCCAGTTCCTGCTGCGGCGATACGCGTCGGCGTTCAAGCGTTTCCTGTTCCATCTGCGCAAAGCGATGCCGCGTCTCAGTGACGACGAGTTTATCTGGCGTTGTCATTTCCTGCTGGGCACTCTGGTGCTGCCCTTGAGCTGCCATGAGGTAGTCGGGCAGATTGAGGAGTCCTTCAGTCAGAGTCGTAGCAACCTGTCGCTGACGCTGCACCGTCTGGTACCCGTTCTGGCGGCCGGTTTGCGTGCTGAAGCGGATATGGTCAACCGGCGTGGTGAGGAGCTCTGGTGAGCGCCACGCGCGTCGAAGTCTCCCTTTCCGAGCAAACCCTGACTCTCTGGCGATCACAGCAGCCGCTACGGCGGTTTGCCGTCTCAACGGCGGCTAATGGCGCCGATGAACGAGAGGGCAGCGGCGGCACCCCCCGCGGCCAGCACCGGATCCGGGCGGCGATTGGCTCCGGGCTTCCGGCCGGTACGGTGTTTGTCGGCCGTCGTGCTACCGGGGAGTGTTACAGCCCTGAACTGGCAGCCGCCTATCCCCGGCGAGACTGGATTCTGACCCGTATTCTCTGGCTCTGCGGTTGTGAGCCCGGGCGCAATCGCCTGGGATCGGTTGATACCCAGCGGCGTTATATCTACATCCACGGTACTCCCGATAGCGAACCGATGGGGGTGCCGCGTTCCCATGGCTGCATTCGGATGCGCAATGACGATATTATCTGGCTTTTCGAGCAGGTGGCCTGCGGCACACCCGTACTGATCAAGGAGTAACACCATGAGCGTAGCTGGTCCGCTGATGCTGGATCTGCAAGGGCAGGTATTGACCGAGCAGGAACGCAGCCTGCTGCTGCAACCTGCGGTGGGCGGCGTCATCTTGTTCAGTCGCAACTACCAGGATCCGATACAGCTGCGGCAACTGACGGCGGCTATCCGGGCGCTGCGGCCGGAACTGCTGATCGCCGTGGATCACGAAGGTGGCCGGGTGCAGCGTTTTCGGTCAGGTTTTACCCGGATTCCCGCGATGGCGGCGCTGGGGCGTCTGTGTGCCGAGGACAGCGGCGCGGCGCTGGCGCTTGCCCGTGATTGTGGCTGGTTGCTGGCGGCGGAGCTGATCGCCAGCGGCGTCGATTTCAGCTTCGCCCCGGTGCTGGACCTGGATCATGGCATCAGTGCGGTGATTGGCGACCGCGCCTTCGGTGCGCAGCCCGAGCAGGTGATTGCGCTGGCCGGCGAACTGATGGCCGGCATGCATGAGGCGGGGATGGCGACCACCGGCAAGCACTTTCCTGGCCATGGCGGCGTTGAGGCCGACTCCCATGTGGCGATTCCGGTCGACAACCGTGATTACGCCACCATCGAGCGCCAGGACCTGCGCCCCTTTGCCCGCTTTGCCAGGCAAGGGATGGACGCGGTGATGCCGGCACATGTGATCTATGCCGAGTGCGATTCGCAGCCCGCTGGCTTTTCGTCGTTCTGGCTGCAGCAGGTGCTGCGCCAACGCCTGGGATTCGATGGAGTGATCTTCAGCGATGACCTCAGTATGGAAGGTGCGGTGGTGGCCGGCTCTTACCCCGAGCGTGCGTGGGCGGCGCTGGATGCCGGCTGCGATATGGTGCTGGTGTGCAACCAGCCGCAAGCCGCTCGCGAGGTGCTGGACTGGCTGCAGCAGCAGGACGTAAGGCCCTCCTCGCGGCTGACGCGGATGAAGGCGCGGCCGGCGGAGTCCTTTGCCAACCTCGCACAACACCCCCGTTGGCAACGCTGCGTAGCGCAACTGCAGCAGCTGGACGCAGAGACCGTTTAAGGAGAGAACAGATGGCGTGGCGGCAGTGGTTTAATGACAGCGGCTGGTTGAAGCCCGAATACCTGTGGGTATTGGAGGTTTTTGTCGCGGTTTTCCTGACCTTGCTTGCTAACCTGGTGCTGCGCGGGGTGTTCAATCGGCTGGAAACCAAGCTCAAGGCCACCCGTAACATCTGGGATGATACCCTGCTTGAAGCGGCACGCCGTCCCGCTGCCATTGGTGTCTGGGTCGTCGGTCTCGCCTGGGCGGCCAGCATCGTTGATGCCCGCACAGAGACCACGCTGCTGGCAATCATAGAGCCGGTTCGCGATGTGGGCGTTATCCTGTTGCTCAGTTGGTTTCTGATACGCCTGGTCAAGGGTATGGAGCAGGCGCTGCTGGAGCCCGAGCGCAGCGAAAAACCACTGGATGAAACCACCGCCCAGGCGATTGGCAAGCTGTTGCGGGCGTCGGTCATTATCACCTCGGTGCTGGTTATCCTGCAGTCGCTCGGTTATAGCATCTCCGGGGTGCTGGCTTTTGGTGGTATCGGCGGTATTGCGGTGGGCTTTGCCGCCAAGGACCTGCTGGCCAATTTCTTCGGCGGGTTGATGGTGTACCTGGACCGGCCCTTCGCCGTCGGGGACTGGGTGCGCTCGCCGGATCAGGAGATCGAAGGCACGGTCGAATATATCGGCTGGCGCCAGACCCGTATCCGCACCTTCGATAAACGGCCGCTGTACGTGCCCAACGCCACGTTCACCAATATCTCGGTGGAAAACCCGTCGCGTATGACCAACCGTCGCATCTACGAGACTGTCGGCGTGCGCTACGACGACGCCACGCAGCTCAAGTCGATCATCGATGCGGTGCGTGACATGCTGCGTCAGCACTCCGCCATCGACACCAGCCAGACGCTGATCGTCAATCTCAACAAGTTTGGCCCGAGCTCCCTCGATTTCTTTGTCTACTGCTTTACCAGAACCACCGACTGGGTCACCTTTCACGGCATCAAGGAGGATGTCATGCTGCGGATCATGCAGATCATTGACGACCACGGCGCCGAGATCGCTTTTCCCACGACCACCGTCCATCTGCCCGACCTCGAGAGCGGCGTTTCGGCTGAAAAAAGACAATCAGAATAAGCTAATACGGCAGCCTCTAATTGATTGGGCGCAATAAAACGGGTGTTTCGTCGAGTCGACCAATTATTTAAGACTTTTTCTTATGTGAGCAAAGTTTGAACAGCGCGAGAATGGCGCCAAACAATAACCCGTTCTCTCGCTGTTCACGGAAGTTGGTAACCTGGTTACCGCGTGATGAGTTCTATCGCTCCCCCCCTCCGTGCTCAGCGCTGACCCTTAATCGAGGTATCGAGCGCTTCCGGCCGGCCGCCGGAACAGGAGCTAAATCATGGACAGATTGTTTCAAAACCTGCGTGTGCGCACCAAGCTGATTCTGCTTGCCCTGGTGGCGGCAATCGGCATCGTAGCGCTGCAGGCCGCATCGCTGAACGAGCTTTATCACGATCTTAACCGCGCCAAACAGGTCGAGCTTAAGCATTTGACCGAGGCGGCGTACTCGCTGATCGACCGCCAGCAACGGATGATCGATGCCGGCGAGAAAAGCCGTGCTGAGGGGGTGGAAGAGGCGTTAGCCGATATCCGTGAACTGCGTTACGGCGACGGCGAGTATTTTTTCATTACCGATTCCCGGCAGCGGATGCTGATGCACCCGATCAAGCCGGCTCTGGAGGGGCGTGACCTGCGTGACCTTGAAGACGCTACCGGGGATACGTTCTTCCCGCGCCTGGTGCAGGGGGCGGTTGCCGACGGTGAGAGTTTTACCCGTTACTACTGGGCTCGTCCCGGTAGCAACGAGCCGGTTCCCAAACTGAGCTACGCCCGGTTGCACAAAGAGTGGGACTGGATCGTTGCCACCGGTGTCTACGTGGATGATATCGACACCGCGTTCTGGCAGGAGGTGCGGATCAGCGCCGCCTTTGGTGGTTTCATTCTGCTGCTTACCCTGAGCCTGGTTGGCCTGATCGCACGCTCTATCAACAACCCCCTGCGGGTATTGCGCAAGGCGATGGTCAAAGCGACCGAGGAACGTGATCTGCGGGTGCGATCCGGTCTTGAGCAGCGTGATGAGATCGGCGAGATGGGTCAGGCGTTCGATCAAATGATGACCACCTTTAACGATCTGGTACTGGAGATTAATGCCGCCACCACCCAGGTGACAGGGGCGGCCAGCGAGTTGTCGGCGACTACGGTGCAGACCAGTCAGGGGATGGAGGAGCAGCGTCACGAGACCGTGCAGGTGGCCACCGCCATGAACCAGATGAATACCACCGTGCACGATGTCGCTCATAACGTGGCGGAAGCCGCTCAGGCGTCATCGGAAGGCGCGGCGGCCGCCGGTCAGGGCCGCGCGGTGGTGGAGCAGGCGGTAGCCGCGGTAACCCAGTTATCGCAGCGTCTCAGTCAGTCGGCGGAGCTAACCCATACGCTGGAACAGGAGAGCGCTAATATCTCCTCCATTCTGGAGGTGATCAACGGTATTGCCGAGCAAACCAATCTGCTGGCGCTGAACGCGGCCATTGAAGCGGCCCGCGCCGGTGAGCAGGGGCGAGGCTTTGCCGTGGTGGCCGATGAGGTGCGCACGCTGGCGCAACGGACCAGCGACTCCACCGCAGAGATTGATGGGGTAATTCAGCGTTTGCAACAGGGGGCGGGTGCGGCAGCGCAGGCGATGACCCAAAGCAGTAATGAAGCGGCCGGTGCGGTCGAGTTGGCCGCCGAAGCGGGGCGTGCACTGGCACAGATCGCCACGGTGATCGAAAAGATCGACGCCATGAGCCTGCAGATTGCCAGCGCCTCGGAACAGCAATCCTCGGTGGCGGATGAGATCAATGCCAACATCGAGCGGATCAGCATGGTGACGCGGGAGAGCACCGAGGGCGCCGCGCAAACGGCCCGCGCCAGCGAGGAGCTGGCCCAGCTGGCCGATCATCTGCATGAGCTGGCACATCGCTTTGCGGTTACGGCCTGAGTGGCATAGACCCGCGTGATAGTAGTAACAAGGGCCTCCCGCGGGAGGCCCTTTTTTGTGCCCGTTGCCTGTCTAGGGATCCTCGCCGGCTTCGTCTTCCGCCAGCACTTCACTCTCGGCGCGGCCGGCACTGATCCACTGTTGCAGGTGCGGATCTGCCAGCACGGTCTGGCAGTAGGCGTGGGTCTCTTCGGTCAGCGTCAGCTCGTAGGCCTGGAATCGCAGCACTACCGGCGCAAAAAAGGCGTCGGCAACCGAATAGCGGTCAAACAGCCAGGGGCCTTCACTACCGTACTGCTCGCGGCACTGGCGCCAGATCGATTCGACCCGATCGATATCGGCCCGGCACTGATCGGTGATCGATATCCGGCGATTGCGTGCGCGGCAGTTCATCGGCAGTTCGTTGCGCAAGGCGTTGAAACCGGCGTGCATCTCGCTGCAGACCGCGCGGGCGATGGCGCGCGCCTGTGGCTCGTCGGGCCAGAGCTCAGGGCGCAGTTCGGCAACGTATTCGCAGATGGCTAGCGACTCCCACAGCGTCAGTCCGCCATCCTGATAGACCGGAACCTTGCCCGCTTCGGAATACTGTGTGATCTCGGCTTTGAAGGTGTCGGTAAACAGGCCGATACGTCGGGTATCGAAGGCGATACCGGCGTGCTTGAGTAGAATCCAGGGACGTAGCGACCAGGAAGAATAGTTTTGATTACCGATGATCAGGGTAGGCATGGCCGCTCCTCAGTTCTGGTTCAGCGGGTGGTCAGCGGGTAACTGGTGACTGATCCATAAGGCCAGTTTATGGCGGATATGGGGTAGATCGTTCTGATGATCCCGGGCTAGCGGCTGGATCAGTTTGTCGGTCACCAGCAGTCGGTAGAGGGCGATCATCTTGTCGTTGGCGCTGTCGGTGGGATCAAACTCGCCGGCGCCGCGTTTCTTGAAGTAGATCGCGCCGATACGCATCGCTTCCTTCAGTAACTCTTTTTCATGCTTGAGTTTTTTCATCGCAGGTTTCCCTCTGCCGAATAGAAGGCCTAGCCTAAACCGAGCGTGACCGGTTGTCGATGGGCGCCCCAGTTGCCGGGGCGTGGATCAAACACCCCGGCTGCGGCGGCTCCGCACTGATCACAGCGTCCTGCGGCATCCAGCCCCCAATGTCTCAGTCGGTACCAGTCGCGCTCTATCAATAGTGCTCCACACTGGTGGCACCAGGTGCTGCCGCCCTCGGGATCGTGCACGTTTCCGGTATAGACGTAGCGCAGCCCCTGGTCGCGTCCGATAGCGCGGGCACGGGTGAGGGTTGCGGCCGGCGTTGCGGGGTGGTCGCGGAGCTTCCAGTCGGGGTGAAAGGCGCTGAAGTGCAGCGGCACATCCGGTCCGAGATTGTCGGCGATCCAGCGGGTCAGTTGCTGCAGTTCTGCGTTGCTGTCGTTCTCGCCGGGGATCAGCAGGGTAGTGATCTCGAACCAGACCGAGGTGTCGTGGCGTAAATAGAGCAGGGTGTCGAGGACGGTGTCCAGATCGCCCCCGCACAGGTGGCGATAGAACTTCTGGGTAAAGGCTTTCAGGTCGATATTGGCGGCATCCATGGCGGCAAAGAACGCGCGTCGCGGCTCCGGAGAGATGTAACCGGCCGATACCGCCACGCTATGGATGCCCTGTTCGCGACAGGCGGTGGCGACATCCACCGCGTACTCCATAAAGATCACCGGATCGTTGTAGGTGAACGCTACCGAACGGCAGCCGTGGCGCACCGCTGCGGTGGCCAGTTGTGCTGGCGTGGCCCGGTCCATCAGCCGGTCCATCTGGCGCGACTTGCTCACATCCCAGTTCTGGCAAAATTTGCACGCCAGGTTGCAGCCGGCAGTACCGAAAGAGAGTACCGGAGTGCCGGGCAAAAAATGGTTGAGGGGTTTCTTTTCGATCGGGTCGATACAGAAGCCGCTGGAGCGTCCCCAGCTGTAGAGTACGATCTGCCCCTGTTCGCAGCCACGCACAAAGCAGAGTCCGCGCTGGCCCTCGCGCAGTTTGCAGGCGCGGGGGCAGAGATCACACTGAATCCGGTCGTCGTCAAGGCGGTGCCAATAACGAGTCGGGTGCGGTGTGATTATTTCGCTAGTCATCCGCGCCGCTCCGTTGCTATAACTGACAGTAAGAATAATAACGATACGGGAGACCTGCCATGGAGGTCAGACACCCAGCTGTAGCCGGGGTTTTCTACCCCGACAATCCGCATCTGCTGAGTCAGGCAGTAGATCGCTATCTCAGCGATAATCCCTGCAGCGGTCCACCACCCAAAGTGCTGGTGGTGCCCCACGCCGGGTATGTCTATTCCGGCCCGGTGGCGGCACGGGGCTATAACCTGGTAGCGCCGGTCGCCGGACGTATCCGGCGGGTAGTACTGCTGGGCCCCTCCCATCGCTTCCCGCTGCAGGGGATGGCGCTGCCGGGGGTCGATTGCTTTGAAACGCCGTTGGGCGAGGTCCAGATCGACAATCTGCTCAGCTATAGCCTTGAGGGGCTGCCGCAGGTATCGGTGTTGTCGCCCTGTCATGCCGCGGAGCATAGCCTGGAGGTACAGCTGCCGTTTCTGCAGCGGCTGATTCCCCAGTTCAAGCTGCTGCCGCTGCTGGTCGGTCAGTGTCCGCCGCGCCAGGTGGCGGAAGCGCTGGAGATGGTCTGGGGCGGTGACGAGACCCTGATCGTTATCAGCACTGACCTCAGCCATTACCACCCCTACGATGAAGCGCAGCAGATCGACCGCCAGACCAGTCACGGCATCTGTGCCTGTCGTAGCGATCTGGCCGGCGATGAAGCCTGCGGTTGCGCCCCTCTCAACGGCATGTTGCTGCTGGCACGTGAGTTAGGGCTGCAGGTGGAGCTGTTGGATCTGCGCAACTCCGGTGATACCGGCGGTGAGCGCGATCGCGTGGTCGGCTACGGCGCCTATGCGCTCTACTGACACCCTTGATCCGCAACAGCGTGGCTGGCTGCTGGCTCATGCCCGGCGGGCGATTGCACAACGCTTGCAGGCGGCTACCGAGCCCGAGGCGGAGCCCGCTCCGGCCGGGCTCGATCAGCCCGCTGCCTGCTTTGTCACCCTGACCCGCAAGGGCAAGCTACGGGGCTGCATAGGTACGCTGGAGGCGCAGCAGCCGCTGGCTGACGCGGTGGCCCACTACGCTGAATCGGCTGCCTTTGATGACCCCCGCTTTCCACCGCTGGAGCGCCAGGAGTGGCCGGATACCGAGGTGGAGCTTTCGGTGTTGTCGTCGCCGCAGCCCTTGGCGGTGGCCAGTGAGGCCGACCTGCTGGCGCAGCTTAAACCACACCTGCACGGCTTGATCATCGAGCATGGCCACCACCGTGCCACCTTTCTGCCGCAGGTGTGGGAGCAGCTGCCGGAGGGGCGCGACTTTGTGCGTCAGCTGAAGCGCAAAGCGGGATTGGCGGACGAGTTTCCCTGTGAGCGCTTGAACTGCTCGATTTATACCGTTATCTCCATTAGACGCTGAGCCGCGTCTTCGCTGTACCCGGGCGCAGGGCGCACGCTATGATAGGCAGATCACGAACAGCAGGGGTGGTCATGAGCGCCGAGCGCACACCAGATCCCAACGCGGCATTCCGCATACACACCGACGGTGATTCACTGCAGCTCGATACCGCCGCTGAAGCGGCCTGGGTCGATGTGGTGCATCAGATGGAGGAGGTTTACTCCGATCTGATTCGCTATCAGGTGGAGATCGAGCAGAAAAACGAAGAGCTTGAAGATACCCAGCAGTTTGTCGCCAGCGTTCTGGCTGCCATGACCGATGTGCTGATTGTCTGCGACACCCAGGGACGGATCGTGCAGGTCAATCAGGCGTTGGAGGAGATCGTCGGCTTACCGGAGCGTGCTCTCAGCGGACGCCCCTTTATCGACCTGTTTACCCCGGAATCCCGTGACGAAATCGAAACCAAGCAGCAACGGGGACCGCTGGTGCTGCAAGACTGCGCGGTGGAGTTGTTGACCGCTCATGAGCCGGTACCCTTGTCGATGAACTGTACCCGCCGCTTCGACGCACGTGGGCGCAGCCTGGGCCAGGTGCTGATCGGCCGCCCCATCGGCGAACTACGCCGCGCCTATGACGAACTCAATCGCAGCCACGCCGAACTCAAGCGCGCCCAGCAGCAACTGATCGACTCGGAAAAGATGGCATCGTTAGGGCGGCTGGTGGCCGGGGTGGCCCATGAACTCAATAACCCGATCAGCTTTATCTACGGCAACGTACACGCGTTGAGCGGTTACAGCGAGCGACTGCAACAGTATCTGGAGCTGCTTCACCATGCGCCGCAGGACACTGCGGTCGCAGAGGCGCGGCGACAACTGCGGATCGATAAGCTGCTGCAGGATCTGCCCTCGCTGATGGCGGGTACCATGGAGGGTGCCGAACGGGTACGGGATATTGTCATGGATCTGCGCCAGTTCTCCTCCGGGCAAAAGCAGCACGACGAATCCTTCGATCTGGTGCACGTGATCCAGACAGCGGTGCAGTGGGTAACCCGCGATGCGCCGATCAAGCTCCGTATCGGTTATGAACTGCCGCGCGCGCTGCCACTGAAAGGGCATCCGGGACAGATACAGCAGGTGCTGATCAATCTGGTGCAGAACGCCGTTGACGCCATGGCAGAGGTTGATTCCCCGCGCCTGAATTTAAGCCTGGAGCAGAGCGCAGCCAAAGTGCGTTTTCGTATTCGCGATAACGGCCACGGTATCCCTGAAGCCCACTTGTCGACGCTGTTCGAACCCTTTTTCACCACCAAGCCGGTGGGGCAGGGCACCGGTCTCGGGTTGTCGCTGAGCTACGGTCTGGTGGCTGAGCATGGTGGCCGCCTGTGGGCAGAGAACGACCCCCGTGGCGGGGCGGTATTTGTAATGGAGTTGCCGCTTGGTGACAGCGCGGAGGCCAACAATGTTTAACCTGCTCTGGTTGCAATCCGGTGGTTGCGGCGGTTGCAGCATGTCGCTGCTCAACGCTGAGTCGCCGGATCTGCTGACCGCGCTGGAGGTGGCGGGGATTAACCTGCTGTGGCATCCCGCGCTCAGCGAAGCCACCGGCAGCGAAGTGCGCACCCTGCTGCAGGCACTGGTGGATGGCGAACAACGACTCGACGCCCTCTGTATCGAAGGTGCCGTCGTCTGCGGCCCCGATGGCAGCGGCCTGTTCCACGTACTCTCGGGCACCGATACGCCGATGCGCGACTGGATCGTGCGTCTGGCGGCGCGGGCGCGCTATGTGTTCGCGGTGGGCAGTTGTGCCTCTTTTGGTGGGGTCTCTTCTGCCGGCGCCAATCCCGGCGAGATGCGAGGCCTGCAGTTTGACGGCCAGCAGCCGGGCGGCGCGCTGGGTGCGGGGTTCGAACCCGCAGCCGCGGGCCGGGTGGTGAACATTGCCGGTTGCCCGCCTCACCCCAACTGGGTGCTGGAAGCGCTGATGAGCGCAGCGCTGGGCGAGCTGCAGGCTGAGGCGCTGGATGAGCTGGGTCGGCCGCGCTTTTATGCCGACCACCTGGTGCATCACGGCTGCCCGCGTAACGAGTTCTATGAGTACAAAGCCAGCGCTTCCAGGGCCTCGGACGGCGGCTGTTTGATGGAGCATATGGGTTGCGTCGCCACCCAGGCTCACGGCGACTGCAATATTCGCCTCTGGAACGGTGAGGGTTCCTGTACCCGTGGCGGCTACGCCTGCATCAACTGCACTGCGCCGGAGTTTGAGGAGCCGGGGCACAGTTATCTGCAGACGCCCAAGCTGGCCGGTATTCCGGTCGGCTTGCCCACCGATATGCCCAAGGCCTGGTTCGTGGCGCTGTCGTCGCTGTCAAAAGCGGCGACGCCGGAACGACTCAAGGTCAATGCCCACAGCGACCACATCAAGGTGGCGCCCAAAATTCATCCCGTTAACAAGAAGCGATAACCCCGTGAGCAGACTGGTCGTTGGCCCCTTCAACCGTGTCGAGGGCGACTTGGAAGTAAAACTGGATATTGATCAGGGGCGGGTGAGCGATGCCTGGGTCAACTGCACGCTTTATCGCGGTTTCGAGCAGATCATGCGTGGCAAGCCCGCCGCCGACGCGCTGGTACTGACCCCGCGCATCTGTGGTATCTGTTCGGTGGCCCAGTCCGCTGCCGCCGCCCGGGCGCTGGCGCAGCTGCAGGGCTGTGTGGTGCCGCCCAACGGTGAACGCGCCGCCAACCTGGTGCAGGCGTGCGAAAACCTGGCCGACCATCTCAGCCACTTCTATCTGTTCTTCATGCCGGACTTTGCCCGGCCCCAGTACGCCGGCGAGCCCTGGTATGACGACACCGCGGCGCGGTTTCGCGCCCTAAAGGGCAGCGCGGCGCGTCAAGTGCTGCCGGCGCGCGCCGCGTTTCTGAACCTGATGGGGCTGATGGCGGGCAAGTGGCCCCATACGCTGGCGATCCAGCCCGGCGGTTCTACCCGTGCGATCCAGCCGCAGGAGCGGCTGCGCATCGTGGCGATTCTCAAAACCTTTCGCCAGTTTCTGGAGCAGGCCACCTTCGGCGACCGGCTGGAAAACGTGGCGGATATCGCCGACCTGACGCAGCTGGAACGCTGGCAGCAGCGCCACCGCGACAGTGATCTCGGGCGCTTTCTGGGCTTGTCCCGGGCGCTGGAGCTGGAGCGTTTGGGACGCGCTGCCGACCGCTTCATGAGCTTTGGCAGCTATGCCGAAAGCGGCACGCCGCTGCTGCGTCCCGGCCTCTGGGATGGTGGCTGGCAGGCGCTGGATACCGATCAGATTCGTGAAGACGTCAGTTGCAGCTGGTTGCAGGACAGTGTGCCGTTGGCGCCCGCTCTGGGCGAAACCCGGCCACAAGCCGATAAGGCCGGTGGCTACAGTTGGTGCAAGGCGCCGCGGCTGGATGGCCGGGTGATGGAGGTCGGCGCTCTGGCGCGGCAACTGGTCGATGGTCACCCGCTGGCGGAGGCGCTGGTGGCGGATTCCGGCGGCAACGTGCGCAACCGGGTGGTGATGCGGTTGTTGGAGCTGGCGCGGGTGTTGATCCAGATGGAGCACTGGGCGCTGGCGCTGGAACCCGGAGAGCCGTTCTACCGGGATGGCGGTGAACCCCGTGACGGTGTCGGCGTCGGTCTGGTGGAGGCCGCCCGTGGTAGCCTTGGCCACTGGGTGGATCTGCGCGACGGCAAAATCCACAACTATCAGATTATCGCCCCCACCACCTGGAACTTCTCGCCCCGTGATGGCGACGGTCAGCCCGGCGCGCTGGAACTGGCGCTGCGCGACACGCCGGTGCAAGAGGGCGAGGTGGATCCGGTCGCGGTTCAGCACGTGGTACGTTCGTTCGATCCCTGTATGGTCTGCACCGTTCACTGAGCCGCGCTGGTCGCCGGTAATGCTGCATACATTGGCGCGCTGCCTTGGCTATAATGGCGGCCCCAACTCATTCAGCCGGAGTGGCCGTTTTGACCCAGTTTCGTCCGTGCATCGACCTGCATCAGGGGCAGGTGAAGCAGATCGTCGGTGGTAGCCTCAATGACCAGGGCGCCGACACCAACTTTGTCAGCACCCATGGCGCTGCTTATTACGCCGATCTCTATCGTCAGCACGGGTTGACCGGGGGGCATGTGATCGCCCTGGGGCCGGGCAACAAGGAACAGGCGCTGCAGGCGCTGGCGGCCTGGCCGCAGGGGCTGCAGTTTGGTGGCGGGATCAACCCCGGTAACGCCGCCGAGTTTCTCGAAGCCGGCGCCTCTCACCTGATCGTGACCTCCTACCTGTTCGAAGGTGGCCAGTTCTCCTGGCAGCGGCTGGAGCAGATCAAGGCTGCAACCGGCAGTGAACGGCTGGTACTGGATCTCAGTTGCCGCCGTACCGCCGATGGCTGGCGCATCGCCACCGATCGCTGGCAAACGGTCACCGAGCTGGCGATCACCGCCGATACTCTGCGTGAGCTGGAATCCCACTGCGCCGAATTTCTGATTCACGCTGCGGACGTTGAAGGGCTGCAGGGCGGTATCGATCAGGAGCTGGTCCAGCTGCTCGGTGAGCACTGCCGCATTCCGGTGACCTACGCCGGCGGCGCCCGGTCGCTGCAAGACCTGCAGCAAGTGGCCGATCTTTCCGGCGGCAGGGTGGATCTCACCATCGGCAGCGCACTGGATATCTTTGGCGGCAGCGGGGTGACACTGGCGCAGTGTATCGACTGGAACCGGGCGCAATAGGGTGCTCGGCGGCGCCGCCCTTGATTCGGTCGCAAAAGGCCTTTAAGTTCTCAGAATCGACCGGGTGAATGGCCGCTCCCGCGGCCAATGGCCAACAGGAAGAACCGAGCATGGATTGGCCTTTCCTCATACATTCAGTACGCGCCATGGGTCCATCTCCCGATACCTCTGTTATCGGGCCTTGCGCCTGTTTTTTTCGAACGCAGGCTGACGAGGCTACAGAAAGCAGCGGTATTTCAGCAGGTCGTAATCGCTGTATTTGAGCGCGACTGAAACAGTGGTGCACCTGAAAATAATTATTATGAGGCCTTTGGCCTCATAAACGGGCTGTTAACTGCATAGGAGGGATTCGTGCACTTTTTCTACATGGATGAAAGTGGCTGTACTGGAGCCAATCTTGAAGATGCCAATCAACCTATCTTTGTTCTTGGTGGTATCTCTGTCGCAGATCAAAAGTGGAATAACACCCAGACATCCTTTTCAAAGATCATAAGCAGCTATTTCGAAGGGAAAGTCCCAGAAAATTTCGAGCTTCATTCGCTTGAATTGCTTAGCCCAAAAGGTGAAGGGCCATTCGCCGGTCACGATATAGAAAAGCGGCTTCAACTTGTCAGGGATGTATTGGGGTTGTTAGATGATCTTGGCCACGATGCCTTCTTCTACGCGATTGAAAAAGAGGTATTAAATGGCCGGGAGTGTGACTTCGATTTTCCTTTTGACTATAAAACACCGTATCTATGCTCCTTTGATTATCTCGTGACCTACATAAATTGGCATGTGAAGAAAAACTTAGGGCATACAGCCAGAGGTTTAATAGTTCTTGATGAGAAAGATAATCTTCATGCAGATATAGAGCGAATAGTTCATAACCGAAGATTTGAAGGCGCAGCGACCAATCGGGTGAAATGGATTGTAGAGTTCAGTTACCCTGTAGACTCAAGAAAGAACCCTATGATTCAAATGTCAGACTTAGTTGCACTATGTCTGCGCAGATTTCTGGAAATAGATAAAGGCTACAGAGACAAGTGGCCTGTTGTTGTAAAGACATTTTACGCTGAGTGCTACAAAACCATTGATTCTCGCGTCAGGAGAAAAAAGATAGTCGAACGCACCGGAAAGAAGTCAAAAAACCTAAATGATTTTATGACAGAAATTCAGTGCAAACCCCGTACACGCTGGAAGAGTCACTATGGCGTGCAGTAAAGCAGTTAACAAGACCAGCCAGAGGGACAGCCAAACCGCTACGCGCTTTGTCTGCCCCTGCTGGAGGCGTTAAATGCCGATGAATAATATCGTAGCCTTCAACATAGCAGTCGCCGAAATATTCGGTCAGTGCTACAGGGAATTCCCAATCCGAGTGACCATTTCAAAAATGGATGTAGGCATTGGAATCAAAGAAGCAATGGGGGACGACCCGGATGGTTATTTCGATCTTTCTGAGATCGAATATCAGATTGCAGAGGAAGCTATGGAGTGGCTAATACAGGCTGGCTATTTATGGTGTAAGAACCCTGGTCGCCCAATCAGTTTCGAGGGTGTAACGTTAACCCCCTAAGGTCTTGAAGTCTTTAACGCTGTACCTGATGAGCTTCAATCTAATGTGTCTTTGGGAGAACAACTGAGCAAAGGGATCAAGGCGCTGGGGAAAGACACAGCATCTACAGCCGTTAAAATAAGGTTAACATACGGTGCCAAAATGGTTATCGGCACTTAACAAGTGACGGCGGCCCTCCCGTCAACGCACAGCCCAACTGCGGTGGGCTCGGTCCTTCGCTGCTATGCAGCAGCCTCTCCTTAGCAGAGCGCTAGCTGGGACAAACAATACCCTGGGCCGATAACGGGCGGTTGACGGTAACAACAGCGCAGCCGCCCGGTCAGTCTCCTATCCTATGTTGTCAGGCAACTCCGGAGTCAGTATCGGCATGCACCCTGTTATCCAGCAACATCCCACCGGCTGTGGCATCGCTGCTAGCGCACTGCTGGCCGGCGTCGGTTATGCCGAGGCGAAGGCGGTTGCCAGCGCGCTGGGGATCGATGCCTCGGACCCGGCGCTGTGGTCGGATCCGAACTCCGTTCGCCGGCTGTTGCGGCAACTGGGCGTGGCACTCGCGCCCGACCAGACCCCGTTCGACTCCTGGGAGCATCTGCCGGACAAGGCGCTGCTGGCGATCAAGTGGCGGATGGAGGGTGACAGACCCTTCTGGCACTGGGTGGTTTTTGTGCGCGACGGTGACGGTGCACGGGTGCTGGATTCGAAGGCGTCGCTGAAGTCCAACGTTCGCCGGGATTTCGGCCGGATAAAACCCAAGTGGTTTATCGAGGTGTGCGGCTGATATCGCGCTTAGTTGCTGCCTCTGCTTGTTGCTTGCCCCCGTTTTCTCTGTGATTACCGCGCTCCGCGTTACCCTAGGCTCTGACTAATCCGTCAACTGAACGCAACCAACCCAACCCAACCCAACCAGGCCGTGCCGGCGCGGCAGGGGGCTGGCGCGATATATGCTGCAAATACCGAGTGTAACGCTAGGTATTATTCTGGCATTAATAAAATCAAGTTGTTAGCAAGAGTGATCTATCCCGACCACAACAAGAATCGCTCCGTTGTGGCGCCGTGGTTACCGGTTCGCACTACGGCGGTGCGTCTAACGGGGCAATGGAGGACGTAATCATGCTGACGTTTAAAGATTGTGCCGATTACTGCGATCTGTCCGATGACGAGATCCAGGGGCTGCTGCAGGGCACTCATGTATCACCAATCGAGGTGTGTGCGCTGGTGCAACAGTACGCCGATGACCCCAGGGAGTGCCGCAAGATGGTGGGCTTTCTGCAGGAGTATCTGGAGAAGGTTGAACGCCAGGCCGACGCCAAGCGTGCCCATGAGGTGCACCAGGCGATCAACCACTTTGTTGCCAATCACCCTATGATCTGACCCGCAGGTCCAGCCGCTCAGATACTACGGCGCAGCACCGCCGCCAGATCGGTCACTCCGGGCGGCAGGGTCTTGCTTTTGCCGGCGACGTCGGTGAGCGGCACCTGTACCAGCTGGTGCCGGGCGATGCCGAGCATGATATTGGAGTCGCCGGCGAGCAGATGGCGGATCGCCATGGCGCCCAGATAAGAGGCCAACATGCGGTCGTGCCCGGTGGGTGCGCCGCCCCGTTGGGTGTGGCCCAGTATACAGACCCGCGGTTCCAGCCCGCGCTCAATCAAGGACTGGGCCAGCGCCTGGGTGCGCCCCGGCACGGCGCCCTCGGCCACCAGCACCAGACTGCTGCTCTTGCCGGCCCGGTGGCTCTTGACCAGTTCGTCGTAGAGCCAGTCCGGGTCGAACTGGTTTTCTGGCGTCATTACAAACTCGGCCCCACCGGCGATGCCGGCGTAGGCGGCGATAAAGCCGGAATTGCGTCCCATCACCTCTACCAGAAACAGGCGATCGTGGGAGTTGGCGGTATCGCGGATGCGGTCGATGGAACCGAGGGCGGTGTCTACAGCGGTGTCAAAACCGATGGAATCCTCGGTACCGTAGATATCGTTGTCGATGGTGCCTGGCAGGCCGATCACGGGGAAGCCGGTTTCCTGTTGCATCAGCATGGCGCCGGTCAGCGAGCCCTCGCCGCCGATCACCACCAGTGCCTCGATACCGGCATCCCTGAGCTGCTCAACCGCTTGCCAGCGTACCGCCGGATCGCGAAACGCATCGCAGCGGTCGCTTTTCAGTATGGTGCCGCCCCGCTGCAGGATATGCGCTACTGCGCGAGTGCTGAGGGGGCGGACGTCGCCCTCCACCAGGCCGCTGTAGCCGCGCTGAATACCAAAAATATCGACATCTTCGCTGTGGCCCGTGCGCACGATCGCGCGGATGGCGGCGTTCATTCCCGGTGCGTCGCCACCGCTGGTCAGTACCGCGATACGGTTGAAATCACATTTTTTGGGGAGTGACTGCAGTCCGAACATGAACACGCCTCGTGGTGGTGATGCGGGGCCGGACGAAGTGGCCCGCGGTTAATTTACATTAGCATGAACCGTTGCAGCGGGGCAGGCCAGCTCCGTGCTTTGGCGCAAATTTGTGATTGTTTTCAGTCGGCTAGCTGTTCTGTCTGGAAAGCCCTCGGGGGGCTTGCGTGCTTTTTGACCCCGCAGGGTAACGAATCGGCGTTCTGCGGCTCTAATAGCGCAAGGTCTGCCGCGGGCGGACTGTTGATGATCACTTGGGGCCGGCAGTGGCCGGCAGCATGAGGACAGCGATGAGTGACTACCGTAAAACCGACGATGCGGTCGCCCGGCTGACGCCGGAGCAGTATCAGGTAACCCAGCAAAACGGCACTGAACGCCCCTTTACCGGTGCTTATACCGACCATACCGAGCCGGGGTTGTATGTGGATGTGGTCTCGGGCGAGCCGCTGTTTGTATCGACCGACAAGTACCACTCCGGTTGCGGCTGGCCCAGTTTTACCAAGCCGGTGGAGCCGGCCAATGTAACCGAGCTGCGCGATACCGGCCACGGGATGATTCGCACCGAGGTGCGCTCAACCCATGGTGACAGCCACTTGGGGCACGTATTCCCCGACGGTCCGTCAGACCGGGGCGGGTTGCGTTACTGTATCAATTCGGCGTCGTTGCGGTTTGTGCCGCGCGCGCAGATGGCAGCCGAGGGTTATGGGGCTTATCTGGATCAGGTGGAGGGTGATTGAATGACACAACGTGCGGTTCTCGCCGGCGGCTGCTTCTGGGGTATGCAGGAGCTGATTCGTAAACTGCCGGGCGTGGAGCAGACCCGGGTCGGCTATACCGGTGGTGATGTGGCCAATGCCACCTATCGTGATCACGGTACCCATGCTGAAGGGATCGAAATTCTGTTTGATCCGGCCCAGATCAGCTATCGCCAGTTATTGGCGTTCTTCTTCCAGATTCATGACCCTACCACCTTGAATCGCCAGGGCAACGATCGGGGGCTCTCCTATCGCTCGGCGATCTATTACACCGACGAGGAGCAGCGGCGGATCGCCGAGCAGACCATTGCCGAGGTGGATGCCTCCGGCCGCTGGCCCGGGCCTGTAGTGACCGAGCTGGCCCCGGCGGGTGATTTCTGGGAGGCGGAGCCCGAGCATCAGGACTATCTGCAGCGCTACCCTCAGGGCTACAGCTGCCACTTTCCCCGCCCCGACTGGGTGTTGCCGCCGTCGGACTGAGTTGGTGGTAAGATCCGCGCCTCAGTCGACGGTTGCGGTCGCCTCCGGCGTGGTTCGCGTCGCCAGCCTGAGCAGAAAGCGCGCCCCGCGGGGGTGGTCGCTGTTGTTGGCCGCGCAACGCAGCTCGCCGCTCAGGCGCTGGGTCGACAGGTTGTAGGCGATATGCAGTCCCAGCCCGGTGGACCCCTGATGGCGGCGGGTGGTGAAGAAGGGGTTAAACACTTTGGGACGGATCGTTTCGTTGATGCCGCGGCCGTCGTCGCGATAGTCGATCAGGGTGGTGTCGCCGTCGCTGCGTGCGCGGATGGTGATGGTGCCCCCCGGGCGTTCCTCGAAGCCGTGAATCAGCGAGTTCTGGATCAGGTTGGACAGAATCTGGTACAGCGCGCCGGGGTAGCTGTAGAGCCGCAGATCCGGCGGGCAATCGATCTCGATCTGGGGCTGGCTCTGTTTTAACCGCGGTGCCATCGACAGCAATATCTCATCCAGATACTCCCCCAGCATGAAGTGGCGCGCCTGCTCGCTCGACTGGTCCGCAGAGACCTGTTTGAAGGCGTTGATCAACTGTGCGGCGCGCTTGAGGTTGGCGGTGATCAGGTCGCTGCTCTCCGCGGCGATGGCCACCAGCGGGTGCTGGTCCTGACGCTGCCGGAAGCTGACCGCCTGATCCTGCAGGTAGGAGGCTGCGGTCAGACCGATGCCGATCGGGGTGTTGATCTCGTGGGCAACCCCGGCGACCAGATTACCCAGCGCGGCCATCTTCTCCGACTCCACCAGCTGACTCTGGGTGTTGCGCAACTGGTCGAGGGTGTTGCTGAGTTCGGTGTTGGCCTGTTGCAGTTCGCGGGTGCGCTGTTGAACCCGCGCCTCCAGGCGTTCGTTGAGCTCCGCCAGTGCCTGCTCCGCCTGAATTCGCTGGCTGATATCCTCCTTCAGGGATTCGCGCATGGTATTGATGGCGCTGACCACTTCTCCCAACTCGTCCCGCTGCTGGCGGCGGCGGGGCAGAACCAGAGGTTCATCGAGGGCGTGGGGTGTCAGCGCGCGGGCGTAGCGCGACAGCGTGCCCAGGTGCTGGGTCACCAGCTTCCAGAAGATGTAGAGAATAAAGATCGACACCAGAAAGGTCTTGATCCCCTGGGTGGCAAAGATCACCAGCACCCGGTCCTTCAAATTGCGGTACACCCGCTCCAGGCTGAACATCACCGTTAACTCGCCCAGGCGGTACTCCTCGCCCTCGGCGGTGGTGTGGCTGAGCGGGTAGCGCCGGGTCAGCAGCGGTGTGTCGGCGGCCGGTTGGCGGCCGGCGGTGAAACGTTCATCGAACTGGGTATCCAGCAGCAGGTACTGCAGGTCGGGTAGCTGCGACAGGCCGTCCAGTTGCGCGCGAATCCGCTCGTCGTTGATCAGCCACACCTGGCTGGCGATCTCGTTGAGCGAGGTGGCTTCCAGCTGGCGGATGCGATCCTCGATCAGTTCCAGATCGTTGCGGTAATCAAGGTAGATCTGGGTGGCGGTGGAGGTGAGGGTGATGACCGAACTGAATAGCAGGATGTACGCCAACAGGCGCACTGCCAGCGGGTTCTCTTTTCGGTACTGTCGGAGTTGGTAAAGCCAGCGCATCATCTGCTCGGTTCCTGCGGTCGCGGCCGCATGGTAGCGCATTCCGGCGAGGGAACGACACTTTGCGACTCAGCGGCATTGCAGTGGGTTTAGCGCAAGGAGCTGCCGGAGTGGGTAAAAAAAGCCGGAAAGGCACGCAAGGAGGTGTTAATGGCGCGTATGGCGTACGCGCTGGCATCGCTGTCTATCTAAGATGCGTCCACCCTGTCGAAAACGGTCGGCCCGGCAGCAGTTGGGCGGTCGGCCAGCAATCGGTGTGTTAGGGGCGTCCGGCGCCATCACCCCGGCGGACATAAGAACCATAAGATTGATAAGGATAAAGCGATGAATCTAAAGAATATTGTTGCCACTACCGCGCTTTCTGCCGGTATGGCGCTGTCTGCGCTCAGCGGCTCTGTTTCTGCGGCTGAGCAGCGTTTCGTGACTATCGGTACCGGCGGCCAGACCGGCGTTTACTACGTTGTTGGTCAGTCCATCTGCCGTCTGGTTAACCGTGGCTCCGACGATCACGGGATCAAATGTACCGCCCCCTCGACCGGTGGTTCGGTCGCCAACCTGAACGCCATCCGTGCCGGCGACCAGGACATGGGTGTGGCCCAGTCCGACTGGCAGTACCACGCCTACAACGGCACCAGCAAGTTTGAAGATCAGGGCGCCAACCCCGATCTGCGGGCGGTGTTTTCCGTGCACCCCGAGCCCTTCACCGTGGTGGCCCGTGCTGACTCCGGCATCAATACGTTCGACGACCTGAAGGGCAAGCGCGTCAACGTCGGCAACCCCGGCTCCGGTCAGCGCGGTACCATGGAAGTACTGATGGGTGCCAAGGGGTGGAGCATGGATGACTTCAAACTGGCTTCCGAGCTGAAGTCTTCCGAGCAGTCCCAGGCCCTGTGCGATAACAAGGTGGACGCGATCATCTTTACCGCCGGTCACCCCAACGGCTCCATCAAGGAGGCGACCACCTCCTGCGATGCCAAGCTGATCTCTGTGACCGGTGCTGAAGTCGACAAGCTGGTGGGTGACAACGCCTACTACGCCGTCGCCACCATTCCCGGCGGTATGTACAACGGTACCGATGCCGACACCACCACCTTCGGTGTGGGCGCGACCTTCGTGTCGTCTACCCAGGCCGATGCGGATACCATCTATCAGGTGGTGAAGGCGGTGTTCGACAACTTTGACCGCTTCAAGCGTCTGCACCCGGCGTTCGCCAATCTGGACCCGGCCAAGATGATCAAGAACAACCTGTCTGCTCCGCTGCATGAAGGCGCGGTACGTTACTACAAGGAACGCGGCTGGATGTAATTCCGCCGGTAGCTGCGCGGTCGGATAGTTGCTATCCGGCCGCGTTGGCGTACCTGTCCCCGGCTCCGTTCTGCGGAGCCTGTGTTTCGGATCGGAGCTTGTTATGAGCGACCTGAAGACGACTTCTTCTAATAAACTCAGCGACGCTGAGCTTCAGGATCTGGTGGCGTCCACTGACGCCGGTGCCCGTGACCCGCAAGGTGTCCAGCGTGTCCTGATTCTCGGGGCCGCCTTGTGCTGGTCCCTGTTCCAGCTGTGGATCGCTTCACCGCTGCCTTTTTACGATTGGCCGCTGGTCGGCAGCTTTGGGGTGTTCAACGATACCGAAGCGCGCTCGATTCACCTCGGTTTTGCCGTTTTTCTGGCCTTCATGGCCTATCCCGCCTTTGGCGGCTCGCCCCGCGAACGGGTGCCGCTGGCAGATATGATCATGGCGGTGCTGGGCGCGTTCTCGGCCGCCTACCTGTTTATCTTTTATGTTGACCTGTCCGCCCGTCCCGGTGCGCCCATTACCCAGGATCTCTGGGTCGCCTGCATCGGCGGCGTACTGTTGCTGGAGGCCACGCGGCGAGCGTTAGGACCACCGCTGGTGGCGGTGGCCTCGGTGTTTCTGATCTACACCTTCGGCGGCCCCTATATGCCGGAGATTATTGCCCACAAGGGAGCCTCGCTGTCGCAGGTGGTCAACCACCAGTGGATCACCACCGAAGGGGTGTTCGGTATCGCCCTCGGGGTCTCCACCAGCTTTGTGTTCCTGTTTGTGCTCTTTGGTGCGCTGCTGGATAAAGCCGGCGCCGGTAACTACTTCATCAAGGTGGCGTTTTCGCTGCTGGGTCATATGCGGGGCGGACCGGCCAAGGCGGCGGTGGTCTCCTCGGGCATGACCGGGCTGATCTCCGGCTCCTCCATCGCCAACGTGGTGACGACGGGTACCTTTACCATTCCGATGATGCGTCGGGTGGGCTTCAGCGCTGAGAAAGCCGGCGCCGTGGAGGTGGCATCCTCGGTCAACGGCCAGATCATGCCGCCGGTGATGGGTGCGGCGGCGTTCCTGATGGTGGAGTACGTCGGCCTCTCCTACGTGCAGGTGATTACCCATGCGTTTCTGCCGGCGCTGATCTCCTATATCGCGCTGGTCTACATCGTTCACCTTGAAGCGCTCAAGCAGGGAATGCGTGGTCTGCCGCGTCGCGGTACGGTCAAACCCTGGCAGGCGCGCCTGATCGGGGTGCTGTTCGGCTTTCTGGCCACCGCTACCATCGCCTTCGCGGTTTATTTCGGTATCGGCTGGATCAAGCCGCTGGCGGGTGACTACGCCAGTATGGTGATCGCCGTGCTGCTACTGGCGGTCTATGTACTGCTGGTGCGTTTTGGGTCCCAGTTCCCGGATCTGGAACTGGACGACCCGGAGTCCGAGGTGGTCGAGTTGCCGGAAACCGGGCCAACGGTGAAATCCGGTCTGCATTTTATTCTGCCGGTGGTGGTGCTGGTCTGGTGTCTGATGGTGGAGCGCTTGTCGCCTGGGCTGTCGGCGTTCTGGGCCACGGTGCTGATGATGTTCATCCTCATCACCCAGCGGGCCCTGTTTGCCTACTTCCGGGGTCAGGGCAAGGTGAAGCGCCAACTGCGTCGCGGCTTTAACCAACTGATCGACGGCCTGATCGTCGGTGCGCGCAATATGATCGGTATCGGCATCGCCACTGCCACCGCCGGTATCATCGTCGGTGCCGTATCCCAGACCGGGGTTGGTTCGGTGCTGGCGGATCTGGTTGAGGTTCTCTCCATGGGCAATCTGCTGCTGATGCTGCTGCTGACCGCGGTGCTCAGCCTGATCCTCGGTATGGGCCTGCCGACCACCGCCAACTATATCGTGGTGTCGTCGCTGCTGGCGCCGGTGATCGTGACCCTGGGGCAGGAATCGGGCCTGATTGTGCCGCTGATCGCGGTGCATCTGTTCGTGTTCTACTTCGGCATCATGGCGGACGTGACCCCGCCGGTGGGGCTGGCCTCGTTCGCCGCCGCCGCGGTATCGGGCGGCGATCCGATCCGCACCGGTTTTGTGGCTTTCTTCTACAGTCTCAGAACCGCCATTCTGCCGTTCCTGTTTATCTTCAACACCGACCTGCTGCTGATCAACGTGACCTGGTGGCAGGGGATCGTGGTGTTCGTGGTGTCGACGGTGGCGATTCTGCTGTTTACCGCCGCGACCCAAGGCTACTTCTTTGCCCGTAACCGGTTGTATGAAGGTGCGCTGTTGATCCTGATCGCGTTCTCGCTGTTCCGCCCGGGGTTCTGGATGGACATGATCGCGCCGGCTTATGAGGAGCTGCCTCCGGCGGCGCTGATGAGTGACCGCGCGGCGGTGGAGGGCGGTGCCAAGATCCGCGTCCATATTCACGGTGAAGACGCCGTCGGTAACCCGCGCAGTTTTGTCACCCTGCTGACGCTGCCGGAAGGAGCGACACTCAAGGATCAGCTGTTCGACGCCGGACTGGAACTGATCACCAACAAAGACGACGTGGTGGTCGACATGGTGGGCTTTGACAGCAGTGCTGAAAAAGCGGGGTTTGCCTTCGATCAGGTGATCGACCGGGTAGAGCTGCCGCAGTCACAGCCGCCTAAAGAGCTGATCTTTATCCCCGCGCTGCTGTTGCTGGTACCGATCGTACTTATGCAGCGGCGCCGGCGCGAGGCTGACGACGCAGCGGTCGCCGCAACTTAACGGAGCAGGGAAGCCGGCCGGGCCGGCCAAGGAACCTAACTATGTTCAAGCACATTTTGATTCCGGTTGACGTCGAAGAGCCACAATTCTCCGAACAGGCGATTGCGGTGGCGTTACGCGAGGTGGATAGCGAGGGGGGCGAGATCCATCTGATGACGGTGATCCCCGGCTTCAGCTCGCCGCTGGTTGCGTCCTACTTCAAGAAGTCGGCGGTGGACAAGGCCCATGAGGCGGTTGAGCAGCACCTGGTTGATTTTGCCAAGGCGCACCTGCCGGAAGGGGTGCACTACAACCTGTCGGTGCATCAGGGCAATCCCGCCGAGCGGATCATCAAGCAGGCGCGACGGATGGACGCCGACCTGATCGTAATGACCGCCCATCACCGCAGCAAGGTGGATCACGTGTTGCTCGGATCCAATTCGTCGCGGGTGGTGGAGCGGGCCGGCTGCTCGGTACTGGTGCTGCGACCCAACAATTAACCCGGCGGGTGCCCGGTACTTCAGGTTCTGGGGCACCCGCGTTTTTGATCTGATCTACTCACTCGAGGCTAACCGCTTTTATATGTTCGATTCACGCAGCAGCGTCAAACAGAAGCTGCTCTCCAAGTTGTCCGAACTTTTCACCACCAAACTCGAAACCCAGATTGCCGAAGAGCTCAGCCGCTTCGCCCGGCTCTACTACCATGTGACACCGGTGGATGAGCTGGCCGAGCGCCGGCTGGAGAATCTTTATGGCGCGACGCTCTCCTGTTGGCACTTTCTGCAGCAACGCAGCGACGGTAGTCCCAAGGTGCGGGTGTTCAATCCCGATGTGGAGCAGCATGGCTGGCACTCCAACCACACCGTGATCGAGATCCTCAATGGCGATATGCCGTTTCTGGTGGACTCGGTGCGGATGGAGCTGAACCGTCAGGGGCTGTCGATTCACGCCATTCACAACGCCATCATCGCGGTGGAGCGGGATGCCAAGGGGCAGCTGCTGGGCGTGTTCGACAGCAGCGCCGCCGCCGGCAAGGCGCGGGAATCCGCCATCTATCTGGAGGTCGATCGTCGCAGTGATCGCGACGAGCTGAAAGCGATCGAAAGCGATCTGCTCGATGTACTGGGCGATGTGCGCGCGGCGGTGACCGACTACCCGACCATGCAGCAGCGGGTGCAGGAGGCGGCAGAGCGCTTGACCCACCTGCCAGCCGCTATCGACGCGGAACAAGCCGCTGAAGCGCGCGCCTTTCTGGAGTGGCTGCTGGCAGACAACTTCACCTTTCTGGCCTACGACGAAGTCGAGCTTAGCGGCAGCGGCGACGAGCTGGCGCTGGCGCGAATCAAGGACAGCGAGCTCGGCACCCTGCGCGTGCGTGGCAACAAGGGTAAAGGGCGCAAGGCGCTGCAGGGGCTGCGTGATAACGAGCGGGTCTTTATTCAGACCACCGACCCGGTGATGTTCGGTAAGGACGGCTTCCGCTCCCGTGTTCACCGTCCGGTCTACCGCGATCTGGTGGTGGTCAAACGCTACGACGACAGCGGCAGCGTGATTGGCGAGCAGCGTTTTTACGGGCTTTACACCTCACCGGTGTTTGCGGTGTCGCCGCGGACGATTCCGCTGCTGCGGCGCAAGGTCGCCTGGGTGGTGGAGCAGGCCGGCTTTGAACCCGGTGGTCACAGCAGCAAAGAGCTGGCCCAGGTGATCAAGGATCTGCCGCGTGAGGAGCTGTTCCTTACGCCGGCGGCGGCGCTGTTCGAGACCGCCATGGGGATCTTCAACCTGCAGGAGCGGCGCAAGGTGCGGCTGTTCGTGCGCCCCGACCCCTGCGGCAAGTTCTTCTCCTGTCTTTACTATGCGCCGCGGGATATCTACAGCACCGACCTGCGTGGTCGGGTACAACGGCTGCTGGAGCAGCAATTTGGCGCCCTGGATACCGAGTTCACCACCCATTTTTCCGAATCGGTGCTGGCGCGTACCCACTTTGTACTACGGGTCGATCCGGACCAGCCCACCGATTGGGATCTGGCCAATCTGCAGGCGCAGGTGGTGGAAACTTCGCGCGCCTGGGATGAAGAGCTGCATCACGCGCTGATTGACCGCTGTGGTGAAGAGCAGGGTAACCGCTACGCCACCCTTTACCGGGGTGCCTTCCCCAGCGCCTACCGTGAGCACTTTACCCCCAGCAACGCGGTGTACGACGTGCAGCGGCTGGCGGAGATTGAAGCCGGTCAGCCGGTGGCGATGAGTTTTTACCGGATGCTGGAGGAATCCAGTGACCTGCTGCGCTTCAAGCTGCTCTGTGAAGGCGAACCGTTGATCCTGTCCGATATCATTCCGGTACTGGAGAATCTCGGTATGCGGGTGGTGGGCGAACACCCCTACGAGGTTCGCCGCAGCGACGGACGTGAGTTCTGGCTGCACGACTTCACCCTCAGCTATTACAGCAGCGAGCCGGTGGAGCTGCAGGAGGTGAAGCAGCTGTTTCAGGACGCCTTTGCGGCGATCTGGGACGGTCAGGCGGAGAATGATGAATTCAACCGGCTGGTGGTGGGCGGCAAGCTGAGCTGGCGTGAAGTGGCGCTGCTGCGCGCCTATACCCGCTATAACCGCCAGTTGCGGTTCGACTACAGCCAGCCCTACATCGCCGATACCCTGGCGCGTCATCTGCAGGTGACCAAACTGCTGGTGGGGCTGTTCCGCGCCCGCTTCGAGCCGGCCCGGCAGAGCAGCGACAAGGTGGATGCGCTGGCCAAACGGCTGGAAGCCTCGGTAGCGGATGCCATCGAGCAGGTGGACAACCTCAATGATGATCGTATCCTGCGCCGCCTGTTGGAGCTGATCAAGGCGACCCTGCGGACCAACTATTTCCAGTGTGATGGCGATGGCGGCTTCAAGCCCTATATGTCGTTCAAGCTCAACCCGCGCGAGATCGCCAACATTCCGCGCCCGCGACCGATGTTTGAAACCTTTGTCTATTCGCCCCGGGTTGAGGGGGTGCACCTGCGCGGCGGCAAGGTCGCTCGCGGCGGCCTGCGCTGGTCCGACCGACTGGAAGACTTCCGTACCGAAGTGCTGGGGCTGGTAAAAGCGCAGCAGGTCAAGAATGCGGTGATCGTGCCAGTGGGTGCCAAGGGCGGCTTTGTCGCCAAGTGCCTGCCGGAGGGTGGTTCCCGCGATGAGATTCAGGCCGAGGGAATCGCCTGTTACCAGACCTTTATTCGCGGCCTGCTGGATCTGGCCGACAACCTGGTGGGCGGTGAGGTGGTTCCGCCCCGGGACGTGATCCGCCACGACGATGACGACCCCTATCTGGTGGTCGCCGCCGACAAGGGCACCGCCACCTTCTCTGATATCGCCAACGCGCTGGCCGAAGAATACGGCTTCTGGCTTGGCGACGCTTTCGCTTCCGGCGGCAGCCAGGGCTACGACCACAAGGGGATGGGCATTACCGCCAAGGGTGCCTGGGAATCGGTCAAGCGCCACTTCCGCGAACGCGGACTGGATACCCAGACCGAGCCCTTCACCGTGGTCGGTATCGGCGATATGGGCGGCGACGTGTTCGGTAACGGCATGCTGCTGTCGGAGCAGATTCGCTTGGTGGCGGCGTTCAACCACCTGCATATCTTTATCGACCCCGAGCCTGATACCGCCGCCAGCTTCGCCGAACGTCAGCGGCTGTTTGCGCTGCCGCGCTCCAGCTGGGCCGACTACGACGCCAAGCTGATCTCCAGGGGCGGCGGGGTGTTCGACCGCAGCGCCAAGTCGATCAAGATCAGCGCCGCGATGAAGCAGCGCTTTGCCATCGAGGCCGACAGCCTCAGCCCCAACGAGCTGATCTCGGCGCTGTTGCAGGCGCCGGTAGATCTGCTCTGGAATGGCGGCATCGGCACCTATGTTAAAGCCAGCAGTGAATCCCACGCCGATGTTGGTGACAAGGCCAACGACAGCCTGCGGATCAACGGCAACCAGCTGCGCTGCAAGGTGCTGGGCGAGGGCGGCAACCTCGGCTTTACCCAGTTGGGGCGGATCGAGTTTGCCAAAATCGGTGGTAGCTGCAACACCGACTTTATCGACAACGCCGGCGGGGTGGACTGCTCCGACCACGAGGTCAATATCAAGATTCTGCTCAATGAGGTGGTGGCCAACGGCGACATGACGGTCAAGCAGCGCAACCGCCTGCTCAAGGATATGACCGACGACGTCTCCCGCCTGGTACTGCGCAACAACTACAGCCAGGTGCAGGCGTTGAGTATCGCCCGCGAGCACGCCGAGCGCGATCCGGAGGAGTATATCCGCCTGATCCACAGCCTCGAAGCTGACGGCAAACTGGATCGTGAACTGGAGTACCTGCCCGGCGATGACGAACTGCAAAGCCGCAAGCAGCTGACTACCCCGGAGCTGTCGGTGCTGATCTCCTACATCAAGGCGGAATTGAAAGAGGCGCTGGTATCACCGCGGATCTACGCCGACCCGGTGATCGCCGCGGAGGTGCGGGGTGCCTTCCCGGCCCGCATCAGCAGCGATTTTCCTGAAGCGGTGGCGGGCCACCGCCTGCGTGCCGAGATCATCGCCAATCAGCTCGCCAACGGCATGGTCAATCGCATGGGGATCACCTATCCCCACGTGGTGCGCCAGGCCAGTGGTGCCGATTATGACGAAGTTGCGGTCGCTTACGTGATAGCACGTGATGTGTTCGCGATGGATGATAGCTGGAGTCAGGTGGAGCAGCTCGACGGCCAGGTGGATGTGGCCCTGCAGCGCCAGATCATGGCCGAACTGCAGCGCTTGATCCGCCGCGCCAGCTATTGGTTCCTGCGCAACCATCGTTACGAGCTGGAGCCGGCGCGTTGCATCGCGCGCTACCGCGCGGGTATTGCCGAACTGGCGCCCCATATCGGCACGTTGGTGCAGGGTAGTCGGCGTGAAGACTGGCAAAACAAACGTGATGCCATGCAGGCGCAGGGTGTTTCCGAGCCTCTGGCGGAGCTGGCGGCGAGCGCTGACAGTCTGTTTTCACTGCTGGGGATCATTCAGGTGGCGGAGCAGACCGGCAAACCGCTGACTCAGGTGGCCGAGGTCTACTTCGGCCTCGGTGACCGCCTGCAGCTGCACTGGTTCGATCAGCAGGTACGCGGCTATGAGGCCCGCAATCACTGGCAGTCGCTGGCCTGCGACAGCTACCGTGACGACCTTAACAGCCAGCAGCGGCTGTTGACCAAGCGGGTGCTGCAGAGCGAACTGGAGGCGGCCGATGACGCCGAGCGGGTCAGTCGCTGGCTGGAACAATACGCGCTGCCTGCCGCACGCTGGGGTCAGATGCTGGAGGAGATTCGCGCCACCAAGGTGCGTGATTGCGCCATCTTCTCGGTGGCCCTGCGCGAACTGATGGATCTGTCTCAGGCGGCTCTGCCGGGCTGAGTCCCACGACCGGATTTTTAACCGGCGGAGTGCGCTCCGCCACTACAACGCAAGAGGTTATATCAGTAATGAGTAAGGTTGTTTACCTGCGTCACGACGCGCCCGTTTCCGAGCGCTACGTGATCGAACCGCAGGGCACCAACAGTTGGTGGGTCCGTTGTCAGGCTGTGGCCTGGGATGGTACCCCGGTTCCCGCCGATCGGGTGGTGTTCTTCGCCCGCAGCGAAGCGGAAGCGCGCGCCTGGGTTGACGCCCGCGTTCCCACGGCCCGGCCGGCGGCAGAAGCGGTCGGCTAAGCCCTAAGCCCTTGGGTAAGCCCTAAGCCTCTGGCGGAGCCGTCGCGTCATCACTGGCCGGCGGGGCCGCCAACGGCGCTCAGTTGCCCGCGCAGCTGTTCGGGAATCTCGATTCCCAACCGCTGTCGGGTGGCTTCGTTGTAGAGGATCAGCGGTTGATCGACGCTGATCGGTGTTGTGTCCAGCGCCTGTTCGCCGGAATGCAGCAGCGTTACCAGCCGTTCCCCCAGCCGTTCGCCCATATGGCGATAGTCGGGTGCGATCGCCAGCAGCGCGCCATCAGCGACGAAGGTTTCGGTCGCCCCCACCACCCGGTAATCGGTATCCTCCAGCGCCGCCATGATGGTGGCCGACTGACTGATCAGGTAGCTGTCACTGGGCAGGTACACCGTATCGATCCCCAGCCCGCCGGCCCGCAAACGTTGCAGCTGATTGGCCAGACTGCGACTCTCCGGGGCGACCCGCAACACGCTCAAGGTGATCCCCAACTGTTCACAGAGTTGCTCCATTTCGTCCAGCTGCACGCGCGCGTTGCGTTCGCGGGCGTTGAACAGCATGGCGATATGGCGGATCGGAAATAGCTGCCGGGCGGTGCGGATCTTCAGTTCGGCGGCGATGGCGTCGGTGGTGCCGGTGATCGGCGCGGGGCCGGTACGCTGCATCAGGCCGGCCTCCTGCGGGTCCGAGACCATGCTGTAGAACTGCGGAATGCGCCCGCGTACCAGCGAGTGGGTCATGACCGAGGCGGTGGTGCCAAAGCTGTAGACCGCGTCGTAGGAGAGCACCCCATTTCCCAGCCGCCAGAAGTGGTGGGCCAGGTTTTCCCGATCCTGACCGGCGTCGATCCGCTCAATCTCCAGGCTGATCTGGTGGGCGTGCAGGGTGTCGAGAAAACCCGCCTCGGCGGCGGTTTCGCCGCGCCACAACACCATCAGCAGACGCAGGGGGGCGGCATCGCCAGCGCTGCTGTCTTGGGTGGCGCTGCTGGCGGGGGCGGGTAGGGCCAGCAGCGCCAGCAGCGATATCAGCGCAAGTACAGGACCAGAGTCTGGCATGTCGCTTCCTTCAGGGGTGCCGGCGTACGCCGACGCTGGCGTTGATCAGTAACTGCTCCGGGGCGTCGGCCAGTACCTCAAAGCTGCCGCCGGACTGCTGGCATAGGCGTTCGCACGCCGGACGCAGCTGCTGTTGCCAGTGTTGACGATAGCGGTCCTGCTGCGGGTCGGCGGGCACACCGCCGCCACTGGCGCTGATACTGAGCTGCAGCAGCTCGCCCGGTTCGAGGTAGCGCAGCTGCCAGTGCTGGTCGAGGCTGTTGTTGGCGCTCAGGGCATGGGCCAGCAGGGCGTTCCAGAGCGCGCCGAGGCTGTCGGCGGGAGCGAACAGGCGCGTCGGCAGCTCCGGTTCGATCCGAAGGTCCAGCAGCCGCTGCTGTTGGCGGGACAGCGGCAGCCAGTTCTCCAGCAACTGTTGCAGCAATTGCTGCGGGTCCAGCGCGACCACCGGACTGGCGGCCATATCCCCTTGCAGGCAGAGGGCCTGCAGCCGGTGCTGGTTGCAGTCGATCTGGGCCAGCAGATCGCGCGCCATCGGATTCAGCTCCAGCTGCCGCAGCCGGGCAACGCGCTGCTGGTTGCTGTCGAGCAGCGGAACTAACAGCGGCTGCAGCGCCGCGTCGGCGCGAGCGGGCGCGGCAGGGTCAGATTGCGGTTGCCGGCGGGCACCGACGATGTCGCGGTAGGAGCGCAGTGCCACCAGTACCGAGGTCAGCAGGCGTGACGCAGAGAGCTCCGCCTTGCTGAGGTAGTCGTTGATGTCGTAACGGATAATGACATCGGTCTCCGGCGCAAAGCCGGGGTGGCCGGTGCGCAGGATCAGCCGCATATCGCGGTTGCCCAGGGTGTCGCGAATATGATCCACCAGCCGTAACCCTTCGTCGTCCGACTCCATCACCACATCCAGCAGCGCCAGGCAGATATCATCGTGTTGTTGCAGCAGGTCGCGCGCCTGGGCACCGCTCAGGGCACTGATCAGCTCGACCGGGCGGCCTTCAAACTCGTAATCGCGGAAAATCATCCGGGTGATGCCGTGAATCCCCTCTTCGTCATCAACCACCAATACCCGCCAGGGGGTGTTGTGCTCCATTACCGATCCTCAATGATCTCCGTTAGTTACGGATGTTGTTGTGATGGCGTCATTCTAAACCCTGCGCCGCCGGTTGCCACTGCCGGGTAGCCGCGCCGCCACGCTGATAGGCGCGGTTAGCTTCGCGCTGCAGCAGAAGCGCCAGCGCCGGATGTCGTTGACGCTCCCAGAAACGGGCGTAGCGTTCGCGGCCGAGGGCGGCCAGCCACCAACCGCTCTGTTCACCGGCCTCAAGGGCTTGTTCAAAGGCCCGGGTGGCGGCCTGCTGCTCGCCGGCCAGGGCCGCCCGCTCTGCTTCCAGTAGCGCCGCCGGCAACGCAAACAGCGCCGGATTATGGTCGGCCCAGAGGGCGAACCGCAGCGCCTGGTGCGCCAGCCCGCGCTCATGCCAACGGCGTTCGGCGTCGCTGGCAACGGCACCCAGTTCTGCCTGCAGCAGGGCACCGAACAGCAGCAGCTGCGCCTCGGCCAGCAGACCGCCAAGGGGCTCTGCCCGGCCGGGGTAACTGCTGGCCCAGGCCGGCCACAGAGACCGTTGCTGCTTCAGCCAGGCGCTGGCGATGCCGCCAAGGGCGTGCCAGGGGGAGGCCGCAGTCTCTTGGGGCGCTGGGGGGAGTTGCTCTGCGAGCGCGGGATCCAGCGCGCCGAGCCAGGGCCGAATGGCCATGCCCAGCGGTGACGGGGTGCCAAGGGTGTCGGTCTGCTCGCGCCGGTATTCGTGCAGCAGCGCCGCGGACAGGGAGGGCAGAGGCTCGTTACTCCACAGCCGGGCGCTGAACCAGGGGGCCAGCAGCGAGCGGGCTGCGGCTTCGTCACCGCGGTCACGCGCCTGTTGCAGCGCGCTGGCGATGGCCTCGACCTGTTCCGCCAGCGGCGCGCACCAGGGCAGGTACCGGCTATACAGCAGACGCTGGTCGCTGTCCGACAGCGTCTGCGGGGCCGGAGCCGGTGGCAGTGGCTGGTTAAGGTGATGGTGGTGCAGCAGCGCCTGCGCCAGGGCTTGCGTTGTAGCATTGCCCCGCTGCGTGCGGAGCAGCAGCGTGGCGTGCAGCAGCGGCAGCTCACCGGTCTGTTCAGCCAGGGTCTGCAGCTCTGCCAGCAGTGCGTGCTGGGGATCGTTCAGAGGGCTGTTGGCCGGGCTCTCGTCGTCGGCGGCCCGGCCGGCAGTCAGCTGCAGCACGGCGGCGGCCTGTGGACCCGGTTGCAGTACCAGGCGGATACCCTGCCCGGCGAGCGCGTCCAGCAGACACTGGCGCGCCTCCATCGGTCGTTCGCTGCCCTGCAGCTGAGTGGCCCGGGCGATGGGTAACAGCGCGACCAGCGGTTGCGGCAGTGGACGCGGCAGGTCGGCATCGAGGCGTCGCAGCCAGCGCTCTAGACGGGCCGGATCGCGCCACCGCAGCAGCAGCCGCAAGCCGTCCCGGCAGAGGGTTACGATGGTGTTGTCCGGTACCTGCAGCTCTTTTTGCCGCAGCAGTGCCAGCGCCGCATCAAGTTGCCCCAGACTGGAGCGGCGATCACCCTGGCGCTGCAGCTCCAGCGCGGCCTGATGGTGCAGTTTCAGTAGCGTGCGGCGATAACGTGGCTGCGGGCGCAGACGGTAGGCATGGGCCAGTTGCTCGGCCCTCAGGGGCGCGGAGGTGGTGTCCGGAAGCGCCAGCGCCAGCCGCCAATAGCGCTCTGCAGCCTGCTCCGGCGATAGCTGGTTCAGCAGGTGCTGGCGTAGCTGCGGGTGACTGAAACAGAGCCACTGTTCGCCGTCGGGGCGGATCAGACCTGCCTGCTGGGCCGGCCACAGGTGGATCTCAATCCGCGCCTGCGGGTCACCGCGACCATCGGCCAGCACTGCCGGATCGAACCGTTCACCGCCGATTGCCGCCCACTGCAGCAGTTCGTGGGTGGCCGCTGGCAGTTGTTGCAGAGCATCGATCAACGCCTCGGCAAAGGGTTGTGACAGCTCGGCGGGCAGTTGTTGTGGCAGCCAGCACCAGCGCTGCTCCGTGTCGTTCCAGACCAGTTTGCCGGCATCGCGCAGCGTCCCCAACTGGGCGCTAATGGCGGCGGGCAGGCCGCCGCTTTGGCGGTGCAGCCAGTCTGCCAGCACCTGCGTTTCCGCGGTTAGTGGGCCCAGTAGTTGCTGCAACAGCTGCTGGCTGTCCGCCGCCGTCAACGGCTCCAGTGTCATCCGTTCGCTTTGACGGTGGTTAAGCAGCAGGGGCAGGCTCTGCCTGAGTGCCGGGTTGGCATCCACCCGGGCGGGGTCGTAGGAGGCCACCAGCAGCAGCGGTTGGCGCCCCAGCTGCTGGCGCAGCAGCATGAGTAGCTCCAGCAGTTCGGGGCTGGCGTAATGGAGATCGTCGAAGAACAGCAGCAGTGGATCCCGTGGTGCCGTCAGCAGGCTGGCGAGAGCCTGCTGCAGCGCCTCGCCGCCGCGGGGAAAAACGGGGGGCGTCGGCTCCAGGCTACGCCCCAGCAAGCTGCGCAGCTCCGGCAGCAGTGGCAGCAGCACCCGTGCGCGCCCCCCCAACTGGCGCTGCAGTTGCTGCGCGAGGAGTTCCTGTCGCGCCGGCGGGGTGGCCAGGCGGTTGCGGAGCAGCCGCCGCAGCGCCGGGAACAGGGGGTCATAGCGGCGTTCGCTGTCGCCGGCCGCGAGGGCGATCCGCAGTTGGGCGCCCTGGGAGCGATACAGGGCGATGCGCAGGCTGTCGAGCAGCGCACTCTTGCCGCTGCCGCTGGCACCTTCCAGCAGCAGCAGGCGGCCGTCGTTGTGCCGACTGCGCTGCAGCAGCGCTTGCAGTTGCTGTAGTGGCTCATCACGTCCCACCAGCAAGGCGGTGGGTATCGGCTGGTCGGGCGGGTCCTCTGCGCCGGCGCTGAAGTCGTGGGGATTGCGGTTGTCTACGTACAGCCGCTGCGCCTGGCGCAGGTCGTACTCCAGCCCGCCAAGGGAGCGATAGCGTTGGGTAGGATCGATCTGCAGCAGGCGACGCAGAATTCGCCGCAGCGGTCGGCTCAGTTGCTTGTTGAGCAGCGGGGTGTGTTGCAGTTGGCTGCGCAGCAGGGCGCTGGGGTCACGCTCGGCAAGCGCGGCGCTGCCGTGCAGCACAAAGTAGTAGAGGCTGCCAAGCTCGTACAGCCGGGTTGCGGTCTGGGGGCGCTCCGGCAGCAGACCGTTGCTTTCCGGCGCGCTGAAGCTGAGCTGCTCGGCCAATGGCTGAGCCCAGCCCTGGCGGTTGTCACCCAGGCTTAGCTGCAGGGCGCCGCTGTCGTCGTTGGCGACGCTGACACATCCCGGGCAGCAGCTGGGGATCACCCCTTTGTGCAGCGCCTGCTGCATCTGCTGCAGCAGTTGCAGCGCCAGCGGATAGAAGCGCTCTTCACCGACGCCCTGGTCAGCTACCAGTTCGCCGAGGGTGCGTGGCAGCGCATGTTCGGGGACCACCGTCTGGGGGCGATGGCTGTCGCGGTAGCGGCCCGGTGACTGGCCGGTCCAGCGCTTGAACGCCTTCTGAAACGCCGACAGACCGGAAAAGCCGAGCTGAAAGCCGATCTCGCCGAAGCTGCGGTCGCCCCGATGCAGCATCTGCAGCGCCAGGTCGCGGCGGGTCTGATCGTAGAGGGCCTGAAAATGGGTCCCGTGCTGGTCCAGTTTGCGCTGCAGTGTGCGCAGGCTCAGGTTGAGCTCGCGGGCCACCTGCTGGCGGCCGATCTGGGCGTTGCCCTCGGCGATCTGGTTGCGGATCAGGCTTTTTACCTGCGCCACCAGCGCCCCGTCGCGGCCGGCGCTGGACAGCAGTTGGTCGGCAAACTGCTGGTGATGGCGGTGCAGCTCGTCGTTGGCGTCGAGACAGGGTTGATCGAGGATGGCGGCGTTAAAGCGGAGTTGGTTGCGGGCCGCTTCATACTGTACTTCTGCGGCGAAGAACTGTTCATGCAACGCTGGGTCGGCGGGTTGGGCAAATGCCAGCTCCACCCGTAGCAGCGGCATCTGTTTGCCGATCAGCCAGCGTGGCCAGTTATGCAGGCAGGCCAGCAGCCACTCCGCCAGCAGGCGGTCGTCGTCGTTTTCCAGATCCAGCGCCAGCGTGGCGCCCTGGTCGTCGCGGTTGAGGCTGAGGTGCACGCCGTCGATCAGCAGCGGCAGGTAGTCGTTCAGCCGCTGCAGCGCGTCGCCCAGGGTCGGTGCGGTGGAGATCAGAAAGCCGACCGAGCCCAGCATCCGCGGCTGGGTCACCTCTCCGGTACGCAGGGCGATGCGCGGGTTGTCGGTAATCTGCGCCAGCTCCTGCAGCAGGGCTGAGAACAGCGCCGCCGGTATGCGCGCACCGGCCGGTTTGATCGCATCGGCGCTGATACCGATTCGACCCAACAGGCCGTGGGGGTCTTGCTGAAAATGGCGCGCCACCAGCAGAGCGGGATCGAGCAGCTTGGCGGAGGCGGTGGCAGCGGACATGGTGGCTGTGTCGGAGCGCGGCAGGGCAGATTAGGAGCCGGGAGTATAGCATGCAGATGTGCTGTCAGGAGGTCTAAATGGCACGCAGGGATGTGTGGGCTGGCGCTGCCGGCCCGTACCCTGTAATCGGTGCGAAAGCCTGCCTCCGCAGGCGCTGTAACTCTGGAGCCGAACCTTTTCATGCCCGTCGTTGATTCCCTCCGGCAGCTGCTGGCGCTGCTGCTGAGTTACGGTTTTCTGTTGCTGGCCAACGGCCTGTTCACCACCTTGCTGAGTCTGCGCGGCGGCCTTGAAGGCTTCTCGGCGCTGCTCACCGGGGTGGTGATGAGCTGCTACTACCTGGGGCTGTTTCTTGGTGCTCGCTACGCCGCGCTGGTGGTCAATCAGGTGGGCCATATCCGCGCCTTCGGGGTGTTCGCCTCGCTGCTGTCGGTGACCCCGCTGATCCATATGCTGCTGGTGTCGCCGGCGCTGTGGGTGGTGCTGCGGGTGGTGGCCGGGTTCAGCATGGCGGGTCTGATCGTGGTCACCGAAAGCTGGATCAACGCCCGGGCCGAAAACAGCAATCGCGGCACCATTCTGTCGATCTACATGTTTATCAACTACCTTTGCGCCGGTTGCGCCCAGCTGCTGCTGATGCTGGATGATCCCGGTGGGTTCCGGCTGTTTACTCTGGCCTCGATCGTGTTCTCGTTCTCGCTGATTCCGGTGCTGCTGACCCGCACTCAGGCACCCCTGCCGGAAGCACCGGGTGCGCTCAAGATCACCCCGGTACTGCGGGCGTCGCCGGTGGGCTTCTTTGGTGCCATGGCGGCAGGGCTGATCAACGCCAGCTTCTATACCATGGGGCCGCTGTTCGCCACCGGGGTCGGATTCGAGCTGGATGATATCTCGCTGTTTATGGCGCTGGGGATTCTTGGCGGGCTGGCGCTGCAGACGCCGATCGGCAAGCTGTCGGACCGGATCGAACGGCGCGCGGTAATCGCCACCGTGGGGCTGGGTGTCGCCCTCTGCTGCCTGACGCTGGTGCTACTGTCCCGCAGCGGTATGACGGTCAACGGCTTTCTGCTCGGCAGCTTTGTTTACGGCAGTCTGTCACTGACGCTCTACTCCCTGAGTGGCGCCCACGCCAACGACTGGGGTGACCCGGCACGGCGGATGCAAACCTCCGGTGCGCTGCTGGCCGGGTTTGGTATCGGTGCGGTGGTGGGGCCGCTGCTCGCCGGTTGGTTGATGGGCTGGATGGGGCCATCAGGGCTGTTCGCCTTTAACGGGGCCGTGGCGTTGGCGCTGGCACTGTTCGCGCTGGCCCACGCCTTTCGTCCGCGGCGGCGCGCCAAGGTGCCGTTCGTACCGCAACCGGCGGCGCAGTTCACCTCAGAGCAGCTCTACAACGCCGCCCAGCAGGAGCGTGAACAGGAGGCCGCCACCGCGGCCGCAGACGGCGGCGTTAGCGAGGGCAGGGATAGCGGTCGCTGATCCCGCGCGCCAGCAGCGCCAGCCCGCTTTTTTCCGGCGCCACCCGGTTCTCCTCCAGCCAGCTCACCAGCTCGTTGCGCAGACCGGGCAGGGTGATCTCAGCGGGAAAGCAGTGCTTTTCCGTGGTGAAGTCGGGGTGGGTAGTCAGGTCCAGCGCCGCCTGCAGCATCCCTTCGCAGCGGGCCTGGTCCAGCGGCTGTTCGCTGCGGCACCAGTGCAACAGATCCCAGCGCGTACTGGCCTCGGCGTGGGGTAGGGTCAGTATCAGCAGCAGGCCAGCCGTCGCAATGGGTCTCATGGCGCCATTCCGCTTCAGGAGACCAACGGATTGCAGGCCGCTTTGCCCGCCACCGTAGTCCACTCCCGCACCCGCCAGCCGGTCACTAGCCCGTTGATCACGTAGGGATCGCCCTGGGCGAAGTCTTCTACCACCGCCGCCGAGTCGGCGTTGAAGATGATCGCCGCACCATCGGCCGGGTTGGCAAAAGCGCCACCGAGCCAGAACTCGCCGCGGTCAATGGAGGCTTTGGCCCAGGCCAGATGGGCGTCGCGGAACTCGCCACGGCGCTCGAGGTAATCAGGGGCGTAGTCGTAGAACAGAATAAAGTGCATCGGGGATCCTTCACTGGGCGGCATCACGCGCTGTTGATCAACAACTTGGGTCGCCTCATCATCTTCGCCGCTGGGCCGGATTGAGGCAACCCCGGTGCGGGCTCATTCAGTGCGGCTATGATGCCGGTAGCCGAACTCTATTGGGATTTATCGGCGGTGCTATCTATACCTAGGACTACGCCCATCACCTCCCGAGCAGGAGTTTATTATGAGTAACAGTGGTCAATGTCCCTTTCATCACGCTGCCGGTGGCGGTACCCGCAATCAGGACTGGTGGCCCAACCAACTGAATCTGAGCGTATTGCACCAGCATTCCCCCCGGTCCAACCCGCTGGGCGAACAGTTCAACTACCGTGAGGCGTTCAACAGCCTCGACTTTGACGCCCTGTGTCAGGACCTGCACGCGCTCATGACCGATTCGCAGGATTGGTGGCCGGCGGACTTCGGCCACTACGGCCCGTTCTTTATCCGCATGGCCTGGCACAGTGCCGGTACCTACCGTACCGGTGATGGCCGCGGAGGAGCTGGCAGTGGCAGCCAACGCTTCGCGCCGCTCAACAGCTGGCCTGATAACGGTAACCTCGACAAGGCGCGGCGTTTGCTGTGGCCAATCAAACAGAAATATGGCCAGAAGATATCCTGGGCCGATCTGATGATTCTGGCCGGTAACGTGGCGCTGGAATCGATGGGATTCAAGACCTTCGGGTTCGGTGGTGGTCGTGAGGACGTGTGGGAGCCGGAAGAGGATATCTACTGGGGCACCGAAGGCGAGTGGCTGGGCGATAAACGTTACAGCGGCGACCGCGATCTGGAAAACCCGCTGGCGGCGGTGCAGATGGGGCTGATCTACGTGAACCCGGAAGGCCCCAACGGTAACCCCGATCCGCTGGCCTCTGCCCGTGATATTCGCGAAACCTTCGCCCGCATGGCGATGGACGATGAAGAGACGGTGGCGCTGACCGCCGGTGGTCACACCTTTGGTAAGGCCCATGGCGCCGGTGACCCCGCCCACGTGGGGCCGGAGCCTGAGGCGGCAGGGCTGGCCGAGCAGGGCCTCGGCTGGCGCAGCAGCTACGGCAGTGGTAAAGGCCGCGATACCATCACCAGCGGCATCGAAGGGGCCTGGACGCCCAACCCCACCCAATGGGACAACGGCTATTTTGATGTGCTGCTCGGCTATGAATGGGAACTGAGCAAGAGCCCGGCTGGTGCTCATCAATGGGTACCGAAGAACCTCAAGGCCGCAGACCATGCGCCGGATGCCGAAGACAGCAGCCAGCGGGTCGGCATCATGATGACCACCGCCGATATGGGGCTGCGGGAGGATCCGGCCTATCGCAAGATCGCGGAGCGCTTTCATAAGGATCCGGCCGCCTTTGCCGACGCCTTTGCCCGCGCCTGGTTCAAACTCACTCACCGTGATATGGGGCCGCGCGCGCGTTACCTGGGGCCGCAGGTGCCAAGTGAGGAGCTGATCTGGCAGGATCCGCTGCCGGCCAAACCGGCGGCCAACATCAACGCCGCCGATGTGGATGCGTTAAAGCAGCAGATTCTGGCTACCGGCCTCAGCGTCAGCGAACTGGTCAGCACGGCCTGGGCCTCGGCGTCTACCTTCCGCGGTTCCGACAAGCGCGGCGGTGGCAACGGTGCTCGTATCCGGTTGGCACCGCAGAAGGATTGGCCGGTTAACCAACCGGCACAACTGGCCAAAGTATTAACCGCACTGGAGGGGGTGCAGCAGCGATTCAATACTCCGGGCGGGGTACAGGTGTCACTGGCGGACCTGATCGTACTCGGTGGTTGTGCCGGCGTGGAACAGGCAGCTAAAGCGGCCGGTCACGCGATCATGGTGCCGTTTACCCCGGGTCGGGTGGATGCCAGCCAGGCGCAAACCGACGTCGATGCCTTTGCGGTGCTGGAACCGGCCGCCGATGGCTTTCGCAATTACCAGAAACAGCAGTACGCGGTTAGCGCTGAGGAGTTGCTGGTCGACCGTGCCCAGCTGCTGACCCTGAGCGCGCCGGAGATGACCGTGTTGGTGGGTGGCTTGCGAGTGCTGGGAGTTAACACCGACGGTAACGCCCAAGGGGTATTCACCGACCGGGTCGGCACCTTGAGCAACGATTTCTTCGTCAACCTGTTGGATATGGGGACCGAGTGGGTCGCTACCGATGACAAGGAGCAATTATTCGAGGGGCGCTGCCGCAGCAGCGGCGCGGTCAAGTATCAGGCCAGCCGGGTAGATCTGGTGTTTGGCTCCAACTCGCAGCTGCGCGCCATCGCCGAGGTCTACGCCCAGAGTGACGCTGAAGGGCGCTTTGTGCGGGACTTTGTCGCCGCCTTTGCCAAGGTGATGGAGTTGGACCGCTTCGATCTGCAAACCTGAGGCTAACTCCTTAATGCGGAAAACCGCGGCCTATGCCGCGGTTTTTTGTGCCTGCCTTACACGCGTTGGTCAGAGTAGGGTGTCGATCAGGCGGCGGGTGGCGGCGCTACCCTCGGCGGTCAGCAACCAAGCGAAGCCGGCAGCGTTCAGCAGCACCGTCAGCCAGCAGAGCAGGCGGAACGGCTGTTTGCGCGATTTGTGCCGCAGCTTCTGCTGCGCCACCAGCGCCCCGGGCCAGCCGCCGGCCAGCGCCAGCAGGTGCAGGGTGCTCTCCGGCGTGCGCCACTGACCCTGCTGCGCGGCGGCCTTGTCGGCGGCATAAAAGCCGAAGGTGATCAGGCTGAGAGCCAGATAAATCACCAGCAGAGGTGTTGGCAGCTTACCGGACAGGGTCGCCAGTGCCACCAGCAGCAGGAACACGCCGGCCACAACCAGCGACAACGAACCGTTACCGCCTTTGGGTGGTCGCTTGGGCACGAGCGCGGCGCGATCTCCGGCCAGTACCGCCCCGGTGGCGCAGGGACGCCCCTGTTTGTCGCTGCCGAGGCTGTAGGTGACCAGTTGCCCCACCTGCGGGCGGTTGCCGCGGTTACGCAGCGCCTTGATATGCAGGAACACTGGCTTGCCGCCGCTGCAGGGCTCGGCAAAGCCGAAGCCCTTGTCGTCGTTCCAACGGGTTATCTTGCCTTTGATTTTCATCGCTTGGTTCTAGGACCTAGTTGACGGGAATTACTCCCCGGTCAACACCACGTTGATCTTGTCCATATCGGCGTACTGGGCGTAACCGGTGAGGGCGTTACCCACCCGCTGGTGGGTCATCAGCTCCTGCATCGCTACCTGACCGACCAGCTCGAACGCCTGCTGGATCGCCCGCGGATCGGTGTTGTTGGCGCTGCGCAGCTGGGCCGCGCAATCCTCGGTGAGCAGGCGAGTGATCAAGGTGCCGACGTAGCTGTCGGTAGCGTTGATATCCGCGTTGCTGATATTGGCGTAGGGCGAGATCTCCGGATGCGCGGCCATGGAGATAAAGATCCACTTGGCCAGTTCCTTGCGCTCCTTGCCGTTAAGGGAATCGATCAGGCAGGTGCCCAGCTGCTGGGAGGGCGTATCGGCAAGGGTGACCGGTGTGGTGACGGTGGCTACCAGCAGTGCTGTGGCGATCAGTAGTTTTTTCAAAATAACGTCCTTGTGTTGTGATGGGTGAAAGGGGATGTTTAACGCGTAGCTTTGCGGCAGCCCGTGGTGAATCCACGCTCCAGGCCGGCTGGCGAACGCTGCAAAGAGCACAAGAGCCGTTTGTTATGTGCCACTTATCTAGTGCCCCATATTTTTGAAACAGCACCATTCGAGCCAAGCGATCCTACAACGAGGGTGACTAAGCCGATACAAAAGAAGACTACCACAGGAATAAATGAGCCGAATCCATCACTTGAACTGGCAGCCCAGGCTGAGCCAAGGGAAAGGATCATGAACAAACCGCCGAGTATATTCAGGGTAACTCTGTGAGACTTCTTATAATTGGCTGGTTCTTCCTCTGTTTCGAAGAACTTTAATATTGGCCAAAATGATTTTGTTAATGTTTCTCTCATTTGATGCTGGCCTTATTTGACAGTGCTATTTCGATCTATATGAATACATAACGCCGCGTTAACGGGCCGGAAAAACGCGCAGCGTTTTGGAGGTCCTAGCCCGTAGGTCGATCGTTGAATGAATTGCTATACTTATTTTATCGTTTCTTTGAACATGTTTGAATATGACTTTATGATCGCCTGTGTGGAGTTATTAACAGAAAAAGCGACATCTTCTAGGTAGCCTTTCTTACTAAATACTGCATAATTCTTAGATTCTGATAACTTGGCGTATTCTTCATTCTGAGACAGTTCTTCTGAATCTTCTACTCCAGAACTTATACTCATTACTATGTTTTCTACTTCAGATAATATCAGTTGCTTAGTTTCTGGATTATAAGAAAGGCTATCAATAATTGTTCTACCGTTTTTTGCGATTATTACCGAGAAAAACTTTATTTTTTGATTCTTATAATCATCGCCGTATATGTCACTGCCTGTTCTATAAGCTAATGCCCAGTCATCTGTGGTATCAATGTGATTTGTTACCACATCAATAATTGTTGATGTCGTATTTTTCTGTATAGACAATGCTGACGTTATTTTTTCTCTTAATTGAGAAACTCTTGAATCACTCCCTAACCCTTCCGCCATTGCTGAAATTGATAGAAATGACAAAAAAGCGAACGGAATAATTTTTTTCATTATACTCTCCTTAGTTTAAGTTTTATTTTAAATATAACAGTCCGTTTACGAGGCCAATGGCCTCATAACAATTATTATCGTGATTCCATGTTAATGGAGTTTTTATGTTGGCGCCTATCTGTAACGCATTGAATATGAATAATTATTCTTTCTGCGTCGATAGGCGAGCAGGAAAATCGTGAAAAATTCACGATAATAAGATGAGTGCCAGGAAGGCACGCACCATCAACGCGCCGGGGAGGGGCTTCCATGTCGTCATCTCCATTGTTGCAGTCCATTGGCGAACATAGGGCGGTACGCCGCTATAGCCCCAGAACCATAAAGGCCTATCGTTACTGGATCAAGATTTTCATACGCTTCAATGGTCGCCGTCATCCGCGAGAGCTGGGGCGGATGAGGTGATTGTGACACCCGTGCGGCTTGCACCTGTTGCCCCTTTTACGCGCCGAGCATGGGTCGGAGAATCCGCTTAAGGCCCGCAGGGGAAAGCGCCGGATGCGCGGCAAGGCAGCGCCCATCCCACCGCGACGCCCTGCCTACGCCCTATCTCAGAAACCGATATTCACACTCAGATTCAGCCGTAGCTCCTCGTTATCGTCATTGGCGATCAGCCGGCTGACGCGCGCATCCATGCGGGTGCGTTCCGACAGCGCGGTTACCAGCCCAAGGGTGGCTTCACCGTAGCTGTCATCCTCGCTGGTGACCGGCAGGCTGAAGCTGTTGTCGGGCAGGCTGGCCAGCGCCACGTTGACCGCGTCCGGATCACCGCCGATGCGGCGTTCCCAGCTTAGTTCGCCGTAGGGCTGCCAGGTGCCGTTGGTCATTCGCAGCTGCCAGCCAATATTGGCGGTGCTGTAACTGTGGCTCTGGCTACCGTACTTCATGGCGGTGGAGCTGCCGGCGGTGCTGGATTCGGTAAAGCCCTCGATGCTTTGCAGGTGGTGGGCCAGTCGCAGGCGCGGGCCGTGCTGCAGATTATGCTGGCGGAAGTTGTAACCAGCACCCGCTTCGGCGCTGATCTGCACGCCGCTGGTGCTGCCTTTAACGGTGCGGGTGGCCGGGCCGAGGCGAACCTTGCGTTCGGTGTCGTAGTCGCCGGCCCCGACCGCCAGTGCCGCGGACCAGTTGAAGGCGTCGTGCTCCCAGGCACTGAACAGGGTCATCGACTTGGTAAAGCTGTCCAGCTCGCCGCCGGGCAGGTCGCTGTCGTCGAGGCTCAGGTGTAGGCCGAAGCCAACGGTCTGGTTCGGCTCTACCCGTTTACTGACGCCGATGCCGATCTGGCTGCGGGCGCCTTCCAGCTCACCGCTGTCGTAGCCACCCTGGCCGTTGATCCAGAGGTCCGTGCCGGACTCCGGCAAGTCGCGGGCGGCGTCGATCTGGTGGTGCACGGTGCCCAGCACCGTGCGCTGCTGGTAGCGGGCGCTGCGGGCGATCCCTTCGGCAAACGCCGGTGCTTGCAGCAGCGACACCATGTAATCGCTGATGATCCGGTGAGCGCCGGTGGTGGGGTGGACGCCATCGGCAAACAGGAAGGTCTGCTCCTGGCCAGCGGTGAAATCGACGCCGGGCAGGCAGATCAGCGAGGCGGTGGCACCGCAAACGGGCGTGGTGACGTTAATGAAGCCGTAGGTGGTTGGATCGGCCTGGATCTCACTTAGCAGCGAGAACATATCGGCGGGTATCACCGTGACGTCGTTGCTGTTGAGACCGCGCATCAGGGTTTCGTTGTAGATCCGGGTCAGCGAGGTGACGCTGGCGGCAGCGGCCGCCCCCAGCGACTGACCAAAGGGCGAGGCACCGATATCCGGCAGTGTCGGTACGATGACATAGCGCGCCCCGGCGGCTTGCAGGGTTGCGAGGGCCTGTACCTGTTCGCCAGCGGTCTGGCTCAGGTAGTTGATGATCGCTGTCTGGGTGGGGAAGGTACCGGCATTGGCCGGATCGATGGCGAAGAACAGGTCGTTGGCTCCGCCCCATAGACTGTAAAGAGCGTCGGCGTCGGCCACTCCGCCAGTGGCAGTGAGATAGTTGCTCACCTGGGTGGCAATGGGGGTGGCGGTAGACGCGGGAAAGGCTCCCACGCCGGGCGTGCCGGTGATCCGTGCGCCGCCCTGGGCGTAGTTGTCACCGCCAACGTTGGCGGGGGTCAGCGCGATGCCAAACTGACTGGCCATCACCTCCGACCAGACCGGTCCCGGGTTGGTAGTGAAGCGACCGGTACCCGGTGGCAGCAGCGCGGCGTAGGTGCCGGAGTCGGTGAGGCTGTCGCCAAAGAACAGGGTGTTGGAAAACTCGGCCGCCTGGGCCTGGGTGAGCAGCATGGCGGACACCGCCGCCGCGAGGGGGAGCTTACGCATCATTGGTCAGTACTCTTTGTTGTTGTTATTAGTCACCGACGCTACGAGTTGCGGGGTTGTCCATCAATTGCGAAAGCGCGCTTTTGCGCTGACAAAAACGTGCAAAAAACAAACAGCGGTTGGGAGGTTCTGGCGGGGGCGGTAAAGGGGGGCGGCAGGGAGGGATGGTGTAGAGGAAACAACAACCCCGGCACTTGAAGAGTACCGGGGCTGGGTGAACGCGAATGGCTTACTTGCGCTCCATCGCCGTAATCATCTTCTGCACCGCGTCCAGGTGTTCCGGTTCGTTGTGGCACATGCCCTGGAAGCAGGCGCAGATATCGAGAAAGTCCTTCAGTTCGGTGCGCTGGGCCAGCTTCATCAGCCGCTTGGTGAGGCGGGTGGCCTTGGGCGGCTGGCTGGCGATACGGCGGGCGAGGGTGAGGGTCTCTTCCATCAGGTCCTCGGGCGCGGTCACCTCCAGCACGATCCCCAGCTCCTTGGCTTCACGGGCGTCGATCACCCGACCGGTGAGGGTCAGCTCAAAGGCACGCTGGTAGCCGATCAGCCGCTGCATCAGCCAGGCGCCGCCGTCACCGGGGATGATCCCCAGGTTGAGGAAGGTTTCGCCGAAGCGGGCCTTGCCGGAGGCGATGCGGATGTCGGCCATGTTGGCCAGATCAAAGCCGGCGCCGATGGCGGGGCCGTTGACGGCGGCGATAATCGGTACCTCGACCGCCTGCAGCGCCAGCGGAATGCGCTGGATGCCGGCGCGGTAACGGGCTTCGCATTCGGCCACGTCGCCGGCAAAATCGCCGGCGCGGTTGGCCATATCGTGGATGTTGCCGCCCGCGCTGAAGGCGCTTCCGGCACCGGTGATCACCAGCACCGAAACATCGCTGCACTGGTTGACCCACTCGGCGGTGGTGACGATATCCTCGATCAGGTTGCAGCCGGTGAGGGCGTTGCGCAGGTCGTCACGGTTGAGGGTCAGCACCGCGACGCGCTCTTCCAGCGTAAGCAGGGCATCGGTAAGTTGTGGCAGTTGCAGGGACATTAAAGGCTCTCCTTGTTGACGATCACGCGCGCGTCCACCACGGCGTAGCCGTTGTTGTAGGCGATTACCGGGTTGAGGTCCAGTTCGGCGATCTCCGGATGGGCGTCGACGATGGCGGAGATGGTCAGCAGCAGTTCCATCAGCGCGGCCTTGTCCACCGCCGCCTCGCCGCGGGCGCCGTGGAGGATCTGGCGCGCCTTGATCTGGTCGATCATGGCGCGGGCGTCGTCGCGGGAGAGGGGCAGGGCGCGGAACGCCACGTCTTTCAGAATCTCGACGAAGATGCCGCCAAGGCCGAACATCAGCACCGGGCCAAAGATCGGGTCACGGCTCATGCCGATGATCACCTCGGTGCCCTTGGGCGCCATGGGGGTGACCAGCACGCCCTCAATCTCGGCCTCCGCCTTGTAGGCGCGGCAGTTGGCCAGAATGGTGTCGCGGCCGGCGCGCAGCGCATCACGACCTACCCGGTTGAGCAGCACGCCGCCGGCATCGGATTTGTGCAGGATATCCTTGGACACCACCTTCATCGCCAGCGGGGTTTCGCCAAAGGTGTCGATGGCGGCATCGATGTCTGACTCGCTGCGCAGGATCCGTTCTTCCGGCACCTGAATGCCGTAGCGGCGCAGCAGGTTCTTGGCCTCATATTCATAGAGATCCCGCCCCTCGGCGCGGGCGGTAGCGAAGCTCGCACTGACCGCCGGATCGACACTGACGGTTGCTGCCAGCTGTTCGCCCTGGCGGCGGGCCAGGTAGGCGCCGCGATCGGCCAGTGCTTTCAGCACTTGCACCCCGTGCTCGATGGAACCGGTCACCGGCAGGCCGGCGCGACGCAGGCGCAGCAGTGGCTCCGGTTTGACCGGGGTATAGAGGCTGTAGACCACCAGCGGCTTGTCGATGCTGCCGGCGACCTGCGCCAGCCCGTCGGCGGTGCGCAGTTCGGCGTCGGTCAGCTCTTTGGCGAAACGCAGCGCGTAGCCGCCGAACATCCCCACCAGAAACACCATGTCCACATTGGCGTCGGCGGCGAGGATCTGCAGACACTGGATAAAGAGTTCCGGATTGGCGTCGGTGCTGCCGGCCACGTCGATGGGGTTGGCGAGCGCCGCCTGCGGAAACAGGATCGCTGCCAGCGCGTTGCGGGTGGTGGAGCTAAGCTGGGCCAGTTCCAGCCCGGCTTCGCTCAGACGGTCGGAAGCGATGGTGGCCTGACCACCGCCGTCCGAGAGGATCGCCACCCGCCTGCCGGCGGCCTGCTGCATCAGCCCCAGGCCCTCCGCCACCGGCAGGATCTCGTCGGACTGTTCCACCAGATTGACGCCGGCCTGACGCAGCAGGTCGGCGGTCATGGCATAGCTGCCCGCCAGCGAACCGGTGTGCGAGGCGGCCGCTTTCTGGCCCGCTTCGGTGCTGCCGGATTTGTACACCACCACCGGCTTGGTGAGGGCGACTTCGCGGGCGCTGTCGAGAAAGCGGCGGCCGTCCTTGAACCCTTCCACGTAGAAGGTGGCAACGCGGGTGTTGGCTTCTTCGCCCAGGTACTGCAGGTAATCGGCAAAGCCGACGTCGGTCTGGTTGCCGGGGCCGACGTAAGTGCTGAAACCGATGCTGCCGTGGGCCTGTGCTTCCAGCGCCAGCGCCAGCAGCATATTGCCGGACTGGGAGATGATGCCGATGTCGCCGGGTTTGACGCCTTCCAGCGCCAGCAGATCCAGCTTCTGGTGCAGGTTGAACAGGCCGGAGGTGTTGGGACCGACCACGCGGACCTTGGCTTCCTGAGCGGCGGCCAGCAGCTCGGCTTCCAGTTTGGCGCCCTCGGCACCGGTCTCGCCGAAGCCGCTGGCCAGGATCACCGCCCCCTTGATCCCCACCTTGCCGCATTCGCGCAGCAGGCCGGGAATGGAGGCGGCCGGGGTGCACATCAGTGCCAGATCGGCAGCTCGCGGCAGCTCGCCCAGCGAGGGGTAGGCGGTGAGGCCAAGAATCTCGCTGGCCTTGGGGTTGATCGGGTAGATCTCGCCCTCGAAACCGCCCTCAAGCAGGCCGACGATCGCCTTGTAACCGCGCTTGGTGGGGTCGGTAGACGCGCCGACGATGGCGATGCTGGCGGGGGCCAGAAAATCGTGCAGGGTGCTGGCTTGGGTTGAAGTGGTCATGATCAGCAACCTTTGAAGTTGGGGGCACGTTTTTCGGCGAAGGCGTCAACGCCCTCCTGCCAGTCCTCGGAGAAGGTCACCGCGTAGAGGCCGTCCAGTTCGCGGGTCAGCTGGGCGTCGAGGGTGGACTCGTCCGAGGTGTTGAGCAGCTTCTTGGCAAGCGCCATCGACAGCGGCGCTTTGCCCGCCAGCTTGGCGATAAAGGTTTCGGCCTCAGCCTGCAACTGGTCGTCGGCGACCGCGCGGGTGGCCAGGCCGATACGGGCGGCTTCGTTGCCGTTGATCCGCTCGCCAAGAAACATCAGTTCGCGGGCCTTCGAAAGTCCGACTAAACGTGGCAGGAAGCGGGTAACCCCGCCGCCGACGAAGGTGCCGATGCTCACTTCAGGCAGCCCCAGCTGGGCGTTTTCGGCCATCAGCACGAAGTCACAGGCGATCGCCATCTCGGCTCCGGCACCCAGGGCGTAACCGTTGACGGCGGCCACCACCGGCTTGTTGAGACGAAAGATGGTTTCGCAGACATCGTTACCCAGCTGGAGGTATTGGCGTCGCTGATAGGGCGTGCGCTCTCCCGCTGCGTGCTCCTTGAGGTCGGCGCCAACGCAGAAGGCGCGACCCTCGCCGGTCAGCAGCACCGCCCGCACTGCGGAGTCGGCTTCGGCGGCTCGCAGCGCGTCGATCAGTTCGCGGTAGAACTGTTCCACCACCGCGTTGAGGCGGTGGGGGCGGTTGAAACGAAGCTCGAGATAATTCTCGTGAGGTTGAACGATCAGGGTTTGGTAAGCGGTCATGGTGGCCTCTGAATGCGACACTGAACTGCCGGGCGGCGGTTTGAAGTGCTATCGGGGTGTTTGTTTCGTTTGTGTTATCTGTGTTTTTAAAATAATACGAACGTGATATTTGCGGAGCATAGGCGAAACGATTGCTGGTTGGCAATACGTTTGTGTCGAAAATGGAGACAAAATGAACGTAATGTGTTTTTCTGGTAGGCTGCCGCTGCCAGCGCGTACTTATCGAGGAGTTTCGCCCATGTCCCGTCCAACCGCCCCTATCATTCCTGACGATGCCCAGAGTGCGTTGCAGGCGCTGGGCGCGGTCTATCCCCAGTTGACTCAGCAGCTGCAGTTGGCGGCGGACTACGTGCTCGATAATCCGGTCGAGGTGGCGCTGCTGTCGATCCGCAAGACCGCCGAGGCAGCCGGAGTGACCACCTCCACCCTGACCCGGCTGGCCAAAACCCTGGGATTCGACCGCTACGACCAGTTCCGGCAGATGTTCCAGCAGGCGGTGCAGGAGCGGGCCCCCAGTACCTTTGGTGATCGCGCCCAGAATCTGCAGGAGCAGGCGCGGGCCCATCCCGACAGTCAGCAGTTTTTCAATTTCGCCTCAGCCGCCTATCAGGATCTGGGGCAGCTGTTTCAGGAGGAGACCCTGGTGCTGCTGCAGGATGCCGCCGCCCGCCTGACCAAAGCGCGGCGAGTCTACGCGCTGGGGTTTCGGGATGCCTACGCGCTGGCGCATCACTTCGCCTACGTGGGGCGAATTGCGTTCCCGCGCTTCAGTCTGATTCGCGGCGGTGAGGGGATGCTGCTTAGCGAACTGGCGGCGATCGGTGCGGGTGATGTGGTGGTGGTGTTCGGTTCCGACCCCTATACCGCCGAGACGGTAAAAGCGGTGGAGATCATTCGCGGCACCGGCGCCGAGCTGATCGCCGTTACCGACAGTCTGCGTTCGCCCCTGGCACAGGGGGCGGCGGTGGCCTTTACCCTGGCCAACGATACCCCGCACTTCTTTCCCAGCATTCTCACCGCGGTGGCGCTGGTGGAGGCGTTGCTGGGCGAGTGCGTGGCCGCCGGCGGCAAGCCGATGCTGCGCCATATCGCTGCCTACGAAGAGCGGCTCAACCAGTTGGGTGGTTACACCCGCTAACCGCGCGGCTTTAACCGGTTACGCTAACCTATCCGGCATAATGTGCCCATACTTCCTTGGCTTAGTGATTTTTTAGGATCTGTTTATGCTGCTGCGCTTGCAAACCGTGCTGTTGTTGTTTCTTACCTTCATGCCTGTGGCGATCCAGGCGGAAGAGAGCGCCTCCCGTTTCCAATCCTTGACGCTAAATCTCAATGATCTGGCGCCGGCCTGGTGGGAGGGCTATGTCGATGCCTCGGCGGCCGAAAAAGCGCGCTTTCACCAGTTACTGGAGACTGAGCTGAAGCGGGTCATCCCCGCGGATTCACGCTACCTCGCGAATAAAGCGTTGCTGCTGCAGCTGGCTGCCGATCTGCAGCGGCAGTCGACGATGGACGATGAAACGCTGAGTTTGCCTGACGTGCAACAGCGTTACAGCCTCGACGAGTGGGTGCGCGTGGTCAGTCGTAGTCGAGAACTGGAGCGGCAGCAGGCCGAGGTCGGGCAGAAACTTAACCAGTTGGCGACGACGATCGGCTTTCACCGTAAGTCAATTGCGGCGGCGCTGCTGCGTTATCGCGAGCTGTCGGTGCAGGATGCCGACAAGAAAGCGCTGGCGTTGACGATTTTGCGTGAGCAGCTGGAGTTGTTGGCGGCGCGTAGCGACGAACAACGGTTGAAAAAACATATTTCCCAACTGGACAACGCGGCGGCGTTGGTCAAGGAGCAGGCACAGATCGGCCTTGGGCGGCTGGATCTGAGCGATGATGACCGGCAACAGCTAGCGGAGAAGCTGGAGGCTCTTCGTACTAAGATCGAACAGCAGCTCAAACAGCAGGCGGATCTGCGACTATCGACCCTGCAACAAGCCGGGTCTGATTCGTTGCAGCAGCCGGTGGCCGGTGCGTTGCTGGCCGCTAATCTGCTCGTTAGCCGCGCCGAGGAGTTCAAGCTGGAGCGGCTGCAGGGGATCGTGCTGAGGCTGAGTGGCTCCGCGCCCGATGCGGCCAGCGGTCAGGGGCTGTCAGCTGACGAACTAGCGCTGGAGAATACCCGGCTGCGCAACGAACTGAACCGTATTCAGGAACAGGTACTGGGGCGCGAGGGCTACTCCGACCGCCAACGTTACGGCATGCTCGGCTTACTGCAGCAGGCCCGGACGCAGTCCGATGAGGCAACCAAGGAGCTGGCAACGGCGCGCAGCCTGCAAGCCTATCTGGTCGATCTGGAGCGTTCGGCGCAAACATGGTGGCAGAGCCCGTTGCAACAAGCCGGTGTACTGTGGGACCGCTCCGGTGCGCTGTTACTGAAATGGCTGAACTACCCACTATTCAGCGTCAACGAATCCCCGGTCAGCAGTTTTGATATCTTTTGGATGATCCTGATCGTTACCGTGGCGGGTTTTGTTTCACGTCAGTTGCGGCGCTTGATCATCCGCATCGGAACCACCCAGCAGACCTTCTCCGATGCGGCGGCATTTACTATCAGCCGGATCCTCCACTACGTAGTGATGGCGATTGCGGTGGTGTTGGGGCTGAGCTCCATCGGCTTGGATCTCAGTAATGTTGCGCTGGTTGCCGGGGCCTTGAGTGTCGGTATCGGCTTCGGTCTGCAGTCGATCTTCAACAACTTTATCTCTGGCCTGATTCTGCTGTTTGAGCGTCCCTTTAAGGTGGGCGATCTTGTCGAGCTGGAATCGGGCGTGCGCGGGCGGATTCGCTCCATCAACGTGCGTAGTACCCATATCAATACGTGGGATAACGTTGATGTATTGGTGCCCAACTCCGAGTTCATTGGCGGTCGGGTAACCAACTACACTCTCTCAGATGATGTGCGCAGGTTGCACATATCCTTCGGTGTCGCTTATGGCAGTAACAAGGAGAAGGTTCGCCAAGCGGTGCTGAATGCGGCTAAAACCGTCCCCTACACCCTTTACGAGGATAAGCGTGAGCCGGACGTGTGGCTGCTCAATTTTGGTGACAGCAGCCTCGACTTTGAGTTGGTGGTATGGATTCACCACAACCGTCTGCCCGCCGGGCACAATCCCACCACCGACTACCTGTGGGCGATCGAAACTGCGTTGGGTGAGGCAGGGATTGAAATTCCGTTCCCGCAGCGGGATCTGCACCTGCGCAGCGTCGATGGCAAACTGCTGGCCCGGGTGACACCGCCTACTTCGTCGAGCGCCGGTACCGATACCGATTGATATTTCGCAATTTCGCTTGACCAGCGCTTGCGCGCTGACACAATGCGCCACCTAGCGCACTACCGACAGGATCTCTGCCGTGACCGATGAACTGAATCAAGTGATAGACCGGCTGCAGCAGGCCGCCGAAGGGGAACGCCCGACGGTGATGGAGTCGGCCCTCGACGAGATGGACGCCGAGCAGCTGGCACTGTTGCTCGAAGCGCTACCCCAGGAGGAGCGCTATCGGCGCTGGCAACAGATCCCCGCCGATGAGCAGCCCCACGTGCTGGTGGCGCTGCGTGGCGAGGCGCGCACCACCCTGTTCCATGCGATGGCCGAGGAGGTGCGGGAACAGCTGCTGGCTGGGCTCGATGCTCAGGACCTGATCGAACTGGCGGACTCGCTGCCCGACAGTGCGGTCGAGGCGGCGTTGTCACGCATGGATGAAGAGCAGCGGCGCTATTTCGAGCGCTCGCTGCAGTACGACAACCACCAGGTCGGGCGTTACGTAGACCACGAGCTGCTGATTCTGCCCGCCTCCGTGCGGGTGCAGGACGCTGATCGGCTGTTGCGCCGCGAGTTGCCGGCCTATACCGATAGCCTCTATCTGTACGACCGCTCGGGCCGATACAGCGGCACCGTGCGTACCGGAAATCTCTATACCCTGCCCGGGCACCTGCCGTTGAGCGGTGAGGCCGATGAAGAGGCCGAAGTCCTGCGGGGTGATATTGAACTGGGCGACGCCGCCGAAGCGGTGATGCGCTGCGGCTGGGCGGCGTTGCCGGTGGTCGATGAACAGGGCCGGCTGCTGGGGCGGATCACCCTGCGCGATGCGATGGATATTCAACGCGAACAGTTCGAAGCGCAGCTGATGGCGCAGGCGGGCATGAACGAGGAGGAGGATCTGTTTGCGCCGGTGCTGCGCAGTTCCCGCCGTCGTGCCACCTGGCTGGGTATCAATCTGCTGACGGCGTTTCTGGCTTCCTGGGCGATCGGGTTGTTTGAGGCCACGTTGCAGCAGGTGGTGGCGCTGGCGGTACTGATGCCGGTGGTCGCGTCGATGGGGGGGATTGCCGGTAGCCAGACGCTCACCCTGATGATTCGTGGTTTAGCGCTGAATCAGATCTCGCGTGGCAACCTGCGGCAACTGCTCTACAAGGAGGTGGGGGTCGCCTCGGTTAACGGCCTGCTGTGGGCGTTGTTGATCGCGCTTGTGGCCGCGGTCTGGTTCTCCAGTATTCCACTGGGGCTGGTGATCGGGGTGGCTATCGCGGTGAATATTCTTGCGGCCGCGCTGGCAGGCGTGCTGATCCCGATGATTCTGGATCGAATGGAGATCGATCCGGCACTTTCCGGATCGGTGATCCTAACCACGGTGACCGATATCGTGGGGTTCGTGAGTTTTCTGGGTTTGGGTGCCCTGGTGCTGGTGCCATAGCGGGGCGCTACGCCATCTACTATTTTCAGAGCGCCTGAGGCGCACATACCGGAGCTAAACCATGGGCGATGGCCTGATCTGGCTGGGTATCCTGTTCTGTATCTCGCAGTCGGCCTGTTTTTCCGGATTGAATCTGGCGTTCTTCAGTCTTAGCCGGATGCAGTTGGAGATCGAGTCGGCGCGTGGCGACAAGCAAGCGGCTAGAGTTCTGCTGTTGCGACAGGATACCAACTTTTTGTTGACCACCATTTTGTGGGGCAACGTGGGTATCAATGTACTGCTGACGTTGCTTTCCAATTCTGTGATGACCGGGCTGGCTGGTTTTTTGTTTTCCACCTTTGCGATTACGTTGTTCGGGGAGATAGGCCCTCAAGCGTACTTCTCACGCAATGCCAAAATCATGGCCTCGTGGCTAGCCCCTCTGTTGCGCTTTTATCAGCTGCTGCTTTGGCCCCTGGCAAAGCCCTGTGCGTTGCTGCTTGACAGTTGGCTGGGCAAAGAGGGCATCGACTATATGCTTGAACGCGATTTGCGGGCGATGTTGCGCAAGTATGTGGAATCGGCAGATGCCGAGGTCGATGCACTTGAAGGTGTCGGCGCACTAAATTTTCTGGCCATCGATGATCTTCCCGCCAGTCTGGAGGGAGAGCCGATCGACGCACTTAGCGTAATCCCGCTGGTGGAGAAAAACGGTCGATTGGATTTTCCTGAATTTCAGCGTCGTGCCGAGGATCCGTTTTTGCAGGCGGTCAATCGTTCCGGTTATTCCTGGGTGGTACTGACCGATGGGGAAGGGCTGCCGCACTGGGTGCTCGACGCCGATGGTTTTCTGCGTCACGCGCTGCTGGAGCCGGACAAGCAATTGCCCCCGCTGGCTTACTGCCATCGTCCGCTGGTGGTCAACCGAGAGACCGAAACCCTCGGAGCGGCTATGCTGGAATTGAAACTGACTGAGAGCACTGGCCATAACGGTGACGAGGCGATCGTCAAGGATGTGATTCTGGTCTGGACCGACAGCAGTCGGCGGATTATCACCGGAGCCGACATCCTTGGCCGTCTGCTGAAAGGAGTGGATCGCTACGTTAGCGGACCGGCACGGAGGCCGCAGGCCGGATGAACCTAACCGTGGGAGGAACGGCGGTGGAGCAGCCGCAACAATCAGGACGTTGTTGGTGGACGCCACGGCTACTGGACGACGGTGCCGCGTGCCGCTGGCAGGTGGGGCCGATGGTGCTGCTGGTCAGTCGCCACGAGCGGGAGTATCGACTCTACAGCCATAGTGACGCTCTCAGCGATGACGAGACCGCCACCGTCAGCGAGATCGCTGACCCGGCGGCGCTGGAGGGGATTGCCGGCTTCGAGCTAGTGCGTCACCTCACCGATCCGTCGGCTACCCACATCGACGTGCGCCCAGCGCTGGCCGACCGTGCAGTGGTCAGCAAGCCGGTAGCGCGCTTCATGCTGCATCCCCGTCAGCAGATCAAAGTGTTTGTGGGCTCGCCACTGTGGCTGCAGGCGCGCCTGCAGGGGGCCTCGGACCTGATGCTCGATCTGCCGATTATCCGCCCTTCCGATACTTGGTTTGGTGCCAATACCCGTGAGGGCGAGCTCTGTTATGCCTCGCGGACCAACGCGCGGCTGACTCTGGACGAAGTGTCGGTTTCTGCGATTCGTGCAGTGACCCCGGTGCTGCTTCGTAACCAGTCATCCAAGCCGCTGGTGGTTGACAAGATCTGCCTGCCGGTCAGTTTTCTGTCGCTGTTCAGCGATAGCGACGGGCGCCTTTGGACCGAGCCGGTGACCATCTCCTGCGAGCAGCAGAACGAGCCTTCGGCATTGACCATCGAGCGTCAGCCAGTCGGCGCCGCGGCGCAGTTGGAGCCGGTAAGTGCGCCGCGGCAGACCGTCCGTTCGGGGCTGGTGCACTCCCTTAACGTATTGTTTGGTTGAGTCTTATGGCAGAGAGTGATTATCTTCAGTTAGGTTGGACCATTGCCCGGGCGGCTTTTTTCGTGCTTGCGGGATATACCGTCGCCCGGTTGGCAGCCTCTGCGGTACAGCGGTTGCTGGAAAAGCGTTTCAGCAGCCACCGCACCATGGTGTTTCGGCGCATTGTCTATTACCTGGTGCTGGCGATTTTTCTGGTATCCGCGCTAAATCAGCTCGGACTGGAACTCAGTGTGGTGCTTGGGGCTGCCGGTATCCTGTCGGTCGCGGTCGGTTTCGCCTCGCAGACGTCGATGTCGAACCTGATCAGTGGTCTGTTTCTGATTTGGGAAAACCCTTTCTCCATGGGTGATACGGTCAAGGTCGAAGACGTTACCGGCGAAGTGGTGGGGATAGACCTGCTGTCGGTCAAGTTGCGAACCCCCGATAACCTGTATGTGCGAATTCCGAACGAGAAACTGATCCGCTCCAACGTCACTACGTTGACCCGATTTCCCATACGCCGGGCGGATCTGAAAATTGGGATTGCCTATAAAGAGGATATCGAACGGGTCAGGGGAGTGCTCAATCGGGTAGCTGAGGTTAACCCGATATGTCTGATCGATCCGGCGCCGGTATTTATTGTACTGGGTTTTGGCGAATCTTCCGTTGATCTGCAATTTTCTGTGTGGGGTAAGCGCGAAAGTTTTCTGGAACTGAAAAACAGCATGCATCAACAGATTAAGCGGGCCTTTGATGAGGAGAATATCGAAATTCCGTTTCCTCATCGCAAACTGGTGACCGCCATTACGAGTCTGTCGACTGAGGGGAGTTTGCCTTTATGAGCCACTTTCTCAAGCCGTTGCAGCGCTGGTTTGATCGTTTTGTTGATGCCGTTTTTGGGCTCATCCTGCTGTTTATCACATTGGGCATCGCGATCGGTGCCTTCATGCTGTTGCGGGATCTGTGGGACCTGATGAGCCTGAAAGGAATCACCGGACACTATATCGATCTGATTTCTGACGTGCTGACGCTGTATGTGTTGGTAGAGCTGTCTCGGTCACTGGTTGAGTACTTCCATACTCGAAAGTTGCGTCTGACTTTCATTATCGATGCTGCGCTTGTGTTTGTGGTGCGCGAGGTGCTGATTGGATTATTCAAACATGACCTCAAGCCAGAGATGATCTTAGCCTTGTCGGCACTGATCCTGGTGCTGGGTGTTGTGCGGATCGGCTCGGCGTTGGTGTATCAGAAAGGTGAGCCCAAGGCCGCACATCGGTTTAGCAGGAAAGAGGTCGAGTGATGGTGGCTGAAATCGTCCAAATTTTTGTACTGCTTTGGGCGGTTATCGATCCGATTGGAACGGTGCCGGTGTTTTTGGCGGTTACCCGTCGCCATGAGAACAAGGATCTTGCGCGCATTGCGGTTCAGGCGGTGGCCATCGCTGCAGGTGTGCTGCTGTTCTTCATTATTGCCGGCCAATTCTTGCTGGAAGCGATGAGCGTGCCCTTAGCCGCGTTTCAGGTATCGGGTGGATTGGTGCTATTCGCTTTCGCATTCAACATGGTCTTTGGCGAGAGTAAGCCAGAAGAGGAACTACGAATTCTGCAAAGCGCTAACGACACGGCGATTTTTCCGCTAGCTGTACCGGCTATTGCTGGCCCTGGAGCGATGATGGCGGTCGTGCTTCTGACCGATAAACACCGGTTTGAAATCGAGCATCAACTGCTAACTACCAGCGTGCTGCTGGCGGTACTGGCCTGCCAGTTGGTGCTGTTACTGCTGGCGCCGCGGCTGGGTAAGGTGATCGGGGCATCCGGGGCCAGCGTGGTAAGCCGGGTTATGGGTCTGATCTTGGCCGCGGTGGCGATGAACAGCGTGTTGGTTGGTATTAAGGTGTTTTTTAATCTGTAGTGCTATCTCGGCGTTAGGCCATGCTCCGGATGTGGTCACAGCCGCGGGGATCATGGCTGATTAAGACCAATTATTACTGCCCCGAATCGATCCGTTTGTCCGACAAAGGATCAATTTTTGATGTTCGTCACGCTTCGATGATATTCCGCTAAAATTACCTTCGCGAGCAGTTAAAGATCCGTTAGAGTGCCGCGACGTGATGTTGCCCGCGTTACGGTCTTGGCTCAGGTCAGGAGGCAATGGATAAGTAATGACCACGGAAGGCGCTAAGGGTAAAGAAAAAGCGCGTGGTCGTGCGCGTCCTTGTCAAACAATGCTGTAAAGAGGCCGTCAGGAGCCTTACGCAGATACAGGGTAAACCTATGAATATTTCCATCCGAGCCAGACTGACGGTGCTGGCTGTGGTTCCCGTCACGTTACTGGCGATCATGCTTCTGATCGTCACCCAGTTTGAAACCGAATCTCTCTCCCGACAGCAATCGATGCAGGCCCGTGAAAGCCTGGTTGCGGTGAAACGCACCGAGGCCAAAGCCTACATGGAGATGGCCTACAGTGCGGTCAAGGATATCTATGAAAGCGGTGGCGAGCTGGAACAGGCGTTGCCGATTCTGCGTAACCTCAAGTACGGCGACAGCGGCTACATCTTTGGCTACACCAGCAAGGGCACCCGGGTATTTCTGGGCCAAAGTGACAAAGGCCTGGGAGATAACTTCTGGGATCTGACCGACACTCAGGGCAATAAGCTGGTTCAGCAGTTGATCGCCGCCGGTCGCCAGGGCGGGGGTTACGTGACCTACTACTTTCCCAAGCCCGGTGCCACCGAGGCCGAGCCCAAACTCTCCTATGCCCTGTATCTGGATCGCTGGGATCTGATGATCGGAACCGGCTTTTACATGGACGACGTCAATGCGGTGGTGGAATCGATCGAAACCAGCGCCAGCAAGACGCAAGGTGACATGGCCGCTTACCTGATCGGTATCAGCGTTGTGTTGCTGCTCGGTGCAATCGTGTTCGGGGTGCTGATCAGCCGCAGCATCATGAAGCCGCTGCGTAGCATCACCGAGTCGATGGAAACCCTGGCTACCGGGGACGGCGATCTGACCGCCCGCCTTGACGAAGAGGGGCCGCAGGAGTTGGGGCGTCTGGCACGCGGCTTCAACGCTTTTGTCGGCAGCTTGCAGCAGATGATCGGCCAGGTGCGTGACGTGGCCCACGAGGTGACGGAACGGACGTCGGTCATGGCAGCCCAGATCGACGAGATCAATGGTCTGCTGCGGAGCCAGCACGATGAAACCGACCAGGTGGCCACGGCCATGAGCGAGATGTCGGCGTCGGCGCACGAAGTCTCCCAAAGTGCCTCGCATACTGCTAGCTCGGCCGGTGAGGCGGACCAGAACTCCCGCCATGCGGCGGCGACAGTACAGAGCTCGCGTCAGGTGGTGCACAGCCTGGCCGGATATATCGACTCCTCTAACGAGGCGATCAAGGCACTGGAGGGTAACGTTCATGAGATCGCCTCTATCGTCGACGTGATTCAGGGGATCGCCGAGCAGACCAACCTGCTGGCTCTCAACGCCGCCATTGAGGCTGCCCGTGCCGGTGAGCAGGGGCGTGGTTTTGCCGTGGTTGCCGACGAAGTGCGCTCGCTTGCCACCAAGACCCACGAAAGCACTGATGAAATTCACAAGATGATCGAGAAGCTGAAGGCGGGTTCGACTGCCGCGGTGCAGGCGATGGAGTCGAGCCATGTCAGCAGTCAGGAAGCGGTGGAACGCTCCCGTGCGGCGTCGGAAGAGCTGGATGCCATCACCGCTCATATCCACTCGGTGCAGGAGCAGAGTGCCGTGATTGCAACGGCGGCAGAAGAGCAGAATCAGGTCAGCGACGAGATCGCCCAGCGGATTGTGCATATCTCCGATCAGTCGCAGCAGTCATCCGAGATCGCCGAGCAGAACCGAGCCTCCGGTGCCGAACTGGCCCGACAGGCCAACACCCTGCGGGAGTTGGTGGGGCGCTTTAAGATCTCATGATCCGGAGTTGATCAACGAAAAGGGCTGTCACTGACAGCCCTTTTTTGTGCTGCATGGGTTGGTGCGGGACTGCTGGTTTCGGCGCGGAGCGGACATACTTAGCTGCGGCAAGTCGGTGCTTCAAAGCTCGTTTTCATAGTGGTTTGATATTCCCTGTTTCGCCTCCCGGCGACCTACTTCTTTATCAGTCGTGATAAAGAAGTAGGCAAGAAAGCACTCGCCCGCAAAAGCCGCCCTGCGGGACCTGCGCGCTGAACACCCTTGAGGGGCACAACAGAATGGCCGTCCCTGGCCATACTGTTGCGGCGGCGGCCATCCGGGCCTTGCCCCTGACGGGCTGAAACCCTCAAGGGCATCCAGTGCTCGTCGGCTTTCGGAGGGGCGGGGGTACCAGTCGCATTCAGGGTGCCGCTATCTGCTTTTCTGGCTTGAGTAGGAATGCGGTAACCCGGCTGCGACTTAACCCCTTTGGAGCCGACGAGCACGGCGACGGGGATTCGATCAGGCCCGCGCAAAGCGCGGGGCGAGGCATGGACGCCGAGCCGGATTGCGGCACAGGCATGTGCCGTCCGATCCGCCAGAATCACCGTTGCCGCGCGCAGTGGACCCGTAGGGCGGCGGAACCAGGGGAACATAAGGCACAAGTAGTTCTTTCTTCCCCTGTTCTTTGGAACGTTTGCCAAAGAATAGGGCCGCCCGGGTGGGCGGAAGAGAGGCTTTCAATCAGCGCAGATAAATAGCTTAAAATCCATACTGGCCGGCCCTGAACTAAAGACCGCTTCGCGCCGAACACCGCCATCTCCGCTCCCACTGAAGCCGATCCGGCACAGACTAGACTCCGCGCAGATGGCGACCGCCATCGAGTGGTAGCACTCTGCCGGTGATGTAATCGCTAGCCATCAGATACTCCACCGCCGCCAGCAACTCGTCGAATCCACCCTCGCGGGGAATCAGCGCTTTGCTTAGTGCGCGATGGCGGTAGGCATCGCTGTCGCGGTCATTAAATCTCAACAGCGCCGGGGCGATGGCGTTGACCTTGATCGCCGGTGCCAGCGCGGCGGCGAATGACTGGGTCAGATTGGTCAGTGCCGCTTTGCTCGCTGCGTAGGCCATATGCTTGCGGCTGCCGGTTGCGGCAACGTAGTCGGTAATATGAATGATGTCCGCCCGTTCCGGCGCCATCGCCTGCAACAGCGGCGTTAGCGCTTTGTTAAGGCGCAGTGGCGTTTCAACGTGGATCGCCATCATCCGGCTCAATACTTCGGCGAGTCCGCTGTCATGATTATCGGGTAGCCAGTCGGAGGCGTTGTGCACTATTGCCCGCAGGCGCGAACAGCGCTGGAGCAGGGCGTCTATCAGCGCGTCGGTCTGTTGCGGCTGGTAGAAGTCTACCGGGTACAACACCGCGCCGAGATCACGCAGGCGCGATAGCTCCGGGTAGTCGCTGCGATAAGTGCCGATTACCGCCACGTCGTTGTGCAACAGCCGTTCCGCCAATGCGTAGCCGGCCCGCTTACCCACGCCGGTAATCAGTACCGGAGCACTCATCGGGCCTGTGCTCCGCTGAGGAACTCGGCGCGGGTATGGATGTTGGTCTTGAAGTTGCCACCCAGGGCGGTAGTGGAGGTGGTCGAGTTAACGTCCATTACTCCGCGTGACTTGACGCAGTAGTGGGTAGCGTCGATGGAAACGGCAACGTTATCGGTCTCCAGCAGCGTTTGCAGCGCCACCAGTATCTGTTGGGTCAGACGTTCCTGCACCTGCGGTCGCTGGGCAAAGAAACGCACAATACGGTTGATCTTCGACAGCCCGATGATCTTCTCCCGGGGAATGTAGGCCACGGTGGCGGAGCCGTCGATAGTGACGAAGTGGTGCTCGCAGGTACTGGTCAGGGAGATGTCGCGCACCTTGACCATCTCGTCCACCCGCATCTTGTTGTCAATGACCGCAATCGACGGAAAGTTGCTGTAGTCGAGCCCGGCAAACACCTCGTCGACGTACATTTTGGCGATGCGGTGTGGAGTCTCGCGCAAGCTGTCATCTTCCAGATCCAAACCCAGTGCTGCCACCACCTCGGTCATCAGACCGCGAATGCGCTGGTATTTCTCCTCGGCGTTCATGGGGGATGGCACCAGCGGTGTTTCCAAACCCTGCTCTATCAGGGAATCGCGTACCAGACGTGCGTGTTCAGTTAGCATTATGGAGTTCCTCCAGGGGCGGTGTGACCACAGCGTTACTGCGGCCGGTATTCCAGCGTCAGCGATACGGAATCGGCGAAGCGCAGCGCGTGCGGCTTGTCGATCCGTACACGGGCGTAGTTGATCCAGGGGTGATCCGAGCAGATCCCCAGGCAGTCGGCCACCAGTCGCTCCAGCAGCAGAAAGCGCCCCTCTTCCACGTGTTGAATCACCTTCTTGGTGATGTGGCGGTAGTTGAGAGCGTCATCGACGTTGTCGTTTAGACAGAGTTGCGATGCGGGGTAGTGAATTTCGGCGTTGATCACCACGTCTTGCTGTTTCGTCTGTTCCTCCGGATTGAAGCCGATGTAGGTTCTGAGACGCAGATTGGTGATGTTAATGATGGCGTTGCTATCAGGCATGGCGCTGGATTCCCGGTTGAGCGGCAGGGGAGGTGGCCACGGAGGCCACCCGGTTATGGGTTTACTCGTAATGGCGTTCGCGCCGGGTAGCGATCACGGCGATGTAGGCGTGCCAACTGGCGAAGCTCAACAGTGGCATCACCACGATGAAACCGATGGCTGAGGTGGCAAAGCCAAACATCACACACGCCAGAATCAGACCGGCCCAGACCGTCATCGCCGCCAGATTCTCCCGCACCGCGTGAATCGAGCTGGTCACAGCTGTCATCAGGTCTACGCGGCGCTCCAGGCAGATCTGCGGGGTGAAGGCGGAGAGAGCGAACACGGTGATCATCAGCACGCCGCCGACCACTGATCCAAGCAGCAGAAACGGCATCATTTGTGCCAGCGAGGGCTCACCGATGGAGGGATAGAGGGCGTGGATCAGCGCGGCGAGTCGCATCCAGGCGATCATCAGGATCGTGAGTAGCAGTGCAAAGCCCCACTCTCCGACCGGATTGCGGATCACCGAACGCAGACTGTGACCGAGGGAGGGGCGCTCTCCTTTTTCAAGCTGCCAGGCAACATCATAGAGTCCGACGGCGAAGATCGGCCCGATGAGGGAGAATGCTACCACCGCTGGCAGCAGCGTCAGGTGGGTCTGGTTGGCAATCGCTACATACATAATTGCCGCGGGAATCAGACTGAATGCCAAGCCGTACAGCAGGCTAAGTAGCGGGGTTTTGCGCAGATCCTTGACCGCCAGCGCCAGCCAGTGAAACGGCGCGGTTGCGTCGACCTTGTGGCAGGGCAGGCGGCGGGCGAAAGGGGTAGTGTCGGACGCTTGGGTACTGTCCGGAGTTGCATGGTGGGTGTTCATCGTTAGGCCTCCCGGGGTTTAACGCTGGTTTAACCGGTATACGCCGGGCCGGAGAGGGTGGATCACTCGCAAGGTGAAAAATGCGATAACGCAATTTGTGCGGAACAAACGGGATTTGCCGGCGGTCGTATGCATCACCCCTGGAGGGTCATCAATCCGTAAAGCACTTAGGAGGCTTTCGATGGACGTTAAAACCTTTGGTCAGGAAGTTCAGAACGGACGGGTAGAGGCGGTTAACATTCTTTCCAATGAAGGCGATATCTACACCGCCAGTGCCTTGATTCGTGGTAAGGAGCATACGCTGGAAAATGACGACTCACGCCAGCCGCTGGTGTTCCACAGTTACATCGAAGCCAAGCGCCGTTTCGAGGATTACCGGGTGCCGCTGACACTCAAGCAGAGTGAGGTTTACGACGAAATGGTAAGCGGGGTGACTCGCCAGCACTGACGAGGCCCGCAATCAACCCGGCGCCACTGCAGGCGCCGGGTAACAGGGATCAGGCGAACGCCTTTTCCAGCGGTGGTACGACCTGCTTCTTGCGGCTGAGCACGCCTTCGAGCCAGGCTTTGTTGTCGCTCAATTTGCTCGCGAACGCCGCCTCGATGAGGGCCGGATCGTCGCTGGCCACCAACAGCTCAGAGCCTTCCTTCATGATGTCGGTCAGCAGCAGGCAGACGCTGTGGCGATTGCCTTCGGCTTTCAGCTTGGCGATGTCCGCCTCCAGCTCGGCCTTGATACTGTCGAATACCGACAGGTCGACGGTTTCCAGCTGGCCGATGCCAACCAGCTTGCCGCTCATGTCGAAGTCCTTGAAGTCGCGCATTACCAGTTCGCGCGCCGGCGTGCCTTCGACTTGTGACTTGACCTTGAACATCTCGACGCCGAACGCCTTGTAGTCATCGATGCCGGCGATCTTGGCCAGGGCTTCTACCGCCTTGATGTCGATCTCGGTGCAGGTGGGTGACTTGAAGATTACGGTGTCGCTCAGAATAGCGCACATCATGATGCCGGCGATGTGAGCCGGAATCTCGACGTTGTAGTAGTCGTACATCTCTTTGATGATGGTGTTGGAGCAGCCCACCGGACGGATCCAGCACTCCAGCGGTGCGCTGGTGGTCATGTCGCCCAGCTTGTGGTGATCGACGATGCCGAGGATCGTGGCTTGGCGCAGATCGTCCGGGCCCTGGGCCAGGTCGGAATAGTCGACGATGTAGACCTCTTCGCCGGCGAAGGCGGTTTTCAGTTCCGGCGCTTCGATACCGAACTTATCCAGGATGAAAGCGCTTTCTGGATTCAGCTCGCCCTGGCGAACCGGAACTGCCTGTTCGCCAATGGCGTTTTTCAGATACGCCAGAGAGATCGCCCCGCAGATCGAGTCGCTGTCGGGAATTTTGTGGCCAAGTACGTAAGCAGTCATGTCTACCCCCATAAAATTTAGCGCGTCACTATAGCAAAAAAACGCGCCGAAACCTGCCCATACCTTGGTCGATCTGTGCCATTGTCCGCTACTGCCGCGGGGGAGTTAATCGCTGCCCACTCGTGGCATAATCCGCGTTCATTTCCAATTCGTTAGCGGGTTAACATGCGCTTTATTCACACCTCCGACTGGCACATAGGCCGCCAGTTTCATGGTCAGTCTCTGCTGGAAGACCAACGCCACGTGCTTGAACAACTGGTAGCGATGGTGGCGGAGCAGGGGGTGGACGCGGTGGTGATCGCCGGCGATATCTATGACCGCTCGGTGCCACCGGCCGCCGCAGTTGCGTTGCTGGATCAGGTGCTGGAGCGCATCTGCGTCGAGCTGGCGGTGCCGGTGGTGCTGATCCCCGGGAACCACGACAGCGCCGAACGGTTGCGATTTGGTGCCTCCCAACTGAAACAGGCCGGGCTGCATATTCTCGGCGACCTCAACCAGATCGCCGAGCCGGTGGAGATCAAGGGAGTGCGCTTTTACGGTATCCCCTATAACGACCCGGAGCTGGTGCGGGCGACTTTTGATTGCGGGGTGAAAACCCACGACGAGGCGCACCGCTGGTTGTTGGCACAGATCGATGATGCCGGCGATAGCCTCCCCCGGGTACTGGTAAGCCACTGCTTTATCGATGGTGCCGAGGAGTCTGAATCGGAGCGCCCGCTCTCCATCGGTGGGGCTGACCGGGTCAGTTATCAGCCGTTTGAACGCTTTGACTATGTCGCTCTCGGCCACTTGCACAGCCCGCAGTACCGGGGCGCCGAGCATATCCGCTACAGCGGTTCGCTACTCAAATACAGCTTTTCCGAGCAGCACCAGCGCAAGGGCGTGACGCTGGTGGAGATCACGGCCTCCGGCAACGGCGCTGAGGTGGTGACCAGCCCGCTGGCGCTGACCCCGTTGCGCGATATGCGGGTACTGGAGGGCGAACTGGCCATGCTGCTGGAGCAGGGCCGTACCGATCCCAACGCCGAGGACTACCTGCTGGTGCGACTGACCGACCGCCACGCGTTGCTCGACCCCATGGGCAAGCTACGCGAGGTTTACCCCAACGTGCTGCATCTGGAAAAACCGGGGCTGATGGCGGCGGGCGAGGGAGACAGCGCCCGACGGGATCAGCTCAAACGAGGCGAACTGGCGCTGTTCCATGACTTTTTCGAGCAGGTTGCCGGTCAGCCCCTCAGCGATGCCCAGGAGGCGGCGTTCAAGCAGACGCTGGCCCGATTGCAGCGCAGTGACGAGGGGCATTGATGAAACCGTTGACCCTTACCCTCAGCGCCTTCGGTCCGTTTGCCGGCGACGAATCGATCGATTTTGGCGTGCTCGGCCATAATCCCCTGTTTCTGATTAAAGGGCCCACCGGCGCCGGCAAGAGTTCATTGCTGGACGCCATCTGTTTTGCCCTCTACGGTGCCACCACGGGTGCCGAGCGCGAAGCGGCGCAGATGCGCTGTGACCATGCGGTTCCCGAGCGGCTGACCGAAATAGCCCTGCGATTCAGCCTGGACGGCAAGGTTTACCGGGTGCGCCGGTTGCCGACCCAGGAGCGCCCCAAGGCCCGTGGCGATGGTGTTACCACCCAGCAGGCAGAGGCTCAGCTGTGGCGCGAGCATGAGGCTGCGGCCAGCGCTGAGGGGGAGTTGCTGGCGCGCGGGGTAAAGGAGGTCAACGAACAGATCCGCGAACTGATCGGGCTGGATGTCGAGCAGTTCCGGCAAGTGATGGTGCTTCCACAGGGCAAGTTTCGCGAGCTGCTGATGGCCGATTCCAAGGAGCGGGAACGGATCTTTGGGCAGCTGTTCCAGACCCGTATCTATCGCCGGATAGAGGAGTCACTAAAGGAGCAGGCCGCCGGTATCCGCAAGGCGGTGGACCAGCATCACGAGCGAATTCGTGGGCTGCTGGCCGGCGCCGATCTGGCCAGCGAGGAGGCGATTGCTCTGGAGCAGGCCGAACTGACGCCGCAGTTGGCCGAGGCCGAGCAGCAACGCCGGCAGCGTGAAGGCGAGCGGCAGGCGGCGGCCAAGGCGCGCGAACAGGGCGCGGCGCTGACGGAGCGCTTCCAGCAACTGGCCCGCAGTCGCGAGCAGCAACAGCAGCTGGCGGCGCGCTCCAGCGAGGCGGAGGGTTGGCAGCAACGGTTGCAACAGGGTGAACGGGCGACCCGTTTGCTGCCGGCCTACCAGCGCTGCCAGCAGTTACAGCAGGCGCTGGCCCAGCATCAGCAGCAGCGTCAGCAGGCAGCGGCCGAGTTGCACGGCGCCCGAATCGCCTTCGCCGATGCCGAGCAGGCACTTCAGCAGGCCCAGCAGGCCTATGCCGGGCTGGATGCGCTGAAGCAGCAACACCACCAGCTGAGCGGTTACCGGCAGTTGCAACAGCAGCTGCAACCGTTGTTGCAGGCGGTCGATGCCGCTCAACGTCGGGCCGTCGTCAGTCAGCAGGCACTGGATCAGCAGCAGGAGAAGATCGCCGCGCAGGCGCACGAACAGCGGCAGCTGGAGCTGCAACTGGCCGAACTGGAGCAGGCCTTGGAGCCGTTGGCAGAGCAGCAATTGCAGCTGCATACCCTCGGCCAGCAATGCGAGCAACGCCGCCAGCTGGAGAGCCTGCGCCAGAGCTACAAAACCCAGCATCAGGGACTGAAACAGGCGCAGGCGCAACGCGATGCCGCGCAACGTGCCGTGGCCGATGCCGAGCGCCAACGCCGCGAGCTTGAATTGGCCTGGCACCGCGGGCAGGCGGCGCTGCTGGCGCGCGAACTGCAACCCGAGCAGCCCTGTCCGGTGTGCGGCAGTGCCGAGCACCCGCATCCGGCGCAGCCACTACCGGGGCAGGGGTTGGTCAATGTCGAACAGGTGGACGTGGCCCGCGCCAGCGAACAGCAGGCGCGCCAGCAATTGCAGCAGGCCGAGACCGAGCTGGAGCGGGCGCAGCGCGCGCTTGATGATAACCGCCAGCAGGGACGAACCCTGGTTGATGCTATCGGCGCGCTGGCCGAGCAAAGCCTGGCCGAGGTCGAAGGCGAGCTCAAGGCGTTGCAGGCCTGCTTGGCAGTGCAGCAGCAGCGCCAGCAGCAGCGCCAGCACCAGAGCACGCGGCTGCAACAGCTCCGCGACCAGCTGCAGCAACTGAACGACGCTGTACCGGCGCTGCAGGCAGCGGCGCGCGATGATCAGGAAGCCCGCATCGCCGCTGAGGCGGACCAGCGCCAGCTCGAACAACAGTTACCGGAGGCTTACCGCCGCCCAGAAGCGCTGGAGCCTGCGCTGGCGGGGCTTGCAAACCAGATTTCCGCTCTGGAGCAGCAACTGGCGCATTCCCAAGCGGCGCTTGGCACTGCGCGCTCGGCTCTCGACAAGGCTGAGGCCAACGCCGAGGCCCTCGATCGTCAGCGGGCGCAACTGGAGGCTGATAGCCGAAACGCAGAGGGAGCGTGGCAGCAGCAGCTCGACGGCAGCCGTTTTGCCGACCGGGCCGCTTTTGAGGCGGCGCGGCTCGAACCCGCCGAGCAACAGCAGCTGGAGCAGCAGCTTACGCGTTTTCGCAGCGAGCTGGATCGTGTCAGCGGCGTGGTCGATGCCTTGGAGCGGGAACTGGCCTCTGCCGATGTGCCGGATCTGGTCGCGCTAGATGCCGCGTTGGCGACTGCAGAGCAGGGCTACCGGCAGGCAGATGACAGCTGGCGGCGACTGCAACAACGCGGTCAGCAGTTGCAGGATGTCAGCGCCAAACTGCAGCTGGCCCATGAGCAGCACCGCCAGCTGGAAGCCGAGTATGCCATCTACGGTACCTTGAGCGAGGTGGCCAACGGCCAGACCGGCGACAAGGTCAGTCTGCAACGCTTCGTGTTGAGCGTGTTGCTGGATGATGTGCTGATTCAGGCCTCGCAGCGGCTCTACCGAATGAGCAAGGGGCGTTACCAGCTGGTGCGCAAGGTCGAACGTGCCAAGGGCAATAAGGCCTCGGGTCTGGAGCTGGAGGTGGAGGACAGCTACACCGGTAAGAGCCGACCGGTGGCGACTCTGTCCGGCGGCGAATCGTTCATGGCGGCGCTGTCGCTGGCACTGGGGCTGTCGGATGTGGTGCAGGCCTACGCCGGGGGCATCAAGCTCGATACTCTGTTTATCGATGAGGGCTTTGGTAGCCTCGATCCGGAGTCGTTGGAGCTGGCCATCGATACCCTGATCGATCTGCAGGCCAGCGGAAGGATGATCGGTATCATCTCCCATGTGGCCGAGCTGAAAGAGATGGGTTGGAACCGTATCGATGTGGAGAGCCGCCGCGGCGTCAGCCGGTTGCGACTGCACGCGCTCTGATTACTGCGGTCATTCCATTAGCGAGTACGCATCTAGCGGAATTTTCACTACAGTATGGGTAGGGGCGATCGCTATCCTGTGAGCTGTCGATGAGGGATCGAGTCGCGCCGGAAAAATTGCAAAAGGATGTGCTGTGAAACACCCCCGTGTTTTGATCGTTGACGACAGTACCGCGGCGCTGCTGCTCTATCGGGAGCTGTTGCACGACATCGGCGCCGTGGTGACCGAGGCCCATGACGGCGCCGAGGGTTTGGCTCTGGCCCGTGCTGATGCGTTCGATCTGGTCATTACCGATGTTGATATGCCGCGGATGGATGGCATAGCGCTCTGTCGGGCGCTCCGTGCCGACTCCCGAACGGCGGATCTGCCGGTGGTGATTGCCAGTACCTTTGATACCGACCGGGATATCATCAAGGGCTTCGAGTCCGGCGCCACGGCTTATCTCAGCAAACTGGAACTGCGCGAATTTCTCGGTCGCACCGTGCGTGATGTGCTTTGGCGCCACCACCAACTGCGCCGTCGCACGGTGCTGGTGGTGGACGATTCCGCCACCATCGCCTTGTTGATCAAGCAAACGCTGGAACAGAACGGCTTTCGGGTGGTGACCGCCTGCGATGGTATCGCTGCGCTGGATCTGCTGACCCGCGTGCGCCCAGACCTGATTTTATGCGACATTCTGATGCCGGGGATGGATGGGTTTGAGCTTTGCCGGGTGCTTAAAGCGGACCCCGAGTACGCCACCATCCCTCTGGTAGTGATGAGCAGCAGTGCCGAGAAGGCGCATATGCATCGCATGCTGCAGTATGGGGCGGCAGCCTACCTGACCAAACCGTTCAATCTTGACCAGCTAGAGGTCACCATCGAGAAGATTCTCTCTGACCACTTCACCCAGTTGTTGCGGGAACGCGAGCGGCTGGAGCAGGAGCGTAGCGGTTTGTTCAGCGCAATAGAAAGTCTGGTCAAAGCTTTGGAAGCGCGCGATGAATATACCCGGGGGCACTCCGAAGCGGTGGCACGGATGCTGGCCGACATGGTTTCCATGACCGGCGCCAGCGATGACGAGGTGGCGTTGGCCCGGCAGGCTGGCCGCCTGCACGATATCGGCAAGATCGGCATTGCCGACGCGATTCTGTTCAAGCCGGGTGGCCTGACCGACGACGAGTACGGTGAGATCAAAAAGCATCCGGAGCTGGGGCAGCGTATTGTTGAATCGGTGCCGAGTCTTGAGGCAGTGATGCCGGTGATCGTTTCCCACCACGAACGTTGGGATGGTGGTGGTTACCCGGAGGGATTACGGGGTGAGCAGATTCACCCTTGGGCGCGCCTGACCGCAGTGGCGGATACCTTTCATGCGCTGGCGAGTGACCGCCCCTACCGGCAGGGTGCCTCCTATGACAAAGCGTTCGAGATTATCAAGGCGGTCAGGGGTAGCCAGCTCTGTCCCGACAGTGTGGAGCTGTTTTTCCGCTGGGTTGACTCCAAAGGTGACCAGCCGCTGTTCTGACGTCTGTGGGGGAGGCCCGGGGTTGACCCCGACGCATGGGCTGGTATGGTCAGCCAGCGGCATCAGGCCGCTGTACTCTTCCCCTCGCGAGATCTGCCGTGTCCGTACTTGATCATCTGCTTTGCCCGCTCGACCAGCATCCCCTCAGTTGGGTCGGAAACAGTCTGCTTTGTCCTCAGGGTCATAGCTTTGATCGGGCCCGGAGCGGCTATGTCAACCTGCTGCCGGTGCAGCACAAGCATTCCCGCGACCCCGGTGACAGCAAAGAGATGGTGGCGGCGCGGCGTGAGTTTCTTAACGGCGGCAGTTACCGCCCCATTGCTGACGCGCTGTGGACCGGAGTGCACGCGCATTTCAGTAGTTCTCAGCCAATGACCGTTTTCGATGCCGGCTGCGGCGAGGGCTACTACCTTGATCATCTGGTCAGTGGGCTCCGGGAGGCGGGCTATACGGTTGCTGCACAGGGGCTGGATATCTCCAAGTGGGCGGTCACCGCAGCCAGTAAACGCAATAGTGAGATCGGTTGGATCGTGGGCAGCAATGCGGCGCTGCCAACCCCCGCAGCGCGTTTCGATCTGCTTCTCTGTCTGTTCGGTTATCCGGTCTTCAGCGAATTTGCGCGGGTGCTCAAGCCCGATGGACTGTTGCTGATGGCAGACGCAGGCCCGGACCACCTCATTGAACTGCGCAGAGTGCTCTACCCTGAAATTCATCCCTACCGCGATCATCACGCCGGTGTCATCGACGGTTTTGAACCGCTGGAGGAGCAGGTGGTCCGTTTTGAATTCGAGCTGACATCTGGCGCCGCAATCGGTCAGTTACTGGCGATGACCCCCCATTTACATAAAGCGCCGTTCGCAGGGCGTGAAGCGGCGCAGGCCCTGGAACGGATCCGGCTGACCGCGGATGTCAGGCTGCGCAGTTACCGTTTATGCGGTTGAACCGGAGGCGGTAGGGATAAATTGCCGCCCGGTGTGGTCAGGAGTAAGAGCTTTTGCTGTAAGGAGATTCCATGGCCGGCGGCCCGCAACAGACTCTTTCCCAATCCGTTGAACAGGCGGGCGTCCCGCTGCCGGATCTGTTGGCCGGCCCGATGCTGCGGCGGGTGTCGAGCGACCGGGTTGCGCTCTGGCTGGCGGTGCGGGCCGAAGCCGAGGTGCGAGTGGAGCTGACCGCGGCTGATGGTGCGCGCCAATGCTATCAGTTGCAGCCGGGCGATCCGGGGCTGACCTGTCTCGTCGCCGGTGACCATCTCTGCTATCTGCTGATCGATCTCTGTCTGTCGCAGCCGTTGCCGCCGGGCTGGACCGATTACCGCGTGCAGCTGCGTTTCGCCTCTGACGACGGCGATAACGACTGGCGCGAACTGACAGACTGTGCCGAAGCGCTCTGTTTTGAGGGGCGTAAGCTGCCGGGGTTCATGTTGAACACACGGGTCGGCAGTCTGTTGCATGGTTCCTGCCGCAAACCCCATCATCCCGGCGGTGACGGCCTGGCTGAAGCCGAACGGGTGCTGGCGAAGCAGCTGGCAGCAGGAGGCGCGACAGCACCGGATCAACAGGAGTGGCCGACGCTGCTGGTCCTTTCCGGTGACCAGATCTATGCCGACGACGTGGCGGGCCCCTTACTACGTGCGATCCATCTGCTTAAGTCGCGTCTGGGGCTCTACAGCGAGAATCTGGAGGGGCTGGAGGTGGTGGGAGTGGCTGACAGCGACCAGCTGGCGAGCGACCCCAACAGCTACTACCGGCGGGTCAACCTGCTGCCCCATAACCTCCGCACCGAAGGGCTGATTGAGCGCCTGTTCGGGGGCGTGCGGAAGCCCGTGTTTACCTCCGATAATGCCGACAACCATCTGGTGTCGTTAGCCGAATATCTGTTGATGTACCTGCTGGTGTGGTCGCCGGCCCCCTGGCGGCTGTTTGATCTTGACGAACCACCGGGGTTGAGCCCTGACGAAGTGCGCCTTTACCGCGACGAACGGCGGGTTATTGATGAGTTCGTTGCGCAGTTGCCGGCGGTCCGGCGGGTACTGGCGCACCTGCCCACCGCGATGGTCTTTGACGATCACGATATCTCCGATGACTGGAACCTCAACCGTGAATGGGAAGAGGTGGTGTACCAGCATCCGTTTTCCTGCCGTATGATCGGCAATGGCCTGATCGCCTATCTGATTAATCAGGGCTGGGGTAACGCCCCGGAGCAGTTTGCCCCGCCGTTGTTGGCATCCCTGGGCTCAGCCCTGCGCTCCCCGGGCGGGCCTGGCTACGATGAACTGGTCGAGACAATGCTGGGTCTGCATAGCTGGGATTTTCAATGGCGTACAGAACCGCCACTGGTGGTGCTGGATACCCGCACGCGGCGCTGGCGTTCGGAGTCGTCGGCGCGCAAACCGTCGGGCTTGCTGGACTGGGAGGCGCTTACCGATCTGCAACATCACCTGCGTGGTCAGCAAGCGGTCATTTTGGTCTCTGCCGCACCCATATTCGGGGTCAAGCTGATTGAGGTGGTACAGCGTCTGTTCACGCTGGCCGGCTATCCGTTGGTGGTAGATGCAGAGAACTGGATGGCTCACCCCGGCACCGCCAACGGCATCCTCAACGTGTTTCGCCACCGCAATACGCCGCAGCATTTCGTGGTGTTGTCGGGCGATGTACATTACTCCTTCGTCTATGACGTGGAGTTGCGCGGGCGTCATCGCGGGCCAGACATCTGGCAGATCTGTTCCAGCGGAATTCGCAACGCCTTTCCCGAGCGGTTGCTGGATCTCCTTGATCGCCTTAATCGGGTGCTCTACTCACCGCGCTCGCCGTTGAACTGGTTTACCCGGCGGCGGCGGATGCGCGTGGTGCCGCGCAAGCCCACCGGGGTGCCTCACGGACGACGATTATTGAATCAGCCCGGCATCGGCCGGGTGGTGCTTGATCCGGAGGGCTGTCCGCTGCGGATCGAACAGTTGACCGCCAACGGTGACGTGGTGAATTTCGAACGGCGGGAGCAGGAATCACGCTGGGACTAGCGCCGAAGTTGGTGGCCGCGCTGAGCTGGCGCGCAGGGGGTGTTGGGCGGCGAAGCACCCGCGCAGAATGCGTTCTTCTCTGTTCATGGTAATACCGCCGGAAACGGCTGTATCCCGCCTTCAGCAGTCTAAATTTACCTTCTCTATTTTGCGAGAAACAAAAAAAAGCGCCGGTAGGCGGCGCAAAGTGGGGGTTGGTGAGCGCTTCAGTGGTGCTGCGCCTGTTCGGTACAGTCGTTGGTCGCCCGCAGGGCGTTGACGTCGGGCACCACGCTGCTGCAATTGCTGAATGAAAGCAACATCCGGTAGGCCAGGCTTGGTCGTGCCGACATCTTTTCCGCCAAGGTGGAGTTGGGTTGCAACAGGTCCGCGAAGCCGGCCTGATGGCTGAGCTCCTCCAGATCCAGCAAGCGAAAGCCCATGCTCCAGTCAGGAAACTGTCTTTTGCTCACTTCTGCCTCGTGTAGTACGAATATCTGGCTGTGGCGGCTGTCGCGGCAGATATGTTCATACAGGGCGCGGACCCTGTACTCATCTCCTTCAAGAATCTGCAGGAACGACCCATCGGCGTAGAGCAGCATGCCGGTGATATCGAGGTCGCGGTTATTGCGGCGGGCTTTGGTCAGCAGCATATCCAGTTCGGCGATACCCATGCTGTACCGCGCGCTGCTGATATAGCACAGCTGAAACAGCTTGCGGGCCATACTGATATCCTCTCCTGTTCACGGGTTGTCTTTCCCCGTTTACGGATCTGTGACCGGATTGGATCAGTGCCACCCTGTTTTTTTTGCCACTCTGTGTGGCTGATAAGCGCAATTTTATTCTGTGTAATCTGGACCAGGGCGATCGGTTGCAGTGGGTGTCCCGGGAGTAATGGCCTAAATCCGCAGCACCTCTTCTTTCATGCCATAGAGGATAAACAGCACCTCACGGATTTCAGGCAGGGCGATCTGGTTGCGTTTCAGCGCTGCCACCACGTTGTCCAAAACTGCCAATAGTTCATCGGCTTCGATATTCATGCGGGCATGCACGGTGTGCATGTCGGCGCCGGTGTAGATATCAGGCCCGCCGCTGCCGCTGCTCAGAAAGGCCGCCACCGAACGCTTAAGCGCGTCCGCATCGGCGTTAACAAAGCGTTTGCCGATCAGCGGATTGGCGACGTGCAGATCAACGATGTCGCAGGCGATCTGGTTGATGGCGTCCATGCCACCCAGACGGTCGTAGAGGGATGAAGACATGGCGGGCTCCCGATACTGTGAATACTTGGGTAAACCCCTGCACCAGAGGCACTCCCAAGCCTAGTTCACAGCCGGCGGTTCGCCAATTAGCAGCGTTGTTGATCTATGGCGGCAGCGGCAAGGATTCGGAGGGCAATGGTTGTTTAAAAATCAGGCAGATCTCTTACATATTTAGTCTCAAATAGGTCGTATATTATTTTGCCGGAGAAAATAGTGGGGTGATATCGATGAATGCTACTGCAGCCCGTGATCAAGGTGCCGAGCCGTCACCACGTTTTAATCTGGTTTTTGGCTTATTAAGTCGTTGCCCCTGTGTCGAACAGGCCGACTGCGTTTTGGCGCACCAGCGCAAGCTGCCGCTGCGGATGCGCTATGAGTGGGCTCGCTCCCTGAGCGAGGAGCAGCTGGAACGCATCTACCAGCATCATCACCGCTGCCTGGCGCGCCAGCGAGCGGTGCAACGCCGTCCGGTGCAGTTGATCAGGCCACTCGGGTAGATGCCGGGACAGATCGTCCCGGCAACCCTTATCGCCCCCCGCCATCAAACAGCCAGATCGACCTGCTGCAGCGTACCGACATCGCCGTTCTCAGTCAGATAGATCCCGCTCTGGCGCACTTGCCCCAGCGTTTGGTTGTTGTTGTCTTTGAGCGTAAAAGGGGTTTCGGTAGCCCCCAGATAGATGGCGCCGATATTGCGCTCACTCAGGGACTCAAGCTGATCCTCCCCCGCCTCTTTGCGCCACAAAAGCAGTTGCTCGAAGATCGGATCGGCTTCGTCGATAAAGCCGTTGCCGTCATCGTCGTAGGCAGCCAGATCTGCGAATCCGTTGCCGCTGAGGGCGCCAAACAGTTCGCTACCGTCGTTGATCTGGCCGTCACCGTTCTGATCAAGCGCCAGCAGTGCGCTGTGGCTGCCGGCAAAATTGATCCATTCGGCGGTGCCGTCGGCATCAAGGTCGAAGGCGTACTTATCGTCGCTCAATTCGGCCGCATGACCGTCAAAGTTCACCATCAGCGGATCGGTAAACACCACAGTCTCGCGCACGCGGGTCTCGGTGATCGCTTCGTAGGAGCGTGACATCTCCAGACTGAGCGAGAAATCCAGCGTTTCACCATCACGGGTGGTGACCGAACCGCCGGCGCAGAAACGGGTGCACTCCTCTTCGCGGATGTAGTCGCGCAGGTTTACCTCGACCTCAATCAGGCGCTGGCGGCCGCTGCGGGGCAGTTGCCAGCCCTGGTTGCCGTCGTTGAGTTCGGCGGTTTGGGCGGTTTCCGCGGCGCTTGCGGCCGACACCGTCTGGGTACCGGCATCGGCTATGGCCGGCCAGCGCGATGCCATCTCTCCGGTTCTGCGGGTGATGGCGTCAAGCAGGGCCTGAAACAGGCGGTCGCGCCCGCTTTCGGTGGCGTTATTATCCGTCAAGCTAACGCCACCGGGCTGCCATGGTGAACCGATCAGGTGACTGTTGCCGGGGCTAAAGCCGTCCAACCCGATTAGCCGACTGAGCCCCGGCGGCAGTCTGTTATCGGTCTGATCTGAGCGGGCATCGGCCCGTGCGTGCATGGGGCCGTCTGCCCGAAGCTGCACCCGAGCCTGAGCATCGGTGAGGCGCAGTCGTGCTGCATCCAGCTGCAGCAGAAACCCCTGCTGGTGACGGCTCTGCTGGTGGATCTCCAACTTGTGGTGTTCAGCACTCAGCTGAATCTGGCTGCTATCGATAATCATGTGGTTACCTCGCAGAATCAAGGGATGAAACGGTGGATCACCAAGCGCACTGTTCGCCTTGTGCTCCGGCCGCTTACTTTGTGAAAACACGCAACAACCCCTGCCGGGCTGATCTCAGAATCAGCGGCAAAGTCGTGCCTGTAATTGCCGTTTGTTATTCGCGTCCCGTTGCCGCTGGCGGCCGCTGTTTGGGCCGGCCAAAGCTATCCCCGGCCTGAACCGCAACGGAGCAGTTCACCGTGGACGACTATCGACTCATCAAGCGCCAATGGTGCGCTACCTCTGGTGTGAGGATCGATCAGTCAGCTAGGGGAGGGGCGATATTCGTGCCGAAGGGCGTGATGGGGTCAGGTCATGGGGTGTACCTCCATTTGTGAATCTGGGTCGGCGAGCTGTTGCCGCTGGCGCGGTTTAAACAAGGCTCCCGGGGAAATAGGAGCAAATCCCGGGCCTTCTTCGCACCTGGCTGGCGTTCCGACTCAGAACTGCAGCGACAAAGGGGGGAGATGCCTGCTTAAGCCGTTTGCCGGAGTCAGGGGGGCGGGGCTGCCGGGCGCTGCAAAAGCGGTTACACTGGATCGCACATAACAGTGCCGGTGCAACTCATCCACGCAGGCACTGCTAGCAGAGCCGACGACGAAAGGATTCGTTATGCAATTCAGTACGCTCAAACAGCGTCATCGAGAGGAGCGCCAACGCTACCATCCCAATCTCAGTTTGCGGGTTCACCGTGCTCTGAGCTGGCTCGGCAAAGCGGAGCGTGATGTGGAGCAGGGCGATTACGACAGCGCCTTTGTGTTCTACTGGATCGCTTTCAACGCTGCCTACGCCTCCGATCTCAGCAGCGTACAGGCTAGTGCGGATAAACTGTGCGAAGCGGAGCGGTTTGGTGATTTTGTTCGCAAGCTTTGCGGGCTCGATCGGGACAATCGTCTCTACGAATGGGTCTGGCACGAGTTTTCCGACAACATCCGCCTGCTGCTGAATAACCCCTATGTGTTCCAGCCCTTCTGGGATGTGCACTCCGGACGCTCGCCAGCGCGGGACTGGCAGCAGGAGTTTCAAGCTGCAAACCGCGCGGCCAGTCGCGCTCTGGGGCAGAAGGATACGCCGGCGGTGGTAAGCATCACCCTCAGCCGAATCTATACCTTGCGCAACCAGATGATCCACGGTGGAGCTACCTATGCCAGCGGTGTGAACCGCGAACAGGTGCGAACAGCCAAGCGCTTCTTGCAGGGCTTTGTGCCGATCATCATCACCCTGATGATGGACAACCCCGATACCCTTTGGGGCGATGCCTGCTATCCGGTAGTTGAGGTGGGCGACCGCTGAGTGCCGTCGCCGGCGAGAGCCACTTGCGCTTCGCTATACTCGCTGGGTGCGCACAGCGAGGTACGCACAGCGAGGTACGCACAGCGAGGTACGCATAGCGGTGATGGATGAAGTTCGATGAGCGGTTTTGCCTTGCGATAACGTTGACCTGCTGAAGCTAGCCGCGATCAATCTGCCAGCGGCCTGTTGAGATTGGGCTATCGGGTACGGTTAGAAACCCGCAACGGTGCCCATCCCGGCTTCCGGTTGCCGGCCATAGGGTTACCCAGTGTTTCGGGGAGTCCTGACTAGCGGCGATCGCCGGGATTGGAACGCTTGCGGTCATCCGCTTTCAGATGAACAGGGGAGAGATGCCCGATGCTTGAACTGCGTCCCAATTGCGAATGCTGCGACAGGGATCTGCCGCCTGATTCGACCGAGGCGATGATCTGCAGCTACGAATGTACCTTCTGCGTCGATTGTGTCGAGCAGGTGCTGCATAACGTCTGTCCAAACTGTGGGGGTGGGCTGGTAGCGCGTCCGATCCGCCCGCAACGGTGTTACCGCGAGGAGGTTGGTTTGGTTCACCACCCGGCATCCGGGCTGCGGGTGCATACCCCCTACAGCCGGGAACAGATCGCCGCGTTTGTCGCCGCAATCAGTCCGTTGAACCCGTCAGAACGCTAGTTGTCGGTGCATGGCGACAGCTGTTTTTTATTTCTATAGTTTTGTTTTTATAATACTTTTTTGTGTATTCGGGGTGATTGTTGGCGATGAAGTCATGTGATTGTCGCCCGTTACCGACAGCTTTAAGTCCGGAACGATAAATGTAGTCCCACCTATTCCGGATCATTAATCCTAACTCTTTGTTTATATTTGTTAATGTGTTTTGTGGCACGCGCCTTGTAATAACTCTCCTGTTACCCGCCAACGGCCCCTTCTCCCGCGGCGGTGTCCGATTCACTGGTTCAACGAGGTAGTTATGACTAGCAAGGCGACAACGGCGGCTCGCATTCGACGCATCAACAAAGTGCGCTCCGCACTGGGTCAAGGTTCCATCAGCGCGCAGCAGGGGTATTTTACCGAGCGACCGGTGATGGTGATCGGTCTGGTTTGCGTGACCCTGCTGATGCTCAGCGGCTGCGTGTCATCGGCCAAGTACGAGCAGATGGTTTCCGAGCGCGATGCACTGCTTGAGCAGCAGGCGCAGTTGAATTCGCAAGTGGCGCAAACCGAAGAGGAGAAGGCAGCTGCGGCCAAGCGCGCCAAAGAGGCGTTTGCCGAGGCTGAGCGGCAGAAGCAGCTGGCGGCAGAAAAAGAAGCCCAGATCCAAGCCGAGCTGGTGCGTCAGCAAGAGGTGTACGACAACCTGCAGAGCACGTTCGCCAAAGAGCAGGAGGCCAATCAGGTCAAGATCGAGATGATCAAGTCTGGTATCAAGGTGAATCTGGCTAACGAGATTCTGTTTGCATCCGGCTCTGCCCAGCTTAACGAGCAGGGCGTCGAAGTGCTGACCCGCGCTGCGGCGGAGTTGAAGAAGAGTCCCTATCAGACGGTGGTGGCCGGCTTTACCGACAACGTGGCTATCAGCGGCGGTCTGGCTTCCAAATACCCCACTAACTGGGAACTGGCCGCGGCTCGGGCGTCCAGCGTGGTACGCCTGTTGGAACAGGAAGGGGTGAGTCCGGATCAGCTGCTGGCGATCTCCTTTGGCGAGCACAACCCGGTGGCCGACAACGATAGTGATGAGGGGCGTGCCAAGAACCGCCGCATCGAAATTATTCAACGCCCGGTACCGGTATCTACCAACTAGTAGGGTCGGCTACCCGGTATCCACCTGAACCCTTCACCCTCCGCGCTCCCGCGGCCATGGACTGGCACCGGGAGCGCACCTTTTTCCGTGCGGCTGCATCCGTAGATACCTGCGACAACTTAACCGCTGCAGTATCAGGCGCTACGGCACAGGCAGCCGGGGTGCTGCAGATTGGTGACATGGTCGGCCAGGCTTTTCACCGCTTCATCGGCCAACGACTGGACCTTGGCCACGTCCAGCATATCGCTGCGGTTGTGATAATGACCCCGATCCAGCAGCCAGTCCTGCTGCATCCTCAGGAACTGGGTCATGCACAGTATCACGCGGTTGACGTCTTCGATGCTGTCCAGCGCGCGTTCTAACTCGGCGCGCGCTGGTGTCGCATCGGTTGCCTGGACTGAAACGGTAGCGTAGTCACTAGCCGTGGAAAAATCGTGTTGCATCGCCGATCTCCAGATGAGTGTTGGGCGGCCCGATTGCCGCGTTCCTCCGGCAAGGGCAGCCACGAGAGCCCATTGAGCGATCCCGGCTCAGGAAAAGTGACGTTTGGTGTTGGTATCCCGCGGCAGCGACTGGCTAACGGCCAATCCGGTCACAAAGACCGCAGGTTTCGATGGGCATTTAACCTTCGGTTTGTGACAGTCGTTAGTGCGTTTGCTGACGGTTTTGTGTCGCTAGGTTTAGCACCGGATAGCCGTGGGTCGCGGTGACGGAGATCGCGGTTAACTATGCCAGCGGGGCGCGCTGCGGTTACAGCAGCAGGGCGTTGTCGATGGGATTAAAGCGCCCGGCGGCGCGCATCAGTGAATCAGCCGTCAACTTGGGCACACCGTACACCTCGGTGGCGATGCCGTAGCGCTCGCTGATTCGCTGCAGCAACAGGTCGAAGTCGCCGTCCCCAGACAGCAGCACAATGCGGTCAACCTTGGCGGCGGCCTCCATCACGTCCAGGGTGATGCCTACATCCCAGTCGCCCTTGGCGGAGCCGTCGGCCCGCTGGATATAGGGTTTCAGTTTGACCTCGAAGCCGATCTGCCGGAGCGCATTCTGGAACTTGTGCTGGCCGTCGTTACCGCTGTCGATGGCGTAGGCGTTGGCGGTGACGATCTCGCCCAGTGCGCTGACCCGGTTCCACAAGGCGCGGTAGTTGAACTGGCGCCCGTAAGCCTGCCGCGTGGTGTAGTAGATATTCTGGACATCGGCAAACAGGGCGGTGGTGGACATAACAGCAGGCTCTAAAGGGAGGGGGGGGGGGGGGCTCCGGGCGCAAGGCAGGGTAAAGGCTGGGCCGTTGAAGGTAAAGCGGTTCGCGGCGCGTTTAACCGCTGATCGCCTTACGGTCGATACCACGCGGCCGGGCCAGCATTTCGTCGATGGCGGCGCGGTCGAGGGGGTCGTCTCCGCGCAGGCAGAGTTCGATGTGATCCAACTGGTCGTTACCCCAGAACAGTTCGTCGTCAAGCACAAAAGCGGGAACACCGAATACCCCTCTGGCAATCGCTTGCTCGGTTTCACGCCGCAGCGCTGCCTTGGCGTTGTCGCTACAGGCGGCACCGAGCAGGGCGCTGCCGTCGAGCCCGGCGTGGTCGAGAATGGCCTTGAGAGAGTCGCTACAGCTGAGGTCCGCCCCCTGTGACCAACCGGCTTCAAACAGGCTATCGATCACCGCAAACTGCTGCGTGCCGCTGACTTCGGCCAACGCCAGGCGCAGAGTTGGCAGCGGGTTGAAGGGATGGCAGCTGGGGGGGTTGAAGGCGAACCCCTGGCGCGCGGCGTAGCGGTAACAGTAGCGGTAGAGCAGGGCTTTCTTGGGCGGCACTTCAGCGGGGCCGCGCTGGCCCCAGTGGTCCAGTAGCTTGCCAAACACCACCGGATGAGCGCGCAGCTCGGCACCATAGCGGTCGCACAGAGGCTGCAGCCGCCGCCAGCTGAAGTAGGCGTAGGGTGACAGGAAATCGAAATAGAAATGGAGGCAGGCGGACATGAACACTCTCCCGGTTGATGCTCCGGAGTGTGCCATGGTCGCGGCATGAGTGTCTATACGGGTGCGTATTGTTGCGCGTGGGGGGCGACAGTCGGCGCGGAGCGGTCTTTAGTTCAGGGCCGGTCAGTATGGATTTTAAGCTATTTATCTGCGCTGATTGAAATCCTCTCTTCCGCCCACCCGGGCGGCCCTATTCTTTGGCAAACGTTCCAAAGAACAGGGGAAGAAAGAACTACTTGTGCCTTATGTTCCCCTGGTTCCGCCGCCCTACGGGTCCACTGCGCGCGGCAACGGTGATTCTGGCGGATCGGACGGCACCTGCCTGTGCCGCAATCCGGCTCGGCATCCATGCCTCGCCCCGCGCTTTGCGCGGGCCTGATCGAATCCCCGTCGCCGTGCTCGTCGGCTCCAAAGGGGTTAAGTCGCAGCCGGGTTACCGCATTCTTACTCAAGCCAGAAAAGCAGATAACGGCACCCTGAGAGCGGCTGGCACCCCCGGCCCCTCGAAAGACGACGAGCACTGAATGCCCTTGAGGGTTTCAGCCCGCAGGGGCAAGGCCCGGATGGCCGCCGCCGCAACAGCATGGCCAGGGACGGCCATTCTGTTGTGCCCCTCAAGGGCGTTCAGCGCGCAGGTCCCGTAGGGCGGCTTTGTGGGCGAGTGTTTTTTGGTTACTTTTTGTCACGACGGACAAAAAGTGACCCGCCCGGGTGGGCGGAACAAAGACCATCTGATTGCAGTGGAAGGAGATTGAAACACCGTTTATAGAAGCAATCTCAGATATCCGCTCCGCGCCGCTTTCGGACATATGCTAAAGAGTGGAAGGGTCTAAATTACCCCTCCACTCCCTGGCTCTTCAGGTAGTCGTCGTAGCTGCCGTGGAAATCGTTGATTCCGGTCGGGGTCAGCTCAATGATGCGGGTCGCCAGCGAGGACACGAACTCGCGGTCGTGACTGACGAATATCAGCGTGCCCGGGTAGTTTTCCAGCGCCAGGTTGAGCGACTCGATCGACTCCATGTCCAGGTGGTTGGTGGGTTCGTCCAGCAATAGTACGTTGGGGCGCTGCAGCATCATTTTGCCGAACAGCATCCGTCCCTGCTCCCCCCCGGAGATCACCTTTACTGACTTATCGATCTCTTTTTGTGAGAACAGCAGCCGTCCGAGGGTGCCGCGGATGACCTGCTCGTCGTCACCCTCTTTACCCCACTGGCCCATCCACTCCAGCAGCGTTTTGTCCATCTCAAAGTCAGCGGCGTGATCCTGGGCGTAGTAGCCCATGGTGACGTTTTCGGACCACTTGATGCTGCCGGCGCTGGGTTCCAGATCGCCCACCAGGCAGCGCAGCAGGGTGGATTTGCCGATACCGTTGGGACCGATAACGGCGATCTTTTCGCCCACTTCGACCATCAGGTTGAGGCCGCTGAACAGTGCCTCGTCGTAGGACTTGCCCAGCCCTTCCACTTCCAGTGCCAGCCGGTGCAGTTTTTTCTCCTGCTCGAAGCGGATAAAGGGGTTCTGGCGGCTGGAGGGTTTGACCTCCTCCAACTGAATCTTGTCGATCTGCTTGGCGCGCGAGGTGGCCTGCTTGGACTTGGAGGCGTTGGCGGAGAAGCGGCTGACGAAGGTTCGCAGCTCGGCGATCTGGGCTTTTTTCTTGGCGTTATCCGCCAGCAGTCGTTCGCGCGCCTGAGTGGCAGCGGTCATGTATTCGTCGTAGGAACCGGTAAACACCCGCAGTTCGCCGTAGTCCAGATCCGCCATATGGGTGCACACGGCGTTCAGGAAGTGGCGGTCGTGGGAGATGATGATCATGGTGCAGTTACGCGCGTTGAGCACCCCCTCCAGCCAGTGGATGGTATGGATATCCAGGTTGTTGGTGGGCTCGTCCAGTAGCATGATATCGGGCTCGGAAAACAGCACCTGTGCCAGCAGCACCCGTAGCTTCCAGCCGGGGGCTACTTCGCTCATGGGCCCAAAATGCTGCTCCAGCGGGATGCCCACCCCCAGCAGCAGTTCACCGGCACGGGACTCGGCGGTGTAGCCGTCCATCTCGGCAAATTCGGCTTCCAGCTCGCCAGCGCGGATACCGTCGGCCTCGGTCATCTCCGCTTTGGCATAGATGGCATCACGCTCGGCCTTGACCGCCCACAACTCGTCGTGGCCCATGATCACGGTATCGACCACGCTGTACTGCTCGTAGGCGAACTGGTCCTGCTTCAGCTTGCCGATCCGTTCGTTCGGCCCCTTGGAGACATTGCCCGCGCTGGGTTCCAGGTCGCCTCCGAGAATTTTCATCAGGGTCGACTTGCCGCAGCCGTTGGCGCCGATCAGGCCGTAGCGGTTGCCATCGCCGAACTTGACGGAGACATTTTCGAACAGGGGTTTGGCGCCAAACTGGATGGCGAGATTAGCGGTTGTGAGCACAGTACATATCCGGAATGGGAGGGTTAACGCGGTACGCCCGGCGGGGCGATAGATCAAGAAGGCGAGCAGTATACACTTTATTGCTCGCTGGCTCATGGGATTCCGCCAGTGCGACAACGAAAGGCTGAGTGATTTGGTTGGTGTTAACTAGACTTTACCCATCACAACCAACAACCGTGACGAGGTGGTTATGCAGCCCCAACCTGTTCAGCCCGACAGTGTTATCCCGCAGGAGGCCTTTGACTGGTACGACGAATACGCCCATGGAGTGATCACCCGGCGCGAGTTCATGACCCGACTAACGGCGCTTACCGCGCTGGGATACAGCCTCGCCACGCTAACCGCTGCGCTGTTGCCCAACTATGCGCTGGCCGAGCAGGTGTCGTTCAACGATCCCGCTATCAAGGCCAGCTACGCCACCTTTGCCTCGCCGGAGGGGCACGGTGAGGGGCGCGGCTACTTGGTCGAGCCGGCGGGTTTGAGCGGCCCGGTGGGGGTGGTACTGGTGGTTCACGAGAACCGCGGCCTCAACCCCTATATCAAGGACGTGGCGCGGCGAGTGGCCAAGGCGGGGTTTATCGCCTTTGCCCCCGATGCGCTGCATACCCTCGGTGGTTATCCCGGTAACGACGATGAGGGTAGGGCACTGCAGAAATCGATGGACCGGGCCAAAATCGAAGCGGACTTTATCGCCGCGGCGCATTTTATTCATCAACACCGGCAGAGTAATGGCCGGCTGGGAGTCGTGGGCTTCTGCTTTGGCGGCTACATCACCAACATGCTGGTGGCTCGCGCTGCTGATCTGGTGGATGCCGGCGTACCCTTTTACGGCACTCCGGCGGCGAGGCCTTTGCGGCAGCAGATCAAGGCGCCGCTGCTGATCCATCTGGCCGAACTGGATCAGCGGGTGAACGCCACCTGGCCGGAGTATGAACAGGATCTCAAGGCGGGTAACAAAAACTACCAGATGCATATGTACCCCGGTGTCAATCACGGCTTTCATAACGACTCTACCGGACGCTATAACGAGGCAGCGGCGGAGCTGGCGTGGCAGCGTACGATGGCGTTTTTCAGTCAGCACCTGCAAGGCTGACAGCGGATCGTAAATGGTTGCCAGCGGGCGCGTCTCTTGACGCGCTCAGCGAACCGGCAGAGGATGCCTGCTCTGTTGGTAACGCTTAAGGATGAACCCGAATGGATCAGCCGCTTGAAACCCTCGCCGAGTATGCCAGTGAGGCCCATGCCCGTATCCAGCGTGATTTCGCCGCTTGCGACCCGGTTGTCGGCGTCAGCCGGCAGATGCGCGCACAGGGGTTTCCAGCCGATGTGATCACCCTCGATTGCATCAAAAGTGGCAAACGGATCATCCTGATTCTGCACGATCAGCAGCCTGATATCGTCAGCTATCAGTTCGCCCGTCGCGATGCCGAGGCCGGCGATGGATTTGATACCCTGCCGTTTGCACAGCTGGACGCTGACACTCTCTATCGCTGGATGCGTGATTATCTGGCCGGAGCGGGTTGAACAGGGTGCTGCGCGCCGCTGGCCTGGTGCCCGCCGGTGGCTGTCCTGCTGATGCCCCGGTTGGTCCTCAATCCTTTGACGACGCCCTCTTCACCAGCGTGATGGAAAACGGATGTTTGCCGAACTGACCCCTGAGCTGCTGCTGATGCTGTTTCTGGCCGGGTTGCTGGCCGGCAGCATCGACGCCATCGCCGGCGGTGGCGGCATGATAGCGCTGCCGGCGCTGCTGTTCGCCGGGCTGTCGCCGGCTGAAGCGCTGGCGACCAACAAGTTGCAGGGCAGTTTCGGCACCTTTTCGGCCAGCCTCTATTTTATTCGCCGTGGCTGGGTGGATCTGCGCCGTGTGCGCTGGATGATCGGCTCCACCTTTGTCGGTGCCGCGCTGGGCACCCTGCTGGTACAGCAGCTCGATCCCGGCATTCTGACGTCGGTGATCCCGCTGCTGTTGATCCTGATCGCACTCTACTTTCTGTTCTCACCGCAGGTGGGTGAAGAGGATGTACAGCGACGCATCGGCGAACTGGCTTTTGCCCTCACGGTCGGTTTCGGCGTGGGCTTTTATGACGGTTTTTTTGGTCCCGGCACCGGTTCCTTTTTTGCCATCGCCTTTGTCAGCCTACTAGGGTTCGGCCTCACCAAGGCCACGGCGCACACCAAAGTGCTGAACCTCACCAGTAATCTCGCCTCGCTGCTGTTCTTTATCGCTGGCGGGCAGGTGGTCTGGAGTCTGGGGCTGGTGATGGCGTTGGGGCAACTGCTTGGCGGACGGCTGGGGGCCTCGTTGGTGGTGCTGAAAGGTTCGCGGCTGATTCGCCCGCTGGTTGTCACTATCTGTGTGTTGATGAGCCTGAAACTGCTGCTGGGTTAGGCTGGTTGCATTGCTATCGGCGCAAGCAGTTTGGCCAGCGTTTGGTGGCGCTATTGTCACTGTGCCGGGTCTCGGCTCGCGCTAGCATCCGCTGATCCTGTTAACCCAACCATCCGGAGCCAACGCGATGACCGACCTGCAACAACGATTTCACGACTGTCTTGAATACGTCCGCACCGCTGATACCTCGGTGCCGCTAACCACGACGATGAAGCTGGAGATGTACGCGCTGTTCAAGCAGGCCACGGAGGGCGATATCAGTGGCAACAAACCGGGCATGACCGATCTGGTTAACCGCGCCAAGTACAACGCCTGGGAAGCCTGCAAGGGGCTTACCAGCAACGAGGCAATGAATCGTTACATTGAGCGGGTCGAGGGGATAAGGTTGGTTGTCGGCTGAGCCATGTGCGGTCGCGCCGCTGCGTTGTCTCAAGTGACGCCTGCTGGATGAGTGGGACGGCGTAAAAGTGACAAAACCATTCGCGTGACATAAGTCAATGTTATTGCTGTGGGCATCGCTAGAATGGCTCCATCGTTGTTTGAGCAGTTTTTAAACAGCAGGGACACACTAGCTTGAGGGTCATAGACAATGACAAAGCAACGACTGATGGTAATGACGTTTGTGGTTGGGTTTTTGCCAGCGCTGGTAACCGCGGGTATCGCGGTAGCGACAGGAACTGTCGGCTAGCGGCATCGCATCGCTTTTTCTCGATTCTGTTTATGGCGCGCCCTGGTGGCGCGCTTTTTTTTTGCCCGTTTTCTCCCCGCGTCGGTATGATCCGGCCGCAACCGGCGCCATTCTCCATCGGCACGGTCCCCAAGCTGTCCTTAAGCCCTTATACTGGCCAGTCATTTGTTCGTTGAGGCGATCGTCTTTCAAGACCATTGCCCATTAACACTATTGCCCTGTAAGACAAGGAAGTGCGGCATGCCCTCAGCCTCTGGCCAGATCACCCTTTATCCCGCCAACCGGTTGGAGGATCTGGCGCTGCTGCTGGAGCATGTACTGAGTCTCAACCCGGGCTCGGTGCTGGCGCCGAGCACGGTGATCGTCGAAAGTCAGGGGATGCAGCACTGGGTCAGCATGGCGCTGGCGGAATCCCGTGGCCTGTGCATGAATCTCGACTTTCCCATGCCCGGGGTGTTTCTGTGGCAGCTGGTGCGGCGGCTGCTGGGGCCGGAGCGGGTACCGCTGGAATCTCCCTACCAGCGTGAGGCGCTGGCATGGCGGATCGACCGGCTGCTGGCCAGTGAGCTCTGCATCGACGATGCCCGTTTTGACGAGGTTACCCGCTACTGGCGCAGCGAGACTGACGCTGATGTCCGTTGTGATGACCTCCTCAAGCGCTTCCAACTGGCCTCCAAGCAGGCCGACCTGTACGAGCAGTACCTGATGTTTCGTCCCGACTGGATCGAGGCCTGGGAGCAGGGGCAGAGCCCTGCCGGGTTGGACGACAACTGGCAGGCGGCGCTGTGGCGGTTGTTGGTGACCGAGAATCCTGATCATCCGGTGCGGCTGCAGCGCGAGGCGATCAGCGCGTTGGCCGCCCATGCCGACAAACTGCCGGCACAGATCTGCCTGTTTGCCATCAACACCCTGCCACCGGGTACGCTGCAGTTTTTCGATCAGTTAGCGCGCTATACCCAGGTGCACCTGTTTCATCTCAACCCCTGTGTTGCTTATTGGGGCGATCTGCAGGCCGAGAAACAGCAGGCCGCACAGCGGGCAGAGCAGGTGCGGCGTTGGCTGGCCTGTGTTGATCCGGAGTGCACCGATTCAGAACTGAGCGCTCAGCCGGAGCCGGCGGCCCTGCCCGGAGAACCCGGTAATCCGCTACTGGCCAATCTGGGCGGGCAGGGCAAAGAGTTCTTTGCCGCGCTGCAAGGGCTCGACAGCTGCGAGATCAGCGCCTTCGATCTGCCACCCAGCGAGCCGCAGCCCGATACCGGCGGCGAGCCGCCGAGCGTGCTGCAGCAGATCCAGCGCGACATTCTCACCCTCCATGATGCCCGTCCAGCGGACCCGACCGCCGTGGTGGAGCGGCAGGTGGACGACAGCATTACCCTCAGTGCCAGCCATAGTGCGCTGCGCGAACTGCAGGCGCTGCACGACTGGCTGCTGCACCGCTTCAACCAGGATCAGACCCTGACCCCGCGCGATGTGCTGGTGATGTGTCCGCAGGTGGAGCATTACGCCCCCTATATCAGCGCCGTATTCGACAGCGGCTTTTTCGCCAGCCGTGTAGAGGGCAGCGACCAGCCGCCCAAACTGCCGGTATCGATCACCGACCGCGCCCCGCGGGATGCTGAACCGCTGATCAGCAGCTTTCTCGAGCTGCTGACTCTGCCTGACAGCCGTTTTCAGGTGTCGCGCATTCTTGACCTGCTACGACTGCCTTCGTTGCAGGCACGCTTCGGTTTTAGCGCCGATGAACTCTCCACGCTGCAATGGTGGCTGAGTGAAGCGGGTATCCACTGGGGGCTGGATGCCGGGCATAAGGCGAACATGAGCGGAGCGGCCGAAAGCTCGGCCCTGTTCAGTTGGGACTGGGGGCTGCGCCGGCTATTGCTGGGCTTTGCCCGCAGCGACGAGGCCGAGCTGGTGGATCACCAATGGCTGCTGCCGCTGGTAGAGGGGGCCGATGCCATACTGCTGGGGCGGCTGATGCAGCTGTTGGAGCGACTGCAGCGCCACGCCCGCACCCTGGTCCAGCCGCGCACGCCGCAGGAGTGGGGACACTACCTGCGCGAGCTGCGTGATGCCTTCTTCAGCCCGGCTGATCCCGGCGGCGATGAGCGCGACGCCAGCGACGAGCTGGACAAGGCGATCAACCAACTGGTGAGCTGGACCGCGCTGGTGGCGTATGACCAGCCGCTGACGCTGGATGTAGTGCGCCACTACCTGAATCACCATCTTGGTATGCCCGATGGCAGCAATCGCTTTATGACCGGCCAGATCACTTTCTGCTCGCTGGAACCGATGCGTAGCGCACCCTTCCGGGTGATCGCCATCCTCGGCCTCAACGACGGCGAATACCCGCGCCAGCAGGTACCGTTCGGCTTTGACCTGATGGCGCAGACGCCCCGTCGTGCCGGTGATCGCTCGCGTCGCGGCGACGATCGTTACCTGTTCCTCGAAGCGCTGATCTGCACCCGCGAGAAGCTCTATCTCAGCTATCAAGGGGCCGACATCAAGAACAATAGCGAGCGCCAGCCCAGTCTGATACTGACCGAGCTGATGGATTACCTGCAGCGCGGATACGGCTGGCGCTTTGAGCCGGGAGCCGAACTGCAGCGTCAGCCTCTGCACCCCTTCAGTGCCGACAACTTCAGTGGCGATGAGCCCGGTTTCGATCATCGCTGGCAGCAGCTGAGCCAGCCGCGCGCCGCCCGTGACAACCGCATCCGGCTCGATCCGCCCGAGCAGCTGCTGGACGACGACGGGCTGCAGCCGCTGGAGCTGGAAGCACTGGTGCGCTTTTTCGACAACCCCTCGCGCGCCTTTGCCGAACAGCGACTGGGGCTGCGTCTGCAAAGCGACAATCCACGACTGGACGATGCCGAACCCTTTGACGCCGACGGTTTGACCGCTTTTCAGGCGCGTGAGCTGTTGCTCGGCGCGGCGCTCGGCGACGAACCGGAGCCGGCCAGCGCCGCGGTGCGCGAGATGCTCGCGGTATCGGGGCGTCTGCCCGACAGTCTGCGCGCGGCGCAGTTTGTTGACAGCTGGCAACAGCAGGCATCGACGTTGGCGGCGGAGCTGGAGTGTGCGGGGGTGGAAACTTTGCAGGTTCGGACGGCCGAACTGGTGCTTGACGGCGTGCGCTTGCGCGGGCAGCTACCGCTGGTCAGCGACGGGCCGGAGGAGCGGCAGCTGCTGCTGTGGCGGCCGGCGCGGACCAAAGCCAAGGATCAATGGCGGTTGTGGCTTTATCACCTGATGGCTCAGGCCGCGGGCCTGACCAGTTGCAGTCGCGGTATTTTCCTCGGCCCGGTGGATAAAAAAACCGGTGACGCGCAAGTGGAGACGCTGGCTCTCGGGCCGGTGGCCGACGCCCGGCTGTTACTGGAACAGTTGCTGGTGGTGTGGCGTGAAGGTCAGTGCGCGCCGCTGCTGCTGAACGCCAAACTGGGGCTGACGGTCTGCGCCAAACAGTACAAGACCAGCAACGGGGTGAGCAGGCCGCTGCCGGGGGATGAGCAGGCAACGGCGCGGCTCAAAGCCTGGAACGGCGAGTGGGCGGTGGGCTACTACGCCAGTCCCTACCAGGTGGGCAGTGATCCCTACGTGAGCTGGTTCTGGCCCGAGGGCGACAGCCTTGATAATTGGTGGGAGCAGCTTAAACCGGTCTATGACCCGGCCGTGGCCGCACTACTGGACGTTGCGGAGGGCGAGGTATGAACGGCGAGATTCAGGCCCGACTTGAGCCCGCAGAACTCACCCTGACAGGCCGTCAGCTGATTGAGGCCAGTGCCGGTACCGGCAAAACCTATAACATCACCCGGCTCTACATCCGCCTGCTGCTGGAGCGGCGATTGACGGTTCAGCAGCTGTTGGTGATGACCTTTACCAAGGCCGCCACCGAAGAGCTGCGTGGGCGGATCGACCGCGAGCTGCGTAACGCCGCTGCCCACTGGGGCCGGCTGGGAGAGAGTGACCCCTTCTTTGCGGCGATGGAACAGCGCCTGAGTGCGGCACAGGCGGTGCCGTTGCTGCAGAGTGCGCTGCTGCATCTGGATGAGGCGGCGATCTTCACCATCCACAGTTTCAGTGCCCGGGTGCTCAAGCAACATGCCCTGGCCAGTGCCATGCCGATGGAGCTGGAGATGGAGGCCGACACCAGCGCGCAGTTGTTGGAAGCGGTGCGCGACTGGCTGCGCGGCATCGCTCACGGTGGGCTGTATCAGCAGCTCAGCGAACGGGGCTGGCACACCCCGGAGGCCTTTATCCGCCTGTTTGGCAATGCCATCCGCTCCAGCGCCGAACTGCTGGCGGCGGAACCGGCGCAGCTTGTTCAGGCAGCGCTCACCATCAAACGGGATTATCGGACACAGCTGCTTGACCACGAGAGCGAGCTCTTCGCCGCCCTGATAGAGGGTCGCAATGATGCTGATGAGCGACAAGCAGAGTGGGTGGAGACTCTGGAATGGCTGGCTAACGATGATCTGAATAGCATTGCATCGGCTGCGAAGCGCTTCCTCCATGGCGGCCGATTCAATAGCCAGAAAGCACAACACCTAAAGCCGCTGCTTGAGCCCTTTAAAGAGTTGAAGAAAACGCTGCCTAAGCTCGCCGAGGCTGCCGAGCAGGCGACGATTTACCCCTATCTGCGCGAGGGTATCGCGGCGATTCGCAGCCGCTTTGCTGCCAGCAAGACCCAGCTGGGGCTGATGGATTTTGATGACCTGATCACCCTGTTGTCGCAGCGGGTGGTAAGCGACGCGGGGGCGCCACTGGTGGCGGCCATGCGCCAACAGTACCCGGTGGCGCTGGTGGACGAGTTTCAGGACACTGACCCGCACCAGTACGCCATTCTGGAGCGGGTCTACCGACCGCGCAGTGAAACGGTTGGCGACCACGCCAGCGCGGAAATCCAAAACAGCGCCACCGCCCTGTTTATGATCGGTGATCCCAAACAGGCGATCTACTCCTTCCGCGGCGGCGATATCTTTACCTACCTCAGCGCCCGCAACGGTGCCGACGACCAGTGGCAGATGGACACCAACTGGCGTTCGGTCCCGGCGATGGTGGCTGGGTATAACCGCCTGTTTCGTGGAGCGCCGGACGCGCAGCCGGCTGCACCGGTATTTGGATTCGGCATCGATTACCAACCGGTCAAGGCGGCCAGAGCCGCGCAGTCGTCGTTTGCGCACCTGATCGACCCGCTGCCGCCGGGAGAGCCGCCGCGTGCCGCACTCAACTATGTCTGGCTGACGCCGGCAGAGGGCGCCGATGGTGACAGCGTTACCGGGGAGTTTCGTCACTCGATCGCATCCTGGTGCTGCAGCGAAATCGACCGCTTGCTCAATAGTCCGGCGCGGCTGGGGACAGCGCCAACCGACTCCCGCGTGCTGCAGGAAAGCGACATCGCCATTCTGGTGCGCACCGGCACCGAGGCCGATGTCATGCAGCAGGCGTTGTTGCAGGCGGGTTATTCGTCAGTCTATCTGAGCGCGCGGGATAACATCTTTGACAGCCCCGAGGCGAGTGAGCTGGCGCTGGTGCTGCAGGGTATCCTGGCGCCGGAGCAAAGCGGCGCGCTGCTGGCCGCCTGTGCCACCAGCCTGCTGGGCGGTGATGCTAAGCGTCTGGCTTGCCTCAACGGCGACGCCGACGCGCTGGTGGCGATGCGCTATCGACTGATCGCTCTGCGCGAGCAGTGGCAGCGTGAAGGCTTTATCGCCATGATGATGGCGCTGATCCATGACCACCTCAACCCGCCGCCGACGCGCCACGAACGCTGCCTCACTAACCATATCCATCTGGCCGAACTGCTGCAGCAGGCGTCCGGCAACCTGCGTCACCCGCAGCAGCTGCTGGAGTGGTTGCACGACCAGGTTCAGGCCGCTGTCAGCGACACCCAGGCGGAGCTGCGGCTGGAGAGCGATGCCAACCTGATCCGCATCGTCACCCAGCATGGCTCCAAGGGGTTGGAATACCCGGTAGTGTTTGTCCCCTTTGCCAACTATCCCAAGGAACCGCTCAAGTTCGGCAACCGCAAACAGGAGTTTTTGAGTTATCACCACCCGGATAGCGGCGCTGCTCTGCAGATGATCGGGCGTACTCCCGAGGCCGAACAGCGCGCCACCGACGAAGCCTACGCGGAAGCGATCCGGCTGTTGTACGTCGCCGTTACCCGGGCTGAGCAGCGCTGCTATCTCTGTTGCGCGCCCTTCAACAACAGTGCCGCATCGCCGCTGGCGCGCGCGCTGGGGTGTGGCAGTCGCGTTGCGGGCGAGCCGAACTGGCCGCAGCTGCTGGCCGAACAGCTGGCTGGTGATTCCGAAGCCTGCGCTCTGATCAGCCTCCGCGCGGAGGGGTGGCCATCACCTCAAGGGCCGCAACGCGGCGATGGCTCACCACCGACCAACGTGGCACAGTTCAGCCGGCATATTGACCGCGACTGGCGCCTGAGTTCGTTCTCGGCCCTGACCCGTAACCTCGGTCACGCCCGCCGCGACCGCAAGGACCATGACGATGATCAGACCGGCGCGGCTGTGGTGGAGGTGGAGCTGCCACTGCGATTCCGGCTGCCCAAGGGCGCCCACGCCGGCAACCTGCTCCATGACGTGCTGGAGCACACCGACTTCAGCGCCCCGCGCTGGGCCGAGGTGTTGCGCGATCCGCTGCTCCGTTTTGGGCAGCTGGCCGAGACCGAACAGCCGTTGCTGCAACAGTGGCTGCAGGCCTGTGTCGAAACCGAACTGCCCGCCATCGGTGCGGGGACAGCGCTGAGGCTGGCGGAGCTGAACTGGCCGGCGACCCTGCGCGAAGCCGAGTTTTACTTTCCCCTCGGGGGGCTGAATCTGGATCAGCTGGCGCTGCTGCTGGCACGCCATCGCGGCACCGAATCAGCGCTGCAACTGCCGGGCAGCGCGCGCCTGCGCGGCATGATGCACGGTTTTATCGATCTGATCTTCGAACACCGGGGGCGCTATTACCTGGCGGATTACAAATCCACTCACTTGGGCAACAGCCTGACCGATTACGGTTATGCCGCCCTCAAAGCCAATAATGAAGCGCATTTCTACGACCTGCAGTACCTGATCTACGCGGTAGCACTGCATCGCTACCTGCGCGACCGGGTTGCCGATTACGACCCCGGCTGTCACTTTGGCGGGGTCTATTACCTCTACTTGCGGGGGATGCAGCCCGGTAGCGACAGCGGGGTGTTTCACTGCGCACTGGAACCGCCGTTGCTGAACGATCTGGATGCGCTCTTTGCCACCGGTTCATGGGAGGGGAACGGCTGATGTCGTCACTGGAAAATCTCGCCAGCCTCGATAGTGATCAATGTCTGGCCCGCTACGCGGAGCTGGAAGCGATCGACTTTTTTCTCGCCCGTGAACTGCAGACGCAATTGGGCGGTGAGCGCCCCGAGCGTTTTATGCTCTGGCTGGCGTTGCACTGGGCGTTGCGTCAGGGCCATAGCTGCCTCGACCTGGCCGCCGTAGCCGGCCAGACCCTGTGGGCGGGGGAGGGGCGCGACAGCGTGCCCAGACCCGGGTACCGCTTTGCCGAGCTGACCGCCCTGCAGGCTCAGCTGTCTGACCTTGAGCTGGGGCCTGAAGCTAACCAGCTGGTGGTACGTCAGCAGAACCGACTCTACCTGCGCCGTTACTGGTTGTTCGAGCAGGAGCTGGCACAGGCGCTCAACCAGCGCCTGGCACCGCTGGCGCTGAGCGCCGACCAGCAAGCGGCGGCCGCGCAGACGATCCGCCAGCTGTTCCCCCACTGTCCGGCGGCGAGCGGGCAGGCGGTGAGCCAGCCTCAGGCCTCTGCAGCGATAGACTGGCAGGCGGTGGCGGTGGCGAACGCGGTGGAGCGCCGTTTCTGCGTGCTTTCCGGCGGCCCCGGTACCGGTAAGACCTATACCGTTGCTCGCATGCTGGCGACGCTGCAGGCGGTGGCCGCTGGTGGACTGCGGATCATGATGGCGGCACCCACCGGTAAGGCCAAACAGCGGTTGCAGGAATCGATCGCTGCGGCCAAGGCGCAACTGGCGCACACCGGTATCGACGCCGCCCTGCTGGCCGCGATTCCCGAACAGGCGCACACCCTGCATGGCCTGCTGGGGGTGCGGCCCAACAGCACCGCGCTACGCCACGATGCCGCCAACCCGCTGGCGGTGGATCTGTTGCTGATCGACGAAGCCTCGATGGTGGATCTGCCGATGATGACCCGGCTGTTGCGCGCGCTGCCGGGCGAAGCACGGCTGGTGCTGGTGGGTGATGCCAACCAACTGCCCTCCATCGCCGTCGGCTCGGTATTGTCCGATCTGGCGCCGCTGCCGCACCAGGGCTACAGCGCCACAGCGGCGGAGGCGATTGCCCGCTACTGTGGTTACCGGGTGCCGCCGGCTGCGGCAACACCGCCGCAGGACCACGTCTGTCTGCTGCGCCACAGCCACCGCTTCGACGGCAGCGGCGGTATCGGCCAACTGGCAGAGGCGACCATCGCCCTCGACGCAGACAGCAGTTGGCCTCTGCTGCAGAGTGCAGTCAGCAGTGCCCCCGCCACTGACAGCGGCCAGCTCGGCTATCTGCCCCCAGCGTCGCTGGAGCGCTGGCTGGACGCAGCGGTGGAGCACTACTACCGCCCCATCGCCAGCGCGCCCGATCTGGCCAACGCCTTCCGGCGATTGGCGGCTTTTCGGGTGTTGGTGCCCACCCGGGTGGGCGACTGGGGGGTGGAAGCACTGAATTTGCGGATTGAAGCGCAGCTGGCGCACAGCGGGGCAGCGATCCGCTCCGGCCATCACTACCATGGCCGGCCGATCATGATCACCCGCAATCATCCGGGGCTGGGGGTGTTCAATGGTGACGTGGGGTTGGTGTGGCGCAACGACCGGGGCGAGCTGGACGCTTGTTTCGAGCAGGCCGACGGCATCCGGCGCCTGAATCTGGGGCTGCTGCCGGAGGTGGAGCCGGTGTACGCCATGACTATCCACAAAACCCAGGGTTCCGAGTTTGGCCATGTGGCCCTGCTGCTGTCGGATCATGCGGCGCGGCTGCTGAGCCCTGAGCTGATCTACACCGGCATCACCCGCGCCAAAACCCGCTGCGTGGTGGCCACCAGCGAACGCCTCTGGCGCGATGCTTTGGCCCAACGGGCGGAGCGCTGGTCGGGCCTGGCTGAGGCGCTCAGGGAACCGCGCTAGACTGTCCTGGTTTCTGTCTTCGACCAGGCGGGGCGGCTAGCCGCCCGTTATGCCGGTTGCAGTAACAGCAGCGCCAACACGAACAGCGCGTAACCTGAGGCCACGCAGATGATGGTTCGGGTTGATAGTGCATAGGGATGATGGTCATGCATGGGTTTGATCATCCTTCTCCATTGCTACAGCCTGATGACAGCAGCAGGCCGCTGGCCGCGCGCTGGTCGTCTCAGACCGTTGTTGCCAGCATCCAGCCAATGTCAGAGCTGAACATGCCGGCCGCGGTGATGACCAAGGCAATGACGGAAATAACGGTGTCGCGCAGCTGAACAGGCGTGTCGTTGATCGGTTTCATCGCACTCTCTCCTCATTAACTTCAGGTGGCTCGGGCTGATCTCATTCAGGCCCGATAAGGCTCAGTCTGCGCTGACGAAGCTGAAATCAACCTTAAACGAGGCGACCGCACGCTATTGGAGGCTGGAATAGATCTTGGTGAGGCAGGAGAGGGCCGATTCCGGAACGCTGTACAGCGACAGCAACCCGGCGAACGACATCTCTTTGTCACTGCATTGGTCGGACGCGGTTATGCGACAGGCTCGCGAACCTTCAGAGGGGAGGCTTATCGCCTATGAAACGCATAAAGCACCGGAGGTTACGTCGCCCGGTGCACTGACGTGGTCTGTGCTGATTTTTACCTAAAGCTCATTTGATCTTTAATATGCCTAAAACGATGCATATACCCCCACCAATCATGCCAAGCCAAGCTTCGATTGGGGTATCCCCACTGAGCGCTCTGGTAACGTGAGAGCTTGCAGAGTCATAAACGTCATAACCCCAAACGGCCAAAGCAACACCTATCACGCTAAGAATGATCCCAATAGTTCTATTTTTCATCGCAGTAAGTCCCTTATAAACGTATGCACTCTGGATTATTTCATACCATCTCGATCACGGGCCGAGTGCTGCCGTGTCTGACAAACTGGTCTGTTTTTAAGATAGGTGCAGATAAGCTGAACTTGTAACCCGCTGAGCAGTGGTGTGCAGGCCGATGGCTCTGTGTGAGTGGCTCCCGGGGCCCAGCAGCAGCCCTCAATCAATAGCTTTACAACAACTTAATCAACAGCAGCACAAACAGAAACAAAAACAGCGTTTCACTCACCATCAATGCCAGCGGGCGCAGTCCCACTGCGGCCAGCTCCTTGAGTTGGGTTTTCAGCCCCAGCGCGGCGATGGCGGTGACCAGGCACCAGTTGGAGAGTTCGATCAGCAGGCCGCGCAGGGCCGGGGTAAGCAGGCCGAGGCTGTTGAGCGCCACCATGGCGGTAAAGCCGAGGATAAACCAGGGAATATTGCTGCCGGCTTGCTCGGCGGTATCATCGCTGCGGCCAACCCAAACCGCCAGCAGGAGCATCACCGGCACCAGCATCGCCACCCGCAGCAGTTTGATCACTGAGGAGAGGTCGCCGACCTCGTCGGAGATCAGATAACCTGCGCCAATCACCTGGGCCACATCGTGGATGGTGCCGCCGAGCAGCACCGAGGTTTCGCGGGTGTCCAGCGCCAGCCAGTTGGCCAGGATTGGGTAGACAATCATGGCGAGAGTGCTGAGGGCGGTGACGCTCACCACAGTAAAGATGGTGTCGCGGTCGCTGACCTTGCCCTTTTTCAGTACCGCGCTGATCGCCAGCGCCGCCGAGGCACCGCAGATCGCCACCGCACCGCCGGTGAGAATGCCGAACCCACGGCTCTGGCCGAACCAGCGGCTTACCAGCCAGCCGAACAGCAGGGTGGCGGCCACGCCGCTGACCACAATCAACACCGGGGTGGGGCCGAACGCCTGGATCTGCTCCAGCGTCAGCCGCGCGCCGAGCAGGGCCACGCCAAACCGGAGTATGGCGCGGCCGCTGTACTCGATCCCCTCATGGCAGCGGCTTTCCAGATAGAGGAAGTGCAGCGCCATGCCGATCAGCAGCGCAAACAGCATCACCGGACCGCCGTAGTGCTCCGACAGGAACCGTGCTGCCATCGCCACCACCAGACAGGCGGCGATGCCGGGGCCGATCTGGCGCGACTGCTGCCGGTAGCGATGGAGGGTGCGGCTGAGCATTACCAAACCTCGGCGGGCGGACGTTGAGGGCGAAACACGATGTGGCTCGTTGGCGGGCCTGTGTCAGTAGGGATTACTGTGCGGGCTTGACGCTCGCCTGCTCCACCAAGGTGGGGTAGAAGTAGCCCATGCCGAAATCGGTATCCAGCTTGACGGTGCCGGTGGCGGTCACGGTGTCGCCTACCTCGGTACTGTCCTGGGAGGTAAAGATCACCCGGTCGTAGGTGGCGTTGGCGCTGTCGTCCTGCACGTGAACAAAGTTGCGGCGCATCACGCCGTTGTTCACTTTGATCACCTTGCCGGTAACGCTGATCTGCTGGCCCGCCAGTTCGGTGCGTTTGGCGTGCAGTTCGGCCACGGTGACCGATTCGGCGGCCAGGGCAAGGGTGCTGAGAGAGCTAATGGCCAAAGTGGCGAGGGTGGTTTTAACGAGGTTCATAACGGCTTCCTTGTGAGTGATGCGTTGTTCTACCACATCAGGCCCGATAAGGCATGTGCGGCGGCATAATTGCGCCCTTGATCGCTTGTCAGCCGGCGGCTGTTTGAATTAGCCTGCCGCTTTCAAACCGGCGGTTACCTCATGGATAAACCTTTTTTGATCGACGGCCTGCGCCGCCACCTGCAGGCGGAGCTGACCACGCTGCTGCAGGCCAGCGATCAGGCCCACCAATCCGCTACCCATAGCGAAAGCAAGGCAGAGAACAAGTACGACACCCGTGGTCTGGAAGCAGCCTATCTGGCTCACGGCCTGTCGGTACGGGTGGCGCAGCTGCACGAGGCGGTGGCCGCGGTGGCCCAGTGGACGCCGCCGGCATTCGGCGATGGTGACAGGGTGGCGTTGGGCGCGCTGGTGACGCTGGAAGATGAGCAGGGGAACACCCGCCGCATCCTGCTGGCCGAACACGGTGGCGGCGCGCGGCTGGAGAGTCCGGCCGGTATGGTGGCGGTGGTAACGCTCGCTGCCCCCCTGGGGCGGGCGCTGAAAGGGCGGGAGCTGGACGACGAGATTCAGCTGGAGATCGCGGGCAAGCCGGTTCGCTATACCCTGGTCGCGCTGGCCTGATTGGCTGGCAGCGGCGTGGTTGCCTATGCTGGAACAGGTTGCCGGGTGCTCGCTGCAAACGGCAGCGCTCGTCTGACTACTTGAGGGACTGCCCGTGACCTTGCCCAATCCTTACGATTATCGCGATCCTTTTGCCGGGGTCAGCCCGTTGTTTGTGGAGCGCTGGTCACCGCGCGCGTTTGACTCTACGCCGATCGATCCGGACACCCTGCAGCGGGTGATGGACGCGGCGCGCTGGTCTCCCTCCTGCTTCAATGAACAGCCCTGGCGTTTTCATACCGCCACGGATGCAACCTTTGATCAGTTTGTGGAGCTGTTGCAGGAGGGCAATCGTGGCTGGGCGCAGCATGCCGGGGTGATTGGCTTTCTCAGTGTACTTACCCGCTTTCGCCATAACGGCAAAGCCAACGCCAGCGCAGAGCTGGATTGCGGCGCGGCGTGGATGGCAATGAGTCTGCAGGCGCGCATGGAGGGGCTTTATACCCACGCCATGGCCGGTATCGATCATGCTGCCGCCGATCGTTACTTTGGCCTCGATGGCGAGCAGCAGCGGGTGCTGATTGGCTTTGTGATCGGCTACCCGGCCGATCGCGGCCAGCTGCCCGACAATCTGCGCCAGCGGGAACAGCCCTCAGCGCGCAAGCCGCTGGCAGAGATCTGGCAACGTTACTGAGCCTGCCGTCGTGCGGGCTCGTTCGCATCACGTCACATCAGGTTTCCGGGGCGGTTTTGTCCGCTCTCTCATGATGCGGTGCACATCATTTTTTATCCGCTTATCTGGCTGATAGTAAATCATTTATTTGCCTGTTCCTGGCGGTCTTCTCGCACAAATCATTGACCATGGTTAAAATAACCTAGTCAAACACTCGGATTTGTATTTTAATGGTTTCACTGCCGCAGCGAGCGGCTTTGCCGTTATAGGAGGTAGGTCCAGCTTGAAGGATTTCTCCAGCCCCGCAGCACGTGTTCGTTTCTGGAACGACGATCCGCGCGTCAAAGCCATTGTTGGTAGCGCTGCCGACGGCATTATCGGCATCGATACCCGCGGCATGATCGAGATGTTCAATCCCGCGGCCGAGAAACTATTTGGCTATAACGCCGACGATGTCATCGGCCGCAACGTCAAATATCTGGCCGCTCCGGAATACCAGCGCGACCACGACCAGTATCTGCGTAACTATCTTGAAAGTGCCACGGCCAAGGTGATCGGCATCGGCCGCGAGGTCAAGGGTCAGCGAAAAGACGGGTCTCTGTTCCCCATGTACCTCTCAGTGGGGGAGATCAAGATCGACGGTTTTCATGGTTTCGTGGGCATTGCGCACGACCTCAGTGCCCTGCATGCTGCTCGGCAGCAGCTGGCGGTCACTGGAGAGCTGCTGCAAAACATTATCGATTCCATGCCCTCCATCATCATCGGCGTCGACGCTGAAGGACATATCACCCACTGGAATCAACTGGCAGCAGCCGAGCCTCGCCTGGCGCAACCGCTAGAGGTGGGGCAGCGTATCGACCAGTGCTATCCCCACCTGACCAACCAGCTGTCTCGTATCGAGACCGCCATTCTGGAGCAGCGAACCCTGGTCAGCCAGCGGATTTCGGTACCGCGTGATGGCGAAGTAGGCTACGTGGATGTGATGGTGTATCCGCTGGCTCAAGGGGCGAGCGCCGGTGCGGTGATCCGTATTGACGACATCACCGAGCGGGTGCGGATTGAAGAGATGATGATCCAGACCGAAAAGATGATGTCCGTAGGTGGGCTGGCGGCGGGTATGGCCCATGAGATCAACAACCCGCTCGGTATTATTGCTCAGGGCTGCCAGAACCTGACCCGGCGTTTGTCGGCCGAGTTACCGCAGAACCGCCAGTTGGCCGATGAGCTGGGGCTCGACCTGGCTCTGGTTGAACGCTACATGGAGCAACGCGGTATTCATCGCTTTATCGACGGTATCAGCGAGGGGGTGGCTCGGGCGTCGCAGATCATCGCCGACATGCTCACCTACAGCCGCCGCAGCGCTTCTTCGTTCGAACCTACCAGTCTGGTGGGGTTGGTGGAAACCACCCTGCGCCTGGCCAGCCACGACTACGACCTCAAACGCAACTATGACTTCCGTAAAATCCGGGTTCTGCGAGAGGTGGCGCTGAGTGACGACGAGATCTGGTGTGACCGCACTGCCATTGAACAGGTGCTACTCAATCTGATTCGCAACGCAGCGCAGGCGATGAGCCGCGGCGAGCAGCAGCGCACGCCGCAGCTGACGATCCGGCTGTCCGACGATGGCCCCTATATCCGGGTGGAACTGGCTGACAATGGCCCTGGCATGGATGGAGAGACCCGCAAGCGGATTTTTGAACCCTTTTTCACCACCAAACCGGTGGGCGAGGGCACTGGGCTGGGACTGTCGGTCGCCTATTTTATCGTTCATGAACAGCATCGCGGTTCGCTGCGGGTGGAGAGCGCACCGGGTCGCGGCAGCTGCTTTGTGATGCGGCTGCCGCGCGCGCCCCATACCAGTAGCTCCCAGGAGGCATCTTCGTGAGCCCTCGGGTGCTGATCATCGATGATGAGCCGGCCCTCTGCGCCGGACTCAGCAGCTTTTTGGAGGACGAAGGCATCGGCGTGCAGATTGCCGCCAGTGGTGCCGAGGCTTTAGCGCTGGCGGAGCAGAACAACGGCTTACAGCTGTGCATTTTGGACATGCGCTTGCCCGATATCGACGGTAATCAATTGGCGCTGCGTCTGCATCAACTGGATCCCTCGCTACGATTTCTGATCCATACCGGGTCCGCAGCCTACAGCCCGCCAGATTCCCTGCAGCGGCTCGGTATCAGTGAGCGGGATGTCTTCAGTAAACCGCTGCTGGATATGGGGCTGCTGGTTGACGCCATTAAAAGGTTGCTCCATGACTGAGCACTGCAGCGGTGCGCGCATCATGGTGATTGAGGATGAAGCCGCGGTTCGCTTTAATCTGGTCAGCTACCTGGAAGACTGCGGTTTCCGGGTCGCCGAGTATGACGATGGCGATACCGCACTAGCGGCGGTGGCCGTATCGCCCCCTGATCTGGTGCTGACCGATCTGTGGATGCCGGGCCTTAATGGTCAGGCGGTGGTCTCTGCGTTACAGCAGCGCTTTCCCGACCTGCCGGTGATCGTGGTGTCGGGCACCGGCGTGCTGAGTGATGCAGTGGAGGCGTTGCGCCGTGGGGCGTGGGATTTCGTCGCTAAGCCGATTGTTGATATGGCAGTGCTGGAACATGCCATCACCGCCGCGCTGGAGAAAGCCGGCCTGCGGCGCCAGAATCGGCGTTACCAGGCGCAGCTGGAGCAGGCTAATGCTGAACTGAGCGACTACCTGCAGCAGCTGGAACTGGATGCTGACGCTGGTCGGCAGATGCAGCAACAGCTGATGCCTGCGCCCCGCAGCCAACTGGGCGCATACAGTTTTGAACGCTGCCTGCTGCCGTCACTGCATTTGAGCGGAGATTTTGTTGATTATTTCGTAATTGATCCGCGTTACTGCGGCTTCTATCTGGCTGACGTTTCCGGCCACGGCGTGTCCTCGGCGCTGGTCACCGTGTTACTGCACAGTTATCTTCACCGCCTGCGAGACGCCTATCGGCTGGAGCGCGATGACACCCTGTTGGAACCAACTCGGGTGTTGGGTTCTCTTAATCACTATCTGCGTCAACAGGGTCTGGATAAGTACCTCACCATTTTTTACGGCGTTATCGATGGTGACAGCGGCGAGTTGCGCGGCTGCAACGGTGGCCAGTTGCCGGAACCGGTGTTCGCTGATGTCGAGGGAGACGCGGCGTTTCTGGCGGGAAGCAATCTGCCGGTGGGGTTGATGGATGAGGTCAGTTACGAGCCGGTGTCGCTCTGCTTTAATCGCGGTTCGTTGCTGCTCTGCTCTGATGGCGTGCTGGAACTGCTGCCGGAGGCGACCCTGTCTGCCAAACGACAGCGGTTGCTGGCGGTGGCGGCGTCGGCACCGCAAAGCGTGGAACAGGTACTGCAGCAGCTGGAGATCGAACCCGGCGAGCGTTACCCGGATGACGTGACCCTGCTGCTGATTCGCAACGAGGGTGGCCCCACGGCGACCAGGAGTCCGACATGAGCGATGGAAGAATCGAGGTGGCCGAGCGCGATGGCGTGCATGTGGTGCGTTTGGTGGGGGATATCCGCTTTACGATCAGTCATGCCCTCAACCAGTGGCTCGATCAGGTGCTGGCCGACCCTGATACCGGGCAGATTCTGATCGATATGACGCCTACCACGGCGATCGACAGTACCAATCTGGGTGTGTTGGCGCGCATCGCCCGCCATGCCCGCGAACAGGGCCAGCCGGCGCCGGTGATCGTGGTGCCCGACCCAAGTCTGATCGAACTGCTACGCTGTATCTGTTTTGATCAACTGTTCACCCTGCTGGATTCGGCCGACTACAGCGCCGGCCGTCTGACCGAACTGCTCCCCGTTGAAGCTGACGAAGCGTCCACCCTGGCGCTGGTGCTGGAGGCTCACCAGCGTCTGAGCGCTATCGATCAGCGTAACCGGGACAGCTTTGAAGAGCTGATCTCGCTGTTGACGCAGCAGGCGCAGAACACCGATTAGGTCGCCGTTGTCGTTGCATCTGTTGCGAGGCGTCGTTGCCGAGGAGGCCGGCCATGAGTAATTTGATTGAGGATTCCACCCCCGATTGCTGTACCGAGCAACCCTGCGCCGCCGTCGAACGCATCATCAAACCACGGACCAAGGATCTGGATGGCTTCTCGGTACGGCGGGTGTTACCGACCCAGCAGCAACGGATGGTGGGTCCCTGGGTGTTTTTTGATCATCTGGGGCCGGTCGAGTTCAAGGCTGGCAGCGGCATCGATGTACGTCCCCATCCGCATATCAATCTGGCCACGGTGACTTATCTGTTTGAGGGTGAAATTCTGCATCGTGACAGCCTCGGCTCTGAGGTGGCGATTCGACCTGGTGATATCAACCTGATGGTAGCGGGGCGCGGAATTACCCATTCGGAGCGCGAATCGATTAGCGTCCGTAACCACCGTCATCGCCTGCACGCGCTGCAGCTCTGGCTCGCACTGCCGGAAGCGGACGAAGAGTGCGAGCCCGCGTTTCACCATTACCCCAAAGCGGATATCCCGGTGCTGGATCAGGGCGGGGTGCCGGTGCGGGTGATGATGGGGAGTGCGTACGGGGTGACCTCGCCGGTGCGCACCTTTGCCGACACCCTGTATCTGGAAGCGCGCCTTACCGCGGGGCAGGGGCTGCAGCTGCCCCCGGCCGAAGCGCGGGCGTTGTATCTGGTCAGCGGTTCGGTGAGGGTGGATGGCCAACGGATCGATCGCCACGACATGGCGGTGCTGGCCGTCGGTGCGGAGGTCCGGTTACAAGCAGAAGCAGATAGCCGGGTGGTGTTGATCGGCGGGGACCAGCTGCCACCACGGCAGATGTTCTGGAATTTTGTCTCCAGCCGGGCCGAGCGAATTGAAGCGGCCAAGGCCGACTGGCAAGAGGGCCGCTTTGCCGCAGTGGTGGGGGATGAGCAGGAGTATATCCCGCTGCCGGAATAACCGCCGGCGACGGCTGTTGGTATCACGATGCGCGTTACCCAATTCATACGGGTGTAAGAAACCTGTGACATAACGAACCGAGAGCTCCTGCGTTGCACACTGCGGTGCATGCTGGGGCAGAGTTTAAGTAAGGAGCGAATTATGTCGATCGATATCTGTGTCTTTACACGTCCGGACCGCGTACCCGCCCGCAATGACTGGCAGCGCTGCATTGATGAAGCCGGCTTTCCCCAGCAGCTTGATGCGGAGTTCGACGTTGCCCGGCACGAGGGCTACGTGCCCTGTCGGGTCGAGGAGAGCGAGATCGGCTTTGAGTATGAGGTGCAGCCGCTGGATGAAACCCTGTTCCCCGCCGATTTACGTCAGTTGTTTGAGCCGGAAACCGTCTGTGTACGGCTGTCGGTGCCGGTGGGCAGCCCCAAAGAGCGGGTCGCCTCGGCGATGATGGCGGCCTCGGCGCTGGCTCGCAGCAGCGGCGGACGGATGTGGCGCGACAGCGGCTTTATCGATGTGCCTGACCCAGTGGAGTGGGTGCGCGGCTGGATCAGCTCCTAGCAGCCTGTCGGACTTAACACTGATCTACTGCGGGAAAGCCGATTCTGGCCATTTTTTGTTCTCTTCTTCGTTAAATAGAACCACTATTCGCCTCAGAAGAGTCCAAAAACTGCCTCAGAACGCTCTTTCCCTCGCTACGATCGGTCAAGCCCGACAGCCTGCTAGCGCCAGCGCTAGACCCACAACACAGTTCCGGCTGTTCAGCCCCGCTCGGTTCGAGTGACTGGTCGGCATCGTCGCGGCTGGTTGCAGGTGTAAGCAACCGGTACAACACCGGAATCAAGAACAGGCTCACCAGAGTCGACAGTAACAAGCCGGCGATGATCACGATCCCCATCGGTGTCCACAGGGTCGAACCGCTCAGGGTCAGGGGCAGCAGCCCGGCCATGGTGGTGACGCTGGTGAGCAGAATCGGTGTCATTCGCGCCGTCGCGCTGGTGCGGATAGCTGTGTCCAGGCTGGCACCGCCAAATCGCTGGTGGTTGGCGCTGTCGACCAGGATGATGGCATTGTTGACCACGATCCCCACCAGCGAGGTGAGGCCGATAAAGGCGGTGAACGAAAAGGTGTAGCCGCTGAGGTAGAGGCCGAAGAACGCGCCGGTGGCGGCGAAGGGGATGCTCATCAGCACGATCAGTGGCTGGCGGAAAGAGCGGAACTGCACCACCAGCACCGTAAAGATGCCCAGCAGCGCCACGATCAGCGACTGGGCCATGCCGCCGAACGACTCTTTGCGACTTTCCTGCTCACCGCCTAAGGCAAAGCGAACCCCGGCCGGGAGCGGCATCTCGGCCAGTTGGGTAGCGATTCGGTTGGTCAGTTGTTCGGTGTTGAAGCCGGAGCGAACGTCGGCGGTTACCCGCGCCATCCGTTCCATGTTGTGGTGCTGCAGCCGGGGCAGGTTGCTTTCCAGAGTGACCTGCGCGATCTGATTGAAGGGAACCATGGCGCCGGCGGCACTTTTCAGCTTCAGGCTTTGCAGATGCTCCAGGGTTGGCTGTTGACCATAGGCCGACCGCAGGGTGATGGCGTAGTCATCTCCCTGGGCGTCGCGATAGCGGCCCAGCGGCAATCCCACCAGGACAGCCCTTGCGTTGCGATCGATCTTGTCCAGGGGGATGCCCAGTAGCGCTGCCTTGTCGCGGTTGATAGCCACCCGCAGGTCGATCTGGTCCTTGCCGATCGGATTGTTGATGTTGACCGTGCCCGTCGTCTCGGCCACCAGACGCTCTACCTGCAGCGACGCCGCGCGCAGGGTTTCCCAGTTCTCGCCCAGTAGACGCACCGAGATCGGGGCCTCTGTCGGTGGCCCCTGTTGCAGTTCCTTGATGCGGATCTCGACGCCGGGGTAGTGGTTGAGCTGTTCGCGCAGCTGCTCTACCAGCGGCTCTACTCGTGCCAGATCAGCGTCGGTGAGGGTGACGAACAGCTGGGCAAAATTGGCCTTCTGTCTGCCGGGGCGGACGTTGTAGTAGATGCGCGGATTGCCACGGCCAACGTTCACCGCCACGTGGCTCACCAGCGGTTGCTGTTGTAGTTCGGCTGCCACCTCATCGGCGATCTTCTGCGTACGGTAGAAGCTGGCGCCGTCGGCGAGCTCAAGATTGACCAGCAGCATCGGCTTTTCCGCCTTGGGAAACAGGCTGACCCCGATCTTGGGAAACAGCGACACGGCAGCGACGAACAACAGCAGTGCGGCAACGATCACCAGCCAGGGGTGGCGTAGACTCCAACCCAAGCTGCGCAGGTAGGGACCGTCAGCAAAGTGGTTCAAACCACGCTGGATAGCGGTTGGCGAATGAGATCGGCGGGCCATTCGGCGGGCCATCAGCGGGGTCAGGGTCAGCGCCACCAATAACGAAGCCAGCAGGGTGAGGATCACCGATACCGGCATTGAACGGATAAAGGTGCCGGAGCCGTTCTGCATCATCAGCATCGGGATGAACGCCAGCACCGTGGTCAGGGTGCCACTGACGATGGCGGTGGCGACCTGGCGGCTGCCGCGCCGCGCTGCTTGTTCGGCATCGAGGCCGCCGTTGCGCAGCCGGAGGATGTTTTCTGTCACCACAATAGCGTTATCTACCAGCAATCCCAGCGCGATCACCAGGCCGACGATGGACATCTGCTGCAGCCCGAAACCGCTGAGGTCAAGCCAGCCGATGGCGATGAAGATCGATACCGGGATGGCCGCGATCACCACCACGCTGGGGCGTCGCCCCAGCACCAGCAGCGAGGTGAGTGCCACCAGTAGCAGACCCTGCAGCAGGTTGGTGAAGAAACCGTTGACCCGTTCGGCCACGCTGTCGCGCTGTTCCGTGATCCGGTGAAGGGTGATTTCCGGCGGCAGGCGATAATCGGCCAGCACCCGGTCGATGGCGTCGGTGAGCTCGAAAATGTTGCTGCCGGCGCGTTGGATCACGTTGAGAAAGACGGCGTCCTGACCAGCGAAGCGGGCGCGATAACCGGGCAGACCCTCGCCGTAGGTAACGGTGGCCAAGTCGCGCAGGAACAGCGGGTGGCCGTTGCGTGTGCCGATGACGCTGTCTTCGATCTGGCTGAGATTGGCGAAGTCGCCGCTGGTCCGCACCGTAAGGCGCTGGTCGCCCACGGTGGTGTGGCCACCGGGAATATTATGCCCGGCGCTTTGGATCACCGACAGCACCTCGTCCAACTCCAGCTCCAGCGCAAACAGCTTGGCCGGATCAAGGGTGATCTGAACCTCCAGCTCGGGCATCGCTTCCAGGTCGACGCGTTTGACGCCGGCCACCCTCTCCAGCCGTTGTTCCAGTTGTTCGGCCACCGGGCGCAGCTGGCGATAGTCGCCGTAACGGTGGCTGAGTGCCAGCTGCAGGATGCCGACATCACTGGGGGAGACGTTACGCACTTCAAGCTTGCTGATGTTGGCGGGCAAGCGGTCACGAATGCGATTGATGGCACTGGCGACGTCGTCCTCCTTGTCGTCAGGGTCGCTGCCGTAGAGAAACTCGACCTCCATCAGCATCATGCCGTCTTCAATGTCGGTCTTGATGGTCTTGAGATCGTCGAGTTCGTTGAGCTCTGCTTCGATCGGGTCAACTACCAGGTCTTCCAGGTCGGCCGGATTGGTGCCGGGGCTGACCAGCGTGACCATGACGTTGGGAAAGTCGAACATCGGGTCTTCCGACCGCGGCATGGTCAGAAACGCGACCAGTCCCAGCAATACCAGAATCAAGCTGAGCAGCAGGGTCAGGTGGTGGTGGCGAAGGGCGTAGCCGGGTAGTCGCATGACAGTCTCCGAGGATTGGCGTGTCAGGGCAGGGTGCGCACCTCGGCGCCCTGGAACAGCAGTGAGCCACCGCGTGTCACCACGCGACTGCTGGCTTCAGGACCCGGATAGATCAAGACGTCGTTACCGGCAATCCAGGCGATCCGCACATCAGCCTTGCGGGCGCGGTCATGCTGGTCCAACAGAAAAATTTCGGCGTCCTGGCCGCGGGCGCGTACCAGAGCAGTCAGCGGCAGTTGCGCCAGCCGAGTGGTGGCGCGGGGGCGCAACGTGGCGTGGGCGATCAGGCCGCTGTGGAGCCGGGGCGGTTGCACCAGCTCAACCTCGACTTCGAAGGTGAGAGAGGCTGGATCCGCTTTTCCTGCGATGGTGCGCACCCGCCCGTCGAACAGCTGGTCGGGGTAAGCGTCCATACGAATCGTGGCCGGGTCGCCAACACTGAGACGAACCACGTCAACATCGGCCACCCGCAGCTTGACGACCCAACCCTGGTTCGCATCGGCGAAGCGCACCACCGGCTGCCCGGCGGGTACCACTTGTTGCGCCTCAGCCAGCCGCTCCAGTATGCGACCGTTGGCCGGCGCCCTCAGCTCCGCGTGCCGGCGATTGAAACTTGCCACCCGCAGGTCCGCGCGAGCGACGTCGAACGCTGTCTGTGCCAGTTGCAGTTGTTCGTCGGAGGCCAGTTGCTTGTGACGCAGTTGCTGTATTCGCTGCACCTGACGACGCGCGTCGGCTTCCAGAGTTCGGGCGCGGGCGAGCATGGCGTCCAGCCGTTCCAGATCGAGACGCGCGATCAGTTGCCCCTTGGCAACTACCTCTCCAGCCTCAACCGCCACCCGGTCGATCAGTCCGGCGGAGTTGAATGCCAGCGGCAGCTCCGCCACCGGCTCGACACGACCACTGCTGCGTACCTCTTTGGAAAGGGCCTCATAGCGGATCTCGGTGACCTCTACCGGGGTGGGCCCGGCGGCGAAGGCCTGCATGGTTGATAGCAGTAAGCCGATGCCTGACAGGATGCGGGTCATGGGGTGCTCCTATGTTTGCACTGTAAACATGCTAGGCTTCCATGTTAGCATTGTCAACATATGTTTCAGCCTTGCTAGGAGGCTTGACCAAGTTGTGTGAAAATCACCCCATGAGCGACGACAAGAACAGTTACCACCACGGCGACCTGCGTAACGCGCTGCTGCAGGCAGCCGCGCAACAGATTCGTGAGCAGGGGGTTGATAAGCTCAGCCTGCGAGCGGTGGCTCGCGCGGCTGGCGTTTCCGCCACGGCGCCTTACCGCCACTTTGAGGACAAGAATCGGTTGCTGGTGGCGTTGGCGGTGGAGGGATATCAGCAGTTGCGCGAGGAAACCGCGGCGGCGGTGGATCCGACCCAAAGCGCGGCGGAGGGGTTGATCGCGGTAGGGCTGGCTTATATCGAGTTTGCCCTGCGACGGCCGGAACGTTACAAGCTGATTTTCGGGCCGGTGATTCATGAGCGCCAGGCCTACCCGGAGCTACAGGAGAGCGGCTTTGCCGCGTTGCAAGTGGTGGTCGCGCTGGCGGAACGGGGAATCGCCAGCGATGAATTTGTCGATACCGATCCGTTCCTGATTGCTAACAGCTGTTGGGCCAAGGTGCATGGTATTGCGTCGCTGGCGATTGACGGCTTTTACGACTGCGCGCCGATCCCGTCGCAGCAGCAGTTCTTTCGCGAGTTGTTGCTGCTGCAACTCACCGGCGTGGTGCGGAGCAAATAGGGCGACGGCGGATCAGGTCACCAGATCGATCTGCTGCAGGGTGCCGCCGCTGCCATCTTCATTCAGGTATACCCCGGTGCTACGGATGACGCCCTCCAGCTGATTCTGCTCATCGGTGAGGGAGAAGGGACTGTCGGTGTAGCCCAGATAGAGCGCGCCGATGCCCTGGTCGGCGAGGGCCAGCAGACGGTTTTCGCCATCGCTGCGCAGCCACAGACGCAGGTCGCTGAACACCGCGTCGCCCTCATCGATAAAGCCATTGCCGTCATCATCATAAGTCGCCAGATCGGCGAATCCGTTACCACTCAGGGCACCAAACAACTCGCTGCCGTCGTTAATGACCCCGTCGCCATTGCGGTCCAGCGCCAGCAAGGCGCTGTCAGGTGCCACAAAGGCGATACTGTCCTGCTTGCCATCGGCATCGAGATCAAAATCGATGCGCTCATCACTGAGTCGTGTTCCGCCGCCGCCCAGATTGACCACCAGTGGGTCCTTCAGCTTGGCTCCGGCTTCGATCAGTACGCGACTTTCGCTGGCAAACTGGCGCGACATGCTCAGATTGAGGTTGAGGTTAATGGTACGACCGTCTTCGGTGGTTACCTGTACGCCGGCCTGTACCGCCAACGATTCTGATTCCTGGACGCGTTCAACCCGTTCGTATCGCATTCCGAACGCCTCTCCCTGCGCAGCTGACGGACTCGTAGCCGGCTGTTCGACCGCGACGTCGGGTGCGCTCGCCGAGGCCTCCATTGAGCGCGCGTCGATAAGCTCCATACGGCGCCCGAGAAACTGCTCGACGATCGATTTGATCAACAAGGTTTTGCTGTCGGCGGAAAATTGCGCCAGCGGATTGCCTGCGTCGACCGGTGGCTCGATCTTTTTGGCCAGACCCGGCGGCAGGCCGCCGCGGGCCGGGTTGTCAAAGCGCTGGTTGAGAGCGGGGTCCTGCTGTTGCACCTGACGTGACAACGCAAGCGCCTGACTCGACAGGCTGACACCGCTGTGTTGCTCGATGCTTAGTCGCTGTTGGCCACCATCGGCGGACGCCCTGACCAGGTCCAGCCGCTCGGACTCTGTGCGCGTGTACTGGTGCTGATGTTCTGCCGCCAGGGTGACGTCTGATTGGGTGATCTTCATAACCGCTACCTCTTCGCGGTTAAGTTATCGGCTGTGTTGGTTAAAAAGTAAGCGCTTTGGCGCTGAAAATAATTCACGCCCTGGCGGGACAGGTCGATGGCGGCGGCCTATAGTCGAGCTAAACAGATTCAGCCACTAAGCGCTGCTTGGGGTGGGGAGAACATGAACGGATTGATACATGCGTTGCAGTTGGATGGCCAGGGTGGCGCGTCTGAATTGAGCTGGGACCAGGCGATGGCCGCCGATTCCGCCAACGGAGTAGTGTGGATTCATCTGGACTATACGGTATCGGGGGCTGCCGAGTGGATTGCCAACCACGCGGGGGTTGGAACCCATGTTGCTCAGGCCCTGCTTGACAGCAATACACGCCCGCGTGCGCATGAGTATCCGGGCGGGTTGCTGGTGGCCCTGCGGGGCGTCAATCTCAATCCGGGGCAGGACCCGGAGGATATGGTGGCGATCCGGCTGTGGATTGAGCCGGGGCGGATTATCAGTACCCGCCAGCGTCCGCTGCTGTCGATTCGTGAAATCGCGACAGCGTTGCTGGAAGGCAAGGGGCCGAAAAGCGCCGGTGGCGTGGTGGTGCAACTGACCCGACGCCTGATCGCACGGATGAGTGGCGTGATCGATATGATTGAAGAGGAGACCACCGACCTTGAAGAACAGATGCTGGCAACCACAACCCTGCAGGCGCGGGACCAGTTGTCGCAGCTAAGACGGCAGATTATCGGGCTCAAGCGTTACCTGTCACCGCAGCGCGAGGCGATGGAGGTGCTGCAGCAACTGGATTCAGATCTGTTGAGCGATGAGCACCGGATGGGATTGCGGGAGAGCAACGAGCGCCTGATCCGCTACATTGAAGACCTGAACGAATCGCGCGAACGTGCGGCGGTGCTGCACGAGGAGACTATCAACCGGGCCACCGACCTGATGAACCAGCGCATGTACGTACTGTCTTTGGTGGCGGCGATCTTTCTGCCGCTGGGTTTTCTGACCGGTTTGTTTGGCATCAATGTGGGGGGGATGCCGGGGGTGGATAGTCCCTGGGCCTTTGGGCTGTTCAGCGTTGCGCTGGTGGTCACCACCGGTTTGATGCTGTGGTACTTCAAAACCAAACACTGGTTATAAAGATTGAGCCCCGTGCCCCGCTCGGTGGGGCATGGGGCTGCGGGGTCAAATGCGGAAACGGTGTGCCATTTCATGGAGGTGGTTGGATACCTCCGTCAGTCGCTCGCCGGTGAGCGCGGTCTCTTCTGCTGACGCAGAGGTTTGCTGGGTGGCGTCGGCGATGTTGGTGATGGAGCGGCTGATGTCGGCCGTCACTGCGGTTTGCTCTTCGGTGGCACTGGCGATCTGGATGTTCATGTCGCAGATAACCGCTACCGCCTGCGCGATCTGCTCCAGCGATACGGCTGCTTCGTTACTGTGCTCCACTGTCTGAATACTGAGATTCTTGCTGCTTTCCATTACCTCTACGGCACTGTGTGAGCCAGCCTGCAACTTGCTGATCATCTCCTGAATCTCTTGGGTCGAGGCCTGTGTCTTGCTTGCCAGGCTGCGCACTTCGTCGGCTACAACGGCGAATCCGCGCCCCTGCTCACCGGCTCGGGCGGCTTCAATAGCCGCATTGAGGGCGAGCAAATTGGTTTGATCGGCAATACCGCGGATCACGTCAAGAATGGCGACGATGTTGGTCACTTCGCCTTCGAGTGAGTTGATGACGCCTGCGGCGTTATCGATTTCATGCGCCAGATGGTCCATGGAACTGATGGCTTTGGTTACCACCGTCTGCGCTTTGGATCCCTCTGCTTTGGCTTCATTGGCGGCATCCGCCGCACTTTGGGCGTTGCCGGCGATCTCCTGCGCCGAGCCCGACATCTCCTGCACTGCCGTGGCCACCATGTCGGTTTCGGCAATCTGGCCAGAGACTGCGGAACTGGTTCGGCTGGAGAGCATCTTGGTGCTCTCGGCCACGGCATTGAGGTCGCGGGTTGCGGTTACGATGTCCGCCACCAGCGACTGTATCTTGCTCACGAACTGGTTGAACGCTTCGGCGGTGACGCCAATCTCATCCCGGGTTTCGGCGGTCAACCGTTTGGTCAGATCACCTTCGCCGGAGGCGATATCCTGTAGCGCGTCACGCAGTCGTTCCAGCGGACGGGTGATATATCCCAGCACCAGTTTTAGCAGCAGGATGATCGCCGCGGTGGCGATGAGTAGAAACAGGATAGAGGCATTGCGTTGGGCGTTGATTGGCGCATAAGACAGCTGTTTGTCGATCACCACGCCGATACGCCAGTCCACATTCGGGATCCCCTCGATGGATGCAAACTTGATCAGGCGGGGACTCCCTTCACTGCTAGCCAGGCGCAGCTCGCTGGTTAACGCCGGGGTTTCGCCATCCAGCAGTTCACCGACCTGCTTGTCGTTAAAGCGGCTGTTCGGGTGGGCCAGAATCTTGCCGTCGGCACTGACCAGATAGGCGTAGCCCAGTCCCAGAAAGTCGATACCGTTAATGATGGCGGCGATGGATTGCAGCCCGATATCGCCACCAGCGACGCCCCGGTCACCTCCCGTTACCGGAGCCACCACCGAAATCAGCAGATCGCCGGAAGTGGCGTCCCGGTAGGGTTCAGTGAAGGCTCCGCTCTGGGTTTTTTTCGCCAACTGGTACCACGGCCGCTTTCGTGGATCAAAGCCGTCGGGGAGATTAACGTCGGGATCGTCCTGGATAAAACGACCGTCATCAAAGCCGATATAGGCCGCTACCAAGTCGCCGGCGTTTTTTGCCTGCAGGGAAAGTTCTGCCACCCGCTGATCCGAGGCTCCCCGGCTGGCCGCTGTTGCCATGGCCTGGGTTATGAGCAGCTTGTTGTTCAACCAGTTGGCAATGTTGTCGGCGGTGGCGTGGGAAATCTCTTCCAGCCCCTGCTCCAGTTGCGCCAACATCTGTTGCTCGGCCTGAAAGCGGTTATAGGTAGCGAATGAGCCAAAAGCTATCACCAGTACCGCCGAGGCGACCAGTATGATTTTGTTGGAAAAAGAGAGCTGGGTGAGCATGGGTTTGAACCTCCGCAGAGAGATGATCGCCCTGTGAGCTGCTGATGAGGCGTCGGTTGATGCCGGACTAGAAAGTTTATTCTAGTAGCGGTGGCTAATGTTTGCTGCGTTGGGTATGAGAGTTGCGCCGTCAAGGCGTGCAGGGGTTGCGGCTAGGCTTAGGTGAGAACCATAAAAAAGGCCGGCATTGTGCCGGCCTTTAGATCCCTGCAAACCGGGCAACCCCTGAAGGGACGGGCACCCGGTGGTTGGGATTCTGTCCTTAGAACTTGATGCGCATACCGGCGAGAACGTCCAGTTCGTAATCAGTGTTGGCATCATCATCGCGGTTGGTGATTTCAGCGAACATCGATACGTTTTTCTGCTCCGGAAATTTGTAGGTCAGGTTGGCGTAGATGGCCTCTTCACTGTTTGCCGCGGCATCGTCATAGTCATGCTCGACATAACCGACCGCGATCTTGATCTGCTTGGTGGCTTTGAAGGTGGCAACGATGTCCAGCATCGCCACATCGCTGGTACCGGCCTGATCGGAAACACCGTAGTCGGCGCCAAAGGTGGCAAAACCCGCATCAAAGACGGCGCTGACACCCCAGATGTCGGTTGATTTGGCGGTCGGAGTGGATTTGAATGTCTGGTAGGCCGCACCCAGCGTCAGGGCGTCGAAGCCAGCTTCGACGTAGATGTCGCTGGACTCGTTACCTTCGCTGTCTTCGCCTTCGGCTTCCAGTTCGTGGGAGGCTGCCACGCGAACGGCGCCAAAGCTGGCGTCGGCGCGAATGACGTCATCACCGCTGCCGGTTCCGAACTCGTCAAAAATGTCTTCACCCAGCGGGCTTTCGTAAGCCTGCTCGACGCCAAAGTCATCGGCGGCCTTGTCCATCTTACCGACCTGCACGGAAGCGCTGCCGAAATCCAGGCCCAGGTAGGCTTCTTCAAGAGAGTCGCCATCTTGCTTGCTTTCTGCGGCATCCTTAAAGCCAAAATCCAGTTGACCAAAGGCAGTCAGACCGTTGCCCAGATCGTACTGGACGCGGTTCTTCAGTTCGAGATCGTCAAACTCGACCTCAAGGTCTTTGGTCTTGCTGGCGTTATCACGCAGCTGAACCTGCCAGTCACCCTTGATGTCGTACTTCAGGCCTTTGCCTTCGTAAACGGTCGCGGCCTGGGCGGTACCGGCAGTGATGCCGGCGATAGCGGCAGCCAAGATCAGTTTTTTCATGGTTTGCATTCTCCGATAATTGGATGATTTGAGTTTATTTAGGCAAAGCTTCCCCGACATCGCCTTTAAATAAAGGGATGCTTGTTTTTATTGTTCGATAATATTTCTACAGCACGTTTGTTTAATTAATGCTGCGATGCAAAAATAATTAAGATGCTATTTTTCATGCGTCCATTCTATAAATTTCTGCCGCGTGTTCTGATCGGCCACTTGATACCAGTACTGCAGCATCTGCAGGGGCAGGGGAGTTGCTGCATCAGGCGGGCGCTGGCCGCCGATGGTCAGCGCCGAGTTGGCTGGCGGGTAGGCCTGCGCCGGGCCTGCCAGGATTGCCAGTGCCGCCGGGTTGTGGCCTTGATTGAACAGCGCCAACTCATGGGTGTAGTTGCGACTGAGTTGGAAGCCCTCTTTTCGCAGCGGAGCAACCGCCAGCGGCCAGGATAGGCCGCTGGATGCTCGCAGTTGCCACTCCGGTGACTGATTAAAGGCCTCCATTGCTGCGGGCGTTTTAATCTTTGGTGTACTGAGACTTAACTGCTGATTCGTGGCTTCAAACAGCACTACAAAGGTGTCACTGTGGGCGAATTCGGTATCGTTGCCACGGGTCTCAACTTCCACACCAAGACGGAGCAGGAGCTGGTGGCGGCCGTCGGCAAGGCGGAGACTGCGGTTGACATAGGCACGCGGTTTTTCCGTTTCCTGACCATCGATGGCGAGTACGTCAATGGCGGGATCGACGCGGATAGTAATATCGGCCAGCGCTTCAGAACTCAGGGTGCCGGCACATATCAGCGGAATAAATAGCGATGTCAGATACTTCAATGATAACCACTCGCTGGTTGGTGTATTACGTTCAAATAACAATGACGAGCAAGTTCCTAAAGACGCAGGAATACTAACCCTGTTTTGTGACTTATTTGTTGCACCGCGATTAAACTTTGTTTTCTTTTTCATGGGCTGACTTATAAATCGTATGGCGTTGTTTGGACAGTTCCGGGGAGATTAACAAAAAATATCGATAATGCAAACAAGAATTATTCGCATTGCGATTGGACGGGTGTCGTGGCTGGGTAGGGAGCGATGCTGCGTGACCTTAGCTGGGGGCTGTGGCATGGTCCGCAGTTATTCAACCACCGGATTAACCGAGGCTCATATGTCAAAGAAAGTCTATTGTCTGGCGCAGTTTATGCCCAAGGCCGGGTGCGATGAGGCGCTATTTCGGGTGCTGCAGGCGCTGGAACCCGACACCTTGCGAGAAGATGGCTGTATTCAGTATGTGGTGACGCGTCATATTCCCAGTCCGTTCGCTGAAGGTGACAGTTACCCGATCGTGTTCAACGAGATCTGGAGCGATCTTGCAGCGTTCGAGTCTCACTGCCAGCGGAGCGCTATTCAGCAGTTCTTTGAAACCCAGTGCGTCGCCGATAGCGGCCTGGTCGACAAGTGGAATGTGTGTATCTACAGCGATGAGCCGCATCAGTACGATGCTCCCAGGCTGGCAGAGTTGGTGTGAACGCACCGGAACGGATCTGCAATCTGCCGGTACTTATCGACGGCGCCGCGGACGCTGCAGTGACGCTGCTGCTGGCCCATGGTGCCGGTGCCGGCATGGAGCATGAGTTCATCACTGCGGTGACGACGGGACTCGCCCGGCAGGGCGTGAGGGTGGTGCGGTTCGAGTTTCCTTACATGGCGGCGCGGCGCGAGGATGGTAAGCGGCGTCCTCCGGACCGGATGCCCAAACTGCTGGCGGCTTACCAGAGCCTGTACCACCATTATGCCGACCAGGGGCCGCTGGTTATGGCGGGCAAATCCATGGGCGGCCGGGTGGCCACGTTATTGGCGCAGGAGCTGGAGTCAGGTGCCGCGCCACTCGGAGTGATCTGTCTTGGTTTTCCGTTTCACCCCCCGGGCAAACCGGAGCGTTATCGTGGTGAGCATCTGGCGACGACCACAGTGCCCACCTTGATCCTGCAGGGCGAGCGTGATCCTTTTGGCACCCGCGAGGAGCTGCGGAGCTTCGCTCTGTCTGCTCAGGTGGAGTGCTGCTTCCTGACTGATGGCGAGCACAGCTTTAAACCGCGCAAGTCCAGCGGTACCACGCTGGAAGAGAACCTCAACCGGGCGGTCAGCCATATGGTGGATTTTATTGGACGTCAGCTGACCTGATCGTTGCCTGGGGCCTGCATCTTCTATGCTTGAAGCAGTAAGCGGATCGAGGAGCGCGAAGCATGGACCCGCGAATCAGCATGATTACTCTGGGTGTAGATGACCTTGAACGGTCGGTGGCGTTTTATCAGCGCCTGGGCTGGCCGCGGATGGATTCACCCCCGAACGTCGCCTTCTTTACCCTCAATGGCAGCTGGTTGGGGTTGTATGGTCGGCAGGCGTTGGCCGAGGATGCCGGTGTATCCTCGGCGGGCGAGGGTTTTGCCGGCTTCGCGCTGGCACATAATGTCGGCTCCGAGCAGGAGGTGGACGCGGTGATGGCGGTGGCCGTTGCTGCCGGTGCGCGTCAGGTCAAAGTGCCGCAGCCGGTTTTTTGGGGAGGCTACAGCGGCTACTTTGCTGATCCGGATGGATATCTCTGGGAGGTGGCCTACAACCCCTTTTGCTGGATTGGTCCGGCAACGGGGGATCAGTCGTAGTCCGCCATCGGTTCGATGCCCGCCAGATCCAGCACCATACAGGCGAACAGCGCGGTTGCCGCAAATCCGGCCACGAAAATCATCGGCATCGCCAGATAGCCCAGCAGGTTCCAGATTAGCTGCTCCATGTTGTCACCCTCTGATCGATTAGTGATGTCACTACTGTAGTTAGGGCGACCGGCAAAAGCGAGCAGCGGATTGGCCTGAATTGATCCCGGACAAGAGGCGCCGCCGCGGGACGGCGCCTGATCTGGATTACTCCGCCTTCAATTCGTACAGGGATACGGTGTTGCTGACTTCGTTGGTGGTCACCAGCCAGCCACTGTTGTTATCGCGCGGGATGAACAGCAGCCCTTCGGGGCTGATATCTCCCTGCGGGCGCAGGTCGAAGTAATCGACCACGGCGGGCGTCTGCGGATCGCTGATATTGTAGGCGAACAGGCCGCTGCTGCGTTCCAGACCGATCAGTGCGTAGCGCTCGCCGCCCAGTTCGGCCACCGCGATCGATTCCGGCTCGGGGCCTTTGTCGTCGCTGCGGCCATCATTCCAGACATCGAAGCCATTGTTGGCATGGCCGGCGAGCTGAAATTCGAACTCGTTGCCGGAGTCGTAGACCAGCTCGACCTTGGCGTTCCAGATCGAGAAGGAGCGCGCGCCATAGCTGTAGATCTGGTCGATATCTCCGTCCCCATCGCTATCGCCGCGGCTGGTGGTGGTTTTCAGGCGGCCGAGCTGGTCGTCCTGCTGCAGCGTGGCGGCGTCGGGATAGGCGCTGCTGTCGAGGTTAAGGTCCTTGACCCGGGCCTCTTCGCTGTAACCGTCATAATCGCGCGCGTCGCCCTCGTTGGCCGACAGGATGTAGCTCTTGCCGTCATGTTCGAAACTGGCGATGGCGTCGGGCTGGTACATACCCAGAACCGGCCAGCTTTGCAGGTTGATGGCATTATCCCGGTCGCTGGCGTCGAAGCTGTTGCGCGCCAGGCTGTGATCCTTGAAGCCCAGGCTGACCACCGCGTCTACCTCGGCTTTGGCGATGTCGATAATCGCCATGGCGTTGTTCTCTTGCAGCGAAACCCAGGCGGTAGTCGAGTCGGTGGAGACGGCAATGTACTCCGGTTCGAAGTCCTGGGCAGGCGTGGCATTGGGGCCGAACACGCGTACGTCGCCATCCAGTTTCCCGGACCCTTTGCCTTTACCGCGATGGTTAAAGCGGCTGAAATCAACGGTGCGAGGGGACCAGCCATACTGGCTGTCGATAATAGTCACCGAGCCCTTGGGATCGTGACTATAGGCATCACTGGGTTCGCCCTCGTTGGCGACCAGCAGGTAGCGGCCGTCGGGGGTGAAGGTAACCATGTCCGGTAGCGCGCCGGCCTTGATCGTTGTGACTTGGCTTCCATCCAGATCAAAAATCACCACCTGACCGCGCTGCTGCTTGTTGTCGGCCTCTACCGCCACCGCGACGTATTCGCCGGAAACGGCCACGCTGTTGGGGCCTCCGCCATATGGGCTGAGGTCGATAGCACTGGGTATGCCGTCAGCTTCGCCCAATGCACCGGTGGCGGGGTCAATCGCCAGAATGCGAAGTTGATTTTCGGCACCGTTGGTGACGTACAGGCGCTGTTTGGTTGGGGCGTAAGCGGAAATTTCCGCACAGCTCTCTTCGCCGCCGCACTGTTCCTGATATTGACCTTTCAGGGTCAGGCTAAGGCCTGCGTGGGCCAAGCTGGTACAGGCTGTCAGCGCTATGGTCAGCGCGATTCGGGGTGTTTGCAAAGGCATCGTCAGTCTCTCCTTGGGACGGGGTCGCAGCAGCGATTGTGGCGACGGGAGATGACGGTACGTGGATGTTTATGTGACAAATCGCAGTTCTATTAACCGGGAGGCCAATGTTGCTGCATTTCTACGTTAGCCTATCGACCGGCTGGATAATGGTCTGCCTGCTGTGCGGCCTCCCAAGCCTGCAGTGCACGTTTACGGGTATTGCCCCAGCGGTACTGGCCGATATCGCCGCTTTCACGGATCACCCGGTGGCAGGGGATCAAAAAGCCGACATGGTTGCGCGCCAGCGCACTGCCCACTGCCCGTTGCGCTTTGGGGGAACCTGCCAAGGCGGCAAGTTGGCTGTAGGACACCAGTTCGCCCGCCGGGATTGCCAGCAGTGCTTCCCAAACCTTGAGCTGGAAGTTGGTGCCCCGCAGTACCAGATGCAGCCTGCCCGGTTGGGGCGAGCGGCAGAAAATACGGGTTGCCAGTGTGACGGCCCCGGTCGAATCTTGCTGCAGAGTGGCGTTGGGCCACAGTTGTTGCAGCTCCTGCTGACGCTGGGGCAGGTCGTCATCGATAAACGCCAGATAACACAGTCCGCGTGTGGTCCAGGCCAGCAAGGCGTCGCCGAAGCAGCTCGGCGCGATGCCATAGCCAATGATTAATCCGGTACCGCCGGTACGGATCTCGCCTGGCGTCATCGCCTCGCAGCTGATCATCAGGTCATGCAACCGGCCGGTGCTGCTGAGACCGGTGGAGAGCGCGGTGGTGACGACGTCCTCGGAGCGTTGGAGCGCCTGTTTGGCGTGCTCTTTGTTCAGAAACTGCAGAAAGCGCTTGGGGCTGATACCGGCCCACTGGCTGAATAGCCGCTGCAGATGGTGTTCGCTCAGGTGCACCGCTTCCGCGACCTGGCTGAGACTGGGTTGCTGGCGGGCGTTAGTGGCCAGATAGTCGATCGCCGCTGCGACCTGATGATAGTGGCGTTGCTGCTCCAACAGGGGGTCAGGCATGGCGGGCGCTCCTTACAGGCCACAGAGTGCGAGGGTTGAATCCGGTGACCAGGGCGGTACCGGTCAGTATCGTCAGGGTTCCGGCCAGGGTATGCCAGCCAGGTTGCTCGTCAAGCAGGCTCCAGCCCCAGAGCACGCCAAAAAGGGGGATCAGAAAGGTGACGGTGAGCGCCGAGGTGGGTCCCACCTCGGCGACCAGCCGAAAATAGAGCAGATAGGCCATGCCGGTGCAAAGAATGCCGAGCAGCAGCACGGCGATGGCTACCGGGGGGGCGGGCATGGCTGGCAGGGGCAGCCACAGCGTCGCTGGCAGCAACCACAGCGTCGCCGCCCACATGCTGCCGTGGGCGTTATTGAAGGGTTCCACCGCGCTGGCGTGGCGGGCGTAATTGCTGGCGATGCCGTAACAGAGCGCTGCTCCCAGAGCAGCGGCGACGGCAACAGCGGCCCCCGGTTCGCTGGTGATTCGGTCAAGACCCACCAGCAGGGCCACTCCCATCGCGCCCAATAACAGGCCGAGCAGCGCCCTTCGAGGCGGCATTTCACGTTGCCAGAGTGCCCCCACCAATGCCCCCCAGAGGGGTGAGGTGGCGTTGACGATGGATAGCAGCGACACGGTCAGGGTTTGCGCGGCGAAGGCGAGCAACAGAAACGGCAGCGCTGAGTTAAGACCGCCGAGCAGCAGGTAGTGGCGCCAGTGCTGGCGCAGTGCCAACCGCCGGCGCAGCAGAAGCGCGACCGCAAGCAGAAACAGTGCCGCCAGGCTAACCCGGCTTTCGATCAGCCACAGCGGCCCCAGCACCGGGGCCCCCATGCGCAGAAACAGAAAGGACCCGCCCCAGATGGCGGATAGAAGCAGCAGGTTAAACGCGCTGGTGAGCGGCATGGATCAGCGGGCCCCCGGGGCAATGTGGTCACAACAAGCGAGGCCGGGTTTGGCCATGCTGTTCTGGCGCAGTGTCGCCGATTCGTGGAGTGAGGGCTACCCGATTCTTGCGCGATCAGAGTGCTGTTAAAAGTGGCGGTCGCCGTAGCCAGCGTAGCGGCGTCGCAGAACCAGATTGCTTGGTGCGACTAACAGCGCCAGCAGCGCCAGCCCATGCACGGCGAGGCCCGCGTTGGCGGATGCCGCAAATGACAACATCAGCTCCAGAGCATAGAGAATCGCAACGCTGATCCAGCCGGGCAAGCCGATATCGCGGGCCCGCTTGGCCATCAGGTTGAGGCCGGCAAAGGTCGCCGCCGCGCCGGTCAGGGTGATAACCAACAGCGCTGGCAAGCCGAACAGGTCTGCTAGGCGTTGCTGGGTCGTGACGATGTCACCGCCAACTAGTTGCTCCACCGCGCCTAGCACCAGCCCCAGCAGTAGCGTCAGTAGCAAGATGATGATCAACAGCAGCAGGCTGTAGCCCAGATAGCGCAAGCGAGTGAGGCGGCCGGTCTTAATCTCGCCGAAATACAGGGTTAACATGTACGCTGCCCCTCCGGGCGAAATCAGGTGACTGTTGGGCACCGGAGAGCGTATGAAGGTTCCACAGTGGTGTTGCGCAAGCATGCGCTTCCAGGCCCCTAATAACAAGCTAAGCGGTTATCAGTAAAAGAAAATGGATAGAACTCTGGAGTTAAAAGTGCCGCCGCTGATGGTGACGGCACTGTTGGCTGGCAGTGTCTGGTGGTTTACCCCAGAGGCGGATCTGGGCTCGCCCTCGCCGGTTTGGGCGGTGATGGCAATCGCGCTGACGGTGACCGGCCTGATTAGCGTATTGTTGGGGGTGCTGGCGGTTAAACTTTCCGGCACGACGGTTGATCCCACCCGCCCGCAACGGGCGTCGGTACTGGTCACCACCGGCATCTACCGGTTTAGCCGCAATCCAATGTACCTGGGTTTTCTGCTCTGGCTGTTGGGCTGGTCGGCGTGGCTGCAGCAACCCTTAGGGGTAGTAGTGGGCGGCGTGCTGTTGGCCTATCTCAACCGGTTTCAGATCGCTCCGGAGGAGCGGGCGCTGAGGGTGCGATTCGGTCAGGCGTTCAGTGACTACTGCGCGCGGACTCGCCGCTGGCTCTGAATGACAGCCCCCGGTATTACCATGGTAGCCGGGTCCCGTCCCAGTTGAGAAACTGTCCCGATTGCGCCGGTGATAGCGAGGTTATCAGGTCCAGCAGACGGTTGGCCGTCGTTTCCGGGGTATACAGCTTGGCCGCTTCGATATGGCGCTGAAACGGACGAGAGAGTGGTGTATCGGTGGTTCCCGGATGCTGGGCTACGATGCAGGCGGCGGGGTGACTGCGCTGCCACTCGATAGCGGTGGTTTTAACCAGCATGTTCAGCGCAGCCTTGCTCATGCGATAGCTGTACCACCCCCCCAATCGGTTATCGCTGATGGACCCTACCCGCGCAGACAGAAGAGCAACGGTGAGTGGATCGCGGCGCCCGTAGCAGGCTGTGAGGGTCTGCAGCAGGTGCACGCTGTCGATGCAGTTACGCTCCAGGTTGTGATGCAGAAAACCCGGCTCAAGGTCGGCCAGCCGTTTCTCCGGCCGTTGCTCGGCTTGATGAAGCATCCCGCCGCAATGGATCACCAGGCGAGGTTTGCGCGGCAGGGGGTGCAGCAGGTCGGTGAGCCGCCAGGGGTAGTCACTGGCGGGACATGCTGTCAGCGAGTCCGTTGCCCCCGGCACCGGGGCCTCGCTGCGGGTGACGGCAAGTACCGGAATGCCTTGCCGCCGCGCTTGTTCGACCAACGCACGTCCGATGCCGCCGCTGGCACCGGTCACCATCAATTCCATCAGTGACGTACTCGGTCATGAAGCGCTGCGACCACCGGGGCAATAGCGTCGAGCTGGCGAACCACGGTTACCCGGCCCGGCAGCATACGCAGTCGGCTGACCCCCTCGCCGCCAACCAGGATCTGCACCGAAGCAGGAAGCTTGCTACTGATCTCGCGCAGGGCCGCCATCAGCAACGAACGCTTCTGTAGCGCACTGAACGACAGCGCGACAACCTCGGGCTGAAGTGATTTACAGGCCAGAATGAGTTCATCCACCGGCATCTCAACTCCGAGATTAACGGTTCGGGCGCCACCTTCGCGCAGCATCAGTTCGACCATCAGCAGTCCCATACCATGGCGTTCGCCCGGCATGGTCGTCAGCAGAACCCGCGGGCCATCCTCCGGGGGCTGAATCTGGTGGCAGGCGTCATGTAGTACGCGGCTGAGATGGTCGGTAACCAGATGCTCGACAAAGATTGACAGTTGGCCCGCCGCCCAGGCTCTCCCGGTCATATCGAGCAGCGGTGCCGCCACTTCGGTGACAAAGCGCTGTGGACCCAGCTCTCGATAGAGGCTGCGCAGTTGCGGCTCCACCTGCGCGTTTTCCCCCGCTTGGGCGGAGAGCAACAGTTGACCTACCCGGGGGTGGTCGAAGTTAACTTGCCCGAGCTGTTGCTGCAACGCTAGCTCCTGCAGCTGCTCATCGGACAGGCTGACCACCTTGCCGGGGCGGTAGCCGCGATCGAGCAGACGGCTGATGATTCGCAGCCGCTTCACTTGATCGCGCGAGTATACGCGTTCTCCCTGGGGACCGCGCCCCGGAACGGGGAAGCCGTAACGGCGCTCCCACACCCGCAACGTGTCTTTGCCGATGCCGATGTCGCGGGAAACTTCGTCGATGGTGTATTGGGTGACCGGTGGCATGTTCATTGTCTCAGCCCTGAAAGTTGCGGTGATTATACCAGTTTGTCCTAGACAAATGTAATTATCCGAGTATATTTATCAGGTATAAGTTCAATCCAATCGACTTCCACTCAGTGACGGGGTGCGTAATATGAAAGCGGCAACAGTTATCAAGTCCACGGGGATCTGTCTGCTATTGGCGGGTGCCGGCATTCTGCATGCCAATATGGTGCAACCCGACCAGGCGGCAGTCGCTAAACAGGTTCAGGTGATGGAACACGCGATCACTGCCAGTTCGGTCAGTGACCGTTACGCACCTGAAGAGCGACAGCAGAAGTTGAGCCTGGTCGCCGGTGCGCGTGAGAGTCTGCGTGAGGGGCACGTGAAGACGGCCGCTGATCAGCTGGAGCAGGCGGCTCGGATGCTGTATCCCATGAAGGAGTACAACGGAATTCCGCTCGCCGGAGACAAGCAGCAGCGCTGGGTATTCCAGATGGAGCGAGTGATTGATGCGCTGCTGCCGGTTGCGCGCGATATAGCGGCCGAGAAAAGCGCCACCATCGATATGCTTGCGGTGACCGACACCCTCTATGAGCAGGGGCGGCTGGCGGCAGCCGGTGGCGACCTCAATCAGGCCGAGCGGTTGTTGACCAATGCCTACCTCGAGCTGCAGCGGGCGCTGGTGGAGCTTCGTTCAGGCGACCTGCTGGTTATCGAACAGCCGGATGCCGGTACTCAGGCAGCCTGGAAGGAAGCGGTGCGCCGTTACGAGGATTGGCGTTTTTTCGCCGATTGGATGGAGCGATCTTCTGAAGAACTGGGTATCGACCCCGGCATCATCGCTCAGGGCAGCAAGGAAGCTGACCGTATCTTTCAGCAAGCGCGAGATGAGGCGCAGCAGGGGGATTGGAGAGTTGCCACGGACCGTATCGATCAGGCCTACCTGACACTGGAAGACTACTGGCGTGAGGCCGGTGTCGATATCTGATGAGGAGGAGGGCAGTGCAGGAAAGAGCCTGCGCTGCCTGTTTGCTACCCCGAGGATCTTGTGTCAGGGTGCGATCGGTTTGAGCGTATCGGAGAGGCAGGGTGAACAGGGGATTGGTGTTGCTTGGCAGGCACTGGATGCTGCTCTCAGCAGGATTGTTGACGGCGATCAGTCTGCTCTCCTTATGGCCGCTGACGCAGCTACCAGAGGTACCCGGTAGTGATAAAACCCACCACCTTGTTGCTTATGCTGCGCTGATGTTACCGGCCGCCTATGCTCGCCCTCGTGGCTGGTTGTGGCTGGGACTTTTTTTTCTCGGCTGGAGTGGTGCTATCGAGTTGTTGCAACCACTGGTCAACCGCTACGGCGAATGGCTCGACTTGGCCGCCAACGCTGCAGGGTTGGTGACAGGCATTACTCTGGCAGCTCTGCTGCGACTGCTTCGGCCAACGCCGGCCGGCAGTTGCTGAACGTGCGGCCGCGCTGGCAGACCTCAGGTGTCTATTGGACCCGGTTTTGTAGCCGTCTGGCGGAGAATGGCGGTAAACAGCCGGTGCTCCTGAAATACGCCTTCGGTCACCTCCAACCAGATGTCACGCAGGCTGCCATCTTTGTGCTGGGCGGACAGCCGGCGCCCCTGACCGATGATTCTCGCCTCTCCGCTTTCGCGGTAGTGCTGCAGGTAACCATCGTGGCGGTCGCGGTCCGGTTGGGGCATCAGGTCACGCACGTTTCGGCCGACTAGCTCTTCGGGGCAGTAACCCAATAAGGTTTCAGTGGCCTGATTGGCGAACTGGATGGTGCCGATCTCGTCGGCGGTAATTGCGGCGTCCTTGAGACTGTTAAGAATACTTTTGTGAAAGTTCTGGACGTCGTCCAGTTGTTGCGCGGTATTCAGCTGTTTCTGCTGCAGCTCTTTCAGTTCGGTAATGTCGGTAAACGACAGTACCACCCCGGATACGGCGCCTCGGGAGAGGTGATAAGGGTAGACGCGCACAAGAAAAATCCGGCCGTCGTAACGGGCCTCCGTGTAGCGATCCTGATTATTTGATACCACCTCGTCGATCAGTCTGTTGAGGTCGATATCGAGGTTGTGGGTCAGATCTCTGAACGGGCGACCGATATCTTTTGTCTGCAAGGCGACCAGATCTGCCGCGTCGGTGGTGAAGCGCCGGATATCCAGATTCTCGTCGAGAAATATGGTGCTGATTCTGGAGATCCTCAGCAGGTTATCCATATCATTGTGGGCTTCGGTCAGCTCGGTGATTTTGCTTTCGTACTCGGCGTTGACGGTAAACAGCTCCTCGTTGACCGATTGCAGCTCTTCGTTGGTGCTTTGCAGCTCTTCGTTGCTGGCCAGCAGCTCTTCGTTACTGGCCTGAAGCTCTTCGTTACTGGTTTCCAGCTCCTCGACCGTTGCCTGCAGGTTTTCGCGGGTCAGCTGCAGCTCCTGTTCAAGGTCGTTGATCCGTTCCTTGGCCTCGTGATCGGCATCGTACTCCAGGGCTTCGGTGGCGCCGAGGCGCTCCTCCTGAACAGGGTCGATCAGGATGGCAACCAGCGGCTCCTGTCCGCGTTTCTGAGCCAACGGCACGAACAGGATGTTTATCTGCCGGTGCTTGCCGCTGGCAACCTCAAAGCGGATGTTGCTGAAGCGGACCTCTTTGCCGGATTTGAAGCATTTTTGCAGCCCGGTGTTGAAGGGAATCGACAAAGAGGGGTCTGCCAGCTTGGTCAACTGATTGGTCAGGCGTCCCTGCGGCAACTTGATATAGTCGGACGATTCGCCCACCAGGTGGATCAGTTCCTTCTCTTCGTTGACCACCATCAGCAGGTGAATCCGGCCGGGCGCCAGTGACTCCAGTAACCGCTGTAACATCCGTTCGTCGTCCCGGACCACCGAGCGGTTGCTGTAATTGAGCGGCGCTGAGCTGGGCTGGCTGCTGGACCCGGCTACGAACATCTGCGAATGGCGGGACAGACGACCGGGTTGCACCGCTCGGCCCTTGCTGCGGAACACTTTCCACTTGGCTGAGATCGCTTCAAACAGCGATGCGGCATCGCCCAGGCTTTCGCTGGGGCCGAGAAACAGTACGCCGCGCTCCTGCAGTGCGTAATTAAACAGTTCGATGATGGTTCGCTGCAGTACCGGCTCAAGGTAGATCAGCAGATTTCGGCAGCTGATCAGATCAACGTTGGTAAACGGCGGATCCTTGAAGATGTTGTGGCGGGCGAACACCACCGCCTCGCGGACATAACGGCTGATCTGGTAGCCGCCCTCGATCTGCATAAAATACTTTTCCAGCAGATGCAGTGGCACGTCGGCCGCGATGCTCTCGGAAAATCGGCCCTGGCCGGCCTGGTGAATCGCTTCCTGATCGATGTCGGTAGCGAATATCTTCAGGCGCAACCGGTGTTGTTGCTGCTCCATGATGTCAAAGCAGAGAATCGCCAGCGAGTATGCTTCCTCGCCGGAGGAGCAGCCGGCGGACCAGAGCCTTAATTCGCTGCCAGGTGACTTTTCCAGAATCAGCTCCTGCAGGTGCGAGGTCAGCTCTTCATAACCCATCGGATCGCGAAAGAAACTGGTGACGCCGATCAGCAGCTCACGATAGAGCTTGCCGATCTCCTGGCGGTTGGTTTCCAGCAAGTGAATGTATTCGCTCAGCCGGTGCAACTGGTTAAAGGCCATCCGCCGTTCGAGCCGCCGGACCACTGTTGAGGATTTGTAGTGGGAAAAATCGACCTTACTGTAATCGCGCAACAGCGAGAAAATCCGCTCCAGGCCGCTGCCTTGCTTAAGCTTGGCGTCAAGCGCCACCGAGCGGGCTCCGTAGGGGTGCTGCGAGTAGGAGAGCAGCTGTTCCGGCATCTCGTCCGGTGCCAGGTCGTAATCCGCCAGGCCTGTGGCTAAGGCGTTGCGCGGCATACCGTCAAAGGCTGCGGTTTCCGGAGATTGTACGATCACCATACCGAGGGCTTCCTTGATCGACCGTATACCCCGACAGCCGTCGCTACCGGTTCCAGAGAGGATGATTCCGATCGCTTTATCGCTCTGGTCAGTGGCCAATGAACTCATGAAAAGGTCAATCGGCAGATTAAGGTCCCCGCGGCTGCGGTCCTGTTCGGTAACGATCAGCTGGCCATGGTAGATCTGCAGGTTCTTTTTGGGCGGAATCAGGTAAACGTGGTTGGCTTCGACTTTATCGCCATCCTCGGCGACATGAACGGGCATGCTGGTGAACTTGCCCAGCAGCTCCTTCATGAGGCTTTTGTGGTCCGGCGACAGGTGCTGAATCACGATGAAGGCGAGGCCGCTATCACCGATCATGTTGCGAAAGAACGACTGGATGGCGTCAAGACCGCCGGCCGAAGCACCGATCGCAACATAGTGGGTGGGAGTGGTGAGGCCCTGCTCCGGCTTGGCCGGCGTGTTAGCTGATGATTCAGACATCCAGTGTTCCTGTTGCGCCGGCTTTAAAGGCCGAGCCTAGCTGTATGGGTCGCCCATTATAAAGAGCTTGCCGCTTCTCTGGAGTGGAACAGTCAGAGTGAAGCGAGTCATCAGCCCCGGGCTGCTGTCCAGTCGAACGCTACCGCCCAGCTTCTGTTCGGTGATCGTCTTGACGATGTAAAGGCCTAATCCCGAGTGGCTCTGGTCGGGATTGCCGGAATAGTAGCGCTCGAACGCACGCTGCTGCTGCTCGGCGGAAAAGCCGCAACCGTCATCTTCGTAAATCAGTTGCAGCCTTTGATTATCGAGCGCCGCGGTCAGACGGATGGTACCGCCGCTACCGTTAAAGCCGTGGGTGAGGCTGTTGCCGATCAGATTAAACAGCAGCTGGTCGAGGTAGCCCGGCGAGCCTTCGAGCGGGAGTTCCTGGTCGCAGGTGATAGATAACTGCACCTGTTGTTGGGCCAGTTGGGTTTTAAATGTGCGGCAGACATCCTCCAGCAGCTGTTGCAGGGTGAATCTGCGTGGGCGCTCGCTGGTCTGGTCGATAGAGGTGCGCTTGAAGCTGTAAGCCATGTCCGACACTTTGCGCTGGGCGTTCAGCGTCGCTGCTATATCCTCGCGGATCAGTGCCAGTTTTTGGTCGATAGCAGGCGATTGCCTATCCTCGCGCGCCAGCAGGTCCTGTAGCGATATCAGCTCTTGCTGCAGTGTGCCCAGAGAGAGAATGCCACCGCTCATAACCGAACAGACATCGTGGGTGAACTGATCGACCAACTGGCCGATGGTGGCCATCTTTTTGTTTTCGAACATGGCGGTTTCGGCGCGCCGGGCAATCTCGTTTTCGAGTTGGCGCTGCTTGCTCATATCCACGATTGAGAGCAATAGCTGCTGTTCGTGGTCGAGTTTCGGATAACCTGATGAGCTACTGAAGCGGCAGGCGTTCATTCGAACCGGGATTGGGCTGCCGTCTGCTGATTGCAAAGCGATATCCAGATGTTTGCCTTCCGGTTGCTTGAAAAGAGCACGAAATCTGGCCCGAAAAACATCGCGCTCGTCAGGGTGCAGCAGCTCGACAAAAAACTGAACCGCGGGGTGTCCGCCGGTCCATTGCAACAGTCGGCGCAGGGTGTCGTTGACTTCGTTGACCTCGCCGCGCTGATTGATCAATGCATAGCCGATGGGGGTTTGGTTGAATAGCTGAACGTAATGGTTGCGCGACGCCATCAGCTCTTGCTGAGCTCGCTGCAACTCGTCGTTCTGCATCATGAGCTCAATCTGATGTACCTGCAGTTCATGCAGCAGATCGGTCTGTTCATGCGGAGGCGAAAACTCCAGATGCCACTCTTCAATCCGGTTCTCCGCCTTGCGTCGAAGCAGACTCAAGTCGACAGGTTTTTTATTGTTATTGTCGGATTCAGGCATTCTCTTACTTCTGATGAATTGTTGCCTATAACAGCTGCTTATAGCCTTCTGCTGCTGTTCGTCTCGGTGCTATCTTGGTTTGGGTTGGTGACGATTGTCAATAGTTGAGCAGCTCAGCTCTTTGCGTCATGCTCATTGCGTTCACTGAATGGCGACAACAGGCCCGCGACGGGAGGCTGGCGCGGGCCTGCTTGGGGCACGTCAGGCTGCTTTGGGGCTGTGGCCAATGCAGTTTTTGGAGCAGACCTTGGCGCAGGCCTCGCAGCCGATGCAGTCGCCGGCGTTGGCGACTTCCATCACCATGCGCTGCTCATCATCGTCGAAATCATCGTAGTCGTCATCGTAGTCGTCATCATTGGCTTCGTACTCGGTCAGATTGAGCACGTCGCGCGAGCACACCTTGTAGCAGCGGCCGCAGCCGATGCATTTTGCCTGGTCGATTTCGGTAATGAACTGGGGTTCCCAGGCACTGCCGTCCTGGGTTTGTCCTGCATAGTTAGCCACGGTGTTACTCCTCTGAGATCATCATGATTAAATGGCGGCGACTGCGGGATAAGTGCTAACCATGGCTTGTGCCTGGGCCAGTATCCGGTCGCTTTCGGTTTTCAGTTTTTCGAGACTTTTGAAGCCGAACAGGTGCGCGTCCCGCAGCACTTTGTCCATCACCACCAGCTTGCCAACGGTGATCAGTACCCGGCCGAAACCCTCGTGACTGATGCTGATCAGCGTGGTGGCCATATGGCCGCATTCACGTTCTATCAATACCGCCAGAGCGTTGTAATAAGCGCGAATGTTGGAGAGGGTGATATCGTCCGGGTCGGCGGTCAGCGGCATCTCGCGCTTGCGTTCTTTGGTCATGATCAACGGGTCAAGTACGCGGGCGTCGTGCCAACCCTCGTAACTACCGTAGGTGTCCAGGGCGCGCAGTTGGCGCAGGATTTCGATCACGAACTCGCTCTGCAGCAGTGGGTCGTTTTCGTCGATGATCAGTTGGTCATACATGGGTAGATCCTCGTCTAAGGGGCCGGGGGCATTACTCTGCCCAGCCTTCCTCTTCCATGGCGTCAAAGCGATCTGCCTTCGCCTCGGGTTTGATATGTTTTTGCAGCCAGGTGGGTGGGTTGTTTTCCCACATCTCCTGCAGCAGGCCGATCTCGCGGCTGATGGGAGTACCGGGAATCGAACGCAAGGGTTGAATCCCCAGAGTCAGCAGCTGCTTCACCGCGGCGGCACCGATGGCGTTGCTGAACACCGCTTGACAGCCTTCCAGCAGCTCCAGCTTGGTCAGTAGCTTGCTGTGGTTCTTGTCCTGCTCGGTCTCGGTAAACTCGGCCACTTCGATCAGTTCGTAGGTCAGCGGGGTAACGCTGTAGATCATGAAGTTGCAGGCAGAACCGAAGTGTTGGTCCACGCTCTTGCGATCCCGCGTGGCGAACGCCACCCGGATACGGTTGCGTTGCTTGTCGTCCTGAGACAGTTTCAGGTGTCGTTCCAGTTTCATGCCCGCACCTCCCTCGCTGCTTGCTCCTCGTGGTCATGTTTCTGCGACAGATAGGAGTGGTAGACCGGGATATGATGCTGGTCTGCGTGCAGCCGCAGATTGGCGATATCGAACAGGGTCTGGGCGCTGCCGCCATAACCGATCCAGCAGCGCCGATGGGCACCGAAATGGTCGAACTGGGGGAAGCCGGCGCGCAGCAGGGGCACCTCAAGGCGCTCTGCTGCGGCGACCAGGTGGGTGTTGCCGATCAGCAGTTCAGCGCCCCGCTCCGCGGCCAGATTTTCAAGATCAGCCAGATCGCCGACCTTGATCTGGTCACAGGGAAGCTCGGCCAGTCTGCGGGTGGCGACCGGGGTGACGCCTGCCACTACGCGCGCCCCCATCTGACTGAGCCATTCGCATAATCCACCGAGTAGTTCCGGATCCGCAGCCACCGCAACCGGCGCCAATCCCAGCTGGAAATGGGTATCGACCATGGCGTCCTGCAGTTGTGCGCGCTGGCGCTCAATGGTGGCCGGTACCGGTCGGCCGCTGAGTTCGGCCAGGGTGTTCACCAGGCGGTCACAGGCGTTCATGCCCATCAGATGGTCAAAACGATGACTGGGAACGCCGGTACGATCCTGCAGCGCCTTGCCGGCTTTCGCCAGCGAGCGCCCGATCACCAGTGTGGCTGCGCTTTGGCCCAACTGGTCAAAGGCGGAAACCGGCGTGCCGCCCAGCGTCAGCGGGCTGAAGTCGAGATCCACCAGATGCCCGAGCGAGTCGCTGATATCGGGCAGCACGATCGGTGTCAGGCCGAACGACTCCACCCAGGTTTTCAGAAGTTCGATGTCGGCGGGGGTGTGACTGGCGCTGACCAGCAGGTTGAGTTGTTCCGGCTTGCTGCCGGCGCTGTCGCTGCTCTCTACCAGGGTATCGATCATCGCCTCGACCGCCAGTGCGAAGCCGCTTTCAAGGCAGCCTTTGAAGTCCGGCGCGTTGAGCGGCACGATACGGGTCGCAGCGTACTCCGGGTGATCACTCTGGAACTGCTTGATGACTCGGCGAACATCCGTTCCCTGGGTCTCGGTCAGACCGGTGGTGGTGACCAGAATCAGCGCCGGGCTGCTTTTCCCGCATAGGGTTTCCAGCGCTTCGGTCAGGTTTTCGTCGCCGCCCATCACCGTGCTGACCTGATCCATGGCGGTGGTCTGGAGAGGGATCGGTTCACGGAAGTGCTGCACCAGAAAAACCTTGGCGAAGGCGGAACAGCCCTGTGAGCCATGCAGCAGGGGGATCGCTTGACGGATGCCGAGGCAGGCCAGTGTAGCCCCCAGTGGTTGGCTGGCTTTGAGCGGGTTGATCGCCAAAGGCGCGTTACGGGGTGTTATCTCTGTCATGACGGCCTCCTCAGCGTGTCGCGGTTGTATGGTGCGATGCCGATTGTGCATCGCGCTGTTGCAACGCAGCGGCATAGTGGGGTGGCAAACATTGCGCCAGACTCAGTTGGCGCAGACGTTTGCGTTCACTGCCACGACGGAGGAAGCGGCTGACAGCGTTGAGGTAGTGATGCGAGTTCATAGCGCACCTCCGGCGGTCGACGCAGTGGCGCGCGCCCAGGGGGCGGGCGTACGCACCTGCTGCCAGACCGGGTTGGTGAGGCTGAGGGTAAGTTGGCGCGCAAGCTCCTTCATACCGCTATAGCCGGCGTAGCCGAACTCGCGTTCCTGGTTGATATCGAGAAAGGGTAGCCGGGCCTTGAGGGCGGTATAGAGGTTGCGACCGCCGGCGATCAGCATATCGGCTTTAAGTTCGGCGACTTTGTCCAGCAGCTGACGGGCGTTGCCGCCGTCGAGCATGACGGCGTCCTCACCCATCAGCTCTTTGATCCGAGCTTTGTCCTCTTCGGTAGACTTCTTGGTGCCGGATGCGACTACGTCCATGCCTAGATCCTGCAGCGCCGAGACCACTGACCAGGATTTCACCCCGCCGGTATAGAGCAGCACGCGTTTGCCGCGCAGTTGCTCGCGCCAGGGTTCCAGTTCTACATCCAGACGTGCCTCTTCGCGGGCGATAACCACTTCGGTACGCTGGATCAGGTCCGGGTCGCCGATATGACGGGCAAAGTCACGCAGCGCCTGGGACACGTCACGAACGCCGTAAAAGCTGCCTTCAAACCAGGGCGTGCCAAACTCGGTTTTCAGTTTGCGAGCGACGTTTACCATCGCTTTGGAGCAGACCATCATGTTGACGTCTGCCTGGTGCATGCTCTGCACCTCGTGGAAACGGGCATCACCGGATAGGGTGCAGAGCACGCGCAGGCCCAGTTCGTCCAGCAGCGGCATCACGTTCCACAGCTCGCCGGCGATGTTGTATTCGCCGATCAGGTTGATGTCGTACACCGGAATACCCGCGGGGTGCACCGGCTTGGGGGCCTTGTCCGCAGTGCCGATCACGTACTTCAGCATCGACTCGCCGGCGATCCGGTTACCCAGATTCTTGGAACCATAGAAACCGGCGCCATCTACCGGCACCACCGGTGTTCCCCAGCGCTCGCTGGCAGCGTTGCAGACCGCTTCGATATCGTCGCCGATCATCGCCGGTACGCAGGTGTTGTAGACGAATACTGCGGCCGGATTGTAACTGTCGATCGCTTGCTTGATGGAGTGGAACAGGCGCTTCTCGCCGCGCCCCATGATCACATCCTGTTCGGTCAGATCGGTGGTCATGCCCAGGCGATAGAGAGTCGGGCCGCTGGAGCGAGTGCCGCGGTTATCCCAGGAGTTGCCGGCACAGGCGATGGGGCCGTGGACAATATGAGCGACATCGGCAATCGGCAGCAACGCGATCTGCGCGCCGTCAAAGGCGCAGCCGCCGGCTGAGGCGCCGGGTTTGGGCCGGGCACAGCCTGACTTGGACTTGTCGTTGTGGTCGCAGCCCGGCTCGTCGAGCAGCTCCGCTATCTGTTTCTGTTTCATGATTGCTCCTGTCGCTAGTCACCTGAAAGGTGCAGCAGCAAGAGCTGTGCCATTAAGCAACTAATTGATTTGTATAGGTCTGCTCAGTGGTTTGTGGCAAAGGCAACAGAGCAAATGCAACGATGGATCCGATTGTTACAAGCGGACGCGCCATTGGTTTACGCGGGAATCTGTTGGTAGCCGTAGCTTGCCGCGACCAGTATGGCCAGGGTCACGCACCAGGCGACGATGTAGACCAGCATGCTGCGTTCAGCTGCCCGCTTGTCTTCACCGGCCCGGGGATGGACGCCTTTGAGCAGGAATACCAGCTTACAGGCGAGATTGATACAGACCACGTCGATGGTGAGGAGCAGGAACGCGCCTAATGCCTGTGGCCACTCCTGCTGTCCCAGCATGATGCCCAGGGCGGTAGCCGGCGGCAGCAGCGCCACTGCGACCATCACGCCAACCAGCGCGCTGGATAAGCCGCTAGTCAGCGACAGCGCTGCCGCTGCGCCTGATGCCAGCGCCAAAATGGCGGCAATCAAGCCGGCGTTGGTGCGTGCTTGCAGGGCCGAACTTTGCAGCGGCTCCGGCCAAACAATGGCAATCAGCAGGCCGATCACCACGGAAAACAGTAGTCCCACGGTCAATGCCAGTGCTGACTGTCGGATTAAGGTGCTGCTCCCAAGCGCGGTGCCCAGGCTCAGGGCGAGGTTGGGGCCCAGTAGCGGGGCGATCACCATGCCGCCGATGATGACCGCAACGTTGTCTTCAATCATGCCGATGGCAGCGACCAGGGTTGAGAGAGTGACCAGTACCAGGAAATTGGGGTTGAGATGGGTGTTGCGTTGGACCTGGTCAAACAGCGCTTCGCGGGCGGTGGAGGCGGCATCTTCGCGGGCCCGATCCTGTTCCGGCGCTTCCGGTAACGCCAGTTCCACCGGTAGCACCGTGATCCGTGCGGCCTGTTGCGCGCCGAGAACGTATTGAAGTTCATCCACCAGTTTTTGCAGCCGGTGTTCCGGAATCAAAAACCGCAGCGTACGCATGCCGTCATCATGCTCGACCCCCAGGCGGGTATCGACTGAGTTGGCGCGATCGCCAATCTTCAGCAGCGTAGCGGTGCTGGCGCTGCGGGCGACAACTTCGACATATTTCATCCTGACCTCGGTAACTGACAGCAATAGCCGCGTGTTTACCCACGATAGTATGGCTTAGGTGGGCAATAGTGGTTGGGTGTCGATTGTGGGCGCGTAGCGCGGGGGGATTACGAGATAGGGGGGTAGTGCAAAAAAGAGGGCATTGCGAGAAAGATGGAACGGAGGGAGAAAAACGCGGGCCGACAGACGGCCCGCGCAGCTATTCAGTGCTTGCGAAAGCGGCTCGCAGCCAGCAGGGCCAGTCCGACGAGTGCCAGAGAGGCGGGTTCGGGTACCGGTGCCGGCAGGTTAAGCGAGAATGCGTCGACCGCCAGGCCACCTTCAACGGATATATCGGTGAACCAGCCATAGCGGTTGCCGCCGACGTCCCCGGGAATCGTGTCTGCTGCGCTGGTGCGGGTTTCGGTAAAGAGTAGATCACCCACGGAGGAGTATAGGTTCAGATCGACCGCCAGCAGGCCGCCATCGTTGCGGAACAGGTGCTCGAACAGGTACCAGCCGCTGTTTTCAACCACAAAATGGTTACCTGCTTCCAGATTCTCGATTGGCGCAAAGTTACTGTTGTTGTTTCCGCCTACCAGTAGTTGGCCACTGGAGCTGTCCTGGGTGACGTGGAAAATAAAGTCGCGCTGGTGATTACCATCCGTTCCATTCGATGCCACGGAGTAGTCGAAGCCGCTACCCGCTGCCCAACTGGTGTCCAGGAAAATGGCCACGCTGGCGCTGTAATCACCGGGGAAGCTATCACGATAGCCGTCAAAGCGCGTGTAGGCATACTGGTAGTCGTTGTTGTCATCGTAGCCACCTGTCGCCACGGCGTGAAAACCACCTTCGAAGGAGGTTAACCCGTCGGTGCCGGAGGCGGTTCGGTTGAAATTACCGATCATGCCGGCAGTATCTGTTTCAAACCCCTGGTCAAAGACAGCGACCGCATGCGATGGCGCTGCGGTGATCATGAGTGGGAGCGCGGTGGTACATGCAATCAACGATGCACAGCGCTTTAGTCTGGCTAGGGTATTCATGAATGGTTCCTCTTTTCATGCAAGGGCTAGGGTCCGCTGTTGCGGCATTTTCCTGAAAAAGCAAAAAATAAGCCATTAAATACAAGTTTTTATATTTAAACGAACAATCGTTTAAAATGACATAGCGCAATCTCAAGCCGGGTGTTAAGTGTAAAAAAAACTGACATCTATCCGGTTGCGTACGGTTCGCTGGCGTCACTGCAAACGTGTTTGGTCGGCCGGAAAACAGCGGGATCGGGGAGGTGCGCCAAGGCCGGTAAAACCCGAAAAAAGAGGGCCACTCCCTGGCCCAAAGGTCACGTGCGCAAACAGGTTGGAGAGCACACTGTCGGGGAAGCTGAACGCCGCATTTCAGGGGCTGCGAACGGTCCGCAGAATGGCGTTGAGGATATGGCGGGCACCGGCGTAACCCAGGGTTGCAGGGTGCTCACCCGGCTCCGGTGCCTGTTCGAGCGCTACCCGCCGAAGGGTGGCAGGGAGCCCTTCGGGCGCAAGATCGGCGGCGCTGAGGGCAGGGGGCGCCAGCAGCAGGTCGGCAGGGGTTTCATGTAGCAGCCGGGCAAGGTGTTCGCACAGACTGCCAACCTTAACCACCACGTCGCCTTGATAGCCGCAATCGTTGAGCAGGCCGAGCATCGCCTCGCGCCAGCGCTGGTTGCCGTTCTGACACAGGATCAGCGCGGGACCGGCACCCAGCTCGATCAGATAGCGGCTGATACCCATGACAAAATCCGGTTCGCCAACCACCGCAAAGCGTTGCCGGCAGATCAGCGGCAGTGCGTCATGAATCGCTTCGCACAGACGAAAACGTTCCAGTTGGGTGAGCGCGGGAACCTCCTGTCCGCTCATCCGCGACAGATGGGTAAGCCAGGCATCGGTCCAGGCCAACCCCATCGGTACCGGCAGCGGCGTGACGGCATGGCCCCAGCGTTGGCGTATCAGGTCGCGTGAGCGGGGCAGCTGCCAGGGGCGAACCAGCAGAGTGTCGTCTGCGCCGGCCGCGGCCTGCAGTTGAGCCATGGATGTAGCTCGCTGATTAGCGTACTGCTCCGGTTCCAGTCGGGCGCGAGGGTCCGAGAGCAGTTGCACCCGAATACCGAAAGGGGACAGCAGCTGCTGCATAATGCGGTAGTTGGCAGCGAAATGTTCAAAGCCCAGCACCAGATTCAGGCTTTCTCCGCTGGCGATGGGTTGGTCACCGGAGCGCACCTGCTGAACCAGGGTGGCGAACATCGCGTCCCAACCCTGGCTCTGGTTACCGACAAAGCTCGGGGCTTCAGCCACGATGAGGTTATCCTGGCTTGACCCTTGGTGTTCTCGTTCCAGGCAGGTGTCGATCATGACCCGGACTCCGGCGACCGGGGCCGCGGCCTCAGCTGCCGGACTGGCGGGCTTAAGCAGGTAGCCTTGTTGCTCCAGATAACGATTGAAATGGCGGACGCAGGCGTCACCGCCCACTACCTGGGCAGCACAGTCGGCGAAACCGCTGGCACAGTGCCAGGCTCCCAACGGCTGGCAGGTGCTGGACTGAATCGGACTCAGTTGCCGCGCCCGAGCGGTGCAGCGGGCGGCTTCGCTGGCCAGCTGCGCGAGCGCCAGAGCACGGCTGTCAGCCTGACTCAGCACACAGCGGCTGATGGCCTCGCTGGTGAGCAGTTTGGGGGCATAGCCAGCGGGCGATGCAGGCAGCTCGCAGCCGGGCATGATCAGTCGTTGGCCGCTTCGAGTTTGGTCGCCAGCGGGTTAGCTGCGCCCATCATTTTCGCCATCCAGGGCGGCGGCGTACCTTTGAGTACCTGCTGTAACTTGATCAGGGCTTCGCTGATGGCCGTGCTGTTGGGATCTCGCAGCGGGTGAACCCCGGTTTTAATCACTTTAGCGGCGGCAGGGCCACCGATCGATGCCACGTAGAGCAGGTGGCAGTCGGCCAGTTGCGCGGCGCGATAGTCGTTTTTGTCGATGCCGCCCTCGGTACTGGCCGGGCGCTGTTCCAGCGGCACTACCGTATCAGCGTCGAATTCGTAGATCAGAAACTGCTCGCAACTGCCGAAGTGGCCGTCGATGGTTTTACCGTCGTTACTGGCGATGGCGATGCGAAAACGAAAATCAGAGTCACTCATGGGACCTCCTGACAGCGTCAAAGCTGATGCTGGGTAATGAGAGGGCGGTCGGCCCTGATCGGGAGCCGGCCGCCGCCCGGAACGGGGGAATCGTCCGGGAAAATGCGCCGGTCAGGCCGGCACGATGCAGTTGTCGATCGGGCAGATGGTGACGCACTTGGGCTCGTCAGCTTCGCCTTCACATTCGGTGCAGGTGTCCGCTTTGATCTTGAACGCCACCAGCGACTCAGTAATGGAATCGGTAGGGCACTCCGGAACACAGTCACCGCAAGAGATGCATTCGTCTTCGACAATAGTCAGGGCCATGGGCTTTCTCCTGTTAGTACGAAAAATCGAGAGTAGTGCGAAAGATCCTGAGGTCAGGCGCGCCGAACGCGGACGGTCTTTGGCAGCTTGGGTTTGGTATCCATGGGATCCAGATACCAGGCGCTGCCGTCATCCAGCTCAATCTTGCCGCCCCAGCGGTCTGCCTGGTCGTGTTCCAGGGAAACCACGTTCGCCTCCAGGTCTTTCTTGGCGATGTAGAGCGTTAGCTGACCTTCATTCTCTCTGAGCATCACGCTGGGCATAATCGTTCTCCGTTGCGTAGATTCGCCCGTTAAGGGCGGAAAATCCCCGGCCGGCAGAGCCGGCCGGGGTCGGGAACGCGCCTTAGCGCACCAGGTCGAAGTTGTAGTCGGTGACTGCAATCTCCATGGTTTCGTCATCCAGCTTGGCCAGTACTTCGTTGACCAGCGTGGTGAGGATCTGCATGGCGCCTTCGTACCCGAGGGTGGTCTGACGGTGCATGTGGTGACGATCGAAGATCGGGAATCCAAGACGGATCAACGGTACTTCGAACTCTTTGCCCTTGGCCAGAGTGTCACGCTGCAGGAACTTGCCGTAGCTGTTACCGATAACAAAGTCAGGCTTGTTGGTGAACAGCAGTGAGCGCAAGTGCCACAGGTCCTTACCGATGTGGATTTCGCAATCCTTACCGAACGGAGAGGCATCCAGAACTTTCTGCATCGCTTTGCCCCAGCGCTTGTTGGCGTTGTTGCACAGGATGATGGAGGGCTCCGCGCCCAGTTCCAGCAGGAAGCTGGCCAGACCCATAACAAAGTCCGGATCGCCGTAGAGAGCAAACTTCTTGCCGTGCAGCCAGGTGTGGCTGTCCTGCATCATGTCGACCAGACGACCACGCTCCAGTGCCAGCGAGTCCGGGATATCCTTGCCGGTCAGCTCGCTGACCTTCATCAGGAAATCATCGGTGGCAGCTAGACCCATGGGCATGGCGATCTCGGTGCAGGGCTGATTCCAGGTGCCCTTGACGAACTTCTTGGTCTTGGGCAAGCCCCAGGGCTGAAGCAGCAGGGTATCGATGGCGTTAGGCGCATCTTTGATCTCGTCCTGCGTGGTGCCGCCTTCGTACATGCGGTACTCACCGTCGGCGGGAGTGTCCAGCACTTCGCTGGGATCAGACAGCAGGGTAGCGTCTACACCCATCTCGGCCATCATCCGCTTCATCACGCGGTAGTTGCCCAGATAGGTTTCGAAACCGGGGACCAGGTTGATCTTACCGTTACTGCCTACTTCCTTGTCGTCCATGGAATTGAGGGTAAAGCAGCGTGCAAAGCCCTCAAACATGCCGTCCCAGCCGTTAACGTGGCTACCCACGAAGCTCGGTGTATGGGCATAAGGCGCGGGCATATCCTGAGGGATTGCGCCGTCCTTCTTGGAGTTGCCGATAAAGGCGTTCAGATCGTCACCGATAACCTCGGCCATACAGGTGGTAGAAACCGCAACGATTTCAGGCTTGTACAGCGCGACAGCGTTTTCCAGACCATCTTTCATGTTCTGCTGACCGCCGAATACGGCTGCGTCTTCAGTCATGGAGTCGGAAACCGTCATGATCGGCTCTTTGAAGTGACGATTGAAGTAGGTACGGAAGTACGCAACACAACCTTGAGAACCGTGCACGTAGGGCAGGGTCTTCTCAAAACCCAGGGCGCAGAGAACGGCACCCAGCGGCTGACAGGCTTTGGCCGGATCTACGGTCAGTGCCTTACGGTTGAAGTTAAGCTCTTTGTACTCTTCGGTAGTGGTCCATTCGAAGATCTCGGCCACCTTGGCGGCATCAGTCGGATCTTCTTTTGTGGCCTTTTTGTCGGCCAGCAATTCCTTGTACTCCGGCTGACCGAACAGCGGGTAACAAGGTTTGACGTTATCTGCAGTCTGACTCATTTTAACCTCCCAACCGCGCCACTCTAATGTGAACTAACGGCGGTAAGTGAATCTTTTGACAGGCGAACCTGCCCACAACTTCTGATCTTGGTTAAGCGGCTTTCAGCTCTGGTGAGCGGTTAGGCGCTTTTCTTCCAGGGAGCAGTCATCTCTTTCCAGCACGGATTATTCAGGGTCATATCCATGTCACGGGCGAAGATGGCGAAGCCGTCGTAGCCGTGGTAAGGACCGGAGTAATCCCAGGAGTGCATCTGACGGAAGGGGATACCCATCTTCTGGAAGATGTACTTCTCTTTGATGCCGCCGCCGATCAGATCAGGCTTCATCGCTTTAACAAACTCTTCGAACTCGTAGCCGGTTACGTCATCGTAAAGCAGGGTGGAGTTCTGCAGGTCTTCCATGGTGCGCTCGTAGTCATCGTTGTGACCGAACTCGTAACCGGTACCGATGACTTCCATGCCCAGATCTTGATAGGCACCGATGGTGTGACGGGGGCGCAGGCCGCCGACATACAGCATCACGCGCTTACCTTCCAAGCGGGGACGGTACTTCTCGATGATCGCGTCGGTCTGTGCCTTGTACTTGGCGATAACCTTCTCGGCATTGGCCTGGATGGTTTCGTCAAAGAAAGAGGCGATCTTGCGCAGGCTTTCTTCAGTCTTGGTCGGGCCGAAGAAGTTGAACTCTACCCACGGAATGTCGTACTTCTCTTCCATGTGACGCGCCAGGTAGTTCATGGAGCGGTAGCAGTGCAGCAGGTTCAGCTTAACGTTAACGTTGTTCTTGACTTCGTTCAGGGTGCCGTCACCGGACCACTGAGTGACAACGTTCAGGCCCATCTCTTCCAGCAGGATGCGTGAAGACCAGGCGTCACCACCGATGTTGTAGTCGGCGATCAGAGCGACGTCGTAGGGGCCAACCTCTTTCTTGTTGTCTTCAGACAACACCCAGTCACGGACCGCGTCGTTGGCGATGTGGTGACCCAGAGATTGGGATACGCCGCGGAAACCTTCACAGCGAACCGGAACAACCGGCTTGCCGATTTCTGCTGCCTTGGCCTTGGAAACCGCTTCGATGTCGTCACCGATAAGACCGATGGGACATTCTGACTGAACGGAGATGCCCTTGTTCAGCGGAAACAGGGTTTCGATCTCGTCGATCAGGGTTTCCAGCTTCTTGTCACCGCCGAAAACGATATCTTTTTCCTGGAAATCGGAGGTGAAGTTCATGGTGCCGTAGCTGTCTACACCGGTGGTGCCCACGTAGTAGTTACGACGACCGGCGCGGGAGTACTGGCCACAGCCAACCGGACCGTGAGAGATGTGGATCATGTCCTTGATCGGACCCCAGACCACACCCTTGGAACCTGCATACGCGCAACCACGGTTGGTCAGCACGCCCGGCAGGGCTTTACGGTTGGAGGTGATGCAGCCCTTGGTTTCCTGACCTGGCTCAGCCACGGTCAGGTGCTTGGCACGGTCTGCCTTCGCCTTCTCCGGATAGACCTCAAGCACCTCTTCGATGAGGGCTTTGGTCTCTTCAACATTCAAACTCGTCATGATTGAGTACCTTTATCTAAACCGTTGATCGGTATGCTTGCGCTGCCTGCGAGGGCCGGCGGCTAACCGCCGGCAATCTCGTTGCAGTGCGGGTCTGCTTACGCAGTCGCTTCAGCGGCCAGCTCTTCGGCGGTCTTGCCGACGATGGTCTCGTCTTCAACTTCCATGATGCCGAACTCCATCAGCAGCTCTTCGAGCTCGTCCATGGAGCAGGGCTCAGGAATAACGAACATCTTGTTGTCGATAACCTTCTGAGCCAGGGCGCGGTACTCGTCCGCTTGCTTGGCCTTGGGGTCAAATTCGATCACGGTCATACGACGGATTTCAGCGTGCTGAACCACGTTGTCACGCGGTACGAAGTGAACCATCTGAGTACCGATCTTGGCAGCCAGCGCTTCGATCAGCTCATCTTCACGGTCAGTGTTACGTGAGTTACAGATCAGACCAGCCAGACGAACAGAACCGGAAGAGGCGTACTTCACGATCCCCTTGGCGATGTTGTTGGCGGCGTACATCGCCATCATCTCACCGGAACATACGATGTAGATTTCTTGAGCCTTGTTCTCACGGATCGGCATGGCGAAACCACCACACACAACGTCACCCAGTACGTCGTAGAATACGAAGTCGAGATCTTCGTCGTAGGCGCCTTCCTCTTCGAGGAAGTTGATGGCAGTGATTACACCGCGACCGGCGCAACCAACACCCGGCTCAGGACCACCGGACTCGACGCACTTAACGTCGCCGTAACCGACGGACATTACATCTTCCAGCTCGAGATCTTCGACCGTACCGGCTTCCGCAGCCAGGTGCATGACTGTGGTTTGAGCTTTGGAGTGAAGGATCAGACGGGTGGAGTCCGCTTTGGGGTCACAACCAACGATCATTACTTTTTTACCGGCTTCGGCCAGAGCCGCTACCAGGTTCTGAGTGGTGGTGGATTTACCGATACCACCCTTGCCGTAGATTGCACATTGACGCAATGCCATGGTTACTCTCCTTAAATGCAACGAGGTTTTCAAAACGTTCGTGAGTCATAGGGCAATGCTTGTGCCAAAAACGTAAAATGATTAATAAGAATTTGAAAAATAAGTATTTATCGTGTCTTTATTGGGTGCTTTCTTAGTCCGGATTAGCTGACAGCTATACGACAAAGCGGCGAATACTGTAGGGTTAATGACGACAATTTGTAGGCGGTTGCGACAACCCCAACTTCGCGTCATCCTTACTCCAAACCAGCCCGGACAAGCGTTCACGGATGATGGCATCGACACCTGTAACCCAGCCCCTGCGGCAGCTGCCCAAGGGCACCTACCTACCGATAAACCGCTGCAACCTTCCGGCAACTATTCTTGGGGGGCTGACCTTTCAGCAGCAACCGGTGCCGTTGCAGATCGATGGCGTTGCCCACCTGCACGCCGATCTGTTTCGGCGTCTGGATGAGTTGGACAGCGCTGACGCGCGAGTCCGTCAGTTCGAAGACTATCTGGATGTGCACTTCCGCCTCGACGATCCTTCAGCCGCCGGCTTTAAGCCGGGTGGGCGTGGACGTCCCAAGGCCACCTGGCGACGAACCCTTCGTGGTTGGTTCTTCGACACCGACAGTCGCGAGGCTGCGGTGCTGAAATCCTGGGTTGAGTCACGCTTCGGTCTGTTGCCCCGCTTTCATCAGGCGCCGATTCGCGATTTTAGTGGCGAGGCTTATCTGGCGTACCTAGAAGCCCGGGCCCGTGGCTTGTACAACACCAACTCGCTTGAGGCGCAGCTCGATCTGGTTTACAGCTTTTGTCAGTATCAATTGTCGCAGCAGCAACAATCCCATCTGTTGCTGTACCGGGGGGTTAATCGTCCGGAGCAACTGGAACAGCTGCCCGGGTGCTCACCAGCGGGTGATGCCCTGCCGGCGCTGTTGCTCAACAACCTCAATTCATTTTCGTGCAGCGTCGAACGGGCGTCGGAATTCGGGGATAGGGTGCTGGCAATCAGGGTGCCGTGCGAAAAAGTGTTCTGTTATGACGCGTTGTTTCCCGGGCAGTTGAACGGCGAAGGGGAATATGTCGTTATTGGCGGGCTTTACCAGCCCGAGTGCTGGGTTTACTGAGAGGACCGCCCGGGTGTCAACAGCCAGCTATCAGGGGCTGACCCTGAAACGCTTCGCTCTCGGTTGGTTGCTGCTGTTGCTGGCCGCGTTCAGCAGTGGCACCTTGCGTGAGCTGGGCTACGCCCGTTGGCTCGGCGAGCAACAGGCACAGCAGCTATCGACCCTGCTCACAGCACTACTGTTTGGCGTGCTCATCGCGCAGTTGGGGCGCCGTTGGCGAATCAGCTCAACCACCGAGGCCTGGTTCGCCGGCGGCGGCTGGTTACTGCTCACCCTGCTGTTTGAAACCCTGTTTTTTCATTATGTCACCGGTCACAGCTGGTCAACTCTGGGTGCCAACTACGACCTCTTCGCCGGGCGGCTGTGGCCGCTGCTGCTCGTGTGGGTGCTGGTTGCTCCCCGCTGGTTTTGGCGCCGTTGTCATTGAGGCGTAGATGCGACACCCGTTCCGGACCAAGCTGTGTCATTATGTAAGCAGGTTCTTATGTTTTTGGTCGGTGGGCCATGAGTGCTTGTGAATGTCATAACGACGCGGAGGAGCTGTCGCAACAGCGTGGCCTGTTGTTGACGTTGCTTGGCCTCAATTTCACCATGTTTTTGTTTGAATCCGGCAGCGGTTGGTGGGTTGATTCGGCCGGCTTGCTGGCTGACGGGCTGGATATGCTGGCTGATGCCGCTGTCTACGCGCTGGCGCTGTATGCGGTGGGTCGCGGGGCACGCAGTAAAGCGGGAGCCGCGTTGGCCAGCGGGTTTGCCCAGCTGTGCCTGGCGCTGCTACTGATCTGGCACATCTACCAGCGCTGGCGCTATGGCACTGAGCCGCTCGGGGAATGGATGATCGCTATAGCAGCGTTGGCGTTGGCCGTTAACCTGGTATGCCTTTGGTTGCTGCGCCGCCATCGTCGAGGTGAAGTGCATATGCGCGCCAGTTGGTTGTTTTCGGCCAACGATGTTCTGGTCAATCTTGGCGTCATGGTCGCCGGCGGTATGGTTTCCTGGTCTGCATCGCCCTGGCCTGACCTGCTTATCGGCAGCGTGATTGTGCTGCTGGTGATGCGAACCGGTGCGCGCATTGTTGTCGATGCGCAGCGAGAGTTGCGGGGAGAGACCAAGCGGGGTCTGGCTTGAGCGGGTTCCGGTGCTCGGGCGGGGCGGGTGCGGCTAAAGCTATGAATTATTAACACAGTTTTAATGGGGTTTCTGCTACTCTTCTGGGGTACTAAATAGTCCGTTTAGGGAAATGACTGAATGCGTGTTGTGACCTTGTATCTCCGCCGGTTGCTGGCGTTATTGGCCGCGGTTGCGGTGGTAGGATGCAGCGAAGCCGAGCCCTATAAGCTCGGCTACATTGCCGGGTTGTCGGGCCGGGTGGCCGATCTTGGTATCGCCGGGCGCAATGGTGCCATGCTGGCCATTGAACAGCGTAATGCGGCCGGTGGTGTTGACGGGCGCAAGGTGGTGTTGGAAGTTCGCGATGATGCTCAGCGAGCCGAGACCGCGGTTCAGGGCGCTACCGAGCTGGTGGAAGCGGGGGTTGAAGCAATTATCGGCCCCATGACCAGTGTTATGGCAATGGAACTGGTGCCGGTCATTAACCAGCACGGGGTGGTGATGGTGAGCCCAACGGTAACCACCTCACAGTTGACCGGTATCGATGATAATTTTTTGCGGGTGATCCGGGATACCGACGAGTACGGTCGCCGCAACGCCGAGTATCGCTTCCAGCAATTGGGACATCGGCGCATTGCAGTGGTTTACGATGTGCGCAATGCCTCTTATACCGAGAGCTGGTTGGCCAGCTTTCGCAAGTACTTCGAGCGGCAGGGCGGTGAAGTGATAAAAGAGGTGACTTTCCGCTCCGGTGAAGAGGTGCACTTTTCCGAACTGGCACAACAACTGGTCGACGCCCAGCCGGATTCGGTACAGATTGTCAGCGCGGCCATGGATGCCGCGCTGCTGATTCATCAACTGCGCAAATTAGCCCCCGCGATGCCGATCGCGACCTCCGAGTGGGCGGCGACCGAAAAGTTGCTTGAGCTGGGGGGGACTGCCGTTGAGGGGGTGGTCATGGCGCAGTTTTTTGATCGCAGCAGCTCCACACCGTCCTACCTGCAGTTCAGGCAGGCTTACGAAGAGCGGTTCTCGCAGCCACCGGGGTTTGCAGAAATCGCCGGTTACGACGCGGCGCAGGTCATCATGACGGCGCTGGCAGAAAAACGTGATGGTGAAAGCCTGAAGGAGGCTATTGTCCGCATTGGCGCATTCAAGGGAGCGCAAGGAACGGTGGTGATAGATCGCTACGGTGATGCCCAGCGCGATACCTATATCACTGAAGTCAAGAATGGCCAATTCCGGTTAGTCGAATAAGCATGACATCCAGGCGCTCGCTGGCACAGTCAATATTTATCAAGCAACTGCTGTTGGTGCTCTTGCCTATGGCTGCGGTGGCTGTGTTGATCTATGCGGTTCTCAGTGCGGATCTGGAGCAGCGTGCGCGGCAGAGTAATGCGGTACTGGCCAAAGCGATCGCCGATCAAGTGGGCGAGTTTTTGCAAAAGCCTTTACTGCTGCTCACCAGTCTTGACCTGCAACAGACTTCCTTTGACCACAGCCAGCTCGACGAGAAGCGTCGCTTGATGGACGAGCTGATCGATAGAACCGGGGTCTTTGACGTCATCTACCTGCTCTCGGCGGAGCGGCTGGTGGAAGCTGTGGGTTTGCCGGCATCGCGGCGGGCTTACCGCGAAGATCTGGAAAACATCTCCGCAGGCGGGCGTCAGTTTATACGCGTGGCGCAGGCTACCGACGAAGTGCAGTGGTCGGATACCTTTCTGTCGTTAATCTCCAGCACCACTTCATTGGGGCTGGCCTACCCGATGGCCGGCAACGAACTGCTGGTGGGGCATCTGAACATTGCCAACCTGTCGCGCTATGTGGCTAACCTGGCTGACAGCCGCGATACCCTGGCGCTGATTCTGGACAAACGCGGTCACATTATCGCCCATCCGGATCTGGAGGTCGCCAATCAGCAACTCAATATCAGTAACCAGGCGCTGGTACGCCTGGCCATCTCCGGGCGAGACCAGACCGGTGCGTTACGCCTCAACGGGGTCAGTTATCTGGCCAGTACCCGCACCATTGCTGATGTCGGCTGGGTGGTGGTAACCGCTCAGCCTGTGGCGCTTATTCGCCATGATATTGCCAACACCTTATGGGTGCTGGCATTCGGTACCCTGTTGGCGGCGCTGCTGGCGCTGGTGCTCAGTCGCTGGATGGCGGTGTTGCTGGCCCGTCCCATCGTGCAGTTCAGCGAGGCGACCAGCAAACTCAAGCGGGGCGAGTTTCACCTGCAGTTTCCAGACAGCGATATCAAGGAGGTTGAGCTGCTGGCGGATAACTTTGAACAGATGGCCGCGGAGCTGCGCCAGCAGCAGCATTCGTTGCGAACCAGTGAACGCAAATATCGCGATCTGGTCGATCAGGTTCCCTGTGTGATCTGCCGCCAGCTGCCGGGGCAGCATGGGCAGGTATCGTTTATCGGTAATCCGATTGAGAAGATCAGCGGCTACGCGGCGTCACAGTTTCTCAATCCGGGTGGTCTGGTCGTGGCGCAGCTGGTGCACCCGGAAGATAGAGACCGCCGGGAAGCTTTGATAGGTGAGCGACTCAAACAGCGCCAAGGTTGGGGGGTAGACTACCGGCTGCTCCATCGTGACGGCTCCGTGCGCTGGGTCTATGAAGAGGGGCGCGGTAGCTTTGATGACCAGGGTGAACTGCGCCACTGTGATCTGATGTTGATTGACAATACCCAGCGCAAGTTGGCGGAACGCAACCTGCAAGAGCAGGCTGAGCTCTTGCTGACGCTGCTGGATACCATCCCCAGCCCAATCTACTACCAGAACTGTGCTGGTGAGCTGCAAGGCTGCAACAGTGCCTTTGAGCGCTTCTTTACCCTGGATCAGGGACGTCTTCTAGGCCGACCGATGAGTCATTTGGTGACCGAGTTTCCCGAGCTGACGCCGCTGACCGAAGGAACACAGCGGCTGTTTGTCAGTGCTGCCGCGGATACCGCGGAGATGACCCTGAGTATCGCCGGGGAGCCGCGTCATATTACGCTCAAACGAGCGTCCTTCGTGAATGCCGAAGAACAGGTCTCAGGACTGGTGGGAGTCATCTACGACCTTACCGACCGATTTAAGGCGGAGGCCCAGAACAAGCAGCTCCGGCGTTACTACGGCAACGTAATCGATGCCATGCCGTCAGCATTGATCGGCCTGTCAGCCGCGCGCCAGATTGTTCAGCTCAATCGTGAGGCACGCAACCGGCTGCGCCGCGCAGGAATATCCGACAGCGCCGGCTACGCCATCGTGCTGCAACAGTTCGGTTTGGAGCAGGACTGGATTGAGCATGCGATCAAGGTACAGCAGGTGGATGTCATTCGGCGGCAACCACGTCTGGGCGGGCGTTATCTGGATGACATTACCATCTATCCCCTCGACCAGTCGGTCGGTGGTGGGGCGGTGATTCGGATCGACGACGTGACCGAGCAGAGTCGGATGGAAGAGGTGGTTGTGCAGTCCGAGAAAATGCTCAGTGTCGGCGGATTGGCGGCTGGCATGGCCCACGAGATCAACAATCCATTGGCCGGTATTCTGCAGAATGTGCAGGTGCTTCATAACCGGATCAAACCGGACCTGCCCGCCAATCAGCGGGCTGCCGCTGATTGTGAGGTGTCGCTGGAAGCCGTGCGCTGTTATCTGGATGAACGCCGTATTCCCGAAATGCTGGCCGCGATTGAGGATTCCGGCCACCGCGCCGCGCGTATCGTAGAGAATATGCTGAGCTTTGCGCGTAAAAGTGATTCTGACTTCATCGCAACTGACCTTACCGAGTTGTTGGAGCAGACGGTTGAGCTGACTCTTAACGACTACGACCTCAAAAAGAACTACGATTTCCGTGATGTAAGCATCACGCGGGAATATCAGCCGATACCTCGGGTGCGTTGCGCCCCTAGCAAGCTACAGCAGGTGTTTTTTAACCTGTTGAAAAACAGCGCTCAGGCGATGGCGAGTAACGGTCATCGCGGTCAACCGGCGCAGATTACGTTGCGGGTTCAGTACCGTGCGCCCATGGTGCGGGTTGAGATCGAAGACAATGGCCCCGGCATCGAGCATGATCAGGCCAAGCGCGTGTTTGAGCCCTTCTATACCACCAAGGAGGTGGGGGTTGGGACCGGTTTGGGATTGTCCGTGTCTTACTTTATCGTTACCGAGAATCACCGCGGTAATATGTGGGTAGAACCGCGCAGCAGCGGCGCCTGTTTCGTTGTTGAGTTACCGGCAGAGGAGGGCAGTCATGGCACGGATACTGATCGTTGATGATGATGCGACGGTAAACGCCAGTCTGGCGGCCTATCTGGAGGACTTTGACCACCTTCCGGTGGTTGCGGAAAATGGCGAAGACGCACTGGAGATGTTAACTGACTCGGCGGTTGAACTGGCGTTGATCGATTTGCGCCTGCCGGGCATGAATGGAGAACAGTTGATTGTGCAACTTTACGAGCGCTGCGGGGTGAGGCATTTTCTGATCCACACCGGCGCTGTGCACTACTCGCTGCCGGACTCGTTACTTGCGCTGGGGATTACTCCGGCTCAGGTGCTGTACAAACCGTTGGCGGATTTAAGCCTGTTGCTGGATGCCATCAACCGGGAGCTGAGTCGCCAATGATGCAGGATGACAGCCCACTGATCATTACCATTGATGATGAGGAGTCGATTCGCCGCAGCTTCTGCAATTATCTGGAAGATTACGATTACCGGGTGATCAGCGCGGCTGAGGGCCACAGTGGCATCGAGATGATCGCGCAGCAACGCCCGGATCTGGTGTTGGTCGACCTGCGAATGCCCCGCTGTGACGGACTTGAGGTGTTGGCATGGATTCGTCAACACCGGCCGGAGATGCCGGTCATTGTGGTATCCGGCACTGGCGTCGTCGGTGATGTGATTGAGGCACTCAAGCTGGGAGCCTGGGATTACCTGCTCAAACCAGTCAAAGATCTGGAGATGTTACGGCTGTCGGTGGAGCGGGCGCTGGAGAAAGCCGTGCTGCAACGGCAGGCGCGTGATCATCAGGCCGAACTTGAGCGCGAAGTTGCGCGCCGGACCGAGGCCTTACGGCGGGCCAATCAACAGCTCGATATCGCCTCCAAAGCGTTTGAAACCCATGATGCGATTCTTATCACCGACCCCAACGGGCGCATTATGCGCGCCAATCCGGCGATGGAACAGCTAACCGGTTATTCGCAGGCGGAGATGCAGGGGCAGACCCCGCGGCTGTGGCATTCAGGGCTGCAGTCGGAGGCCTTTTATCAACGCATGTGGCAGCGTCTCCACGCCACCGGAGCCTGGCAAGGCGAACTGTGGAACCGGTCGCGTGATAATCGTCTGGTGCCGGTCTGGCAAAGCATTTCGGCAGTGACTGATGATGACGGCAAGGTGCGTTACTACGTTGGTATCGCCACGGACCTGTCGGAGCTCAAGGCCAAGGAGCGGATGTTGCAGCGGCGCGCACGTGAAGAGCAGGTGCTGGGGGGCTTGGCGCGGATGTCGCTGGAACAGCTGCACACCGACTCGTTCTTGCGTTCGGCGTCGGCGTTGATGCGCGAGCAGCTCGACGAACTTAGCCTGCTTGATGAGATGCTGGTCTGTCAGCCGGAGGGCAGCGAGCCGATTTGTCAGGAACTCAGCGGTACTGAATGCCCGCATCCGCTGCCTGATAACCGCTTGATTCAGACGGTACTGGAGGAGGGGGACGCACGTCAGGTGACGTTGGACGAGGGGGATGCCAAGGCGCAGTTGCTGATCCCGTTGAGCTCACCACGCCATCGACTGGGGGTGCTGGTGCTGTATGCGGCCTCTTCGTTGGATTGGCCCAGCGCGCACGGCTTTTTCAACCGCTTGGGTGAAGTGCTGACGCTGGCTATTTTGCAGCAGGAAGCGGAGCGTGAATTGCAGCATCAGGCCACCCATGACAGCCTGACGGAACTGCCCAACCGGCAGCTACTGATCCAGCTGCTGGAGCAACAGCTGAAATCCGCCATTCGACGCGATGAGCGCGGGGCGCTGCTGTTCTTTGATCTGGATAACTTCAAAACTCTGAATGACTCTCTTGGCCACAGCAAGGGGGATGAGCTGCTGCACAACCTCGGCGGGCGCATCCGTTCGATCCTGCGTGATGAAGATATTCTGGCTCGGTTGGGCGGTGATGAGTTCGTTATCGTGTTGCCGCCGGGTGAGATGAGCGCCGAGGCGGCAGCAAACATGGCCAAGCGCGTAGCCGAAAAGGTCCAGGAGGTGATCAGCCAGCCGTTTCAGCTGGGTGATAATGAGTACCTGATCGGCGCGTCCATTGGTGCGGCGATCTACCCCGACGGTGGCCGCAGCAGTGATGATCTGTTGAAGCGGGCCGACAGTGCCATGTATTTGGCCAAGTCTCAAGGGCGCAACAGCCTGCGTTTCTATGCTCCGGAGCTACAGCAGGCGGCGGATCGCCGACTCTATATCGAGCACAAGCTGCGCCGAGCCATTGAACGAGACGAGTTGGCGCCATTTTTCCAGCCACAGCTTGACGGTGATGCCCAGGTGGTCAGCGCTGAGGTGTTGATGCGCTGGTACAACGATGAGGACGGCTGGATTTCGCCCGCGGAGTTTATCCCGGTCGCGGAAGATACCGGGCTGATTATTCCCATCAGTAACTGGTTGCTCGAGCGGGTGTGTCAGCGGTTGCAGGCCTGGACCGACGCGGGACTGAACGGCACTTTGCGGGGGCTGTCGATCAATGTCAGCCCCAACCAGTTTTATCAGCCGGGGTTTGCCGCCAACATGTTGGCGATGTTGGCGCGCTATCAGGTGCCGGCTGAGCGGATCATTCTGGAAATTACCGAAGGCGTGGTGTTGCGCAATCTTGAAGAGGCGATCGCCATTATGTCTGAGCTGCAAAACGCTGGCCTGGCGTTCTCGCTGGATGACTTTGGAACCGGCTATTCGTCACTGGCCTATCTGAAGAAACTGCCGGTGGACGAGCTTAAGATTGACCAGTCCTTTATCTTCGAGGTGGATAAAGACCCTGACGATGCCAAAATCGTTGATGCGATTTTATCGCTGGCCGGCCATTTCGGACTTAACGTGGTGGCCGAAGGTGTAGAGACGGTTGATGCCTTCAAACTGCTGCGAAGTCGTGACTGCGACATCTACCAGGGTTTCTTCTTCAGCCGACCGCTGCCGGAGGCGGAGTTTCTCGAGTTTCTTAAGGCCGACCGCAGCGGTTTTGCACCCGACTAATCCGCGCTCGTGGTTTCCAGCAGTTGCATGACCCGAGCCAGTGTTGGAACGTCGAACGGCTTGCTGACCACCTCCAGTACCCGTAGCTCGTCCCATTCCCGTTTTGCGGACTCGGAACTGAATCCGGTCATTACCAGGGCGGGTAGGTCCGGCCGCCGTATCCGCAGCTGACGAATCAGTTCGGTACCGCTCATGTCGGGCATGGTCTGGTCGGTGAGAACCGCATCATACTGTGACGGCGTTTCCAGAAAGGCGGCCAGCGCACTCTGTGCCGAGGTGAAACCGACACAGCCGTAGCCCAACTTATGCAGCATCCGGCTGGTGACGTCGACGTTGTGTTGTTCGTCATCGACCACCAGAATCCGCAGCTCGGCATGGGGCAGCGCATCACTATCTTGCTGCGAGGTCGATACCGGAGTTTCGTTTGATCCCATGACCGGCAGCAGCAGGGTGAAACAGGTGCCGCGACCCGGTTCGCTGTAGACGTCGATGGTGCCGCCGTGGGTGCGTATGATTCCCAGCGTGGTCGACAGACCAAGGCCGGTGCCCTCGCCCGGTTGCTTGGTGGTGAAAAAGGGATCGAATATCCGACTGATGGTCTGGCTGTCGATGCCACTGCCATCATCCATGACGTTGATTTTGACGTAGGAGCCGGGGGTCAGGGTCGGGTTGTGACGGGTGTAGTCGTCGGTCACCTCAAACGGTTCCGCCCGCAGGGTGATTTCACCGCAGCTGCCGATGGCGTGGTAGGCATTGGTGATCAGGTTCATCAGGGCCTGATCAAGCTGGGTGCGGTTGGCCTGCAAGAGCGGAAGTTGGGGCGCACACTCGGCCGTCAGGGTGATCGAGTTGGGAATAGAACCCCGGGCAAAGCGTATGGTGTCGTCGATGAGTTTTCGAGGATCGACCACGCCCATTTCGGTATCGACCTGGCGGCTGAAAGCCATCATCTGCTTGATCAGGCTTTTGGCCCTGTCCGCGCCCTGTTTGATCTGCAGCAGGTCTTCGTGGGCATCGCAACCGACGGGGAAATCTTCAAGCAACAGCTCGGCGTAGCCGCTGATAGGCTGCAGCACATTGTTGAAGTCATGGGCGATGCCGCCGGCAAGTACGCCGAGCGTCTCCATCCTTTGGCTGTGCTGTAGCTGCTTCTCCAGCTTCATCTGTTTTCGGCGTTCCTGGATCCGTTCCAGCTCGGCGCCTGCGCGGGAGGCGAACACCCGCATGATAGACTCCACCAGACGTGCATCTTCCAGCGGCCTGTCGTGCATCAGCACCACCACTCCGATCACCTGTTGCTCCTGATTACGCAGGGCCACGCCCACGTAGCTCTCGGCGCCCAAGTCATGAAGCATTCGATCGGAGGGGTAGCGTTGCTGAACGCCGCGCTCAAAAATACAGATTCCTGTCTCGGTGACATCCTGGCAGGGGGTGCCCGCCAGGCTGTACTGCATCTCGGGCTGGCTGCCGTCACGCTGATAGCTGGCGACCGAGCGCATGGTGGGGTTTTCTTCAGCTTGCAGTTCGGCAATGAATCCCATCTTGACCTGCAGGGTCTGACACATGACCCGCACCAGACTTTGCAGAAAGCCGGGACCAAGGGCGTGGGTCGTGCCTTCGAATATCGCGTTGAAGGCGCGTTCGAACACTACCCGATCGGTTATATCGAGGCCGAAACTGACCACCGATTCGAGCTGGCCGTCAATCTTCTGGATCGGTATTTCGTACCAGTCAACGATAATGCGCTGACCATCCTTGCGAATATTGTCCTGCACACAGTGCAACCGCGGCCGGTTGCTGCGGAGGTCGTTCATCAACTGTTCTAACCGGTCGCGCTCCGTTACCGGGATCAGGTTGGCGATGGTACGACCCGAGAGCTCGTCGCGGCGGTAGCCAAACATCTGCTCGGCAGCGGGGTTAACGTCGATGAAGTTGCCGTGCGTGTCCCAATAGATGATTGCCATCGGGGAGTGGTTGAACTGCAGCTGCAACTGCTCGCTCGAACGGCGTAACTCCTCCATCGCCTGGCGCAGCTGTTCGCGCTGTTCAACCTGCTCGGAAATGTCGCGAATACTGGTGCGCACTCCCAGGCTCTCGCCCTCTTCATCGAAGATCGGCTGCCATGACATGCTCACCCACAGGGCGGTGCCGTCTTTGCGAATCAGCTCAAACTCCAGGCCATTGCCGCTGTTGCCGGCGAGAGCGGCGCTCATCGCCTGGCGAACTGTTGACTGGTGCTTGCTGCTGAGCAGTGCCAGCGGGTTAGGCATCGCATAGATCTCGCTCAGGCTGTAACCGCTGAGCCGCTCTGCTGCCGGGTTGGTCCAGATCAGATTGCCATCGGGGCCGATCCAGCTCTCCCAGTCATAGGTGTAGTCGGCAATGGCGCGAAACCGCTTTTCATTCTCATTGAGGGCAATTTTATTGCGCCGGCTGGTACTGAAAGCTGCCGCCGCCGAGAGCAGTCCGGCAGCGTTATGAATGAAGGTTATATCATTGCTTTCCCACCTGCGCGACTGGCCTTGCTGCTCGATACAGAGCACCCCGCTGAGGGTGCTGCCGTTGTATATGCCTACGTCGAGCATGGCGTGGATATCCAGCGGGGTCAGGTAGGAATCGCGGAACTCCTGCGTACGGGGGTCGTTCCGGGCATCACAGGCATCGATGACTAACTCCTCCTCCAGCGCTTCAAAGTAGCGTGGGTACTGGTTGCGTTGCAGTACCATACCCTCCAGTTGCTCATCGCCTCGGCTGGAGTAGAGGGTCAGGCAACGCATCTGGCCGGGATTGCGCTGGTATTGCCACAAACTGACGCGGCTGACATCAAGGGCTTCGGCCAGAAATTTCAGTATCTCCCAGCGATGCTGGCCGTTGTCCAGGTCGCTGCCGTTGAGCAGGTGGGCGAACTCACGGGTTTTCAGGTGGCTGTGCTGGGCCTGCCCCTGGTGCTGCTCTGTTTGCTCGCGGATTGAATCGAACTGGCGTCTGGCGGCCGCAATCTCGTGGCCGGTGAGGTAGAGTGCCCAGGCTATCAGGGCGAGCCCAGCGGTAATTGTGGCCGACTCCAGTATCTCCACCCACAGCAGCAGCGGACCGGAACGCCGCCCCAGCAACTCATCCAGCGGCGCGAGCAAAAAGCTGATCAGTATCAGCAGCCAGCCCAGAAACAGCAGCCTAACCGCTTTATTGCCAATACTGTTGCGCACGGCTCCTGCCTGGTTGAACATCACCACCCCCAGCGCCAGCGCCATCAGCAGTGGGGGGAATTCGCTCAGTAGATCAACCGTTGCCATGCTCAGATTTCCTTATCAGGCAGTTCTCTGTAAAGGTTTTCAAAATCCCGATGATGATTCCTGAACAGCGCCAGCAGCTCGGGTTCAAAGTGGCTTGGCGCAGTGCGACCATCGCCCTCGGTGATGATAGACACCGCGCGCTCGTGGCTGAAAGCCTCTTTGTAGCGGCGCTTGCTACGCAGTGCATCATACACGTCGATGATACTGACTATGCGCGCAGCAAGGGGGATGGCTTCACCTTCGAGTCCTAGAGTATAGCCACTGCCATCCCAGCGCTCATGATGATAACGGGCTATATCGGCTGCCAGTTGAATCACCGGGTTGGCGCTGCCGGACAGCATCCGGTAGCCGATCTCGGTGTGGGTTTCCATCACCTGAAATTCAGTCTCGCTCAGACGACCCTCTTTGAACAGAATTGCATCGGGGATGCCGATTTTGCCAATGTCGTGCAGAATTGCGCCCAGTTCGAGCTGATGTTGGAACGCCGTGTCATAGCCTGCCAGATGCGCCAGATGGGCGGCTCCGCGACCGACGCGAATGCAGTGCTCAGCGGTTTCGACATCGCGGTATTGGGCCACGGTGGCCAGCCGGCTGACCAGCTGCTCGTCGCTGTCGTCCAGTTGCGACGCTTGCTGTAAACGGGTCATTTCGCTGCTGCGCAGGCGCTCTATTTCCCGGTCGCGCTGCTGCAGGCGCTGATGGGCGCTGCTGACCGCGCAGGTCAGTTCCTGACGGGTCACCGGTTTGTCCAGAAACTCCCGTGCGCCCAGTCGCATCGCCTGGATGGCATCGTGCTTGTCGCCATCGCCGGTCAGCACAATAAACTCGAACTGGCGCTGAAAGCGTTCGGTAGCATTGGCGATAAACTCGATGCCGCCACAAACCGGCATCCGGAGGTCGGTAAGGATGATCCGCAGTGACGGTTCGGTCTGCAGTACGTCCAGAGCTTCGGTGCCGTTGGCCGCCTCAATGACCTGATAGCCCTGGCGGGTCAGGATGCGGCTCAACAGGGTGCGGATAGCCGATTCGTCATCGACGACCAGCAGTCGGGTTTCCATCGACAGATCTTCATTGTTTTTGATGTTAAGCATCTGCATGGTCGGGGGCCTCAAGCTACGAACAGGCGCACGCTGTCGTGCAGGCGATGGGCCTGCTCTGCGACCTGGCAACCGGCGGTGGCGCTCTGCTGCGCAGCGGCGGTTGATTCATCGGTAACGGTTTTAATATTAACCACGTTCTGGTTGATGTCGTTGGCGACCGTGGCTTGCTCTTCCGTTGCCGCCGCAATCTGGGTGCTCATAGACAGGATTTGAGAGATCGCCGCGGTAATTTCAGTCAGTGACTGGGATGCATCGCGGGCATGGGCCACGCTTTCATCGGCAATGCTGCTGCTTTCCTGAATCACGCTGACGACCCGTTGGGTGCCCTGGTGGAGAGATTCGATCATCTCTTCGATCTCTACTGCGGAATCCTGAGTGCGCTTGGCCAGCACCCGGACTTCGTCGGCAACAACCGCGAATCCGCGGCCCTGTTCACCGGCGCGTGCAGCCTCAATGGCAGCGTTCAGGGCCAGCAGATTGGTCTGTTCGGCAATGGTTTTGATCACCCCCAGTACGCTGCTGATGTTCTCACTTTTCTCTTCCAGTTCGTTGACCACGGAGGTAGCGCGCTTGGCGTGCTCCGCCATGCTATAGACGCGCTGAATGCTTTTGTCGACCACCTCGATACCATGATTGGCGCGGCGGTCCGCTTCTTGAGCGGAGTTGGCGGCCAGCTCGGTGTTGCTGGCGACCTCTTCCAGGGTGGCGCCCATCTGCATCAGGGCCGCTGCAACCTGCTCGATATCCTGACGCTGCTGTTCAACACCAGTACTGGTCTGCAGGGTAATGGCGGAGAGCTCTTCAGCGGCCGCGCTCATCTGATCAGACGCTGAGAGCACCTCTTTCACGGTGCTCTGGAACGAGCCCAGCATGGCATTGAAATGGCCTGCCATATCAGCCAGCTCGTCTTTGCCGCTGTCGTCGGCACGGATGCTGAGGTCGCGGCTATCGGTGATCTGTTGCATCCGCTGCCCCAACGCTTGAACCGGCTGGAGAATGCCGCGACCGAGCCAGACAGTCAGCGCCAGCAGCAAGGAAGCAGTGGCGGCAACCAGACTCCAGATGATCGCTTCGAGGCGCTGGCCGCGCTCATGCAGAGTAGTGATGAGTTGTTGCTCGGTTGATTCCACCAGCGCTTCCGCGTTGGCGATGGCGTTGCCCATCTCGCCGCGCAGGCCTTCGGTCGGCGCCAGGCCAATGCGCTGCTCGGCAGCCACCAGTGCGCGGAAATCCTCGGCATAGAGGTTCAGAGTTTCGCTGACTCGGCTGCGGACAAAGTTGGACAGGCGTGACATCTCCATGCCGGCAAGGGTGGTGGAGAGGCTGGCTTCGAACTTGTCCAGATACTTGCCGTCCCGGCGCAGCATGAAGTCTTTTTCAGCACGACGGAGCATCAGGATTCCGGCCAGCAGGGTGCTGTCCCGCTGCTCACGAACCACCTCTTCGGCGTCGTGCACGGCGCTGCGAAGGGTGCCGTAAAGGCCCTCTTTGGAATTGAGACCGATCTCCGTCTGCAACGCGGTCAGTGCGGTAAAGGTGGTGTTCATGCTGTCAAAGGCGGCGTGTAACGGCTGGATGTCGATCTCCAACCCCAGGTCTTGGGTCAGTTGACTGATTTCCGCCAGGTCTTGCTGGGTTTCCGCCACCTGCTGGGTGAATTGTTGCTGTAGTGCGATATCTTTGCTTACAAAGAAAGTCTGTTCCAGGCGGCGCAGTGCCAGCAGGTCGGTTTCCACCTCCATTGCCAGCGCCTCTGCATCACGTAGTTTGGTAATGGTGTTGCTCTTGAACTGCATCAAAGCCAGCAGCGCCAGCAGTGAAACGAGGGTGATGGCGGTCAGGCCGATCAATTTCTGTTTAATGGTCATGGTTATTGCCTTTCGTGGGTGCGGTGACAAAGTAGGTGGCATTGGTGGATGCCCTGCTGGCCAGTTGCAGCAGGCTGGCACCAATTTTGACTCCCCGGTACTCCACATCGCCGGTGTTGAAGCGCAGTGAATCCCCTTGCTCCAATTTGCCCAGCAGAAAGTACTGACAGTTCATCAGGGTTTGAACGAACTCCGCGTTCAGGTGGCGACGATCTTGCCGGGCGCTATCGACTGCACGTTCCATCATCTCGACGAAACGGCAAGCCTCCAGTTGACCCTCTTCGTAGAAGCGGGTTGCCAGCTCCCGTAACGTCGACATCATGGTGTAGAGCGAACTATGCGGCTGGATGGTTAACAGCTCCTGTTCAAACTGCTGCAGCAACTCCTGGTTACTGAGTTGATGAATGGCGGAGGGGTGATCAAACAGCGGCATGTGGTTAACTCTTTCTACGTCGTTTTGCGAGAGGCGTGTAGCGCCTTTTCCATGACGCTCATAGTGACGTCAGCGGGCAAGTAGAACTATCGGAAGGTACGGATTGTTGCGGTAGGAAAGGGCTGAAAGCGGCTGTAGGAAATATCCTACAACCGGTTCAAAGCATGGCGTTGCGGTTGGCGTAGAGGGTTAGCTCAGCATTGGTACGCAGCCCCATCTTCTGCAGAATGCGGCTGCGATAGGAGGCGATGGTCTTGACGCTGAGATTCATCTGCTGACCGATCTCGGTGGGCCCGAGGCCGCGGGCAAGCTGAAGGAAAACCTGAAACTCGCGGTCGGTCAGTTGGGTATGACGGTTGCTGTCGTCGTCGGCGTCGGCCTGGCGTTGATTGAGAGAATCGGCCAGCAGTTCGGCTACTTCCGGGCTGATGTAGCGCTTACCCTGAACCACCATACGTACCGCGGTGGCCAACTGATCCGGGGCGCTTTCCTTGGTGAGGTAACCGGCAGCACCGGCGCGGATCAGCCGCAGAGCGTACTGTTCCTCAGCATACATGCTGAGCACCAGTACCGGAGTGTGGTCGTCCTGAGCGCGCAGTTGTTTGAGGACATCGATACCACTCTTGCCGGGCATGGATATATCCAGCAGCAGGGCGTCGAAGCGCTGTTCGCGCACCGCCTGCAGTGCCTGGTGGCCATCGCTGGCTTCGGTGATCTCTGCATCCACGCCGGCGTCACGAAGAATCTGAATCATGCCTTTGCGGACCACGGCGTGGTCGTCGGCGATCAGCAGATGGGTCATGCGCGTTGCTCCTCGGGTTGCAGGGCCAGTGACACGGTTATCCCGGTGCCGGCCCCTGGTGATGATTCGATCTCAAACTCGCCTCGGCGCTGGCGTACCCGCTCCCGGATGCCACGCAATCCGTGGGAGGTCAGGGCGACATTGTTCGGATCGAAGCCGCAGCCGTTATCGTGAATTGACAAAATGGCGCGTTCCGGCTGCAGTAGCAGCACCGCGCGGATCTCGTCGGCATCGGCGTGCTTGGCGGTGTTGGTCAGCGCTTCCTGAAAAATTCGAAACAGGGTGATGCGGCTGTCCTCGCTGAGTGCCTCGTCATCGCCGTCACTGCGAACCTGGCAGTCGATAGCATAGCGGTCGCTGAAACTCTTGGCTTGCCACTCCAGCGCCGCGATCAGCCCCAGGTTGTCAAGGACACTGGGGCGCAGGTCGCTGATGATGCGGCGGGATGTTTGCACCGCCTCGGCCAGCAGTGCTTTCATGTCGGCCACTTTATGCATCAAGCTATCGTTGTTTGCGGGCAGGTTTTGTTGCAGCCAACTGACGTCCATGCTGAGTGCGGTGAGTGTCACTCCTAGCTCGTCATGCACCTCTTTGGCAATGTGCCGTTTTTCCTCTTCACGAACCCGTTCCAGATGCTGCGAGAGCGCGTGAAGCTCCGCGGTGCGCTCCGCCACATCGGCTTCAAGCTGCTGTTGATAGTGGCGGCTTTGCTGGGTCAGGGTACGCCAGTTGAGCGCTCGTTCGATGGTATGGCGAAGAATATTGAGGTCGTCGAGAGGTTTAAGTAGAAAATCGTAAGCGCCACTGCGCAGGGCTTCAAGGGCGTCTTTGATTTCGGCGTTGCCGGAGATCACTATCACCGGCAGCTCCCGCAACAGCGGATCCAGTCGCTGTAGCACCTCAAAACCATCAGTATGGGGCATGCGCAAGTCGAGCAGCAGCAGGTCCGGATCTTCTGCGCGCACCAGCCCCAGCGCCTGGTCGCCGTTTTCCGCTTCCAGCACGCGATAGCCCCAGCGCTGCAGCGCGCGGCCGAACATGCGGCGGATGGACGCTTCGTCGTCGGCAATCAGAATCAGCGGTGTGCGCATCGGTGGCAAGCCTGTATCGGTTAGCGGGTGTTGGGTAACGATGATGAGCCGATCATCTGGCACACCCGATTGTAATCGATTCCGACTCTGGTCAGCTCGTCGCGCACGGTGGTCAGGCTTGAGGTGATCAGGGCGGGAGTCTTGGCGTAGATCTCCATGTGCGACTGATACATTCGGCCGATGCCGTAGTTCAGTGTGTTGTCGACCAGAATGATACGGCAGCGGTGAGGTTCGATATCTACCGCGTTTTGTGCCAGCGCGTCGATACCATCGACATCCAGGTCCAGGGGGCGAATGCCGCGATAATCGCTGAACAGGGAGCAGTCGGGGGTGAAGTCCGTATCCCCGCGAATGGCGTCAAACAGCGCGAGTAACTCGGCAACAGTGACCGTACCGGTCGCGCTGATGCACACCAGCCGCTGGTGGGTATCAATCTGATACGCTACGGGCATCGGTCGTCCTTGTCGCTGAGTTTGAGAGCAGGGGGATTATGATTGTCTTAGTGTAGTGAATCATGCTGTCGCTATCTTCGCAGTCCGCGGTAATTAATCAAGATCAATGTGCGTTACCCCACAATGGCTGCATCATGTTGCCAACCGGACAGCGCGGACCTGCATCGGAGCCCCGTGGTAGCGCTGCTGGCGCTGTTGGTAGACGCTGGCACAGCGATTGCTGCGTGGCAGGTAGACCCGGTCAAGGATTCAGAGAGGTAGCTTGCCATGTTGAAAAGAGGAGTACGCGGGCGGTTGTGGCTGCTGCTCAGCCTGTGCTGTCTGAGTTTGAGTACCTCGGCGGCTAACTTGAACGTAGCCGTAGCGGCTAATTTTATTGCGCCGATGAAGGCGTTGGTCGAGCGCTTCCAGCAGCAAGGTGGCCAGCCTGTGCGGGTGGCCTATGGCTCGTCGGGCAAACTGTATGCCCAGATCGTTAATGGAGCTCCGTTTGATCTGCTGCTGTCGGCGGATCAGGACAAGCCGGTGCGCTTGGAGGCGGCGGGAGTTGCGGTTGCCGGCAGCCGTTTCACCTATGCCGAGGGGCAACTGGTGTTGTGGTCGCTGCGTTTTAATCTGCCTGAGGAACCGCAATCCCTGCTGGCAGGCGACAGCTACCGTTATCTGGCGCTGGCCAACCCGCGCCTGGCACCCTATGGCATGGCCGCTGAACAGGTGCTGCAACGGCTGCAACTCGATCAGCTGACGCTCTCTCGCCGGGTGCAGGGTGAGAACATTGCCCAGACCTACCAGTTCGTTGCCAGCGGCAATGCCGAGTACGGTTTTGTCGCCTTGTCACAAGTGCTGGAGCAGGGGGAGATCCGGCGGGGAAGCGGCTGGATAGTTCCGCTTTCGTTGTATGACCCGATCCGCCAGGATGCCGTGCTGCTGAATCGTGGCGCCGACAATCCGCAGGCGCGGGAGTTTCTCCGCTTTCTGCGTTCCGATGAGGCTCGCGCCATTATCCGCGCGCACGGCTACCGGCTGGACCCGTGACCGGGTGGACCCATACCTCCCTGGCTGGTTGTTCATCGCCCGTTTCGGCTGACCTCAGCGCGACTCTTCGGACCCCAGACTGTCGGTGATTGCCGCCGGCAGCGGATAGCCCGGGTACTGCCGATGAAAGGCCGCCAGGGCGGTGCTGGCCGCTTGCCGCTGACCCGATAGCAGCAGCTCGGTGATCTGTTGCAGCCAAACCTGCGGTGGCATTGGATCGCCAGCGCTAGCGGGGTTGGGGGCAGCGTCGACCAGGGATTGAACCGTTGCCGACTCCGTGGGGGTATTGAGGCGCCGCGGCAGCTGTGCCTCCGAGGTCGGCAGACCGGACGCTGAATCTTGCTCGGCGACTGCGCTTTTTGCGGCCGTGGGTGATGCTGATTTCAGGGAGCCGGGGACGGCCGCTTTTTCTGCCATGACCGAGCGGGACTTGGCTTCCCTTGCTGCGTCTTTTGCCTCGAACCGGGCCGCATCCGCGGCAGGCTGAGATGAACGCGGCAGGCGCAGTGCATCGTCCCGGGGAGGCAGTTCGGCAGGCGAATATAACGCCGAATCCGGTTGCAGCAGGTACAGGCTGGTGGCCAGCACCATGGAGGCGGCAGCCGATACCGGCAGCCACCAGCGCCGCGCCTGAGGCCGCGGAGACTGAACAGGTGCGGTCTCGCGCGCCGCTCGCAGCAGTCGGGCTTCGGTCAGTGCCGAAGGGCGGGCGTCGGTCCGGCTTTGGTTATACAGGCTGGACAGCTCCGAGTCGCCGGCCAGATAACGATCCAGGTCGTCGTCACTCACGGGTGAACTCCTCCATGCCTTGGCGCAGTTTGCCAACGGCGTAGCGCAGACGGCTTTTTACGGTTTCGCGGCTGCTGTCGGTCAGTTGGGCGATCTCTTCCAGCCCCATTCCGGTTTCCTCTCGCAATAGAAACGCCTCGCGCTGGGCGGTGGGCAGTTCGCTGATCAGTTGCAGCAGTCGATTCACCTGTTGGCCGCAGCAAGCTTCACGGTCGGGTTGTACCCGCTCGTCGGCAGCCACCTGCTCGGGATGAAAATCGCCGTAGGAGGCTGGCAGGCTGCGATGCTGGCGACGATAATGGTCGATCAGCAGGTTGCGCGCCAGGCGCCAGAAGTAAAGGCGGAAGGGAGTGTCATGAGGAAAGCTGTCGCGCGTCCTTATCAGGCGCATAAAGGCTTCCTGCAGTAATTCTTCAGCAGTTTCCGCAGATCCGGTCTGGCGGCGGTAGAACCTCAGTAGCGGCGCTCGGTAACGGTCATAGAGCCTGTCGAACGCGTCCGTCTGCCCGCGGGCGAAAGCGTGCATCAATGCGTTATCGTCGGTTATGCTCACCAGAGGTTGCTAGCGGGTCGGCAGGTGCGACCAGAACGCTTCGCCCATCACCCGGTGCACCTCTTCAGCACTGGTGCGGCCGGCCTGGATCGCGTCAGCGGCGATGACTGCCATCGGCCGATTTCCTTGTTGGTCCGCGATCGCTCGTAATGTAACGGTATCGTCGCCACGACGGATGGCATCTGCTATTTCCGCACTGACCTCAACCACTTCAAGCAGCGGGAAGCGGCCGATATAGCCGGTTTTTTGGCATGCGTCGCAGCCTCTGGCTACGCGCAGTGGTGCGTCGGGCGCGTAGGCCTTGAAACGGAGGCTTTGCGTATCACGATTTGTCGGGGTGTCGCTGGCGCAGTGCGGGCAGAGCGAGCGCACCAGTCGCTGCGACGCCAAGCCGCGGATCGAGTCAGCCAGAATTGCTGGGTGGATCTGCAGGTCCAGCAGCCGGGGTACGGTGGCGATAGCATCGTTGGTATGCAGGGTGGACATTACCAAGTGTCCGGTCAGGGCTGCCTGAAAGGCAATTTCAGCTGTTTCATGGTCGCGGGTTTCGCCAACCAGCACCACATCCGGGTCTTGCCGCAAAATCGCGCGCAGGGCGGTGGCGAAAGTGACGTTTTGTGGCCGATTGACCGCGATTTGGGCGATGCCGTCGATCTGGTACTCGACCGGATCTTCAACGGTGACCAAGCAGCGCTCAAAGGTATTGAGTTCCTTGAGAATGCTGTAGAGCGTGGTGGTTTTTCCTGACCCGGTGGGCCCGGTGATCAGCAGTATGCCGTTGGGGTGACTGACGATGCGGCGCAATGCCGCTTCCTCGGTGGTCGGCAAACCGATGGCGTCGATCGTACCGGATGCACTTTTGCTAAGTAAGCGGATCACCGCTTTTTCGCCGCCGCTGACCGGGATCGTTGAAACCCTGAGATCAACGTCTGCTCCGTTGAGGTTAACGGAAGCGCCGCCGTCCTGAGGAACCAGCCGGGTAGCGACATTCATGCCACAGGTGGCCTTCACGCGCTGCAGCATATGCACGAACACCGGCGCAGGTAGTGTAGTGACTTTGCGCAGCATCCCGTCAATACGATAGCGAATTGCACCGCCGTCGAGAAAGGGCTCCAGGTGGATGTCGCTGGCCCCCTGGGAGTGCGCTTCCAGCAACATGTCTGACACCATCGCAACGATGGCTGAATCAGCCTCGGCGTTATAGCCGCTATTGCCCGCCGCCAGAGGGTCCGGTCTGTTTTTTAAGCTGACGCTGCTGGCATGCTCGACGGTATCGTAGCGTTGATCGATCCAGAGCCGAATCTGTTCCGGCGGCGCAATTGCGATGTCGTAGCTGGCAGCGGTGAGAAATCCGATGACCGAACGCGCCTCATCGTTGAAGGGATCGGCGCAGGCAACGGTTAAATGATGGTTAGTCTCGCTCAAGGGAAACAGCAACAACCGTTCTGCAATGGCTCGAGGAACCAGCCGAAAAAGCTCAGAGCGACTGTTCTCCGGAAGTTCGGCGGTGGCGAAACCGTAGTCGGTCGCGATCATTGCCGCTAGTTGCTCAGGGGTGCAGGCTAGATGCTGGGCGGCTTGCGCCCAGGCATCCTCGATCGTACCGCTGAGCGTCAATTCTGTTGTTGCTGGCTGGTGCTTGTTACAGAGCTGCGAGAGCCAGCGGTATTGCGGCGTGGAGGGTTTTGTCATCTTACCGTATCCAGCCCAAACTGGCGCAGCCGACCATCGAACTCGACCGCACCGCTACCGTCGTTGTAGGTGAGAACGTAGTGGCCGTCGTCCCGTTTCTCATAGCTGACATTCAGTGCCAGACCCAGCCCTCCGGGGATCGTATCCGGCAGCTGCCCGGTGAGGTCTCGTTGCCGCTCAATGTCTTCAGCCACCATCAACATCGCTACCCGCGCGCCGGTATAGTAATCGTGGTCGTCGGCGACCGGGTGGGTTGTTTCACCGGCAACCAGAAAATGGGACACCTGCATCCCCAGAATCAGGAAGACGGCGTAGTTTGCCCAGTTAGGCAGTGTTATCGACAGCCTGCGACTGTTGTTGGCGACGGCGGGGCGGTCGATCTGCTGCATGGCGCGGTCGATATTGTCGTTCCAGCTAGCGCTGTGTTTCTTCTCGGATGACATGATGATCTCGCGATAGGTGGTCAGTTGTTGTGGCCGTGGTTTTGATTTTGATGTTGCCAGGGGTGCTTGACCCATCCCGGCGGCCAGTTCAGGTTGGCCTGAGGCTGGCTGGTGCCACTACCGGCGCTGTTGCCGGTACCCGTGCCCGTGCCCGTGCCAGTAACCGTGCCAGTAACCGTGCCAGTAACCGTGCCAGTAACCGTGCCAGTACCCGTGCCCGTGCCCGTGCCAGTACCCGTGCCCGTGCCCGTGCCCGTGCCCGTGCCAGTAACCGTGCCAGTACCCGTACCCGTACCCGTGCCCGTGCCAGTAATCGTGCCAGTACCCGTACCAGTGCCAGTACCAACGGATGTAGTGGGAACTACCGGTTGCTTATGCTGTGACAGGCTGGCCAGCACCGGCGAGCGGTTGGGTTCTGCCAAGGCTACGAGCATGATCTCTGGGGTGACAAAGGTGTGCTTACTTTCCAGCACATGATCCAGCGCATGCAGCAGGGCAAAGGCTTGGGGGTTGGGTGCCTTGACGTAGAGCACCGGAATAAGAGCGTCGTCGGCAAACTGGAAAAAGCCGGTGTGGTTGGCGAACTGAGAGCCTAGCTGCATCCCTTCGATATTCTGATACAGCGGCTGCAGATCTCCAAAGTGGGCGGGAGCCTGACCAAGCTTGCTGCTTGCAAACAGCGGGTCCTTGGCGGCGCGGTCCGGATACTCGTAGCGGGCGTCGTGGTACGCCAGAGCGATGCGGTGAATATCCACCAGCAGTTGGGCTGCCTTCGCTTCGTTAACGTAGCGTTGATAGCTGGGCATCGCCAGCATGCCAAGGATACCGATGATGGCGACCACCATCATCAGCTCTATCAGCGTGAACCCGGTGACCCTGCGAGGGCTGTATCCTGCTTTCATGGACCGCTCCTTGGTGATGTTGAGAAGAATATAGATCATTGATCCGGTCTGTTACAGGCTTAATTAGTGCTCTCGAATTCGTGCTGGAGTGCAAAGCTTGGTGGCAGCGCCGCCGCGGTTCGCATCAGATGTATGAACTGCCGACGGTAGCCCTCGCTATCGTTGCCAGCGGCACCGGTGGCGAGGCGGATGCTGTCGTCGTAACTCCAGTCATCGCGGGTGAACAGTCCGCGAGCCAATTGAGCCGCACCTGCCACCGCAGCAGCCCAGCGCAGGTTGGCACTGGCGTGCTCCAGACCTTCATGGTGCAACTCCCGAGTGACTGGCTGGCTGATCAGTTGGCTCTGGTTGCCTCCCGGTTGTTTGTAGCGCAGTTTCAGAAAGGCAATTTCGTGCTCGGTAGTTGCTGCTGGTTGGGTCGGTTGCGGTTGATAGCGTAGTTCAGGCAGGCGCAGTGCGGGCGAATCTGTCAGGGTCAGTTCGTACAGGGCGGTGACGCTGTGCCCGGCGCCGATTTCTCCGGCGTCTTTGCGGTCGTTGTCAAAATCCTGATCGGCCAGGTGGCGGGTCTCGTAGCCAAGCAGCCGGTAACTGGCCACAGCAGCGGGGTTGAACTCGAGCTGGACTTTCACGTCCTTGGCGATGGTCATCATTGAGCCGCTCATTCGATCCACCAGGTACCGGCGTGCTTCGTGCGCGTTGTCGATAAAGGCCGCGTTGCCGTTGCCGGTTTCCGCCAGTGCGTTCATCAGTTCGTCTCGGATGTTGCCGCGCCCGAAGGTCAATACCGACAGTGACACCCCGGACTGGCGCTCTTTGGCCACCAGTCGCTTCAGTGCCGCCGTGTCGGTGGTGCCGACGTTGAAGTCACCGTCGGAGAGCAGGATTACCCGCGAGATACCGTCGGGGCGATGATGTTGGCGCGCGGTGGCATAGGCCAGCTGAATACCGGCGCCGCCGGCGGTGGAACCGCCCGCATGCAGGTGTTCCAATGCATTGAGGATAGTCTGCCGCTGATCACCGGGGGTTGATGGCAGCACCTGACCCGCGGCACCGGCATAGACCACGATAGCCACCCGGTCCTCGGGACGCAGCTGGGCGGTAAGCAGTTTCAGCGCCTGTTTGGCCAGAGGCAGCTTATTGGCCGCGCTCATGGAGCCTGAGACGTCGATCAGAAAGGTCAGGTTCAAGGGTGGCAGCTCGGTATTGGGTACTTCGTAACCCTGGAGTCCTATCAATAGCAGCTGTTTGTCGCTGTCCCAGGGCGCCGGCGCCAGTTCGGTGGTGACGCTGAACGGCATCGTCCGGTCGCTGGGGCGGGGATAGTCGTAGCGGAAAAAGTTGACCCACTCTTCAGTGCGCACGCTTTCTGGCGCGGGCAGCTGTCCGCGGCCGAGGGATTGCCGCGCCAGCGTGTAGGAGGCGGTATCCACGTCGATGGCAAAGGTGCTGAGCGGATCGTCGCTGACCCGGTAGCTGGGATTGTCGTTAAAACCGGCGTAGCGCTCGCGCGTTAGTTCGTGAGGCACCATCGGCTGCCAAGGGGAGGGAGGAGCGTAGCTTTGTCCCGCGAATTCATGCCCCCTGTCGGCGCGCTCCTGATAACGCTTGGCCGTCGGTTGCGGGGGGCGTACTTGCGACCGGTGCGTTTTAGCTTCGCCGCTGTCACCTTCTACCACTGGTTCTGCGTCAACCGCAGAGAGCCGCGTCGTATCATGATCCGGGGCCTTGCCCAGTTGTCTTGAGTCGATCCGGTCGCCGCTGCAGGCGCTTAGTAGCGCGCTGCTGATGAGCAGGATGGTGAGCAGCCGTGTGCTGGGGTGAGCATGAAAGGGCAGGTTCATCGGTGTTTCCTCGCTGTTTTTCCCTACAGACGTCGATCCGGCAAGAACGGGGTTAAGCCGCGACAAAAAAAATCCGGGCACAAGCTTTGCAGCGAAAACTGTGTAGATTGAACGAGCTGAAGCGAGGACGAACCGATGACTGAACTACTGCAGTTGGAAAAAGAGGTGAAGAAGCGTAAGCGGATGGCCAGCGAATGGGCGATGCAGTTGCACGACCTGGCGGAAGAGCGTTTGCCGGCAGGTTTTGAGGAGCTGCCGCAGCTGGCTGAAGCCACCTACAAGGCCTGCCAGGAGTGGCAGCGCGCGGTCAAGGCGCTGAAAGCGGCGCAGCGCTGATGTCCAGAATCCTGTTTTACGCTAAGCCTGGCTGCATCGGTAACCGGCGTCAGCGACGGGAGTTGGAGCGCGCAGGACACCAGGTCGATGAGATCGATCTGCTCGCCTATCCCTGGAGCCGTGATCGGCTGACCCCATTTCTGCGCGACCTTACTGTCGCGGACTGGTTTAACCGCAGCGCGCCGGCGATCAAAAATGGCGTCCTCAACCCGGACCAGCTCGATGCCGAGGTCGCGCTGGGGCTGCTGCTGCAAGAGCCCCTGTTGATTCGGCGGCCCCTGATGCAGATCGGGGAGCACTATCTGGCCGGCTTCGATCCGCAGTTGTTGCAGGCTTTGCTGGGGACGCCGCTGGCTGGACAGGAGGCTTGCCCGCGTCCTGTGGTTGAGGATGAGAGGGGCGACTGTGCTAAGTGATTGGCCCTGCGGATGCTCCCATAGCCCAGGCGGCCAACGTTGCCGCACCCCCGTGTCAATCTATAAACCCGCGGGTTAATAATCCAACAAAAGTGTGCGGCTTGTGGCGGTTTTGTACTGAACCTCACAGCAACCCGGGTGGCTAAGCCCCGTTTAACAGCTTCTCCGGCTGGCCCGTCCTTTGCAAAGGCTATATCGATGGATCGGCCCTGCGCTCCATGTCGCCTAAACCTGTTGCAGGGCCGGTCTGTCACCTTGTTCTGCGTTTGCTGCGCGCCTCACCAGTTCGCGTGGCTGAAAGGAGCTGCTTATGATTGCCATTCCCGTCGATTTGTCTTATTTATCGCAGGCCCGTGTGTCGCAGTTTTTTGGCGATGTTGCCTACTTTGCCCTCTACGATGATCGCGGCGAGTGGCATTGCACGCTGCCCAACACAGCACGTGGCAGCGGCAAGGGACTGAGCCGTTTTCTGGCCGATGCGGGGGTTGATACGGTGGTATTTCGTCATCTCGGTGATAAGCTCTATGGGTGGCTGCGTCATCAGGGTATCAGCGCCTTTGCACTGGGCGACCCGGATACAGCCATTGGCGACGCGGTTCGCGCAGTACGCGAGCGCCGCCTGGAGCGGGCAGACGATGCTACTATCGGTCGCTTGCTGCACCCGGCGGGACCGGGCAACGGCTATCACTGTGAGTTGCATGACTAAAAGACCCCTGGCACTTGATGACGCCACGCTGCCTTTCTGGCACTACTGTTCCGGTCACCAGCAGGTGATTGAGTTTGACAGCACCGGATGTGACTGCCCGGTGCCGATGATCAACGCCATGGCGGGGCTGCAGCGCATTGCGCAAACCGGCGAAACGCTGGTTATGATCAACGGCTTCGAGCCGCTGGGGCTCTATGACCGGGTGCGCGGCTGCTTTGACTGGAAGGTACAACCCCTCGACGACAAACGGGTGATGGTGGTCTTTACGCCCAAACCGGGCTGCGACACCGTCGACTTCTCCGATCGCTACTGCAAAGGTGGCTGATCGCTCCACCGTATTCTGAATGCCGTCCATCCATACCTGTCTGATGTTGCTTCCGGCTTGAGCAGCGATGCGCCATCGTGCCGAAGCAACCCGATTTTAGTTTGACAACCAATGGTTATGCGAGTGAAAAGCCGACCGTCTGGTTAGTTTTTCCACAGCGAATTGTTCCCTCATGGCTTACAATAGATGGGTTGAACATTACAGGTCTAACCGAATTAAGGAGTCATCTAGTGACGGACACCAAAGATCCAATGGTCCCGGACGGCGAAGTGAACCCGATCGACACCGACTATCAGGTGGGGCAGGATAACGTGGTGGTGAATGTCGGCCCGTTCGGGCTCGATATCCATAACCGCGTATTCGCCATCTCGGCCCTCGGCATCATCGCCTTCGTGGTGTTGACCCTGGCATTCCACAATCAGGTCGAACCCATGTTTCAGGGGTTACGCGGCTGGTTAACCTCCAATCTTGACTGGTTCTTTCTGGGGGCCGGTAACATCTTCGTGCTGGTCTGTCTCGGGGTTGCATTTTCGCCGCTGGGACGGGTTCGTCTCGGAGGCACCGAAGCTACCCCGGATTACTCCTATCTGGGCTGGTTCTCAATGCTGTTCGCTGCCGGGATGGGAATCGGGTTGATGTTTTTCGGCGTGTCCGAGCCGCTGTCGCACTTCAGCAGCTCACTGGGAGGTACCAGCGTTGAAAACGGCGTGCGTACCGACTGGGCGCCGCTGGCAGCGGCCGCGGGTGATACCCAAGCCGCCGCGAGTCTGGGGATGGCGGCCACCATCTTCCACTGGGGGCTGCACCCTTGGGCAATCTACGCGGTGCTGGCGCTGGGGTTAGCGCTTTTTTCCTTTAACAAGGGGTTGCCCCTGACCATGCGCTCGGTGTTTTACCCGCTGCTGGGTGAGCGTGTGTGGGGCTGGCCCGGCCACGTGATCGATATTCTGGCGGTGCTGGCGACCCTGTTCGGGCTAGCCACCTCCCTCGGTTTTGGTGCCTCGCAGGCTTCGGCAGGGCTGAATTACCTGTTTGGCATACCGGAAGGAAACACCACCCAAATCGTGCTGGTGGTGCTGATTACCGCCATCGCGCTGTTGTCGGTGTTGGCGGGTCTCGACGCCGGGGTCAAGCGGCTGTCCGAAATCAATATGGTGTTGGCGGCGTTGCTGCTGGTGTTTGTGGTGGTCGTGGGGCCGACGTTGGCGATCATGACCGGTTTCTTCAGTAATCTGGGTAGCTACCTCACCCATCTGCCGGCGTTGTCAAATCCGTTCGGCCGTGAAGACGTTAACTTCTCCCAGGGGTGGACCGCGTTCTACTGGGCCTGGTGGATCTCCTGGTCACCCTTTGTCGGGATGTTTATCGCCCGGGTATCCCGGGGACGTTCAGTACGCGAGTTTATCGTGTCGGTGCTGCTGGTGCCCTCGCTGGCCTGTGTGCTGTGGATGAGCGTATTTGGTGGCACCGCCATCAGTCAGGTAGTCAATGAGGGCTATACCGCAGTGACCGAAGCCGCACTGCCGTTGCAGCTGTTCACCATGCTGGATGTGTTACCGCTGGCGCAGATCACTTCGTTTATCGCCATTATCCTGGTAGTGGTGTTCTTTATTACCTCGTCGGACTCGGGTTCGCTGGTGATCGACGTAATCGCCGCCGGTGGTAAAGTGGATGCACCCACGCCGCAGCGCGTGTTCTGGTGCACCTTTGAAGGATTGGTAGCGATCGCGCTGATTCTTGGTGGTGGACTGGTGGCGCTGCAGGCGATGGCCGTATCCACCGGTTTCCCCTTCACCCTGGTGCTGTTGATGTCCTGTGTGGCGCTGATCAAGGGGTTGGCGTCGGAACCGCGCAGCTGAGCGCCGGGCCGGTGGCGGCTTCTGTTGCCGCCACCGGCTGAGTTACCATAAACAGGGTAGCCTGACGCCCGGCAATGCGCCGGGCGTTATTGACTCTGCTTCGAGATCGGATCCTTATGCAGCCAGAGCATCACGAGTTTCTCGACTTCTTGCGCCGTCACCCGCCGTTTGACCAACTGCCGGATGACAGTCTTGAGCAGGCGGTGTCGACCCTCGACGTGGCCTATTTCAAAGCGGGTACCCCGATTCTCGACTTTGGCGCCCCGGTTGATGCGCTGTACATCATTCGCAGTGGTGCGGTGGAGGTGTTGCGCCGTAGCGGCGAACTCTATAACCGCCTGAGTGAGGGGGGGATCTTTGGTGAATTTGGTCTGCTGCGTGCGGGCAAGGTGCGCTTTCCCGTGCGTGCGCTGGAAGACACCCTGGTTTACCTGTTACCGGCGGCGGAGTTTCTGCGCCTGTTCGAACAGCACGATTACTTCGCGGATTTTGTTGAGGTCGAGGACCGTACCCGACTGCGCCAGGCGGTAGCCCGGCGTGAAGACGCCAACGACCTGCTCAGCGCGCCGGTGCAGTCGCTGCTACACCGGGCGCCGCTGCTGGTGGCTCCTGATACGGCCGCTCAGGCCGTAGCACTGCAGATGTCGGCGGAGGTGGTATCGGCGGCACTGGTGGTGGATGGCGCTAGCGGGCGGATGCAGGGGATTGTTACCGATCGTGATATTCGTGACCGCCTGGTGTGTGAGGGGCTGGCGTACGACTCACCGGTGACCGCCATCATGACCCCGGATCCGATCTGTGCCGACAGCGATCAGCTGGTGTTTGAAGCGATGCTGACTATGCTCAAGGCCAATGTCCATCATCTGCCAGTGATGCGTAAGAACCAGCCGCAAGGGGTCGTGGAGCTGGCCGATATCATCCGCCACGAATCGCAGAACAGTCTGTTTCTGGTTAACAGTATTCATCGCCAGCAGAGTGCCGAGGAGCTTGCGGCGTTACTGCCTGATGTACAGGCCTGCTTTCAACGGATGGTTAATGAGGATGCCAATTCCCACATGATCGGTACCGCGTTGGCGGTGATCGGCAGGAGTTTCAAGCAGCGCCTGCTGGAACTGGCCGAAGAGCGTCTGGGGCCGCCTCCGGTACCTTACTGCTTTGTCGCTCTGGGCTCCATGGCAAGGGATGATCAGACGCTGGTCACGGACCAGGATAATGCCATGATTCTTGACGATAGCTTTGAGCCGGCGCTGCACGATGGCTACTTCAGTCGTCTGGCGGCCTTTGTCAGCGACGGCCTGAACCAGTGTGGCTACCCCTACTGCAGCGGCGGCATCATGGCGACCAATCCAGAGTGGCGCAAGAGGCTCAGTGACTGGCGCCTTACTTTTACCCAGTGGATCGAGCAGCCGACGCCCCAGTTTCTGCTCAACAGTTCGGTCTTCTTTGACCTGAACGGGGTCTGGGGAGAACTGCGTTGGGCTGAAGACCTCTACGACATGATCGTCAGCAAAGCGGGCCAGCACCCGCGTTTTCTGGCCTGTATGGCACGTAATGCGGTGCTGCGGACGCCTCCGCTGGGCTTTTTCAAGGACTTCGTGATGGAGACCGACGGCCGCCACAGCAACTCCATCAATATCAAACGGCGCGGCACCGCACCGCTGAATGACCTGATCCGGGTCCATGCGCTGGCGGTCGGCTCCACGTCGCTGAACGCGTTTTCGCGTCTCCATGATGTGATTGACGCGGGCATTCTGCCCCCCGGGCGCGGCCAGGATCTGCGCGACGCGCTGGAGTTTATCGCCATGGTGCGCATTCGCCACCAGGCGCTGGATCTTGATACCGGACAGGAACCGGATAATAACGTCGAACCCGAAAACCTGTCGGAGTTCGAGCGTAAACATCTCAAGGATGCCTTCCAGATTCTGAGTAACGCGCAAAAGTTTCTGACCTACCGCTACACACCGAACCGCGCGGGCTGACCGATGTTGTTCCTGCCGCCCGAGCCTCAACCTAACTCCCGTGAGCCTGAGCGGGTCGACTGGCCCGCTCGCTTCCGGGATCTGGCCGTGCAGGCAAGGGATCCACGTCTGCGTGCGTTCTATGGCGCCGGCGTGGTGGCGCTGGATACGCCGATCGCCGAGGTACCGCTCGTGGCGCTGGATTTTGAGACGACCGGGCTTGATCCCGCGCGGGACGGCATCGTCAGTATCGGCCTGGTGCCCTTCAGCCTCGAACGTATTTGCAGTTCGGCGGCCCGGCACTGGGTGGTCAAACCGCGCAGCGTGCTGCGCGAGGAGTCAGTGGTGGTGCATGGCATCACCCACGCTGATCTGGCACGGGCTCCTGACCTCAACGCGCTGTTACAGCCGCTGCTGGAAGCGCTGGCAGGGCGTGTGGTGGTGGTACACCACCGGGAGATTGAACGTCGCTTCCTCGACGCGGCCCTGCGGGTAAGGCTGGGCGAGGGGATCGAACTGCCGGTGATTGACACCATGGAGCTGGAATCACGCTGGCACCGGCGCAACACCAGCCTGCTGAATCGCCTGCTGGGCCGGCGGCCGCCGTCGATTCGCCTGGCCGACAGCCGCCAGCGTTACCGGTTGCCGCACTATCACCAGCACTGTGCGTTAACCGATGCCCAGGCCACCGCCGAGCTGTTGCTGGCACAGCTTGGGCATCACTTCAGTCCGGACACGCCGCTGGTGGAGTTGTGCTGTTGAGTATGCGGAACCCTGATGGTGTCTCAGTTTGACAGCCAGATGGCCGCCAACAGATGGCAGACCAGCACCATTCCGGTGAGTCCGATACGCATGGTCCAGTACCAACTGGGGTAGAGCAACATCCACAGTTGCACCGACTCCGAGATCAACAACAGTGCGAATCCGGCCGCAAGAACCAGCAAGGACCAGGGCTCGGGCAGCAGTGAGCCCATGAACGCCAGCAGCGATAGCAGAATGGCGGTGGCCAGGCCCTGCCTGGAGTGCCTCTGCTGGCCCAGCACTGAGGGCAGCCAGAGCGCACCGGCCATGAACGCCAGAATAACGCTGCCGTAGCGAGTAAAACCCTCCACGACGGCCGGTTGCTGAGCTACCGGCCACAGCGGCAGCAGGGCTCCCAGCAGTACGAAGGGGAGCACCCCAAGCCCGCCATAGAAGCGAGCACGCAGCTCTACCGTGCGCTTTTCCATAAAGTTTCTCCGCTTAGAAGCCGATGTTGATTACTACGGGCTGCGCGGTTGGTTGGATCAGTTGACCCGGAACCGGCTCGGCACACTGAAGTCTCTGTTTTAAGTGTTGGTAAAACTCGTCAAGTGGACGCAGGTGTTGGGCGCTGAAGATTGCAGAACAGGGATTGGATGATGTCGAAGCAGCAGATATTGCGCGGCTGGTTAGCGGTACTGGTGCTGCTGTTGGCCGGTTGTTCCGCATCGCCCAGAATGCCGAAGGGTGAGCTGGTGGGGCCTTTTATCCTCAGTGCCGCCGAGGTCGAGCAGGTGATCGTGGCGGCGGTTCGACAGGGCTGGCCGGAGGCGGAACTGAAGCGTGTTAACGGCGAGCCTCTCAGCTATCAATTTACCGTTTGGCGCCTCGCGGATGCCGATACCCTGCGGGTAGAAGCCGCGCCGGATCAGCAGGGGCGCTACGCCATTCGCGTGGCCAACCTACGCTATAGCTCTGAATTAAGCGACCCCACCCGCGAAAAACTGGTGGGCCTGATCGTAAAAGAAGCACGCCGGAGGAGCGATCAACCCGGCGGGTAAGGGATTGCAAAGGTTTAGCAAACATTGGTTTTCAGGCCAATGCGAGAGCCGAAATAACAGTCATATCCCAGAGTTGTGCCAACGCTGAGGGGATTAAGGACAGGTATGGATAGCGCTCTTTCCGCCCCGTCGCCGTTATTGTTCGGCAATGCTGCAGCTCCCGTCACACTGGCCATAAAGGCGTCGGTAGCGGCGCCGGGCCCAGTAGCCATAGCAACGCGTCGCCACGGGGTATACGCCGGGCCATAGCAGTGGCCGCCATAACCAGCCCCAGCGGGTATGTTGCCAGGCGGCGACATTGGCAGCGAGTCCCACCAGCCACTGGCCGTTACTGCGTCGCAGATGCAGGTTACGCAGCAGTTGGTCTCGTTGCAGCCCTGGGGCGGGGTCGTCGCTGCTGACTAGCTGATGGATGTCCACCAGTTGCAGCTGCGGATCGCAAAGGCGAGCCAACTGGCTGATTTCCCGGCGGCACAAGGGGCAACGGCCATCGTAGTAAAGATGCTCAAGCTCAGTCACAGGTCAGCTCCGCAGCATGCCACCACGCGGGAGCCGGTGAGTGGTTCCAGATGGCGAACCGGGCCTTGTCGGCCAGGTAAAAACGACGGTATGCGGCAACGGCGTCACCTGCAACGCGATACTGTTCCGGCATCGCCTGGGCAAAGGGGGTCAGCCCCCGCTCTGGCAAACTGCAGCGCTCGATCTGGCGCAGCGGCGCCATTGAAGCGTGATCTCGCGGGCGTGCGTAGCGGCGGCAGAATTCCCGGTTAAGCGCCGTGGCCAGTTCCGCCAGCCAGAGATAGTTCGACAACGACTCTCCGGCCCAGCGGACACAGGGGTGATGGACATGAGTCGGCTTGTAGGGGGCGGACTCGCCGTTGAGATAGCGAACGGTGGACAGGATCTGCACGCTTTCGAGGATCATCTTGCTGACGTGCTGATCGCAGTGGTCGGCGGCGCAGCGTTCGATATCCGCGTCGAGTACAAAAATGTTCATCGCTCCAACCCCGGTTTCGTGATCTTCCCAGCCATATGGTCTGGCTACATCTTCATATACGGAACGCAGTCGGATTTGGAGCAGTGCGGGGCGATTGTGGGCGGGCAGCGAAAAGTTCGCCCGTGCAGGCACGGGCGATGCGCGGCTTAGTACTCGATGGTGACGTCTTCGTCGCGCAGGATCAGCTGGCACGCCAGCCGATGGGGTGGAGGCAGGTCATCTGTGTAGGTCTTTTCTATCTCGGCACGCTTGAGCTTACCGATCTCCACCAGCGTCTGGCGTTCCTTGTCTGTCAGGTGGCCCCCTTTGGGGGCTTTGTCACCCTGAACGGTTACATCGACACAGCAGGTGCCGCAGTTACCGTCTTCACAGTCAAAGGCGATCGGCACATCGTTCTTTTGTGCCAGTTTCAGTACGGTCTCCGTGTGGCTTCCTGCGACCGCGTAGGTCACTTTCTGTTCACCCTTCTTACCGCTTTTTGCGCGAAAAGTTACGACAGGCATAACGTTCTCCTTGGTTGCTCTAACCACGACGGCAAAGTGCCGCCGGAGCTTCTGATTGCAAGGGTTGCGCCACGTATAAGTCGTTGTTTTTATTAAATGGTTACAGGTTGTCTTTGTCGTGCTAATGCCAATCACCACAACCTTTGTCGGTATTACGACCTGGTTTACCCCCGAGTTGGATAAGTTTTTGCAGTGCAATACCCAGTGCCAATCGAGGAGAGCAGCTAATGGTTAGATTCGATCAATTGAAAGAGGGACTTGTCAGTGGTGAGCTGGTGCCGGTACTTGGCGCCGGTGCCCTGCAGGGGGCCGTTGACCCGTCCACTCAGGAACCAATGCCTGCCGACAGCCGCAGCTTGATCTTGGCGATGAACGGCGGTCGTGAAATGATGCCGCGGTTGATGTATGAGTTTTCCCGTGCCGCCCAGCATCTGGAGCAGCGGCGAGGGCAGGCGGCGGTTACCCGATTCCTGACCCAGCTGTACGGGCGCCGCTGGACGCGCAGCCCTTTACATCAGGCGCTGGCCGACCTGGCGCCGCACTGGGTGGTCGACCTCAACCGTGACAGCCAACTGCTGGAGAGCTATGCCGGTCAGCCCCATCTTTTGATCAAGGGGGTGTCGCGGATTATGGAGAAAGCTAAACGATTTCAGCTGTTTAAATATGACGGCCAGACCTACGCTGCGATCGATGAGGCGGCGGCGGATGCCTCGCTGCCTATCCTGTTCAAGCCCCTGGGTTGCTGCCAGCCGGAGCCCGGTTTTATCGCTTCCGACGCCGACTTCGTCGATTACCTGACCGAACTGATGGGGGGATTTGCCATTCCCTCGTTTCTCAAGCAGTACCGCCCCGGTCGGCAATATCTGCTGCTGGGGGTTCCTTTGAGTCGCGATACCGAACGCATGCTAGTGACCGAAATCAGCTACGGCGCATCGGAGCCGCGCGGCTGGGTATTCCTGCCGGAAGCGACCGCCAAGGAGCAGCGTTTCTGCGCGCGCATGGGGCTGCAGATCATTGATCGGCCGCTGGCGGAGTTTACCGCTTACCTGCTGGGTGGTGGTGAGAACGGTTCTCAGTCCATGTCGGCAATGTAACAAAGCGCGGTCCGGGGGACAGCGGTTGATTGTCGCCAATGGTACAAAAAACACCTGTGCAGCTGTGCTGCTGCGGTAACAAGCCTTTTATTAACAACGTGTTGTGTAGATTGATCCGCGTGGCATAGCCCTTGCTCCTGTACTGGAAACAGAAAGGTTATCCGTTAACGAACAGGTACAGCGAGGGCGACATGCTGCAATTTTCCGAACAGGCGCTGGCAACGATCAACCATGCCATGCAGAGCAAACAGCCGACTCCCCGGGGATTGCGCTTGGGCGTCGTCGGCAGTCCATGCTCTGGTCTCAAGTACATTATCCGGCTCGAAGAGGGCCCGACCAGTGACGACCAGGTGATCGAGTGCCAGGGGTTGTCGCTGTTTGTCGATCTGGACAGTGTCACCAAGCTGCAAGGCGTTCGCGTTGACTACGTGGAACAGGAGGGGCGTCGGGGGTTTACCTTTGACAATCCGCAGATGGCTTCAGGGTGCTCGGGCTGTAACAAGGCCGCGCCGGCGCAGCCGCACTCAAATTAGACGATACAAACGCTTGGCCGAAGAGCCGAACAGCAGAGGGTTGGGTTTATGTGGGAATACTCGGAAAAGGTTCAGGAACTGTTTTTTGATCCCAAGAATGCCAAGGCAGTTGAAGATGCCAATGCCGTGGGCGATGTCGGCTCCATCAGTTGTGGCGATGCGTTGCGCCTTACGCTGAAGGTGAATCCGCAAACGGAAGTGATTGAAGATGCCGGTTTTCAGACCTTTGGTTGTGGCTCTGCTATCGCGTCATCGTCGGCGCTGACCGAGATCATCAAAGGCAAAACGCTGGATGAGGCACTGAAGGTTACCAACCAGGATATCGCCGACTACCTCGATGGCTTGCCGCCTGAAAAAATGCACTGTTCGGTGATGGGGCAGGAGGCGTTGCAGGCGGCGGTGGCCAACTACCGTGGTGAAGAGTGGAAAGACGACCACGAGGAGGGCGCGCTGGTATGCAAGTGCTTCGCCGTTGATGCGGTGCTGATTGAGAACACGGTACGCGCCAATAACCTGACCAGTGTGGAGCAGGTTACCCACTACACCAAGGCCGGTGGCAGTTGCGCTGCTTGTCATGAGGGGATCGAGGACATTATCGCCAAGGTCCAGGCCGAGGCACCGACCGCGGCAGATGCGCCCGAGGTGACTCCGGCGGCTCCGGTTGCTGCGGCTGCACCACGGGGTATGACCCTGGTCCAGCGAGTGCAGACCATCCTCACCGTGTTCGACGAGGTACGGCCCCAGCTCAAGAATGACGGCGGCGACATCGAGCTGATCGAGGTTCAGGACGAGAAGATTTTCGTCAAGCTGGATGGTGCCTGCGGAGGCTGCCAAATGGCAGGCGCTACCCTGGGCTGGATTCAGCAGCGACTGGTAGAAAAACTGGGCGAGTTCGTGCGCCTGATTCCGGTCAATAGCCCGGAACAAGCCGTCAGCCGGCGCGTGTAGGAGGGTATGAGCATGAGCGTAGCGACCATCAAACCACAGTCGATCTATCTTGATAACAACGCCACCACCCGGGTTGACCCCGAGGTGCTGAATACCATGTTGCCTTACTTTACCGAGCTGTTTGGCAATCCCTCCTCGATGCACAGCTTTGCCAGTGGTGTTGGGCGGGCCGTCGCACAGGCGCGTGAACAGTTGCGGCTGTTGCTGGGTGCTGCCTACGACACGGAGGTGATTTTTACTTCCTGCGGCACCGAGTCGGACAGCACCGCGATCCTGTCGGCGATAAAGGCCAACCCCGATCGTAACGAGATTATCACCACGGTGGTGGAGCATCCGGCGGTACTGGCGCTGTGCGACCAACTGGAAAAGGATGGCTACACCGTTCACAAGCTGGGTGTAGACAGCAAGGGCCGACTCGATCTGGAGCAGTATGCGTCCCTGCTCAGCCCCCGTGTGGCGGTGGTGTCGGTGATGTGGGCCAACAACGAAACCGGCACCCTGTTCCCGGTCGAGACGATGGCCAAGATGGCGCGCGACGCTGGTGTGCTGTTTCACACCGACGCGGTGCAGGCGGTGGGCAAGGTGCCGATCGATCTGAAACACTCCTGCATCGATATGTTGTCGCTATCGGGGCATAAGCTGCACGCACCCAAGGGCATCGGGGTGCTCTACCTGCGTCGAGGTACCCGCTTCCGTCCGCTGCTGCGCGGTGGGCATCAGGAACGCGGTCGTCGCGCCGGCACCGAAAACTGCGCTGCCATCGTCGGGCTGGGCAAAGCTGCCGAGCTGGCCATGGCGCACCTGACTGAGGAGAACACCCGGGTCAAGGCGCTGCGGGACCACCTTGAAGCCGGTCTGCTGGCGGCGATCCCCCACGCCTTTGTTACCGGCGACCCGGACAACCGCCTGCCCAATACCGCCAACATCGCGTTTGAGTACGTTGAAGGTGAGGCGATTCTGATGCTGCTCAACCGTGCCGGCATCGCCGCCTCCAGTGGGTCTGCCTGTACCTCCGGCTCACTGGAGCCCTCCCATGTGATGCGAGCAATGGATATTCCCTATACCGCCGCCCACGGCAGCATCCGTTTCTCGCTGTCGCGGGACAATACCAAAGCGGATATCGAACGGGTGATTGAGGTGATGCCGGGCATCATCGCCAAGTTGCGCGAGATGTCGCCCTATTGGAAAGACGGGGCGCCGGTAGAAGATCCTGAACAGGCGTTTGCACCGGTTTACGCCTGAGGCGACCGGTGATCGACGGGAGGTAAGGTGATGAGTAGTCAGGTAAAGCAAGCACAGAGTGTGATCATCGACGACACCACATTGCGTGACGGCGAGCAGTCAGCCGGGGTTGCGTTCACGCTGGAAGAGAAGCTGGAGATCGCCTGCCGTCTCGACGCCCTGGGCGTTCATGAGCTGGAGGTGGGTATTCCGGCCATGGGCGACAAGGAACGCGATGCGATTCGGGCCCTCAGCGCGTTGCGTCTGGACGCCAGTCTGGTGGTATGGAGCCGCATGCGAGAGGACGATATCGATCTGTGTGCCAACCTGGGCGTCGATATGGTGGACCTGTCGATTCCGGTGTCGGACCAACAGATTGCCAGCAAGCTCAAAACCGATCGTAACGCGGTACTGGCGATGATTCCGCGCCATGTGGCCAAGGCGCGTTCGCTGGGGCTGGATGTCTGTATCGGCGCCGAGGACGCTTCGCGCGCCGATCCCGGATTTTTGATGGCGGTGGCCGAAATGGCCCAGCGCGCCGGTGCGCGCCGGTTTCGGTTCGCCGACACCCTCGGCATCATGGAGCCGTTCGCCGTGCACACGGTGTTCAAGAACCTCAGCAGCCGCTTCGACCTCGATCTGGAGATGCATGCTCACGATGATCTGGGTCTGGCCACGGCCAACTCGCTGGCGGCTGCCAAAGGCGGGGCCACCCATATCAACACCACCGTCAACGGCCTTGGCGAGCGCGCCGGCAACGCACCACTTGAAGAGGTGGTGATGGGACTGGAAAAGCTGCATGGCTATGACCTCGGGATCAACCTCAAGGGATTTCAGTCACTGAGCGACCTGGTGGTGCTGGCGTCAGGCCGGCCGCTGTCGTGGCAGAAAAGCGTGGTCGGCGAAGGGGTTTTCACCCATGAGGCGGGCATCCATGTCGATGGTCTGCTCAAGGATCCGCGCAATTACCAGGCGATCGATCCGGCGGAGGTGGGGCGACAGCACCAGTTGGTGCTGGGCAAGCACTCTGGTGTGAGCGGGCTGATGCTGGCCTACAACGAGCTGGGTCTGGCGCTCAAGCGCGAACAGGCGGAACGTATTCTGCCCTGGGTGCGCCGTTTCAGTGAGCGCCGCAAGCGGGCGCCGGGGCGGCCGGAGCTGCTGAGCTATTACCGTCAACTGAGTGCCTGAGGAGATTGTCATGAGCATGACCGAAACCGAACTGCGGGATGATCTGGAAGAGCTGCCAGGCGCCGAGGAGTTCCTCGAACACTTCGGTATCAGCTATGACAAGCGGGTGGTGCAGGTTAACCGGCTGCATATTCTGCAGCGGTTTCATGACTACCTTGCCGGCAATCCGCTGACAGATGGCAGTGATGCCTTTGCCCACTATGGCGGCTGGCTGGAGCAGGCCTACCTCGATTTTGTGGGCTCCAGCGCGCAGGAGCAGAAAGCATTACGGGTGTTCAAGCAGCCGCAACCGGCGTTCGTCAGTATCGACGAACTGGATTTATGAACCCTGTGTATCAGTTGCGAGCGGCCAGGAGAACACCATGATTCATAAGTACGACTACGGTGAGCAGGTGCGGGTGATTCGCACGGTCCGAGACGACGGCACCTACCCCGGCAAGCAGCGGGGCGAGCGCCTGGTAACCCGGGGCAGTGTCGGCTACGTGGTTGATGTGGGCACCTTTCTGCAAGACCAGATTATCTATCGCGTTCACTTTCTGGATGAGGGTATGCAAGTCGGCTGTCGTGAAGAGGAGCTGATCCCGGTGGATGCGCCTTGGGTAGAAAGCCGGTTCGAGTTTCGTCAGTGGGTACAGGCGGCCCGGGATCTGGCGATCAAGGGCCAGGTGCTGGTTCGCTCGGGTGATCAGGGTCAGGTGCTGCGGGTGTTGCGTGATCTGGGTGATGAGGTGATCTATCAAGTGCGCTTTCCCGGCCGCACCCTGCAGGTGCGTGAGGGTGCGCTGGAGGATTGGAGCGAATGAGTGATCAGGGTATGAATGCGTATTACGCCCTGCGGGCGTCGCAACATTACTTTAATAAGCCGCCGGAGCAACTGGATAGCACCCAGCGCCAGTGGCTGAGCGACACAGTCAGACGCCAACAGCAGATGGAAGCGAGCGTACTGGCAACTGCTGAGGCGGCGCAAGTGGTGGTGCCGGACGACCAGCTTCGCCGCGCCATGGATGAGTTGCAGTCGCAGTACGAAGATACCGATTCGTTCCTTGATGATCTCGGCAGTTATGACCTCTCGGTATCCCAGTTGAGCGATCTGCTGGAGCGGCAATTACGGGTAGAATTGGTACTGGAGCGCCAGTCCGCAGCGGTTACGCCGGCGGGGCTGCCGGAAGCCCGCAGCTACTACGATGCTCACCCGGACAAGTTCCTCAAGCCAGAGCGTCGTCGTACTTGGCACCTGATGATTACGGTCAACGATGACTATGCAGAGAATGCCCGTGAAGACGTGGTACAGCGGTTGGAGAAGATCCGTACCGATAGCATCGGTGATCTGGCACTGTTCAAACAACATGCACGGAGATACTCGGAATGCCCTTCTGCACTGAGTGAGGGTGAGCTGGGGTGGATCCCGCGTGGTCATCTGTTCCCTGCGATTGACGACGCGCTGTTCAGACTGGAGGAGGGCGAGATCAGCCCGATAGTGGAAACAGAGGTAGGGCTGCATCTGGTGTTCTGTGAGGAGATTGAAACGGAGCAGACCGTCGCCTTTGAGACGGTGGCGGAAACCATCACCACCAAGCTGACCGAGGCCCGCCAGCAGCAGGCGCAGCGGGCTTGGCTGAGGAGTTTGCCATGATTGACACCGTTCTTCTGGATCAACTGGCCCGGCGGGCAACAGAGCTGGGTTTTACCGACGCAGCCCAGCGAAGTCTGCGCGATGCCTTTCCCCAGCTGCGGCTGACGTTCTGCCTCGAGGACGAACTGGGTTGTGTCGAGCCTTACCGTGAATATGCCGGATTCAGTTTGTATCTGGTGGGTGGTGGCGATCACTGCCTGTCTCTGACCGACGACCCGCAGCGGGCCGCCGGTGTGTTGCTGGCTGAAGTCGACTAGCGCCGGTTCCGGTTTTACCACTCCGCAGTATATTTTTTCATCTGTCTCGTGCTGGTCTGGATCTTGCCTAGACTCAGTAGGTGCGCGCTTTTCGCGCTGTACGTGCACCCTGACAAGGCCTTGTCCCCTCGGACGCACTGTTCCGGGGCAGGGCCGGACACTTTCGTAGAGACAGGCGGCATCTATGTCCATAGATTGGAAACAGTACGACCCCAATGGTTTTTTCGACGAGTTGATCGCGTCGCCGGGCGAGGCCCGGCATCCCGCGGGGCCGTTGATCGACTATCTGTCTGAACTGGACGCCAAGGAGTTGGAGGCGCGCCGGCAGATGGCGGAGGCCACCATTCAGGAGATGGGGGTCAGTTTCACCGTGTACACCGAGGGCGGCAATATCGACCGAGCCTGGCCGTTCGATATCGTTCCTCGGGTGATCGGCGCCAAACAGTGGAAGCGGGCGGAACAGGGGCTGCGTCAACGGCTGAAAGCGCTGAACATGTTTATCGATGATCTATATAACGATCAGCAGATCATCAAGGATGGCGTTGTTCCCGCCCATATCATCGAAAAATCCAAGAATTTCCGTCGTGAGTGTATCGGCATGAAGCCGGCTTACGGCGTCTGGGCCCATATCTGTGGCACCGACCTGGTACGCGACGGTGACGGCGAATTCTACGTGCTGGAAGACAACCTGCGGGTGCCGTCCGGGGTTTCCTACATGTTGGAGAACCGGGCCATCACCAAGCGGGTACTGCCGGAGTTGTTTGAACGCAAGGATATCAAGCCGGTTCACAACTACCCGGCGCGGCTGTTTGATACGCTGGTGGCGATCTCGCCACGGCGGGTCAAACGACCGGAGATCGTGGTGCTCACCCCCGGCATCTATAACTCTGCCTACTTCGAGCATGCGTTTCTGGCGCAGCAGATGGGGGTCGAGCTGGTGGAGGGCAGTGATCTGGTGGTCGGCGATGACGATTGCGTTTACATGCGTACCATCGCCGGCCGCGAGCGGGTCGACGTGATCTACCGCCGCATCGACGATATGTTTCTCGACCCGGACGTTTTCCACAAAGACTCGGTACTCGGTGTGCCGGGCCTGATGCGTGCCTGGCGGGCGGGTAATGTGGCGCTGGCCAACGCTCCCGGCGCCGGGGTTGCTGACGATAAAGTGGTATACGCCTACGTGCCGGAGATTATCCGTTACTACCTTAATGAAAAGCCGCGTATTGCCAACGTCAAAACCTATCTCTGTGATGATCCGGAGCAGCAGGCCTACGTGCTCGATCATCTGGATGAACTGGTGGTCAAGCCGGCCAACGAGTCCGGCGGCTACGGCATGCTGATCGGGCCCCATTCGACTAAGAAAGAGCAGGCCCAGTTTGCCAGATTGATCAAGGAGAACCCGCGCAACTATATAGCCCAGCCGACTTTGAGCCTCTCGACCGCGCCGACACTGGTCAGCAAGGGCAAGGTGGAACCGCGCCACCTGGATCTGCGGCCTTTTATCCTGCAGGCCAAGGATACTTACGTCACCAACGGTGGCCTGACGCGGGTGGCGCTGCGCAAGGGGTCTCTGGTGGTCAACTCGTCCCAGGGCGGGGGCAGTAAAGACACCTGGATCGTCAACGGAGAGGAGTGAGCATGCTATCCAAAGTCGCTGAACGACTGTACTGGACCTCACGTTATCTGGAGCGGGTAGAAAATACCGCCCGGCTGGTGAGCGTCTACGATAACCTGCTGTTCGACCTGCCGCGCGAGATCGATATCAGCTGGTACAACCTGGTGGAACTCAACGGTGCACAGGCGTTGTTTGAAGAGCGTTACCGGGTGCGTGACGAACGCAACGTGGTCAAGTTCACCCTGGCCGATGATACCAACCCCTCGTCGATGCTGAGCTCGTTGATGTTAGCGCGTGAGAACGTGCGCACGACCCGTGATGTGCTGCCGCCGGACAGCTGGGAACTGATCAACGAACTACGTATCTTTGCCGCTGCCAACATCCATAACGGCATCAATCGCAGTGCCCGTTACGAGTTTCTCGACCATGTGATCAAGTCGTGTCAGCAGATCAACGGGCTGATGAACGGCACCATGAGCCGCGACGCGTCCTGGCAGTTTCTGCGCATTGGTCGCAATCTGGAACGGGTCGATATGGTGACCCGGTTACTGGATGCCGGCGCCGTGGCCCAGATTCAGGGTGAGGCGGAAACCAATATGGCCATCAGTCAGGTAATCTGGGGCAACGTGCTGCGCTCCAGCAGTGCCGATCTGAGCTACCGGCGCACCATGCGCAGTGCGATTACCGCCAGCGATGTGGCGGATTTTCTGTTGCGTGACCCGGAGTTTCCCCGCAGCGTCCGCTTTGGCCTGGGCGATATGCGTCACGCCGTTACCCGCCTGCCCCATGGCAAGGCGGTCACCGGGCAGATAGATCGACTGCTCAAGGCGGTGGAGAATGCCGATGTAAGCGACCTGGCTGCGGTAGGTTTCCGCGACCTGCTGAACGAGGTCCAGCTGGATCTGATCGATCTGCACCAGAGTTTCGGTGAAACCTGGTTTTCCTATGACGAGCCGGAGGTCGCATGACCATTCGCACCGCGATCCACCATGTAACCGAGTACCGTTTCGACCGCCGGGTCTCGTTGTCTCCCCATACCATCCGCTTGCGTCCGGCGCCGCATAGTCGTACGCCGATCAAGGGCTACAGTCTCAAGGTCAGCCCCAGCGATCATTTTATCAACTGGCAGCAGGACCCCTTTGGCAACTTCCTGGCGCGGTTGGTATTCCCCGAGAAAACCGACCATCTCAAGGTCGAGGTCGAGGTGATTACCGATATGACGGTGATCAATCCGTTCGACTTCTTTCTTGAGGAGAGCGCCGAAAAAGCGCCGTTCAGTTATGACGAGGCGGTGCGCAAAGAGCTGCAACCTTACCTGGAGATCCGCGACGACGGCCCGCTGTTGCGCGAGTGGGTCAAGTCGGTACCGCGTAAAAAGATCCCCACCAATGATTTTCTGGTGATGCTCAATCAGCGTCTGGAGCAGGAGATCGCTTATAACATCCGCATGGAACCGGGGGTACAGAGTTGCGAAGAAACCCTGACCATCAAGCGCGGATCCTGTCGCGACACGGCCTGGCTGCTGGTCCAGATTCTGCGTCACCTCGGACTGGCTGCCCGCTTTGCGTCCGGTTACTTGGTGCAGTTGACGGCGGATCAGAAATCGCTTGATGGACCGTCGGGCCCGGAAGCCGATTTCACCGATCTGCACGCCTGGTGCGAAGTTTACCTGCCCGGTGCCGGCTGGGTCGGACTTGATCCCACCTCTGGGCTGTTTGCCGGTGAGGGACATATTCCGCTCGCCTGCACCCCGTCGCCTTCGTCAGCGGCCCCGATTGAGGGCTTTACCGACGAATGTGAAGTGACCTTTGCGCACAGTAATGAGGTGATTCGGATTCATGAAGACCCCCGGGTAACCAAGCCCTATAGCGACGACCAATGGCAGTGCATCAACGCTCTTGGGGCGGCGGTGGACGCCCGGCTTGAGCAGCAGGATGTGCGGCTCACCCAGGGTGGCGAGCCCACCTTCGTATCCATTGACGACATGGACTCAGCCCAATGGAATACGGAGGCGCTGGGCGCCGACAAGCTTAAACTGGCCAAAGCGCTGCTGCTGCGTCTGCGCGATCGTTTTGCCCCGCAAGGCCTGCTCCACTACGGCCAGGGGAAGTGGTATCCGGGTGAAGAGGTGCCACGTTGGGCGCTGGGTTGTTTCTGGCGCACGGATGGCGAACCGCTGTGGCGTGACAACCGCTGGGTGGCGCGGGTGGATCGTGACTATGGTGCTGGCGTGGAACAGGCTGAAACCTTCGCCCGTGCGCTGGCAACCAGCGCAGGTCTCAGCGAGCAATTTCTGATTCCGGCCTACGAAGATGCCCTCTACTACATCTGGAAGGAACAGACCCTGCCGCAGGATATCGACCCGCTCAAAGCGGATCTGAAGGATTCGCTGGAACGGCGCAAACTGGCGCAATTGCTGGATCATGGTCTTCACCGGCCGGTGGGGTTTTGTCTGCCGCTGGGTTGGAACCACCGAAGCCAGCACTGGTGCAGCAGCCCCTGGCCATTGCGACGGGATACCCTGACGCTGATACCCGGTGACTCACCCCTTGGGCTGCGATTGCCGCTTGATTCTCTGCCGGCAGAAACCGAGGGCTTGAAAGACACGCCACAGCCACGGGACCCCCTGGCTCCAGTGGAACCGTTACCACAAGCTGGCGACAGTGCCGCCGCGGCCGCGGCAGCAGCGGGGGAAACCGCGTCGCGGGTCAGCGTGGTGCGTACCGCGCTCTGTATCGAACCACGCGATGGGCGCCTGTATCTGTTCCTGCCGCCGATGGAGCAGCTGGAACACTATGTGGCGCTGATCGAGTTGATCGAAAATGTTGCGGTAAAACTGCAGCTGCCGGTGGTGATCGAGGGCTACGAGCCGCCCAAAGATGAACGCCTGCGCTGCTTCAAGGTAACCCCCGATCCGGGTGTTATCGAGGTAAATATTCACCCCTCAACTAACTGGCAGGATCTGGTTGCGACCACGGAGATCCTCTACGAGGAAGCGCGCCAGGCACGCCTGGGTACCGAGAAATTTATGCTTGATGGTCGCCACACCGGTACTGGTGGTGGCAACCATATCACGCTGGGGGCGTCCACCCCGGCCGACAGTCCTTTTCTGCGTCGTCCGGACCTGCTGCGCAGTTTGGTCACCTACTGGCAACACCATCCGGGATTGTCCTATCTGTTTTCCGGTATGTTTATCGGCCCTACCAGCCAGGCGCCGCGCGTTGACGAAGGGCGCGACGAGATGCTCTACGAGCTGGAAGTGGCGTTTGCCGAGATGCCGGACGGACTGGTTGACAAGCCCTGGCTGGTGGACCGACTGATGCGCAACCTGCTGGTGGATATCACCGGTAATACCCACCGATCGGAGTTTTGCATCGATAAGCTCTACTCACCGGGCAGCGCCGCCGGGCGTCAGGGACTGCTGGAGTTTCGCGGCTTCGAGATGCCTCCCCATTCGCGCATGGCGTTGGTTCAAGCACTGTTGATACGAAGCCTGATCGCCCTGTTCTGGACCCAGCCTTATCATAAGCCGCTGGTGCGCTGGGGCACTGAGCTGCACGACCGCTTCATGTTGCCCCATTTCGTCTGGAACGATCTGCGTGAAGTCGTCGCGGATCTGCAGCGGGCCGGACTGCCGTTCCAACTGGAGTGGTTGGCTCCCTTTGAAGAGTTCCGCTTTCCCCATTACGGCACTACCCAGATCGACGACATGCGGATCGAGTTGCGTTGGGCAATCGAACCCTGGCATGTGCTGGGTGAAGAGGTAAGCAGCTTTGGTACCGCCCGTTACGTGGACTCCTCAGTGGAGCGGCTGCAGGTCAAATTGGAAGGGCTCACCGCTGACCGCTATATCCTCGCCTGCAACGGCCGTCGGGTGCCGCTGAAGCCGACCGGGCGTCACGGTGAATACGTTGCCGGAATCCGTTATCGAGCCTGGCATCCGCCCTCGGCACTGCACCCTACCATCGGGGTGCATACGCCGCTGGTGTTCGATCTGGTCGATAGCTGGAACGGTACCTCCGTGGGCGGCTGCACCTATCACGTGAGCCATCCGGGCGGACGTAGTTACGACACCCAGCCGGTGAATGCGTTTGAAGCTGAATCGCGCCGTATCAACCGCTTCTGGGACTTCAACCACACCCCCGAGGTCACCACCGTCACGCCGGGGTTCGACGCGTTGCGGGAGTTTTTCCCTAACCAGCATCCGCCAACACCTATGGCACCGCCGCCGGAGCAGCCCACCATGGAGTTTCCGCATACTCTCGACCTGCGGAGAAAAATGGAATGCTGAGAGGGGCGTGTCATACTAACGCCTGATCTCTGCTGGAATGGGTAAACGCAGAAATGGAAAACGTGGCACCGCAGATGGCTGACCCGCTTGAGTACTCCCCCGGTAGCGGTGGCTACGACGAGGTCTATGGTGACCAGCAGAACCCGCGCGAGCACTGGCGTTACCTGCTTGAAGGCTTTCGCTCGCTAGGTCCCCAGGGGATCCGCGAACGGCAGATGAAAGCCGAGCGGATTTTGCGTGATGATGGCGCGAGCTATAACAGTGGTGCCCTGGGTATCAGCAGTACCTGGCCTCTCGATCCCGTGCCGCTGGTACTGGAAAGCGAGGAGTGGGGCGCGATCGAGGCGGGATTGCTGGAGCGGGCCGAGCTGCTCGACCTGCTGCTCAAGGATCTCTACGGTGAGCGCACCCTGATTCGTCACGGGGTGATCCCGCCAGAGCTGCTGTTCAGTCACGGCGGTTTCTTGCGTGCCTGTCAGGGGATCAGTGTACCCGGTGAGCACCAGTTGCTGCTTTATGCCGCGGATATGATTCGTGGTCTGGATGGCCGCATGCGGGTGGTGGGTGATCGCACCCAGGCTCCCAGTGGTGCCGGCTATGCTCTGGAAAACCGCACCGTCATGTCGCGGGTGCTGCCCTCGCTGTTCCGCGACAGTCATGTCCATCGGCTGTCACTGTTCTTTCAGTCGCTGCGGGTCCAGCTCAACCAAGTGGCCGGACATATCACCAGCGACATGCCCCGGATCGTGATCCTGACCCCGGGATCGCTCAACGAAACCTACTTTGAACACGGCTATCTGGCCAATTATCTGGGTTTTCCGCTAGTGCAGGGCAGTGATCTGCTGGTCAGCAACGGCTACCTGTGGATGAAGTCGCTCGGCGGGCTGGAGCGGGTCGATGTGGTGCTGCGGCGGGTGGATGATTATTACTGCGATCCGGTGGAGCTAAAAGCGGACTCCCACCTCGGGGTGCCCGGGTTGCTGGAAGTGGTGCGTTCCGGTCGGGTGGTGGTGGCCAATCCCCTTGGCTCGGGGGTGCTGGAGAATCCGGCACTGATGCGTTTTATGCCCCAGATCGCCCAGCACCTGCTGGGGCGCGAACTGCGCCTTGACTCGGTGGAAACCTACTGGTGTGGCATTCCACAGGATATGGCCTACGTGGTTGAGAATATCGACCGACTGGTGATCAAGCCAACCTTTCGCAAGAAGGGGGTGCAGAGCCTGTTCGGCCATCGCCTGAGCGCCGCGCAACGGGCCCAGGTGCTTGACCAGATTCGCCGTTACCCGATGCATGTGGTAGCGCAGGAGTATATGCAGCCATCGGTCACTCCCAGCTGGCGGCAGGGGGAACTCTGCGCGCGGCCGACGCTGCTGCGGAGTTTTGCCGTCGCCAGCCAGGGCTCCTACAGCGTGATGCCGGGCGGACTGACCCGGGTTGGCGAAGCGGCCGATGCGCTGAATCTCAGCAATAGCGATGGCGCGATCAGCAAAGACACCTGGATTTTGGCCTCGGAACCGGAGAAAAAAATCTCCCTGCGCGACGTGGACCAGCAGCCTCGCCCGCAAGGCGGCGGGCGCAGTGCGGTATTCCCCTGTCGCGTGGTCGAAAACCTGTTCTGGATGGGGCGTTACGCCGAGCGTACCGAGGCCGCCTCTCGCCTCCTGCGCACTGTCTTTGTGCAGCTCAACAGCACCTACGAAATGCCGGAAGATAGCCGCAATCTGCTGCTGCGTTCGGTCACCGAGCTGACCACCACCTATCCCGGCTTCACCCTGGTTGACGCCGAGCTGCTGGCCGAGCCGGAAAGCGAGTTGATGGCGGTGGTGCTGGATGCCGAACGCAACGGCAGTGTGACCGCCAACCTTAATGCGTTTGTGCGCTGTGCCGATCAGGTACGGGAGATGTTGTCGGCCGATACCCAGCGGTTGATCAATGATCTGCGCGATGAGGTCGGTGATCTCAAGGAACTGTTGCAGCATGGTCTCGCTTCGGCACCGGAGGAAGCACTTGATCCGCTGGTTACCTCGCTGCTGGCACTGTCGGGTCTGTGGCATGAGAGCATGGTGCGCGGACTGGGCTGGCGCTTTATGGATATGGGGCGCCGGGTCGAGAAGGCGTTGCAGACCGTGCGCCTGTTGCGCGCGGCGCTGGTGCAGGAGCTGCCGGAGCAGGAACAGGGGCGGGTATTGGAAGCGGTGCTGGTCAGTCTGGAAACCCTGATGACTTATCGCCGCCGTTCACGCAGCGGCAACGATATGGTGCGAGGACTGGAACTGCTGCTGTGCGATGCCGGCAACCCCCGTTCGGTTTTCTATCAGCTGCGTCAGTTACAGCAGCATCTGGCAGAACTGCCGGCGGCGGCCCACGGGGTCGGACTGGCGGCTGAGGACCGCTATGTGCTGGAAGCGGCCACCGCGATCCAGCTGGTTGATCTGGAACAGCTGACGACGGCCGATGAAGAGAGTGGCCAGCGCGTGGCACTGGACCAGCTGCTGGCGCGCTTGCAGCATCTGCTGGAGGAAACCTCAGGCCAGGTCAGTGGCAAGTACTTCGACCAAATCAAGGTTCACCAGCAGCTGGTGAATACCGCCTGGGACGACGAGTTATGATCTACCGTATTCGCCATCTGACTCGTTATGAGTACGAGAAGCCGGTCAGCCTCTGCTACAACATGGCTTACCTGCTGCCACGGGACACCCATTACCAGAGTTGTCGTTCCAGTCAGGTGAGGATCTCACCGGTGCAGACGACGGGGCAGCGGCGGACCGATTACTTCGGTAATACCGTGTACTACTTTTCGCTGGAGCAGCCCCATCACCACCTGGAGGTGGACGTAACCAGCGAGATACAGATTCTGGATAGCAAGTACGCTCGCAATATGGAGCTGGACCTGGACTTCGGCGCTACCTGCGGCCAGGCCTTGGTACAGCTGCAGGACAGTCGTGAACTGAGCCTGCTGGAAGCGCGTGAATTTGTGCTCGACTCGCCGATGGTGAGAGCGTCGCAAGCGCTCAGGGATTACGCCAAGCCCTCTTTCAACCGCAACCGACCGTTACTGTCGGCGGTTCGGGAGCTGACCCACCGTATCTATACCGATTTTACCTACGACCCGGATTCTACCCACGTGGCTACGCCGCTGAGCGAGGTACTGAAAAAACGCGCCGGGGTGTGTCAGGACTTTGCCCATCTGGCTGTCGGTTGTTTGCGTTCACTGGGGTTTCCGGCCCGCTATGTCAGTGGTTATCTGGAAACCCTGCCGCCGCCCGGGCAGGAGAAACTGGTCGGCAGTGATGCGTCTCATGCCTGGTTTGCGGTGTTCTCTCCCGGTGAAGGTTGGCTGGAGTTTGACCCTACCAATGACAACATGCCGGCGGAGAATCATATCACCACCTCCTGGGGGCGCGACTACGGTGACGTGTCGCCACTGAAAGGAGTCTTTTTCGACGGCGGTGACAAGCAGAAACTGACGGTATCGGTTGATGTTGCCCGGATCTGAATCCCGCCGCTTCAATTAACGGCAGCCGCCCCTTTGAGCAGGTCAACCAGAATCAGCAGTCCATCAGCGTGGCGGGCCGTTCCCACCATCAGGGTGTGATCCTGACTGTGTTCGACCGGCTCGATCACCTCGGCCGGTAGGCTGACAATCTCCTCCACGCTGTCCACCACCACGCCGAAGCGCTCATCGTCGCCATCGACTATCACAATTCGCTGATCCGCTTTGTCGGCGGGGGCGGGTGTGTCTAGCAGGCGATGGCCATCGACCACGGTTATAACCTCCCCGCGGACATTGAGCACCCCTTCAACACTGCTTGGCGCGCCGGGTACCGGCGCAGGCGGGTGGTACTCGATCACCTCTTTCACCGACGCGATGGGTTGAGCGTAGAGCTCCTGGTGCAAGCGAAAACTGATCCATTGATGTGTGGTCGCCGATCTATCCATAAGTGTCGTCTAGGGTTCCGGTCAGAGGTCTGGGTGGACAAAAAGAAAGATTAGTGTACAATTCATTCGACCTCTAAGTAAACGGACTCTGATGTCCGTTTTTTTATAGCGTGTTGGTGTCTTCGAGCGATATGGCGGTTACGGCTGTCATTATTGGTTCATCCGGCACCGGTAGGCTAGAGGTGTAACAATTAGATCAGCAACTAAACAAAAGAGGTTTGTGTTGAGTCTTCCTGACATAGAATTGCGCGTCCCGACCGCTGAGGATGGGCGCGCTGTTCACCGGTTGGTGGCCGAATGTGCGCCGCTTGACCCCAATTCCCTTTACTGCAATCTGCTGCAGGCCAGCCACTTTTCCTCCACCTCTGTCGCCGCCGTTGCCGGCGAGCAGCTGGTGGGGTTTATCTCCGGTTACCTGATTCCCGAGCGCCCCGACACCCTGTTTATCTGGCAGGTGGCGGTTTCCGACGCGGCGCGGGGTCAGAGGCTGGCAACGCGGATGCTGCGCCACATTCTTGAGCGGAACAGCTGCGCACAGGTGGCTTTTCTGGAAACCACCATCACTCCCGACAACCAGGCCTCCTGGGCGCTGTTTCGCGGCCTTGCGGAGCGCCTCGGGGCCGAACTTTCCGAGTCGGTGATGTTTGATCGCCAGCGCCACTTTGGCGCTGAACACGACAGCGAGATGCTGGCCCGAATCGGCCCGTTCTGAGCCTTTTTATTACCTGTTTATTTTTATCCCCCGCACCCGGGGCAGGAGAGTTACAAATGAAGATTTTTGACGAGATTGAATCGGAAGTGCAGAGTTATGCGCGTTCCTTCCCGCGTATCTTTAACAAGGCGCAGGGCGAGATGCTGTACGACGAGGAAGGGACCCAGTATCTGGATTTCCTGGCCGGTGCAGGCACCCTGAACTACGGTCACAACAACCCGATTTTCAAAGAAAAACTGCTGGAGTACATCCACAGTGATGGTATTACCCACGGCCTCGATCTGCATACCAAGGCCAAAGGCGAGTTCCTCGAGGCGTTCAACGACAAGATCCTCAAGCCGCGCGGTCTCGATTACGTGATGCAGTTCACCGGTCCTACCGGCACCAACGCGGTGGAGGCTGCGATGAAGCTGGCCCGTAACATCAAGGGACGTGAAAACATCATCTCCTTCACCAACGGTTTCCACGGTGTCAGCTTGGGCTCCCTGGCTGCAACGGGTAACTCCCACCACCGCGGCGCCGCCGGTGTGGCTTTGGGGGGGACCAGTCGTGTGCCGTACGACGGCTATTTGGGTGACGATATCGACACCACCGCCTACCTCGACAAGCTGCTGTCCGACTCCAGCAGTGGCGTCGACAAACCCGCGGCTGTGATCGTAGAAACGGTTCAGGGCGAGGGTGGTATCAACGCGGCCAGCTTTGACTGGTTGCGTAATCTTGATGCGGTGTGTAAGAAGCACGATGTGCTGCTGATCGTTGATGATATTCAGGCCGGCTGTGGCCGTACCGGTACCTACTTCAGCTTTGAGGAAGCCGGTATCTACCCGGATATCGTCACTCTGTCCAAGTCCCTGGGTGGCTATGGCCTGCCATTCGCCGTCGTGCTGTTCCGCCCCGAACTGGACAACTGGAAGCCGGGCGAGCATAACGGTACCTTCCGGGGTAATAACTTTGCCTTTGTTACCGCCAAGGCGGCGATCGACCACTACTGGAGCGATGACCGTTTTTCCAACGAGATCAAGCGTAAGGGTGCTTACGTTTCCGAACGCCTGAATGCCATCGTCGAGCAGTACGGAGAAGGTAATTTCACCACCCGTGGTCGCGGCATGTTTCAGGGCATCAACTGCGTCAACGGCGACCTAGCCGGCAAAATCACCCGCAAGTGCTTCCAGCACAACCTGATTATCGAGACCAGTGGTGCCGATGATCAGGTGGTGAAGTTTCTCTGCCCGCTGATCATCAGCGATGAGAATCTCAAAAAAGGTCTTGATATCGTCGAGCAGGCGATTAAAGAGGTCTGCGCGCGGGAGGACTCCATCCCCGAAGAACACGATTATTTCGACCAGCAGATCGCCGTTTAACGGTCAGCCGTCGCGTTTTGGTCATCCCGCCAACCCATTCTGTCGCCCCGGGGCGGCGGGATGACCAGCCTAACCCTGTACCCGGAACTTTAACCAAGGTAACTACATGATCGTCCGCAACCTGAACGAAGCCGAGCAAAGCAACCGCCGTATTGTGGATCCCAATAACAACTGGGAAAGCACCCGGATGCTGCTGAAAGACGACAATATGGGCTTCTCGTTCCATATCACCACCATCTACGCCGGTGCTGATTTCCGTATGCACTACCAGAATCATCTGGAGTCGGTGTACTGCATCTCCGGTGAGGGTGAAGTGGAATCGCTGGAAGATGGCAAGGTCCACCCCATCAAGGCCGGTACTCTATACATCCTTGACCAACATGATCGTCATATTCTGCGTGCCTTCAAAGAGATGAAGATGGCGTGCGTGTTTAACCCGCCGCTGAACGGTACCGAAGTGCATAACGCCGACGGGGCGTATGAACTCGATGCCGACGCCGTGAGCGCATAAGGGTGGCACAGGGTGATTGATTCGCGCGACCTGGAGCGATTGAAAGTACGGGTCCGCAACCGGATTGAGCAGCTAAGCGCCAAGAGCGCAGAGAGCCCGGCTGATGAGGATGAGCAACCGCGTGATGACGATGATGCCACGTTGGACATCACCATCAACGCCATCGTCGGCGAGCAGGTTCGTGAAGGGGCCCAGCAGGAGCTGCGGGCCCTCAGCAAACAGCTGCAGTGGCTTGACGGTGACGACGCCGGTTTTTGCGACGACTGTGGTGATGCCATACCGCTGGCCCGGCTTGAGGCGGTACCGGTAACCCGACACTGTATTCGCTGCGCCGAGAAGCGCAGCCGCTAAAAAGGAGAATTAACGTGAGCGTAACGGAGGTCGCAACGACCCAAACCGTAACCCCGCAACAGACTCAACCCAGTATTGAAAAGATCGGCGGCACCTCAATGAGCGACTATGCCGCCGTGCGCGACAATATCGTGCTTAAACCGGCCCGCAACGGTGAACTCTACCAGCGTGTCTTTGTTGTATCCGCCTACGGCGGCGTGACCGACAAACTGCTGGAGCACAAGAAAAGTGGTCAGCCCGGTATTTATGCGCTGTTCGCCGGCAGTGTTGAAGATCAAAGCTGGCGCCTGGCGTTGGAAAACCTGCGTGATGAGCTGTTTATCATCAACGCCGGACTGTTCCCGGAGCCGGCGCTGCTGGCCGAAGCCAACAACTTTATTGCCGAACGTCTGGACAGCGCCAGCAAGTGCCTGGATGACCTGCAAAGCCTGTGTCTGCACGGCCACTTTGCCCTGGAGGGGCACCTGGCGACCGTTCGCGAGATGCTGGCCAGCATCGGTGAAGCCCACAGTGCCTGGAACACCGCCCGGCTGCTGCAGCGGGATGGCGTCAACGCCCGCTTTGTCGACCTGACCGGCTGGCAGTGTGAAGAGCATGTATCCCTGGACGAACGTATTCAACGGGCGTTCGAAGGGCTCGATCTCAGCCGTGAACTGCCGATCGTCACCGGCTATGCCCACAGCGAGCAGGGCCTGATGACCACCTTCGACCGCGGTTACAGCGAGATGACCTTCAGTCGGGTGGCGGTGCTGACCGAAGCGCGCGAAGCGGTTATTCACAAAGAGTTTCACCTTTCCAGCGCCGACCCGCGCCTGGTGGGCGAGGACAACGCCGTGCCGATCGGACGCACCAACTATGATGTGGCCGACCAGTTGGCCAATCTGGGGATGGAAGCGATCCATCCGCGTGCCGCCAAAGGGCTGCGTCAGCAGAATATTGCCCTGCGGGTGAAGAACACCTTTGAGCCGGAGCATGCGGGCACCCTGATTACCGGCGATTATGTCAGTCAGTCGCCCTGCGTCGAGATCATCGCCGGTTGCAAGGGTGTTTATGCCATTGAGGTGTTTGATCAGGATATGGCAGGGGCAATTGGTCGTTACGATAGCGAGATTTTGGCCATCATTCGCCGCTTTCGCGGCCACGTGGTCTCCAAGGATATCAACGCCAACACCATCACCCACTATGTCGCCACCAACCTGAAAACAGTCAAGCGGATCCGGCGGGAACTGGAGCAACAGTTTGCCGATGCTGAAATCGATCAGCAGAAAGTAGCCGTGGTATCGGCTATCGGCAGCGATATGAAGGTCGCCGGAATGTTGGCACGGACCGTGGCTGCGCTGGCTGAGCAAGAGGTCAGTGTGCTGGCGATGCACCAGTCGATGCGTCAGGTCGATATGCAGTTCGTGATTCGCGAAGAGGATTACGACCGTGCGGTGCAGGCGCTGCACGGCTGTTTGGTGGAGGTGCACGACCACGGTGAGGCAATCTGTCTCGCGTCCTAGGGCCAAAAACCCACACAGGTCAAAAAAGAAGCGTATCAGCGGGCGGTGAAGGTTCCCATAGCCGCCCGCTGTGGCTAGACTTGGCGCATCCACTGTTGTTGCCAGTACTATGAGCCAAAGACCTGAATCAAGCGGCCGCCCGCGCCTGTCGGTGGAACCCACCACGCCGGAGCTGCAGCATCTAATCCATGAAGCGATTCAACATACGCCGGACGGGATCGGTATCTTTGATCCCGACGATCGCCTGGTGTACAGCAACGAAGCACACTCAGGGCTGTTTGGCCTGCGGGTTGAAGATGCGCTGGGGTTAAGCTTCGAACAACTGGTCCGCCATGCCTATGCTCAGGGCAATGGCATCCACATCGAAACCGATAACATCGACGACTGGCTTGAGTACGCCTCAAGCAAGCGGCGAACCCAGGACTACCGCTCGTTTCAGACCGATACCCTGGACGGGCGCTGGGTACACCTGACCGAGCAGCTGCTGGAAAGCGATCACCTGTTTGTATTTTTTACCGATATCACCCAGCAGAAACGGGTCGAGAGCAAGCTCCACCAACTGACCTGCAAGCTCAAGATTCACGCGGAAACCGATGACCTGACCGGGACTCACAACCGCCGCCACTTCTTTGAACTGGCTGACAAGGAGCTGCGCCGCTGTCGCCGCAACCAGCAGCCGGCAGCGCTGCTGTTGATGGATGTGGATCACTTCAAAAAGGTCAACGACACCTACGGCCATCAGCAGGGCGACCGGGTGCTTTGCCTGATCTGCCGCACCCTGACCCGTGACCTGCGCGACTACGACGTGCTCGGCCGTATTGGTGGTGAAGAGTTTGCGCTGTTGGTGCCCCAGGCTGACAAGCAGCGTGCGCTCAACGTGGCGGAACGGCTGCGGCAGGAGGTTGAAGCGATTCGGTTTGCACCGCCGATGGAAGCGTTGCGTACCTCGTTGTCCATCGGCATTGCCGTCACCTGTGACAACAGCGAGGAGGTTAACGGTTTGATCAGCCGTGCCGACAAGGCGCTCTATGCTGCCAAGCATCAGGGCCGCAACCGGTCGGTGCTGGCTGACGACGCCTGAGCCTCATGGCGGTGCCTTTGTCGAGCTGCTTTCAGGCATCATGTGCAGTGCTGGTCCAAAACCACTAATGGCGGTGGTGTTCGGCTGCATGCCGGTTACCTTGATGGTGCGGGGAGCTGTCAATGGCGGCGGTGTAGCCGCGCAGTTCGTCATACCGCGCTATCTGCTGTTCGCTCAGCAGCGGTTTTAACGCCAGATGGGCTTTAAGGTGGGTGCCACGCAGCTGCGCGCTCAGCCGCCCGATTCCTGTGAGTAGCTGGTCGACCTGTTGGTCGCTGGCTTCTCCGTTGGCAAACAGCTGGTCCAGCGCGGCTTCCGCCTCAATCAGCTTTGTTCCCTGTTCAATCGCTTCGGCTTTCATCTGCTGATAAATCGCACGGATCTGCCGGCTCTGCAGTTCGCTTAACTGCAGCGCCTGGGCAAGTTCCAACACGTGCCGCGGCCCGGGGTAGTGATTGAGTTCGGCCGCTAGTGCCAGCCCCAGCCCCGCGCCGTTCTGCAGGCCCTCTATCTCGCTGTTGCTGAGTGCCTTGATGGTGCGCTGTTGCTGGCCGCGGTACGGTGCTGAGGGTTCAGGCAGCGCAAAGCTCGGAATCAGCAGCAAGGGTATCAGCAGTATCGCGATGATGGGTCGCATGAACAGTGCCTCCGGCATAGTGTTGAACTGATATCAGGATCGAATCCGGTAACCGCGTTTGAATATCCAGCTCACCGTGGCCAGGCAGGCGATCAGAAAAAACGCCGTCATGCCGAGACTGAGGGCCAGATTGACATCGGCGAATCCGTAGAAAGCCCAGCGTAGGCCGCTGATCAGGTAGACCACGGGATTAAACAGGGTCAGGGTCTGCCAGGGTTCCGGCAGCATACTGATGGAATAGAAAGCGCCACCGAGAAAGGTCAGCGGAGTGACGACCATCAGCGGGATCAGCTGCAGCTGTTGGAAGTCTTCGGCCCAGATGCCGATGATAAAGCCGAACAGGCTGAAGGTGACCGCAGTCAGCAGCAGAAACAGCAACGTCCACAGTGGGTGCACAATGCTGTAATCGACGAAGATGCGCGCAGTGGCGAGGATCAACAGCCCGAGAAGAACCGATTTGGTGGCAGCCGCGCCGACGTAACCGGCAACAATCTCAAACGGTGACACCGGCGCGGACAGCACTTCATAGATGGTGCCGGAGAACTTGGGAAAGAAGATGCCGAACGAGGCGTTGGAGATGCTTTCGCTCAACAGCGACAGCATTAACAGGCCGGGGATAATAAAGGCGCCGTAACTGATGCCGTCGATCGACCCCATGCGACTGCCGATGGCGGTGCCGAAAACGATGAAATAGAGCGAGGTGGACAGCACCGGCGAGGCGATACTCTGCATCAGAGTGCGCCAGGTACGGGCCATCTCGAAACGGTAGATAGCGGTTATACCATGCCAGTTCATCGAGGCTTCCTCACCAGATTGACGAAGATCTCCTCCAGCGAGCTCTCCCGGGTGTGCAGATCGCGAATCTCGATATCGTGCCGGGCCATCTGCTTCAGTAGCTCAGCAATGGCGCTCTGTTGCTGCGCATCGAAGTGGTATACCAGCACCTGATTGTCCTCTTCCTGCTGCAGCCGGTAGGGGTGCAGGGGCTCGGGGATGGAAGCCAGCGGCTGCTGCAGGTGCAGGCGCAGTTCCTTGCGGCCGAGTTTGGTCATCAGCGCGGCTTTGTCGTCCACCAGTATCAGTTCGCCGTGATTGATAACCCCGATACGGTCGGCCATCTCTTCGGCTTCCTCGATATAGTGCGTGGTCAGAATGATGGTGACCCCGCGTTCGCGCAGCTCTCGCACCATCGCCCACATATCCTGGCGTAGCTCCACATCCACGCCGGCGGTGGGTTCGTCAAGAAACAGAATCTCCGGCTCGTGGGACAGGGCTTTGGCGATCATCACCCGCCGCTTCATGCCGCCGGAAAGCGCCATGATGCGCGCGTCACGCTTGTCCCACAGCGACAGCTGCTGCAGCAGCCGTTGCAGGTAGGCGGGGTCGGGGGGCTTGCCAAACAGGCCGCGGCTGAAGGCCACCGTAGCCCAGACACTTTCGAAGGAGTCGGTCGCCAGTTCCTGCGGCACCAGGCCGATCTTGCTGCGCGCGGCGCGGTAGTCCCGGTTTATATCGAAACCGTCGACACGGATCTGCCCCCCGGAGGGGTTCACAATGCCGCAAACAATACTGATCAGGGTTGTTTTGCCGGCGCCGTTGGGTCCGAGCAGGGCCAGAATCTCGCCGCGGCGAATGCTCAGCGAGATCCCCTTGAGTGCTCGAAAGTCATTGGCGTAGGTTTTGGACAGCTGTTGGATCTCGATGATGGTACCCAAGTAACCTCCGGCATTGGCACAGGTGGGATGTGGGCCAGATAGAGTAATAGACCCTAAGTGGCCGGGCGGCAATCAGAACCCGTTACTAAACCGACGGCTTAAGCCTGCTTCCGGAGTGCGCCCCGGTTTGCGGCGATGCCCGCGTCAGGGGGCACGCGTCCCACCAATGGGTGAAGCATAGCCGGCGACGCCGTGGCCTGAAGGCCCGTGTGGATCCGCGGGTTAATCCTGAACCGGCAGGCTCACTTCAACGCGGAGACCGGATGCCGTGGTGGCTGGCAGTAGTCTCAGTTCACCTGCGTAGCTTGTCACGATCATCTGGCAGATCGACAGGCCAAGGCCGTGCCCCTCGACGTGTTCATCGATGCGGCTGCCGCGCAGGCAGAGCTCGTCGCAGCGCTCAGGGGGGATGCCGGGGCCGTTGTCGGACACCGTCAACACCCACTGCTGCGGTTGTCGGAGGAGGCTGACGCCCACCTGGTCGGCGCCAAACTTGGCGGCGTTGTCGAGCAGGTTGCCGGTCAGCTCCAGCAAGTCATCGCGGTCGAACGGAAGTTCGCCGGCAGGTGGTGGCGATAACTGAAAACGAACTGCTGGATGGATCCGCTCCAACACCCGAATCAGGTCAGGCAGATCTGTTTCTGGGCGCAAGCGGCGTCCCGGATGGGGACTGCCGGCGATGCGGGCTCGCTGTAACTCCCGCTCGACCAGCCGCTGGATGTCGGCCAGTGCCAGGCGCACCTCGCTGCGCTGTTCCACGGGCAGTTGCTCCGCGCTACTTTGCAAACGCTGTAGCGAGCGCTTGAGTTCGTGCGCCAGATTGCCCATCGCGGAGCGTGAGCGGGCGATCCGCTGCTCGAGCCGGCCCACCAGATGGTTGATCTCTTCAGTCAGGGGGCGGATTTCGGTCGGTACCGCCTGGGAGAGTTGCTCTATTTCGCCCTGCTGCAACTGGCGCACGGCGTTGCGCACCGCGTTGATCTCGCTGAAACTGCGGCGCAGCAGGTGGCGTTGCAGCAACCACAGCCCCAGCAGGGTGGTCCCCATCACCAGCCATAACCAACGGCTGAAGCGGTGCCACTGCTGTTCGACCGGCAATAGGTCCTCTGCCAGCCACAGCGTCACCGCGGTATTGTCATAGTCGATGCCCTGCTGCCACACCAGCCAATGCTCTTGCGGAGTGCGGACCACATCAAGCTGGCTGGCGCCGGCGGCCAGCGACGTCATAGGTGGGGTGTTGTCCCACAGGGAGCGCGAGCGCAGGCGAGTCTGTTGCGCCGGTATCGCCAACTGGTAGTAATGGCCGGATCTAACCCGCCGGTACACGGTGGGCAGCTGGTCAGCGTTGAGGGACAGCGAACCATCGGGTAGCGTTTGCAGGGCGTTGATCAGGGTGTCAGCGTCGTGCTGGAGCCGGGTGGCGACAAAGCTGTGGCTGAGGCGTTTGACCCCATATTCCGCCAGAGTGGCCAGCAGGATGAATGCGGCGGCCAGGGTAATGATCAGGCTGCTGCTGACCCGCCGTTCGATGGAACTCATGACTCGGGGCGACCCAGGCGGTACCCCTGGCCTCGCTGGGTTTGAATGATCCCCTTGCCGAAGCGGCTGCGCAGGCGGTTGACGTAAACCTCGATCACGTTGCTGTCACGCAACGACTCCTCTTCGTAGATATGCTCGCTGATGCTGTTCTTGGACAGCAGCTTGTCAGGATTCATCAGCAGCAGTCGCAGCAGCCGGTACTCGATCCCGGTCAGTGATTCCGGTGGCCGGCCGGGGAGAGTGAACTGCTGAGTGTCGGTATCCAGCTGCATCCCTTGATATTCGAGCAGGTTGTGCGCATGACCATGATGGCGACGAACTACTGCTTCGAGGCGTGCCAGCAACTCTTCAGTGTGGAAGGGCTTACCCAGGTAGTCGTCGGCACCGGCCTTGAGCCCGTCAACCCGTTCGTGCCACTGGTCACGCGCGGTCAGGATCAGCACCGGCGTGCTGTTGCCCTGTTCGCGCCAGTGGCGGAGCACCTCAAGGCCGTTACGTAGCGGTAAACCGAGGTCGAGGATAATCGCATCGAACGGCTCCTCGTCGCCGAGAAACTGGGCATCGACGCCGTCGTGGCTGAGTTCGGTGGCGTAGCCGGCGGCTACCAGCGCCGCCTTGACATCGCTGGCCAGCGCGCGATCATCTTCCACCAGTAGTACTCTCATCGTCCCTGTTCTCCCGCTCGCCAGTGAGGTTTCAGTCGTCCTCGCCCAGCCAGTCGCCGCTTTTGGCGTCGACCAGGTACTCGCGCACCCGTCCGCGTTCGTCGACCACCTTCAGTTCGTACACCAGCCGCCCATGTTCAACTTCGAGTTCCAGATCGATCAGGCGGCCGGCGAGACGTGCGCGGTGGCGTTCAAGTAGTTGCTCCAGCGGCTGCACTTCGCCGGCATCGAGCAGCCGCAGCACCTGCTCCTGGTCGAGCCGGTCAGCCTGGGCCGGCGGCAGCCACAGCAGCGCCAGCAGGCTAATCGTCCCAGCGGCCGTGACCCGGTATAACCACCCCGTGCTCATCGAAGTCTCCCTTGGCGGCATTCTGGTGGCAGGCGTCGCAACGGCTGAAGGAACCGATCTCCGGGTTGTCGACCACCCAGTTGGTGGGGATCTCATCATGCTTGCGCAGGAAGAACGATTGCTGGCTGATGCGTAGTTGATCCAGGTTGTTCGAAGCGTAACGGCGGTTGTTGTAGCGACCGTTGTCGGCGGCGTTGCCAACCAGGTAGGCGGACAGGGCCTCGGTTGTGGCTGCGTCCAGCTCGGCGTTTTCACCAAAATGGTCCTCCAGACCGTTCATCATCTGCTGCCACTGCTCGCCGCCCAGCAGGTGGGGCGGGTAGGCCAGGTGACAGCTGCCACACTCCTCCTGATACTGGGCGTTGGCGGGTGCCCGCCCGCGGCGGTTGCCACCGCTGCTGTCATCGTCACCCCGAGTATAGCTGCCGCGATCGGCCATCACGTCGCTACTGCCCAGCCCCCACAGGCCGGTGGCCAGCGCGCTGCTCAGTAACAGGCTGCCCAGTGCCCAGCGCCAGGCGGAAAGTTTCTCTTTCATGGTCGTTATCCTCGTCGTTGCTGATCGCATCATTGCTGACGCAGCCAGGTTAGAAAGTCGCCTTTTTCCTGGGCGCTGCATTCGCGCCCCAGGGTCCATTTACAGTTGCGCAGTAGCCATTTCTTGATCTGCTTGGCGTCGGTCAGCCGCTGCGGATTGGCTGAGGGTGCCAGCGGTTCGATCGGCTTGCCGGTCTTTTGGTGTTCACCGTTGTTACGCGGATCCGGGGTATGGCAGCTGCCGCAGAAACGGTCGCCGTTGCGGCTGCTCCACAACGCCTCACCGCGACCGGCATCAAAGGGTTGGGAGGCCTCGCTGGCGTACTGCTGTAGCAGTTGCTCGAGGTCGCTGCTCTGCGCCCAAAGTGCAGGGCTCAGACTCAGCAAGGCGCAAACCGCGCCGGTGGCTAGGGGGTGATTCATGATTGCGGTTCCTTTGGTTGGCGCTTGCGGCCATCGATCATGGCTCGAATCAGGTTTTCGTGGTGCAGTAGACTGCTGACCACCACGCCGGCGACATGGACCACCACCATCAGCAGCATCAGGTTAGCCAGGGCCTCGTGGATCTCCTCAAGCCAGTCCTCCGACCAGCCGGCTACAAAGGTGCCTGCCAGTGGCCCCAGGCCTTCGGTCGCCAGCGTTGCCATGCCACTGAAGCTCACGGCCAGCAGCAACAGCATCATCAACAGGATCATGGCGCCGCCGGCGGGGTTGTGGCCGATATGGTGCTCGGGGTGACGGCTGAACAGTGACTTGAGATAGCGCTTCACACCGGTGGGCCCGGCGACAAAGCTGCTGAAGCGGGCATAGCGGGTACCGATCAGGCCCCAGCAGATGCGAAACAGCAGCAGGCCGACGATGGTGTATCCGGCGAAGCTGTGCAGATAGAGCCAGTCATCTTCGGTGGCGAAGGCGATGACGAAACAGATCACCAGTGACCAGTGAAAGATCCGCACCAGCGGATCCCAGACGGTCAGGGTACGGTTGTTTGCGGGTTGGGCAGAGTGGGTGTTCATGGTAGACCTCCAGTGCTTATGGGGCCTACTTTAACCATCGCAACTTAAACCAAACTTAAAATGCGTGTGAACGTGAACCGCGGCTGAAAAAGAGTGATTCGGAATGAGGCGTGAACTGACTCTACGTCACCTGCAAGCGGCTGACGCCGCTGCGTTATGGCAACTGCTCTACCTGAGCGTGCACCGGGTAGGGCGAAAACGTTATCGCCAGCGTCAATGTGAGGCCTGGGCGCCCTCGACCGCCATGCCCGACGGCTGGCCAGAACGACTGGCGGCAACCACTACCTGGGTGGCTGAAGCCGCCGGCGAACCCCTGGGCTTTGCATCGCTGGAGCGGGGTGGGGTTGTCGATCTGTTTTACATCCACCCCGGATGGCAGCGCCGAGGCGTTGGGAGTGCCTTGATGAGACAGCTTGAAGCCGAGGCTCGCCAACGGGACATTGGCAGTCTGCAACTGCAGGCCAGTCTGAGCGGGTTGGCGTTCTTTGAGCGGGTGGGGTTTATGCGCCGGGGGATGCAGCTGCGCCGGTTGCGCGGGCGCAGCTTTATTCAGTTCCTGCTCTACAAGGGATTGTAGAGAGCGGGGCTCAGGCGTCGATCACCCCTTGCTCGTTCAAAAAGGTCATCAGCTCGGTGTAACCGCCGATGTGGGCTTTACCACAAAAAATCTGCGGCACCGTCTCCACCGGCTTGCCGACGGTTTTTTCCAGGTCCGCTTTGCTGATCCCCTCCTTGTGGATATCGAAATAGCGGAAGTCGAGCTGATAGCGCTCGCAGACCTCTTTGGCGCGACTACAGAAGCCGCAGCCTTCGCGACCAAAAATAGTGATTCGTTCCATCATGGACTCCGTCATACAGTACAGTGATTGAGCCCACTTTATCGCCGCGACGCCGCGAACTCAAACATCAGTGATCGCTTATGTGGTCGTGGTCACCTCAGTGCTACCGGTGCCATCGCTACCAACGACTCCGCTTGCTGCACTACCTCTCGGCGGATCTCGCCATCGAGCGCTTTCAGCCAGCGCGCCGGAATTGCCCGTTCTCCGTAGCAAGCACCGGCCAGCATGCCGGCGATGGCGCCGGTGGTGTCGGCATCGCCGCCGCGGTTGACCACCTCGACCAGGCAGTCTTCGAAGCTGCCGGTGTCGAACAGTCCCTCGAACACCACGCGCAGGGTATCGCCGATGAAGCCGCTGGGGTTGCGGCAGGCGCGGCGACGAAAGTTAAAAACATGGTGTGATGTCGCCAACGGCTGAGCAAAGCGGTGTAGTTGCTGGCCCAGGGGGTGGCCACCGAGCAGCGCTTGCAGCATCAGAATCACGGTCTCGGTACCCGCATCCGACAGTGGGTTGTTATGGGTGATGTGGGCCTGACAGCGTGAGGCCGCGCGCACCTCTGCTTCGCTGCAGCCAAAAGTGGCCAGCGCGATGGGCAGGCAGCGCATGCAGGCGCCGTTACCCGCGCTCATCTCATCGTCCGGCATTACCGTGGTGCCCTGCAGGCGGAACTGGCGAATGCCGGCGCGCACCGTGTGGCCGATATCCACCGGTTTGGCGCGCATCCAGGCATCGAAACTGTGGGCGATGGCAGAGGCTTCAATAGCATGGCGATCGATAATCGCCCGCCCCAACGCCAGCGCCATGGTGGTGTCGTCGGTAACCTGCCCCGGTTTGAGCTTCAGCCAGCCAGCGCCGATGATGTCACGGTGGACCCCGTATTGATGGGCGATTTCGGTGGGCGTCATGAACTCCACCGTGGCACCCAGCGCATCGCCTATGGCCAGACCGAGATAGCTGCCCCTCACCCGTTCCAGCAAGGTTGCGTCACGCTCCGGCGGCGGGTTATTCAGGACCAAAGCACTCATCAAAGTCGGCGCATTCGTCACAGGTGGGAGCGCGGCAGATGTACAGGCCTTCGGTTTCGCACAGTTGCTTGAACAGAAACTTCTTCCATTTCATATCACGGCTGTTGCGCGCGGCCAGCTCGGGGAAGTTGTGATCGAGCAACTGGCTGAGGGAGGCGCGGTTCCAGACGCCCAGATCTTCCCACAGATGGTTGCTGCCCTGGCAGGCGGTGGCGATCAGTTCCGCCACCCAACGCACTTCATCGCTGTGGTCGCGGGCGTTGATCAGCAGTAGCTTGAGCAGATCCTGACGCAGATCGTCGAGGCGGTGATCCAGATTGCGCGACCAGGGGCAGGCACGAATGCTGGTTTCGCCGCCAAAGTAGAACTGATGCAGTTGATCGAACTGCTCCTCGCCAAGGCCCAGCCATTCGGGTAGCACGCCGATGCCGCACTGCCAGCTTGATATGATCTCCGCCAGCAGTTCGCTGTTGGGGTGGCTGATGGCATGGGCGCGCAGGCGGTCCCGCTGCAACTCGCGGCTCCGCTCCATGGATAGCGCGCAGTTCATGGGGTTGCCCGCCACTCGTCAGCGGAACCCCCGTCCTGCAGCCGCAGGGTAGGCGGGATCCCGGTCAGCGAGCCCGGTGGATGGATGACATGGCCCAAGCCGTCCAGCAGCGCTTCTTCCACCGGACAGATACTGGCGCACTGCGGATCGGCGAAGTGGCCGGCGCATTCAGTACATTTCAGCGCGTCGATCTCGAACTGGCTTGCCCCTTGGGTAATAGCATCGCTGGGGCAGACGTCCATGCAGGCGTAGCAGTTCACGCAGCGATCGGTAATGGATAGCGCCATGGTGATCTCCTCTGCTTCAGGCGCTGGCTTCAGTAGCCAGTTCGCCGGTGGGTTGCAACTTTCCCTGCGCCAGCAGGTCGTTGTAAAACAGCCTCAGGCCGGTCTCGATAGCCTCGTAGGCGTATTCGCCTGAGGGCGCAATGCCAGCCTGCTCCAGCTGCTGCCAGGGACCGATACCGATCTTGGCCGACAGCACCGCCTGGCAGTCGGACAACGCGTTGAGGTGGCCCTGCAGACGGTTTTCCTCTTCGGGGCAGTCACCGGGACCGCCGCAATAGAGCTCCACCTTGCGCTGGCCCACATGCTCGACCTTGGTGTCGTCAACGCGATAGATCAGAAACTCGGTGGCATGGCCAAAGTGCTGGTTGATCACTCCCTGGCCTGAGCTGGAGACTGCCATCAAAATGGCCGGGCCTCTGGCCGCCGTGGTGGTGTCGCTGTTCGCCGCTGCCTGATGCTCGGCATCCAGTTGCTCCAGAATGGCGTCGTGAACCTGTTTACGCTTGACCATGGCGGCGGCGTAGTCGATCTCTTTGCCCTCGATCTGGTCCAGAGTGAACTCCTGACCCCGGTCCTCGCCCAGCATACCCACCGCGTCGGCGCGGCACTGGCGGCAGTGGCGCATCATGCTCATGGAGTCGGCGCAGCTGTCCTGCAGCTCGCGCAGCTCGGCACCGGAGGGACTGCGCTGGCCGGTGAGGCCGTAAAAGGTGCCATGTTCGGCTTCGGCAATCAGCGGCATCACGTTGTGCAAAAAGGCGCCTTTCTCCTTCACCAGCTTGCTCACCTCCTTGAGGTGCTGATCGTTAACGCCGGGAATCATCACCGAGTTAACCTTCACCAGAATGCCGCGTTCCACCAGCATCTCCAGCCCCTTGAGCTGATTCCGGATCAGGATCTTGGCTGCCTTGACGCCGCGGATGCGGCGGTTGTTCCAGTAGATCCAGGGATAGATTTTGGCACCGATCTCCGGGTCCAGGCAGTTCATGGTGATGGTGACATGTTCGATGTTGTACTTGGCCATCTCGTCGGCAAATTCCGGCAGACGCAGGCCGTTGGTGGACACGCACAGCTTGATGTCCGGCGCTTCTTCAGCCAGCCGGCGGAAGGTGGCGAAGGTGCGGTCGGGGTTGGCCAGCGGATCGCCGGGGCCGGCAATACCCAGTACTGTCATCTGCGGAATGGCGGCTGCCACGGTTTTGACCTTGTGCACCGCTTCATCCGGAGAGAGTACTTCCGATACCACCCCGGGGCGGGATTCGTTACTGCAGTCGTACTTGCGGTTGCAGTAGTTGCACTGAATATTGCACGCCGGGGCGACCGCCACGTGCATGCGGGCAAAATGGTGGTGCGCCTTCTCGGAAAAGCAGGGGTGATTCTGCACCCGTTTGCGTAACGCTTCCGGCAGGTGGGCCAGGCTGTCGTCGCTGCTGCCGCAGCCTTTGGCGCTACAGCCGCTGGCCTTGGGCTCGTTGGCGGCGCTGGTGGCGATCAGTTCCATCAGTTGACTCCTTGCTGGGTAACTCCCCAGAACGTTGTTACCGGGAGTAACGCAAGGAGCGTGCCGCTGCCGTTGTCTATATCTAAGCTATTGTTTTTATGTGATGCCGAGGTTCATTGCAGGGTGTGTGTGTTGCAAATGTGACAGCCATCAGCCGAGCCAGTGTCGTGAAGGGCACCAGTCAATGGGAGGTGCGATTTGTTGATCTGCCTCCTTGCGTCGATAGCGCGGATGACGATAATCGAGCGCAAACAAACTCAGGAAGAGTATGGCCATGCGTTTACATCGCCTTATCTGTGTGCTGTTGACCGCCCTGGGTGTCGCACCTGTGCTGGCCGACAGCAGTCGCAACAACCCGACCATGGACTGGTTACCGCCGGCGGTTGACTGGCAGGACGCACAAACCCTGATCCTCACCCTTGACGACTACTGGTATCAACCTAACGATATCGAGCTGACGGGCGACCAGCCGTACCGGGTAGTACTCAACAACGTCAGTGATGTCAGCACCCATGATCTGGTGGACCTGGCGTTTTTTCATGCCGTGGTGTTGTACAAGGTTAACGTCGACGGGATCGAACTGGTGACCCCGCATATCCATAACATCAGCCTGCGCCCCAACAGCAAGGCGACGCTCTACCTGGTGCCCAAGGTAGCGGGGGAGTATGAGGTGTTCTGCAGTGTGCCGGGACACCGGGAAGAGGGGATGGATGGATTGGTGACCATTATCGAGCCCGGTAGTCCGCGTTAATGGGCGCTTTGTTGCGCTGGTTTAGCCGGTTATGGTGGCAGCGTGCGCCGCAGCCAAAGCCAAAGCGATCGTCGGCGATTACGGCCTTGGTGGCTGCTCCGGCTTCAGTGGCCACTCAGACCGATGCTGAAGGCTTATCGCTGCGCTTTGTGACCTCTTTGCTGGTCGAGAACGAGGTTAGGCTAGACCCTAATCAATTCGAGCAAGCGCTGGGAAGCCGTTTACAGCGGGCGCTGGAGACGTTCAGCGATGACAACCTGCCCAAAATAGCCCAGGCATCAGCCAGTATCCTGCATGAGATCAGCCAGCCTGATTATGATCGTGCCAAGGTGTTGTCTATTTTTCGCCAGGATCCGGCGCTGGCCGGCAAAGTGGTGAAAACGGCCAACTCCGCCGCCTATGCTAAAAGCCGGGTGCCGTTGTCCAGTCTTGATCACGCGCTCAGCATGTTGGGCGCTGACGGGCTGCGGCGATTGTTGCTGACCACGTTGGTGGCGGAAAACTTCGATATCAAACCGATCTATTTCAAACTGTTTGGCGCTGCGCTGTGGAACCACTCCTATCAAGTGGCGGTGGCGACCGAGTATCTGTTACGTGGCGACAAGGAGCAGCAGTTCGTCGGTTACGTGTGTGGTCTTATTCATGATATCGGCAAGCTGGTGGTGTTTCGGCAGATGCTGACCCTGTTCGCCGAACTACCACCTGATCATACGCCGGCACCGGAAGGACTAGCTCGGTTGGTGGATCAATACGGGTTCCGGCTGACGCTGCGGGCGTGTGAGTACTGGGAATTGCCCGCTAGCTGGATTGCGCCCATGGTGGAGCTGCGGCAGCATCGCCAAGGTCAACCCTTGTCTGCGCTGGCTCAGGCGTTGTCGGAGGCCAATCATGCGGCGGAGATCTTCCGTCTGGAACAGTTGCAGCTGCTCGATGCGGCCGAACTCGACAGTTACCTGGCCGCATGCGGGTTAACGCCCAGCCGCTATCAGGAGCTCAAGCAGTGCTTCGAAACCCGTTGAGCTAACCGGTACGGGTTACCCCTCTGATACCGGGCTATCCAAGGTGCGGACCCGGTAAGTCGGCTGCCCGAGGGGGCGGCAGCCATGCCCAACATTGGATGGAGCCTCATCTCGGAAAGGATCAATAGCAGCTGTTTCAGCTAGTGATGGCTCAGCCGCTCGCCTAGAACCTTTCAGCAGCGGCACAAAGCATCCTCTTCGGTTCACAGCGGCCCCAGTGCAGATATCCGTGACAGGCGTGTGACAGCGGGCGACCGCGTGCTGCGCAGCGATCGCCCGTTGACCGGGTGTCACACCCGGTTGAGATTGGGGTGATTAGCCCCAGTTATCCGCCCCTGTGGGGGCTGTGGTCTTGGGATCGTCGGGCAGTTCAGCGACCATCGCCTCGGTGGTCAGCATCAGGCCGGCGATCGAAGCGGCATTCTGCAACGCCGAACGAGTCACCTTGGCCGGATCGATAATGCCCATCTCAAGCATGTCGCCGTACTCATCGGTCTGAGCGTTGTAGCCGTAGTTGCCCTCGCCGGAACGCACCTGATTGAGCACGACACTGGCTTCTTCGCCGGCGTTGCTGACGATCTGGCGCAGAGGCTCTTCCATCGCCCGTAACGCTATCCTTACGCCGACCTCCTGGTCGCTATTGGCTGTCGTTACTTTATCGGCCGCCAGCTTGGCAGCGGTACGCACCAGCGCCACGCCACCACCGGCTACGATGCCCTCTTCAACCGCCGCACGGGTCGCATGCAGGGCGTCGTCCACCAGGTCCTTCTTCTCTTTCATCTCCACTTCAGTGGCGGCACCGACCTTGATCACGGCCACCCCCCCGGCGAGCTTGGCGACCCGCTCCTGGAGTTTTTCGCGATCGTAATCGGAGCTGGTGTTCTCGATCTGCTGGCGAATCTGCTCGACCCGGCCCTCGATCGCCGCCTTGGCGCCCGCTCCATCTACGATGGTGGTGTTGTCCTTGCTGATCACCACTCGCTGGGCCGAGCCAAGCTGTTCCAGCTCGACCTTCTCCAGCGACAGTCCGACTTCTTCGGAGATTACCGTGGCACCGGTCAGAATGGCGATATCTTCCAGCATCGCTTTGCGACGATCACCAAAGCCCGGTGCCTTGACGGCAGCGGCCTTGAGGATACCGCGCAGATTATTGACCACCAGCGTTGCCAGAGCTTCGCCTTCGATATCTTCGGCGATGATCAGCAGTGGTTTGCCCGCCTTCGCTACCGCCTCAAGCGTCGGTAGCAGATCGCGAATATTGCTGATTTTCTTGTCAAACAGCAGCAGGTAGGGGGTTTCCAGCTCGACCTGCATCTTCTCCTGATTGGTCACGAAGTAGGGGGATAGATAGCCGCGGTCGAACTGCATCCCCTCAACGACCTCCAGTTCGTTCTCCAGCGACTTACCTTCCTCGACGGTGATTACCCCGTCGCGACCAACCTTATCCATTGCCTTGGCCAGAAGATCGCCGATATCCGCATTCCAGTTGGCTGACACGGTTGCCACCTGGCCGATCGACTTGCTGTCGGCGCAGGGCGTAGCCAGCGCTTTCAGCTCTTCGACTGCCGCTTTGAAGGTGGCGTCGATACCGCGCTTGAGATCCATCGGGTTCATCCCCGACGCAATCGCCTTGTGACCTTCGCGAATCATTGCCTGGGCCAGCACGGTCGCTGTGGTTGTGCCGTCACCGGCCAGGTCTGCGGTTTTGGACGCTACCTCTTTAACCATCTGCGCGCCCATGTTTTCAAACTTATCCTTGAGGGTGATCTCTTTGGCGACAGAAACGCCATCTTTGGTTACCCGCGGCGCGCCGAAGCTTTTCTCAAGAATCACGTTGCGTCCTTTGGGCCCCAGCGTCACCTTGACGGCATCTGCCAGAGTGTTTACTCCAACCAGCATCTTCTCGCGGGCACTGGTGGAGAACGTTACGGATTTGGCACTCATGCGGCTTTCTCCTCTGCTTCGGTAGCTTCAACAACGGCGAGAATGTCGGATTCACGCATCACCAACAGTGTTTCACCGTTCAGTTTTACTTCGGTGCCGCCGTATTTGCTGAACAGCACACGATCACCCACCTTGAGATCGAGCGGGCGACGCTCACCTGACTCCAAAAGGGCCCCATCCCCCACAGCGATCACTTCGCCCTGGCTGGGTTTCTCCGCTGAGTTATCTGGTATCACAATGCCCCCTTTGGTCGTGGTCTCCGCTTCAAGACGGCGAACCACCAGACGATCATGTAGAGGTCGAATGTTCATACCAACAATTCCTCCTTCTTAACCTACTGATAAACAGGCAACAAAAAAGAAATAACAAGCACACTGCGGCGCTCGGCTTGATCAAATATGAGCGGCCGTGCCTGCTTTCAAGAGGCCAAGGGAAAAATTTTTCATCCCCCCGACGCATCGCCGGGTGAGCGGCCCATTTGCTATTTTGTAGAGGTGTTTAGCCACTGGAGAGTTCGTCGATGTCCCATCTGCACGACCTCGGCCGGAAGGATCTGGCTGAGTACTTTCGGCACCAGCTTGAGCATGAACTGAATGGGGAGCAGCAACAGGAGACCCGCTGGTATCTTGGTGACCTGCTGGCGCGGTTCAGTCGTAGCGATCAGCTATTCAGCCACTGTCACGGGGATTTCAGCCTCCGCCCTCTGGCGATGCTCTATGACGATGCCCAACAATGCAGCCATGAACGCGAACGTTGCCTGGTGCTGCGTCAACTGGGTGATCAGGCCCTCTTTATGGGGGCGCTGTTTCCCGAGCACTACGCCGGCAAAGGCATACAACGCGATTATTTTATCGGTATGGGTGGCGGTGCCTATGAGTACCTGTCTCACCATGCGCATACGCTAAAACAGGTATTCGCTGAGCTGGCGGAGCGGTTTGCCCACCTGCTGGAGCTACTCGCCCACATCTGTCAACGTCACAGACGATACAGTGCTAGTGAGGTAATGGCGCTCTATCAACGCTGGCATCACAGTCGCAACCCCGTGCTGGCAGAGCAGTTGCGTTCCATCGGGATCAATCTGGATGAGGGCCCGCAACGCCCGCATTAGATGCACTCAGCAGGATCCTTGGCAGTAACAGCGCGACCGGGGCCGTCACCTGGGCTGGTTAGCGGTATCCGCAACAGCCAACTGCAATTGGAGTAGAGTCTATGCAGCAATGGGTTGGGATCATGGGTTATTGCTCGGTCGCCTCTATGGTAGGGGTGATCGGCTGCCGGTCTGTCGGCGGAGGTAATCCCCCGGAGTCTTGGGGAGTCAAGCCTGATGGTTTGATGCTGCCCGCATAGCGACCGCTCTGGTGGTACGGCGGCGTCCTTGGATGCCACCTCTTGAAAAATATGGAAACAGCCCCGCAGGGGGGGCTTCGGAGGTATCGGCAGAGCCCCGCGTTAGCAGGACGATCTGCTGCCAGACCGCCCTGCATTGCGTTAGCCCGGCCTGCACTGGTCAGATCTTGCGGACCGGAATATCCAGCGTCTGGATTCGATAGGCAACTTGTCTGGGGGTCATTCCCAGTAGCCGCGCCGCTTTGGCCTGCACCCAGCCGGCTTGCTCCAGTGCGGCGATGACCCGTTCCCGTTCGTCCAGTTCCGGGTCATCCAGATCCACCGCCTGCGGTGCCGGGGCAGCGACCGCGCCGGTGCCGCCATTGACCACGCCGGTCATGCGGATGGCGTCCTGATCGATGCGTCCTTCCTGACTCATGATCGCAGCGCGTTCGAGGCAGTTCTCCAGCTCCCGCACGTTGCCGGGCCAGTGGTGCTGCATCAGCAATCGAATGGCGCTGTCCTTGATCTCAAGGGTGCGTCCCTGACGTTTGGATAGCTTGGTTACCAGGGCCTTGGCCAGCGCCGGGATGTCCTCGATCCGTCCCGCCAGCGGTGCCACCTGGATCGGCATGACATTGAGGCGGTAGTAGAGATCCTCACGGAAGTCGCCTTCGGCCACTTCGGCTTCCAGGTCCCGATTGGTGGCGGCGATGATCCGCACATCCACTTTGAGGGTCTTGGTGCCGCCTACGCGCTGCAGTTCCCCCTCCTGTAATACCCGCAGCAGTTTGGCCTGGAAGGTGGGGCTGATCTCGCCGATCTCATCCAGAAACAGGGTGCCGCCGTCAGCCTGTTCAAAGCGCCCTTTGTGTTGGTGAGTGGCGCCGGTGAAAGCGCCTTTTTCATGCCCGAACAGCTCCGATTCCAGCAGGTTGTCGGGCAGGGCCGCGCAGTTGAGTTTGACGAAGGTGGCGTTGGCGCGTGGCGAGTTGTAGTGAATGGCGCTGGCGATCAACTCTTTACCGGTACCCGACTGGCCGCGAATCAGCACGGTGGTATCCCATTTGGCCACCTGGCGCACCTGATCGAACACCTGCCGCATCGGTGCCGAGGCACCGACTATGTTGTCAAAACCATGCTCCGCCTTGATCGCCCGGCGCAGGCTGTCGCGTTCGTTGGTCAGGGATTTGCGTTCGCGCTCGACCTCCCACGCCAGCCGCACGCTGTTGCCCATCAGGTTGGCGATCATCTCCATCAGCTGCAAGCGGTCGTCGAGCAGCGGGCGCGGTTCTTTCGGCGGTTGGGCCGACAGCACCCCAACCGGTTCGTCGCTACCGGCAAAGATCGGCACGCAGATAAAGGGCAGCAGGTTGTCGTACAGGCCGAGGCGGTCGAGAAACTCCGGCTCGTCGATCAGGCGTTCGACCATTTTGGGCACGCCGCTGCTGAGCACCTGTCCGGTGATGCCCTCACCGGCGCGATAGCTGACGCTGGGCAAGTTGGGTTGATCAGGTGCGTGCAGGGCGCTCAGCAGCAGGTTGCCACTTTGCGGGTCCAGCAAGGTCACCATGCCGTGACTCATTTTGGCGCGCGCGTGCAGGATTTTGAGTACTTCACGCAGGGTGGACTCAAGATCGAGGGAGCGGTTCAGTACCTCGCTGACCCGATAGAGAGTATTGAGCTGGGTGCGCAGCAGTTCTCCGCGGTGGCGTTCACTGCTGACCGAAATCAGTACGTCATCCACGTCAGGCTCCTTATCGCTCGGCCAGAGCGGGGAAAGTCAGATTGAAACGACAGCCCGGCTGGCTGTGCGGCGCGATCTCGACAGTGGCTCCATGATCGTTAGCGACATCCTGTACCAGCGCCAGACCCATGCCGCCACGCTTGGCGTGCCGGCGTTGTACGCTGAAGAAGGGCTGGAATACCTTGTGCCGAATCTCTTCGGCGATTCCGGGACCATTATCAGCAATCACCACCCGCACGCCGTCATCAAGGCGTTCGGTGGCGATATACAGTTCGCGCTCGCGGACACCGCCGTCAGCCATGGCGTTGAGAGCGTTGTCGAGCAGCTGTTTGAACAGGTTGCAGAGCGATACGTCCTCGCCCAGAACGCTGGGCAAGGTGTTGCAGGGCTTCCAGTCAACGATCACCCCGTCGGCCAGCAGGCGTTCGGTGTACAGCGACAGCACTTCGCGTAGCAGTTCGTTCATGTTGAGCGGCATCTTGCGTTTGCGCGGTTCTTCCGGCAACGCTTGCTTGAGGGTGTCGATCGCCAGGTTGCAGGAATCGCTGACTTCGGTCAGGGCCTTGTGCAGCGGGTCATCGTCGCCACTGCGTTTGTGCTGAATCGCTGCGGCGGCGCCGATGATATTGAGCGGGCGCTGCAGCTGATACATGGCGCCGAACAGCGCTTCGCGCATGCTGTAGACCAGTTCGTTCTCCGCCAGACGAGCCATCAGGGCGTTGATGCGCACCTCCTCCTGTTGAATCTTGAGGTCGGTGATGTCGTTGACGGTCAGCAGCAGGCAGTCGTGTGCCAGCTCCTGATTGAAGCTGTCATCGCTCTGCCACAGCTTGAGTGCACTGCCGGAACAGCTCAGCCAGCGCGGGGTGCCGATGCCAGGAATATCGTACCGCAGCTCCAGATCGGCAAAATCCCGGCAACTGCTGAAATCGAGCCTCAGACGCTTGGCCAGCACGTTGAGCAGTTGGTCGAGATCGCAGCTCAGGGCCAGACATAGGCGCTCGGCAGCCGGGTTCTGGAAGCGCAGCTTGCCCCGGCTATCGATCAGCAGCGTGGCGACGGGGCTGGTTTTGACGATGGAGTCGGTCAGGGTGCGTTGGTTGTCGAGGTCCTGGTTGAGCTTTTGGATCCGGGTGATATCGCGGTGCATCGCCAGATAGTGCGTGGTGTTGCTCTGGTCATCGATCACCGGAGTGATGGTTAACTCGGCCAGGTAAAGCGCTTTGTCTTTACGCTGGTTGACCAGCCGGCCGCTCCAGACCTCCTGCTTCAGCAGCGTGTCCCACAACTCGCCATAGATGCACGCGGGGGTTCTGCCGGCGGACAGCATGCGCGTCGGTTGTCCCTGGATCTCGTCAAGGGTATAGCCGGTCACCTGGGTGAAGGTCCGGTTGGCATAGAGGATCACGCCCTTGGGGTCGGTGATGCTGATCGCAATGGGGGCCTGATCAACGGTCTCGAAGTAGATCTCGTAGGGCAGGGCGTACTGCCCCGATGTCTTCAGCAACTGCTGTTTCGCCATGGTTGCACCTGTTTGTCATAGTCGCTCCAGTAATTGACATTGATGCAATACGTGAGCCAGAACCCAGTTTTTGCCCTGCAGCCCACGGGGCACCTGCTATCAGGCTGTTGTTGGTTTTGCGACAAATGGGTCTGCGGTGGGTTTGGGTCTGTGGCATACAGCACAGAAACGGACTGGGGGCAGGCACCGGCGGATAGAAAAGAAACCCCGTAGATACAGCGGTTAAGACGATTTTTGCGCTGCGGCGAAAGCTGGCATGAGCCCTGCAACGGTGATTTCCAGTAAACGAGCACGCCGCACCAAGGCGGTGCGTCGAGGGAGGTAAACGTGAGCGAATACCTGTTGCTGATCATTGGTACCGCGCTGGTCAATAACGTAGTGCTGGTGAAGTTTTTGGGCCTGTGCCCCTTTATGGGCGTATCGGGCAAGCTCGACACCGCGCTGGGGATGGGCATGGCGACCACCTTTGTGCTGACGTTGGCGGCCGCCGCCAGTTGGGCCATTGAGGAGCTGATACTGGCGCCTCTGGGGATCAGCTTTTTGCGAATTCTGTCGTTCATTCTGGTGATCGCGGCGGTGGTGCAGTTCACCGAAATGCTGGTCAAGAAAACCAGCCCGGTACTGTACCAGTTGCTCGGTATCTTTCTGCCGCTGATTACCACCAACTGTGCGGTGCTGGGGGTGGCGCTGCTCAACGTGCAGGAGGGCAACGGCTTTGTCGACAGCTTGCTGTACGGCATGGGCTCAGCGCTGGGATTCAGTCTGGTGATGGTTATCTTTGCCGGATTGCGGGAACGGCTGGAGTATGCCGAGGTGCCTGAAACCTTCGCCGGAACGCCGGTTGCGTTCATCGTTGCCGGCTTGTTGTCCATGGCCTTCATGGGCTTTGCCGGCTTACCGAGCCATTAAGGAGGATCGCCTATGTTAGCCGCCATCGTTGCGTTAGCACTGCTGGGCCTGGGGCTCGGTTATCTCCTGGGGGTCGCGGCGATTCACCTGCGGGTGGAGGAGCCTGAGATCGTGCAGGAGATCGAGGCATTGCTGCCCGGCACCAACTGCGGCCAGTGTGGCTTTCCCGGCTGTCCGGCGGGCGCCAAAGCGTTGGCCGAAGGTAGTGCGCCGGTAACCCTGTGCCCGCCGGGGGGCAAGCCACTGGCTGAAGCGCTGGCGGCAAAGCTGGGGGTGGAACTGGATCTGGCTGCCATGGGCGATGACAGCCCCAAGGTGGCTCAGGTGATAGAGGAACAGTGCATCGGATGCACCCGTTGCTTCAAGGTCTGTCCGACCGACGCCATCGTGGGCGCGCCCAAGCAACTGCATAACGTTATCAGCGATGCCTGTACCGGGTGTAATAAATGTACCGATATCTGCCCCACCATGGGGATCAAACTCTGTCGCCCCAAGGCCACGCTGGCCAACTGGCAGTGGCCCAAGCCGGCGATAACACCGGCGCAAGCGTTAAACGACATCAAGTCCGTGGATGACGATGATCGACAGGAGGCCGTGTAATGAAGTTGTTCAGCTTCCGGGGTGGCATTCATCCGCTGGAGCGCAAAGAGCGCACCCGCGATCTGCCGATAGAAGTGATGCCGATGCCCAAACGGCTGTATGTGCCGTTGCAGCAGCATATTGGCGAACCGGCAGTAGCGATTGTCAGTGCCGGTGAGAAAGTCCGCCGCGGCCAGCTGTTGGGCGGCAGTGCGGGTAAGGTGTCGGCGCCGGTTCACTCGCCCGCCGATGGCGTGGTGGTAGAGGTGACGGAGTTTGCTTCACCCCATCCGGCGGCGCTGCCTGTTACCACCGCGGTGATTGACGTCGATGATGAACAGACTCCCTGGCAGGCACCCGGTGAGGATCCCTTTACCCTGTCCGGTGAGGAGTTGGCGCGGCGGATCCGCGAGGCGGGTATTGTCGGCATGGGGGGCGCGACTTTCCCCAGCGCGGTCAAACTCGATCAGGCTCGCCGTCACAACGTCGATACGCTGATTATCAACGGCGGCGAGTGTGAACCTTACCTCACCTGCGATGATCGCCTGATGCAGGAGCGCGGCCAGCAGATGCTGATCGGCATCGAGCTGATGCTGCGCTGCCTGGAAGCCAGTCGCGCGGTAATCGTGGTCGAAGACAACAAAGAGGCGGCGCTGGCCAACCTGCGCCGTCTCTGCACCAATCCCGAGCGGATTCGCACCGTGAGTGTACCCACCCGCTACCCGCAAGGATCGCAGAAACAGATGATGCAGTCGGTGCTGGGGCGTGAGGTACCGGCGGGCGCTCACGGTGTCGAACTCGGGGCGATCATGCACAACGTGGCGACCGCGTTTGCCGTGTATGAAGCCCTGGTGCTGGGTAAGCCGCTGGTGTCGCGGATCGTGACCGTTGGTGGCGGCGCAGTGGCGCGCCCGGCCAATCTCGAAGTCCCCTTCGGCACGCTGGTAAGCGAACTGCTGGCGCACTGTGATGCCGCCGCCGACGGTGACGGCTTTGGGTACGAACGGCTGCTGATGGGCGGGCCGATGATGGGGCAGTGGTTGCCGCATCCGGAGGTGCCAATTATCAAGGGCAGCAGCGGTATCATCGCGCTGTCTGAAGAGGAAACCCGGGTCACGCTGCCCCAGCCCTGCATCCGCTGTACCCGCTGCGTCAGCGTCTGTCCCTCCGGCCTGCTGCCGCTGGAGCTGGCCAAGCGGATACGCAAGGACGACTTTGAAGCTGCCGCTGAGCTCGGCCTGTCCGACTGTATCGCCTGCGGTTCTTGCGCCTATGTATGCCCCTCCAAGATCCCGCTGGTGCAGTTTTTCCACTACGGCAAAGGCCAGCTTCAGGCCCGCAGGGTGCAGAGCCGCAAGCTGGAGCGCACCGCCGAACTGGCTTCGGCCAAAGAAACCCGGATGGAAGCGATCGAACGTGAGAAAGCGGAGGCTGCGGCCAAACGCAAAGCCGAGCAGGCTGCCAAGAAGGCGGCTGAAGCGGCAGCCGCAGCGACTGAGGAGTAGGAGAGAGCGATGAGTCAGACCCTGATAAGCGGCCCTCACACCCTGGCCAGCAGTACCGTCAGCCGCACCATGCTGTGGGTGATGGTAGCGCTGCTGCCGGCAACGCTGTGGGGCCTGTACCTGTTCGGTTGGCCAGCGATCAACCTGTTTGCCATCACCCTCGCCTCGGCGCTGCTGTTTGAAGCTGCTTGCCTCTATCTGGCCGGACGGCCGGTGCAACTGACCCTGTTCGATGGTTCCGCGTTGCTGACCGCATGGCTGCTGGCCATGAGCCTGCCTCCCTGGGCACCTTGGTGGGTGGGGGTGCTCGGCAGTTTTATTGCCATCGTGATCGGCAAGCAGGTGTTTGGTGGCCTGGGCCACAACCTGTTTAACCCGGCCATGGTGGCGCGGGTGGCTCTACTGGTATCGTTCCCGCTGCAGCTGACCAGCTGGACCGCGCCTGCACCGCTATTTGCCGATGGCTCCCCCGGCTTTATCGACGGTCTGGCGATCACCTTCGGCGGGCTGCAAATTGACGGTTTCAGCGGCGCGTCGCTGCTGGGAGAGGTTAAAACCGAATTCACCACCGGCAAGGTGCTGTCCGAGATTATGCCCGGCGGGATGGAGTACAGCGGTCCGCTATGGGGCCACACCTATGGCAGTCTGGGGGAAACCTCGGCGTTGCTGATTCTTGCCGGCGGTCTGCTGCTGGTCACCATCGGTCTGATCAACTGGACGATCCCGGCGTCGATGCTGGGCAGTGTTGCGCTGCTAGCAACGCTGATGAACCTGGTTGATCCCGAGCACTACCCGGACGCCGGTTTTCACCTGTTTTCCGGGGCGTTGATGCTGGGCGCCTTTTTCATCGCTACCGATATGGTGACTTCGCCCAATACCTGGAGCGGCCAACTGCTGTTCGGCGCCGGCTGCGGCGCGCTGGTATACGTCATCCGTACCTGGGGCGGCTACCCCGAAGGGGTGGCGTTCGCGGTATTGCTGATGAACGCGCTGACCCCGTTGATCGACTACTACATCAAACCGCGCATCTACGGACGGGACCGCCGTGGTAATCCGCTGACGCTGGATAAGGTTGAGGGCGACCACCGCGCCAAGGAGGGGCAGGCATGATCGGGCAGGGCGTACTTAAACCCAGTTATACCCAGCGCCCCGGCTTCTTTGCCGGCATTCTGGGGATGATGGCAGCGCTGGCGGGTACCTTGCTGGTGATGGGCTTTGTGGCGACCAAGGAGGATATCGAACTACGGGCGCGGGAAGATCTGCAGCGTTCGCTGGCGGAGGTGCTCCCTGCCGGTGGCTACGACAACGATCCCAGTGCCGACTTTGTCGATCTTCCCCGTGGCGATCAGCCGCCACTGCGGATCTATCAGGCGCGGCTGGGTGAGCAACCGGTTGCGCTGGCGTTCGAGCAGGCGGAGCCGGGTTATTCCGGTGACATACGGCTGGTGATGGGGGTGTCCATGAGCGGCGATATTATCGGCGTGCGGGTACTCTCACACACCGAAACGCCGGGGCTTGGCGACAAGATCGAGCTGGCCAAGGATGATTGGGTATTGGGCTTCAACGGACTCTCCCTGACCAAACTGGCCGAAGCGCGCTGGGCGGTGAAGAAAGACGGTGGCGAGTTCGACCAGTTCAGCGGTGCCACCATCACTCCGCGGGCGGTGGTGAAGGGGGTCAAACGCGGCCTGCTGCTGCAGCGTGAGGCCCTGGGCGCGGCACAGCTTGAAGCGCTGCAGATTCAATCATCGACCGAGCGGATGGAGGACAAGCCATGAGTTGTGCTGACAACAAACCCCGTTACCGTGAACTCTGGGGCGAAGGGCTGTGGAATAACAACGTGGTGTTCTCGCAGATGCTGGCGCTCTGCCCGCTGCTGGCGGTTACCGGCACCGCCACCAACGGCCTGGGTATGGGCTTGGTGTCACTGGCGGTGTTCGTGATCGCCAATCTGCTGGTATCGATGCTGCGCGGGGTCATTCCCAGCGAAGTGCGTATTCCCGCGTTCGTGTTGCTGATCGCCACCGTGGTGACCCTGGTCGACCTGATGATGAACGCTTGGCTGCACGAGCTGCACAAAGTGCTGGGGCTGTTTATTCCGCTGATCGTGACCAACTGCGCCATCCTTGGCCGCGCCGAGGCTTATGCCTACAAGAATCCGGTGCTGCCATCGGTGGTGGACGGGCTGGCCATGGGGCTGGGTTTTACCCTGGCGTTGGTGGTGCTGGGCGCGAGCCGGGAGATTGTCGGCAGCGGCACGCTGTTTGCCAACGCGCACCTGCTGCTGGGCAGCTCGTTCGCCTTTCTGGAGACCACGCTGATTCCCAACTACGGGGGCTTTCTGCTGATGATCCTGCCGCCTGGCGCGTTCATCATGCTGGGCTTTATTGTTGCCGGCAAGCGGGTGCTGGACCGGCGGCTGAAAGCGGATCACAGTACTCAAACGCCTCAGCCGATGAGCTGTTGAAAGGAGAGCTGAATCATGATGCAGGTATCCGTGGTCTACGCCGAAACCGATCGTCAGCACTGGCTGCCGGTGCAGGTGCATGAGGGGTGCTCGGTGGCGGAGGCGATCCGCCGCTCGGGGATTCTGGAGCGCTATCCGCAGATCGATCTGGAAACCCAGAAGGTCGGCGTGTTCGGCAAGTTCACCAAGCTGGATGCGGCGCTGAACAACGGTGACCGGGTGGAGATCTACCGACCGATTGTGGCCGATCCCAAGACCGTCAAACGGCGTCCGCCGGCAGCCGCAGACGAATAGTGATCGGCGCTACGGTCGGGGCAGGCGTGCTCAGGCCCGTTGATAGCGGCGTTCCGGCCGGCCCACACTGCCGTAGCTGACCTCTGCGGTCAGCTCCCGGGTGCTCACCAGATATTCCAGATAGCGGCGGGCGGTGGTGCGGCTGGCGCCGATCTGCTGACCCACCTCTTCCGCGTTGCAGGGGGTTTGCCACTCGCGAAATACGGTGCGGACTTTATCCAGCGTCAATCCGTCGATCCCCTTAGGCAGGCGGTCCGGTTGCCCCGCAGGTGCCGTCGGGGTGCCCCGGGGGAGCAGGTGGTCAACGTCGTGCTGGGCCAGTGATTCCATGCTGCGCAGCTTGGCCAGATGGGTGGCGTAATGTTGCAGCGCTTCCTGCAGGCGTTCAAATACCAGCGGTTTGAGGATGTAATCAAACACCCCGCCGCGCAGCGCAGCGCGCAGGGTCTCCACTTCGCGGGCGGCGGTGATCAGAATGACATCGGTGGCGCTGTTGGCGGCGCGCAGATCGCGCAGCAGGTCCAGCCCGGTCCCGGTGGGAAACTGGATATCCAACAGCAGCAGTTCCGGGGTTAACACCTCCACCAGATCCCGGGCTTCCGCCAGACCGTGGGCGATACCAACCAGTTCGAAACCCTCAATGCGTTCCAGAAATCGCTGCTGTATCTGGGCGATCTGCACATCATCTTCGGCGATCACGACCCGGATCGGGCTACTCATGAGGTTTCTCCCTGTGTGGCGGGGAAGTCCGAGCGCTCCCCTTTGGGCAGATAGATGGTAAAACGGCTGCCGTTACCATCAGCCGGTTCAATGGTAACGGTGCCTTCAAGGCGGTTGAGCAGGGTGCGCACCAGATGCAGGCCGATACCGTGGCCCTGGCCCGCTTTGCTGCTGACCCCCTTGTCAAAGATCCGCTGCTGCTCGGCGTCGTCGATGCCGGCGCCCTGATCCTCGATTTCGAAGATCAGATCGTCACCGAGGTCGGTCATGGTCAGGCGGATCTCGCCACCGGCGCCGCGGTGGTTGAGGGTGGCCTCGAAGGCGTTGTCGAGCAAATTGCCGACAATGGTCACCAGAGCATCCCGCGGCAGCCGTTCGGGCAGTTCGATCATGCGGCTGTCCGGGTCGATCAGCAGGTGCAGGCCCAGTTCGCGCGCGCGGTTGTATTTGCCCAGCAGGCAGCCGGCCAACAGCGGGTCCGGTACCGCATCAACCAGTAGATGGATCAGTGCCTGGTGGTCGCGGGTTTCCTGGCCGATCAGCGCCAGCGCTTCGTCATTGGCGCCGATCTGGATCAGCCCGGCGATGGTGTGCAGCTTGTTGGAGTACTCATGGGACTGACTGCGCAGACTGTCGGCGTACTGCTGAATCCGGGTCAGCTTGCGGCTGACCAGATCGAGCTCGTCCTTGCGCCGGAAACTGGAGACCACCCCGGTGATGTTGTCCCCTTGGCGCAGTGGCAGGCGGTTGACGATCAGGTTCATATCCCCCAGCCAGACCTCCTGGTCATATTGCGGTTCGCCGCTGGCCAGCACTTCCGGCATGCGGCTGTCGGGCAGCACCTGCTGGATCGGCCGGCCCACCAGTGACTGCTCGGCCGGCAGTGCCAAGGTGGTGATCGCGGCCTGGTTGATGGTGGTGATCAGACCGTCGGCGTTGATGGCGATGATCCCTTCGCGCACCGACTCCAGGGTGGCGTTACGCTCGCCAAACAGGCGCCCGATCTGCTCCGGTTCGAGACCGAAGATCGCCTTTTTGAAGTGGTTGGCAAACCACACCGCGGTGAGGGCGCTGAATGCCAGCGCGGCGGCGATAACCGCCAGCATCGTCAGGCGATAGCGGGCGATCAGGTTTTCGATTCGGTCGAGCAGATAGCCGACCGATACCACTCCGACCACCTGTTCGCCGGCACGGTCATAAATCGGCGCTCGGGCCCGCATCGACGGGCCGAGGCTGCCCTGCGCGCGGGTTACCTGCGCACGCCCCTGCGAGAGCGTGGGGGAGATGTCATCGTCGTCGTCACTGCTCATGTCGCCGCCCAGCATGGCCGGATTGGGGTGCGCCAGACGGCTTCCGCTGCGATCGCCGATCACCACGAACAGGGCCTGGGTTGTGCTGGCCAGATGTTTGGCGATGGGCTGTAACTTGTCGCTGTCTTTGTGCTCCACCGCAGCAACGATTTCCGGCATGGCGGCGATGGTTTTGGCCACATGCAGGGCCCGTTCGCCCATCTGCTCATCCAGTGACAGATTGAGGTAATGCAGCGCGAACAAGCCCAGCAGGCCGGTTTGCAGCAGCGCCATCAGGCCAAGGATCAGTACCATCCGGGTTTTAAGTTGTAATCGCCTAATCGATAGCGCCATGGTGGAGAAGCGTCTTGTTGGGGCTTTGAGCGGTGGATAAAGCTTACGCCATTTATCCGTGAACAGTATGAACAAAATGTACTTTATGCACTAAAAACTCTTTAGTTTCATAAGCTTTCTGTTGTCTACAGGGCGGCATAGGCTATCGGCATAGCAAACCTGCAATAACCACTCTTATAACAACGATGAGGATAACGCTATGCTCTCCAAACTATTAGCTCGCCGCCGTTCCACCCTGATGGCGACGGCCCTGGTTTCCTGCCTCGGCGCCGGTATGGCGCAGGCGGCGGTTGACAGCGTCCACTTTCTGATTCCCGGTGGCGCCGGTGGTGGCTGGGACGGCACCGCCCGGGGTACCGGCGAGGCACTGAGCAAATCCGGTCTGGTATCGACCATCTCGTATGAGAATATGTCCGGGGGTGGGGGCGGCAAGGCGATTGCTCACCTGATCGAAGTAGCCGAGCAGGCGCAGGACACCCTGATGGTGAACTCGACGCCGATCGTGATTCGTTCGCTCTCCAAAGTGTTTCCGCAGTCGTTCCGCGATCTGACCCCTGTTGCTGCCACTATCGGCGATTTTGGAGCATTCGTGGTGGCTAAAGACTCCAAATACACCAGCTTTAAGCAGATGGCCGACGACTATCTGGCCAACCCGCGCTCGGTGACCGTCGCCGGTGGCTCTGCTCGCGGCAGCATGGACCATCTGGTGGCTGCAATGGCGTTCAAGGCGGCTGGTGGTGATCCTCGCCGGGTGAAGTACCTGGCCTATGATGCCGGCGGCAAGGCGATGGCCGGGCTGCTCTCCGGCGAAGCCCATGTGCTGTCGACCGGCTTCAGTGAGGCGCTGGCGCTGGCAGAAGCCGGTGAAGTACGGATTCTGGCGATGACTGGCGAGGAGCGTTCTGCGGCGGCACCTGAGGTACCCACCCTGCAGGAACTGGGCTACGACGCCAGCTTTGTGAACTGGCGCGGTTTCTTCGGCGCCCCGGGGCTGCCGCAGGCGAAGGTCGATCAGTATGTCAGCATGCTGGACCAGATGTACCAGACCCAGGAGTGGGCAACGGTACGTGATCGTAACGGCTGGGCAGAAGCCTTCAAGCCGGGTCCGCAGTTTGTCGCCTTTCTGGAGCAACAGGAAAAGGTGATCGGCGATCTGATGCGTGAGCTGGGCTTCCTGCAGTAATCGCTCAAGGCGCACGCTGTTACGGCGTGCGTCCCTCCTTTGGGCACTGTTCCTCAGTCCCCCCCTGTGTTGAAAAATCTGGAGCGCGTCATGACTCTGACCAAGGACCATATCGGTGGCCTGGTGTTTCTGTGCCTGTCGGTAGCCTACGGCTACTATGCCGGCCAGATCCCGTTGCTGCCGGGAGACGAATTCGAACCCTTCCATGCCCGCACGGTGCCCAACACCCTGGCACTGCTCGGGGGGGCGCTCTCGCTGGCGCTGTTAGTCACTGCCAGCCGCGCGCGTGAAGACCGGCTGAGCCTGCGCGGTTATGACTTCGGACTGGTGGGCTGGTTGCTGGCGCTAACGGTGCTGTTTGCGCTGGCGCTGACCTGGCTCGGCTTTCTGCTGTCGACCATTCTGTTTCTGCTTGGCGGTTACTGGTTGCTCGGTGTACGGCGGGTCAAAACCCTGCTGTTGGCGTCGGTGCCTTTTGCCGTTGGGCTGTGGCTGATCCTGTCGCAACTGCTTGAAATCTACCTGGCGCCGGGCCGGCTGTTCAGCGCCTGGTGGGGAGGATAAGACCATGTGGGATGGAATCTTTACCGGGCTTTCCACCGCGGTAATGCCCTTTAACCTGATGATGGTGGTGGTGGGCTGCTTTGCCGGTACCTTCATCGGCATGTTGCCGGGGCTTGGCCCGATCTCTGCGGTGGCGCTGATGATCCCCATCACCTACGGGCTGGATCCGGCTTCTGGCATCATTCTGATGGCCGGAGTGTACTACGGAGCCGTGTTTGGTGGCTCTACCTCGTCGATTCTGGTCAATGCGCCCGGTTGTGCCAGTACCGTGGTGACCGCGTTTGACGGTTATCCGCTGGCGCAGCAGAAGCAGGCCGGCAAAGCGCTGGCACTGGCCGCCTACTCCTCTTTTACCGGCGGCACGGTGGGGGCGATTATTCTGCTGTTTGCGGCACCGGCGCTGGCGTCGGTATCGCTGAGCTTCCAGTCCAGCGATTATTTCGCCCTGATGATTCTGGGGCTGACCGCGGTGGCGGCGTTTTCCGGCAAGGGACAGGTGCTCAAGGCGCTGTTGATGACCGTGTTCGGACTGATGATCGCCACGGTTGGTACCGATCTGACCTCGGGCACCACCCGGTTCACTTTCGGTAGCGTCGACCTGATCGATGGGGTGAGCTTTCTGCTGCTGGCGATGGCCACCTTTGCCCTGACCGAAGTGGTGATGACGGTACTCAAGGGGCAGCATCGTGAAGAGGAACCGGATATGGATATGGCCTCGCTGGGCAGCATGAAGTTGTCCCGTGAAGAGGTTGAAGAGGTGGCGCCAACCATCGCCCGTTCATCGGTGTTCGGTTTTATCATCGGCGTGCTGCCGGGGGCGGGTGCGACCATCGCCTCGTTTCTGGCCTATGGCCTGGAGCGCAATCTGGCTTCCGCCAAAGAGAAGCTGAAGTTTGGCAAAGGCGCGCTGCGCGGTTTGGCGGCACCGGAATCGGCCAATAACGCAGCGTCTACCGGCTCCTTTGTGCCGCTGCTGACGCTGGGCATTCCGGGTTCCGGTACCACCGCCATTATGCTGGGAGCACTGATCGCGTACGGTATTCAGCCGGGCCCGCGGTTGTTTATGGATAATCCCGATGTGTTCTGGTCGGTGATCATCTCCATGTACTTTGGCAATCTGGTGCTGCTGATCCTCAACCTGCCGTTGATCCCCTATATTTCGCGTTTGCTGGTTATACCGCGGCCGATACTGATTCCGCTGATCCTGTTCTTCTCCATCACTGGTGTTTACCTGGTCAGTTTTAACAGCTTCGATATTCACATGATGGTGCTGATCACCGTGGTGGCGATCTTTCTCAAGCTGCTGGAGTTTCCGATGGCGCCGATGCTGCTGGGGTTCATTCTTGGCGGCATTATGGAGAAAAACCTCAGTCGTGCGTTGACCATGACCGATGGTAGTTTCTCCTTCCTGTGGGATCGGCCGCTGACCCTGTGCATCACCTTGATCGCGGTGTTGGTGTTGCTGTTGCCGCTGGCGAGTGCCTGGTATCGGCGTTCCCTCACACCCGGTGCCGAGGCCGCCGTTAAAGAGGGTGAGGGGTAACGCCTTGGCCCGCTGAACTCTCTGACACCTTCCTCGGTCGTGAATTCACGATGCTTGGCCGCCCGCGGTACTCCGCCGGCGGTCTTTTTTGTGTTCATCGGGTTAAGGGGCGCAACGCGAGGTTTGGCAGAGCACAATAAGGAGAGTGAAACACCCGGTCACAGCCGGCCAAACATGACCGTTAAGCCGTTACTGCTCGTACCGCGACAAACCCCGGAGCACGCTGTTCATAGACGGGGCTCATCAGCGGTGTTCAGCCACGCCACGATACGACGATGGAATTTGGGCTGCAGAAACCGGGACACCGGTTTGCCGAGCTGCTGTCGACAACGCTGGCCTGCCTCGTAACTCAGCTGGCAGCAGGCGCCGGCCAGGGCTACTGTTGCGGGGTCTTCGCGATCGATTCGCGCGATCAGGCCGATCAGTAACTGCTGCTGGACGCAGTGATCGTTGTAGTCACCCAGCAGGCTCTGCAGGGCCCGGCAGAGTTTTTCCAACCGGCGCAGGGGTTTAGCCGGATCCAACTCGGTACTGAACTCCGTCAGATAACGCAGCTTCTTGATCGCGATGCGCAGGTCATGCAGGGTGTTATCGTCCGGCTTATCCGGCAGTTTTCGCAGTTTGCGGCGTACGTGCCGGTACTGCGCTGCAACGGTCGGCTTCAGCCGCGTCACGTCGATTATGTTGGCATCCCGCTTCAGTTCATCGTCGATAGCTCCTTGCAGCTGCTCGATCAGTTGCTCGTAGTCGTCGCTCTGCAACCACTGGCAGACTGCTTTGAAACGCTTCCGGCGTTGCGCGTGGAGCTGCCGTATCAGCTGCGGGCAATGGGGCGATAACGCTGCGGGTAGTGACCGGCGCTGTGAGTGGAGCCAGAGCAGCAACAGATCCCAATCACGCAGATTCAGGGTGGCGTTCATCAGTCGCTTGAGCGAGCGCCGCTGGATACCTCTGGGTGCGGCTGTCTCTGCACTGCCAAGGGGGAGCAGGCGAGCCAAGGCTCGGCCACGGCGGAGCGCCACCCGGTATTGGTGGAGTGGCTCTATGTCGAGGTCTTTGACCAGGTCCGCCACCTGCTGTTGTGCAAGCAGCAACTGATCGCGAATCGCGGCGGCGGCAGTACGCGAGCGCAGAGTAAAATCGGAAGACATCTCTAGGGCCCCTGAGGACAGCCTTTGTAGTTTAGGCGATGGTGGTGCTCTGTTCGGGGTTGACCGGCCGCGGCGAAGGCCCTTTAATGAGGCCTCGCTTCAGGGCGAACTCAATATCCACTGACAGGCGTTTGATGGTGATCTTGCTCACGACCGTTACCCGTGTCCGCACAACCAAACCCGCAGCCAACATTCGTTGGGTGCGCGCTCGCGCCTGTCCGTGTGCTGATTGAGTAAACCTACCGGCCGCGGAATCTATCGCGGCCTCTGGCAAACCGTTCAGATCTCCCGCTAGCTTCCCGGTCTTTCAATAGATCCGGGGCCGTCAGGCCCCGCACAAAGGAGATCATCATGATCATTCTGGTACTGGGTAAGCGCCTGTGGGCTGCTATTGAACAGCGTGCCACGCGCGATCTTTGCGCGCGGCAACTGCGTCATCTGGATGACCATCTTTTGCGTGATGTCGGTTTGCGCCGCGAAGGTTCACGCATTGTCGAACTTAATCCGACTCAGAGCGTTGAGCTGTGGACACCGCTGGTGACCGATGTGTGTCGGGAGCAGGCGACTGCCACCGTGCTACCTCCCGGGTTTGCCGTGAAGGGCGGTGGCGGTTAGCTGGGCCGCCGCCTCGGGATGGGGCGGCGGCACGTCAGCGGGCCGGGGCCGGGATTGGCCCCGCTAAGGGATGACTTTCGGTCCGGTCATTAAGCAAAAACGCGCTTCGAGCGCGTTTTTTTGTGGGGTAATTTAATCCTGACCTTGTGCCGGCGGCTACTTGCGATACATGTAGAGCGTTGACCCCCGGCCATCGGCGAAACTGATGGTGGCGCGATCATGGCGCAGCATCTTGATCTCAACGGGTGTGGCGGCGTTGCCTTCAACCCAGAGCCGGATATGATTGCCGTCCAGTTCGTAACGCACCCGGTCGATGCGGATCGGCGTATGCACTACGTCGTTGCTGATCTGGTAGTAATCGCCTCCGAACTCGATCTGGCCAGTATACGCGCCGTTGCTATTATCCTCTGCCAAGGTGCGGGTGCTCCAGCGCCCCAGCAGGGTGTCGGCTGATTGCGGCCGGTAGCCAGCATCAACTCCGGTCTGGTAGCGCACCGTCATCAGGAAGGCGGCAATCAGGATCATCAGGGTGCCAAACCCCAATACGGCCAGTAACGCGGTGTTGGTTTTATTTTGCATGCGTCTCTACTCGAAGCGGTTGAGTACGGCGGGCCAGGGGCCCATCTCGAAGGGTAGTCAGCTTAGCGTGAGTTGGGTAACCGGTTCATTGATGCGTAACAAAAAATGATCGCGGGAAACATCAACACGGCGACCAGCAAAGGTGTTGGACTCACGCATGGGTTGTTACTTGTTACTTGTTACGTGTTGCCTGTTACCGGTCAGCGCTTGCGGGCGTTAGCCTGACGCTGCGCTTTGGGGCTATTCGGCGTGCTAGCAAGGTTTGAGTCGGGTTTTCATTCGCAGTCGCTTCTACATCCTGGGCTAGCTGGTGAGAGCAGCGGACCATCGTGGTGGCAATAACGCGCGTGTCAGTCTCAGGTCGGCGGATATCGTCATTGAGACAGGTCGCCGGCCAGTCTAGGGTGGCGGTTCAAGCAGGGGGGGATAGCAGTGATTGTTCTACACCATCTTAACAACTCCCGGTCACAACGGATTTTGTGGCTTTTGGAAGAGCTGGGTATTGAGTACGCGTTAGAAAAACATCTCAGGGATCCCCGCGGCGGGTTGGCCCCCGCGTCATTAAAAGCCGCGCATGGTCTGGGGCGGGCCCCTGTGATTACCGATGGCGAGTTCAGCCTGGCAGAATCCGGTGCAATTATTACCTATCTGATTGAGCAGTACTCAGACGGTACCTTGGTTCCCTCTCCCGGAGCGGATGCTTACTGGCACTATCACTACTGGCTCCATTTTGCGGAGGGGTCCCTGATGCCTCCTGTGTTGCTGCGTGCCATCTTCGACAAGATGGTCGATAACGCGCCTGCGGTTCTGATCAGGCCGATCCTGAAGCGGGCCACGGCCAGGGTGATGACAAGCTATCTGGCCCCCGGTCTGGAGCGTAACCTGACGTATATCGAAAGCCATCTGCGCAATAACCTATGGTTCGCGGGAGAGCAGCTAAGCGGTGCCGATTTCCAGATGATCTTTCCACTCGAAACCATCGTTTGGCGCGGGATCGATCGTGCAGCGTACCCGGGGATAGTGGACTTCGTGGCGCGAGTGCACGCCAGGCCTGCCTATCAACGGGCCCTGACAAAGGGTGGAGAGTACGCGTACCTTTAACTCTTGATGGCTGCTGTCGGTATCACCCCGAAGACACAACAGCCGCGACTGGTCGCGGCTGTTGTGTTTAACGACCTATCCGCTCAGCGATCCAGGTTGGCCTCGATGGCATCGAGGAAACCGGCCATGTCGACGATGGTTTCGTTGTCGGGATTGGTGGTTTTGCCCTTGAGGTCACCGGTGACGATGCCCTGATCGACGGTGTCGATCAGCGCCTGTTTGAGCTTATCGGCGTAGGCAACCAGCGGAGCGTTGTTCTCTCTCTCCCCCAGGGTTTCCAGTGCGTTGGCCACCGCGTAGAGCAGGGCCGAAGAGTTGAACAGCGCCTCTTTGCCGTCGGTCTCCAGGTAGCGCAGGTATAGATCGTGAGCGGTTCCGTGGGGCGCTTCGAACAGCATAGTGCCGTCTTTGCTTTCGATAATGGAGCTGGCAGTGGCCAGGCTGCCGCCGAGCGCGGCGGAGATGTCAGAGAAGATATCGCCATCCAGATTCAGTGCCGGGTAGAGGGCGCTGCGGGCCGGGTCGCAGATCATCTTCTTCAGCTGGCTGGAAGGGCGCATGATCATGAATGACGGCGGGGCGGTGTGGCTGGCGGCCAGTTCTTTGCGCACCTGGGCGATAACAGTGCTGAACACGTCATCGTATTCCATGTATTCACGCTTGAGGCCAAAATAGACCTCTTTGTTGTTGCGTGAGGCATCGCGGAATACCTGCGCTACCCAGTCCTTGATTGCGGCGCGGTCATTGGACATTAACAGGATCGGATCGCCGGCTTTGACTTCGCGGGCGTGCTTTTCATCACCGTCAACGATCACCTTGATGATGCCGTCTTCCGGGACCGGCATGTTGAAACTGCCGTACTGGTCACCACCGCCGGCGCTCATGCGCGAGATGGAGGTGTTGGATTCGCGACTGGGAATGCCGTACTTTTTCAGCTCTTTAACCAGCTTGTAGAGCTTGCGCCCGGTGGTGTTGTCCGGCACGCCCCAGAGTGCTCGTTCGGGCGGGTTGGCAATGATGCGCGCGGCCTGGGCGTCAATCAGCTCGTAGTGGTAGTTGATGCCGGCGTCGGCGAACTGGCTTTGATACTGGTTAAAGAAGATCTCTTCAATTGCCTGGCGCATAACGCCGTCGTAACCGGGGATGACGGTGTCCTTGAGGCCCAGATAAGCGTCGCGCTTTTCGGCCAGTGCGCGCTGGAAGAAACGATGCGCCCAGGCACGTACGTCATCGAGGTCGTTGGTGGCCAGCAGCCAGGGGTCGCCTTTGTTGATCTTACGGCGATGCAGTTCGACCGGGTCGCCGCTCTTGCCCACGAACATCAGCTTGACGATGCCGGTGGACTTGGACAGGGCGTTGGCGCTGTGCTTGTTGCCGCCACGCTCCATGGTGTCGACGTCGATATCACGGCCGATCCAGTTGGGCGGGTTTTTCTTCAGGTTGCGGAACTGGATATCTTCGCGGGTAATGTTGCCGCCAATGCCCTTGCGAATGGCACCGTTGGGGGATTTGGTGGCCAGCTTGTCGAGGCTGTTTTCGTTGAGGTCAGGATGCTTGGCCAAAAGCTCATCGAGCTGGGCGCGATTGACGGTCATGCCGGCATTTTTGATCCCAACACCGTGGATTTTCAGCGCGTCGATGGCGTCGCGCACCGCCTGTCCGTTGGTGACCAAGCGGTTTTCGGCGGTCAGGTCGACTTCGACCAGTTTGATATCCAGCCGCTTTTTGACGAACTGGTCGAGGATACGCTCGAAAGCCACTTGGGCCATTTCATCCCCGTGCAGAATTACCAGCGGTTTTTCCACCGCGATCTTGGTTGTCATAGCTCACCCCTATTTGTGTCCGACGTGGTGGGAAAATCCTGCCAGTAGCGCTGTTGACGAACGGCGGTTCTCCTCGTTCTCGTTGTGCGGCGCAAGTGTGCGTCAAGTGGGGTGAAAAACCCATGCGACCATAGTAAATGTTGGGTTATTTCGTAGTTCAGGAGAGAAGGATAATGCTGCGATGGGTCAAAAAACGAACAGAAAACGGGAAGAAAGTCAGCGAAATTGACAAATCTAAATAACAACCATTCTCGTTTAGCGTATAGTGCGCCCAATCTTAATGTTGAAGCGCATCACTCGGGGATGAGCCCATGTCGATCAAACGTACCTTGACTGCCTTTACGCTGGTTGCCGCCGCGGCGTCTGCCACCTTTGTTGCTGAAGCGACTACCGGACAACCCGCCGTGCCGTCGGCTCCACAACCTGAAAAAGTCCGTCTGCCGGCGTCTCCTTCACAGCTGCCGCCGGTACTGCCATTTTGCGATGCGCTCTGTCGTGACCAGGGCCGGCAACTTGCTGAAACCTCGTGCTACAGCGCCCGCCATGGCTTGGCAGGTGACGGGGTGAACTATCCTCAGGCGCTGGAAAGTTGTGCCGCCGCCGCTGCCGCGGGGGATAGTCACGCGCAGACACTGATGGGCGAACTGAATTTTCTTGGTCTTGGGGCTGCGCAGAACTTTGCCGCCGCCGCTGATTGGTACAGCCGGGCCGCTGCGCAGGGGCACCCCCATGCGCAGCTGATGATGTATGAGATGACCCGCCTTCAGCTGGCGCCGGGAGTCACGCAAGCCTCAGAATGGCTGTCCAAAGCCGTGGCGGCGGGGCACCCGCAGGCCGTCGCGCTGCAAACCCGGATCTGACGCTAGCTTGGCTGACGGCTCAGTGGTGGTGGCCCGCTGAGCTATCCGATTGATGACCTGTGCCGTGCGGTGGTTGATGCCCATGATCGTGCTGATGATCCGGGTGGTGTTGCCGGGTCGGCGCGCCACGTACCACCGGTAACTCCAGCTGCTGCGTGCTGCCGTCATTAAAGCCCAGAGTTACCGCTACCCTCTGCCCTTCGGTCAACTGACCTTTCAGGCCCATCAACATCAGGTGATAGCCACCGGGTTGCAGTTCCACGTGCGCGCCGGCGGGTAGCTGGACATGCGCCACCTGGCGCATCCGCATGACGCCATTATCCTCTACGTGATTATGCAGTTCAGTTACTTGGGCTGCTTCGGTCGCTGCGCTAGTTAGCGCAACCTCTTTATCGCCCCGGTTGTATAGCACCATAAAGCCGGCGCTGTTGGGCGCCCCCGGTGCGCTGGCGCGCAGATAACCATGATGTACGACGACATCGGCATGAGTGATTGTGGTGAGCGCCAAAAGCAGCGTGGCGAGCATAGACTTTTTCATGGTGTGATCCTTGGGTAGATTGCGAGCGTAGCCCTGTGTCGTAGCACGGAGATGGCCAGACGTGGACCCGGCGGTGTCGAGTTGATGGGGTCGGGAGTGCTACACGGGCGGGGCGCGAATCGGATGGGCTGCACCGGGAGTCGCGGTCTTCAGGGCAGTGAGGGGGGAGTGCCCCGGGGTCGCAGTCGCGGCAGTTTGCAGCTCGTAGATGTTTGTTGATAGTAACGGGGCGGAGAGCAGCTGGGCCAGTTGGGTCAGCGCACAATCGACCATAGCCTGGCTAGTGGGGGACTGTTCGACCGGCTGTCCCCGGTCATCGATCAGCAGCGACTGCAGACCTTGCAGGGTGCAGATCCAGATTCGTTGTTCCCCGGCCTGCAGCGAGCTGCTGGCGCCGGCCAGTAGCGGCGAGGCCAGTTGCACACAGAGCAACATCAGCGCGGGAGCTTTGAGGTAGCGCCGTGTTTGCTGGAGGAGGGCGAATGGCTGCATATATTAGGTGTGTCTAATCGCTTGGCTTTAGCTTATACCGCGCGCTCGTGACTGGCAACGAGGTAGCCTGATCATGGGGTTGGCGGCGTGTCGTCATGCGCACGTGCGGGAGTCAGTTCCTCGTTGATGTAGCGCTGCAGGTAGAGTTGCCCCTTGCGGGTCGCGTTGATGATCCAGAGCACCAGCAGCGCCCCCAGCGCGATAAACACCACCCGTGCCTCGGGGATCAGCAGCATCAGGATCAGGGTCAGCGGGATGGTGACGCAGACGCCGATGATGCCGCGCTTGCGAATCTTGTCCAGTTGCGCTGCGGCCTGTCGTGGGTCGCTCAAGCCTGCTTGCTGCAGGGCGTGTCGCAGGGATTGGTAATCACGTTCTTGCCGGGCATCCATGCGCCCAAACGGGTCGTTGATATTCATGTGGAACAACACTACCGAACTACGGGGCCACGAGTTTGCCCGAGCTCGGCGCAGATTTCCACTTTACCGCATCAGGCAGCCGTTGGCGGGCGGCGGCCACCTTCAGGATGCAAGGGTTGATCCTCTTCGCCCCAATGACGGTGAAGGTAGTCGATAATGCGTTGCTCCAGATCGACGTTGCTGATGGCAAGCCCCTGATTGCCGAACAAGCGGTTGAACTCCAGCACGTATGGGTGCGATCCGACCATGGCGATATCGAACCCTCCGTGGTTAATGCCAAGGCTGGTGGCTAGATGCTCCACCAACTGGCGTGCTTCCAACGGGATTAGCCCCTGCTCTATCTGGCCACCGCGGGCAACGTTGTTGTAAAAGCCCTGCGGGGATTGGGTGCGCCAATAGCCGCCCACGATGGCATCGCCCACCCAGACAATGCGCAGGTCGCGGTCAATCGGCAGATACTCCTGCACATAGATCACTGGCGAACGATCGAGATAATGCCCCCAGTCGGCCCTGCTTTCGATCAGAAACACCCCTTCGCCCATACTGCTGCGGGGTATTTTGGCCACAAAGGGCAGGCCCATGCTGTCCCACGCCCGTTCGGCGTGCGAGGGGGTGTGGGACAGGATCAGGGTATAGGGTGTGTGCTGGGGTGCAATGGCCTGAAAACAACGGGTCATTTCGACTTTGTCGTGACCGATGCGGTAACTCGCTTCGCTGGGGAAAACCGGTTTTCTTAGTGCGTAAAGCAGGCTGTTCAGTTGCCAGTAGGCGGGGAAAATCACGCCGCGAGCTGCGCGGATGCTATCCAGATGAGCGTACATCGTCTCCGGCTTGAGATAGCGGACGCCGCCCATGTGGCAGCTGCGAAGCGCATCAAAGGTGATCAGATCCATAAGGCCGGGTGGTGGCTGCAGTCGTGCGCATTGTAGATGGGGCGACGGTGATCACCAATCGAACTATCTGATCGATAGGACAAGCAAAACTGGACGCAGCGCCGGGCTGCGTCCAGTAACCCATCAGGGGCTGGGGTGCCAGCCGGCGTCGGCCCAGAGTGAGCCGCTGATGGCGGAGTTGGATACCATAAAGCAGATGGCGTCGGCGATCTCTTCAGGACGGATCAGGCGCCCTAACTGGGTGTCGGGCAGTACATACTTGTTGATGTACTCTTCACCGAGCGCGCGCACCATCGGAGTGTCGGTGAAGCCCGGGTGTATCACCCCGCACCGCACGCCGTAGAAAATCGCCTCTTTCATCATCGTGGCTGCCGCACCTTCAAGGCCTGATTTCGTGGCGGCATACGACAGCTGCCCCTTGTTGCCCTGTGACGATACCGAGCCGATAAAGATCACCGCACCTTGCACGCCTTCGCTGGCATTCCACTTTTTGAGGCCCTTGCTGAAGCGCTGTTCGGCGATGCGAGCGACCATCTCCAGTGCCCAATAGATCGGTGCAATCAGATTGACGTTGACCACCAGCTGGAATTTCTCCGGCTCGTAAATATGCGCCTGGCCGGTTTCCTTATCCATCCGCACTGACAGCGCATCGCGGGTGATGCCAGCCGCCGGAATGCAGATCGATACGGGACCGAAACAGGACTCCGCCTGATCGAACACCGAGCGGCGAAAGTCGTTGTCGGTAACATCGCCCTGATAGCCGTAGGCTACTTCCCGGCCAATCTGGCCGTTGACCTGATCCGCATTGACGTGCACCTGTTCCGACATATCAACCATGATTACGGCCTTTACACCCCGGTTGGCCAGTTCGATGGCTACAGCATTACCGATGCCGCTACCGGCACCGGTAATTAACGCGACTTTGTCTTTGATCTCCACGGGCAGGACTCCTCAGCAGTTTCTGACAGTCTCATCAGTGTAGATCAAAAATTGTGCAGCGCAGAAAGATGGCGTGAGCAGCTACTGATCGCGCGCAAGTGCCGCCAGCTCCTGCAGCAGAATGTCGACATCGGCGTTGCGGGTGCGCCAGTTGCTGAAGGCCGCTCGAACAGCGGGTTTGCCTTTCCATACGCCGGGGGTAAGGAATACCCGCCCGCGCAGGTTTAGCTTGTGCAGAAAGGCGCTGCTTTCCCCTGTTGCAGGCGCAAAAACCACCACGTTAAGCCGGCAGGGGGCAAGCAGGTGATAAGCGGCTGACTGGTCGATCCAACTGGCCAGTTTGGCGGCTTGGGCGCAGTTCCTGGCTACCAGGTCAGCGAAACCCTCGCGACCGTAGGCGAGTAGGCTCATCCATACCGGCAGCGCACGGAAACGACGGGAGTTTTCGATTCCCCTGTCCATGGGTGCCGGGTTCGAGTCGCCGGTATCCAGGTAGGGGGCCGCCACAGCACAGGTCTGTTGCAGCAGCTGAGGATGACGGGTCAGAAACAGGCCGCAGTCGTAGGGTACATTGAGCCATTTATGGCAGTCGGTGGTGATAGAGTCGACCCGTTCGATACCCTGGGTCCACGCGCGCTTATGCTCGAGCAAACGGGCAAACAGACCGAAGGCGCCGTCGGCGTGCAGCCAGGCTCCGTGCCGTTGGCAAAGATCGGCGATGGTCTCAAGGTCGTCGAAATAGGTGCCGGTCACCGTACCCACGCTGGCGATAACAATCTTGGCGCAGTCCGGTGCCGCCTCCAGTTGACGTGCCAGATCCGCAGTATCCATCGCTTCGCTGTTGGGCAGAGTAGCGACAGCGGCCACGTTGTTGCGGCCGAATCCGGCCAGCGCGGCACTTTTCAGAGTGCTGGCATGGGGCGTGGCGGCGTACAGGCGGATGCGGCTGTTACCAAAGCCGTTGGCGGCAATATCGATACCCTGGGCGAGACCCGCGAACTGGCGCCCGCAAAGCAATCCCAGCAAGTTGGCGCTGGTGGCGCCGGTGGTCAATATGCCTTCGAAGTTGTCCGGCAGTAGCAAGAGTTCACGCAGCCAGGCGATCGTCTGCTGTTCCAACAGCGGAGCGATGGAATCGCCACATGTGGAGACATTCTGGTCAATACAGCCTACCAATCGGTCGGCTAACAGCGCCGCCGGAGTAACCCCGCCGGTGACAAAACCGAAGTAGCGCGGGCCCGCGGACGCGCTCAGCCCCGGCGCTATCGACGCCATGAACTGCTGCAGTGCCACGCCACTGCCATCTCCGCGGGCGGGTAGGGCCAGCGCCTTCAGATCCGGCCGCCCCTGCCAGGCTACGGTGCGTTGTGGCAGCGCTTGCAGAAACTCCAGACACCACCGATCCAGTTGTGGGCCAAGTTGGTCGAGTTGGGACAGATCCTGATGCATGGTCATAGCGTTGTCTCTCCCGTTACCCCGCGCGCGCGCACTGAGCGCGACAGCAGCTGCCGGAATCGCGTCGGCGGCGTGAGCATCAACAGATTGCCCAGCAGCACCATGCCCAGCCCCGTGAGGCTAAGGGGTGTCCACTGATAGCTCTCGAACCAGGCCGACAGCTGTAGCGCCACCACCGGAAACAGCAGGCCGGCATAGGCCGCGCGGTCGGCGCCGATGCGGCCGATCAGGGTCAGGTAACAACCGAAGGCAACGATGGAGCCGAACAGCGACAGGTACAGCAATGAGAGCAGATAGGTGAGTTCGACGCTGAAGGTTAATGGTGTGCCGCCGGCCACGGCCATCAGCAGCATCAAGCCGCCACCGTAGGCCATGCCATAGGCATTGGTTTGCATCACTGGCAAGCCGCATTGTTGATTACGGGCGGACAGTATGTTGCCGAGCGAAGCCAGATAGGTTGCCAGCAGGCCCAGCAGCAGCGCGCCCAGCGTGGTCGCACTGTCAGCCTGAGCGAGCTCCGGCCAGAAAACCAGAACGATTCCGGTCAGACCTATGGTGGCGGCGATCACCACATGCGGTTGAATCGAGCGGCCCAGCCACAAGCGGCCGTTAACCATATTCATAAACACTACGGTAGAAAAAATCACTGCTACCAGTCCGGAAGTGAGTGCGGCCGTGGTGAGGTAGAACAGCCAGTAATTGAGCCCGAACAGCAGCCCCCCCTGCAGCGCCATGAACAGGTGTTCGCGCCGGGTGAAGCGAAGCTTCTTGCCTGCCACATGGCTATATCCCAGCAATAGCAACGCGGCGAGCAGAAAGCGGTAACCCACTGACAGCAGCGGATCGACCGGGCCGAGCTGGAAGGTGATGGCGATCCAGGTAGAGCCCCAGATCAGGACGGTCGTGATATAGAGGGTCAGGTTGTTCATGGCGCATCTCCGCTGCGGTCGTGATGCGGGGCTGCATCCGGGCCGGCTTTATGTCACTATGCCGTCAGCTGTTCTGACAATACATGTACAGTTGGCGATAAAGATAACGCACTGTACTGGTCGAACGACCTAGCCAATTCATCGGGCAGGAGGCGTCATGGCTCTGGTAGAGATTAATCACCGCGATTCGCTGCCGCTGATCGAGCAGATCGTGCAGGGGGTAAAGCAGCAGGTGGATAACCGCGCGCTGCGCATCGGCTCACGGGTGCCCTCCATTCGCAGCTTTGCCAGCGATCACGGGGTCAGCCGGTTTACCGTGGTACAGGCCTATGATCGCCTGGTGGCAGCGGGCTACCTGGCGTCACGACAGGGATCCGGGTTCTATGTCAGTAAGCCCACGCCGGAAGCGGTTATCGACGCCGACCCCGCCTGCGATCTGGACCGGGCGGTGGATGTGCTGTGGTTGCTCCGCCGGGCGATGCAGGATGACAGTCACCGCTACCAGCCGGGGTGTGGTTGGCTGCCGGCCTCGTGGAAGGATGCCGGCAGTTTGCAGCGAGGCCTGCGCCAGCTGTCTCGTGGCAGCACCGGGCAACTGGTGGGCTATGGCCGTGCCGCCGGCTATGCGCCCCTGCGTCAAGACCTGCAGCGGCGGTTGGGGGAGGCGGGGATTCAGGCGGATACCCGGCAGATCGTCACTACCCACGGAATCTCCCACGCGCTGGATCTGATCTGTCGCTATCTGGTGCGGCGGGACGACGTAGTGCTGGTGGATGATCCCAGTTACTTCAACCTGTTTGGCATGTTGCGATTGCTGGGCGCGCGGGTGATCGGAGTGCCGCGTCTGGCCGATGGCCCCGATACCGAGGCGCTGGCGACGCTGATGGCGGCTGATCGGCCGCGACTGATGATCACCAGCAGTATTCTGCATAATCCCACCGGCAGTTCGATCTCGCCGGCAACCGCGTACCGCATGCTGCAATTGGCGGACCAGCACGACATGCTGATTATCGACGATGACATTTATGGTGATTTCCACCCCAACCCCCCGGCCCGGCTGGCGGCACTGGATCAGCTCAAGCGGGTGATCTACGTCAGCAGCTTTTCCAAGACGATCTCGGCCAGTTTGCGGGTTGGCTACATTGCTTGTGATCCGGACCTGGCGCAAGAGCTGCTTGACCTCAAGCTGCTGACTCACCTCACCAGCTGTGAAGTGAGCGAACGGCTGGTACACCAGGTGTTGGTCGAAGGCGCTTACCGCAAGCATATGAGTCGCGTGCAGGTGCGTTTGGATCGGGCGCGTGAGCAGGCGCTATCGGAGTTGGAACGGAGCGGTTTTCGCCCGTTTCTGGAGCCGGAACAGGGGATGTTTGTCTGGGCCGAAATGCCGGCGGGGGATATGAATGCAGCTGAACTGGCGCACGCGGCACTGCAGTACGACATGGTGCTGGCGCCGGGTAACATCTTTCGCCCGCAGCCGGCGGCATCGCGCTGGTTGCGGTTTAACGTGGCCTATTGTGATGCGCCGGAGCAGTTTGCATTGATCCGGCGTTTACTGGGGCGTTGAACCCGGAGACCGTGCGGGCGTCTTAGCCCTGGCCGGCAAAACTACTGGCGCGCCGGTGGGCTTCAGCCAGCATGAACCCCTGGTCGCGGTCCGGGTTAAACTTTGGCCAGCTGTGGTGCACGGTGTGGCGAATGCCGCAGCGTTCGCAGGTGACCGTGTGCCGGCTCTGATAGAAGCCGGCGTTGGCGTCCTTGAACTGGATCAGGGCCCAGCGCTCGCTGTCACGGTGAAATAGCCGGTGCCAGGCAGCGCGGGGATCTTTCCATTGCAGCAGCTGCTTGAACAGCTGGTTAATGCGGGACTCGGAGCGGGGCAAAGCGGTGTACATGATCAAACCTCGGGCCCGGTGGGCGGTAAAGCGTAACAGCAAGGGTAAGGTCGGCGGTGGCGGGCAAAACTTTAACCCATCGCTGATTCTATTGTAGTGATACTGGGCTGGAGAGCCGGAATAAAATGCGAACTGTAACCAAATATTTTTTTCAGGGCTTGTTGGTGCTGCTGCCCCTGTTGTTGACCTTCTACCTGGTCAATTGGGTCTTTCAGGGCGTTAACGAAACCCTGTTTCTGGCTGTCGGTGACGCCCTGCAAAGCTGGCTGCCCCGGCAAACCGAACATTGGAGCGCCAACCTGCTGGGGCTGGGGGTAACCCTGGGGTTGATCGTCATGGTCGGCTGGCTGGCGTCACACTGGCTGGGGCAGCGGCTGCTGCGTATTCTGGAACGGCTGCTGGAGCGGATTCCGGTAGTCAAAATGCTGCACGGCGCGTTGCGGGATCTGATTACCGCCTTTATCGGTGAACGTAAAAGTTTTGATCGCCCGGTTTATGTGGAGCTGCCGCAGACCGGCGGCAAGCTGCTGGGGTTTATCACCAGTGACGCACCGGGGTTTGAGGAGTTACCCGGGCACGTGGCTGTTTATCTGCCTCAATCCTACAACATTGCCGGTAATCTGGTGCTATTCCCACGCGACCGGGTGCATTGCCTCGATATCACCAGCAGCGAGTTGACCGCATTCCTGCTCTCGGGCGGGGTGTCGCGCCGGACTCAGGATTCCGGTTGAGAGGGGGCGCGCTCCAGTCGCGGTGCTTCGGTCAGCATGCGGGCTTTGCCTTCGACCAGCAGGCGGGTTAGCAGAGAGCGCTTCAGCTCCTCTTGCCGGGCGGCGGTCAGATAGGTGCGCACTTCATCTCGAATCTGCTCCAGCGGCGGAGAGGAGAGCGACTGGTTTTCGGCATAGAACGCGGCGATCTCCTCTTCGCTGGGGGCTGCGCCGGGCATCAGCTGGTTCTGGATGCTCATCCGATCCCGGTTCTGTGCCGCCATTTGCTGCTGAATATAGGCTTCGACGACTGCCTCCTCAATCAGCAACATCTGTTGCTCAAAGGAGAGCTTGCGAATCTGGTACAGCGGGCGACGATACTCGATCGGCAGATCGTGATAGCTGTACTGGCGCTCGCCGACCTGGAACAAGGGCGGCTCGGCAGGCGACGGGCTGGCCGCAGGTGCCGGCTCGGCAGGGGGCTGCGTCGGTGCCAGCAGCTGGGCGCCAGCGAAGGCGGCGACACAGGCCACCAGCAGGTGACTGAACAGCAGGGCCAGGGGGGAGCTCGAACGCGCTTTCATAACAACAGGTACCTTATTTGATCAACAACGGGCGCTGCCGCATTATAGCGGCGTCGTTCGGTTTTTGTCGCACCTTCAACGGCATGCGCTTGATTGGTGCGATATTTGCTGCCTTTTCGACAGGTATGATGCTCTGAGGAGTCGATTTTGGATTGGACCACGGTCTGGATCACTATCCGTCTGGCAGCGGTGACCACGCTGGTACTGCTGCTGGTGGGAACACCGTTGGCGTGGTGGCTGGCGCGCTCTCGCCGCTGGTGGAAGGAGCTGGTCGGTACCGTCGTAGCGCTACCGCTGGTGCTGCCGCCAACGGTGCTGGGATTCTATCTGCTGGTGCTGATGAGCCCTGAAGGCTGGATCGGCATTATGACCCAGTGGGCCGGCGCCGGTACGCTGGCGTTTACCTTCAGTGGTCTGGTGCTGGGTTCGGTACTCTACAGCCTGCCGTTCATGGTGCAGCCGCTGCGGGGCGCGTTTGAACAGCTGGGCGACCGGCCGCTGGAGGTGGCCGCCACGCTGGGTGCCTCGCCTGCGGATACTTTTTTCAGCGTGGTGGTTCCGCTGTGCCGCAGTGGCTTTCTCAGCGGTGCGGTGCTGAGCTTCGCCCATACCGTGGGGGAGTTCGGTGTGGTGCTGATGATCGGCGGCAACATTCCCGGAGAAACCAAGGTGCTGAGCGTGGCGATCTACGACCACGTGGAAGCGCTGGACTGGGCGCAGGCCCACTGGATGGCCGGCGGAATGGTGGCGTTTGCCTTTGTGGTACTGGCTGCGATGTATCTGCTCGAAGGGCGTAGCCGGCGGGAGGCGCTATGAGTGGTATTTCGGTCCAGCTGGCGCACCGTCTGGGTGCGTTTTCGCTCGATCTGGGATTTGAGGCACCGGGAGTAGGGGTTACTGCGCTGTTCGGGCCTTCGGGTTCGGGTAAAACCTCGGTGCTGCGTGCCGTGGCGGGTCTGGAGCGTTGCCATGACGCGCGCGTGGTCGTCAATGGTGAGGTCTGGCAGCAGCCGGGCCTGTTTGTGCCTGTGCACCGGCGCCGTCTGGGATATGTGTTTCAGGAGGCAAGTCTGTTTCCGCACCTTAGCGTGGCCGACAACCTGACTTTTGGCTGGCGGCGCCTGCCGCAGGCAGAGCGGCTGTTGCAGCCGGCTCGCGCCGCCGAGTTGCTGGGGCTGGAGGCGTTGCTGCAACGCCGGCCCAACCGGCTCTCCGGCGGTGAGCGTCAGCGGGTGGCGATTGCCCGGGCACTGCTGAATTCACCGCGCTTGCTGCTGCTGGACGAGCCGCTCTCGGCCCTCGACCAGCAGGCCAAGCGCAGTATTCTCGGTTATCTGCAGCGCCTGCAGGATGAGTTGGCGATTCCGATGCTGTTTGTCAGTCATGATCCGGGTGAAGTGGCGCAGTTGGCTGATTATCTGGTGTTGCTCAAGGGCGGTGGGGTAACGGCGGCAGGTAGTGCTGCCGACCTGATGACCCGTTTGGATCTTAGTCTGGCCCGTGGCGCGGATGCCGAGTCGGTGCTGGATGGCTTTGTATCATCCCATGACGACACCTTTGACCTGACCTGGATCGGTATGTCTGGCGGCCGTATCGCCTTACCAAGAGAGGCGATACCTGTCGGACGTCATGCGCGGGTGCATGTTAAGGCACGGGATGTGAGTCTGACCCTGCGGGCTCACCATGATTCCAGCATTACCAATGTGCTGCCGGCGCGAGTGGTTGAAGCGCAGGATATCTCCGCCTCGCAAACCATGCTGCGGCTGACTCTGGATGATGGCCAGATCCTGCTGGCGCTACTGACCCGCCGCTCCGCGTTGGCGCTGGGGCTGGCGCCGAGGATGCGGGTGTTTGCGCAGATCAAAGGGGTAGCTCTGGGTTGATCAGGAGCCGATAGCTGCGTCCTTGCCTGCGTTTTTAGCCCGGTAGAGCGCTTTGTCGGCGCGTTCGATCAGGCCCTCGGCGGTGTCGTCCGCCGCGCACATGGCAATGCCGATGGAGGCGGTGATCTTGCCCAGCAGTTCGCCGGTGGAGCGGCGCTTGAGCTGGCTCTTGCGCAGCGCATTGAGAATGTTACTGGCGACTTTGAAAGCCCCGTCCTTGGTGGTCTGTGGCAGTAGCACGGCAAACTCGTCGCCGCCGTAACGGCCCACAGCATCGGCACCACGCACCGAGTTGGTCAGGACCTTGGCGATATAGCAGAGCACCTGATCACCGACCACGTGGCCGTACTGATCGTTAAGAGGTTTGAAATTGTCGAGATCGATCATCAGCAGGGCACTGGATTGCGGTTCGTCACCGCTGCGTAGCATCTGGCTGATGCGTGAATCCAGCCCCCGGCGATTGAGCACACCGGTTAGCGGATCGGCAAAAATCTCCTGACGAATCTGGTTGTACTGCTCTTTCAGTTCGGTGATTTCGGTGGTGGCGCAGTTAAGGTCTGACTCCAGATGTTCCACTTTGCCGTGCATGCTCTGGGTTTCGCTGATTAATTCGTCCACCACGCTCTTCACCAGCTCCAGGTCGTCAGCCTGACGCCCCAGAGTCTCGCTGGATTTCAACAGGTGTTCGGCGTACTGACCGAGGTCGCCGCGAGCGGTGCCCGTTGCCGACAGTGCTTTGACCATGATCTCGTTGAGTGCTTCACGGAACGCCGCCAGGCGTTCGTTATCATGCTGGCCAAAGTGCTCCTGGTAGAGTGACTGGAGCTGCTCTTCCAGAGTGTCAGGTACCTGCTCCAACCGTTCTACCTGATGACTGATATGGGGGTTGGCACCACTGATATGCTCGTAACCAACGGTGTAGTTCACCGGTGTCGCGGCAATCTGGTTACGGCGAATCCAGCTCAGGGTCTCTTCCGCCTGGGCATGGGTACGGGCGCACTCGCTGAGGTCTTTGTCGGTCATTGGAGTGCGCATCCTGCTGGGTGAAATCGTGGCAATGGTCGAGCTCCGCTTTTCAAGTATCACTAACTATATAGCCCTGTATGCGGATTGCGAGTGACAAAATCGCTCAAAGGGATGCTTTATTGGCATATGTCAAAACATTCCCTTTGCGTTCACTGAAAATCGCGGGAACGCACCGCCAGTTCCGACCAGAGCGGGCTGATATCGGTGAGCCGGCCGGCCAGGATATGGATCAGTTGTCCCTCTTTCTCCAGAGTGCCGTCAACTTTCAATAGATGGCTGTTTAGCAATGGCTGACGCTGTGCCTGCGCTGTGGCTTTCCAGACCACCAGATTGATCTGTCCGGTTTCGTCCTCCAGGGTGACAAAAGTGACGTCGGCAGCGCTGCTCGGGCGCTGGCGATTGGTGACCAGTCCGGCGACCTGAACTAACTGGCCGCGGCGTTGGCGGGGCAAACCGGCGGCGGTGATGGCACCGGGCAGCAGTCCTCTCTCTCGCAGTAGCGCCAGCGGGTGTCGACCCAAACTAAGGCCCAAGTGGCGATAGTCCTCGCTCAGGCACTGGTACTCGCTGGGGGGCGGCAGCCGGGTTTGGCTCGGCACTGGTGGTGCGCTGACATCCAGCGCCATGGGTGTGTCGCTTGTCAGCAGCTCCCAGCGTGCCTGAAAGCGGTGTTGGCCCAGGATGTCCAGCGCACCGCCAGCGGCCAGAGCGTCCCAGTGATTGGCGGCCAGAGAGAGGGCTCGCCTGGCCGTGGCAATGGTGGCAAAGCCCCCGGGTGGGCGTTGCTGGCACAGCTGTTCGGCTGCCTGGCGCGAGAATCCGCGGATCAGCCGTAACCCCAGGCGCAGTATCGGCTGCGAAGGGTGGTCGGTTTCCAGCGTGCAGTCCCAGTGACTGTGGTTGATGCAGACCGGGCGCACGTTGACCCCGTGGCGTTGCGCATCCTGAACCAGCTGGGATGGGCTATAAAACCCCATCGGCTGGCTGTTGAGCAAACCACAACAGAACGCCGCCGGATGGTGGCGTTTCAGCCAGGCAGACAGGTAAACCAGCAGGGCAAAACTGGCGGCATGGGACTCAGGAAAGCCGTACTCGCCGAAGCCTTCAATCTGGCGGCAGAGGCGTTGGGCGAATGGTAACGGGTAACCTCGTTGCAGCATCCCGTCGGTCAATTGCTGCTGGTAGCGGGCGATACTGCCGCTGCGGCGCCAGGCTGCCATGGCACGGCGTAGCTGGTCCGCCTCACCGCCGCTGAAACCGGCCGCGACCATCGCCAGCCGGATCACCTGCTCCTGAAAGATCGGCACACCGAGGGTGCGCTCCAGCACGGCGCGTACTTCGGTCGTGGGGTAGTCGATCGCTTCGAGCCCCTGGCGCCGCTTGAGGTAGGGGTGAACCATGTCGCCCTGGATCGGCCCCGGACGGACGATAGCGACCTGTATAACCAGATCGTAGTAGTTGCGCGGTTGCAGGCGTGGCAGCATGTTCATCTGCGCCCGGGATTCCACCTGGAAAACCCCCATGCTGTCGGCCTGGCAGAGCATCTCATAGGTGGCGGGGTCTTCTCGGGGAATTGACTGTATGCTGAGTGCTTGACCATTCTGCTCCGACAGCAGTGCCAGACTCTTGCGGATGGCGGTGAGCATTCCCAGGGCCAGTATATCTACCTTCAGCAGACCCAGCGCTTCCAGGTCGTCCTTGTTCCACTGGATCAGGGTGCGCTCCGGCATCGCCGCGTTCTCGATCGGCACCAGCTCGCTAAGGGCGGTGGCCGCGATGACAAAACCACCCACATGCTGGGACAGGTGGCGGGGAAATCCGAGGATATCGCTGACGCCCCGGCACAGCCAGCCAAAACGTGGATCCGGCGAACTCCCGCCGAGCTTTGCCAGCTGTTGCTGCCAGGGGTGATCGGAATCGCGCCGGTCGAGCTGGGCAATTAGCCAGGCCAGGTAGCTCTGGTCGTACCCAAGCGCCTTGCCAACATCGCGAATGGCACTTTTGGCGCGATAACTGATTACCGTGGCTGCCAGTCCTGCCCGTTCACGGCCGTAGCGGCGATAGATGTATTGGATCACCTCCTCACGCCGTTCATGCTCGAAGTCCACGTCGATGTCCGGAGGCTCGTTGCGCTCGCGGGAGATAAAGCGTTCCACCAGCAGACTGACCTCGCGGGGGTCCACTTCAGTGATGTGCAGGCAGTAACAGACGATGGAGTTAGCCGCCGAGCCGCGCCCCTGGCAGAGAATGCCGCGGCCGCGGGCATAACGGACGATATCTTCAATAGTGAGGAAATAGTGCTCGTAACGGAGCTCGCTGATCAGCGCCAGCTCATGTTCGATCTGGTTGCGCAGGCGGGCGGAAACACCATCGGCAAAGCGCAGGCGGGCCCCCTGTTCAACCCGCTGGCGCAGATGGTCGGCGGCGCTGCTGCCCGCAGGGACCAGTTCGGCCGGATACTCATACCGCAACTCGCTCAGGTCGAACTGGCAACGCGCGGCGATAGCGATACTCTCGGTCAGCTCATCCGCGGTGAACAGACGTCGTAGTTTGGCTGCCGAGCGCAGGTGGCGTTCGCCGTTGGCGGCCAGCTCAAAGCCGGCCTGTTGCACGCTGGTACCGAGACGGATAGCGGTCAGTATATCCTGCAACGGCTGGCGCCCGGGGTGGTGCATGTGGACATTGCCGGCGGCTACCGTTGGTATCCGCAGACGAATGGCCAACCGCTGCCGGCGGGCATAGTGGCGGGCGTCGTCGGGATGGGCCAGATCGCGTTCGAGCAGCAGCCACAGCCGGCCGTCATGATGGTCGCGCAACCGGCGCAGGTGTGGTTCAAGCAGGTCGGGATCCGTCGCCGGACCGATCAGCCACAGGCAGTGGTCGAGCAGCTGTGGCTGGTGCAGGTCGTGCCAATCGATCTGGTAGTGGCCCTTGTCGGCACGCCGGCGGCAGCGGCTGATCAGGGTGCAGAGCTGGGCATAGCCGCGCCGATCCGGCGCCAGCAGCACTACGCACTGGTCCTGTAACCGGAACTCGCTGCCGACAATCAGCTTGATGCTGTGTGTGCGGGCTTCTTCCCAGGCTCGAACAACACCGGCCACAGAGCATTCGTCGGTGAGCGCGATAGCACGATAGCCCAGCTCGGCGGCGCGCCGGACCAGTTCGTGTGGGTGAGAGGCGCCGCGCAAAAAGGTGAAGTTGCTGATGGCGTGAAGCTCAGCGTAGGCAACGGCCTTCATCAGCCAAACCAGCCGTGCAGGTACCAGCGCTGGTGATCATCCCGAAACAGCCAGCCGAGGCGGCCATCGGGCCAGCGTCCCAGAAAATAGTCGCGCCGGACCCATTGTTGCCACCAGCCGCTGCTGATCCGTTCCGGTCCGCTCAGGAGCTCGATTGCCAGCTTGGATGGCGGCTCTGCCAGGGGGGGCGGCTGTGCCAGTAACCAGCTTGGTCGGCGCTTGGCGAGCGGCTGCTGCGCGGGGCGGTTGAGCTTGGGTGGTCTCTGGCAGCAGGCATATTCGGGGCGGTGGTCTTCAGTCAGTGCCAGGCCCTGTACTGCCGCGTGACCGAGGCGGGTCTGCAAGCGGCTGATCAGCAGTTGCGGATCTTCCTGCCGAGGGCTGACAAACAGGTCAGCAGTGCCGGTTTGGTCGGTGCTGAGGCGGGTTGCCTCCAGCGTCAGCTCGATAACCGGCTGGGTTAGCGTTTCCCGTTCCAATCGCAGTCGCCACAACTCCAGCCACACACCAGCGGACTGTTCGCCGCAGCGGTGGGCCAACAGCAAGCGGCGGTGGTGTTGATCGCGGTGATGCAGGGTCAGTCCAAGCTCGGCGGCCCGCAGTTGGGTCTGGCGCAGATAGCCTTCCAGCTCTGCCAGCAGGCGGCGCAGGGGGAACAGCAGTGCCTGTATCTGCGTAACTTCGTGATTGAGAATCTGGTGGCGGCGAAAGCGGGCCGGGGGCTGCAGATACGTCGGTGGATCGGGCTGGTGGCCGCACAGGCGATCGAGGTAACCGGTTAGCCCGGGGCCAAAGCGTTGTGCCAGCTCGTTCCGCGGAAGGTCGAGCAGTTGACCGACCCGCCGCAGCCCCATCCCGGCCAATTGTTGTAGCTGCCGTTGCGGCAGCGGCAGTTGGTGCAGCGCCAACGCCTCAAGACGTTGGCGCAGTTGTCGCGGATCGAGACACAGTCCCTGATCGGTAATGGCCAGCAGGCGGGCACCTTCGGGAGTGGGGCCGGTCGCGCTGTTGACGCTGAACTGCAGTGGTTGCAGCGCCGTCATCAGGCGCTGGTAAAGTTGCTCCAGTGAGCCGAAGTAGCGAGCCATGGAGGCGATCTCAAGCAGCAGGCCGCAGGGGGGAACAAGCGCTACGCGAGCACTGAAATGGCCGGCCCAGAGCCCCAGTGCCCGCCATTGGCTATCAGCGGCAGACGGGCAGGGGGTGCATAACTGCAGTTCGGGGCAGCGTGCCAGCGCGCTGGCGACCGACTGGTGAGGCTCGACCCCCTGAGCGCGGGCGAGCTGATTGCACAGTTGTATCCGGGGGGGATTAGGTTCGCACAGGGCCGCCGGCCCCGGTGTGTCACTGGAGTAGCAGACCTCCAGGGGGAGTAGCGGAAACTGCAGCGCCAGATAAAGCGACATCCTGGCACACCTAGGGAAGAGGCCGCAGGCAGGCGTCGGCACCGGTTAGCAGGCGGTGCTGTCCCAGATCAAAGCGTCGTTCCGGCAGGGGCCAGTTGTGGCGTCGTTTAGCCAGCGCCAGAACGCTGCCGTGGCGGGCGGGTTGGAGTTGCAGTCGGTAGGCGGCGGCGCTGGTGTGGGGTGAGGGCTGCTGGTGCAGCAACACCCCCAGTGTTTGCTGCTGCGAGGCTGCCAGTTGCAGTCGGCGAACATGGCGGCCATCACTCGGCTCCAGCCAACCCAGCACCGCGCTGCAACTGCCGCATTGCAGTGCTTGTTCCATGACCCAGAGCGGATCCTGCCGGTTGCGGGTGCGCACCAGCAGGATCCGGCTGAGATCGATTCCGGCAGCGGCCAGTGCCGGTGCATAGGGGGTATGGGGTGGATCGACCCACAGAATCCAGCGCGGCTGCTGCGACAAGCGAGCCAGCAGTGGCAGCAACAGGCGTAGTTCGCCACAGCCTTCCCCCGGGTACTGCAGCGCGATCAGGTTGCCGGCCTGCCAGCCGCCACCGAGTTCATGATCAAGATCCGCATAGCCACTGACCAGCAGTTCCCGGGTTGGCAGGGGATGAGGCTGGTTGCCACGCCAGATCTGGCCTTGGCGTAATAGCTGTTCGAGAGAAGGAGAAGGCATAGTGATCCGCTCTTGCCAATACTGTATGTTTGTACAGTATAATAATTCTGCTGGATCACCCACAACTCTTTTTGCGCCCAGGAGGTCCTGATGACAGCGCCCCGTTTTATTACCGGCCGCGGAGTGGCGAGCAACCCGGCAAACCGCTACGCGTCTGCTCACAGCGAGTTTGAGCCTGATCATCCGCCATCGGTTGTCACCGAAGTGCGCGCCGAACAGGCCAAGAGCATCATCGCCCGTAACCGTTCCCCCGACCTGCCCTTTGCCCAGTCGATCAATCCCTATCAGGGGTGTGAACACGGTTGTGTCTACTGTTTTGCCCGGCCAACTCACGCTTACTGGGATCTGTCACCAGGGCTCGATTTTGAAACCCGGTTGAGCTACAAGGCAAACGCAGCCGCACTGCTGGAGCGCGAACTCAGTCGTCCCGGATATCGTTGTCGTCCGATTGCTCTGGGGAGCAACACTGACCCTTACCAGCCGCTGGAGCGGGAGCAGCAGATTACCCGGCAGTTGCTGGAGGTTCTGCAACGATTCCGACATCCCTTTACCCTGACGACCAAAAGCCAGTTGGTATTGCGTGATCTTGATATTCTGGCACCGATGGCCGCGCAGCGACTGTGCCGGGTTCATATCAGCGTTACCACGCTGGACAACACGCTCAAGCGGCGACTGGAACCACGTACCGCATCACCTAAGGCGCGTTTGCAAACGATTCGTGATCTCAATGCGGCGGGAGTCCCGGTAGGCGTGTTGGCGGCCCCGGTCATTCCCTCGATCAATGACGCCGAGCTGGAAGCGATTCTCGCTGCCAGTCACGATGCCGGAGCCTGTTCCGCGGCGTATATTCTGATTCGCCTGCCGCATGAGGTGAAAGGCCTGTTCCGCGACTGGCTGCAGGCGCATTACCCGGGCCGTGCGCGCCATGTTATCAGCCTGATCGAACAGTGCCGGGGCGGGCAGCTCTATGATCCGCGGTTTGGTCAGCGTATGACGGGCTCCGGCGTGGTGGCGACACTGCTGGCCAAGCGCTTTGAGGTGGCGTGCCGGCGGTTGGGGCTAACCGTCGGTGAAGGTGGGGGGCTGGATTGTAACTTGTTTGGTGACGAGCAAAGGTGTCAGCAGCTATCCTTTTTTTGATTTATGTCATATAAATGCTTTTTGTGACTATTGTGACATTTGTTTTCTAGGTATCATGGCTTTGGTTGAAATTTATGCTTAGTCAAAGACTGCCAAAAATCAGATATCAAACAGCTTAGGTAAATGCTTAAATCATTGGCGGTTTTGCACCGTCAAAACCAGACCTTATCGACCCGTATACAGAGTAGAGCCGATGAAAATAAATATGCCAGTCACTCAGCGGGAAGTGGTGATGGGACCTAAGCAGTCCATCATCTCCATGACCGATCTGAAAGGGCAGATCACCTATGTCAACAAGGACTTTCTTGACATTAGCGGCTTCACGGAAGATGAACTGATCGGCCAGAGCCACAATATTGTTCGTCACCCCGACATGCCTCCGGCAGCGTATAAAGATTTGTGGGGCACGGTAAAAGCGGGTAAGCCCTGGCGGGGGATGGTGAAGAACCGTTGCAAGAATGGTGACCACTACTGGGTGGATGCATTCGTAACCCCGGTAGTTAAACAAGGTACGGTAGTGGGTTACCAATCGGTACGCTCCAAACCCAGCCAGAACCAGATCCGTCAGGCTGAAGCCCTGTACAAGCGCGTTAAGCAGAGCAAGCTGGACGACCTGCCCAAAAAGCGGGATCTGCGCCTGCGCACCAGCGTTGAATTCAAGCTGCTTCAGGCTGTCTGGCTGGGATTGCTGGCGGCTGCTTTGGCAACCGGTAACTTCAGCGACGGTATGTTGTACGGGATGATTGCCGCTGGATTGGTTCTGATGGGCGGTTGCTTCTGGTGGATTGACCAACGATTGATTAAACCGCTACACCAGCTGGTCGCGCATACCAAGGCGATCGCCAACGGTGATCTCAGCCAGGTTATCGAGCTGGACCGGATTGGTGCCATGGGCGAGATACAGACCGGCATGAAAATGATCCAGGGGCGGCTGAAAGCGGTGATCGGGCGGATTCAGGAATCCTCTTTAGCGCTATCCTCTTCCGCTGATCAACTGGCCGCGATGAGCGTGCAGGCAGACCGCAGCATGCAAACCCAGATGTCGGAGACCGAGCAGATCGCCACTGCGATGCAGGAGATGACCGCCACGGTGCAGGAGGTGGCCAACAACTGCAGCATGGCCGCTGATTCAGCCGCCGAGGCGGACCGGTGCGTCAGCACCGGAGATCAGGTGGTGCAGCAGACCCAGAACAGCATTCGTACTCTGGCTACCGAGGTGGAACAGGCTGAAGAGGTGATTCAGAGCCTGCACGCTGATGCCAACAATATCGGTTCTATTCTTGATGTGATTCGCGGGGTGGCCGAGCAAACCAATCTGTTGGCACTGAACGCAGCGATCGAAGCGGCCCGCGCCGGTGAGCAGGGGCGCGGCTTTGCCGTTGTTGCCGACGAGGTTCGTTCCCTGGCCCAGCGCACCCAAAGCTCGACTGAAGAGATTCAGCAGATGATTGAGGGATTGCAGCGTAAAGCCGATTCGGCGGTAAAAGTGATGCAGCAGGGTCGCAGCTCCGCCGATCACTCGGTGGCTGAAGCGCAGCAGGCGGCGCAATCGTTGATCCAGATTCGGGAGGCAGTGGCGCGCATCAGCGATATGAGCACTCAGATCGCCACTGCAGCCGAAGAGCAATCGGCCGTATCGGAGGAGATGAACCGCAATATCGTCAAGATTCGCTCCCTGTCAGACGAGACCTCTACCGCGACGGCCGAGGGGGCCCGCTCAGCGGCGGCTCTGAGCGAAACTACCCATCGCCTCAATACGGTTACCGGCGACTACGAGGTTTAGCCTTACCCTTTGCGGCACTGCGATTGAGTTGTGAAACGCCCCTGACGGGGCGTTTTTTTTTGGTGTTGTGTGTTTATTGTGGAGCGGCTGAGAACGGTGCCGAGCGGACCCTGTTGGCTGCAGTAAGTCGGTGCTACAAAGCTCGTTTTCATAGTGGTTTGATAACCCCGGTTTTGCTTCCCGGCGACCGACTTCTTTATCACCCACTGGCCAACTCATTTTTCGGCCCGTATCCCTGAAAGAACTTTCTGCTACCCCCAGCTATGCTGGTTATGAGCGCTAGCGGAGGTGTTTATGAGTTTGCGAGCCCTGTTGTTGGTGACTGTACTGTCGGCGTCCCCGGCATGGGCGCAGCTGCAACCGGTGGCGGTTGATGAAAAGCTGCGCCCCGAAACCGCTCCCGCCCAGTTTCGTGATCATCTGTTAAGCGGTAGCCCTTGCGGTTATTGCCCGGAGTTGGTGCGCTTGCCGTCTGGCCGCTTTTTGATGGGGGCCTTCCCATGGGAGGGCCACAGTGACGAACATGGCCCCGGCGATAGCCCGTTTTCGGTAGCCTTGACCGCTCCCCTCGCCATGTCTACCCATGAGATTTCACGGCGCGAGTATCAGGCTTTTTTGACCGCAGTTCCCGACTACCAGCCGCATCAGGGATGCGCCGGGATGGTTGACGGGCATTTTGAGACTGATGCGGGACAAGGGTGGCAGAGCCCCGGCTTTAGCCAGGCCGATGACGAGCCGGTAGTGTGTGTCAGCTGGCACGATGCGACGGCATACGCTGATTGGCTCAGTAAGCAAACTGGAGCTCAGTACCGCTTGCCGAGTGAGGCTGAATGGGAATATGCCGCCCGTGCCGGTACCCTGACGCGCTATTGGTGGGGCGACCGAATTGATCAGGGTCGCGCCAATTGCCGTGACCGCCGCTGCGACCAAACTTACCCCTATACCGCGCCGCCGCTGGCGATGCCGCCCAATCGTTTCGGCTTGTATCATATGCTCGGTAACGTATGGGAGTGGGTGGCCGACTGTTACGACGCTGACGCCTATCGCCGCCAGTCATCGAGTTATCCTGAGCCCTTAAGGGGTAGCCACGACTGCAAACGGGTGATTCGGGGCGGATCCTGGGCGGAGGGAGTGTGGAGTTTGCGTGCCACCAACCGCGAGGGCTGGGTGGCGCGAAAGCCGCTGAATGATATCGGCTTTCGCGTGGTGCGAGAGGGGCAGGATACCGCGCTGTAACGCGCCAGTAGCCTGCCTGTTTTGTCGTGGTCAGGCGAACTGGTAGAACAGCGCTCCGGCAATGTAGCCCATCAGCGCCAGCGGGGTCATCACCTTCATGTACCAGAAGAAGTTGATCCGCTCCATGCCCATGGCTGCAACACCAGCGGCAGAGCCGATGATCAGGCAGCTGCCCCCGGTGCCCGCGGCGTAAGCCAGGAACTCCCACATGGCATGGTCGGTCGGGTAGACCGACATCTCATACATACCCATGGCTGCGGCTACCAGCGGTACGTTGTCCACGATCGCCGACAGCAGGCCGATCAGGAAGATGATCAGATCGATATTGCCCACCGCTGCGTCAAGACCCGCAGCCAGCGATGCCAGCAGTCCAGTGGCCTGTAGCGCTGCAACGGCGAGCAGAATGCCGAGAAAGAACAGCACGCTGGCGGAGTCGATCTTCTTCAGCACGGTAACGATGTGCAGACCGGCATCGATTACTTCATCGCGCTGGTGCTTGTGCATCAGTTCACTGATGACCCACAGCACTGAAAGGCTGAGCAGCATGCCCATAAAGGGTGGCAGGTGGGTCAGGGTCTTGAAGATGGGGACGAACAGCAATCCACCCATGCCGACGCAGAAAATCAGGTTGCGTTGCGCTGTGGAGACCACGAAGCTGTTCTCGGCTTCTTCCGCTTCCGGTGTGGTGACATGCTTGCCGCGCAGGGTGAACGACAAGAACGCCAACGGTACCAGCAGGCAGATCAGGCTGGGAATGATCAGGCTGTGCATGATGTTGAGCGTGGTGATCTGGCCACCGATCCAGAGCATGGTAGTGGTAACGTCGCCGATGGGGGACCAGGCGCCGCCAGCATTGGCCGCGATCACGATAATGCCGGCGAAAAACAGCCGGTCTTTCTGCTCGGCAATCAGTTTGCGGATCAGCGAGATCATCACGATGGTGGTGGTCAGGTTGTCCAGCGCGGCCGACATGAAAAAGGCGATCAGGCCGATAGTCCACAGCAGCTTGACGGTGTTGGTACTGTTGATCCGGTCGGTGATAATGGCAAAACCGCCGTAGGCGTCCACCAGCTCCACGATAGTCATGGCACCGAGCAGGAAGAACAGAATGCTGGAAATTTCGCCCAGAAACTCCAGCAGCTGATGATGCCCAACCCAGGTGATGGCTATTTCGCTAGCTTCTTTGCCCAGGTGTTGTTGGGTGAACCAGGCTGGCAGGGTTGACAGGTCAACCAGTGAGCCGGAGGCCAGAATATAGATAGTCCAGCAGAGAACGCCGGTCATGATCGCCGAGGCGGTCTTGTCTACGTGGATGTTGTGTTCGGTGACGATGGCGAGATAGCCGACAACGAACACCAGTGTGATCGCGATAAGTGCAAAGGACACGGATTATTCCTCAATATAACGACTGACAAAGCGGGTGAACCCGCACGGTGTTACAGCCGCAGGTGAGGGGGCGCGCGAATAAATAGGCAGGTGTCGGAGCAGTCCGAATAGGGTTCAGGTTGCGCTGCCGCTGACCGGTTTGTCGATCGTGCCACCGGAAGGAGGGGCGACGCAGCCAATAGTGGGGATTTTTCCTCGCCGTCGGCATCATTGCCGGCCGGTTTGGCGTCGCCGTCCAGCTGCTGCTGGTAGAGGTTGGCATCGATGCCGGCTACCGCACCGCTGACCGGCAGCATCAGACTCAGCAACAGTACCAGCAGCGTGGTCAGCAAAGAGCGGGTGAGTCGCGGTGTGGTCATCGTCGTACCTCGGCGGGTGCATACCGGCGGCAAGTATGCCAAGTGCCGGCAGTTGGCCGCTATACTATGCTTCCCTTTGGTAAATTGCAGCAGTTCTTTGGTCTGAAACGGGTTACCAAAAACATCGCCTATGAGCTTATCCTTGAGGTTAATCGCGACCCTGGTTGCCGTGCTGTGGGCCAGCTCACTGTCAGCCACGCCGCCGCCGGGCCACCCCTCCGTCGACCAGGCGGCCAAAGTGCTGCGACTGCCGCAATCGGGCGATCCCCATGCTGTTGGTGTTGTCCGTGAGGCGCACGACAGCAACAGTTATACCTATCTTGCGGTGGAGCTTCCTGGCGGGGAGATAGCCTGGTTGGCTGCCCCGCGGACTGAGGTGCCTGTCGGTAGCCGCATCGCTTTTGGTGACGGCGCCTACCTCACCAATTTCTATAGTAAAAAACTGAAACGAACCTTCGCCGGAATCCTGTTTGTGCCGGGCATCAAGGTAGTGCCCGAATAAGCGGCAGCAGAAGAGCGCGGCGGCGTGCGAGACCGCAAGTCGGAATGGCAGTCGGTGCGTCCTGATAGCAAATAAGAGTCAGATGTGCTTTTCTTTCAATTAGATATGCATAGATAGAGTAAGGGCTCCCCATGATCCAATTGTTCACTCGCCGATGCTGGCTGATTTCTGTTTCTATGCTGTTCGGGCTGCTGCCCCTCTCGGTTGAAGCTAAAACGGCGGTAGAGCGTGGGCGTTATATCTTCGATCTGGCTGGCTGTCAGGGCTGTCACACCCGTGAAGAGGGTGAGCTGCTGGCCGGAGGGCGCGAGCTGGATACTCCCTTTGGGCGTTTTTATACCCCGAACATCACTCCGGACACGCAGACCGGTATTGGTAGCTGGAGCCGCACGCAGTTTGAGCAGGCGGTACGCAAGGGGCTGTCTCCCGAGGGCGAGCACTACTATCCGGTGTTTCCGTACACCTCCTATACCGCTATCAATGACCGTGATATTGACGATCTCTGGGCCTACCTGCAAACCGTGCCTGCAGTCAGTCGGGCCAATCAGGAGCATGAGCTACCCTGGCCGTTCCGTTGGCGTTTTCTGATGCTGTTCTGGAAGTGGTTGTTTTTCGATGAAGGTCCGCGGCCGGTCGAGAGCGGCAAAAGTGAAGAATATCAGCGCGGGGCCTATATCGCCCGTGCCCTGGGGCATTGCGGTGAATGCCATACGCCGCGTGATTTTCTTGGGGCGATGCAGCTGGAGCTGGAGTTTGCCGGCACCTCCAGTGGTCCGGAGGGCGGCGTGATTCCCAATATCACCCCGGACCAGGAGACCGGTATTGGAAGGTGGTCTGAAGGTGATGTGGACTCTTTGCTGGTGATGGGGATGTTGCCCGATGCCGATTTTGTCGGTGCCGGTATGGGGGAGGTGGTCGACAACAGCACCGCCGCGCTGACCGACAGCGACCGCCAGGCCTTGATCCGGTTCCTGCGCGAAATACCGCCGGTGCGCCGCCGGGTGGGCGGCGAGCCCGACTGACGCGGTCTAGGTATCGCTTCCCGGTTGCAATGGCCGGGTCTCGTGGGGAAACATAAAGGTTTTCGGCAGCCCCAGCAGATCGCTGTAGATCAATGCGTAGCTGAGCACGTTCTGTACGTAATGGCGCGTTTCATCGAAGGGGATGGTTTCGATCCAGGCGTCAACGGACAGGTGCCCGCGATGCTCCAGCCACTGTTTCACCCGGTAGGGCCCTGCATTGTAAGCGGCTGATGCCAGGGCTCGTTGTTGGTCGAAGCGGCGGTGCATGGCCGCCAGATACGCACTACCGAGAGCCATGTTGAACTCGGGGTCGTGCAACTGGCTGCTGTTGCGATAGCGAAGTTTTTGTTGGCGAGCGGTCTGTTTGGCGGTAGCTGGCATCAGCTGCATCAGCCCCATGGCACCCGCGGGTGAGCGGGCGTCGGCCATGAATGCGCTCTCCTGGCGGATAATGGCCAGAATCCAGGGTGTATCGATGCGGTGTTTCTTGGCCTGTTGCGCGGCTTGCTGGTTGTGCGCCAACGGGAAACGGAGCACCAGATCGTTCCAGCGCTTGGCTTCGATGGCCGCGCGAATACCCTGCGCGTACCAGCCCCAGGAACGTGCCAGCTGCGCCAGCTGGTAGTGTTGCTCCTCATTCAGGTTACGGGTGGCATGAAACCACTCCCGCCGGGCCTCGATCAGCTGCTGGTGGTGGAACAGCTCTCGCGCGCGCTGGATACCGGGAAGGGCGGCTAGCTGACTGAGCTGCTCTGCGCTGGCGGGTTCGCTGTCGTTGTTGAGGCTGTAACTGGCTCCCACCCGATCGGCGGCCAGAAAGCCGTAAAAGCTCCGACTGCGAGACAACTCTGTGAAAATCTGCTGCGCGCGTGTGCGCTGCTCTGGACTACCTTGGTCGAGCTGCCTGGCTTGCCAGTAGCGCCAGCGGTCGTTAAAGCGTGACGATGCCGGCAGGGCTTCGAGCAACGTGCCAACCTGCCCCCAGTCCTGTCGGAACAGGGCTTCGCGGATACGCCATTCCAGTAGTTCCAGCGAACGGTATTCCGGGTCGATTGCCGATGCCCAGTGGTGGGAACGGTCGTTATAGCTGCGCAGTAAACGCATGACTGCGCGCTCCTGAGTGCGTTTATAAGCGGGCTCATCCTGCAGCTGATGCTTTTCCAGCAGGCCCAGGTAAGCATCAGGGTCAACCCGGCTGAGTCGCTCCAGGGCGATCTTGCGTGTACGTGAAGGCAGCGACTGCAGGGTAGCCTTGTTCATGCGCAACAGTTTTTCCGGGCGGTGCTGAAGATCAAGCGCCTGTTCCATCATCTGCTTGCGTGCCGCGTCGGTGACGAAACGCTGGGTGTAGCGGGCCAGGGTGCGGTTGTTGTTGGCCAGCGCTAACCAGAACCGTTGCCAAGCAAAGTTGCTGTTGAACTGCTCAGACTTGAGCCAGGGTTCGAACACGGCGTCACAGGCGCTATGCTGGGAGCGCCCGACCACCCAGAGTTCTTCCAGCCCGTGATAGGCGGCGTTTTTGTCGCCGATGTTATAAAGCGCACGGCGATAAAGGCACTCCAGAGCCAGGTTGGCGATGTCGGCGTCGTAGCCGTCAACCAGTGTCTGCCACTGTTTGCGCTTGCCCAGATAAGCGAGCCAGTGGCGTTGAAGCAGGCGTGGGAGGGGGGTATCGGCGTAGCGTTGTTGGAAGTCAGTCAGCGCCGGGCTGTCAAGTTGTGACAGCTCTCTCCGCCACTGGTTGTAGTCGAGATAAGGGTAGAGGACGTAATCAGTCAGCTGCGCTTTAAGCGCCTCATAGCGCTCTGTATCCCGTTGTTCGAACGCCTCCCGGGCCTGCTGATAAAGTTGGCGCTGGGCATCGATTGACGGCGCGGGCCCGGCATGGAGGCTAAGCGGGAGCCAAGCGCTGGCGACAATTACACCGGCGAGGGCGCGGGTCAGTAAAAAATGACGCATGAAATCGACAACTGTTCCTGGGCTAAATCTGTCCCGACGAGGGTTTGTGATTCAACCCTCGGACGGTTTGCGGGTAAAATGGTTCCTTGCCTTGCGAAGGATGGTGACAGGTTTGAGGCTTTATTTCGATTGCCAATCACAAGTTTTTGTCCCTGTGTAGAGTAGGGCCTATCGCCGAGCGATGTGGCCAGCCCCTGAGCATCTTCTTGGAAATATTCTTTTTTTACGGTTGATCTTTTAATGGCGTTATTGCGACTGGAACAGGCGGCGTTGGCATTTGGCGAACATCCGCTACTCGATCATGTGGACTGGGTGGTGCAGCCGGGCGAGCGGATCGCTCTGATTGGCCGTAATGGCGCCGGCAAGTCGTCACTGATGCGTGTGGTGTCGGGTGAAATCCATCTTGATGGCGGCACTTTGTGGCGTAAAGAGGGTTTGCGCGTTGGTGTGCTGGAGCAGGAGCTGCCCGCTGCCGATGATCGCCGGGTGGAAGAGGTGGTGGCGAGTGGACTAGCCGATGTCCAGCAACTGCTGCAGCGTTACCATGAACTGGCTGCCAATGCGCACCAGCCGCAGGAGCTCAAGCGGTTGGAGCAGCTGCAGCACGAGATCGAAGCTGTAGACGGCTGGCATCTGGGCCAGCGGGTTGAGCGGGTTTTGAGCCGCCTGGGTCTGCGCGGAGAGGTGGCGATGAGCACCCTCTCCGGCGGTTGGCGCCGACGGGTGGCTCTGGCTCGCGCGCTGGTTTCCGATCCGGATATCCTGCTGTTGGACGAACCGACCAACCACCTCGATATTCCCACGATTCAATGGCTGGAACAGCAACTGCTGGAGTTCGCCGGTACGCTGCTGTTTGTGACTCACGACCGCTCGTTTCTGCAGCGTTTGGCCAACCGGATTCTGGAACTTGAGCGGGGCAAACTGTACAGCTGGAAGGGTGATTACCGCAGCTTTCTCGCCTACCGTGAACAGCGGATAGCAGACGAAGAGAAGCACAACGCGCTGTTCGACAAGCGACTGGCCGAGGAAGAGGTCTGGATCCGTCAGGGGATCAAAGCGCGTCGTACGCGTAATGAAGGCCGGGTGCGGGCATTGAAGGCTATGCGGGCTGAGCGTGCGGCCCGGCGGGAACAGCAGGGCAAGGCGAGCTTCGGTCTGGAGCAGGCCGGCCTGTCGGGCAAGTTGGTGACGGAAGTGGAGAACGCCAGCTACAGCTACGACGGCAAACCCCTGATCCGAGATTTCAGTACCCGGATTATCCGCGGCGACCGGATCGCGTTGCTCGGTCCCAACGGCGCTGGCAAGAGTACGCTGTTGAAACTGCTGCTGGGTCAACTTGAGCCTGCTCGCGGGAGCGTCAAAGTCGGCACCAATCTGGAGATCGCTTACTTTGACCAGCTGCGCGAACAGCTTGACCCCGGCAAAACTGTCATCGATATGGTGTCCGAAGGGCGGGAGTACATCGATCTCAACGGCCGCAAGCGACACGTTATCAGCTATCTGGGCGACTTTCTGTTCCCGCCGGAGCGTACCCGGGTGAAGGTCGGTGTGCTTTCCGGAGGTGAACGGAACCGGCTGATGTTGGCGCGCCTGTTCAGCAAGCCGGCCAACCTGCTGGTGCTGGACGAACCGACCAACGATCTGGACCTGGAAACCCTGGAACTGCTGGAAGAGATTCTATCCGAGTTCGACGGAACCTTGCTGCTGGTGAGCCATGACCGGGAGTTTGTCGACAATGTGGTGACCGCAACCTACGTGTTTGAAGGCGATGGCTGCGTCAGTGAGTTTGTCGGTGGTTTTGAGGACTGGGTGCGCCAGGGGGGCGGATTCGAGGCGCTTAAACCGGCGGCTCAGAAGAGCGAAGTCAGCAAGCCGGTTAGTGCCGTGTCGACACCGGGTACAGCCGCTGTGTCCAAAAAGGCCAAACTCAGTTACAAGCTGCAGCGTGAGCTGGACCTGTTACCGCAAACCATAGAGTCGCTGGAGGCTGAACTCGAGGCCTTGCATGAGGAAACCGGCGATTCCGGCTTTTATCAGCGCCCCCATGAGCAGGTAGCTGAGCGGCTGGCGGCACTGCAGCGCTTGGAAGGCGAGCTCGAACAGGCGATGGAACGCTGGGTCGAGCTCGAGGGGATGCAGGAGGGCTAAGGCCGGGTTAGTCTTCAGACTCCGGTTTATGCACTCTGACCGCCAGCACATCGCAGCTGGCGCCATGCAGCACGCCGTTGGCGGTGGAACCGAGTAACAGGCTGAGGCCGTGGCGGCCGTGACTACCGACCACAATCAGGTCAATGCCATCTTGCTTGGCGATACGATGGATCTCGGTTTCGGTGTGTCCCGAGACCACGTAGAGTTTTTCAACGCTGGCGTCGAGTTTGTCGGCGAAGCTGTTGAGGCGGTTCTGGGCGTGCTCGTCAAGCTGGTCTTGGATTGCCGACAGGTCCATCGGCACGTCACCACCATAGGCAAAACTGAGCGGTTCGATCACGTGGACCAGGGTCAGCTGCGCACCGTTACTGCGTGCCAGCTCCACCGCGCGGGTGGCAACCTGATCCGATTCTTCGGTCAGATCTACCGCAAGCAGAATATGACTGTAGCTCATCGCTTTTTCCTCGTAAGATGCGTCTCTCCCCTTAACATAGCCGCTCTAACGCTAGGGTCAACTGAATTCTCGGAGGCACCGATCAGACCATGAATTGGGCAATTATTGCATTGGTTATCCTGGCTATTGTCGGTTCGATGATGTGGATGATGCCATCGCCACGGCAGCGGGCGCAGGCGATCTTCCGCCAGCAGGCGATGCGCGCCGGATTACAAGTGCAGATGACCAAACTGCTGTTTCCCCGTGCAATAGGCGAGCACGCGCCGGAGGAGTTTCACTGTATCGCCTACCGGCAGGGGCGTAACGGACACCAGGTTGATAAGCACTACCGCCCCTGGCATATCTTCCGTCTTAACGCCCATGCCAATCGCGGCCTGCCGGAGGGCTGGTGCTGGGGCAAGGGCGAAGAGGTATTAACCGAAACGCAGCTGGCACGCATTGCGTCACTTATCGACCGTTTGCCTGCGGATGTTTATTCGATCGAGTCAACACCGGTGGCGGTGTCGGTGTACTGGAACGAAAACGGCACCCCGGATACGGTAGCGCTGATTATCCGCGAACTGCAGGCTCTGGCAGAGGAGCGAATCTGAGCGATGACTATCCAGCCAGGGCTGTATCGCCACTACAAGGGCAATGATTATGAAGTGCTTGGCGTTGCCCGCCACTCTGAAACCGAAGAGCCGCTGGTCGTTTACCGTGCGCTTTATGGTGAACGCGGATTATGGGTACGGCCGCTGGCGATGTTTGCCGAGACGTTGATCCTGGATGGTAAATTGGTCCGGCGATTTGCACCCGCGGACGCCGGCAGTGATTAACTGCCGTCTTCGGTAGCGATCGGCGGGGGCGGCTTGAACGGATTGGCGTCGTCGAGTAACTGATTAATCTCCACCAGTTTGGGCTGGCGCCGCTGTTCTTTGGAGGATACCTTGGAGATCAGCGTTTTAGCGTGTTTGAAGTGGCTGATGGCCAGCGCGCGCTTGTCGTTTTCCAGCAACCGTCGTCCTTCATTTATATAGATATTCGCTTCCGATGCGCTGTGCAGCCAGGCGAGCTCCTTGGAGTGTTCCGCCAGTTGTAAGGGCGTTAGCCGGCCGTGCTGCTGTTGCCGGCGCATAATGGTCAGCGCCACGCGGATAGCACTCTGGACCAGCTTGACCGAATGTAATCCCACCGCAGGGGGTTGCTGGGTGGCTGGTGCATTGTTCTGGCTGCGCAGTTGGTCGATCACTCCGGAGGCGGGGTTGAGCTTGGCCAGTTGGCCGATCAACTGAGCGCTGTGATCACTGAGCAGGGACAGTATCTCGGCAGGGGTCTCGACCGTGCGTAGCGCGGTTAACGCATCCACGGTCTGCTGAATCTCTTTTTTTAGTTGTCGTGAGCGCTGTTGGCGCAGGCGCTCCTGTTGTTCACGCTGGTGGTAGTAATAATTAATGCTCACCGCGCCGATCAGGATGGCGAGGAGTATGGCTAATAATATCAGAGGGTTAGTCGATGTCATTGAGGCTGCCGGCGGGCCTGCTAAGGTCTACTTCGGCTATGTTAACCAAATCCTCGTTTAGCGGCTATGGTTACCGCCTAAAGAGGCGCTATTGACTTGCGGGCGCGAGCAACGCGGCTTGACCCTCACCGGTTGAGGCCTTATATATGACGCTCTCGCGGCCTGTCGCCACTCAATTTTCCGCTTGGACCTTATTTTTCTATGGGTAAATCATTAGTTATCGTCGAATCACCAGCCAAAGCGAAGACCATCAACAAATATCTGGGCAACAGTTTTGTGGTTAAGTCCAGCGTTGGTCATATCCGCGATCTGCCTACGGCAGGCGGTGCGCGCAAGCCGGTGGACGCCAAGGCCCGCGCTAAGGCCGCCGCGGAGACGCGTAAACTGACCCCCGAGCAGAAAGCGGAGCAGAAAAAGCGCAAGGCGCGACAGCAGCTGGTCGAACGGATGGGAGTCGACCCCGACAATGACTGGGCGGCCCGTTATGAAATCCTGCCCGGTAAGGAGAAGGTGGTCGACGAGCTGCGCCGACTTGCCCGTGATGCTGACCAGATCTATCTCGCGACCGATTTGGACCGCGAGGGGGAGGCGATCGCCTGGCACCTGCGTGAAGCGATTGGCGGCTCCGATGAGCGCTACAAGCGGGTGGTGTTCAACGAGATTACCAAGCGGGCGATCACGGAAGCCTTTGAACAGCCGGGAGAGCTTGACCTCAACCGGGTCAACGCCCAGCAGGGGCGCCGCTTCCTCGATCGCGTGGTTGGTTACATGGTCTCGCCGCTGCTGTGGGCCAAGATCGCGCGGGGCCTGTCTGCCGGTCGGGTGCAGTCGGTCGCCGTGCGGCTGATCGTCGAGCGTGAGCGTGAAATTCGGGCTTTTGTACCGGAAGAGTACTGGGAAATCGAAGCGGATCTGTTGAGCGCCAAGGGTGACCAGGTTAGCTTCCAGGTGACGCGGCAGGGCGACAAGGCGTTCCGTCCCGGCAGTGAAACTGAAACCGCCGCCGCGGTCGAGCGTTTGCTACAGGGTAGCTACCGCGTCACCCAGCGCGAGGATAAACCCACCAAGAGTCAGCCCAGCGCGCCCTATATCACCTCAACCCTGCAGCAGGCAGCGAGTACGCGCCTCGGCTTTGGGGTCAAGAAAACCATGATGCTGGCGCAGCGGCTGTATGAAGCGGGCCACATCACCTACATGCGAACCGACTCCACCAATCTGAGTGCGGAAGCGGTAGAAGCCTGTCGTGACTATATTCAGCGCCATTTCGGCGACAACTATCTGCCGGATACCCCGCGCAGCTACAGCAGTAAAGAGGGTGCTCAGGAAGCTCACGAAGCGATTCGCCCCTCCAGCGTCGCGGTGCAGTCAACCTCGCTGACCGAAATGGAGCGCGATGCGCAACGGCTGTATGAGCTGATCTGGCGGCAGTTTGTGGCTTGCCAGATGCCCGCCGCGGAGTTCACCAGTACCCGTATTCAGGTTACCAGTGGCGACTTCGAGCTGCGCACCCGGGGCCGAATCCTGCGTTTCGACGGTTTCCTCAAGGTGCAGCCGAGCAGCGGTAAGAAGGACGAGGATGTTATTCTGCCAGACCTGCAGACTGGTGACGCACTGGAGCTGAAAGAGCTGCACCCCTCCCAGCACTTTACCAAACCGGCACCGCGTTACAGTGAGGCCGCGTTGGTCAAAGAGTTGGAGAAACGTGGTATCGGCCGTCCATCGACCTATGCCTCGATCATCTCGACCATTCAGGACCGCGGTTATGTGAAGCTGGAGAACCGTCGCTTCTACGCTGAAAAGATGGGCGATATTGTGACCGATCGCCTGAGCAGCAGTTTCAGTGATCTGATGGACTACGGCTTCACCGCAAAGATGGAAGACGCGCTGGACCAGGTGGCCAACGGCAAGCGCGGCTGGAAAGAACTGCTGAACGAGTTTTACCGCGACTTCAGCAGCAAGCTGGAAAAAGCGGAGGACCCCGACGACGGGATGGAGCCCAACCGGCCCACTGAAACCGATATCCCCTGCCCGCAGTGCGGTCGACCGATGATGATCCGGACCGCAAGTACCGGCGTGTTCCTGGGTTGCTCCGGCTACAGCTTGCCGCCGAAGGAGCGCTGCAAGGCAACGCTGAATCTGGTTCACGGCGATGAAGTGGTTTCGGCCGACGCCGATGACGAAGCGGAATCGCGTTTGTTGCGCAAGAAGCACCGCTGCGCTAAGTGCGGCACGGCGATGGACAGCTATCTGCTCGATGAAACCCGCAAACTGCATATCTGCGGAAACAACCCCGCCTGTTCCGGCTTTGAAGTGGAGCAGGGGCAGTACAAGATCAAGGGTTATGAAGGTCCGGTGATCGAGTGCGACAAATGTGGCGCCGATATGCAACTTAAGACCGGTCGCTTCGGCAAGTACTTTGGCTGTACCAGCGAGAGCTGCAAGAACACCCGCAAGTTGCTGCGCAGTGGCGAGGCGGCGCCGCCGAAAATGGACCCGGTACCGATGCCGGAGCTTAGCTGTGAAAAAGTGGACGACACTTACATACTGCGTGATGGCGCCAGCGGCCTGTTTTTGGCGGCCAGTCAGTTTCCGAAAAACCGCGAGACCCGAGCGCCACTGGTGAGCGAACTGTTGCTCCATCGCAATGAAATCGATGCCAAGTATCACTTTTTACTTGATGCGCCGGTCAAAGACGGCGATGGTAACCCCACGGTTATCCGCTACAGCCGCAAGACCAAAGAGCAGTATGTGATGACCGAAGTGAAAGGCAAGGCGACCGGCTGGCGGGCCTTCTTCCGTGATGGTAAGTGGGCGATTGAAGAGAAGAAAAAGCCCGCAGCGGCCAAGAAATAACGTCACGGGTGACAGGGAGACGACCCCGAATGAGTGTGTACATTACACGAACGAATCAGAAGCTTTATTTTGCCCGATTGCACCTTGACCAGCTGAAGGCTGCCGAGAGCGGATCGGGCTGGAGTAAGCATGCGCTGATCGAGTCCTTTAACGAGTCGGTGCTGTTTCATCTGACCTCGGCCTACCAGAGCTTTCTTTGCGAGATCGCCGAGGTGTACCGCGTGGCGCCGGAGAAGGTAGACGGTCTAGCCTCGCTGGGAGAGCTGCTTGACGCACAGGGGCTCGAAGCTCCGGAAGTTAAGGAGCTGCAGCAGCTCCGAGAGAGCGACAGCTGGCTGGCTAAATTGTTGGCGGCTTATAAGGCCTGCTGGATCGCTGAAGACCGCACGCATGCCGAGCAGGGGGGGCACCGTAGTCTTTCAGAGATCCATGTGGTTCAGGTGAATCCGGATCATGCTGAGGACAAAGAGGTTATCGCTCAGCTGGAAGAGTGGCTGGATTCGTTTCGCGGTCTTATCGATCGCCAGCGGGAGTCAATGAAAGAGTGGTGAGCAGATTCCGCGCTCTTTGGAAACGCCAGGCTAGTCCTGGCGTTTTTTGTGGTTAGGTCGGCAAGCGGCGGCTTAATCGGCCTGAATGATGTGGTGGTCGACCTCAGCTTGCAACCGAAGCCGGGCCGGTTTCATGGCGGCGGGCAGATGTCTGTTGTTGATGGGCCTCTGGAGCACTAGCCCGCTGCTTCTTTCGAACAAGTGCGGGCCATCCCTATCCGGGCTAGTACACCGAGGTTGCAGCCGGGTTGATGATGCTTAAGACCTCCAGCGCTTCCATGTTGGCATCAATGGCGATCATGTTGAGGTCGTCGCGGCTGAGTTCGAAGTCGTCCATCGCCACTGAATCGAGCTGCTCAATTTTATCGCGTGGTGATCCGGCTTTGAGTTCAGGCTCGATGCAGTTGGTGACCCGCATCGCCAGATTCAGGGTATGGGTTTCATTGACGAACTCGTCACATGCTTCCGGGTGATACTGATGGCGGACCGGTTGCCACAGGTTTTCCGGCAGGCGCCAGTGATTGAGCAGTTGGGCACCGAGCTCGGCGCTGCTGAAGCCTAGCCACTCCTCCTCAAGATCTGCCATGGCGGTTCCCTGCTCGCAGGATACGCGCATCAGTTGCTCGTACTCCGCCGGAGCACGGATGATCAGAATCAGCTTGCCAAGATCGTGCAGCAGACCGGTCAGAAACTGTGACTCGCCGCGTGTCCGGCGGGTAGCCGAGGCGATTTTTTTGCCTACCAGGCCGCAATATACGCTGCGATGCCAGAAACTGTTCATGTCGATCAGGTCGCTGGAAACATCACGGAACACGGCCGTGGCGGAGGATGCCAGTACAATGGAGCGAACCTCGTTGGTGCCGATCAGGGTAATGGCGCGGGAGATGGTGTCCACCTGCGATGGAAAGCCGTAGAAGGCGCTGTTAACCAGCTTGAGCAGACGCGCCGAGAGCGCGGGGTCGTGGCCGATGACGTCACCGATGTCGGTGATGGTCGCATGCTCGGATTCGAGCAGCTCGTTTACCCGAAGCACAACGTCCGGTAACGAGAACAGTTGATCGATATCCTGAATGATCTCTTCTGGGGTCATTGCCTTGCTCCCTGGTTCGGCCTATCAAGCGGTTATAGCACAGAGGTAAGCATAGCGTGAACGTGGCGGTGAGCTTCGTTTGATGCGGGGCAAGAAAAAGTGGATTCAGGGCGACCCTTCGATATCGAACGGAGCCAGCTCGCGGGAGCCATCGGCATGCCAGCGCAGACACCAGCCGCGGGTGTCCCAGTCGCCGAGCACGATCCGTTCTCCCTGGCCCATGCGGGTGCCGATAGGATCGACTCCCGGGCGATGGGTGTGTCCGTGAATCAGCACAGTAGCCTGTGACCGCTCCATCGCCTCGCGGGCGGCATCGCGGTTGATGTCCTGCAGGGCGCGAGACTTATACTGGTTGGTCTCAGCGCTCTTGCCGCGAATCAAGCGGCCGATTTTCTGCCGGCTGGTCAGCGAGACGTAATCCTGTAACCAGCGGATAAAGCTGCTGCGAATAAACCGTCGGTAGCGCTGGTAGCCCTTGTCGTCGGTGCAGAGGCTGTCGCCATGCATCAGCAGTGCGCGTTGACCGTACAGGTCGATGGTGCTGGGGTCTGGTAGCAAGGTGAGTCCGGCGCGTTGGCAGTAATCGTCGCCAATCATAAAGTCACGGTTGCCGTGGATCAGATATACCGGGGTGCCGTGCTTTACCAGCGCGGCAATCTCTGCGGCAACTTCGTTCTGCAGTGGCGTTCGCTCGTCGTCACCTATCCAGACGTCGAACAGGTCGCCCAGAATGTAAAGGGCGTCGGCGTCGCGGGCTTGATGGTGGAGCAGATTGAAAAACGCCCGCGTGATATGCGGGCGTTGCGACTGCAGATGCAGATCCGATATGAACAGGGTGGTCATTAATTACTCTTCGATCACCGCTGATTCGATGATTACGTCTTCGACGGGAACATCTTGGTGACCGGCGCGGCTGGTCGTGGAAACGCTCTTGATCTTGTCGACCACGTCCATGCCTTCAACCACCTTACCGAAAACCGCATAGCCCCAGCCTTCAGTGGTTTTGGCGCTGTGGTTCAGGAACGTATTGTCGCCGACGTTGATGAAGAACTGGGCGCTGGCGCTGTGCGGATCCATGGTGCGCGCCATGGCGACAGTGCCGACACTATTGCTCAGGCCGTTGTCCGCTTCGTTCTCGATTGGTGCCTCAGTTTCTTTCTGGACCATGCCGGGCTCGAAACCGCCGCCCTGAATCATGAATCCGTTGATGACACGATGGAAGATAACGCCATCGTAAAAGCCGTTCCGGACGTAGTTCTCAAAGTTGGCGGCGGTCTTGGGTGCTTTCTCTGCGTCCAGCTCCAGCTTGATGTCGCCCATGTTGGTGTGCAGTGTAATCATCGGGTTTCTTCCTGTCTGATCGGCAAAGCTTGCAGATGTCGTCAAAAAAAGCGTGGTCGCGAGTGCGAAAAGAAAGCTTCTCATACTGTGACGGATTCCGTATGCCGGTTAATTGAAAGCAGCCGCGCGGGCCGTGGCGACCGATTATAGCAGCAGGGTCCGGCGTAAAAACAGCGCTTCTCCCGTTGCCGGCATTAGATCCGCTTCAGCCATTTATCCCGACTCTTTATCGGCGCTATAATGCGTGGTTTTCGCGGGGCTTGTGTATGCCGCAGCCCTCTGCATGATTGATTCAGCATAAAAGAGACGTTATGAGCTCCAAAGAGACCGCTCCCGCCCGAGTATCCAATTTTATCCGCGACATTATCGAAGCCGATCTCCAGAGTAATGCCTGCGCGGCTGTGGTTACCCGCTTTCCGCCGGAACCCAACGGTTATCTGCATGTAGGACATGCCAAATCGATCTGTCTTAATTTTGGTCTGGCAGAGCAGTTTGGGGGGCAATGCAATCTGCGTTTCGACGATACCAACCCCTCCAAAGAGGAACAGGAGTACGTCGACGCCATCAAGGCCGATGTGGAGTGGCTCGGGTTTGACTGGGCGGGCGAGGTCAAATATGCCTCCGACTACTTCGACCAGTTTTACGCCTGGGCGCAGCACCTGATTCGCGAAGGCAAAGCGTACGTCTGTGACCTTAGTGCCGAAGAGGCCAGCGAATACCGGGGCTGGGCGACCACGCCAGGCAAGAACAGCCCGTACCGCGAGCGCGCGCCGGAGGAGAGTCTCGATCTGCTGGAGCGGATGAAGAACGGTGAGTTTGCTGAGGGCGCTCGGGTGTTGCGTGCCAAGATCGATATGAGCTCGCCAAACATGAACCTGCGTGACCCGATCCTTTACCGGATCCGCAAGCAGAGCCACCACCAGACCGGCGATAAATGGTGTATCTATCCCAGTTACGATTTTGCCCACGGTCAGGAAGATGCCATCGAGGGCGTCACTCACTCGATCTGTACGCTGGAGTTTGCCGATCATCGTCCGCTGTATGAGTGGTTTCTGGATAACCTGCCAGTGCCGTCCAAGCCGCGCCAGTATGAATTTGGCCGTCTGAATCTGAACTTTACCGTCACCAGCAAGCGCAAGCTGAAGCAGCTGGTGGATGATAGCGTGGTGTCCGGTTGGGACGACCCGCGGATGCCGACCATCTCCGGTATGCGTCGCCGCGGCTTCAGTGCCCGTGCGATACGTAGCTTCTGCAATGGTCTGCCGGTTTCAAAGTCCGACGGTGTGGTCGACATCGCCCAATTGGAATCAGCTATTCGGGATGATCTGGACAAGCATTCTACGCGCGCCATGTGCGTGCTGGATCCGGTTAAACTGGTGATCAGTAATCTGGACGAGGCTGTGGTTGAAACCATGACCGCGCCGGCCCACCCTAAGTTGGAGCTGGGGCTGCGCGAGCTGCCGTTTACCCGTGAGCTGTATATTGATCGGGCCGATTTCAGCGAAGACACCACCCTGTCACGCAAGAAGTTCAAGCGTTTGGTGTTGGGCGAATATGTGCGTCTGCGCAGCGCCTATGTGATCAAGGCGGACGAAGTAGTCAAAGGTGACGACGGCCAGATCGTCGAGATCCATGCGTCGCTGGTTCCCGGCACTGTGGGTGAAAACCCACCGGAGGGGATCAAGCCGCGCGGGGTGATCCACTGGGTTTCTGCGACTGAAGGTAAGCGCGCTACGGTGCGCGTCTATGACCGCTTGTTTAACCACCCGGCACCTGACCGCGGCGAGGCGGACTTTATGCAGCACCTGAACCCTGAATCTTATCGGGTGCTGGAAAACTGCTGGGTTGAACCGGGGCTGCTCGATGCTGCGCCGGAGACTGTGTTCCAATTTGAGCGTGAAGGCTATTTTGTTGCTGACCGCTACGATTTCAGCGCCGAAACGCCGGTGTTTAACAAGACCATTGGTTTGGTGGATAACTGGGCGGGCAGGTAACCAGACTGCCAGCCTAACCGGTCATAACCCTGTTGAATGAATAAGGAGTGTGGGTCGCGTTTTGGCCCGCCTAGATAGCATGACTTTACAGATCTACAACACGCTGACGCGTAAGAAAGAACCGTTCGCGCCGATTGAGCCGGGCAAGGTGCGGATGTACGTGTGTGGCATGACCGTTTATGACTACTGTCATCTCGGCCACGCGCGGGTGTTGGTAGCGTTCGACGTGATCACCCGTTATCTGCGTGCCTGCGGTTACGATGTTCACTATGTGCGTAACATCACCGACGTGGACGACAAGATTATCAAACGGGCGGCTGAGAACGGCGAAAACTGTGATGCGCTGACCGAGCGCTTTATCGCCGCCATGCATGAAGATGAGGCGCGTCTGGGTGTGATCTCGCCAACCGAGGAGCCGCGTGCGACTGCGCATATGGCCAACATTATTGCCATGGTCGAAACCCTGATCGCCAAGGGTTATGCCTATGCGGCGGATAATGGTGATGTGTACTATCGGGTGGCCAAGTTCGATGGCTATGGCAAGCTGACCAACCGTTCGCTGGATGAGATGCAGGCCGGTGCCCGGATTGAGGTTAATGATGCCAAAGAAAATCCGTTTGACTTTGTGCTCTGGAAGGCCGCTAAGCCCGGCGAGGTGAGCTGGCCCTCGCCCTGGGGTGAGGGGCGTCCCGGCTGGCATATCGAGTGCTCAGCCATGTCCAAGTGTTGTCTGGGGGATACCTTTGATATTCACGGTGGCGGGCCGGATCTGCCGTTTCCTCACCATGAAAACGAAATCGCCCAGTCGGAAGCCGCCAACGGTGCCACCTTCGTCAATACCTGGATGCATGCTGGTGCGGTGCGGGTGAATAAAGAGAAGATGTCCAAATCGCTGGGTAACTTCTTCACCATCCGCGAGATTCTCGATAAGTATGACCCCGAGGTGGTGCGTTACTTCCTGACCATGGGGCATTACCGTAGCCAGATCGACTATTCCGAAGAGAGTCTGCGTGAGGCGCGTGGTGCTTTGGATCGTTTCTATCACGCGTTGCGTGGTATCGAGCCGGTCGATGAGGTTGGGCTCGATAACGATGCGGAACAGCGTTTCCATGCGGCTATGGATGATGACTTCAACACCGCAGGTGCGGTGGCGGTGTTGTTTGATCTGGCGCGTGAAATTAACCGGGTTAAAGATCAGGATCTTCTGCAGGCGGGACGTCTGGCATCGCGACTAAAGCGGCTGGCCGGGGTGTTGGGGCTGTTGGAGCAGGATCCTGAGGTTTATCTGCAGGGTGGTGAATCGGCGGAAGGGCCGGCGGCCGAAGAGATCGAAACGCTAATCGCCGAGCGTGCCGCCGCCAAGAAAAATCGCGATTTCGCCCGGGCTGACGGTATTCGTGATCAGCTCAAGGCCCAGGGCGTTATCCTTGATGATACCCGAGAAGGGACCACCTGGCGCCGCGAGGCCTGAATGATGGGAGTGGTGCTGGATATCAGTGCTGAATAAAAAAGGCTGCCGGTGGCAGCCTTTTTTTTGTTCGCCGAGGGTCGTGGTTAGTCGTGCAGCTCGTCGGCGGCGTAGAGGGTGTTTTCCATCAGCGTGGCGACGGTCATCGGGCCCACGCCGCCGGGTACGGGGGTGATCCAGCTGGCGCGCTTGGCAGCTTCTTCGTATTCAACGTCGCCGACCAGTTTGCCGTTGTCGAGGCGGTTGATCCCCACGTCGATGACGATGGCCCCCTCTTTAATCCATTCACCTTTGACCAGCCCCGGCTTGCCCACACCGACAACCACCAGGTCCGCGCGGCGTACTTTGTCTTCAAGATTGCGGGTGAATCGGTGTGTGGTGGTGGTGGTGCAGCCTGCCAGCAACAGCTCCAGACTCATGGGGCGGCCGACAATGTTAGAGGCGCCAACCACGGTGGCGTCAAGGCCGCGAATAGGTACCCCCGTAGATTCCAGCAGGGTGATGACGCCCTTGGGGGTGCAGGGACGCAGTACCGGCATCCGCTGTGCCAGGCGGCCGAGATTGAAAGGGTGAAAGCCGTCCACGTCTTTGTCGGGGCGGATGCGCTCAAGGATCAGGTTGGCGTCCAGGTGGGCGGGCAGGGGGAGCTGCACCAGAATGCCGTCAATCTCAGGTGCATGGTTGAGTTGGTCGATCAGTGTCAGTAGTTGTTCCTGGGTGGTGTCGGCGGGCAGGTCGTGGGCGACAGATTCGATTCCGACCTCTTTGCAGGCGCGTCGTTTGTGGTTGACGTAGACCTCTGACGCCGGGTCGCTGCCGATCAGTACCACCGCGAGCCCGGGGGCTCGCTTGCCTGCGGCGAGGCGACGGGCTATGCCTTCGCGGACTCTGTCTTTAACTTGTTGGGAAACCGCTTTGCCATCAATAATCCGCGCGCTCATGGGGTGACTGCCGAAGCCTCTTGGTTGGTCATGGTTCTGTAAGGGGTGCAATTTTCGCACGGATGCCGGCTGACGCAAAGTGGACGGCGACAATGCGGGGGATTCTAGGCTAACTTATTTATCTATTGGAGGTTTTCAAAAAGGTATTGACCTCCATTTTGGGCGGCTGTAATATGCGCACCTCTTTCGATGACGTGCCGTCACGAGAGGGTGTTCGGGGTATAGCGCAGTCTGGTAGCGCGCCTGCTTTGGGAGCAGGATGTCGGGAGTTCGAATCTCTCTACCCCGACCAAGTTCCGGTTTGGATCGTACAGGATCGTCTGAGCGCCCTTAGCTCAGCTGGATAGAGCAACGGCCTTCTAAGCCGTAGGTCACAGGTTCGAATCCTGTAGGGCGTGCCATAGCGGCGGGTCGGAGCAGATTTAGGTAGTGGTGGGCGTAGCTCAGTTGGTAGAGCCCCGGATTGTGATTCCGGTGGTCGTGGGTTCGAGCCCCATCGCCCACCCCATTGCCTGATGTGTCGCGGACGTGGTGAAATTGGTAGACACGCCAGATTTAGGTTCTGGTGCCGCAAGGTGTGAGAGTTCGAGTCTCTCCGTCCGCACCATTTCCGCTTGTTCGTTATAGTGGTGGGCGTAGCTCAGTTGGTAGAGCCCCGGATTGTGATTCCGGTGGTCGTGGGTTCGAGCCCCATCGCCCACCCCACTTCTTCCTTATATATCCTCCTGTTCTGTTTTGGTGTCGGCGCACTGCTGGAGCGGCTTTTCTTTGCTGTTTTGCGGGTACTTGCTTGACTCGCTTCCGGCGATACCGGAAAATTCCGGCTTTTGTAATCGCGCCCGCTGGGGCGGTTATCAGTGATGCGACTGGATAGGGTGCGCGCTAGCGGCCTGCAGTGCCGTTAGGCTTAGCCTGTTTGCATATCGTAACTTTATAATTTTGTGAGGAATTTTCATGCAAGTTTCTGTTGAGGCGACTTCTTCTATTGAGCGCCAGATGACTGTCACCGTTCCTGCGGCTCGCATCGAGGATGATGTCAACAGTCGGTTGAAGCAGACTGCACGTTCCGCTCGCATCGATGGTTTCCGCCCCGGTAAGGTACCATTGAATGTCATTAAGCGTCGTTACGGTAAAGGGATTCGCCAGGAGGTCCTGGGCGATGTGATCCAGCACACGTTTTACGAGGCGGTTACTCAGGAAAAACTGAAGCCGGCGGGTGGTCCCAGCATCGAGCCCAAGAGTGACGCGGAAGGCCAGGATTTCGAATATGTGGCGACCTTCGAAGTTTATCCCGAGATCGCTTTGGCTGATTTCTCCGCTGTTGAAGTAGAAAAGCAGGTTTCTGCGATTGCCGATACTGACGTCGACAAGATGGTCGAGTCGCTGCAGAAGCAGCATGCTGACTGGACTGAGGTTGAACGCGCCGCTGAAGATGGCGATCGCGTTAATATCGACTTCGAAGGCTTTAAAGATGGAGAGGCCTTCCAGGGTGGTAAATCCGAAGGGCATGATCTGGTGCTGGGTTCCGGTACTATGATCCCCGGTTTTGAAGATGGCTTGGTGGGTATGAAAGCCGGCGACGAAAAAGAGCTGGAGCTGACCTTCCCGGAAGCTTATCACGCCGAGGAGTTGGCAGGTGCTGCCGTTGTTTTCAAAACCAAGGTCAACAGTGTTTCCGCACCGGAGTTGCCTGAGCTGAACGCTGAGTTCTTCAGCAAGTTCGGCATTGAAGAGACCGAGTTGGACGGGTTCAAGGCTGAGATCCGCAAGAATATGGAGCGCGAGCTCAAGCAGGCGTTGAATGCCAAGATCAAGAATCGTGTGCTGAATAAGTTGGTAGAAGCCAACTCTGTTGAAGTGCCCAAGGCGCTGGTAGACGGCGAAATCGATCGCTTGCGGCAGCAAGCGGTGCAGCAGTTCGGTGGGGGCGCCAATCTGGATCCGAGCGCGCTGCCGGCAGAGCTGTTTGAAGGTCAGGCGCGCCAGCGTGTGTCCATCGGTTTGCTGGTGGGTGAGGTTATTCAGTCCAATGAACTGAAGGCCGATGAGGCGCGGGTCAAGGAAACTGTTGAAGAGATCGCGGAAACCTATCAGCAGCCTGAAGAGGTTCGTGACTACTACCTGAACAACAAAGAGCAGCTGGCTCAGGTAGAGGCGCTGGTGCTGGAAGATCAGGTGGTTGATCTGCTGCTGTCTCAAGCCAAGGTGACTGAGGTTGAAGTCAGCTATGAAGAGGCTTTGAAGCAGGACCAGGCACCGGCAATGGAAGACGAGAGCGAGGCGGACGCCGAGTAAGGGGTTCATTTTTCGCGTTTCCAAGGCTACACTCGGTAGCAATGGGTCAGGGCGGCAGTCGGCGTGAAAGCGCCGCCTGCCGTTTTTTGTCCTAACAAGCAGCGAAAGATTAAGGAATAGTTATGCTCAAAGAACAGTTGGGTGGCCAGGGTATTATCGACACCAGTGCAGCGCTGGTTCCGATGGTGGTGGAGCAGACTTCGCGGGGTGAGCGCTCCTACGATATCTACTCGCGCTTGCTCAAGGAGCGAGTGATCTTCCTGGTGGGGCAGGTCGAAGACCATATGGCTAATCTGGTCGTGGCGCAGCTGCTTTTCCTCGAATCCGAGAATCCGGACAAGGATATTCATCTGTACATTAACTCGCCTGGTGGTTCGGTAACGGCTGGTTTGTCAATTTATGACACCATGCAGTTCATCAAGCCCAATGTCAGCACCATGTGCTTGGGGCAAGCGGCCAGTATGGGTGCGCTGCTTTTGGCGGGTGGCGCGGAAGGCAAGCGTTTCTGTCTGCCTCATTCGCGCATGATGATCCATCAGCCGCTGGGGGGGTATCAGGGTCAGGCGACGGATATTGAAATCCATACCCGCGAGATTCTTACCATTCGTGAAAAACTGAATCGCATTTTGTCAAAACATACGGGGCAGGAGCTGGAAAAAATCGCGGCTGACACCGAGCGTGACAACTTTATGGATGCGGCTACAGCGGTTGAGTACGGCCTGGTCGATCAGGTAATTGAACGACGAGAAGGCTGAGTCGAAAGGGTCTAAAATGACCCATGACACTTGAAAAGCAGGGTGGGTATCTGCATTAATCGTGTTATGTGCCCCTGCAAAGCAGTGAAGAGGTAGTCGAATGACCGACGAAACATCAGGAAAGGGTGGTGACGGCAAGCTGCTGTACTGTTCGTTCTGTGGCAAGAGCCAGGACGAAGTACGCAAGCTGATTGCGGGCCCTTCGGTCTTTATTTGCGATGAGTGCGTTGATCTTTGTAACGACATCATCAGCGAAGAGGTTCAGGAATCCAGTGTCGAAGAGAGCAGTGATCGTCTGCCTGCGCCGGAAGAGATAAAAAACACTCTCGACGAGTACGTGATTGGCCAGGAGCGGGCTAAAAAGGTGCTGTCGGTGGCGGTTTACAATCATTATAAGCGGCTGCGCTATCAGGCCAAGCAGGACGATGTCGAGCTGGGCAAAAGCAACATTCTGCTGATTGGTCCCACCGGTAGTGGTAAGACGCTGCTGGCGCAAACGCTGGCCCGTCTGCTCAATGTGCCCTTCACCATCGCTGATGCGACCACGCTAACCGAAGCAGGTTATGTGGGTGAGGATGTTGAGAATATCATCCAGAAATTGCTGCAAAAGTGTGATTACGACGTCGAAAAGGCGCAGATGGGGATCGTGTATATCGACGAGATCGACAAGATTTCGCGTAAGTCGGATAACCCGTCTATTACGCGTGATGTGTCGGGCGAGGGTGTGCAGCAGGCCTTGCTGAAGCTGATTGAGGGTACCGTTGCGTCTGTTCCTCCCCAGGGTGGGCGCAAGCATCCGCAGCAGGAGTTTCTGCAGGTTGATACCTCCAATATTCTGTTTGTCTGTGGCGGTGCGTTCGCGGGTCTTGAAAAGATCATTCAAGATCGTTCCGAGCGCAGCAGTATCGGTTTTTCTGCCAAGGTGGCGTCCAAGGAAAACGCGCGTAGTGTTGGCGAGACTCTGCTTGATATCGAAGCGGAAGACCTGGTCAAGTACGGGCTGATCCCCGAATTTGTCGGCCGGCTGCCGATGGTCGCGACGCTGGCGGAGCTGGATAAGGATGCGTTGGTGCGTATTTTGACCGAGCCCAAGAACTCCCTTACGCGGCAATACGAGAAGCTGTTCGAGATGGAGTCGGTAGATGTCGACTTCCGCGAGGATGCGCTTGAAGCGGTTGCTGAGCGTGCCATGGAGCGGAAAACCGGTGCGCGAGGGCTGCGCTCCATACTTGAAGCGGCGCTGCTGGATATCATGTTCCGTCTGCCGTCGATGGAGAATGTCAGCAAAGTGGTGGTTGATGCCGGCGTGATTCGCGAAGAATCAGAGCCGCTGATGATCTACCACAACACGGAGTCTCAGAAGGCAGCGCCGGATCAATAGCGCTAACTGTTCAAACGCTGAACAAAAGGGGGCTTGGCCCCCTTTTTTCTTGCTAAAAATTGATGTTTGCACCTTGTTTTAAGGGTGACGGGCCCCAATCATTTGCCGTAAGCTGGATGCTAATCCAGAGCAGTATTTTCGGACGCCAGTCATCCGCGTTCATCAGTGCCACCCGTTGCAGAGACCTTTCTGATGCCTGATTCTTCGACCCAGCACGCCCACCTGACCCAGGAACTTCCACTGTTGCCTCTTCGCGACGTGGTTGTGTATCCGCACATGGTTATCCCGCTATTTGTTGGTCGTGAAAACTCGATCAAGGCGCTGGAGTCTGCCATGGAGCGCAACAAGGAGATTCTGCTGGTAGCGCAAAAGAATGCATCGGTGGATGAGCCTGGTGCCGAGGATGTTTTCGATGTGGGGACCTTGGCAAACATTTTACAGCTGCTGAAGCTCCCTGACGGCACTGTCAAGGTGCTGGTTGAAGGCAGCAGCCGTGCCCGTATCCATGCCATTGAAGATACCGACGAAGGCTGGATCGCGCGCTGTGAAGAACTCAGTGTTACCGATCTGGGTAGTGAGGCTGGTGTATTTACTCGTACAGTGATGACCCAGTTTGAGCAGTATGTGCAGCTCAACAAGAAGATCCCCTCTGAGGTGCTGACGTCGCTGTCCTCTATCGAGGACCCCTTGCGGCTTGGTGATACGATTGCTGCCCATATCACGATTAAGCTGGAAGACAAGCAGCGCATTCTCGAGATGGTCGATACGCAGGAGCGGCTTGAGTTTATTCTGGCGCTGATGGAATCCGAAATCGATCTGGTTAATGTCGAAAAGCGAATCCGCGGCCGGGTCAAAAAGCAGATGGAAAAGAGCCAGCGTGAGTACTATCTGAATGAGCAGATGAAGGCTATTCAGAAAGAGCTTGGTGATCTGGATGATGCCAACCCCAACGAAATGGAGCAGCTCAAAGAGAAAATTGAGCAGGTGGGGATGAGCAAAGAAGCGCGTGAAAAAGCGCTTAACGAATACAACAAGCTCAAAATGATGTCGCCCATGTCGGCTGAGGCGACCGTTGTGCGCAGCTATATCGACTGGATGGTCAACCTGCCCTGGAATAAGCGCAGCAAGGTTCGCCATGACCTCAAGCGGGCTGAGTTGGTGCTGGAAGAGGATCACTACGGGCTTGAAGAGGTGAAGGAGCGGATCCTCGAATATCTTGCGGTACAACAGCGGGTGCGTAAGCTGAAGGGGCCTGTGTTGTGTCTGGTGGGGCCTCCCGGCGTTGGTAAGACCTCGTTAGGGCAATCCATTGCCCGCGCGACCAACCGCAAGTATGTGCGGATGGCGTTGGGTGGTGTACGTGATGAGGCTGAGATCCGCGGCCATCGCCGCACCTATATCGGTTCCATGCCCGGCAAGCTGTTACAGAAGATCTCCAAGGTGGGGGTGAAAAATCCACTGTTCCTGCTCGATGAGATCGACAAGATGGGTATGGATCATCGCGGTGACCCGGCGTCTGCGCTGCTGGAAGTTCTCGATCCGGAGCAGAACCATACCTTTAATGACCACTATCTGGAGGTCGACTACGACCTTTCCGATGTGATGTTCGTATGTACTTCCAACTCTATGAATATACCGGGGCCGCTGCTCGACCGAATGGAGATCATTCGCATTCCCGGTTACACCGAAGACGAGAAGGTAAAGATCGCAGAGCGCTACCTGATTCCCAAGCAGCTTAAAACTAACGGTCTCAAGGCGGATGAGGCGGGTGTTAGTGAGGCGGCGGTGCGTGACCTGATTCGTTACTACACCCGTGAAGCGGGCGTGCGGGGGCTGGAGCGTGAAATCGCCAAGGTGCTACGCAAGGTCGTTAAGGAGCAGGCGCTGAGCAAGAAAGGTGGCAAGGCTATTCAGATTGCTGCCGAGGATCTGGAAAAGTACAGCGGCGTGCGCAAGTTCAACTTTGGCATGGCTGAAGAGAACGATGTGGTTGGTCAGGTCACGGGCCTGGCGTGGACGCAGGTCGGTGGCGATATTCTTACCATTGAGTCGGCAGTGGTGCCGGGTAAGGGGCGTCAGATTCAGACCGGGTCATTGGGTGATGTAATGAAAGAGTCGATTCAGGCCGCGCTGACCGTGGTGCGCAGTCGCGCTGACGCGCTGGGAATTCGACCTGATTTTCATGAAAAGCAGGACCTGCACATCCATGTTCCGGAAGGGGCGACTCCCAAGGATGGTCCTAGTGCCGGTATCGGTATGTGCACCGCACTGGTCTCGGCACTGACCGAAATACCGGTCCGGGCTGATGTCGCGATGACCGGTGAAATTACCCTTCGTGGGCAGGTTTTGCCGATTGGTGGGCTGAAGGAAAAGTTGTTGGCGGCCCATCGGGGAGGGATAAAAACCGTCGTGATTCCTGATGAGAATAAGCGGGATTTAAAAGAGATTCCCGACAATATCAAAGCGGAACTCGACATTAAGCCGGTAAAATGGATCGATGAGGTGCTTGAAATAGCACTGCAATATTTGCCGAAACCTCTGCCTGAAGAGGGTGAAAAAACACCGGCTGAAAAGAAAAAAGGCCGTAAGTCTGTCCGAAGTCAAATCAGTACTCATTAGGCCTGAAGCCCCCGTATTTTGTTGGTTTGAGCGCTTGACAGTGGTTTTCGCTAGTTGGTATAAAGTGCCTCGAGCTGGTTCTACCGGGTACGGGTTTTTAGAAGAAAAACAGTATTTTTCGAAGAAGGGGAAAGTAAGTGAACAAATCTGAACTGATTGATGCGATTGCAGCCTCCGCCGACCTATCTAAGGCGTCTGCGGGTCGTGCATTGGACGCCGCGCTGGAAGCGATCACCGGTGCTCTGAAAGAAGGCGATAGCGTAGCGCTGGTTGGCTTCGGTACCTTTGGTGTTAAGGCGCGTGCGGCTCGCACTGGCCGTAACCCTCAAACCGGCAAGCCGATCGAAATCTCTGCAGCCAATGTGCCCAGCTTCAAGGCGGGTAAAGCGCTGAAGGATGCGGTCAACTAAGACCGATGGAGTTTGTGTCTGTCTAGCCTTCCGGCGACAGACGAGGAGCGGTAGTTCAGCTGGTTAGAATACCGGCCTGTCACGCCGGGGGTCGCGGGTTCGAGTCCCGTCCGTTCCGCCAATTTCAAAGGCGCATTCGTCAGGGATGCGCTTTTTTTTTAATTATAGTTTCCACACCGGGGGCACAATGCTGCAAAACCTACGGGAAAACTCACAAGGGATCATCGCGAAGGTCATTGTGGGCTTTATTATCATCACCTTTGCCCTGTGGGGCGTTGACTCATTGGTGGGTCTGGCGACAGATAGTGGTGCGCCGGTGACGGTAAACGGCGTGGAAGTTTCCGAACAGCAGATTCAGCAAGGGATTGAATTGCAGCGCCGCCAGATCTTGGCGCAAATGGGTGAAAACGCCGATCCCTCGCTGCTGGATGACAAGCTTCTCCGGGAGGCGGTGGTTGAGCGCCTGGTGGAGGAAACTCTGTTAATCGAGTCCGCCCGTGATCAGGGCATGACGGTCGGTACCGAGTACCTCGACAAAATTATTCTGGCGACACGCGAATTCCAGGTAGATGGGCAGTTTGACCGCAACCAATTCGATGCGATGCTGCGTAATGCCGGCCTGTCACCAATGATGTACCGTGACCTGCTGCGTCGCGAGATGCTGATCAATCAGCGTCAAAGTGGAGTGGTTGCCACTGCGTTCGCGGTACCCAGTGAGCTGCAGGCGCTTCGAGCACTGGATCGTCAGGTTCGCAGTATGGCTTACACCGAACTCTCGGTTGATAACGTGCTGGCTACGATAGCCGTTGACGACGCCGAAGTGGAAGATTACTACCGCCAGCAGCAGAGCCGCTTTGTCACCGACGAGGAGGTGGTGGTTGACTACCTTTCTCTAGATCTGGACTCTCTGGCGGCGCAAGTGGAGGTGACTGACACTGAGCTGAAGGCCGCTTTCGATCAGTTGATTCAAGACTTCCAGGGGGATGAGGCGCGTGATGCCTCTCACATCCTGATCGCAGTTGGTACGGAGCGTGATGCCGAAGCGGCGAAAGCATTGGCCGAGGAGGTCAAAGCGAAGCTGGATGCGGGTGAGTCATTTGCTGCGCTGGCCGAGACATACTCGGACGATACCGGCTCTGCTGAAACTGGCGGTGAGCTGGGATTGGTTGAGAAGGAGGTGATGGTGCCCGAGTTTGAGCAGGCGCTGTTTGAGCTGGCAGAAGGCGAGGTGTCGTCGCCGGTAGAAACCGATTTTGGTTTCCACCTGATCAAGTTAAATAGCATTGTGCGGTCAGAAGCGCCCACCTTTGAGCAGGCGCGCAGCGGCTTGGAAGCGGAGCTGCGCAACCGCAAGGCGGATGATCTTTTCGTCGCCAAAATTGAGGAGCTGGCGGATGTGAGCTTCTCTGCCGCGGATCTTCAGGAACCTGCTGAAGCGCTTGGGCTGCCGGTGCAGACGGCGGAACCCATCGGGCGTGACGGTGGGAGCTCGTTGCTAGCGTCACATCCGCGTGTTATCGATGCGGCGTTTTCTGATGACGTGCTCAAGCACGGCCATAATAGTCCGGTGATCGAGCTCAGCCCGCAGCGCAGCGTGGTGATTCGGCTTAATGAGTATCGTCCCAGCCGTCAGCGACCATTGGACGAGGTGCGTGATCAGGTCGTGGCCGAGCTGAAGCAGCAGAAAGCCTCTGCGGAGGTTCGCGAGCGAGCCGAAGCTATCGCCAAGCAGGTGAGCGACGGCAATGAAAGCGGTCTGGCGTGGACCACCCAGGAGCGTGTTCAGCGCGGTGATCAGACACTGCCTGCGGGTGTGGTCCGTGAGCTGTTCCGAATGCCGAAGCCTGAAGGTGATGAACCCTCGGTCACCATCGTGGAGTTGGCTGATGGCAGTGCTGCTGTGATCAAGCTGACAGCCGTGAGTGATGGCGACCTGGCATCGCTGTCCGAGCAGGAAGCTCGGATGCTGGGTGGCTTCCTTGCCAACCGGCACGGCCAGTACGACTACCGTGGCGTGGTGAGGCATCTTCGTGATAGTGCCGAGGTGGAGCGCCTCTGAGGCGGCATCTCAAGCGAAAAAGGGGGCGTTGTCCCCCTTTTTTTGTAGTCGAGGTTTGTTATGACTCTCATTCTTGGTATTGATCCGGGTTCGCGAATCACCGGCTATGGCGTGATCAATCAGGTGGGTAGCAAGAGTGAGTACGTTGCCAGCGGCTGTATCCGCATCAAAGGCGACCATCTGCCTGATCGTTTGTTACAGGTGTTCGAAGGTGTTCAGGAACTGATTCGGCTGTACGTGCCGCAGCAGATGGCTATCGAGCAGGTATTTATGGCGCGCAATGCGGATTCCGCGCTCAAACTTGGTCAGGCCCGCGGGGCTGCCATTGTGGCGGGCGTCAGTCAGGGGTTGCCGGTGGCTGAATATGCGGCAAGGGCGGTCAAGCAAGCGCTGGTGGGCAAGGGGTCTGCGGACAAGGTTCAGGTGCAGCACATGGTGCGCTCTATCCTAGGATTGCCAGGCACGCCACAGGCGGACGCGGCGGATGCGCTGGCCATTGCGTTGTGTCATGCCCATACCCAGCAGGGACTTATTGGAATGGCGGGTGTCACTGCGATGCGTGGTGGTCGCCTGCGTTAACCTCACCGTTGTAGAGCGAATCGATGATCGGTCGGATTAAAGGTGTTTTAGAAGAGAAGCAACCGCCGCAACTGTTGGTGGATGTGCAGGGGGTCGGTTACGAGGTTGAGGCGCCGATGAGTACGTTCTATCGGTTGCCGCCGTTGGGCCAGGTAGTCAGTCTGCACACGCATTTTGTGGTTCGCGAGGACGCGCAGTTGTTGTACGGCTTTGCTACCCGCGAAGAGCGAACCCTCTTTCGCAGCTTGATAAAGGTAAACGGCGTGGGTCCGAAGCTGGCGTTGACGATTCTTTCCGGGATTGAGGCCAACGACTTTGCCCGCTGTGTGGCGCAGGACGATAGTGCCGCGCTGGTTCGATTGCCCGGTGTCGGCAAAAAAACCGCGGATCGCTTGATCGTTGAGATGCGGGACAAGATGAAGGACTGGTTGCCTTCCGATGCGCCGTTCGAACTGAGTGGTGAGGCAGGCACGACACAGGCTCGAAGCGGCGATGCGCAGCAGGAAGCTGAAAGTGCACTGATCGCGTTGGGCTACAAGCCTGCCCAGGCGGCCAGAGCAATAGCGCAGGCCGCCAAGCAGTCGTCGGACGCGTGTTCGGCTGAAGCACTGATCCGGCACGCGCTCAAGAGTATGGTCTGATGAGTGAATCCATTATCATGTTCAACTGCTGTGCTGACCGAGTGTGCCATCGATGATAGAAGCCGACCGTTTTATCTCGCCCGCCCCCCAGTCACGTCAAGAGGAGGCGATCGACCGCGCGATTCGCCCCAAGAAACTGCAGGACTATGTTGGTCAGCCGGCGGTGCGCGAGCAGATGGAGATCTTTATCGAAGCCGCGCGCAAACGTTCCGAGGCACTCGACCATACGTTGATATTTGGCCCCCCCGGACTTGGCAAGACCACTCTGGCTCATATCATCGCCAACGAGATGGAGGTGTCGTTAAAGACCACCTCGGGGCCGGTGCTGGAAAAGGCCGGTGATCTGGCGGCGATGTTGACCAACCTTGAGCCGGGCGACGTTCTGTTTATCGATGAGATTCATCGCCTCAGTCCCGCCGTTGAGGAGGTGCTCTATCCCGCAATGGAGGATTATCAGCTCGATATCATGATCGGCGAGGGACCCGCAGCGCGTTCTATTAAACTCGACCTGCCGCCTTTCACTCTGGTTGGTGCCACAACCCGGGCTGGTTTGCTGACATCGCCGTTAAGGGATCGCTTCGGCATCGTACAGCGACTGGAGTTCTACAATGTCGCGGATCTGACCCATATTGTGCAGCGTTCGGCGCAGATGCTCGAGGTTGGCATCGAGCCTGAGGGCGCGCGCGAAGTTGCGCGGCGTTCGCGCGGTACGCCGCGCATTGCCAATCGACTGCTGCGGCGCGCACGTGACTTTGCCGAAGTCAAAGGCGACGGCTCCATCACGGGTGTTATCGCTGACGGCGCGCTCAATATGCTGAATGTGGACAGTGAAGGGTTTGATCATATGGACCGGCGCCTGCTGCTGGCCATGATTGAAAAATTCGACGGTGGTCCCGTTGGTGTTGACAGCCTGGCAGCCGCGATCAGCGAAGAGCGCGACACCATTGAAGACGTGCTGGAACCTTATCTGATTCAGCAGGGATACATCATGCGCACCCCGCGAGGTCGCGTGGTCACTCAGGCCGCTTATCATCACTTTGGGCTGGATCTGCCGGGATCGGCACCATGATCCATCAGCATCCGCTCAGGGTCTATATCGAAGATACCGACGTTGGCGGTATCGTGTATTACGTCAACTACCTCAAGTTTATGGAGCGTGCCCGCACCGAGCTGTTACGGGTACTGGGCTATCAGCAGCAGCGCTTGAAAGAGGAGGGGCTGTTGTTTGTCGTTCACAGCCTGCAGAGCCGTTATCGCCAACCCGCGCGATTGGATGATGAACTTACCGTGGAAACCACCATCCAAGCTCTGGCGTCCGCCAGCCTGGTGTTTGTCCAGCGCGTTATCCGGATCTGTGATCAAACTGTGCTTTGCACTGCCGAGGTGCGGGTAGCCGCGGTTGACAGCGAAAAGATGCGGCCGACGCCGTTGCCGAAGGCGATGGTGGCGGCGCTTAAAGCCTATGAACAAAAGCCTGAAAGTTTAATGAGGAACGGGAATGGTGGCTGAGAAGATGTCGCTCTGGAGCCTGGTGATGAACGCCAGCTTCGTGGTGCAGTTGGTGATGTTGATGCTGGTTGCTGCATCGGTGGTGTCCTGGGTCATGATTCTGCAACGGCGTGCCGTATTGCGCCAGGCTCATCGCAGCCTCAAAGCGTTCGAAGAGAAATTTTGGTCCGGCGTAGATCTGGGTGAGCTTTTCCGACAGGTCAACTCCGAGCCTAATCCCAACAGTGCGCTGGAGAATATATTTCGCGCCGGTATCAAGGAGTTTACCCGCCTGCGCCAGCAAACCGGGGTCGACCCGGACGCGGTGATGGACGGTGTGCAGCGCTCCATGCGGGTGGCGTTGGCGCGGGAAGAGGAGAAGCTGGAAACCCATCTGCCGTTTCTGGCCACGGTTGGCTCGACCAGCCCCTATGTGGGGCTGTTTGGAACCGTCTGGGGGATTATGAACTCTTTTCGGGGGCTGGCAAACGTCCATCAGGCCACCCTGGCGAGCGTGGCACCCGGTATCTCTGAGGCCCTGATCGCTACGGCTATCGGTCTGTTTGCCGCCATTCCCGCGGTTATTGCCTACAACCGCTATTCGTCGCGAGTTGAATCGCTGATGTCCAGTTACGAAACCTTTGCCGAAGAGTTCTCCAGTATTCTTCACCGCCGTATTCACGCCAGCTTTTAGGGGGCGTCATGATCCGGATTCAGAAGAAACGGCGCAAGCTGAATGCTGAAATCAACGTAGTGCCTTATATCGACGTGATGATGGTGCTGCTGGTTATTTTTATGATCACCGCGCCGATGCTTACCCAGGGGGTTGACGTGGAACTGCCCAAGGTAGGCGCAGAGCCGGTGGATGATAAGGATCAGGAGCCACTCATTGTCAGCGTCAACAGTGACGGACTCTACTTTGTGGATGTCGGCGGCGACCCCATGACGCCGACCGAGCTGTCGGTGGTTGCTGACAGAGTAGGAAAAATCGTGGCGTCGAACCCGGGCAAAATGGTGCTTGTGCGAGGTGATCGCCGGGTGGCTTATCAGAAAGTCGTCGAGCTGATGGCGGCTCTGCAAGGCGTCGGTGTGCCCAATGTTGGCCTGGTAACCGAGTAGCGTGAGTAAGCTAGATCGAAGCTACCTGTTGCCGTCGATCTTGGCGGTCGGGTTCCACTTGGTGCTCGGGGTGCTGGTCGCTGGTACTTGGTTCGAAGCCGGCGCTCAGCATCGCGTGCAGCCGTTTCGGCATGTCAAGGCGGAGCTCGTTGATCTGAAGAGTCAAACCCGGGCCGCGGAAGAGGCGGACAGAGCGCGCCAGCAGGAGCAAGCGCGTCAAGCCGCGGAGAAAAAGCGCGCCGAGGCGGAGCGCAAAAAGCAGGCTGACGCGCGGCGTAAGAAAGAGGCGGCGGAAAAAAAGCAGCGTGCCGAGGCGGAGCGCAAAAAGAAGGCTGAAGCCGATCAACGGCAAAAGAAGGCTGCCGCGGAGAAAAAGCGCAAAGCGGAACTTGAGCGCAAACAGCAAGCCGAAGCAAAGGCAAAAGCAGAACGAGAAGCGAAGCTGAAAGCGGCTAGGGCGCAAGCAGAAGCTGAAGCAGAGGCCGAGCGTGCGCGCGAGGCTGCAGAACGCCGGCAGGCCGAAGCTGCGCGGATGGAGCGTGAAGCGGAGGCTGAGTTACAGCGCATCGAAGCGGCGCGTCAGCAAGAAGCGGTACGTCGGGCGGCGGAGGCGCAGGTCGTGGCCTCGGCGGTTGCCGTGATTCGTGATGGTATTCAGCGCAACTGGCGTCGGCCGCCGTCTGCGCGCAACGGTATGCTGGTCGGTGTCAAGATTCACCTGTTACCTACGGGGGAGGTCGACGACGCCTACGTTGTGCGCAGCAGTGGCGACCAGGCCTTTGATCGCAGCGCGGTAAGCGCGGTGAAGAAAGCGGAACGTTTTCCCGAGCTGCAGGGGGTTGATCCGGTGCTGTTTGATCGTAATCTGCGTCGAATAAACTTGGAATTTAGACCGGAGGATTTACGTCTGTGATCTATCGAGTAGTTGTTGCGTTATTGGTGATGTTTCTGGCCAGCGCCACCGCGCGGGCGGAGTTGACCATCGAAATTACGCAGGGGGTAGATCAACCGGTGCCACTGGCTGTGGTTCCGTTCGGCTGGAGCGGCACCAGTGCGTTGCCGGAAAATGTCAGCGAGGTGGTCGCCGCCGACCTGTACCGTAGTGGATTGTTTGCGCTTATGTCGCGCCAGAATATGCTGAGCTTTCCTACCAGCGCGCAGCAGGTCTATTTCCGTGACTGGCGGCTGTCGGGTATGGAGTATCTGCTGGTCGGCAAGGTGCTGCCCCAGCCGGGCGGGAACTATCGCGTGGAGTACGAGCTGTTTGATGTTATCAATGAGCAGCGCCTTTTAGGCGCTCATATCAATGGCTCGGGTGCCCAGTTACGCCGCATGGCTCATCGTATCGCGGATGCCGTTTACGAGAAGCTAACCGGGATTCCCGGGGCTTTCGATACCCAGATTGTCTACGTTACCGCTCAACGCTTCTCGGCAGACGACTATAAATATCAGCTGCAACTGTCCGATGCCGATGGTGCGCGCCCGCGGGTGATCCTGGAATCGCGTGAACCGATTCTCTCTCCCACCTGGTCGCAGGATGGCAAACGTTTGGCGTATGTGTCGTTCGAAAGTCGGCGTCCGGCGATCTACATCCAGGATGTCTCCACCGGGAAGCGCGAGCGTATGGCGTCATTCCGCGGCTTGAACGGCGCGCCTGCGTTTTCGCCGGATGGGCGCAAACTGGCGCTGACGCTTTCCAAAGACGGCAATCCTGAAATCTACGTTATGGATATCGCGACCAAAGCGTTAACCCGTGTTACCAAGCACTATGGTATCGATACGGAACCAAACTGGACCGCTGATGGTCGGTCTATCATCTTTACCTCAAACAGGGGAGGGATGCCGCAGATCTATTCGGTTGAACTGGAAAATGGCTGGGTGGAGCGGCTAACGTTCGAGGGCGACTATAATGCTAGGGGGCGCCTGACGCAGGATGGTCGGCACCTGGTGCTGGTTCACCGAAATAACGGCGTGTTTCATATTGCGGTGCAGGATCTTAAGACGGGGCGGTTCGATATCTTGACCGAAACCTACCTGGATGAGTCACCAAGTATCGCACCCAACGGCAGTATGGTGATCTACGCGACCCAGGAGGGTACCCGCGAAGTACTGGCGGCGGTTTCAATTGATGGGCGGGTAAAGTTTAAATTACCTGCCCGATCGGGTAATGTGCGCGAGCCGGCATGGTCGCCCTATTTGCAATAAGTCAAACTTGGCAGTACTTTATGTCACAAATCACAATAATTCGGATGATTAGTTAGGAGCATATAATGCGTCTTGGAAATTTCAGCAAGGTCGTCGCGGTTGCCGCCACAGTTATCTGGGCCACCGGTTGTAGCACTACCAGTACTACCAGTGACAGCAGCGATGCAATGGATCAAACCGCTCAGGATACGCAGGACAGCGCATCTTCCATGGGCGCAGGCTCTGACAGCTCCATGTCCGGTGGTGATATGGCTGGTCAGTCTCAGGGGATGAGTGAGGCGGATGTTGCCCAGCTCTCAACAGTTTTCTACTTCGACTTCGACAAGGCGGTTATTCAGTCTTCAGATCTGGACGATCTGAATGCGCATGCCAAGTACCTGAGTGAAAATGGTATGGCGCGCGTGGTTCTGGAAGGTCATGCCGATGAGCGTGGTACCCGTGAGTACAACATGGCTCTGGGTGAGCGCCGTGCCAAGGCGGTAGCCCGTTACCTGGGCGTTCAGGGTGTCGCGGCTGGCCAGATTGAAACCGTCAGCTACGGCGAAGAGCGCCCGGCGATGGTCGGTCACGACGAAAGCTCCTGGAGCAAGAATCGTCGCGTGGAACTGCGTTACGAACGCTAATCGATGAAGAAAAGCGTTGTAATGCTTTCATTGGCCGCCTTAACCGGCGGCCAATTTGTTCTCGCCGCTGGTGTCCCGGTGGTTGAGCGTACTGCGTCCAGCTCCGCAAGTACCGTCGGCGCACCGCCTTCAACCCAGGTTGTCGAGCAAAGGCGTGCCCCGGTTGCAGCGGTCCCTGCGAGCCGTAACCCGGCGGCAGAACTGCTGCTGATGGTTGATCAGCTGCAGGAAGAGTTGCGTTTTTTACGCGGCCGCGTTGAAGAGCAGGACAACCTGATCAGGCGAATGCGCGAGGATCAACGTGATCGCTACAGGGATCTGGATCGCCGTCTCAGTTTGTTGACCGAGCAGGCGCGGAGTGGCACGCCAGGGCTTGATGTCAGCAAACTATCACCGCCATCGGGGGGCGCGTCCGCGGCCACACCAATGGTGGTCACTCCGATTTCCAGTGCTCCCTCGGTCAGTGATACCGATGCCTATAAAGCGGCTTTTTCGCTGGTTCGCCAGCGCGATTTTGCTCAAGCGCTACAGGCTTTCGAACAGTTTTTACAGACCTACCCCGACAGCCCGCTAACCCCTAACGTACTCTACTGGAGTGGTGAGGTGCATCGGGCCAAGCCGCAGCCGGATATGGCGGCAGCTGAGACTGCTTATGCGACCTTGGTGCAGCGCTATCCGCAGCATGCAAAAACCGCCGATGCCTATTACAAGCTGGGCCTGACCTATGCTGCGCTGGGCGATAAGGCGAAAGCCAAGCAGATGATGGAAACCGTGGTTGGGCGCTACCCGGATCAATCATCAGCACAGCTTGCGCGTGACTATTTGGCGCGTAATTAATACCCATCGACCCAACTTTTTACCAAGACAAAATCATGCCTGAAACCACTAAAAAAGCGGTCGTTCTGCTGTCCGGCGGCCTCGACTCTTCCACCGTGTTGGCCATGGCTCGCGCGCAGGGGTATGCCTGCTATGCGCTGAGTTTCGACTACGGCCAGCGTTCCGATACCGAGCTGCAAGCGGCGGCAACGGTTGCCCGCGAGCTTGATGTTATAGATCACAAAGTAGTGAGGCTGGGGTTGGAGTCGATCGGCGGATCGGCTCTCACTGACGCCAGCATCGATGTTCCCGAGTCTCTGCAGGAAGGCATTCCGGTTACCTACGTTCCGGCGCGCAATACGGTGTTTCTGTCGTTGGCGTTGGGGTGGGCTGAAGTGCTCGGCGCCGACGCTATTTTTATCGGTGTTAACGCGGTCGACTATTCCGGCTACCCGGATTGCCGTCCCGAATTTATTGCTGCCTTCCAGCAGTTGGCGCGGGTGGCTACCAAGGCTGGTAGCGATGGGCGAGACATTCGCATTGAGACGCCGCTGCTGCGCCTGACCAAGGCGGAGATTATTCAGCAAGGATTAAAGCTGGGGCTTGATTACAGCTTGACTGTCTCTTGTTACCAGGCAGATGAACAGGGGCGTGCCTGTGGCGTCTGTGACAGTTGCCGTTTGCGAGCTCAGGGGTTTGTTGATGCGGGAAGCGAAGACGTAACCCGTTACCGATAAGGTTGCAATTCAGCGCTAACTCAGTAGAATGCGCAACCCGTTGTGGGTCGTTAGCTCAGCTGGTAGAGCAGTTGGCTTTTAACCAATTGGTCACAGGTTCGAATCCTGTACGACCCACCACTTTTCCTATCTGCATGGGTCGTTAGCTCAGCTGGTAGAGCAGTTGGCTTTTAACCAATTGGTCACAGGTTCGAATCCTGTACGACCCACCACGCTCCTCGGGAGACGGCATTATCGGCTGTGATATAATCCCGCCTCGCCAAGTAGTGAATTCCGATTAGCGGTTGTTTTATGCTCACAGAAAAACAGATTGCCGAGCGTGTGCTGGTGCAGGAGCACCTGGCGCACAGTTTTCGTCATGCCGACCTCAACGCGGATCAGGTTATTGCTTACAAGCAGCGTATTAAGGCGCTGCTGAAAGAGCAGGACGCTTGTCTGGTCGCGCACTATTACACCGACTCGCTGCTGCAGGAACTGGCTGAAGAAACCGGTGGCTGCGTATCTGATTCGCTGGAGATGGCACGCTTCGGGCGCGACCATCCCGCCTCTACCTTGGTGGTGGCAGGGGTTCGCTTCATGGGCGAGACGGCGAAGATTCTGAGCCCCGAAAAGCGGGTGTTGATGCCGACGCTGGAAGCAACCTGCTCGCTGGATATTGGTTGCCCTGAGGCTGAATTCACGGCGTTTTGTGATGCCCATCCTGATCATCAGGTGGTGGTGTATGCCAATACCTCTGCCGCCGTCAAAGCGCGAGCGGACTGGGTGGTTACCTCCAGCTGCGCGTTGGAGATTGTCGAGCATCTGGTGGATCAGGGGCAGAAAATCATCTGGGCGCCTGATAAACACTTGGGCAGCTATATCGAGCGTGAAACCGGCGCCGAGATGCTGATGTGGGATGGCTCCTGTATCGTGCACGAGGAGTTTCGCGCTCAGGGTCTGCGTGATCTGAAGCAGGTATATCCCAACGCGGCGTTACTGGTGCATCCCGAATCACCGGCTTCAATGGTGGCGCTGGCGGATCACGTCGGTTCCACCAGCCAGCTGATCAAGGCGGCGACGAGCTTACCCAACAAAGAGATTATCGTTGCCACCGATCGTGGCATCTTCTACAAGATGCAGCAGGCGGCGCCGGATAAGGTACTGATCGAAGCTCCCACCGGCGGTAACGGCGCGACCTGCCGCAGCTGTGCACACTGCCCCTGGATGGCGATGAACGGGCTGGACAACCTGACTGAAGTACTTGAGAACGGTGGCAACGAGATCCAGGTTGATGCCGGCCTGCGTGAGCGGGCGTTGCGGCCATTGGATCGCATGCTTGATTTTACCGCGGCCAACCGTCTGGCAGTTAAAGGTAACGCCTGATGGCCCTGTTCTGATTCGGAGTCCCGGATCAGAACTCCATATCCTTCCTGATCTGTTGGGCTTCAGCTAACCGACGCTCGATGCGGGCGCGGTCGCCGGGGTTCAGGTCCTCGATTTTCAATGCCTGGTTGAGTTGAAGCTCCGCTTGTGGCACCGCACCGCGCAGCAAAAAGTACTCGGCGCGTGCCTGATGTAAGCCCAGTCGGTTGCCTGCTAAACCGTACGCTTCTGCCAATTCATACCAGAGCTGGAGATCATCGGGATAGGAGCGGGTGTGCTCACGCATAACGCGCGTGGCTTCGTCGTATTGTTGTGCTTTTACCAGGGCTTGCGCCAGCAGGCGTACCGCCGAATGGTTGTCGGGATAGAGCGCCAGGATGTCGCGTAGCAGCGCGCTTGCGTGCTGGGCATCCCCGCTGGACAGACTGATCTCAGCTGCAAGCAGCTGATAGCTGAGCCGATTGGGGTCCTCCTGCTGCAGCTTATCCAGTGCGTTTTGGGCATCATCGTAGTGGCCGCTTTTGAGGGCGCTGAATGCAAGGCCGTAATAGTTGCTGGGTGATGGTGAGTTGAGGACTGCGTCGCGGAACTGCTTAAACGCCTCGTTGGCGTTGCGTGCCATCTGTACCTTAACGCGGGTCTGGATAAGCTGATACTCCATACTGTTGCGCAGACCGTCGGTCGGTAGTTGGGCTGAGCGGTTGAGCGCGTCGGCGATACGGGACTCGGTGACCGGGTGGGTGAGCAGGAACTCCGGTGCCCGTTGACCCAGATAAGCGGTTGAGCGCTGCATTTGGGCAAACATCTCCGGCATCGCACGGGGATCGTAGCCAGCGTCGACCAATACCTGCATGCCGATGCGATCCGCTTCCTGTTCGTTGGCGCGGCTGAAGGCCAGTCCTTTCTGTGCGAATGCGGCCTGGCTCGACATCATCGCGGCGGCGCCTGCCTGACCATCGGCGGCAGCCATCACCAGAATGCTGGCCAGCATGCTGGCTAATTGCCAGGGCGCGTTGCGCTGCTGCTCCTGCAAACCCATGGCGTAGTGGCGTTGGCTCAAGTGCGACAGTTCGTGGGCCACCACTGAGGCGAATTCGGCTTCGCTGGCAGCATAAAGAAACAGACCTGCATTGATGCCGACCACGCCGCCGGGGGCGGCGAAGGCATTCAGCGAACTGTTATCCATCAGTACCAGGCTGAGGCGTCTATCGGGAAGTTGGCTGTGGCCGGCAAGGCGATAGAGCAATGCTTCGATATAGCTGTAGATCTGGGGGTCGTCGAGTAGCGGGGCCTGGGCGCGCAATATGCGCACCCAGGCCCGGCCGATGCGGTACTCTTCATCGAGAGAGACAACGCTGGAGGCGCTGTCTCCCAGTATCGGCAGCGAGGTATCTGTCTGCGCCGGTGTGGCGGAACCGATCAGCATAGCCACGACTAAGGGCTTGAATTTAGTCAAAATGAACTCTATCTGAGTAGATTGGGTGTTACGTTTAGGAGCCTTCGGCGATTTGTTATATAGTCGCTGCAGTGCGTGATAAGTTTCATCAATGCCGAGAGTACTATAGACACTCTCCCGGCTCCAAAGTCATTGTGGGCGGATATGCAGCAAGAAGACCTGTTAATCGATGCCAGTGGACTCTGTTGTCCGCTACCGTTATTGAAGGCCAAGCAGGGGCTGAACCGTCTCTCCAGTGGTCAGGTGGTTAAAGTGATCGCCACCGATGCCGGTTCAGTACGCGACTTCAAGGCCTTTACCGACCAGTCTGGCGATCAGTTGTTGCAGTCGCTGGAGCAGGACGGTCAGTACATCTACCTGATTCAAAAATCCTGACGCGCGTCATTCACCGGTAAGGGCAGAGTTCCGCAATGTTTAAGGTCTTCAATAGCTGGATAGAGCGATACTTTTCGGACGAAGAAGCGCTGCTGCTGTTCGTCTTTCTTATCGCTGCGCTGGTGATCGTGCTGACGTTGGGGGCGATGTTGGCACCGGTGTTTGCCGGCATAGTGATCGCTTTTCTGATGCAGGGGTTGGTAACTAAGTGCAAACGCTGGGGGCTGGGACACAATCTGGCGGTTACGCTGGTCTTCCTGGCCTTCGTCGGGGTGCTGGCAGCCTTGATGTTGTTTGTAATACCTCAAATCTGGCGTCAGGCGGCCAATCTGTTGAACGAACTGCCGGGCATGTTTCATCAGGGGCAGGAGCTGTTGTTGCTGTTACCGCAGCAGTATCCGGACTTGATCAGCGAAGGCCAGGTCCGGTCATGGATAGGGCAAGCGACCAATGAAGCGGGCAAGTTGGGTCAGACAGTGCTGTCCTATTCGCTCAGTTCGATCACCAACCTGATCGCTGTGCTCATCTATCTGATCCTGGTGCCGATTCTGGTGTTCTTTTTTTTGAAGGATGGTGGGCTTATCGTTCGCTGGTGGACCTCCTTTCTGCCTGAGCGCCGCCGGATGTTGTCGCAGGTGGGCAGCGAAATGGATACCCAGATCGCCAACTACGTGCGTGGCAAGGTGGTTGAAATTCTGGTGGTCGGGGTGGCCACCTATATCTGCTTTTTGCTGCTGGGACTCAACTATGCGGCGTTGCTGGCGCTGCTGGTGGGGCTGTCGGTGGTGATTCCCTATATCGGTGCGGCTGTGGTGACCATCCCTGTGGCGATGATCGCGTTCTTTCAATGGGGATGGACCAACGAGTTCTTTATTCTGATGCTGGCCTACGGGATTATCCAGGCGCTCGACGGTAATGTTCTGGTGCCGCTGCTGTTCTCCGAAGCGGTGAACTTGCACCCCATAGCCATCATCGTCGCGGTGCTGGTTTTTGGCGGTGTCTGGGGGTTCTGGGGGGTGTTTTTCGCCATCCCTCTGGCGACGCTGATCAAGGCGGTGATGAACGCCTGGCCGCGCAAGGATCGTGGCGGGGAAGAGGTGGCGCAATAACGCCACCTGTAACGGCTAGCCGAGTATCTGTGCGCTGTGGTCTTTGGTTTTGACCTTGCTGATGATGTCGGTCAGCACGCCGTTCTCGTCGATCAGAAAGGTGGTGCGAACGGTTCCCATATACTCCTTGCCCATGAACTTCTTAAGTTGCCAGGTCCCGTAGCTGTCGTGGACCTGGCGGTCTTCATCAGCGATGAGGCGAAAAGGCAGGTCGTTTTTGGCAATAAAGTTCTGGTGGCGTTTTTGGCTGTCGGTGCTGACACCGACCACTTCATAACCGGCATCGCGAAGGGTGTCGTAATTGTCACGCAGGTTGCATGCCTGTGCCGTGCAGCCAGGGGTTGAGTCCTTGGGGTAGAAGTAAAGTGCCAGTTTTCGGCCGGCAAAGTCGGCCAGGGCGATGGGAGAACCGTTCTGATCAAGGGCATTAAAATCCGGCGCTTTTTGGCCAATCTTCAGTTCCATGTAAAACCTCTCTTCGAGTGTCGGGTTCAGGCAGCGGGCGGGGTTGACTAAATAGCCGTGGTCGCTACGCTTGTCGCTTCGCATTGGTTAAAATAGCAAGCTTAAACTGAGCGGCAGCGGATTTCATCGGTACGAAATCAAGGGGTATGTCGCTTCATTAGTATGTGCGTCGCAGCGCGCGGTCGCAGAGATGGAGAAAGTTGATGATTACAGGCAGTCTGGTAGCTCTGGTTACGCCCATGTTCGAATCTGGCGAGTTAGACTGGAGCAGCCTGGATAAACTGGTGGACTTCCATGTGGCGGAAGGTACCAGTTCCATCGTTGCCGTGGGGACCACGGGTGAATCCGCGACCTTGGATTGCGACGAGCACTGTAAAGTCATCAAACGGGTGGTTGATCGTGTGGCCGGGCGGATACCGGTCATTGCCGGCACCGGTGCAAACTCCACCACGGAGGCGATTGAGCTGACTCAGGCTGCCCGGGATATGGGCGCTGACGCCTGTTTATTGGTCACGCCGTATTACAACAAGCCGACTCAGGAAGGCCTTTATCAGCACTATAAGAAGGTGGCTGAGCTGGTTGATATCCCACAGATTCTTTACAACGTACCGGGACGTACCGCGTGTGATATGTTGCCTGAAACCGCTCTGCGCCTGGCTGCTGTCGATAATATCGTTGGCATCAAAGAAGCCACCGGCGATCTTGACCGGGCGCGCGAGCTGATTGCCAAGGCCCCCGCAGACTTCGCAATCTACTCCGGTGATGACGCCACCGCGATCGAGCTGATACTGCTCGGTGGTCATGGCAATATCTCTGTCACCGCCAACGTGGCGCCGGGGGTGATGGCTAAAGCCTGTGCGGCAGCGCTGGCCAAACGTGTCGAGGAGGCACGAGCCCTTAATGGGACGGTTGAGCATCTGCATGCAGGGCTGTTTGTTGAAGCGAATCCGATTCCGGTTAAGTGGGCGATGCACCAGATGGGCATGATGGACGTGGGTATCCGGTTACCCCTGACGCCGTTGTCAGAGCCCCTGCGTGAACCCCTGCGGCTGCAGTTGCAACAGGCGGGGTTGCTGTAAATGCGGCGCCTTGTTTGCTTTATAGCGATAGCAGCTTTGGTGTCGGGCTGCGGCGTCATCCGCGACCGCTCCCAGGATTACGAGGTGTCGCAGACGGTTGAGCGCCTAGAGGTACCCGCGGATCTGAACAGTGACCCCATGCGTGAGATGCTGGTGGTGCCGGATATCGGTACCGCTGCCATTCGCACGGACCGCGAGTTCGAGGTGCCTCGGCCCGACTTCTTCTACGCCGAAGCCGGGAATGACGTGGTCAATCTCAATCGCACTGATAGCGGCAAGCTGATCGTGGTGGATGAGCCGGTCGAGCAGGTCTGGAAAGAGGTTGAGGCGTTCTGGGCCTACAACGGTATCGGAGTCGAGGTCAGTGATACCCATCGCGGCTATATCGAAACGGAATGGATTACCGACGAAAACACCCGTCCGGGATTTTTCTCGCGGATGCTCAGTTCGATCACCTTCAGCGAGGTAGCAGGCCCTTACCGCGATAAGCTGCGGGCGGTGGTTCGCCCGGTTGAAGAGGGCTCCCCCGGCCAGACCTCGATAACTCTGCAGCATCTGCGCGCGCCGGAATCCCGGGCAGATGCTGACTGGCAGGCCGATGGTGAAGACGTCAGTTATAAGTCTGAGATGATGTACGACCTGCTGCACTACTTGAGCAAGAGTACGGAAAAAAGTACCGCCAAGGCGTTACAAGCGCGTAACCGAGGCAGTTCGCGCGCCTTTCTGGGGCGTGACTCGGCAGGGCATCCGGTGCTAAAGCTGACCTCCGATATTGACCGTTCCTGGGAGATGCTCAGCCAGGCTCTGACCGCGGCCGAGGTTGATGTCGGTTCCGCCGACCGGGAACTGGGTAAGTACTACATCACCTACGAAACCACGGTGCCGGTGGAGGCGCCGAAGGACGGGACCATCAGCGATTTCTTTGCCTGGCTGCATGGTGATAGGGAAGAGCTCACCTTCGATACCTCCGGCATTGCGGCGGCTATGGGAATTGAGAGCGAGGACGAGAACGCAATAAAGTATTCGTCCAAGAAGGTACAACCCAAAACCGAGCAGGAAGTGCTGCAGGAGGCTGATGGATATAAGATCTGGTTGGCCGGTCGAGTGATCTATGTGTTTGGCGACGTTAATCCTGCCGTCAAGCAGACGGAACAGGATGGTATCATCACTTACGCTGGGCGTTTTCAGATACAGTTGACGCGGCGTAGCAGCGGGGTTTACGTGTCGGTGTTAGATGAGTTGGCACAGCATGCGCCGGCGCCTCTGGCCGAAGACCTGCTGTGGAGCATAAAAGAGAACCTGCCAGCAGGGTAGGCAGGTAGCTAAGATACAGAACAGGGGGCTCAAGCCCCCTGTTCTGTATCTGAAGGAGGCGTTATGCGCGCGGTGTTTCTGGATCTGAACAGCCTGGATTTTGGTGATCTCGACCTCAGTCCTCTGAAGGCAGTGGCGGCCGTTGAGGGGCATGCCAAAACATCGCCGGAGCAGGTGGTGGCTCGTCTCGATGGCGCTGCGGTGGCTATCGTCAATAAAGTCGTACTGACGCGTGACACTCTGGCGCGACTGCCTGAACTGCGCCATATCTGTATCGCGGCGACCGGCACCAATAACGTTGATCTGGCGGCCGCTACGGAGTTGGGCATCAGTGTGTCCAATTGTCAGGGTTACGGAACCGCATCGGTGGCTCAGCACGTGATGGGGTTGATGCTGGCATTGGCCACCCGGCTGGTCGATTATCATGCCGCCATCGGACGTGGCGAGTGGCAGCGGAGCGATCAGTTCTGCCTGTTGAACTACCCGATTCTTGAGTTGCGCGGTAAAACCCTGGGGGTGATTGGCTACGGTGAGCTTGGGCGCGAGGTAGGGCGTCTTGCGGAGGCTTTTGGAATGCAGCTGGTGATAGCGGCACGCCCGGGTACTGCGCCGCGTAACGGACGGGAGTCCCTGGATCGGCTGTTACCGCACGTGGATGTGTTGACGCTTCATTGTCCGCTTACTGCTGCTACCCGCAACCTGATCGGAGCCGAGCAACTGGCGGCGATGAAGCCGGGAGCGCTACTGGTTAACGCTGCTCGCGGCGGCATTGTTGATGAGTTTGCGCTGGCAGATGCGTTACGCAGTGGTCATCTGGGAGGGGCGGCAACCGATGTGTTGAGTGTTGAACCACCCCGGGAGGGTAATCCGCTACTGGATGAGTCTCTGCCCAACCTGATCGTAACTCCCCATTGTGCGTGGGGGAGCCGTGAGGCGCGTCAGGCGATTGTGGCGCAATTGGCGGAGAACATTACCAGCTTCGCACAGGGGCGCCCCTGCCGGGTGGTTGGCTGACTAATAGCTGTGGCGCGATGTTGAGGGGCTAAAACGGGCAGGGCGCTGCTACTCTGAGGCGCCTGCCGGTCTGTGGGTGGGTGATCTCCAGTGATTCGGCATGCAGATGGAGTCGCGAGGATTTGGCCAAAGCGCTCCCGCGGGCGTAGAAACGGTCGCCCAGAATGGGGTGTCCCAGTGCCAGCATATGTACTCTTAGCTGGTGTGATCGGCCGGTATGCGGAATGAGTTCGACGCGCGCGTGGTCGCTATGTTGTTCCAGCACTTGCCAGTGCGTCAGCGCGGTTTTTCCCTGCTTCCAGCACACCATTTGTCGCGGGCGGTTAGGCCAGTCGCAGCGCAGAGGGTGAGTGCATTCACCCTGGCTGGCTGGCGGGTGACCATCGATGTCAGCCAGATAGCGTTTGCAGGTTTCGCGATCATGAAACTGACGGCTGAGCTCGCGATGGCTGTCGGCATCCTGCGCCAACACCATTACACCGGAGGTGGCACAATCCAGTCGGTGCACAATACGTGCGGTCGGGAACTGTTGTCGGGTGCGGCTTAGTACGCAGTCGGCGTTGTCCGGCCCTTTGCCTGGCACGGATAGCAAGTCGTGGGGCTTGTTGACGAACACCAGGTGGTCGTCGTGGTAGAGAATGGTGATCATAGCGGCTCCTTGGGAGCGCTAGCATACCGGCTTTGAGAGCTGCCGCAAGCCGGGTTATAGACCAAGGTCGGTTTCATTCTTGATCCGCTCCCGGTGTATAAGGAATAACCAAATAATAACAAACCCTTAATAGGGCGACGAGCAATGCTTCTGATACACGGATTGCATTTTAACAATCTGCGCGGTGATCTATTCGGTGGGCTGACGGCGGCAATCGTCGCGCTGCCCTTGGCGCTGGCGTTTGGTGTGTCCTCAGGTATCGGCCCCGTAGCTGGCCTCTTTGGGGCGATCTGCGTGGGCCTCTTTGCGGCGCTATTCGGCGGCACGCCAGCGCAGGTGTCGGGCCCCACCGGACCCATGACCGTGGTGATGGCGGCGGTCTTTACCGATTTTGTTAGCCGAGACCCTCAGGCTGGTCCGCTGCTGGCCTTCACCGTGGTGTTGCTGGCTGGCGGCTTCCAGATTCTGTTTGGCCTGATGAAGCTGGGTAAGTATGTGACCCTGGTGCCGTTCCCGGTTATTTCGGGTTTTATGACCGGGATCGGAGTGATCATTATTCTGCTGCAGTTGGGGCCGCTGCTCGGGCAGCCTGCCATTGGCGGCGTGGTGGCCTCGATTGAGGCGATTCCGGCTGAGGTATCGCACCTGAATCCCATAGCTCTGCTGCTGGGGGCGTTGACCCTTGCTACTGTTGTTTTCTGGCCCAAGCGACTATCGTCCTTTGTGCCGCCGTCGCTGGCGGCGCTGGTGATCGCTACCCTGATGGCGCTGGTGATTCCCGGTCATGAGTCCCTACCCGTCATCGGTACCATACCTTCCGGTTTGCCGCAGCTGCATCTGCCGTTGGTGGATACCGAACTGCTGCAGGAGATGCTCACCGCGGCGCTGATGCTGGCGGCGCTGGGGGCGATCGACTCGTTGCTCACTTCGCTGGTAGCGGACAACCTCAGCAAAACCCAACACGACTCCGATCGTGAACTGATCGGGCAAGGTGTCGGTAATGTGGTGGCGGGCTTGGCTGGTGGTCTGCCCGGTGCCGGCGCGACCATGCGCACGGTGGTTAACATTCGGGCTGGCGGGAAAACTCCGCTATCCGGTGCCGTTCACGCGTTGGTGCTGTTGCTGATAGTGTTGGGCGCAGGGACGCTGGCCGAGTCGATTCCCCACTGTGTGCTGGCGGGGATCCTGATTAAGGTGGGCCTGGATATCATCGATTGGGGGTTTCTGCGACGCGTTCATCGCGCTCCACCTTTTGTCGCCCTGCTGATGTTTCTGGTATTGGGACTCACGGTTTTCGTCGATCTGATTACTGCGGTAGGGGTCGGGGTCTTTCTGGCCAATATGTACACGGTTAAACGCCTGTCTGACGTTCAGGTCGATGCGGTCGAGGCGCTCGCTGACGACGACCAGACCTTGAGTGAGGCTGAGCGGGAGCAACTGGCTGCCGCAGGTGGGCGGGTGGTGTTGTATCACTTCAATGGGCCGGTAAGTTTCGGCGCGGCCAAGGGCATTCAAAAGAAGCTGGCATCAGCCCGCAGCCACGACAAGCTGTTGCTCGATTTCAGCGCGGTACCCTATGTTGACGTCTCGACTGCGTTGGCGCTGGAGGAGCTCATAATTGACTCCAGGCGCTCCGGAGCTGACGTTTACCTTGTCGGCTTGCAGGCAACGGTCGAAGGAGTGTTGCGACGAATGCGAGTACTAAGGCGTCTGCCGGAGCATCATATTCTGGCTGACCGCCCGACAGCGATCGCTCATGCTTGCCGGGCGATCGTTCAGGTGGCCTAGGCGCGCTGGTAGAGGGTCAGGCTGCTGAACCAGGTTTGCTGTTGCAGATGGGGCAGCATTGCCTGATAGACGGCACTCAGGGCGCTATGGTCAACGGTGCCGCCGTCAGCGGATTTCACCCGTAACTCCAGCTCAATCCGTCCCTTGAGGTAGTGCAGAGTCAGACGCTCTCGCCTGATCAATTGGGTGTGTTCTTCCAGTTGCTGGTCGATCAGCGCGGTGATCTCCGAGCGCATGGGCAGCAACAGGCAAACCCGTTGCTCGTCATCGTCCTCAGAGTCGATGTGAAAAATGATGTGACCAATGTCGGTAAACTCCTTCAACAGCCGCATCACCACGGTATCACCGATGTAATGACCCTCGGAGACACTCAGATAGGGATGCACCTGCAGGTGCATCTCAAGCAAGATCTTGGGGCCCATCTGGCGAGACTTGAAGCTGTGAACATCTTGAACTCCCTCTACATCCATGGCCACCTGCTTGATCCGATCAAGCTCTTCCTGAGGAATGGCGGTATCTACCAGTTCACGCAAGCTCTTCCAGCTCAGATCCCAGCCAATCTTAGCCACGAACAGTGCCACCGCCAAGGCGGCCAGACTATCGAGCCAGGGGAAGCCGGCCATAGCGCCTCCGATGCCTATAAAAACGACGATGGATGAATAGGCATCGGTGCGGCTATGCCAGGCGTTTGCGATCAGCAGATCCGATTTCAGCCGCTTACCCACGGCCATGGTGTAGCGGAAGATCCACTCTTTAGACAGGATCGATATCCCCGCGATCACCAGCGCGGGCCAGCCCGGTAGCGACACCTGGTCTGCATTAATCAGATTCAGGGTGCTTTCATACGCCATGGCGCCGGCAACAGCGACAAGCAGGAAGCCCAGCACGACCGTGCCCAGAGTTTCAAAGCGTTCGTGGCCGTAGGGATGCTCTTCATCGGGTTCTTCATGGGATACGCCGACGATAAAGACCACCATGAAGTCGGTGACCAGGTCGGAGAGGGAGTGGATGCCGTCGGCGACCAGCGCGTGGGAGTTGTAGATTAAACCGGCGATGATCTTGGCAACCCCGAGAAGCGTATCTACGATGGCGCCGATCCAGGTGACGCGCACGGCCTCCTTGCGCTTGTCGTCTACGTGCATGTGCATGGAGAAAATCACCATAGCGTCAAAAATTTGGTGACATGGTAAGACGTTACGACAGTGAGGGCCAGTATTCCCGGGGTGTTTTCAGGCAAACGGTAGCAGCGGGCACTGATTGATATTAGGACGCTCTCGGCGGGTGAAGCGGCTGCGACAGCAACCGCTGCAGCAGAAAATTGGCCCCAGAGCTTTATAATACTGCAGTGGTTTAGCCAATAAAGCATTGCGAAACAGCCGGTTATTTGCCCTTGTAAACGCATCCGCTAGTGCAGGTTTCCTGGATCACGATCTTGCTCAGTGCCGGGAGTTGTGGCTTCAGCTCACGCCAGATCCAGCGGCTCAGATTTTCACTAGTGGGGTTTTCCAGCCCGGCTATGTCATTCAGGTAGTAATGGTCCAGCCGGTCATAAATGGGGCGAAAAGCGCTTTTGATGTCGGCAAAGTCCATGATCCAGCCACTGTGGGGATCTACCTCTCCGGCCACGTGGATCTGTACCCGGAACGAATGCCCATGCAGGCGCCCGCATTTGTGCCCCTTCGGCACATTGGGCAGCAGATGAGCGGCCTCAAAAGTGAACTCTTTGTAAATTTCCATGAACAGATCCGGACAGTTAGCAGCGAAAACAGGGGCGCGGCCACAGCGGCCGCGCAAGTTGCTTAGTCAACCAGACCGTACTGGTCCCGCAGAATGGCGATAATCTCCGCTTTGGGATTATCGGAGAGGGTCAGGGTCTCGCCGGTGATCTTTTCGGCGATACCTACGTAGGTTTTGGATACTTCCATCAGCACCGATTCCGGCAGCGCGTTGTCGCGGGCCAGGGCCTGTCGCTCTGGCATGCGGTCTTTGTTGAGCAGGATGTCCGGATCCGGAAAGTGCCCCAGCAGCAGTTGGCGGAACCCCTCTTTGGAGTTCTCAATCACCTTGCCTTCGCGGTATGCGGGTCCATCCCAGATGCGAGAGGAGTCCGGCGTGCCGACCTCGTCCATGTAGATCAGCTTTTCGTTGCCGGCTGCGTCGGTGACGTAGCCAAACTCAAACTTGGTATCGACGAATACCTGATCCAGCTCAGCTAGCGCGTTGCTGATTACGTCGAACCCTTCACGCAACAGCTTTTCATACAGGTCGATGTCATCGATGCTGCGGAAATTAAAGGCTTCAAAGTTGTTACGGATGTCATCGCGGGTGATGTTGACGTCGTCGGCCTCCGGAACACCGGGAATACCTTTGAGAATTCCTTTGGTGGACGGAGTCATTAGTAGCTCGGGCAGCTTCTGGTCTTTCTGCAGCCCTTCCGGTAGTTGAATGCCGCAAAAGTCGCGCTCACCCTTGCTGTAAGCACGCCACATGGACCCGGTAATGTATTGCCGGCAGATCGCTTCGATCATTACCGGTTTGGCTTTTTGCACGATCCACACGAAGGGGTGGGGGATGTCCAGTATGTGGCTGTCTGCCAGCCCCTGCTCCCGAAACAACTTGAACCAGTGGTTGGAGATGGCGTTAAGGGCCGCACCTTTGCCGGGGACACCGTTCATGCCGCCTTCGCCATGCCAAATGCAATCGAATGCAGAGATGCGATCACTGATGACCATGATCGCCAGCGGCGCGTCGGCGGCCACGTCGTAGCCCTTTTCGGCGATAAGTCGACGGCTGTCCGCTTCCGTCAGCCAGTATACGGAGCGTACTTTTCCGCTGTGAACGGCACTCTCTGTACGGATCGGCAGGTCGTCATTGACGGCCAGAACTTTATCGGCAAGGCTCATTGCAAAATCCTGTTGTTCGCTTGGTTGTTGATCGCTACCCGCTGGGCCAGCGCAGCAAAGGCGGGATATTACCAGAACTGTCGGCGGCTGCCACTTGAACTCTATTCAGTCGATGCCGAGTAGTTTGTGAGTTTGCAGGCTGAGGCGCCAGCGGGGGTGTTGCAGGCAGTAATCGATACACTGCTGGCGATAGTCCTGGCCGCTTTCCTCCTTCGGTTGCAGATAAAAATGGCGAAATGCCAGCGACTCGAAGTCGCACGGTTGGTTGGCTGCTTGCGGGTACACCAGTTTGAGCTCGTCGCCCTGGCGCAGCACCAGCTTGTCAAGGCTCTCCTTCGGGCTGACGCAGACCCAGTCGATGCCCTGGGGCGCGGGAAGGGTGCCATTGGTTTCAATGGCAATCTCAAACCCCGCGTCGTGGCAGGCGATGATGAGCGCTTCGTCGAGCTGCAGCAGCGGCTCGCCGCCGGTAAACACCACATAGCGACCAGATTGGTTGTCTGGCCAAAAGGCGGAGAGGTGAGAGGCTAGTTTGTCCGCATCGGAGAACTTGCCGCCCCCTGCACCGTCAGTGCCGACGAAGTCGGTATCGCAAAAACGGCAAGCCGCACGGGCACGGTCTTGTTCCCGCCCGGACCAGAGATTACAACCGGTAAACCGGCAGAAAATCGATGGTCTGCCGGTATGGGCCCCTTCGCCCTGCAGGCTGTAGAAGGTTTCTTTGACGCTATACATGGAGTTGGCGTTTAAGGTTGGTAGTCACTCAGACCGTCACGGCATTGTATGATTCGCTGTTTTCTCCGCCGAGGGCATCAAACAGTTCGGGGATCAGGCTGCAAACCTCTTGCGACATCAGGTAGAAATCAGCGTCGAATGCGGCCGCTGCATCGGCCTGGCCCATATCTGACGCCTGATCGAGCAGCGTGTCTGAAAACTTAACCCGGCGCATTATCAGGTCTTCGCCTAGCAGAAAGCCGAGTTTGTCTCGCCAGTGCAGAGCCAGCTTGGCAACCTGTTTACCGGCGTCCAAGTGGGCGCGAATCTCATCGCTGAATAGCGCTTGGTTCTTGCAGCGAATGATACTGCCATCATCGGTGGGTTCCTTTAGTTCCGCTTCGTCACCTGCGATAAAGCCGTCGGGCAGCGCTGCTTCACTCTCAAGCCAGCCGGTCATGACGCTGTTGGGGGCCTGCTTCAGCGCTGGAATGGTGACCGGTAGCGATCCCAGTGTTTTACGCAGGTGACTGCAGAGATCTTCCGCCCGCTTGGCACTGCTGGCATCAACGACCAGTACGCCGCTACGAGGGTCGATAAATGCCAGCGTATGCTGGAAGCGGCTAAAGGCTTTGGGCAGCAGGTCGATCAGGATCTCCTCTTTGAGGCTGTCGCGCTCTTTCTTGCGTACCTTGCGATCCTGCTCCTGCTCGATCGCCTCAACCTTTTCGGTCAGATGATCGCTGACCACGGAGGCGGGAATGATTTTTTCTTCCTTGCGCAGGTTGATTAGCAGGTAGCCGTTGCTGGCGTAGACCAACTGCTCACCCAGTTTCCCCATTGGCGAGCTCCAGCCCTGACGGGTTATCTCTTGTGCACGGCAGGGGTGGAAGGCAGCTTCCGCCAGCTTGGCTTGCAGCGATTCGGCTGATAACTCAAAGGGGCGGGTAAAGCGGTAGACAACCAGATTCTTAAACCACATGGGGGTACCTGTAACGATGGACGCAGTGAAGAGGCGGCAAGTGTACTGGTACCTTTGGCAGGGTTCCAGTGTTGCACCGGGGAGTGGGGGCTGATTTATTGATGTTGGTCATTCTCTCGACGGGGTGGGATAGAGGACGCTCAGGAGCTATGGCATTATGAGCCCGCTTCCGGGTAAGACAGGTAATCAGAGAATGGAACGATTTCAGTGGTGTGAGGCGTTCAAAGTCGGAGATGGCACGGTTGATGATCAACATAAGCGGATCTTCGCTTTGCTGGCAGATCTGCATCAGGATATTCACGGCAAGCATGCGCAGTTGGCAGTACGAGAGACGCTCAAGCAGTTGCTGGCCTACACGCAACGCCACTTTGCCGATGAGGAAGCGTTGATGCGTTCGGTTGAGTACCCGCAGTTTGAAGAGCACAAAGCGCTTCATGATGAGCTGATGGATAAGGTCTGGGGTATGTATTCACGTTGCCAGAAGGGGGATGAGGACCTGAGCATCGAGCTGCTGGTGTTCCTTAACGACTGGCTGACAGAACATATTCTGGAAAAGGACCGCGCTATCGGGCGTTACATCCGTGAGCTGGGGTGATCGATAGCTTCAGCTGAAACAAAAAAGCGGGCCTGATAGCCCGCTTTTTTGTTTCCATCCGGATGGTGCCGATCAGTACGCGATTAGCGTATGTACCGGGATGTCCGCATCCTGCAGTCGTGCTGAGCCCTGCAGGTCAGGCAGATCGATAATGGCTGCAGCTTCGGCGACTTGGGCGCCGAGCTGGCGAACCAAGGTAGCTGCTGCCAGAATGCTGCCGCCGGTGGCAATCAGGTCGTCAACTATCAGCACGCGATCATCCGCTTTGCAGGCGTCTTGCTGAATTTCCACGGTAGCGCTGCCGTACTCCAGCTGGTATTCCTGGCGCACTGTAGGTCCGGGCAGTTTGTCTTTTTTGCGCACCAGAATCAGCGGCAGGTTCAGTTTGTATGCCAAGGCACCACCCAGAAGAAAACCGCGGGCGTCGAGGGCGGCGATGTGGGTAATATCGCTGTCGATATAACGTTGGCACAGCGCATCGATCACAATATGGAGCGCTTTAGGGTCCTGGAACAGCGGGGCGATATCGCGAAAGGTGACACCGGGGGAGGGCCAGTCGGCCACATCGCGGATAACGGACTGGATGTAACAGTCGTCGTAACTCATTGGTAACCCTTAATTAAAATCGAATATTAATCAGGAGGTGGCGCGAGCGCTGTTCTGATCCAGGCTCGGCATCCGCAGCTCGCCGGAAACGGCATGCAGGTCTTCCAGGCTGAGAACTTCGATCTCTTTGCCTTCAACGTTGATCAGTTGCTGCTTCTGGAAGCGGCTGAAGATCCGACTGACGGTTTCCACGGCCAGGCCGAGGTAGTTGCCGATCTCGTTGCGGGACATTGAAAGACGAAAGATGGAGGCAGAGTAGCCGCGCTTGCGATAGCGTTCGGACAACTTGAGCAGGAAAGTGGCGACGCGCTCTTCGGCGGTCTTTTTGCTCAGCAGCAGCATCATCTGCTGCTCTTCACGGATTTCGCGCCCCATGGTTCGAATCAATTGGCGACGCAGCTCCGGCATCTGGCCGGCGAGATCGTCCAGCTTTTCGTAGGGGATTTCACATACCGTGGTTGTTTCCAGAATCTTTGCCGAAATAGGATAGGCTTCGGTATCGATGGCGTTTAGACCGATCAGCTCTCCGGGGAAGTAAAAGCCGGTGATCTGTTCTTCACCGTCCTTGGTGACGGTGTAGGTCTTGATGGTGCCGGCACGCACCGCAAAAATAGAGGTGAATGGGTCTCCCTGATGGAACAGGTGACTACCTTTTTTCAGCGGCGGGCTTTTCTCGATGATGCCATCCAGCCTCTCCATGTCAGTGAGGCTAAGGGATAACGGCAAGCAGAGAGACGCTAAGCCACAGTTATTGCAATGAAAGTCATTCAATGATCGGAGCTTCTCAACCTGATTTGGCTTTTCAGCCATAACGACATCCCTGCTGTTTATTTTGGTCCAAGTTCAAAAACCACATTCAATCCATTATGGCCCATTTATCGGCAGGGTTGAAGGATTCCTTTAGATGATTCGCGAGAAGGTTCGACCAGCCTGGTGCTGCGGTATATAGGCATCAAACGCCATGCAAATACGGCGGATGAGCAGGCGCCCGGCCGGGGTTACCTCGATCGAGTCATCGCTTCGGGTTACCAGCCCATCGTTGGCGAACTGGTCAATGACGGCGAGAGCATCGGCAAAGTAGCTGTTGAAGTCGATGCCAAACTCGGCCTCTATGAGGTTGGGGCGCAGGTCAAAGTGGCAGATCAGCTGGGTGATGACGCGGCGGCGAATACGGTCGTCCTCGGTGAGCATGACGCCGCGCTTGATCGCTTCGCTGCGCTCGGCCACAGCGTTCTGGTAGAGCTTCAGGTCGTGTTCGTTCTGGTAGTAGACGTCCCCGATCTGGCTGATAGAGGAGACACCCATGGCTACGAGGTCGCAGTCGCTGTGGGTGGTGTAGCCCTGAAAGTTGCGGTGCAGCTGGCCGTTCTTCTGCGCCAGTGCCAGTTCGTCGTCGGGTTTGGCGAAGTGGTCCATGCCGATATAGACGTAGCCGGCGGCCATCAGTTGATTGATGGTGTTTTCCAGAATGGTTAACTTGGCCTCGGGTGCTGGCAGGTCGTCGCCGATGATATGGCTTTGTGAGCGGAAGCGGTCAGGCATATGGGCGTAGTTGAACACCGACAGTCTGTCTGGACTCAGTTTGATAATGGTGTCGACGGTGTCGGCGAAAGAATCGATGGTCTGGTGGGGGAGGCCATAAATGAGATCGACGTTGACCGAGCGAAAGCCGAGTTCTCGTGCGCTGGTAATTATCTCTTCGGACAGCTCGGTCGGCTGTACCCGGTTAACCGCTTCCTGCACCTTGGGGTTGATATCCTGCACGCCTAGGCTGACGCGGTTGAAGCCAAGCTCGCGAATTACTTTCATTCGTGATGCGTCCGCTTCGCGCGGATCGATCTCGATGGAATAGTCGCCCTGGTCGTCGTCGCGTAGCTTGAAATTGGCATGCAGTTGCTCGAACAGTTGATACATCTGTTCGTCGCTGATGAAGGTCGGTGTGCCGCCCCCCCAGTGGAGTTGGTTGACGATGCGGTCGTTGGAGTACCAGCCGGAGAGAGTCTTCATCTCCTTATAGAGCTCATCCAGATAGGGCTGGGCGCGCTTCTTGTTGCGAGTAATAACCTTGTTGCAGGCGCAGTAGTAGCAAACATGGGTGCAAAACGGAATGTGCAAGTACAGCGACAGTGGTGCGTTAATGTCGGCGGTTTGTTGTCCGCGCTTGACCAGGTCGGCAGCACTCAGGTTGGGGTCGAACTGAATCGCGGTCGGATAGGAGGTGTAACGCGGTCCGGACAGGTCGTAACGCTTGATCAGATCCAGATCCCATTTGATTTCGCTGAGGTTGCTCACAGTTGTTAGGTACCGTTTTGTTGCGTGGTGTCAATATGGCCGCTTGCCGGGTCGGGCGCTATTAAAGCATACCTCGTAATGAGGTGCAGTAACGCGGTGCTGCTTTGCTGCTTTGCCAAAGGTTCGGACCAAGATCCGCTTGATTCCGACTAAAGTCGGACGTAGTATTTTAACCAACACAGCAGGGATGGTTAAGGTCATAGGTTCAATGACTGATCAGCGTCGCCAAGGATTTGGGCGTGTCTACCCGGCATATCTTCAGTTCTTGTCTTCGTTATCTGTCCGTTCCCTATTGCGGCAGGTGTGTGTTCGCACCTTGTCCATCCATTTTCTGTGTGTTTGATGTGGATCAATAAATTAATTTTAATCAATTGTTAGATTGCCATTGTGCATAGCCGCATTTCTGTCTCTCTGGAAAAACAGGGGGTTTGGGATCGGGGTGTTGGATCCGGTTTGGTCCGGTTTGACATTTGTCACAGAAAGGGGTTTCATATCGCGCGCTCAAAACCGGATGTTTTTGATGGTTTTGAGACGGGAGAATGTGTAACTGTCTGACCCATAGAAGGGGGGGTTCATGGACGCCAGAGCTGAACAGAAGTACAACTTGTCGGTTGTGCGCTGGTTCGCCGTGATGGCCATTGTCTACCTTGTGGTAGGCGCATCCGTGGGGGTATATATCGCCTCGGAGCTGGCCTGGCCGGTACTTAACTTTGATATTCCGCAGTTGACGTTCGGGCGTTTGCGTCCGTTACACACCAACGCGGTCATTTTTGCCTTTGGCGGTTGTACGCTGATGGCAACGGCTTTTTATTCTGTACAGCGCACTTGCGGCGTTCGTCTTTGGAGCGACAAGCTGGCCTGGTTTGTTTTCTGGGGTTGGAACGCGATCATTGTTTCTGCGGTTATCACGCTGCCTCTGGGCCTGACTCAGGGTAAGGAATACGCTGAGCTAGAGTGGCCGATCGACATCGCTATTGCGGTGGTTTGGCTGGCTTACACCTTCAACTTCATCATGACGATCTTTAACCGTAAGAGTTCGCACATCTATGTGTCGAACTGGTTCTTCCTCTCCATGATGGTCATGATTACCTACCTCCACGTCGTCAACAGCTTGTCGATTCCGGTCGGTTTGTTTAAGTCCTACTCTATTTTTTCCGGGGTTCAGGACGCGATGATTCAGTGGTGGTGGGGGCACAACGCGGTTGGTTTTTATCTGACGGCTGGCTTCCTCGGCATCATGTACTATTTCGTGCCCAAGCAGGCTAATCGTCCTGTTTACTCCTACCGCTTGTCGGTTATTCACTTCTGGGCGCTGACCTTCGGTTATGTGTGGCTGGGTGCGCACCACCTGCAGTATACCGCGCTGCCAGACTGGACCGGCTCTCTGGGGGCCGCCGTATCACTGGCGATGATCATTCCCTCCTGGGGTGGTGCCATTAACGGCATGATGACCCTTTCCGGGGCCTGGGATAAGCTTCGCACCGACTACACTCTGCGCTTTTTGATCATGTCGCTTGCCTTCTACGCCATGTCCACGTTCGAAGGTCCGGTCATGTCGATCAAGACAGTTAACGCATTGTCGCACTACACCGATTGGACCATCGGTCACGTTCACTCCGGCGCGTTGGGCTGGGTGGCGATGGTTGGTGCGGGTGCGCTGTATCACTTGATTACTCGCTGCTTCCATACCGAAATGTACTCCACCAAGCTGGTTAACGTGCACTTCTGGTTCTTTACCATCGGTACCGTGATCTACATCGTCGCCATGTGGGTGTCCGGCATCATGCAGGGCTTGATGTGGCGTGCATACGACGAGTACGGCACCTTGGTTTACACCTTTGCCGAATCTGTTGAGGCCATGCATCCCTACTACGCCATGCGTGCCGTGGGCGGGGCTGTGTTCCTGACCGGTGCAGTGATCATGCTCTACAACGTGCTGATGACTGTTAAAAAGTCCGCTGCCGAAGGTAGTGTGCGCCAAGCACAGACTGCCGCCGTTGGCGCATAAGGAGGGATACGGAAATGGCTACAAACAGCAAACCGAAGAACCTCCAGGAGTGGATGGAGGTCAATATATGGGCTCTGGTGCTTGGTATCGCCATTGCAGTGTCGGTGGGCGGTATCGTTGAGATCGTCCCCTTGTTCACCATTGACAAAACGATGGAGCACAAGAGCACTGCGCCGGAGATTCTCTGGCAGCGTCAGGCTGGCCAAACGCTTGAGGATTGGAAGTCCGGTGACGGCATCCGTCCTTATACGGCTCTTGAGCTGGCTGGACGAGATATCTATATCCGTGAAGGCTGCTACCTCTGTCATTCGCAGATGATTCGCCCGTTCCGTGATGAGAAAGAGCGCTACGGTCACTACTCACTGGCATCGGAATCGATGTATGACCATCCGTTCCAGTGGGGTTCCAAGCGTACCGGTCCTGACCTGGCCCGAGTCGGTGGCAAGTATTCTGATGATTGGCAGCGCAAGCACCTGCGTGCACCGCGTTCGCTGGTACCAGAGTCTGTCATGCCGAACTACCCCTGGTTGCAACACGCTAAGGTGGACGGGGCCAAGATTCAGAAGCATATGAAAGGTATGCAAACTCTGGGGGTTCCCTATACCGATGCAGACATCGAGGCCGGTGCCGCAGCGGTAGAGGGCAAGACCGAAGAGGACGCCATGGTTGCGTACCTTCAGGTCCTGGGAACCATGGCCGTACTGGACGATAACAAGGTTTACCGTGAGTAGTCTGAAGGAATACTTCAGTACTGACTGGGCGGCGATGACCGCCACGGACTGGGTCGGCACGATCCTGACGGTGGTCATCTTCATCCTGATGGTAATTGCATACGTCTACGCTTATCGCCCCGGCAACAAGGCAAAGCTTGAAGAGCGCAAGTACTTGGTTGACGACGATGAGCGGCTGGATAGCGGAGATAAAAATGGCGGATGATAAAAATCCATTCCCGGGGGAAAACAATACCGGGCACGTCTGGGACGACAATATCCGGGAATTGAACAATCCGATTCCTCGTTGGTGGATGATTGGCTTCTGGGCATCAATTATTTGGTGGGTTGCGTACGGCCTGCTTTACCCGATGATTCCTCTGGCCAATGACTGGACCAAAGGGATGCTCGGCTGGACCATGACGGGCGAGTATCAGGAAGCGGTGGAAGAGATCACCGCGGTACGGGCGCAATTCGAGGATCAAATCAGCGCCCTGAGTGCCAAAGAGATCCTGGCTGACGAAGGGTTGACCAGCTACACCATCGCCTCGGCGCGGGTGTTGTTTGGCGATAACTGTGCTGCGTGCCACGGCTCTGCCGGTCAGGGCAACCCGGGTTTCCCGGTCCTGGCAGATGATGATTGGCTGTATGGCGGTTCGATTGAAGCGATCGAACAGACCCTGATTAACGGCCGTCGAGGCATGATGATCGCCCATGGCAAGATGCTGTCCGATCAGGAGATCAGCACGCTGGCGAACTTCGTTGTTGGCTGGTCTCAAGGTCAGGAAGATCCTGCCGGCGCCCAGCTCTACAAAGACAAGGGGTGCTTCGGTTGTCACGGCCAGGATGGCAAGGGGTTGCAGATGCTCGGTTCGGCCAACCTGACCGATGCTATCTGGCGCTTCAACGAGGCGGACAAGGTGGCCGGTGCAGCCTATACCATTCGTCACGGTGTCAACGATCCATCAGATCCGCAAACGCGTGAAGCAGTTATGCCTGCGTTCAAGGACCGTCTGAGCGAGAACGACATCAAGAAACTGGCTGTTTATGTCTACAGCCTGGGCGGAGGGCAGTAAGCTTTTCTCACTAGATCCACGCTGCCGCTCGCGGCAGCGTTAACCCACAGGAGGGGGGCTATGAATGCTGATGCAGTCGTAATCGGATCGGTACTTTGTGTGGTCGGTGCTGTGGTTATCTTGGCGTATATCGGTGTAAAAGTCGGGCGCGAGATCAACAAGAAAAGCCACGCCGATCAGTGATAAAGTGGTGGTAAAGGCAGGGGGCTGATGGCCCCCTTTTTTCTGAATAACGTTTACGCTGATGCGCGGCGGCGGCGCTCGTTATATTGATATTAGATAATTCTAATGTTGTGTGCCCGCGGTGTGTGAGTTAAGTTACAGAGATCAGGGATCGATAGTGGCAAACTGGTTGTTCATTGAGCAGAATTGCCATGCAGTTGATGATTAAGGAGAGGGTTTTGAACGCATCCGAAAAGCAGATTCCCACCACCACGGTCGATGATCTGTATGCCGAAGCGGGCCATTGGCACGTTAATACTGGCGAAGAAAAAATCCATGCCAAACGGATGGGCGGACGCTGGCGTACCCTCAAGTGGTGGAGCAATGCGTTCTGGCTGGTATTCTTTCTAGGCCCTTATCTGCGCTGGGATGATCGCCAAGCCGTTTTGTTCGATATTCCCAATCGTCAGTTTCATATCTTCGGTGCGACAGTGCTGCCGCAAGACTTCTGGATGTTGTCGCTGTTGTTGCTGTTTTTCGCCATCCTGTTGGCGGTTGCGACCGCTGTCGCCGGTCGCGTTTGGTGTGGGTTCTTTTGTTTTCAAACCGTATGGACCGATGTCTACACCTGGATTGAAGACAAGCTCGAAGGTGCGCCGCAGAAGCGGCGCAAGCTGGACGAGGCGCCGATGGATGCCCGCAAGTTGCGGATCAAAGTCACCAAGCACGCCTTGTGGCTGGTTATAGCGTTCTTCACCGGGATCAGTTTCGTTGCCTGGTTCAACGACGCTTACCAGCTTTGGGCCGACCTGTTCGCGTTCGAAATCGGCACGGTGGCCTTGGTTTTCATGCTGATGTTCATTGCCGGTACCTATGTGTTGGCTGGCTTTATGCGCGAGCAGGCCTGCTTTTGGCTGTGTCCCTACGCCCGCATTCAGGGTGTGATGATCGATCGAACGACAGTACTGCCCACCTATGATTTTCAGCGGGGCGAGCCTCGTGGGCGGGTCAAGAAAGGGCAAAGTGAGGAAGATCGTACCACCGGCGACTGTATCGACTGTAATCAGTGTGTCGCCGTCTGTCCCACCGGGGTGGATATCCGCAATGGCCAGCAGGAGGGGTGCATCACCTGTGCGCTCTGCATTGATGCCTGTGACGCGGTTATGGAGAAGGTGGGGCGTCCAAAGGGGCTGATTCGGTATGAATCTCTGGATGTGCTTGAAGGTGGCGTGTCCACACCCATGCTGAAGCGCCCGCGGGTGTGGATTTACGCTGCAATCTTGACCGCCGCCCTGTCCGGAATTATCTATGGGCTGAGTTCGCTGGATGCAATTGATTTGAAGGTGATTCATGCTCGTCAACCGCTCTTTGTGCAGCAGAGCGATGGCTCGATTCAAAACAAGTACACTCTCAAGGTGCTCAATAAAATGAGTGCCGATGCGGATGTCGACATTACCGTGTCAGGGCCGCAGGGGTTGGTGCTGGTCGGCGCTGACGAACCGATAAGTGCCCGTCATGGTCAGGTTTCATCGCGAACGGTGTTTGTGCGCGTGCCGCCAGAGCAGTTGGTGTCAGAATCCACACCGCTCAGTTTTTCGGTGACGACCGTATACAAGGGCGAGCGCTTTACCAGCCAGCGCGATAGCGTCTTTATCGGCCCCAAGCCGTAAGATCGTGTTGTAACTATTCGAGAGGTCCACATGTCCAAGTCTACCGCCTTACTTAAGAACCCGACCCTGTTGGTGTGGGGGGGGCTGTTAGCTGCATTCTTTGTCGCCAATGGTGTGTTTATCTACCTTGCGCAACAGAGCAATCCGGGGTTGGTGGTGGATAACTACTACGAGCGCGGTCAGGACTACGAGAAGAATATGCTCAAGCGCATGGCCAGTCAGCCCGATTGGCAGCTAAGCATTGATCGGCCTGAGAAGTTGCAACGTGGGGTTGAGGCGATGTTCGAGCTGACCGCGTTGTCGGGCAGTGGTGAGGTTCTCAATCCGGACCTGGTTACGGTATTTGGCTATCGGCCCACCGATGCCAAGTTTGATTTTTCGACGCCGATGGTCGAGCTGCAAAGCGGCATTTTCCGTGGTGCTGTGGTGTTTCCCATGGCAGGGAACTGGGATCTTCTGGTAACCGTCGAGAAGGATGGGGTTGAACACAGTGTGGCTGAACGCGTTCGGGTTGCTGACTGACCCCAATGAGCGTTCAGCCCATCTCTGCTGCATCTGTTGCAACGCAAGACTCGTCCCTGCACTGCTACCATTGCCAGCTGCCTATTGATGGCCAGCCCATCCGGCAGGCGGTGGGTGGTGAAGGTCGTGATTTTTGCTGTAGTGGCTGTCAGGCGGTTTGCGAAGCTATCTATGATGCTGGCCTTGAAAGTTTCTATCAGCGCATTCTTGAGGGGGATGCGCTGGCACCTCCTCCCGAGCTGCCCACCGAACTGGGGTTGTACGACATGGACGCTGTGCAGGAGGAGTTTGTTCCAGCATTAGCGCGTGAACGTGAAATCCAGCTGCTGGTCGAGGGCGTTCATTGCGCTGCCTGCGTGTGGCTGATTGAGAATAGTCTGCGCGCGGTTAGTGGTGTTGTTGAAGCGCGTGTAAACCTCAGCGGGCGTAAGCTCAAGTTGCGCTGGAACAACGACCGCGTCGCACTTTCCTCTCTGCTCCATAAAATGGCCCAGTTGGGGTACAAGGCGGTTCCCTTTGACCCGGACACAGCCGAAGACAGTCTGAAGAAGCAGAATCGTCACTTGCTGTACCGCATGGGGTTTGCGGCGTTCGGCATGATGAACCTCATGTGGATCTCCATCGCCCTGTATAGCGGCGCCGATGAGGGTGAGTTCCGTGGGATGTTCCACTGGATCGGGATGGCTCTGGCTACTCCAGTGTTACTTTATTCCGGTTGGCCCTTTTACCAGGGGGCTCTGAACGGGCTGCGGAATCTGCGACCCAGCATGGATCTGCCGATCGCCATCGGTGTGTCTATTACCTACGCGTACTCCAGTTACATCACCATCAGCGGATCCAGTGCGGGCGAGGTGTACTTCGATACCGTGGTGAACTTTCTATTTGTAATCCTGGTCGGGCGCTATCTGGAGGCGATGTCGAAACGACAGGCCATGGAGGCGACCCAGCGGTTGCTGGATTTGCAGCCCAAAGTGGCGATGCGGAGGAACCTAGACGGCAGCGACGAGCGCGTGCCGGTGCGTTCACTGGCAATTGGTGATCTTGTGGCGGTGCGCCCCGGTGAGCGGCTACCGGTAGATGGCTGGGTTCGCACCGGTGAGAGCCGGATCGATGAGGCGATGCTGACCGGAGAGTCGGAACCTGCCCTGAAACGCCCGGGTGACCGCGCTTGTGCCGGCACCATTAACGGTACCGGCCATCTGCTCGTCGAAGTCACGGCGCTGCTGCAGGACACGGCTCTGGGGCGGATAATCCAGTTGGTTGAAGATGCTCAGGCCAGCCGTGCACCGATCCAGCGCTTTGCCGATCGCATCGTTCCCTGGTTCGTTACGCTGACACTGTCACTGGCGTCGTTGACCTTCCTCTACTGGATGAATCATGACGTCGAGTTTGCGCTGATGGCGGCGACCGCTGTTTTGATTATTACCTGTCCCTGTGCGCTGGGGATGGCGACACCCATGTCGATTGCGGTGGCTTCAGGTGTTGGGGCCCGCTATGGGGTGCTGGTCAAGAATGGCGAGGTGCTGGAAACCCTGTCGGGGATCACCGATTTTGTATTCGACAAAACCGGTACGCTGACGGAAGGGCAGATGAGTGTTACCCGGATTCATACGGAAGTAGAGCGTTGGAGTGCGGGAACGCCGCTAACTGCGGAGCTTGAGCAGTTGCTGCAACCCTTGGTCGCCGTAGAGCGGTGCTCCGAGCATGCCACGGCGCGCGCTATCGTGGCCTTGCTGCCGGATGGTCCGTTGGAGGCGGTCGGGTGTTTTCAGGCGGAGCCGGGGCTGGGTGTCCGTGGTGTTTATCACGAGGCCGAAGTGGTGATCGGCAGCCGCACCTGGATGAACGCCAGCGCTGTTGAAACCTCACAGACTCTAAGCCAGCAACTGGCTGAACTGGATCAGCGGGGGCAGGGTTATGTGTGCGCTGCGATCAGTGGCCGATTAGTCGCGATAATTGAGCTCTCAGATCGGTTGCGAGATGAGGCGGCTGCACTGGTTGCAGCGCTGAGGGCTGAGGGAATGGGGCTGACGCTATTGAGCGGTGACCGCCGTGCAACCGCAGAAGCGGTTGCCGCGGAGCTCGGAGGGATGGATGTGATTGCGGAAGTGCTGCCGCAAGACAAGGATCGGGTGATCGCCGAACTGCAGGCCGCGGGCCGGCGGGTGGCCATGGTGGGCGATGGCGTTAATGATGCGCCGGCGTTGGTGCGTGCTGATGTGGGGATCGCGCTCGGATCCGGTACTGATGTGTCGATCGCCAGCGCGGATATCGTCTTGCTTAGCAGTGAACTGGATAAAGTCCATCTCGCTTCCGGCCTGTCTCGTCTGACACTGCGGACCATTCGACAGAATATCGGGATCTCGGTGGCGTACAATATGATCATGGTGCCGTTGGCAATGATGGGCGAAGTTACGCCGCTGGTGGCGGCTGTCACCATGCCGGTCAGCTCGCTGTTAGTCATTGGCAACGCCGGCCGTATCCGCCACCGAATAGCGGCGATGCAGTGCCGTTTTGGGTAGGGAGTAGTAATGGACGTAATCTATGGGTTGATACCCGGTATGATCCTTATGGGTCTTATCGCCGTGGCGGTGTTTTTTTGGGCCGCGCGCAGCGGACAGTTTGACGACCTTGAAGGTGAAGCGCACCGTATCCTGATGGATGAAGACCTTGACGAGCGGGTGAGCGATCAGTCAGAGCCTGAGGGTTCCACAGACGTTGAGGATGAAGGCCCGCGCGTCAGCTAGACAACTAGTGCTGGGTATCGGGTTGCAGTGGTGCCAGCAGGCGCTCGAACTGGCCTGGTGGAAGATATTGGAACACCTCCTTGCCATCCGGGTTCACGGCGATATCAAGGCCTTTTTGCGGATAAAGCCAGTGAGTAATGCCGTTGCTTTCAGAGATCTGGCGGGTGGGTTCGCCGAAATGGCGCTTGATCAGGTCGGGCTCTAGATCGGTACCTGGGATATAGGTGATGTGGTCAATCGGAGTACTGCCAAGCTCTGCCAGATCGCTTTGACTCAGTTCCACCTTCTGTACCCCGCTTCCCAGTTTGCTGAGACGCAGCCCGCGGTCGAACATTCTGGCTGCAGCCTCTTGCGACAGGGTCATGGTGAGTACGAAGTCAGCGCGTAAGCCGCTAAGTGCTGCGCGCTGAAAATAGGCCTCGGCAGAGTAGATCCCTTCGGGTGAAAGAAATAGCGTCGCCTTGGCTTGTTGCTGCAGCAGTTGTTGCGCATCGGAAAGCGTACTGGCCCCCAGGGTTAACCCGAATACCTGGGTACGCCCCTGCTCGTCCAGTTGGATTTGCCAGGGGAGTTTCGGTTGGCTGTCTGCCTGGCGTCCTCCGGGCATCAGAATGGCAACGGCGAGAACGAGCAGAATGACGGCCAGTAGTGACAGGATTATCTTGCGATCCATCGGTTTACCTGAACTCCATGAGGCACTAAAGTGCGCGTGAATCGGGTGAGCGTCGCAACGAGGCGGCTGTGGCCATTCTATCCAAGCAGCGTGACTCATGAAACGTCGCAGGGACGAAAGTATCTTTAATTCGGAAAGGAAAAAGGCATGCAGTTTGATATTCCGGCTGATCAGATTCATCGGGCGAAGTTTCCTCATGAACTGTTTCTGACCAACTTGATCGGGAATCACATTTTGTGGTTTGTTGCAGCGTTGGGTATGGCGGGCTCGTTCTGGCAGCCGTTGCTGGTTGTGCCGGTGGTATCTGTGTCCTGCTTGCTCTACACCCTGTGGCGCGCACGTCGTGCGCGGTTGCGCTACCAGTGGTTCGAAATGTGTCACTGGCAGTTGGCTGCACGGCGCAGCCGAGTGTTTATTCTGGTTCTAAGCACCTGTGGCTTCGTCGCCGGGGCTGGCTGGGTCGGTTACACCTTTTGGGGGTGGGAGCGAGTGCCGGTGATGGCCTTCTCTGGCGGTGTGGGACTGTTGCCAACGATGGTGACCGTGTTGGTGTTGATCGTGATGGAGTCGGATGCGCTCCATCAGGCGAGTCACGGAAAAATGTCGCCTTCACTGTACGCGCGATTTCCCAATCCGGAAGCGGTGCGTCTCGACTCAGAGGTTGAAAGCGCGCCACAGGGCGTGGAAGCCGAAACCGACCACCAGTAAACCGGCAGCTGACTTGATCCAGCGTGTTTGCAGTAGGCGTGCAGCTGCACCGGCCAGCATGCCCAGGAGCAGCAGGTTGGGGAGGGTTCCCAGTGCGAAAGCCAACATCAGCGATGCGCCCTCTAGCGCGCCCCCACTGCTGACAGCCTGGATCAGCATGCTATAGACAAGGCCGCATGGTAGCCATCCCCACGCGGCGCCGAGAATATATGCCTGAGCAAGATTGCGAGGCGGCAGCAGCCCCCGTACGTGAGGCTCGATCCGGCGCCATAAAACTCCGCCTGCTTGTTCTACCCGTCGCAATACGGTCCACCAGCCGCTAAGGTAAAGGCCCAGCAGGAGCATGGTGATGCCGGCGGTAATCAGCAACACCTGCTGTGCAGTGCGGACTGGCAGCCAGCCTACCAGCAGTACGCCAAGCCCGCCCATCAACGCCCCGGCAGCGGTATAGCTGCTAATTCGGCCGAGATTGTAAGCCAGTTGGTAGCGAAACAGGCGGCCGGGTCTGTGGGAGCCCGGCAGGCGAAAACTCAGCGCGCCGATGATTCCGCCACACATACCGAGGCAGTGAACACCGCCGACCAGGCCAACGGTGAACGCCGTAAGATAAGGTAACCAGTACTCAGGCATCGACGGGCACAAGCCAGGCGCTGACGGGGTCAGCGCCGGTGCCGATCAAGCGATGTGACGGGGCAAGCCCGAGGCGTCGCGAAGTGTCTCCATATCGAGCATGCGAATGTGCTTGCCACGTACCGCAATAGCGCCGGTCTGATGAAGTTTGGTAAACAGGCGACTGAGGGTTTCCTTGCGCAAGCCGAGGAAGTTCGCGATATCGTCCCTGGACATTGGGAGTGAAAACTCCTCGCCGGAGTAGCCGCGTTCGTCGAGGCGCATGGAAAGGTTCAGCAGAAAAGCCGACAGTCGTTGCTCGGCATTTTTGCGCGCCATCAGCATGGCAAACTGGCGGTGCAGATCGAAGTTCTCTTTCTGCATCATGGATTGGAAGTTTTGCGAAAGCGCCGGCACCTGGCTGGAGGTTTCTTTCAGGCTGCCGTAGGGCAGCTCGCAGACGTGGCTGTCTTCGAGTGCGATGGCGCTGCAGGGGTAACGCTGTGGATAGATACCGGTTTGCCCCAGCGTCTCACCGGCAAGGACAAATCCTACGACCAGTTCCTGGCCGTCTTCGGTGAGGTTGATCAGTTTCAGTGCCCCCGAGGTGACGGCGTATAGCGCGCTGAAGGGTTCGCCTTCGCGAAATAAGTGCTCTCCGGCGGCAAGGGGTTGGCGACGCTCTACGAACTCATCCGCCATGCTGAACTCGCGCCCGCCGAGGTCAATGGGGTTGCACAACGGAAACAGACCGCAATCGTCGCAGGCTACGTGTTGGGTACCACGGCGCTTTTTGCGATCAGTAGAGATTGAATTATCCATCGAGAGTCCTGTTTCTATATTCGTGAAATTCTGGCTATCAGAGGCTGTGGGTAAACCGTGACTGCCCCAGCCGGAAAATTGACTAATGGTAACATTCGCCGCCGAATAGACAAATTGCTTTATATCAAAGATATTGCAGGAGGGTGGAAATGTTTTCCTATGTTGGCGGTGAAAAATTAATCCTGCTCGATTGCGCACAGAAAACCTTCTTTGGGTCGCTCCTGCATCCTGGCGAGTCACTCCGGATAATCGCTCAACGAAACCGCAGGGTTGCTTTCGGTAATGCTGCATCTCGGCAGGCTCCGCTGTCGGAAAGCGAAAGAGTGGTGGCAGCGATTCAATGCGCTATGTGAGCTGAATTAGTCACAAAAACGGGAGGCATCGCGGGTATAATCGGCAGTTTTTGTGGACGGAAGAATGGTATGGATCATCTGATTCTCAGCTGCAGACCCGGTTTTGAAAGTGAATGCGCAGCGGAGATGACCGAGCGGGCAGGGGCGCTGGGTATATACGGATATGCCAAAACCGCCGCGGGCAGTGGTTGGGTGCTATTTGTCACCCAGCACTCTCAAGGGGCGTCCACCCTGATCGAACAGCTGCCTTTTCGCGAACTTGTCTTTACCCGGCAATGGTTGGCGTCTGCCGGTCGGGTCGACGACCTGCCGGCACATGACCGCGTGGGTCCCTTGCTTCACGCCGCACGCGAACTGCCGGAATGCGGCGAACTGCATGTGGATTGCCCCGATAGCGCAGCGACGGAGTCGCTGGCCGTGCTGTGTCGCAAATTGACCTCGCCCGCCGCGCAAGCACTGCGCAAGGCGGGGGTTCTCAGTGCAAAAAGGACCCGCCGTCTGCCGCGTTTGCACTGTTACTTCGTCAGTGGGGATGCGGCATACGTGGGGATCAGCCACCCGCGCAACAGCTCTCGTCACGAGGGCGGGATCCCGCGGCTGCGGTTCCCTGCAAAGGCCCCTAGCCGTTCGACCTTAAAGCTGGAGGAGGCGTTACTGTTTTTTCTCTCGGTGAAAGAGAGGGAGCATCGCCTGCAGCCGGGCATGAGCGCGGTAGACCTGGGAGCTGCACCGGGTGGCTGGACATGGCAGTTGGTTCAGCGTCATCTGCGGGTTACCGCGGTCGACAACGGCCCGATGCAGCCGGCGTTGATGGAAAGCGGGCTGGTAGTTCACGAGCGGGAAGACGGCTTCCGTTACGTGCCAACGCGTCCGGTGGACTGGATGGTTTGTGATATGGCAGCAATACCGATGCAGGTGGCGGAACGGATGGCGCTGTGGTTTGCAGAAGGGTGGTGCAAGCAGGCGATTTTCAACCTTAAGTTACCCATGAAAAAACGTTATCAGGCTGTTTGCGATTGTCGCGAACGGATTGAAACCCGGCTGAATGCAGCGGGCGTGCCCTTTGTCCTCGACTTTAAGCAGCTTTATCACGATCGCGAAGAGGTGACGGCGTACCTGCGCCAGCCCGACTAGCCCGTTACAGGTGTTCCAGGATGGTGATCCTTTCGTCTTCTTGCAGCATCGGGCGTAGTTCGTCCAGCTGAGCGCGTCGTTCCGGACTGTTGTACCAGCGCTGCCAGTCCAGCAACGAACGGTAGGTAGCGAAGACGTAACGATGGTGAGGGTCGCGGGCATCCTTGAGTGATTCCCCCGAGATAAAACCATCACTCTGCATCGCCAGCTGCAAGGCTTTTCCGGCAGCCTTGCGATAGGGTTCGGCGAGATCGGCGGCGATGCGGCGTTCGATCATTACTTTGATCATGATGCTCCTCCAGTGTTTTCGCCAGTATAGGGTAGCTTTCTGTTGCCACAAAAGCCTCGGAGTTGATTCAAAAGGCCGAAATCCGGCTTTTTTCACGGGGCCGCATCTGCGAGAATAAGCGCGGTTTAAGGGGAACAGGATCCCATGAGTAACTACGAAATCGACCACCAGTTGGATGCCACCGGACTGTATTGCCCCGAACCGGTGATGATGTTGCACAACAAGGTGCGTGATATCGCCGTGGGCGAAGTGCTTGAGGTAGTTGCCAGTGATCCCTCTACTCAGCGGGACATCCCCAAATTCTGTAATTTCCTCGGCCATGAACTGATTGCCCAACGTCAGGAAGCCGAGTGTTATTACTACGTCATACGCAAGGGGTAAGCTCGGGCTTACCTTTTTCACACCAACGTTAATTGACCCATTATGACCGAAGACGTGAAGGCTCCTGCGCCTAAAAGCAAAAACCGTTCAGCCAACCAGGCCGCCATCGCACTGATCGCGGAAACCTATCCCCAGGCGTTCAGCCGCGACAACGTGCGACCATTGAAGATCGGCATTCAGGAAGATCTTGTAGCCGACGGCAAATTACCTGCTGGCAAGATCAAGCGTGCCTTGGCCTCTTACGTCCGTGCGCCGCAGTACTATAAAAGCATGCAAGCGGGTGCGGAGCGCGTCGATCTGGGGGGCAATGCAGCAGGTCTGGTGTCCGAACAGGAAGCAGCGCACGCCAAAGAGATGCTGAAGAAGATTCGCCAGCAGCGCCGTGAGCGCGAGCAACAGCAGCGAGTCAAGGAGCGCGAAGAACGCATCAGCGATAAGTTGGCTCAACTGGTCAACAAGCCCTTCAACTGATATGCGCGCCGTCTGTGTCTACTGCGGCTCAAACGACGGCACCAATCCTGGCTACCGTGCGGCGGCCAGGGCATTGGGCGCCGAGATCGCGAATCGAGGGCTGCGGTTGGTTTACGGCGGCGCCCGCAATGGTTTGATGGGGGCGGTGGCCGACGGTGCCCTGGCCGCCGGTGGTCAGGTTACTGGTATCATTCCCCATGCCTTGGTGGCCTGGGAGCAGGCGCATCCTGATCTCAGCGAGCAGCTGGTGGTCGACAGTATGCGTGCGCGTAAGCAGGCTATGGCAGATCGTGCCGATGGTTTTATTGCGCTGCCTGGCGGTATTGGTACTCTGGAGGAGATCTTCGAGATGATCTCTTGGGCCCAGCTGGGCGTTCACCATAAGCCTTGTGCGTTTCTCGACGTGGAGGGCTACTGGGATCCACTGATACGCTTTCTTGACTACAGCGTGGAGGTTGGCCTGACTCGCTCGGGAACCCGGAAGATGCTTCTCACGGATAGCGACCACAAGCGCTTGCTGACGCGGATGGACAATTACCGTTCGCCGGTGACCCACCGCTGGCTGGATGCAGCCCAAACCTGATCTTTCCCAGACCTGACCTTTCGTTACTCTGCTCTTTTTTACAGCGCTTCCCTGCCGTGCGGTTCGTCCAGCTCCAGCAGCGGCCCGGCGGGCACAATGCCGGTTGGATTGATGGAACGATGGCTGGCGTAATAATGTGCCTTGATATGTGCAAAGTTAACCGTCGCAGTGATCCCCGGCTGTTGATAGAGATCACGCAGGTACCCCTGTAACGCCTGATAGTCGCGAATAGGGCGCAGGTTGCACTTGAAGTGTCCGTGATAAACCGCGTCGAAGCGGATCAGCGTGGTGAAGAGCCGCCAGTCGGCCTCGGTGATCTGCCGACCGGTGAGAAAGCGCTGTTCGGTCAGACGTGACTCGAGCCAGTCCAGCGCGCGAAACAGGCGCCGATAGGCTTTTTCATAGGCCTTTTGACGGGTGGCAAAACCGCAGCGGTAGACGCCGTTGTTGATCCACGGATAGATAAAGGCGTTGAGACGGTCGATCGCCGGCAACAGCTGCGCCGGGATCATGTTGACGCGGTTGCCGGTCAGATGATCGAACGCATGGTTAAACATGCGGATGATGTCGGCAGATTCGTTGCTAACGATAGTCTGTTGGTGCCGGTCCCAGAGCACGGGCACCGTGACCCGGCCACTGTAGTCCGGGGCGGCGCGAGTATAGAGTTGATGGAGAAAGTCACTCTGGTAGAGCGGATCGCCTAGTGTGATCTGCGGATCACTGAAGCGTTCATCCGGGCTGAACTCCCATCCCTGGTTCAGCATATGCGGATGCACGGTGGATGCGCTGACCAAAGCTGTCAGACCTTTCAGTTGGCGAAAGATGAGGGTGCGATGGGCCCAGGGGCAGGCGAGCGATACGAACAGGTGGTAACGTTCGGGACTTGCCTCAAAACCGTCTTTTCCTGTGGGGCCGGCACTGCCGTCGGGGGTGATCCAGTTGCGGAAGCGGGCTTGCTCGCGTTCGAACTCGCCGTCGGAGGCGTCGGTATCATACCACTGGTCGTGCCAGGTTCCATTCCGCAGTAGTCCCATCAGCTGTTTCCCCGGTATTCAGTAGGCCTATTACATCAGTCAGGGCCCGTCGGCATCAACCCGCATTGGCGTAATACCGTCTGCCAGCGGTCAGTGTGTCGCTTGATTGCCCGTTGATAGCGCTGCCAGAGGCTGTCGGGGTGGGTTGGCGAGAGCATCTGCCGGCGATACTCTTCCAGCGGCGACGGACTCCAGGGCGGGTGCCCGACCGCCAGCTGATCCATGTGAGTGAGCCACGGCAACCCCTGGCGCTGGATGAGTGCCATGTAGGGCTGTACTTCCGCGGCATAGAATTGATCAAGCACGTTGCGGAGGTGGTTCGCCTTGGGGATCGGGCGACCGCTCAGGCAGAGTCGCCGCGGCGAAATCGCCGTATCGAGCAGCGCAGATACCCGGTTCAGGTGGTTGATCAACAGTCGCAGGGAGCTGTTTAACTGGCCGCCGTATTCGCTTCCGTACAGGGCGAAATAGTGGCGTTCCAGATCGGTTTCGTGGGGTGTTGAGAATGGTTGGCCAGCGGCTGCGCTAGCGGCCGTTTGACGGTACTGGAGCAAGGTTTGCAGTGCTCTGAGGCTATCCCCGTAACCGGGATTGCCAGCCAGCGCAATGGGGGGCTTTGACAACGACAGGTTGTGCTCAAGTTCGCTGCTGGTGAAGACCGCATTCCACCAGGTTGGATACAGATTGCGTTGCTTGCCGAGATAAACCTCCTCGAGAAAACGGGAAAATTCGGCATCGTGGAGTGGGTGTTGGCGATCGCGCAGATAGCAGCGCTCGAGCACAGCGTAAAAGCGGAACTCATAGTCCAGAAGGACGGAGGGTTGCTTGACCTTGCCGAGGATGCTGTTGCGCTCTGATATCAACGGCAGCAAACCACAGTCGGCAAGATCGAGCGCATCAAGCAGTCCCGCGCGCAGCTCGACCAGCGGCAGGCGGCGAGTGCGTCGAGTGGGCAAAACGGTGAGATCAGCCTCGGCGGCATCAGGATATGGCTGCTCCAGTACGCTGGCGACCCGGTCAACATAATTGGCTAACACCGCTTCGGGTGTGTCACGGCTGCATCCGCCCAGCAGGACAACCAGCATGGTTAACGCGGCTTTGTACGCCAAGTTTATGCTCCCTGTTCTGTGCTTCTTTGCAGTGTAGCGTTAGCCGGCCCGGGCGGCGCGCCGGCTGATTAGATGGAGACGTACCAGCAGCGAGGATGCAGCGATACTGAGCCCGCAGGTGATGCCGATCCAGAAACCTTTGGCACCAAGTGCTGCGCCCCATAGGTCCGTGAGCGACAGGGAATAACCGAGCGGCAGGCCTACCAGCCAGTAGGCGACAAATGCGGCCCCCAGAGCGAAGCGGGTGTCCTTGTAACCTCTGAGAGCGCCTGCACCGCAAACTTGAATGACGTCGGGTAATTGAAATAACGCGGCGAATCCCAGCAGCAGTGAGGCTAAGGCGATAACGTCAGGCTCAACACTGTAGAGCGATGCAATCGGTGTTGCCAGCAACCAGATGGTGCTGCTGGTGGCCAGTGCGATCAGCCCGCCCATGGCGATACCGGTGGTCGCTACGCGGCGTGCTCCACGAGGATCGCCGCGACCGAGCGTGAAACCGACGCGGATAGAGAGCGCCATGGAGAGGCTGAGGGGGATCATAAAGGTGACGCTGATAACGGAGAAGGCGATCTGGTGACCTGAGACCACCGTGCTGCCGAGCGGCGCCAGTAGCAGCGCGATAATCAGGAACATACTGGCTTCAAAGAAGATGGTGACGCCGATGGGAACGCCGATACGCAGCAGTTCCTGCTGTTTGCGAAGCTGTGGTTGCCGCCAGTTGAGCCACAAGCGTACTGGTTCAAAATGACGGCTGCGCAGGGTAAACCAGACTGCCAGCAGGAACTGGACCCATAGGGCCGCCACTGTGGCCCAGCCGCACCCCACACCCCCCAGCTCTGGAAAACCGGCGTAGCCGTATATGAGTACGGCATTGAGGGGGATGTTTACCAGTAGACCGGCGAGGCTGATCAGCATGATGGTGCGGGTCTGGTGCAGGGCTTCCTGGCCGCAGCGTAGCAGGGTAAACAGCATCGCCGCCGGAGCACCCCAGGCCAGAGCTTCAACGTAGCCACCGCCGACGCTGCGCATAGTGCCAGACACCTCCATGAGGGAATATAGCGGTGCGGCGAGATGGAGTAGCAGGGCTGCTACTCCGCCGAGCAGCAGCGCCAGCCAGCAGCCCTGTTGCAGGGTATGGCGGATGGAGTCGTAGTCTCGTGCCCCGAACGCCTGTGCCACCAACGGAATGGTCGCCATCAGTATGCCGGTGAACAGCAGTAGCATCGGGATCCATACGCTGGTACCGATCGCGACCCCAGCGAGATCATCGGCGCTGTAGCGACCCGCCATCAGGGTATCCGTCAGCCCCATGGCTGCCTGTGCCATCTGGGTGGCAACGATGGGGAGCCCCAGACGAACCAGCGCGCCGGCTTCAGCCAGCGTTCGCTGGCGCCGTTGTCGTGTAGTAGGTGAGGGCATAAGTCAGCCGGAATGCGAGCCCCGGTGGTTAAAGAACTGCCGGGCCGTACGCCCGCTGCGTGCGCCTTTGCCGGTGGCGAAACGAATGGCTTCGAGGTGAAGTGCGGCGCGGTATTCGCAGTCGGGGAACAGGGCGTCTACCATCATCAGGTAGTCGCTTTGGCTGACGGCGTAGAAGGATAGCCACAGGCCGAAGCGATCGGACAGGGAAATCTTTTCCTCCACTGCGTCGGCATAGTGCAGCTCCGTGCTGGTGACCCGGCTGTCGAGATTGTCCTGCATCGACTCCGGCAACAGGTGGCGGCGATTGGAGGTGGCGTAGATCAGGACGTTCTCGGGTGGCAGCTCCAGTGAGCCGTCCAGCACGGTTTTGAGCGCTCGGTAGCTGTTGTCACCCTGTTCGAATGACAGGTCATCGGTGTAAACGATAAAGCGATAGGGCTGCTCGCGTAATTCATCGACAATCTCAGGTAGTTCAATCAGCTGATCACGGTCGATCTGGACAACTCGCAGTCCTTGATCTCCGTAGTGGTTGATCAGCGCTTTGATTAGCGATGACTTGCCGGTACCGCGCGCGCCCCAGAGCAGAGCGTTGTTGGCGGGTAGTCGCTGCAGAAACCGTTCGGTGTTGGCGCAAAGAGCGTGCTTCTGTCGCTCGATTCCCAGTAGTTGCTCAAGCCTCGTGGGGTCCAGTTGGCTGACGGCGCGCAGTTGGCCGGTGCGAGGGCGCCAGAGAGCAGCGAAGGTGGTTTGCCAGTTGATGGTGCTCATGGATGGTGCTCTGGTTACCGTTAAGCTGCCATTTTAGGATAGCGGCGTGGCGCTGCCTAGCGAAGAACGGGCGCAATAAAAAGGGCGGCCTGAAGGCCGCCCTTTCTGGCTGCTGGAGCAATGATTAGTCCAGACGCTTGGCAACGTAGCGGCCGGGTGCCGGCTCGATCACAGGATGGGTTTCGTTGCCCAGCGCGCTGGGTGCCTCAACCTGCTTGCCGCCGCGCTTCTTCAACCAGCCGGACCAGTGAGGCCACCAGCTGCCTTCCTGGCGTTCTGCGGTTTCCAGCCAATGATCAGCCCCTTTTCCGGAGTCTCCGCCAGTCCAGTAGTTGCGACGGTTTTTGGAGGCCGGATTGATCACACCGGCGATATGTCCGCTGGCGCCAAGCACAAATTCGCAGTTGCTGAAGTTTTCGCTACCGGTGAAGGTGCTTTTCCAGGGCGCGATGTGATCTTCGATGCACGACAGGAAGTAGCAAGGCACCTTGATCTTGGTGAGGTCAACAGATTCGCCGCAGACCGTCAGCTTGCCGGGTTGCGCCAATGCGTTATCCAGGTACATGTTGCGAATATAAAAGTCGTACATGGACGCGGGCAGGTTAGTTGGGTCGCTGTTCCAGTAGAGGATGTCGAAAGGTGCCGGAGCTTGGCCTTTAAGGTAGTTATTCACCACGTAAGACCAGATCAGATCATTGGAGCGCAACATATTGAACGTGGTAGATAGGTTGCGACCGTTGAGCACGCCCTCAGAATGCACTTTCTTCAGCAGTTGCTCGATCTGCTCTTTGTCGATGAACACTCCCAGATCACCTGGCTCGGCAAAATCGGTAAGTGTGGTCAGGAAAGTCGCAGACGCCACACTGGTGTCTTTGCGCGCAGACAGAACCGCCAGCGCGCTAGCCAGAATCGTACCGCCGACACACCAGGCAACCGTGTTGACCTTGTTGGAGCCGGAAATGGACTTGACCGCCTCCAGCGCTTCAAGAACGCCGTTACCTACATAATCGTCCCAAGAGAGGTTGCTCTGTTCGGGGCTGGCATTAACCCAGGAGACGAGGAATACGGTCTGACCCTGTTCCACTGCATACTTGACGAACGAATTGCCCGGTTGCAGGTCAAGAATGTAGAACTTGTTGATACAGGGCGGCACGATCAGTGTCGGCCGCTCGTTTACTTTTTCTGTCAGCGGCTTGTACTGGATCAACTGCAGCAGTTCGTTCTCGAACACGACCGCACCTTCGGTGGTGGCGATGTTTTCACCCAGCACGAACGCCTCTTCGTCGGTCATGCTGATGCGGCCTTTTTCCATATCGCCGAGCAGGTTTTGCAGGCCGTCGATCAGACTCTGGCCCTTGGTTTCAACCGCTTGCTGGATAACTTCCGGGTTGGTGGCAGCGAAATTGGTTGGCGACATCGCATCGATATACTGCTGGGTGTAGAACTCCAGCTTCTGCTGCGACTTTTCGTCCAGATTAACGCTGGAAACCATCTTGTTCAGCATGTTGGATGCGATCAGATAGGATTCCTTGATGTAATTGAAAACCGGACTTTCGCTCCATTCTTCAGCGGCAAAACGGCGGTCGCCGGGCTGCGGCGCGGCTTCGACCGCCTTGCCTCCCGTCAGGATACCGGCCCAAAACTGCATCTGGCTACGCTGGTATTCAGTCACCGCATCGAGCCAACCCTGCGGGTCGGTAGGGCGGCTGAGAAGCTGTCCCCAAGCGCTGTTGAGGTTGTCGAGGTACTCCTCACCGACCTTGCCGGCAAATAGTTCCATCACCTTGTGGGCTTCCGCATTCATCGCAGTGAAAAACTCCTGCGCGGTATTGGTATCCTTGCTATCCATAAACTCAAGCTCTCATTTCGGCTGGGCCAGTGGTCTTTGTACCGCAGATGCGAAAAAGACGCAAAACGTTGGCAATTATACCCCAAGTTGGCGGGCTATCCCTGATTCTTTGGTATCCGCACGCTCTTTGTTAGTATTCGGACTTTTGGCTCAGGAGACGCCCATGACTCAGTTGCGGCTTTACGGCACTTCGGGCTGCCACCTCTGTGAGGTGGCCGAGCAGCTATTGGCACACTGCATTGATTTTGAACGCGTCCAAGTCGAACTGATCGACATCGCCGATGATGACCGGATGGTGGAGCGCCTGGGTGTGCGGATACCGGTGCTGGAAGACAGTGTTTCCGGTGAAACGCTGGACTGGCCGTTTGATGCTGAGCAGGTTGCGAGGTTTTTGACTGCTGTCAGCGCAAGAGGTTGAAAAAACGCTCTGCGTTACGGCTTGTCCGGGCGGCTAGCTCTTCACTGGTTATGCCCAAAATGGCGGCGACTTCAGCGCAGATGTGACTAAGATAAGCGGGCTCGTTACGGCGTGACTTGGGTTTCGGCTTGAGAGTGCGCGGCAGCAGGTAGGGGGAGTCTGTTTCCAGTAGCAGTCGATCAGCGGGTATCTCCTTAATCAGCTCCCGCAGGTGCAGTCCGCGACGTTCGTCACAAATCCAGCCGGTGATTCCAATGTACAGGTCCAGCTCGCGGTAACGCGTCAGCTCCTCTTTGCTGCCGGTAAAGCAGTGCAGCAGGGCGGCGGGAAGCTCGCGACGGTAGCGTGCTAGTAGGGTGACAAAGTCCTCATGGGCGTCACGTTCGTGCAATAGTATGGGATAGCCGCTGTCTGCAGCCAGTTGCAGTTGTTGCTCAAATACCTCGCGCTGCCTGGGCCGCGGTGAAAAGTCCCGGTTGTAATCCAGGCCCGTCTCGCCGACAGCGTGGACGGCAGGGTGAGACAGAAGTTTGCGCAGTCGTTGCTGGTCGTCGGGCTGCCAGTCCTTGGCGTGATGAGGGTGAACACCGGCAGTGCAAGCGAGTTGCTGTGGGTAGAGCTGGCACAGTTCGAGTGCCTGGAGGCATTCGTTGATATTACTGGCAGTGACAACTATTTTTTCGATTCCTGAGGCGCGAGCGCGCAGGAGCACCTCGTCGAGGTCATCTTGAAAAGCCGAATCGGTCAAATTGACCGCAATATCGATGAGATATGCTGTTTTTGCGCCCATTGTTGATCTATGTCCTGTGCTGGCTCTCAAGCAGTGGCTGATTTTACGTTATTCTTCCTTCTTATGTGCTGCCGGGGCAGGTTGGCAGCAGACAACAAGTACTAGCACGAGCAGGCAGGCCTTCTTTATATGTCAGGAATACTCGATTCCGTTGACCAGCGAACGCAGCTGGTAGGGCAGAACCGTTTCGAATTGTTGTTGTTCCGCCTTGGGCGTAATCAGCTGTTCGCGATCAATGTGTTTAAGGTGAAGGAGGTGTTGAAGCTCCCGCATCTTAACGCCTTGCCCAATTCTCACTCGGTGATTCGTGGTGTCACTAATATGCGTGGTCACACGCTGCCGGTTATCGACCTCAGTGCTGCAATTGGTATGGCTCCGATTCCCGATACCGCGGATGCCCATCTGATCGTGGCTGAGTACAACGGTACCGTGCAGGGTTTTCTGGTCAGCGATGTCGATAGAATTCTTAACCTGGATTGGTCTGATGTCATGCCGCCGCCCAAGACCGCCGGACGCGCGCATTATCTGACCGCAATAACGCGGCTGGAGGACAACCGGCTGGTCGAGATTGTCGATGTGGAGAAAGTGTTGGCTGAAATCGTACCCGCCACAACCGATATCTCTCCGGAGCTGGTGGATCAGCGAGCCCGCGAACTGGCGGAAGGGCGGGAGATCATGATAGTCGATGATTCGCACACGGCGCGGGATCAGGTTCGCCACACTTTGGCTCACCTCGGTGTCAGGCTGGTAGAGGCGGTTAACGGCGCCGACGCACTGGAGCAGTTACGCGCATTCGCATCGCAAGGCGAGGATGTGGGGCAGCGTTTTCTGATGCTGATTACTGACGCCGAGATGCCGGAGATGGACGGTTATCGGTTGACAACGGAAATTCGGCGTGACGATCAGTTACGCAGTCTTTACATCATGCTGCATACCTCCATGTCGGGCTCATTCAATAAGGCAATGGTGGAGAAGGTTGGCTGCAATGACTTCTTGCCCAAGTTTCAGTCGGATCAGTTGGCAGTCAAAGTGCTTGAGCGGATAAAGCAGTTGCATGATCTTGCTTGATACTTGGTAACTTGCTCGGACTCTATAAAAAAGCCAGCGCAACGCGCTGGCTTTTTTTGTCTGACCGACGGGCTGTGGTCGTCGAGCAGGGTTAGTGTTCGCGATTCAGGCGAAAGTGTTGACGGCCATACCAGCGAGGCTCTTCGTTGTCATTCTCGATCAAGTAAGAGTTTTCGCCCATCTCTTTGACCTGATATGCGCTATCGGTGGTCAGTTGATCTTCAAAGCCATCGTTACGGATACACTCAATAATCATAGCTTGTACCTTCGCTGGTGGTGTGGCTGTGGCCGCACTTTGTTGTTGTTTGGTTGCCCTTGGAGGGTTGGTTTACGTGCGCGTCAACAAAGCTTAACGTGCGCGTCACAGAAAATTAATCGATTTATGTTGCGTCTGCAAAGTGTTTTTGTCTTTGACTTTAGTATTGCATCGTTATTTCTGTAGTTATCTATATGTATACAAAGAAAGTTTTTGGCGTTTTGGTGGCTGCTTCTAGCTAACGCGCTTGCGTTAGTTGCGGTGCGAAAAGTCACTTTTCACTATTGCTGCTGTCGTTAGGAAGTCGCTATTGCGAGAGTCGATGGCCGAGCGGCTTGTTGCTGAGCTGTGTGCGGCGGGTGGATGCGACAATGTTGCTCCTTGGTGATGGTGATGCCGTGTCTTTCGTCGTCGGTCATCGTAAGGAGCGGGGTGGCTGATGTCTTGGATGATCAGCATCGTTGCAGCAGCAAGGGGGGGGGGTGCCATTATGCGAGCGGCCCCGTCGCGATGGCGTCAAGTCAATGGTCCGGTGTTGCCTCGTGCAATCCGGTTAGCGCTTAATGCGATGTGTCTGGAGGATCTTTAGGCGCCTAGTAGAGAAAGCCGAGGAAGGTGGGCGCGTCTGTTTGTTTTCGCTGTTGAGATCGCGCCCCGGATACTTACCACATCAGGTCGTCAGGGATGGGGTAATCCTTGTACGGATCGTCGTCACTGAGCTCCTCTTGTTCGATGCGAATTACCCGGTCGGCATCGCGCTGTTCGATGCGCGCGGCGATGGCGTCGGGCACCAGAAAGTAACGCCCTTCTTCAAGAAAGGCTATAGCAAGCCAGCCTTTGAGTAGCTGATTCTGGAGCTGCTCGTTGATATAAAGCTTTTTTATCTTGCGCTGGTGGGCAAACTGGTATGGCAGTTCCGCATCCTTGGGTATGGTTTGCGCGTGTTGCTCAATCAACTGGCGGATCTGCGCTTCGATGGCGCGGCGCTGCTTCTCTGCTTCGCGCTGTCGGTTAAGTTCGCGGTCGCGTGCAACCTTGTCCTCTCTGGCCTGGTCAATCTGGCTCTTCAGGTTGTCGTTCTGATGGTCAGGCAGGTTGGTTTTGCTCTTTTTCTGTTGCTTCTTTTTGGCCGTCCGTGCTTGTTGTACTTTTTGTTTGTTGGTCAGGCCCAGATTGAGTAATTGATCAGAAAGGGAGTTTTTCATTGTGCTGGTGTGCTGTGTAAAAATGTTGCGCCACTATAACATACCGCCGGCCCAGGGTAGTGGGGGGGCAATGCCCTAAATGGTCTTCATCTTGTTGTCATGGGGCGTAGCATCCCGGTGTGGTTCGGCTACACTTATAAGGAAACCGCCCCGGTGTCTGTTCCGGGGTATGGCTGGTTTCGGGTAGAGTTCGTTCGGTTGCCCTGGCTGAAGGGTTCGTGTATATCCGATCGTAATCCATCTGTGTGTGCTAATATAACAGGGCGATTTTCATCAACCAACTGAGGTGGCGTGTGATGACTCAGAGCATAAAGCCGTTAGCGGACATCTGGCTCGAGTTGCAGATCGTGACCATGGATGCGGAGCTCTCTACCAAGGACCGGGAACGACTTGAGCTGTTGCTCGATTCGCTTAAAGAGCATGTAAGTACCAATCAGGAGCGCGAACGTCGCGTGTTGCTGAAATGGTTCAGTGCCCGCTTGGGGCCGCGTTTGTTTAGTAATCATTATCGTCAGTTGGTGCTGGAGTTCGGCAACCTGATGTCCACCCTGTGGACGGGCAAGCCGGCGTTCCATACTTCCGATGAGGTGCTGGCCTGGATGAATGATGAGCTCTCGGGTATGGGTGAAGATGACGGAGTGATCTCCATGCAGGAGCGTGCATAGCACGGGCTGCTGCTGGGTGGTAATTTTGTTTCCGCTTGTGCGTCAGAATGACCAGTTTGCCACCTACGGGTTGTTTGTTTAAATACTATTTTTTTTGTAACCGAATGAAAAGAGTGCGAAATATTTTCTTGGCATAGGCTGTGCTTTGTTTTGGGTGTGCTAAAGAGCTTCGCGTAGTTGTTTAGCCGATTTCACGACTGACAACCTCATGCCTCACCCTGTAATGAGGTTTTTTCAGCGCTCCCGCGTCCGCGGGGGCGCTTTTTTTTTGCTCGAAATAGCAAGATTGGTGCGGCTCCTGGTGGATACTTTGTTTTCACTTGGTGAAAGCAAGTGGGCTTCATGTGTCGCTTCTGTGGCTTGTTAGACCTTCGTATAACGCCTGTAACTCATTGTTAAGTAATTGTAAATCTTCTTGCTGGTGCGATATGTCAAGTGGCATGTTTCTTGTCTCTGTTGCTGGTCAGGCTGGGGCCAGCCATGGGGCTGCGAAGTCTTGCGCCGTGTAGCCGGCGGATGAATAAAACAGACAGGGCATTAGGTAGGAAGGACGAACGATGAATAATAACGAGCTACAGCAAGTAGCAGAGCGGTTGGGTGTCAGTCGCCGAACCTTCATGAAATTTTGTACCGGTGTGGCGGCGACACTTGGCTTGTCTGCCGGCGCCGGGGTGCAGATGGCGCACGCGATCGCCAATCCGCGCCGCCCCGCGGTGATCTGGTTGTCAGCCCAGGAGTGTACCGGTTGTACCGAGTCGTTGCTGCGGGCCAATCATCCGTCTCTTGAGCATCTTATTCTTGATCTGGTTTCGCTCGACTACCACGAGACCTTGTCTGTGCCTGCAGGGCATGCGGCGGAAGAAGCCAAACAGCACTCCATGAAAGAGAACTGGGGAAAGTACGTGCTGGTAGTTGATGGCTCCATCCCGATGAAGGATGGCGGCATCTACTGTAAGGTGGCGGGCAAGCCCATCGTTGATCATGTCCGCGAGGCGGCAGAGGGTGCTGCCGCGATCATTTCCATCGGATCATGTGCGGCTTGGGGAGGGGTGCCTTCGGCGGGTCCCAACCCCACCGAAGCAACGCCAGTTGATAAGGTGCTTACCGACAAGACGGTCGTTAATATCCCCGGTTGCCCGCCGAATCCCTATAACTTCCTTTCCACGGTTCTGCATCTGGTGACCTTTGGTACGCTGCCGGAGCTGGACCATCTGAACCGCCCCAAGTTTGCTTACGGCCGCCTGATTCACGAGAACTGCGAGCGCCGTCCGCACTTCGACGCGGGACGGTTTGCGCTGGAGTTCGGTGACGAGGGGCATAAACAGGGGTTCTGTCTTTACAAGCTTGGCTGCAAAGGGCCGGAAACCTATGCCAATTGCCCGGCGGTGGAGTTTGGAGATGTGGGCGGTGGCGCCTGGCCGGTCGGCGTCGGTCATCCCTGTTTCGGTTGTACCGAGCAGGGGGTTGGTTTTGAAAAAGGGATTCACCAGCTGGCTGACGTGATTACCGTCACGCCGCCTACGACTTTCCCCGGCATTGCCGAACCGGTCGGACAGGGTGTGACGCCGGGTGCCGCAGCGCTGCTGGGTGCGGTTGGTGGCGCCGTTCTTGGGGCCACGGCGGTGGCAGTCAAGCAGCTGGGTAAGGCCGAAGCGTCCGAACAGTCTGATAACGACTCTCAATCCTGAACCGGAGGCGATCATGAATCGACGTGATTTTCTCAAGGTGGCAGGAAGCGGAGCGCTGATAGCCACCACCAGCGGCGCGGCAGAGGCGCGGGGAAACCTGCCCGTGCCGGACAATGCCGTTGGTATGTTGTACGACTCAACCCTCTGTATCGGTTGCCGGGCATGCGTATACAAGTGCAAGGAAGTGAACGATATGCCCAACGTCGTCCGCGACGGCGAGGTGCAGTGGGATCAGGCGGAGGAGCTCTCCGGCGATACTCTGAATATTATCAAGGCTTACAAGCAGGGCACTGGCGAAACCAAGAACAGCGCCGTTGACGGGTTCGCCTTTATCAAGCGCAACTGCATGCACTGCGTGGATGCGGGCTGTGTTTCCGTGTGCCCGGTCAGTGCGATGCAGAAAGATCCGGAAACCGGGATTGTCAGTCACAATCCTGACGCTTGTATCGGATGCCGCTATTGCGTTGCCGCATGCCCCTACAACGTACCCAAGTACGAGTACGACGAGGCGTTCGGCCAGATCCAGAAATGCCAGCTGTGTAACCAGAAGGGCGTAGAGAGGATCAATAAAGGTCTGAATCCGGGCTGCGTCGAAGTCTGCCCGACCGGTGCCAATATCTTCGGTACCCGCGAGGAGCTGTTGCAGGAAGCCAAGCGTCGTCTGGCGCTGAAGCCGGGTGAGGATTACACCTACCCGCTGGAGCGGGTTGGCTCGACCTACGGACACGTTAAAGCGGCGCCGGACTATACCCAGCATATCTTCGGTGAGCATGAAGGTGGTGGTACACAGGTGATGGTGATTGCCGGTATGGAACACACCAAGCTGGGACTGCCCGACCTGCCGGAACGCTCCTATGCGTCGGTGTCGGAAACGGTTCAACACACCATTTATGGTGGCATGCTGGCCCCTGCCGGTCTGCTGGCGGGGCTGCTCTACTTCGCCCGGCGCAGCTGCAAGGAAACCGATAAAGAAGGGGAGGACGAGGTATGAGTCATCACCACGAACACGCTCCCATCGGTGGGCGCCTGATTACCCTGCCGTTTCTGTTTCTCAGTGCATTGGCGCTGATTGCGGTGGTACTGCTGGTCGAGCGCTTTATGTACGGCCTTGGTGCGGTTACCAATCTGAATGACGGCTTCCCCTGGGGAATCTGGGTGGTCTACGACATCGTCGTCGGTACCGGATTCGCCTGTGGGGGGTATGTGCTGGCGTTGACGGTCTATATCGCCAACAAAGGCAAGTATCACCCGCTGGTTCGCCCGGCACTGCTGGCCAGCCTGTTTGGCTACAGCCTGGGTGGTCTTGGCGCCATTGTCGATATGGGGCGTTACTGGAACTTCTATCAGATGTTCAATCCGGCCCAGCAGAACTTCAACTCGGTGATGCTGGAAGTGGGGCTCTGTGTGGCCGCCTACAGTATCGTGCTGTTTATCGAGTTCCTGCCGGTTATTTTCGAGAAGTTCCGCGCTGACGAGTGGAAGAAAAAGCTCGAGAAAATTCTGTTTATCTTTATTGCCATCGGCGTGCTGCTGCCAACCATGCACCAGTCCTCGCTGGGGTCATTGCTGATTGCGATGGGCGGCAAGGTTCACCCGTTGTGGCAGTCTGCGTACCTGATGCCGGTGCTGGCGATTACCACCGCGATGATGCTGGGCTTCTCCATCGTCATCTTCGAGGGATCGATGGCCACCGTTGGGCTGCGTCAGCCCTCGGAAACCCATCTGCATCGAGGCCTGATCAAGGTGATCCGCGCGTTGCTGGTGCTGTTCTTTATCGTGCGCCTGGGTGATCTGCTGTATCGCGGCGTGCTGGGAGCAGCGTTCAGCGGCACCCTGCAGGGCAACATGTTCCTGCTGGAGATGGTGCTGTTCCTGATCCCGCTGGTGGTGCTCAGTAGTGCCAACCTGGTGCGACAGGGGCGCTTTTTGCTGATCGCCGCCGTCAGCCTGCTGCTGGCCGGCGCGTTGTACCGTTTCAACGCCTTTCTGATTGGGTTTGATCCCGGCGCCGGGTACATCTACTTCCCCTCGGTGAAGGAGTTGTTGGTGTCGATCGGTATCGTCGCTATCGAAATTTTGGGCTACCTGTTCTTCGTCAAGATGTTCCCGGTACTGCCCAAGGCTCACGCACACGCATAACAGCTCGCCGGCGACAGCCGGCGACATAAGAACACCATCGCGCGAGCCCGAGGCTCTGCCGGATGAAAAGTTAGGAGAATTACAGTGGCACAACGTATTGTCGTCGACCCCGTAACACGCATTGAAGGTCACCTCCGTATCGACGTTGAGGTGGAAAATGGCAAGGTGTCCAAGGCCTGGTCCTCCGGGCAGATGTGGCGCGGCATCGAGCAGATTCTGCAGGGCCGTGATCCGCTGGATGCCTGGGTGTTTACCCAACGCATCTGTGGTGTCTGCACCACCGTCCACGCTTTGGCGTCGGTACGTTCGGTTGAAAACGCGTTGAATCTGGAAGTACCCGTCAACGCCCAGCTGATCCGTAACCTGATCATCACCGCCCACGGCGTGCATGATCACATTGTTCATTTCTATCACCTGTCGGCGCTGGACTGGGTAGATATCGTTTCCGCGCTGGATGCCGACCCGGCCAAGGCGGCGGCACTGGCTGAGAGCCTCTCCAGCTGGGAGATGAACAGCGTTCACGAGATGCGCAAAGTGCAGGAGAAGCTTAAGGGCTTCGTCAACTCCGGCCAGCTGGGTGTATTCGCCAACGGCTACTGGGGTCACAGCGCAATGAAACTGCCGCCGGAGGTCAACCTGATCGCCGCCGCGCACTACCTGCAGGCGCTGGAGATCCAGCGTGAAGCCAACAAGATCGTTACCATCTTGGGTGGTAAGACCCCGCATATCCAGAACCTGGCCGTGGGTGGAGTCACCAACTCCATCAACATGAACAGCCAGTCGGTGCTGAATATGGAGCGTCTGGTCTACATCAAGAGCCTGATCGACAAGCTGGAAAGCTTCGTAAAGAATGCCTATCTGGTGGATCTGGCTGCCGTCGGCGCGTTCTACACCGACTGGGCAGGTTACGGCAAGGGTGTTACCGACTATCTTTGTGTGCCGGATCTGCCGACCGACGCCAAGGGCACGAAGTTCGCCATGCCCGGTGGTTACATCCGTAATGGTGATCTGTCCACCTTCAAGCCGATTACCAGCTTCCAGGACGAGTTCTTCAAGCAGGGCGTGGCCGAGAGTTCCAAGCACTCTTGGTACACCGGCGAAACCCCGCTGCACCCCTGGGATGGTGAAACCATTCCTAATTACGATGACTTCAACGACGAAGGCCAGTATTCCTGGATCAAGTCGCCCACCTTCCAGGGACGCCCGGCACAGGTCGGTCCGCTGGCCAACGTCCTGTGTATGGCCGCTGCCGGTCACGAATCCACCAAGACCCACCTGAACTTCCTGGTTGATACCCTGAATACGGTCAACAAGATGGTGGGTGGCAAGGGTGGTGTGGGTATCGAACACCTGCATTCGACCTTGGGTCGTCACGCCGCGCGGGCGGTGCGTTGCGCAGTGATGCTGGATGAGCTGAACGCGCAGTGGCAGATGCTGGTGAACAATATCGCCTCCGGCGATACCGATACCTACAACCGTCCGTCGTTCCCGAAGGGCGAAATTCGTGGCGTTGGTTTCCACGAAGCGCCGCGCGGGGTACTGTCACACTGGTGCGTAATCGAAGACGGCAAGATCAAGAACTACCAGGCGGTGGTGCCGAGTACCTGGAATGCCGGGCCGCGTAATGCCAAGGATGAGCCCGGCCCTTACGAGGCATCGCTGCTGGGTAATCCGGTTTCCAACCCGGAAAGCCCGCTGGAAGTGCTGCGTACGGTACACTCCTTCGACCCCTGTATCGCCTGTGCGATCCACATGGTCGATACCGAGAACAACGAAATCGTCAAAGTTCGCGCGCTGTAAGCCGAGCCCATGCCAGCAAGGAAGCCGGTGAGGGAGGCCGCAATGCCTCCCGGACAAACCGGCTTTTGCGTTTCTGGTTGCTGGCGAAAGCGAACGAGGAGAGAGTAATGAGTATTCTGGTTTTGGGCGTGGGCAACATCCTGCTCACGGACGAAGGTATCGGTGTGCGTGTGGTTGAAGCACTGGAGCAGCGCTACCAGATTCCGGAAGGTGTTGAGGTGATGGATGGTGGCACTGCCGGGATGGAGTTGTTGTCCTCCATCGCCAGTCGCGAGCATCTGATTCTGATCGATGCGGTCAATACCGGCGCTGCCCCTGGCACACTGGTGAAGCTGCAGGACGATGAAGTGCCCGCACTGTTCAAGAATAAGATTTCACCGCACCAGTTGGGTATCTCCGACCTGTTGGGGGTGCTGACTGTAACCGGTGAGATGCCCAAGAAAATGACCCTGTTCGGAGTCGTGCCATTTTCCCTGGACACTAGCACCGAGCTCAGCGAGTCGATGCGGCAGCTGCTTGACGCGTTGCTTGAGGCAACCGTAACCGAGCTGGCCGCGCAGGGCGTTGTACTCGAAGCCCGCGTGGCGGAGGCCAGCTGATGTGCATCGGCGTACCGTCGCAGGTGATTGCACTGGACGGCATGACCGCCACGGTCGAAAGCTTGGGCCAGCAGCGGGTGGTGAGCCTGCTGCTGATGGCCGAAGAGGTGGCGCTGGGCGATTATCTACTGATTCAGGTGGGTGATTTCGCGGTAGAAAAGATCGAGCCTCAGCGTGCATTGGATGCACTGGAATACCTGAAAGAGGTTAGTGGACTACTGCCGGAGAATGCTGCAGCCGCACCCTGAAGAGGACACAATTGTGAGTCGTGATGTTTCAATTCAAGCTGTGAATGAGAGCCGCATGCTCGCCGGTTTTGTCGACAACCCGGCGTCCCGGCTAGAGCAGGTGTTCAACGATATCTATCGGCAGCGGATGCAGGATGTGCCGGTGGTCAACCCCGCAATTCGGGTAGAAGCGGTGGGGTTCGACGAGTGGGAGGGCCACTGGTTGGGTGTGCTGATCACTCCCTGGTTCATGAACCTGCTGGTGGTACCCAAACAGGGGGCGCCCTGGCCCGAGTTTGATACCGCGAAACGCAAAGGTGAGGAGATTGCCCTGAGTTTTCCTCAAGGCGCCTACAACTTCTCTGCCCGGGAAGAAGAGGGCATAGGCAGTTATCTGAGCTGTTCGTTGGCATCGCCGGTGCATGAATGGAACAACCACCTTGAACTGCGCAAAACCGCCCAGGACGTGCTGCGGCTGCTGCGCACGCTGCCGGTGGTGCAGGTGGACGAAGAGCCAGCCAAAGGCTGCAACCTGTCGCGCCGCAACTTTCTTCGTGGTGGCGATGCGGTTAGCGCCTGAGCCGATGTGGGCGAGCGGCGGCACGCCAGCCTGCTGAGACATTTCGCATGAGTATTGCCGGAAAGATCTCCGTTGTGTTGCAGCACAACGCCGAGGTTGAGATCCGCTCCTCCCGACCTTTACAGTTGACCGCATCGCTGCGGGGATTCGCTGCCGCTGAAATTATCCAGCGGGTGCCTGCGCTGTATGCGCTCTGTGGGCGCGCACAGGCCCTGGCGGCCCACAGGGCACTGCAGGCCGCGGGTGCATTGGCGCCCTCCGATCGACAGAGCGGCGAACGCGCTGCCGCCGTAGAAGCTGTTCTGGAGGGAATATGGCGGTTCGCTATCGATCTGCCGCAGTGGGCCGGGGTTTCGTTGTCAATGGCTCCCTTTGCCCGGCTGCGCCATGCCCTGTTGCAGGATGAGAGCGAGGCTTCCGGAGAGCTGCTGAATCAGTATCTGACCACCCAGTTGCTGGGTGAGGCGCCGGCGCAGTGGGCAAGCGCTGATGGCGAAGCGATGCTGCACTGGCTTTATCACAGCGATGCGCCCGCTGCCGGTTTGTTGCGTGAAGTCGAAGCGGTATTGCTCGGAGTCGGTGGTGCTGCCGCCGCGGTAACAACGCCCTTACTGGCCTGCCCGAGCGATGAGCAGTTGTGCGAGATCGCCCATGCCATGAAAACAGACAGTTATCTGGCAGCGCCGCAATGGCGCGGGGCTTGTGTAGAAACCGGTGCCCGCGCGTATCAGCAGGATCACTCCTGGTTTGCCAACGACTCCGTGATGGCGCTGCCGCAAGCGTTGCAACGTCTATTGGCGCGCCTGCTGGAGCTGGTTTCACTGGTGCGCCATTTAACCGGCAACGGGGTGGCGTTGCCGGTATCGGGGGGGCTGCCACTGTCGGATGGTGATGGTGTCGGTTGGGTTCGAACGGCACGTGGTGTGTTGCTGCATTATGCCGCCGCTGAGCGCGATCGGGTCAGCGACTACCGTATACTGGCGCCTACGGAATGGAACTTTCACCCCAAGGGCGTTCTCGCGCGCGCGGTGTCGCCCTGGAACACAGTACCCCCATCGATGCGTCAGCGCTGGCTGGCGTTGCAGGTGATGTCGCTGGACCCCTGTGTGGCCTATGAACTGGAGGTGTATGATGCATGAGATGTCCCTGGCCGAGGGGGTTATTCAGGTGCTGGAGCAAAGTGCGGCCAGCGAGGGGTTTACGCGGGTCAAAACCGTTTGGCTGGAGATCGGTCAACTGTCCCATGTGGAACCTGAAGCGATGCGTTTCTGCTTCGACGCGGTGTGCCGCAATACCTTGGCCGAAGGCGCCCTGCTCGAGATAATCGAGCTGCCGGGTACCGGTTGGTGCCATGAATGCAGCAAAGAGTTTGCCTACCAGGCACGTTACGAGCCTTGTCCCCACTGCGGTGGTTATCAGGTCCAGATGACCGGCGGGGACGAGATGCGGATCAAAGAACTGGAAGTGGAATAGCCGCGCTATTCCCCCGGAAGTAAGAGGATATCAGCATGTGTACAACCTGCGGCTGCGCCAGCGGTAACGCCCGCGTTGAAGGGGATGCGTTGCATTCCGGTCACGATCACCACGAACACGAACACCACCACGATCATGGTCACCACCATCACTCGCATACCCTGGATAACCACCACCATGATCACCATCACAGCCACCAGCATGGAGACCATGGTGACCTGCACTACGGTAAGGGAGCCGCCGGGGCCCATGCGCCCGGTTTGAGTCAGGCACGGATGGTGCAGATTGAGCAGGATATCCTGGGCAAAAATGATCGCTACGCGGCGGAAAACCGTGCCCGGTTTGCCGCCGCTAACATGCTGGCGCTCAATCTCGTCTCCAGCCCCGGTTCCGGCAAGACCACCCTGCTGACACGCACGCTGGAGGAGAACAGCGGGCGTTATCAGGCTGGTGTGATCGAGGGCGACCAGCAGACCGCCAATGACGCTGACCGTATCCGGGCTACCGGGGTGAAGGCGGTGCAGATCAATACCGGCAAAGGCTGTCATCTGGATGCTCATATGGTAGGGCATGCACTGGAGCAGTTTGAGCTGGGTGAGCGTGGAGTGCTGTTTATCGAAAACGTCGGCAACCTGGTATGTCCGGCGGCGTTCGATCTGGGCGAGGCGCACAAGGTGGCGATCCTGTCGGTCACCGAGGGGGAGGACAAACCGCTCAAGTATCCGGACATGTTCCATGCCGCCGATCTGATGATCCTTAACAAGACCGATCTATTGCCCTACTTGGATTTCGATGTCGATCAATGTATCGAGTACGCTCGCCGGGTTAACCCCGATATCGAAGTGATCCAGTTGTCGGCGCGTAGCGGTGAGGGTATGAATTTGTGGTACCAGTGGATTGAAGATCGTCACGACGCTCTGCTGCAGCAAAAGCTGGATCAGCTGGAAGCCCAGGCTGCCGCGCTGCGCGCCTCTCTGGAAAAACAACCCTAAGGACCGCTGACCGATGATGACTTTCGCCGAACGCCCCCCGGTGCTGTTGGTAGACGACGAAGTCCGCTCGCTGGAAACCCTGAGCCGCACCCTCGATGATGAGTTCGAGGTTTTCACTGCCCAGTCGGTGATTGAGGCGGAGCGTATTCTGGAGGAACAGCGGATCCAGGTGATCCTCTGTGATCAGCGCATGCCGGACTGCACCGGGGTGGAGTTTCTGGCGGGTGTACGCGACCGTTGGCCACGGATCTGGCGCATTATTATCTCCGGTTATACCGACGCGGAGGATATTATCCGCGGCATCAACGAGGGCGGTATCTACCAGTATCTGACCAAGCCTTGGCACCCTGACAACCTGTTGATGACCGTGCGTAATGCCGCCAAGCTGTTTCGGCTGCAGAACGAAGGAGACCTGCTCAGCACCGAGATGAAGCTGACCGCGCCCGGGGTTCGCAAACAGATCAAGCGTCAGCGCGACAGTCTCAAGCAGAGTTTTCAGCTGGAGCGGATCAAACGCCAGCCCGACAGCCCGATCAACGCGGCGTGCGAGCAACTGGCGCAGATTGCCCGTTACGACATCTCGTTGCTGATCGCCGGCGAATCCGGTACCGGCAAGGAGCTGTTCGCACGCGCGCTGCACTACAGCAGTGAACGTGCCGACAAACCCTTTGTATCGGAAAACTGCGGTGCCATGCACGATGAACTGCTCTCGAGCGAGTTGTTCGGCCACAAAAAGGGCGCCTTTACCGGTGCCATCAGTGATCACGTGGGGCTGTTCGAACAAGCCCATGGCGGCACCATCTTTCTGGATGAGATCGGCGAAATCTCGCCCGCGTTTCAGGTCAAGCTGCTGCGTGTTCTGCAGGAGGGTGAAGTGCGCCCGCTGGGGGCCGATCAACCACGGCGTGTGGACGTGCGCATCGTGGCTGCCACCAATCGGGATCTGCAGGAGGAGGTCAGAGCTGGTCGTTTCCGCCAGGATCTCTACTACCGTCTGGCCCAGGTGACTCTGGAACTGCCGCCATTGCGGGAGCGATCGATGGACGTGCCGCTACTGGCAGAAACCATGCTGGAACAAGCGGCGGAAACCTTCGGTAAGCAGGTGGTGGGATTCAGCACCGAAGCGCTGGAGGTGCTTAAGGGCTACGAATGGCCGGGCAACGTGCGTGAGCTGCAGAACGAGGTCCAGCGGATGCTGGTGTTCTGTCGGGAGGACCATCTGGGCGCCGAGCTGGTGTCGCCCCATATCATTCGGGCCGGGACCCATCACGATGTGGCAGGCCCCGCTTCAGAGCTGGAAGGGATCGCGGCGCTCAAGGGAACGCTGAAAGAGCGGGTAGAACTGCTGGAAGCCTCCATTCTGCGGGAAACCCTGATCCGATGCCGGTGGAACAAAAGCCACGCTGCGGACGAGCTGGGGCTGTCTCGGGTCGGTTTGCGCAATAAACTCGAGCGCTACGGACTGGAGAAGAATACGCACTGATGAGGCCGGCAACGCAACACAGCGGCAGGGTTGCCGGGGAGTCTTTACAGGGGTGTCTGCTAAGGCTGGGCGGCCAGGTCCAGGGGGTCGGTTTTCGGCCTTTCGTGCACAACCTGGCCGAGCGCCTTGGCGTGATCGGCCAGGTCAGCAACGATGCCGCCGGCGTGCTGATCGAAGCCTGGGCAGATGGTCGTACTCTGGATCATTTTGCGGCCGCGCTGATCAAGGAAGCGCCGCCAATGGCGTTGGTCGATGCCCTGTCCCGAGAGCCCCTTGATCGAAATCAGCCGGCTCAGCCGACTTTTACCATTGCTGCCAGTGGCGGCGGTGAGGTCAGCGTGGGGGTAACGCCCGATGCCAACGTCTGCCCCGAATGTCTGCAGGAGCTTTTTGACCCTACTGATCGCCGCTATCGCTATCCCTTTATCAACTGTACCCATTGCGGCCCGCGCTATAGCCTGATTCGCGCCCTCCCTTACGATCGTCCCAATACCACCATGAGCGCCTTTGCGTTGTGTGGCCGCTGTGACAGCGAGTACCGGGATCCGACCGATCGCCGTTTTCACGCCCAGCCGACCTGCTGCGCGGACTGTGGACCGCAACTTGAACTCCGTGACGCTCGCGGGCGGATAACGGACGCCAAAGACCCGATCGCCGCTACTGTCCGGCGGCTGCTGGATGGCGAGATCGTGGCGATCAAGGGGCTGGGCGGGTATCACCTGGTGTGCGATGCGCGTAATCCCGCTGCGGTCGCGCGTCTGCGCGAGCGCAAGCAGCGGGAGGAAAAGCCCTTTGCAGTGATGGGTGCCAACCTGGCGTCGCTCCGTCAGGTGGCCCGGGTGAACGCTGCCAACAGCGCCAGTTTATGCAGCAGTGTGGCGCCTATCGTGCTCTGTCCGCGTCAGCCCAACGATACGCTGATCGGGATTGCCCCGGGATTGAGCTGGCTGGGTCTGATGCTGCCGCATACACCGTTGCATTATCTGCTATTCCACCAGGCTGCCGGTCAGCCGGCCGGCATGGAATGGTTGCAACAACCGCAGAAGCTGTTGCTGGTGATGACCAGCGGTAACCGCAGTGGCGAGCCGCTGGTGACCGATAACCCGCAGGCGCTGGACAAGCTGGCCGGCATCGCTGATGCCTGGCTGCTGCATGATCGTGATATTCACACCCGTTGCGATGATTCGGTGCTGCATGGTGGCAGCGAACCACCGACGGTGATCCGTCGTGGACGAGGGCTGGCTCCGCGGGTAGTGGCGCTCAATGTCGACGGCCCTCCGGTGTTGGCGCTGGGGCCGTATTTTAAGAACACCCTTTGCGTCACCAAGAGTAACCGTGCTTACGTGTCGCAATACGTAGGAGACCTGGATAACGCTGACAACTGCCGCACGCTGGAACAGACGGCCTCCCAGTTAGCGCAACTGATGGCGGTGGAGCCGGCGCTTATCGCCATTGACCGCCACCCTGATTTTTACAGCAGTCGTCTGGGTCAGCAGTTGGCCAGAGAGCGCGGTTTGCCGCTGGTCAGGGTTCAGCATCATCATGCCCATATTGCGGCGGTGATGGCGGAGCATCAGCTGGATGGCGCGGTGCTGGGGCTGGCGCTGGATGGCACCGGACTGGGCGACGACAACCAGCTCTGGGGCGGCGAGTTGTTGCAGGTGGAGGGCGCTTCATATCAGCGTTTGAGCGGATTGGCGCCGCTGCCCTTGGTGGGCGGTGACCGGGCGGCAAAGGAGCCCTGGCGGCTGGGGGCAGCGGTGCTGCACCAGCTGGGGCTTGGTGATCAGATTGAACGTCGGTTCGCCAGCCAGCCGGGCGCGGATCTGATACGTCAGATGCTGGAGCGGGGCAGTCACTGTCCGTACACCAGCAGTATGGGGCGCTGGTTTGACGCGGCCGCGGGGCTGCTTGGGATCAAGCCGGTCGTGTGCTACGAAGCGCAGGCGGCGATGATGCTCGAAGGGCTGGCTGAAAGTTACGGTCCGGCCACAGAGGAATCGCTCAGGGCTTGCGTTAACGCCAACGGTGAACTCGACCTGCTACCACTGATGGCACGGCTCCTCGATGTGGCGGATCCGGCGGAAGGCGCGGCACTGTTCCAACAACAGCTGGTAGGCGGTTTGAGTCGCTGGACATTATCCCGGGCACAACAGGCTGGCCTGAACCGGGTGGTGCTGGCGGGCGGCTGCTTTCTCAATCAGGCCCTGCGGCGCCAGCTCAGCGAGGCGTTACGTCAGCAGGGGTTACAGGTGTTTACCGCCGAGCGGCTGCCCTGTAATGATGGCGGCATCAGTCTTGGGCAGGCCTGGGTGGCGCTGCAGCAATGGCAGCAGCCACCCAAAACAACCAACCCGGAGCGGGTAACGGAGTAGACGTATGTGTTTGGCAATTCCAGTTCGGGTCGAATCCCTGATCGATGAAGAGACCGCGCTGGCCGATATCGGTGGGGTCAAAAAAGAGATCAACGTCGCGCTGATCGAAGATCTGGCAGTGGGGGATTACGTGATTCTGCACGTCGGCTTTGCACTCAACAAAATCGACCCTGAGGAAGCTGCCAAAACCCTGGCACTGTTTGCCGAACTGGACGAAGCAGCCCAACGCGAGGCGATTGAGGCCAGCCTATGAAATACGTTGACGAGTTCCGCGACGGTCAGTTGGCGCGAGATATTGCGGCCAAAATCAGTATCGAGGCTGATCCGGAGCGCCAGTATAACCTGATGGAATTTTGTGGCGGCCACACCCACGCCATCTTTCGCTACGGTATTCCCGACCTGCTGCCGGACAATGTGCGCATGATCCACGGACCGGGCTGTCCGGTGTGCGTTTTGCCGATCAATCGTCTGGACACGGCCATTGAACTGGCGGTCACCCATGGGGTGATTCTCTGCTCCTATGGCGACATGATGCGGGTGCCGGGCTCACGCAAGCGCAGCCTGCTCAAGGCCCGCGCTGAAGGCGCAGACGTGCGTATGGTGTACTCCTGCGCCGATGCGCTGAAGATCGCTCAGCAGAATCCGGAGCGCGAGGTGGTGTTCTTCGCTATCGGATTCGAAACCACCACTCCACCCACGGCGCTGGTGTTGCATCAGGCCGAGAAGCTGGGTCTGACCAATTTCAGCGTGTTCTGTAACCATGTGCTGACCCCGGCGGCGATCAGCAACATTTTGGAATCTCCGGAAGTGCGTGAGCTGGGCATTCTGCCGCTGGACGGTTTTATCGGACCCGCCCATGTCAGTACTGTAATCGGCAGTCAGCCCTACGACTATTTCGCCGAGGAGTACCAGAAGCCGGTGGTGATCGCCGGCTTTGAACCGCTCGATGTGCTGCAGGCTATCCGGATGCTGGTGCGCCAGCTGAACGAGGGCCGGGCAGAGGTGGAGAACGAGTTTTCCCGCGCAGTGACGCCGGCCGGAAACGAGCGGGCAAAATCGCTGGTGGCCGATACCTTTGAGCTGCGTCGGGTGTTTGAGTGGCGGGGCTTGGGGCTGGTGCCCTACAGCGCGCTGAAGATCAAGCAGCGTTTTGCCGCGTTTGATGCCGAACGCCGTTTTACCCTTGATTACAAGAGCGCGCAGGAGAACAAAGCCTGCGAATGTGGTGCCATCTTGCGCGGAGTGAAAAACCCGCGTGACTGCAAACTGTTCGGCAACCAATGCACACCGGAGAACCCGCTTGGCTCCTGCATGGTGTCGTCGGAGGGGGCCTGCGCCGCCTATTACAGCTATGGCCGCTACCAAGAGCGTGAGCGGACTATCGCCACCGACTCGCCGCAGAGCCCACAATCCAACTGATTTTCAACGAGCATTAGCATGAGCAGAGAACAATCCCATCGCCGGTTTAATCACGATCTGGATCTCGATAACGGCCGGGTGGAGATGATTCACGGCAGCGGTGGCAAGGCGATGGCCCAACTGATCGATCAGCTGTTTATCCGCGCCTTCAGCAACGAGTGGCTGGATGCCCAGAACGACCAGGCCTGTTTCGAACTGCCGCCGGGGCGGGTGGTAATGGCGACCGACAGTCACGTTATCTCGCCACTGTTTTTTCCCGGCGGTGATATCGGTTGCCTGTCGGTACATGGCACCATCAACGACGTCGCCATGTCGGGCGCCACGCCTTGTTATCTGGCGGCTGGTTTCATTCTCGAAGAGGGGTTTCCGCTCGCGGATTTGGCCCGGATCGTCGAGTCGATGGCCGCCGCGGCGAAAAGCGCCGGGGTGCCTATTGTTACCGGTGACACCAAGGTGGTCGAGAAGGGCAAGGGTGATGGCTGCTTTATTACCACCACCGGAGTTGGGGTGGTCGCGCCGGAACTTGAACTCGGTGGTGACCGGGTTAAGCCGGGCGACAAAGTGCTGGTGTCGGGCACCCTTGGCGACCACGGCGTGGCGATCATGTCGCTGCGCGAAAACCTGACCTTTGCAACCACCATCGAATCCGACAGCCAGGCCCTGCACGGTCTGGTGGCGGAGATGGTCGAGGCGGTGCCTGAACTGCACTGCCTGCGGGACCCGACCCGGGGTGGCCTGGCCACCACTCTGAACGAGATTGCCCAGCAGTCCGCGGTCGGGGTCCAGATCTACGAAGCCGCTATCCCGCTGAAGCCGCAAGTCAGTGCGGCCTGCGAGTTTCTGGGGCTGGACCCCCTTTATGTGGCCAACGAAGGCAAACTGGTAGCGTTTTGTCCCGCCGAGCGGGCCGAGCAGTTGTTGGCGGTGATGCGTGCTCACCCACAGGGAGCGGATGCTGCCATTATCGGTGAGGTGGTGGCGGATGATCACTGCTTTGTGCAGATGGAAACCGCCTTTGGCGGTAATCGGATGGTCGACTATATCAACGGCGAGCAGCTCCCCCGCATCTGTTGAGAACGGTCTTTTTATTCCATGCCGGTGTTAGCCGGTCGGACGAAAATGCTCACGTACCTATGTACGCTCCGCTTCTTCGTCCTCGCGGCTGCCTTGGCCTGAAATAAAGATCCCGCTCTCAATGGGTCTTGAGCGTTGTAGAAAAAAGAAACTGGAAACGATGCGGATACTATTTTTGACCCACAGCTTTAACTCCCTCAGCCAGCGCCTGTTCGTGGAGCTGACCGCGCGCGGCCACGAGGTGTCGATCGAGTTTGACATCAACGATGCGGTGGCTGAGGAGGCGGTGGCGCTGTTCCAGCCAGCGTTGATCGTTGCGCCGTTTCTAAAGCGCGCTATCCCCGAATCGATCTGGCGTAACCATCTGTGTCTGATTGTGCACCCCGGTATCAAGGGCGATCGAGGACCGTCGTCGCTGGACTGGGCGATTCTGCGCGGAGAGACGCGCTGGGGCGTGACCTGTCTGCAGGCCGACGCCGAGATGGATGCCGGTGATATCTGGTCAGCGGTCGAGTTTGAAATGCGTGACGCCAGCAAGGGCAGTCTTTACCGTAATGAGGTCGCCGATGCGGCGGTCACCGCGGTTTTGGAGGCGATTGAAAAACTACAGCAGGGTAACTGTCAGCCCGAGCCTTTGGACTACAGCCGCGACGATGTGCGTGGTCAGTGGCACTGCCTGATGAGCCAGGCTGAGCGCTGCATCGACTGGCGCCGGGATGATACCGCAACCGTGCTGCGTAAGGTGCGGTCGGCTGACGGGGTGCCAGGGGTGCGGGACCGGATCGGCGAGCGCGATTACTTTCTCTATAACGCCCATCCTGAAGGTGACCTGAGCGGCGTGCCCGGCGCATTGCTGGCCCGGCGAGACGGAGCGATCTGCCGCGCAACTATCGATGGCGCGGTATGGATCACCCACCTGCGGCCGGCGGTACCCGAGTCTGGTGAATTCGGATTCAAGCTGCCAGCGGTGCAGGTGCTGGGGGAGTTGGCGGCAGAGTTACCGCTGTCAGAACTGGCGATCGATGCGCTGCCGCAACACCCCACCTGGCAGGAGATTCGCTACCGCGAGGCCAACGGTGTCGGCTATCTGCACTTTGACTGCTACAACGGGGCCATGGACAGCAGCCAGTGTATGCGTCTGCGCGACGCGGTGCTGTACGCCGCTCAGCGGCCGGTAAAGGTGCTGGTGTTGATGGGCGGTTGTGATTTCTGGAGCAATGGTATCCATCTGAATCAGATTGAAGCGGCGGACAGTGCGTCTGATGAGTCATGGCGTAATATCAATGCGATGGATGATCTTTGTCAGGCGTTGGTTGAGAATTGTCAGCAGCTGGTGATCGCGGCTATGCAGGGCAATGCCGGGGCTGGCGGGGTGTTTTTGGCGCTGGCGGCGGATGAGGTCTGGGCACGCAACGGGGTGGTACTGAATCCTCACTACAAGGGCATGGGTAATCTGTACGGCTCCGAATACTGGACCTACCTGTTGCCCAAGCGCGTCGGAGAGCAACAGGCGGCGGCGTTGACCCACAACCGTTTGCCGCTATCGGCCCGGCAGGCCGCTGACGCGGGACTGTTGGATCTGGTGATTGAGGGTGATTCGTTCTCTTTTGTCGCAGCGGTACAGGCCCGCGCCGAGGCGCTGAGCCTGAGTGAGCAGATTGACGAACGGCTGGATAGAAAACGCACCACCCGGCTGCATGACGAACAGCAAAAACCCTTGTCGGCCTACCGTGCCGAGGAGCTGGAAAAGATGAAACTCAACTTCTTTGGCTTCGATCCCAGTTACCATGTGGCGCGCTATCACTTTGTCGAAAAACTTCCCAAAGCGAGGACACCGGCATATCTTGCCAGACACCGGCGCGTGGTCGGCGCCAAGCAGCGCCCCTGAGTTGCGAATTGTCACATAACCACGTAAAACAGATGGACCTGTTCAAGGAAGGTTTGCCATGGAAGATTTTTCTGGCCCCGTTCAGATCGCCGATCGTGTCTGGTGGGTAGGGCAGAAGCAGAAAGATGATGTATTCCAGAGTCATGTGTACCTGCTGGAGCAAGGGGACCAGTCGGTTCTGTTTGATCCCGGCTCGCTGCTGACCTTTGACGATACCCTCGCCAAGATCGAGCAGGTGATACCCTTTGATCAGATACGCTACTTCGTCTGCCACCATCAGGACCCCGATATCACCGCCGCGCTACCGCGGATCGATGGCATGATCACCCGTGATGACGCGGTGGTGGTGTCGCACTGGCGCGCCAAGGCGTTGATCCAGCACTACGATCTCAAACGTCTGCCGTTCTGGCTGATCGAAGAACATGATTGGGAGCTGCAACTTCCCGATCGCAAGTTGTTGTTCCGCTTTACCCCTTATGCCCATTTCCCCGGCGCCTTTGTCAGCTTTGATGATGCCAGCGGAGTGCTTTTTTCCAGTGATCTGTTCGGCGGCTTTACCCATAGTTTCTCGTTGTACGCCAAAGACGAGTCTTATTTCGAAGAGATTCGCTATTTTCACGAGCACTATATGCCGTCACGCGATGTGCTTGAGTTTGCACTGTCCCAGTTCGAGTCACTGCCGCTGAAACTTGTCGCCCCGCAGCACGGATCCATCATTCCGGAGCATCTGATCGGGTTTATCTTTGATCAGGTGCGTACCCTTGACTGCGGCATCTATCTGCTGGCCAAGAAAGACACTGATCTACGTCGGCTGATGGCGCTCAACCAGACCTTGCGTGATCTGACTCGGTCGATGGTGATGCACCGGGATTTTCGCGAAATCGCCACCAGTTTGACTGAAATCCTGCGACGCCACTTGCCGGTCAAGGCGGTGGAGTTTTACTCCCGCCTGGACAGTGGCGTGATCATTCACCTCACGCCGGAGCGGATGTATCACGGTGTATTGGCCGACCCTCCGGTGAGCGTGCGTGAGCGTCTGGGGGTGGTTAAGCCAGAGGCTCCCTTGCCACTGCAACTCAAGCGCAGTGAAGACGGTGAGGGGACCCCGGACTGGTGCTGGATGCTGCCGCTCTATCCCGGCCAACGGCGCGAAGCCAGTGCAGTGGCGCTGCTCCGCTTTGCGGATAACTTTGAGCAAACCGAGGGGATAGAACGGATTATTGCCACGGCGATCAGCTATCTGGAGGTGGCGGTAGAGCGCGAAAACATCTACTGGGAGCTGGATCTGGAGCGCAAACGGCTGTTCGAACGTTCTATTCGTGATCCGCTGACCGGGCTCTACAACCGGCTACACATGCTTAATGCGCTGCAGCCGCTACTCAATATTCATGACCGGGATCCCAACTCCGGTCTCAGCGTGGCGATTATCGACATCGATCACTTCAAGCAGATAAACGACACCTACGGCCACGCCCAGGGTGACGAGGTGTTGCGCCGGCTCGCGCGTCTGTTGCTGGACGACACCCGTGAAGCCGACTTGGCGGTGCGTCTGGGCGGTGAGGAGTTCGCGGTGTTTTTCGTTGGTAATACCGCTAATGGCGTTGCCACCTATGCCGAACGGATACGCGAACATATCGGTGAGATGCGCTTCCAACGCCTGACGCAACAGGTAACGGTCAGTATCGGTACCGCCATCCGGCGCCAGCAGGAGCCGTTGGAAAGTTTGCTCTATCGGGCCGACATGGCGTTGTACAAAGCCAAACGCGAGGGGCGTGACCGGGTCGAGCAGTCCCAGGTGTGAGATTGGAGTCCGGCGCGGATGAAAAGCCGTTCTGAGGTGTTAGCAGCAGTAACCCCGACGCAAATTGAGGAGCCGTAATGACGGTCGATACTGCTGCGATGACGCGCCGCCTGTTCTGGGGGCTGCTGGCTGCCGAAGTGCTGCTGGTGCTGCTGGATGCGGTGATTACCTACGGCCAGTTGGTGGAGGATCGTTATATCCGCCGGCTGTTTAATATTACCCGCGAAGACAGTATTCCCAACTGGTTCTCCAGCATGCAGTTTTTGTTGATTTCGCTGGCCGCCTGGTGGGCCTTTTTTGTCCATCGTTGCCGTTTCTCCCCGCGCTGGCAGTTGTTGGGCTGGTGGCTGGTGGCGGCGGGTTTTTTGTTTCTGTCGCTGGATGACGGTTCTCGCCTGCACGAGCGCGTCGGCGCCTGGGTGGCGGAATCCTATAGCCAGACCGATACCGTTGCTGGCAGTCTGGTTGATGCCAACCCGAGTTATACCTGGCATCTGGTAATGGGCCCGTTTTTCGCTTTGGGCGGGCTGTTTGTGCTGGGATTTGTCATGACACAACTGAATTCGGTCCGCCAGAGGCTGCTGTTTGTGGCGGGAGTAGGATGCTTTATCGTCTCCCAAGGAATGGATTTTCTCGAGGGTATCGATGCCGTGGTGGAGCAGGTGCGTGCCGCCCTTGATGTGGATACCTACGATGTGACGCACTTTGCCAAATCGGCAGAGGAGTTTATTGAGATGTTGGGGCAAAGCCTGATACTGGTGGTCTTTGTCCGCCATCTGGGATGTATCGGCGCGGAGATGTTTCTGCGTCAGTCCGCTGATGAGCGACCCGTTACGCCCTGAGAGCAGTAAGCGTCGGTTTTGGCAGGATGAGTGTCGGGCGCTCTGGTTATTTTGCCATTTCATCCCCCGGACACCGCGCGCCCAGCTGCTGTGGCAAGGCTGAATCCGCTACACTATGGTTCACGCCAGGTGACGCACCTTTGGCTGCAGCGCCGCCTTGAGTGCGGCCAGTCAGGTCAATGGAGATCAAGCCACAGATGAGAGTCGGAATCATTTTCATCGGTGTAGCGCTGGCAGCTCTGCTGACCGCAGGCTGCAGCACCCAGCCGCGGGCGACTGCAACCACACCTCCGGTGGTATCCGGCAACCATGCACGCGTCGCGGCCCTTTATCGCCAGCATCAGCTCTGGCAGGGGACCCCCTATCTTTTAGGGGGGAGTTCGCGCGATGGTATTGATTGCTCCGCCTTTGTACAGCGCACCTATAGCACCCTGTTCGATTACTCCGTGCCACGCACCACTGAAGCGCAGCAGCGCCTCGGGACCGCGGTGCCACGCCGGCAACTGCTACCGGGCGATCTGGTGTTTTTCCGTACGGGTGACAAGGTCCGTCATGTGGGGATCTACGTTGAGCGGGGGCGTTTTCTGCATGCCTCTACCAGCCGCGGCGTGATGCTCTCCGAACTGAACAATCCCTACTGGCAGCGTCACTACATTCAGGCCCGGCGGGTGCTGAAGTGAAAGCGCTGGTGCTGGGTATGCTGCTGGGGGCCGCCCAGAGCGTTGCCGGCGACGAGTTGACGTTGCAGTATCCCGCTGCGGAACCTCTGTTAGTGGTTGCTGCCGAAGGGAAGGGAGAGTCGCAGAGTATCGGCAGCTACGTGCTCCGGCTTTACCGGGTGGATAACCCGGACTTTCCGCGCGACCACTATCTTCACGGTATTGTCAGACCTCGCGACGGCGTTCTTGAGCGTCTCGAGTTTATTGGCGTCGATCCGCACGGGGCGTTGGGGCTGATGGTGGTTATGCGTAGCGTGGGAACGGGCAGTTACCTGCGTGCTGAGGCTTTTGAGGTTGTTTCGGGTCGCTTGAGCTGGCGTGCCTCCACCGATTCGCTGCCGGCTGAGGCTGACCCAGCGGGCTTGCTGCGCCAGCAACTGGGCTGGTCGGGCCGTTAAGCCGTTGGACCGTTGTCGACAGGATTGGGTTGTTTATGGATCAGGATTTTTGGCACACACGCTGGAAGAACAACGAAATTGGCTTTCACTGCAGTGATGTTAACCCCCATCTGCGTCGTTTTTGGGGGGAGCTGGGGCTGACAGCGGGGCAGCGGGTGCTGGTGCCGCTGTGCGGTAAAAGTGAAGATCTGCTGTGGTTGCGAGCGCAGGGCTATGGGGTGGTCGGAGCCGAACTCAGCCCGTTGGCGGTAGAGCAGTTTTTTCTCTCGTCGGAGTTGGCGGTTAACGTTCGTCAGCAGGGCGTATTGCAGCACTGGATCAGTGACGGAATCGAGATCTTCTGTGGTGATTTCTTCGCTCTGGAGCCGCACCTGCTCGGGGAGATTCACGGTCTCTACGATCGTGCGGCGCTGGTGGCACTGCCGCCAGCCATGCGGCGTGACTATGTGGGCAAGTTGACGCGCATGGCGCCTTGCGCAGAAGGACTGCTGATCACGCTTGAATATCCGCAGGAGCGGGCCAACGGCCCGCCGTTCAGCGTCGAGGGCGATGAAGTGACAACCCTGTACCGGCCCCACTTTGCGGTTACCGAACGCCATCATCAGCTCAGTGATGATGTGCCGCCAAAATTTCGTGACGCGGGAATCGATTCGCTAACGGAGCGGGTTTACCGGCTGCGCAGCGACTAAGGCTTCTCTGCGGCCCTGAGGTAATCGTAGATCGCCATCTGTGAGCGCAGCTTCTTGCGGTTGCCTCGGGGTACATAGCGGTTTTGCTGCTGGGCATCGATGATTCGGGCCTTGGTGCGGTCCTTGAACTGTAACTCCAGTATGTCAATCACCTGCTGTTTCAGGCGTTCGTCGATGATTGGGGTGTGCACCTCCACCCGGTGATCCAGATTACGCTTCATCAGGTCGCCAGAGCCGATAAAAACCTGATCTTTGCCATTGTCATGGAACCACAGTACCCGCGGGTGTTCGAGGAAGCGGTCAACGATGCTGATCGCCTGGATGTTGTCGCTGACCCCCTTGATGCCCGGCACCAGTGAACACATACCACGCACGATCATGCGGACCTTCACCCCGGCTTGGCTGGCGTCGTAGAGCTTTTGAATCACCTCAACGTCGTCAATATTGTTCACCTTGATTACGATCTCGGCACGACGCTTCTTGGCCGCATGCTGGATCTCCCGATCGATCATTTCGAGCAGGCGTTGACGGGCGTTAACCGGGGATACCAGCAGTTTGTTGAAGGCGAACTGGCGATAGCTGTGCTGTATAAACTCGAACACATGCTCTACTTCGGCGGTCAACTTGGGGTTGCTGGTCAGCAGTACAAAGTCGGTGTAGACCCGCGCGGTGCCTTCGTGGAAGTTGCCGGTGCCGATATGGGCATAGCGATTCAGTCCGCTGGCTTCGCGGCGGGTGATCAGACACAGCTTGGAATGTACCTTGAGCGAGGGTATGCCGACGATCACGCGAATGCCCGCCTCGGTCATGGTGCGGGCCCACTCCATGTTGGCCTCTTCATCAAAGCGGGCGCGCAGCTCCACCATCACGCTGACTTTTTTGCCATTGCGGACCGCATCAAGCAGATAGCCGATAATGCGGGAGTTTTTGGCGACCCGGTAGATATTAAGTTGAATCCGCTCCACCTTGGGATCGAAGGCCGCCTGGCGCAACAGCTCGGTAAAATTGTTGAAACGGTGATAGGGGTAGTACAGCAGCACATCGCCCTGGCGAATCGCCTCAAAAGCGTTGCCGCTGACGCTCAGCCCCTTGCTAACCAGCGCATTTATCGGGCGGTTTTCCAGATAGGCCCGGCCAACGTTGGGAAAGTTGATGAAGTCACGGAAGTTGCGGTAGCGGCTGCCCGGCAGCAGTGATTTGTAGGAGGTCAGCTTAAGTTGCTTCTTCAGAAACTTGAGCATGGTTTCCGGCATCTCCTGATCGTAGACGATCCGCACCGGCTCGGCGTGAAAGCGCTGTTTCATTACCTCTGACATCTTTTCGATCAGGCTTTGATCGATCTCGTCGTTAAGATCGTACTCTGCGTCGCGGGTCAGCTTGATCGAGTAAGCGCTGAGCTGCTGATATTCGAAGAACGGCCCCATCAGCAGGTCAAGGCAGTAGCGGATCAGGTCGTCGAGCAGAATCAGGGTTTTGCGTTTTTTGCTTTTTTCCGGCAACTGGATAAAGCGCGGGGTGTCGGTGGTAGGGATCTCCACTACGGCGTAAATCGAACCGTCCGTGGACTCAATGTTGAGCACCAGGTAGGTGGCATAGTCTTGCAGGACCGCTTCCAGATCCACCTCGTCGGTAACGATGATCGGGGTGATGTGGGGCAGCACCTTGTGACGGAAGTAGGTGTGCGCCCAATCATGCTGGTGCGGGGCGATTCCGGTTTCGTCAATCAGGTGAATATTATGCCGCCGCAGGCCCTTGAGAATCGACTTGTGGGTCTGATCGAACATGTCGTTGAGGGCAACGACTTTGTTTTCGATCTCTGCCAGCAGGGCGTTGGCGCCGGGATCGCCGCCATGGCGGCGGTGAAACAGCACCCGCCGTTTGACGTCCGCGACCCGTACACGGAAGTACTCGTCCAGGTTATTGGAGTAGATGCCGAGAAAGCGCATCCGTTCGACCAGCGGCACTTCCGGATCAGCGGCTTCCTGCAGCACCCGTTCGTTGAAGGAGAGCCAGCTCAGCTCTTTGTCGATGTAGTAATCACAACGAATCTGTTTGTCATCCTGTACGAACTCTGCACTGCGTATACTGCTGGCTGCGACCATTGCACGCCCGCTCCTTATGGGTCCCGGTTAACATCCTTATCTGACTACACTTTCATTGCATTAACGTGACAGTCTATCGCTAGGTTCTTATGGATGAATAGTTTAGACCTCCGCCTGGATTATGTGCCGACCATGGCATTGCTGCTCCTGCTGGCCGGTTGCAGTTCGTCACCTTCGCCGAGGTGGATAGTGGGTGAGGGTCAGGAGCAGCGGTGCCAGACTTTGTTGACAGAGATGGAGCGCCGCGTTGACCGGGCCGGGGTGCGAGATCCTTTTGGCCACTATTTATACCGTTATCCATATCTGCGCAGCAGTCGCTGGTTGCACCACTGGGGCAGCGAGGTGATCAGTAGTGAGCAGGGGCGAACGCAGTGGCTGCAGGCGATGCGTGTCATGGCCGACCAGGCCCGGGGCATAGAACTCGACAACCTGCCGCCGGAGCTGCGCTTTCAGCCTGCCGAGCGTCAGCAGCTGGAGGACTGCGTCGACAGTCTGGCGTTACCGGCGCTGGCGACAACGCAACATCAGGCTGCGATGCTGGAGCAGGCAGCGATCGATGATAGTTACAGCTCCTTGTCGCGCACTCTGGGGCTTTTTGCGCTCACCAGACAGGTGGTACTGCATCAGATCAGCATCTGGCAGGCTGAGTGGGGAGCGCGGTTTAATGACCCGTCGCTGCTGAAGGGCGGGTCGCGGGTTTATCCGCCGGCCTCATCGACCTTGCCGGCAGTTGGTGGCTATCAATCAGCGGTGCAGCATCTGCCGGGCGCGCCCGCGTTGACGGATCAACAGTGGCAGGATCTGGTCGCCAGACACGCGCCGGTGTGGCAGCTGTTTTACCACAGTGGTGATGACCGGTTGGGGCGTCCCTACTGGCAGGGCGGGCAGGTCAGGGTCGAGACCAGTGACCCGGTCAGCTACGTACTGCCTTCGTTGACCCGTTTTGAGGGGGAAAACTTGCTGCAGCTGAACTACTGGATCTGGCTACCAGCACGGACGCCGGTACGTGTCGGCGACATCTATGCGGGCCGATTGGATGGCCTGATCTGGCGCGTCACTTTGAATAGTGATGGCAAGGTTTTGTTATATGACAGTATTCATGCTTGTGGTTGTTATCATCTGATGTTTCCCGTTGATCCCGAACTGCGCCAGCGGCCGCAGGATAGTCAAACTGAAGTGCCGCTGATCCTGCCGTTCAGGGCTCCGGAGCGAGCACTGGGGAGGCCCCTGCTGCAGCTGCTTCCCGGCTCTCACTACCTGATGGGGGTGCGTCTGTGGTCTCCGTCAGCGGGCCTCGGCTCGCCCTATCGATTCGACCACTATCATCGTCTGCGGAGGCTTCCCTCATCCACTGGGCGGCGCAATCTCTTTTCTGCCAACGGGCTGGTGGAGGGAACCGAACGGCCGGAACGCTGGCTGCTGTGGCCCATGGGCGTGGCCTCAGCCGGTGCTATGCGTAGCTGGGGCCATCACGCCATCAGTTTTGCCAACCGGCGCCATTTTGACGATCCAACCCTGTTGGAGGCGCTGTTTACCCGCAAGGGCGCGCCCGAGTAACTTGGAGCTACGCGCGGAGTTGGTTAAAGTAGCCAACCATAAACCGCAGTTCCGCGGTGATCACCATGAGACAGCCGATGCCTGAAATGAAAATCGCGTTCGTCGCCGGTCGCTCCCCCAAGGCTCAGGGCGCGCTGGAGATTCTCAGTCACATCTACCCGCATGTTTCTCCGGAAGAAGCAGACGTGCTGGTGGCCCTCGGAGGTGACGGTTTCATGCTCCGGGCCTTGCACCGCTATCTCAAATTGAAAAAGCCGGTTTACGGCATGAATCGTGGCTCTGTCGGTTTTCTCATGAACGAATTCCGGCCGGACAACCTGCTTGAACGTATTCGCAACGCCGCTTCGATCAATCTCCATCCGTTGAGACTGGAGGCCTTCTGCGTCAACGGCGAACGCCATCACGCGCTGGCGTTTAACGAGGTTTCGCTGTTCCGCGAAACCGGGCAGGCCGCTCATGTTCGGGTCAGTATCGACAGCGTGGTGCGGTTGGAGGAGATGGTCTGCGACGGAGTACTGGTAGCGACCACGGCCGGCAGCACCGCGTATAACATGTCGGCCTACGGCCCCATTCTGCCATTGGGTACCGGTGTGTTGGCGTTGACCGCCATCAGCGCCTATCGCCCTCGCCGCTGGCGCGGCGCTATCCTGCCTCATCAGGCATCGGTGGAGATCGAAGTTCTCAATCCGCAGAAACGCCCGGTTGGCGCCACTGCCGACTCTACCGAAATCCGTAACGTGCTGCGCGTTAAAGTGCATGAGGATCGCAGCCTTTGGAGCACGCTGCTCTACGATCCTGAACACAACCTTGAAGAGCGCATTCTGCGTGAGCAGTTTGCCCACTGAACCGCAGACGGGTGACCCTTTGCTGCAACTATCCCGAGGCCAAAGGCGGCTGATGCTGGCACTGGTATGGCTGGCGCTGGGGTTGCTGCTGGCCGGTATCAGCCTGCCATTGATGACAGTGGAGCAGCTGTGGCTGTTCGAAAACCGTTTTTCACTCTGGTCCGGCTTGATCCAGATGATCGGCGAAGGCCGCTGGCTGTTGGCGCTGCTGGTGGGGTGCTTCAGTGTTGCGCTGCCGCTGCTTAAACTGTCGATGCTGCTCCGGGCGCTTGGCGGCAGCGGCTCGCGGGTGCGGCGTTGGTTGGAGTGGATGCATCATTACGGCAAGTGGTCGATGCTCGATGTGTTTGTTGTGGCTGTGTTGCTGGTATCGGTGAAGCTGGGCGCTTTGGCCAAGGTGCATATCCACCTGGGGCTCTATGCCTTTGCCGCTTCGGTGCTGCTGACCATGATGGTCACCGGATGGCTGATGCGGCAGAGCAGTGGAGCGCCGCACACTTGAAACGGCTGCTGCGGTGGTTCTTCTGGCTGCCCCTGGTACTGATGGTGCCCCCGCTGCTGTTGGTGTCGGCGGGATTTTATGGTTACCAGCGCCTGACGGCTGAGTCGGCGCTGGCCGAACTTCAGTTCAGCCCGGCAGGGCCACGACGATATCTGGCGGCGGTGACCTGGGCAGATGGCTGTAGAACGGATGAGTACCTGCTGTTGGGGGATCAGTGGCGGGTCGATGCTCGTTTTATCAAATGGAAGTACTGGGTATCGTTGCTGGGGCTTGATCCGGTTTACCGTTTGGAACGGCTGGAAGGGCGCTACGCTTCGGTCAGCGACCAGAACAGCCAACCGTTGCTGGCCCATGATCTCGGTGAACGCGCGGCCGTGGATCTGCTGGCATCGCTGTCCGACTGGAGCTCGTTCAACCCCCTGCTGGACGCCAGTTACGGCAGCTCGGCCTATGTCGACATCGATCCGCAGCGGCGTTATCGCCTCTACCGCACCCAGACCGGTTTGTTGATTCGTAGCCAGTCAGCGGAGATGGTGGCTACCGGGCAGGGCGGGCTCACCATCACCATCGCCCACCCCTGCGGAGACCTCAACGAGGGTTGGCAGGCATTGGCCACCGGTTTCAACCGCTGGTGGTTAGGCGTTCGCTGATGGAGCGCGCGCCAGGATAGCGTAACACCCGGCAGCGGCCAGTGCGCAGCCACCCATGACCGTCACCATCGGCATCGCGGTGCCATCGTCCAATAGGGCGACCAGCATGGCGGCCAGCGCACCACAAAAGAAGCGCGCACTGCCCATCAGTGCAGAGGCCGCGCCGGCATGATGCTCAAAGGGCGCGACTACGGCAGCGCTGGTGTTGGGGGCCAGCAAACCGATGGCACCGATAAAGAGCGCGCAGCAGAGCACCGTCAGAGTCAATGTCAGCAGCCCGGATAGCGCAGCCAACATCAGCACCAGCCCGCAGCCGCTCTGGATCGCCAAACCGGCGACGATCATCGGATGCAGGCCGGTTTTCATGACGTAGCGGCTGTTGAACCCATTAGCAGCCATCAACAACAATACGTTGCAGCCGAACAGTACTCCGTAGAGCTGCTCAGACACCTGGAACAGCCCGATATACACGAAGGGTGAACCGGTTATAAATGCGAACATGGCCGCGAAAGCCAGCGCTGAGCAGAGCAGGTGGCCCATCGCCTGGCGATGCCTGAGCACCGACAGGTAGCCGGCAAACAGTTGTCTCCAGGGTTGTTGGCGCCGTCGGGCAGGCGGCAGGGTTTCCGGCAGATAGCAGGCCACCCACAGGGTGAGAGTCAGCCCCTGCAGGGTCAGCAGCAGAAAGATGGCGCGCCAGCCGGAGACCTGCAGCAACAGACTGCCGATGCTGGGGGCCAGCAGCGGTGCCAGGGTCATGGTCATGATAACCAGTGAAAATACCCGCGCAGCGGCCGGGCCCTGATAGCGATCGCGCACCACGGCGTTGATCACCACCGCCGAGGCACCGCCGCCAAGGGCTTGCAGCAGGCGAGTCAGTAGCAGCTGTTCTGCACTGTTCACCAGGGTGCAGGCGGCGCTGGCCGCCGTAAACAGCAGCAATCCAAACAACAATACGGGGCGCCGGCCAATGCGGTCAGACAGGGGGCCATAGACCAGTTGGCAGAGGGCGAAGCCGAACAGAAACACCGCGACACTCTGTTGCAACCGGGCGCTACTGGCAGCAAGGTCGCTGGCGATAAGCGGCAGCGCCGGCAGATACATGTCGATCGACAACGGCGCCACTGCAGCGATGGCACCAAGCAGCAGCATCAACGGCAGTGCGGGTGAAGGGGGCGTAGACAACAGCGGCAAATTCTCGAGTGGGTGGACAGCCATCCTAAAGGCTGCTTGAGGCCAGGTACAGTTAGCGGCGGTGACTGCGGAATTAACTGAGGATCATGGGCGTAACAATCGGTTCGCAGTTGCGTCAGAGAGCACAGGGTGTTGCTGAGCACTTCTGTATCGGATTAAAAGGAGCACTATCCATGGCTTACGCGTTACCACTGCTGGTTGTCGCGGTTTCAATTATCTCTATCGCCCTCAGTGTTCGCGGCAACGCCGAGGCAGGCTTTTTTCGTGGCCAGTCGCCTGAAGGCAGGGCCCCGGGACTGATCACCCTGACGCTATCTCAGGTCACCACCTGGGTGTTTGCGCGTTCACTGCTGAATGCCGCCATTCTGGGTTACTACTACGGTATTTGGGGGACGTTGGCGTACGCTGGGTACTATCTGTCGTTTCTGACCGGTGGTCGAATCATCGATCATCTGCGCTTTGAGCAGGGGTTTGACAGTGTGCAGGCCTTTCTGCGCGCCCGCTTCGGAGCCTGGGGTACCGGCTGTTACAACCTGGTTATCGGCTTGCGGTTGGTCAGTGAAGTGTTCGCCAATCTGCTGGTGATCGGTATTCTGTTTGGCACCGCGGGTTCTGGTGCCTATACCCTGGCCATCGTTGCCTTCGCCGGTGTGACTCTGTTCTATTCAATGTTGGGTGGGTTGCATGCGTCGTTGCGCACTGACCTGTTCCAGATGGCGCTGTTTTCGGTGGTGCTGGTGCTGCTGCTGGTGCTGACCCTGAGCAGTGGCCATTTCTCGTTACAGGATCTGGCATTCAAACCCTTTGTCATCAGTGACCCGGGACCGGTGCTGCTGGCGGTAGCGCTGTTGCAGGTGTGGAGCTACCCAATGCATGATCCGGTAATGATGGACCGGGGCTTCCTCGCTGACCGGGACACCACTCGACGCAGTTTTCTGCATGCGGCCTGGTTGAGCAGCGGGTCGATTATCGGGTTTGGCGTTCTCGGCGTGCTGGCCGGTGCACATGCTCTGGCGGGTGAGTCCATGAACGCCGCGTTGATGCGACTGTTGGGTGATGGTCCGATGTTGGTGTTCAACGCTGCGCTGGTGATCTCCGCGATGTCGACGCTGGATAGTACGCTGTCCAGCTCCGCCAAACTGGTAGCCGTGGATATGGGTTGGGTCAAAGGCTCGTTGCGGAACGGTCGCGCGGTGATGGCGGTGTTTATGTTATTGGGGCTGGGTCTGGTCTTTCTTGACAACAAGGACCTGTTCAGCGCTGTAGCGGTCAGTGGTACCGCCTCCATGTACCTGGCACCAGTCATCTTTTTCTCGCTTTGGGGTGGAGTACGCCACATTCCGCTCTGGAGTTATCTGACTGCCTTTGCATTGGCGATGGCCGCAGCGGTTCTCTACTTCCTGGAGTCTTCCGGCCACACCTCGCTGCTGGGTGAGCTGCACAAGTACACCAAACTACTCTATCTGTCGGGGGCGGTGATGACGGGCGGTTGCTTGGCTTTCTGGCTGGGTGCCCGTCTTAACCGGCCGTTGCCGGTCAACCCCGAGCTGGCGTTGTGAGTTTGCCGCAGGCAAGAGGGCTGGGGGTGATCGACGGTCCGCTGCTGTTTTTCGGCGGTCCCTACAGCAACCTGCAGGCGACCCTGGCGATCAAGGCGGTCGCGGAGCGGTTGGCGATTCCACCACAACAGGTGATCTGTACCGGCGATGTAGTCGCCTATTGCGCCGATCCAGAGGCGACCGTGGCGCTGATCCGGGAGTGGGGGATCGAGGTAGTGATGGGTAACTGCGAACAGTCACTGGCCAGCGATGCTGACGATTGCGGTTGCGGCTTTGAGCAGGGCAGCACCTGCGACCTGCTGTCAGGGCAGTGGTACCCCTTTGCCCGGCGTCGGCTGAGCGCAGATGCCCGCGCTTGGATGGCAGGGCTCCCCGCCGCCTTAACTCTGGAGTTTGCCGGTCGCTCGCTGCGGGTGGTTCATGGCGGCGTCGAGCAGATCAATCGCTTTCTGTTTCAATCAACGGCGATTGATGTGCTGGCGGCTGAATGGGATCGCAGCGGAGCGGATTGGGTCGTCTCCGGTCATGCCGGTATACCCTTCGGACGTGCGATAGCGACCGGCGGCTGGCTCAATGCGGGGGTGATCGGTATGCCGGCCAACGACGGCAGCTCAGATGGTTGGTATATGCTGTTGCAACACGGTGCGACGGGGCCACAAGCAAGTTGGCACCGGATGCGCTACGACGCCACCGCTGCCGCCGAGCGAATGGCGGCCTGCTCGTTGGCGCCGGCCTACGCCTCTGCGCTGGTCAGCGGTTGTTGGCCTAGTCAGGATGTGTTGCCGGCAGAGGAAGCGGCCCTGTGCGGGAAACCGCTGTCGGTGCCGGTTATGTCGCTCTGATGGGGGCTGTCGTGATCTGTGGCTCGGTAGGCAACCTGCGAGCTACGGCGTATGATCGGGAGCTTGGATAACCAGTTTGAGACTCCGGATGAATACCCAAGAACACCCCTTTGCGCCTTTTGTCCGTGTGCTGGGCAAGGGCAAGAAAGGTTCCCGCTCCCTGACCCAGCCGGAAGCGCGGGAGGCTATGGGCATGATCCTCGATGATCAGGTGCGCCCGGAGCAACTGGGCGCTTTTCTGATGCTGTTGCGGGTCAAGGAGGAGAGCCCTGACGAGCTGGCCGGGTTTGTGCAGGCTGTACGCGAGAGGATGGGACGGCCGCTGGATTTGCGAGCCGATGTTGACTGGTCCACTTACGCGGGTAAAAAAAACCACCTGCCGTGGTTTCTGCTCAGTGCGCTGACGCTGTCCGCTAGTGGTCGGCGCGTGGTGATGCATGGTGCTCCCGGTCATACCGCCGGGCGCATCTACGTTGAAGACCTTCTCGGGTTGTTCGGACTACACGCGGTTAGTGACTGGGCTCAGACTGGAACAGAACTGGATCAGCGCCGGTTTGCCTATGTACCCCTGCGAGTCCTGAGTCCCAAGCTGGATGAGTTGATTCAGCTGCGCCCCATCCTGGGGCTGCGCTCCCCGGTTCATACCCTCTGCCGGGTGTTGAATCCGCTGGATGCCGAGTACCGTATTGATGGAGTTTTTCATCCCGCTTACGGGCCGATGCACCAGCGTACGGCGATGTTGTTGCATCATCCCTGCGCGGTGACGGTACGCGGTGATGGCGGCGAAGCCGAGATCAAACCGGACAGCGATTGCAGCTTGCAGTGGGTTGCCGGGGGGGAGTATCGCGAATCCACCTGGCCACGGTTATTGTCCAGGCGGTTGACCAAAGATGAGCGGTTGGAGCCAGAGCAGTTGCTGGCTGTATGGCGAGGAGAGGCTGAGCACCCCTACGGCGAGGCAGCGGTGCAGGAAACTCTGGCGGTGATGATGGTGTTGATGGGCGAAGCTCGTGCTGTTGACCTTGCCCGCGTTCGCGCTCGGGAGCTATGGCAGGGGCGTGATCGAAGCGCTTACTGAGGTTGCTCGAGCAAGCGAGCCAGAATGCGATCGAGCTCGGCGACGACCTCGTCGCCGCGGTTGACCCGATTGGACAGCACCAGATAGATCGGCCAGTAGGCCAGTACTTCACCGTCGAGGTGGTAGTAGCCCTTGCTGTTGAGGTAAGTTTGGGTCGGCCCCTGATAGTTCAGCAGGTAGTCCCCTTGACGTTGACTAAGCAGTTCGACCGCATCCTCGTGGGTATCGGCAAATACCAGAACCACGCCTGACTCCGGGCGGAGCAGGGTATCGATATGGCCGTTGTAGCCGTAGCCCCGGCGCACGATAACGCGGGAGCCTTTTGGAATCAGTTCCAGCGACTGCACCGCCAGTGTGTCGGGTTGATGGAACAGCTTGAGTACCAGTTGGCCGACTGCCGTTTCACCATAGAAGGCGCGCCCCTCCAACATGGGGTGGCGGATGATCATAGCGGCGTCGTTGCTGCCGTTGGTCAGGTTGGCGAGCATTCGGTTGGCGGGGTAAAACTCCGATGACCATTGGCAATCCAGCTCATCAAGTGCTTTACCCAGCAGCTCTACCAGTTCGCCTCTGGCCTTCCCATCCGGCCCGGGGTAGTAAAACGGTGGAAAATCATGCAAGCCGACGCGCATGTCGGGCAGCGGGCAGGCCGCAACGGGGAGGGCAAACAGGGCCCAAAGGGTGGCAGTGGCGAATATACGCATCGGGGTATAAAACCTCGCTTCTTTGGATCAACAGAGTTTGCTTGCATTCAAACGCCTGTTTTGTGATGAGTCTAACAAATGGTCTAAGGGAATGTCCTATGATTTGTCACTTGTTGTGACCGGTGTCATAGGATTGTGGTTAGGGTAGGCTAGATCACAACTGACGAGGGCGGCAGGATCATACAGATGACATCTGACCAACAGCTGTTTCAACAGGCGATGGCCGGCGTTCAGCCGATCCGGCGCTCCGCGCGGGAGGCCGTCGATAAGCCGGTAGCCAAACCGACCTTGGCGCAGCTGGCGCGGCGTAAGGCGGCGTTGCATGGCGCGGGTGAGCTTTGTCTTGAACTTTCCGACTATTACCCTGCACATGATCCGCTGGATTGGGCGCGTGACGGCGTGCAGCAGGGCGTGTTGAAGAAGTTACGCCTTGGCCAATACAGCATCGATGCACGGCTGGAGATTGTTGGCCTGCATGAAGCCGCGGCGCTGGACGAGTTGCTCCGGTTTGTTGAGGAGAGTCGTCGGCTGGAGGTTCGAACCGCGCTGATCAATCATGGGCGTGGCCCGAGTGATCGTTCGGCCGGCAATCGTTTGCGCAGTTTTCTGGCGCTATGGTTGCCACAGTTGAAAGGGGTGCAGGCGTTTCACTCTGCCCAGCCTCAACATGGGGGGCTGGCAGCGACCTATCTACTACTCGCCAAGAGTGAGCGGGCGCGTGAAAGTAACCGTGAGCGGCAGCAGCGGAGGCGCGGCTGATGTTGGCTGCGGTGGGGCTGGCCGCCGCGTTGTCGTTGCCATTATCTTGCAAGCTGCAAGATAGCGACGACCGTTTTATTCTTTACCCCGAGCAACTTGTTGCACAGACAGCAACCCATGCGGTGTATTCGTTGATGGGAGGGCTGACGCTGGCCGTGGTGCAACGGCAAACCTTGCGATTTAACCGGATAACCAGCCTTAATCTCCAGCCCCGTCCGGACAGGATGCAGCTGTTCAGCGGTCAATGCCAGCCTTTGAAGCCGGCGGGCTAATGATGCAGCGGATTGATCGCCCGTCCATCCGGTCAGTCACGCTCTGCTGCCAACGTCGCTTCTGATAAACTGGCGATCATTTTACTGTTCCCGTGTTAATCACTCCTCTGTACAGGGCCGTACCCTTATGGGCGAATTTGCCGAACTGATCATAGCCGCAGGCCGCTCGGCCATTGAACTCTCGCTGTTTGTGCTGCTGCCGGTAATGATCGTGATGTTGACGCTGATGCGGTTGCTGGAGAGCTGGGGCGTCCTCAATCTGTTGGTGCGGGGAGTGTCACCGGTACTGCGGCCGTTCGGCATACCGGGGCTGGGCGTGTTCGCGATGTTGCAGATATTGCTGGTCAGCTTTGCGGCTCCTGTGGCTACCTTGGCGATGATGGACAGAAGCGGCGTTTCCAGCCGCCACATAGCGGCTACTCTGGCGATGGTGCTGGTGCTGGCACAGGCCAACGTGGTGTTCCCGATGGCTGCGGTGGGCCTGAACGCCGCGGTGTGCCTGGTTGTGTCGCTGGCGGCCGGGATCCTGGCGGCGGCCCTGTGTTACCACGTTTTTGGGCGCCAGCTACCCAATGCGGAGCCTGCCCGCAGTGGTGAGCTGGAAGAGGAACAGGCACCGACTGGTCTGCTGGGGGTAATCTCCCGTGCGGGCAAAGACGCACTCGATATCGCCCTTGGCGCCTTGCCGATGCTGGTGCTGGCGCTGGTGGTTGTCTACTTGCTGCGGGAGTTGGCGCTGGTGGAGCTGCTGGAGGTGATGCTTGAGCCGCTGTTTGCCGCTTTGGCACTACCGGGTACCGCGGTAACACCGATATTAACTAAGTTTATCGCCGGTGGTACCGCGATGATGGGGGTTACGGTTGATGCGATTCAGACCGGCGCCCTGAGCACCGTGGAACTTAACCGGCTGGCAGGATTGTTGATTCATCCGCTGGATCTTGCCGGCGTGGCGGTGCTGATCTCCTCCGGACGACGGGTCGCGAGTGTGCTCAGGCCGGCGCTGTTGGCCGCACTGGTGGCGTTGCTGCTGCGCGCCGCGTTTCATCTGCTGCTGTTTTGACTATCATGCTGACAAGTGAGCCGTTCCGGCTTATCGAAATGACGCCCGGCTGGCTGGTGGTGGACAAGTCCGCTGGAGTTGGATTCCATCGCGAGGGCGCGACTCCCGGACTTCTCGAATACGTAGCCGCCGCAACGGGTGACACGCAACTATACCCGGTGCATCGAATTGACCGGATGACCTCCGGCCTGTTGTTGATTGCCCGCAACCCCGTCGCTGCCGCACATTTAAGTCGCCTGTTCGCTGAACGCCGAGTCGACAAGTTTTATCTGGCCCTCGGTGCGCGCAAGCCGCGTAAGAAGCAGGGCCGAATCGTCGGCGATATGACCAAGGGGCGAGGGGGAAGTTGGCGGCTTTTGCGGAGTCGCGAGAACCCCAGTATCACCGATTTTGAATCTCAGTCGGTTGGTCCGGGTGAACGGTTGTACCTGCTGGCACCCCGAACCGGGCGAACTCATCAGCTGCGGGTCGCGATGAAAAGTCTTGGCGCTGCGATTATCGGGGATCCGCGCTACGGCAGCGATGCCAACTCGGAGCAACGTGGTTACCTGCACGCTTACGCCCTTTGTTTTGAACTGGACGGAGAAATTTATCGTTATCTCTGCCCACCAACCCAAGGCGAACGCTTCACCACCGCAGCCATTGCCGCCCAGCTTGCCAATTGGGGGGAGCCTTGGTCGCGTTTTAAAGAGTCTCGTCGAGAATGGTAAATGACAGAAAGGTGGTAAACAGCCCCAGAGTAACCACGAACTGGGTGATAGGGAAAGCCAGCATCATCAGGCCGGAGGCAAACCATAGTCCTCGTACGACGCGCTTCTTGCGGTCGTAGCGCCGAGCATGAACGCCTGCGTGAGGGGCGGTTTCGTTATCCACCGGGCGTTTGATAATCACCAATAACGCCCAGTTAAGTAGTAGGTGTATGCCCGTTAGCACAGCGGCCTCCTCAGTTGACTCTGCGAGTAACTATAGCCTAGACCCTGCTGCGAGGATTCAGCGCGCTCCTTTGCCGAACAGCACCACCTCGGCGGTCTGAATTAAAATCACGGTATCGAGCAAAATGCTGAGATGCTTGATGTAGTACAGATCGTACTGCAGCTTCTCCAGCGCGTCGTTTTCACTGGCACCGTAGGCGTAACAGATCTGGGCCCAGCCGGTCAGGCCGGGCTTCACCTGATGCCGATCACCGTAGTAGGGGATCGTTTCGGTCAGTTCATCAACGAACTGTGGCCGCTCCGGGCGGGGGCCGACAAAGCTCATGTCGCCCTTGAGTACATTGAGTATCTGCGGCAGTTCGTCGATGCGGTACTTGCGGATAAAGGCGCCCACTGCGGTGATACGCTGGTCATTGGTCATGGCCCAGACTGCGCCGTTCTTTTCGGCATCGACGCGCATGCTGCGAAACTTGTAGATCCAGAACGGTACCCCCCCGCGTCCCACTCGCTCCTGGGAGTAGAATATCGGTGCCCGAGGGCCGCTTTCCAGCATGATGAGCAGCGCGGTAATCAGCATTACCGGCCATATGATCGCCAACAGGGTCAGGCTGATTGCCAGGTCAAACGTACGCTTGGCGATACGCAGCATCAGGTTGCTGCCATGATAACCGTCGCTATAGATCATCCAGCTCGGATTGAGCATCTTCAGCGGGACTTTGGTGCTCTCCCTCTCTACAAAAGTGGTGATATCGGTGACGCGTACACCGTTCAGCCGACAGCGGTAGAGGTGCTGCATCGGCAAGGTTCCGCGGCGCTGATCGGGAGCGATCACCAGCTCTTCGACCTGATTCCGGTACACGTAGGCTTCGAGCGCTTCGCCCTCCAGAGGCAGTTGCACGTCTGCTGCGACTCCCTCGCTGTCGCCGGTGACCGGCACGTAGCCCAGTATCTGAAAGCCCATGCGGTCGCTTTGGCGGCGCATTCGTTGCTCGATGTAGTTAGCTTTTTCGCCGCTCCCCAACACCACGATGCGGCGCTTCATCAGGTCGCTGGCGTGCAGTTTCTGGAAACCGAAACGGATCAGACAAACGATGACAAAGGACGAACCGAGTGCCAGAGCAACAGCTTTGGGCTCAATGTCGAAATAGGGTATGAAAAAGATCACCGCCGCCTGTGCCACCGAAGCGAGGGCGAAACTGAGAAAGATACGGGCGATAAGCTCGCTGGATTCACCCCGCAGGCGGGCGTGATAGAGCCCCATTGCGGCCATTGCCAGCGACACGACCAGGACGAATGCGATGCACTCGGCGCAGACCAGATGGTTGAACCAGGCTCCGCTGATATGACCGCCCGTGTAACTCATGCTGACCAGCAGGCAGGTGAGCATCCCCAAGGATTCCAGACAGGCGAGCAGCAGGTAAGAGCTGCGGACAGATGGTCTGTTGATTCGATTAGACGCCATGCTTCCCTTGTCCAATGCGCATTGAGGCGGTGTCCTGGTCACCAGCGACGGGCGTGGTGCGGTTTCCTGTTGTTGCTGAAGTGTAGCCTCCGTTTCGGCTTCTTTCCGAAGGCTGGCAGGTTGCTGGGACATAGACTCCATCCTTTGATCTAAACCCGGTTAAAGCAGAAGCTCGCACGGGTGCGGGTGGCCAAGAAAATCACGTGGACTGGCGGTGAATCCGTAGGCACCGGACTGGCGCACGACCACCAGGTCGCCCACGCAGGCTTTGGGGAGCGTCACCTTATCGGCCACAATATCCAGCGGGGTGCACAATGGCCCAACCACCGTCACCTGCGTCGGTTGTTGCGGGCTGCCGCCAACCAGCTCCACCGGGTAGTTTTTGCGGATGACTTGGCCAAAGTTGCCGGAGTTAGCCAGATGCTGATGCAGGCCGCCGTCGACCACCAGATAGGTGGTGCCGCGCGATTGTTTGATTTCACGCACACGGCACAGGTATAGCCCGGCCTCACCCACGAGATAGCGCCCCATTTCCAGCACCAGACTGGCGTCACAGCGAGCGGCTACCTGCTGCTGAAGCCTGTCCAGATTGACACCAATGGGGGCCAGTTGTAACGGTTGCTCGCCGGGGAAGTAGGGGATGCCCAAGCCGCCGCCGATGTTGATGAACTGCAGTTGTAACTGCTCGGCATCAATCAGCTCGAGTGCTAGCGCGGTCACGGCGCTGTGAGCTTCGCAGATTGCCTCTGGATTGAGGTTTTGCGAACCGGTAAACAGATGCAGACCGCAAGGCTCAACTCCGCGTTGGCGGCAATGATCGATCACCTGCGGCAACTGTTCACTGTCAATACCGAACGGCTTGGCACCACCGGTCATTTTCATGCCCGACGCCTTGAGCTCAAACGCTGGATTGACCCGCAGTGCGATCCGTGGTGCGATCCCCAGACATTCGGCGGCGTCGATCGCTGCGTCGACTTGTGCCAGAGACTCAGCCATCAGCGTGATTCCGGCGGCGACCGCCGCGGTGATGTCAGCATCACTTTTGCCGGGGCCGGCAAAGCTGATGTCGCCGGGTGCGACGCCGGTCGCCAGCGCGATCTGGAGCTCCCGCTGGGAGGCGACGTCTAAGCCATCCACCAAGGTTGCCAGATGCTGAACCACCGCAGCCATGGGGTTGGCTTTGATCGCGTAGTGAAGCTCCAGTGCGGGAGGCAGGGCGGCGCGCAGTTGTTCTACTCGCGCACTGATGGCAGCGCGATCGTATACGTAGCAGGGTGTACCGCCAGCGATAGCGCACACCTGTTCCGGGCTGTAACCGCCTATGCGCAGCTTTCCCTGTTCCCGTGCGTGCCAGTCGCTGTGGTGAATGGCTGCTGTTTTTTCCATGCTGTCGATGCTCCCGGCAGGTCTCAGTTGAAATAGCCGGCGTACCGGTCGGCCAGTTCTTTGCGGTCAAACTTGCCGTTGGGGTTGCGCGGTAGCGGTTGTGAGCTGACCTCGCAGGCCAGGGGTACCATGAAACCGGGCAACGCCTGACGGCAGGCAGCCAGAAGCTGCTTGCCGAGGTCCTCGCCATCCCCACCGTCGGCAACCAGCAGCAGAACCGCCTGCCCCAGGGTTGGGTGGCTGATACCGAGCGCCACCGCTTCGCCCACTAGGCCGCTCTGGTAGGCGACCTCTTCAATCTCGGCCGGGCTGACCCGATAGCCTGATGTTTTGATCATCTCATCCTGGCGGCCGACAAAATAGAGGAATCCGTCCTGATCTTTGCGCACGCTGTCACCGGACCAGACCGCCAGCTCCTGCTGCACCAATCCCGGCAGCGCCTTGGGAATCGGGCGAAAGCGGGCGGCGGTGCGCGCCGGGTCATTCCAGTAGCCCTGGCTGACCAGTGGCCCGCGATGAACCAGTTCGCCTACCTCGTTGGGTTCGCACTCGGAGCCATCCTCCCGTAGCACCAGAATCTCGGCATTGGGGATCGCCTTGCCGATGGAGTCGGGGCGCGTGGCTGCTTCCTCCGGATCCAGATAGGTTGAGCGAAATGCTTCAGTCAGGCCATACATCAGGTAGGGGCGCGCAGCGGGGAAAGATTGTCGCAGCCTTGCCAGCAGTGGCGCGGGCATGTGTCCGCCGGTGTTGGCGAAATAACGCAATGACTGGCCGGCGTCACCCCAGTCAAGCGCTGCTATCTGATGCCAGAGCGGAGGGACCGCCGTCAACCCGGTGATCTGTTGGTCGCGGACCAGTTTCAGCACGTCTCCTGGCAGCAGGTAGTCGTGCAGATAGCAGCACGCCCCCGAGGCCATGGCAGTGGTTACCTGGCTTAGACCGGCGTCAAAACTGAGCGGCAGCGCTGCCATAATACGGTCATCAGCGTGGTTGCCGATGTAGCTGGCAACGCTGTCGGCTCCGCAAAGCAGATTTCGGTGGGACAGCATCACCCCTTTGGGTTTGCCGGTACTACCGGAGGTGTAAAGGATGGCCGCCAGATCGTTGTCGGTGGCGATCTCGGCCGGTAAGGCCGAGTCCGCTGCCAACAGCGTGTCCCAATGGAGTACTTGAAGCCCTGCCGGGGCATCCTTCAGCGTGGTCGCATCGGTCAGCACCAGCACGCGGAGATCGGCACAGCGGCTCAGCAACGGCAGCAGCTGAGTGGCGCGGGCGGCGTTGGTGATCAATAGATGGACGTTGCAGTCCTGAGCGATATGTTCAACCTGGGCGGCTTTGAGGACCGGATTGATCGGCACGAAGATGCCGCCGGCCCTGGAGGTCGCAAACAGACTCACCACGGTTTCCGGCTGTTTAGGCAGGTAGACAGCAACGCGTTGGTGCCGGCAAAGACCGATTTTGGTTAGCCCGGCAGCGGCGGCGCGGACGTCAGCCGCGACCTGCGCGTAACTCAAGCGCCGCTGTTTGTGGACCAAGGCAGTCCGATCGGGTTGGCGTGAGGCGGTGTCGGTAAGCAGGTGGTGAAACAGATAGCGCATGCCGTAATGTTGTCCGTTTAACGTAAAGTAGCCAGAGCCGGCCAGGCGGCATCAATCAACTGCTGCAGCCGCTGCGATGCTTGCTGGTCATTGACTTCGTCGACCTTGGTGGATACTGCGACGACGCGGCTGAAGGGCGAGCGGCCTCCTATTCGGGCCAGTGCCTGATACAGCTTTACCAGGGTACCCCGGCGCGCCGTGCGGTCGTCAACTTGATACCAATACCACACTAAACGGCGCTCTCCTCCACTATGGCGGATGTCTAGCTGATTGACCTGCGTTGGCGGTGAGTCATTGCCAAGATCGATAACCCTGTGCTGTGCCAGAGTCCAGTCGTCATCATAAAAACGGTTGAGCTGATTGATCAGCTCCTTGTCTTGGGTCTCCTGGTGGTAATCGGCGATATAAATCGATACCGCAGCTGGCCCGCTGTAGTGGCGCAGCAGGCTAAAGTCGGGATTGGCGAACTGGGGGCTCCAGTCTCCCTCAACCTGAACCCTGGTCCATCCGGGCAACTCAAGCTCATAGGTACCACCCGCCGGTGCCGCGGCTTCCAGCGTGCGGCTGTCCAGCGCCATCGTGGTGATGAGCAACAGAATAGTGAGTAATACGGCGGGCGACGCCGGCAGGCCAGCTGCCTCCGGGGCCGGACTATTAGGCGCGGTCTGAGCGTTGGTGGAATCGGCCCAGAAACTGCCAATCCAGAACAGTGCCAGCATGACCAGTCCGAAGAACAGCCATCCATAGATCAGGTGATCAACCCCGGTGGCGTACTTCATTGAGCTTAAATGGGCGATGATGATAATCAGATAGGCGCGGATGCCGTTCGCGATAATGGGAGTGACGAACGCGGCGAAAACAAATAACAGACGTTTGCCGAGGCTCTGGTAGGTGAGATAGGCGTAGAGCGTGCCTACGGCCAGAGAAGCGATCAGATAGCGAATGCCGCTACAGGCCTCAGCCACCTCGAAGCGACCGCTGGGGATCTCGATAAACAGGCCGTTGACATACACCGGAATGCCCGTCAGTTGTAGCGCTCGAACGGAGATGTCTGCGGTGACTTGTTGCAGCCAGGGCGTTAGCTCTTCGCCAAGGGGAACGGCAAAAAACAGGTAAAAAAGCGGGAACATCACGACACAGAAAAACCGCCATCCTCCGAGTAGCAGAACCAGAGAGATCGCCATCGCCACGCTGGCCAGCTGTTCCGCCGCCTGGACGTCGGCCGCTCTGGCGATCATCCATAGTAGTAGCGCGCCACCAAGGGGCAGCAGTCCCCACCAGCAGGTGTGAACGGGGGTATTCGCCAGTCGGCCGCGTTGGCGATAGATCAGCCAGCCACTGATCAACGGAACCAGCATGCCGTGGGCATAGGTGTCAGAGCGCCACCAGATTGCGGCCATGCCAGTCAGGCTTTCCAGATTGAGCCACAGGTACAAGCCAGCAACAACGGCGAGCAACAGCAGTGAGAACGAACGGGACTCCAGTGAGGGGGCGAGTTGGCGAATGGCATGCTCCACGATGATGGTTTATCCCAAGTGCTGCGACAGGTAGGGGCCCAAGCGTTGGGATACCGCCAGGGGCAGCTTTTTCCATGCATTTATAAAATAGCGGTACTTGGGATTGTTCGGGCTCAGGTTGGGCACGCTGTCTGCCTTGACCAAATAGTACTCATAACACAGAGGTTGCGGCTCAAACCCCCAATGGCGCTTGTAGTGGTAGGGACCACTGTCGTTCTTGCTGCGGCCAAAATCGTACAGGCGGTGGCCGTTTGCAACGGCGCGACACATCTGTTCCCAATACATGAAGTCCATCGATTTGAGTCCTCGTGATTCCGGTAGACCGCCGCCGTAATAGGGCAGCACTTCGTCGCGGAAATAGAAACTCATCAATGAGCTGACTGGCGTATCCTCGTGGGTAATTGTGACAATCTCGCTGCTGTCACCAAATTCGCTATGTAGAGCGGCAAAAAACTTACGTGAAAACACCGGGGTGCCGAGGTTGCGCACGCTGGTGGAGTAAATACGGTAGAAATCGTCTAACTGCTCATCAAAGCGCGCGTGATGGCCGTTTTTTATCGCTTGTCGCACGACGGCACGCTGTTTTCGCTTCATCGCCAGCATATTGGCGTCGTCGTCGGCATCGAGTGCTCGTCGAAAGGTGGAGTGTACGCTCTTGCTGGGCCAGTCCGCCGTTTGGGGCTGCCGGTGGCGGAGCTCTAGATAACTGACCTGAAGCGACTCGGCCAGCGTGCAGGCCTCTTGCAGCAACGCCTGTTTAGCCTCTTCGTCATCAGCAACCACGCCTCCATAGACGCAAAAAGGAGTCGAGATCAACGCCGAGCCAAAAAGCAGGCTGCGGGTGTGAACCAGCGGTAGAATACCGCAGATCTGGCCACCCCGTTCCGCTATCAGCGAATGATTACGATGGGGGGTGGAGGTCTCGATGGCGCGAAGCCAACCGGATAGATGAAAAAAAGTCGCGTCAGGCGCGTGCTTCACGTACGCATCCCAGCGGGGATGGTCTTCAACTTTTAACGAAGTAACGATCATAGCCCGGAAAATCCCTTTGCCGACTGGCGGCGAGTGACCGTGAGGTTCTCTTTTGCACACGTTAGCAGAGTGGTGATCAATCTCAACCTGTGAGACAAGTTATTTTTCGCTTTTGAGTCATGCATAATAAGTCTAACTGCGCTAGCCTTGGGGCAAAACTGCACGCCGTATCGGCCCCACCATCAAGGAATGCTGTCATGAGGAATGGATATCCGTGTTGAGCGCCGCATTTGACCAGATCAATCAGCCATCATCTCCTGTATGTCTATGCCCCCCCACCGTTATGATGCCCTCGCTGGGGCAGCATGGGGTGCTACACGCGGCAGTGTGGGGGCAGATCACCGATGCAGAAGGCAAGACTGTAACTGCGGATCAGCTTTGTAAGCGCGCCGAGACCGAGGGAGACAAGCTGCTGGCGCAACTGCGCGGCCACTACGCGCTACTGTTGTGGGACGCACATAACCGTTGGAGCTGGCTCTGCGCGGATCGTTTTGCAACCCGTCGCCTCTACTACTGTGTCGTCGATGGGCGCCTGTGGGTTGCCGATAATTTGCAAACCTTGCGTCGCGCACTACCAACCCCCGTGAGTATTCGGCCTCAGGCACTGGTGGACTACCTGTTCTTCCATATGATTCCCAGCCCTGAAACCCTCTATGAGGGGGTGTTTACGTTGGCGCCGGCTGAATATCTGGTATGCACGTCCAATGGTCAGGAGCGCCGCCGCCATTGGCATCCGCGTTTAGGTCAGGTTAGCAACGCCGGCGAACGTGAGTTGGGCCAACAGTTATTCAGCACGCTTGATACTGCGGTGGGGAATCTCGGAGCTGGTGAAAACGTGGGATGTTTTCTCAGTGGCGGGTTGGATAGCTCCAGTATTGCCGGATTGTTAGCACGTCATCGGCAAAAGACACCCGCTTTCTCCATCGGCTTTCCGCTGGAGCAGTACAACGAGCTGGACTACGCGCGCTGCGCGGTCGATCGTTTTAGTCTTGATGGCCATGAATACATCATGCAGCCGCAAGACGTAGTCGATGCGTTGCCTACCATCGTGGCCAGTATGGGCCAACCCTTTGGCAACAGCTCCGTACTACCCACCTATTTCTGCGCGCGATTGGCTAAAGATCAGGGTATTGAAAAACTGGTGGCGGGCGACGGTGGTGACGAGTTGTTCGCGGGCAATGAACGTTATGCGCATCAGTTAAAACTGGAACGCTGGCGTCAGCGGCTTGGGCCCCTGGTAGGGCTGCTCGACGTGGCGTTGCTTAAAATGCCCTGGCCTGACCGACCGTCGCTGCTGGCGAAAGGTAAAAGTTTCGCCCGGCAATTGAAGATGACCATTCCTGAGAACCTGGAATACTACAACTTCTTCAATCTTATTGACCGTCAGTCGCTGTTTTCCGCCGAAATAGCAGCCCAGGCCGATCTCAAGGGGCCTGATCGTCGTTGCCAGGCGTTGTTTGACCAACTGGATGGTGGCGATGCGCTGGATCGAATGCTGTTTATGGATTGGAAGCATACGCTCGCGGACAATGACCTGGTGAAAGTGACCTCTATGTGCCAACTGGCTGGAGTCGATGTCGTTTATCCAATGCTTGATGACAGACTGGTTGATTTTTCGCTTCAGGTTCCCGCGTCGTTGAAACTGACACCCACCAATCTGCGGCATTTATATAAACAGGCGATGACCGGGTTTCTTCCTGATAAGATCATTCACAAAAGCAAACACGGTTTCGGCTTGCCTTTCGGCCTGTGGACCCAGGAGCACCCGGGGCTGCGCAGTTTGGCGTATGACGCCCTTGATACCTTGCCGCGCTTTGGTTTTTTCAACCGCGCTTTTATCGATGAGGTGAAACGGTTGCACCAACAGGAGCATGCCAAACATTATGGCGAGCTGGTGTGGGTGCTGATGGTGTTGGCTATTTGGCTTAATGAATATGCGGACTAGGAGTAAACGTAGTTAATGGATAGCGAAATCATTGTCAGGAATCTGTTGCAGGCAGCTACTGCCCGTGACGATATTGCTGAAATGCCTCTTTCCGCCCCGTTGCTGGGGCATGTGGCTGAACTTGACTCGATGGCGATTGTGACTTTTTTTACCGTGCTCGAAGAGGATTACGGCGTTGCTATTGACGATGATGAGGTCAGCGCCGAGCTGTTCGAATCGCTGCAGACCCTGACCGATTTTGTGGCCGCCAAAGTCGGGTGCTGATGGCTTATCAAGGGCGCTTCTTGGCCGCAACCAGCGGTAACCTCTATCTTGGCTGCTACGGCACGTTAAGTGGGCGTCATGCGTGGCTTTTCCTTCCCCCCTTTGCTGAGGAGATGAACCTGAGTCGAGCGGTGGTATCGCGCCAGGCGCGCGCGCTTGCAGAGCGCGGTGAGCCGGTGGTAACCCTTGACTACTTCGGAACCGGCGACAGTGAAGGAGAGTTTGAGCAAGCTGGTTTGGCGCTCTGGCAGCAAGACGTTAACGATGCACTGGCGTGGCTGCATGCCGAGGGCGTAGCATCCATCAGTTTATGGGGAGTGCGGTTCGGCGGGCTGCTGGCGTTAAGTATGTTGGCGCGTGCGCCATCGCCGGTCGCGCGGCTGCTGTTATGGAAGCCGGTACTGGATGGCAAGTTGATGATGAATCAGTTTGTTCGCCTCAAGCAGATCAATGAATCCCTGCGCGGTGGCGAGAAAGTCAACTGGCTGCAGCGCATCCAAGCGGGCGAAACCCATGAAATTGCCGGCTACCCGCTAACCAGCGATTTCTTGAATGAGTTACAAAGCCTGCGATTGGAGCAGGCAATGATGATCAATGTGCCTGATACTCTGTGGCTTGAAACCGGCCCCGCACTGCCTCCGGTTGCTGCTAACCACGCTACGCTATGGCCGGATGCACGCTTGTCGCAGTTGGCGGTGAAGGATACGCCATTCTGGCAGAATCCTGATAGTTATGACGCTCCGGCATTGATTGAAGCAACACTGGCGCATACCTGGACCCAACCCAGCAACAACGAAGCCGCTCATGTTTAATGAATCAGCACTGACTTTTGAGTGCGACCAGCGCCGCCTGGCCGCCATTCTTCATGCGGGCGATTCCGAGGCGTCGGTCGGTGTGGTGGTGGTAGTCGGAGGGCCGCAGTATCGAGTCGGCAGCCATCGCCAGTTTGTTCATCTCGCGCGTCATCTGGCTGATAAGGGTATCCCCACGCTGCGTTTCGATGTCACCGGCATGGGTGATAGCGCGGGAGAAAAGAGACCCTTTGATCAACTGGATGCGGACCTTCGTGCCGCCGTGGACGCGTTGCTTCAACAACAGCCCCAACTACAAGGGGTGGTGTTGTGGGGGCTTTGCGATGGCGCTTCTGCCGCCTTGCTTTACGCGCCCCGGGATCGCCGGATAAAAGGTCTGGTGTTGGTCAATCCCTGGTTGGAAGACGCGCAGGCCCAAGCGCAGGCTCGGCTATGGGATTATTACCTCAAACGCCTTTTATCAGTCGACTTCTGGCGCAAGTTTCTGCGTGGAAAGGTGGCAGTGGGAGGAGCGCTGGGTGAGCTTGGGCATACCGTTGCCCAGTCTCAGCAGCACACCAAGGCGGAACAGTGCGTGAGTTACCAGCAGCGGATGCTGAGCGCTTTTTCTGCGATTCAGATACCGGTGCAATTGCTGCTGTGTGGCGAAGACCTTACGGCGAGAGAGTTCGAATACCAATTCAATCACCGGGCAGACTGGCGACGCCCACGAAAAGATAAGCAGATCAATGTTGTATCGTTACCCGATGCGGACCATACCTGCTCGACGCGTCAGTGGAAGCAGCAGCTGGCTGAGCACACGCTCGGGTTTGTTAGCGCGCTATAACCACCCCGAATTTTAGCGACCTTCAGCCCACCGCTTTAAGCAACCGGTCGATCACCCAGTCTAGTTGTTGCCGGCTCATGGACTGATGGCAGGGCAGTTGTATCAACGACAGCCTCATCTGTTTGCTGATGTCACAGTCCGACAGCATCAGCTCTTCCCATCGCCACATCGGTACCCCCTGCAGTTTGAGTGTAGGAAACGTACGTTCAGAATCCGGCAGGAATAGTGGAAAAACGTAGGGCACCACCGCGTCTGGTAGCCTGTCGAACAGCAGTCGAAGGTCGGGCTGTTTGCTCAGACGGTCGAGGTAATAGTGGAAGTTATCCCGGCGCCTGCCCGCATTGGCCGTACAATCGCTGTGTTGGATCAAGGCGCGGGCAAACCATGTCGGCGCAGCGTAGAGCTGGTTCGGGTCAAACCAGTGGAACTCGTCCCGGTTCAGGGGGCGCAGCGGGTAATGAATAGGTCCCGGCAAAGTAACCGCTTTGATATCCCGGTCGCTTGGCAGCGGCTGGTTGTAGTTTCTGGCCATCTGCAACGTATGCAGCACGCTTTTAAGCTGTGCGCTCAGCGGTGCGGCGTTCAATGACGGTGGGCAGAACTGCTCCGCCGTGCGATTAATCACCAGCGCTCCGCCCTCTATTCCCGGGAAAAACTTCACCGTACTGGCGATAGCAACATCGCCAAAGCTGCCCAGCATCTGACCGTCGAGTGAACCAAAGAAAGCGTGCGCGCAATCTTCTATCAAGGCCAGTTGGTGTTGTCTGCAAAATGCCTGCAGCGAGGGCATCGGCTGAGGAAAGCCAAAAAAGTGAGGCGCTAACAGGGCTTTGGTGCGGGAGTTAACATGGGGTATCAGGTGCTGATCGAGAATCTGCAGCTTTTCAGTAAGCTGAAACAGCCGAATCTTGCCGCCCAGGAATATGATCGGCTCGAGCATCGAGCCGCAGTGATAGGCAGGGACCAACACTTCGTCGCCCGGGCCAATATTCAACGCCTTAAGGGCGTGAAACAGGGCAGTGCGGCCACTGCGAAAAAACTGCGTGTCCGCCGCCAGAAAGCGGCTGTGGTGGCCGTTTGCTCGGGAGGTACGCAGTAACCGGGGCTGAAGTTGCGGCAACATCGGGACCTTGGGTAAGGGGTAGCTCGCTGCGCAACTGGGCAGGTCATAGATGAGCGGGTGGGCTGCAGTGCTGTTCTCTTGCTGTTCAGGTGACATAGGGCATCTCGAAGAACCGGTTGCGTGCCAGCAGGCCCATAAATCCCAGCCGACTGTGGCGCCAAGGCGTGAAACGACGCAACTGAAACGGATCGGTGCTGGCCGTGTTGACTCCCCAGGCGGTACTGACAGCCTGACAATAGCCGGCGCCCTTGACTGCATCGATGACGTCACGAGTGTAGTCCTGCTCGGGCTTACCGTTGGGGTAGGCAAAGGAGCGGATCGGCATGCCGATAATCGTTTCCAGCAGTTGTTTGTTGGTGGTGATCTCGCGGCGACAGCTCTCTGTTTCAAGCGCTGCCAGAATCGGATGGCTATGGCTGTGTCCACCGATCTCCATCCCGGCCGCATGAATGCGTGCTATCTGCTCGGCTCCCATCATCAAGGTCGGAACCGGGGCTGTTTGGCAGAGCCGTTCGACTGTTTGCTGGCGCTTATCTGCTGGCTGGTGTTTGACCTGTTGCAATAAGCGTTCGACTGCCTGTGATAGCGGTTGATCGAGAATTGTCGTGGGCTCCAGGTCGACAGCGCGCAGCGCGGCGTCGTTGATAGCACCTATGCGTAGCGCCTCAATCAGACGGTCGTTCCACATGGCGCCACCATCTACGAAAGCGCTGGTCAGAAAGAAGGTGGCGGGGATGTTGTAACGCTGTAACAGGGGTAGGGCAACATCGTGGTTATTGGCGTAGCCATCATCAAAAGTAATCACCAGCGCCCGGGGCGGAAGCGTGCCTGCTTGCAGGTGGAGCATGGCGTCGTTCAGGGTAAATACGGCGAAATAGCGTTTGATGGTCCGCAAATGCTGCTCAAAAATAGCCGCCGTCGGTTCCGTGGGGCGCAGAGGGTCGAACTCGGCGACCACTTGATGGTAATTCAGGATGGTCAACAGATTACGACCGAGAAATTGGCCGAGCGTGAAACCAAGGGGCGAGATCATAACGACGGGGTCCGTTCTATCGCGTGTTGCTCTATGGTAGATCAACCGCGGAGCCGCGCAAACCTTTGCTGTTGCACCGCGGCTCACTGGGTAATACTGTATGAAGCTTCTATACTGTTTTCTCGTGCGTTGTATCTATGGTCGGCGCACTCACAGAGTGCTGGTCGAAAATAAGGAGATTTCTTGGCCTCGGACAACACCCGGTCGGCACTGATGGTGGCTTACCATTTTCCGCCGGCAGCCTTCAGTAGCGGTGTCCATCGCTTGGTTGCTTTAGCCAACGCACTGTCAGCACAGTGCTGGGATGTGTCGGTGCTAACGGTGCGCGAACAGCTCTATGAACGCACCGATGCGGCTGCTTTGGAGGCGGTTGATCCCCGTGTTCGTATTCTCCGCAGCCGAGCATACGATACCCGCAAGCACTTGAGTATCAAAGGTCGTTATCTACAGACGATGGCGCTGCCGGATACGCTGCAATCGTGGGTGCTTTTCGGATTGATAGCCGGATTGCGTCAGATTCGGCGTCAACGTCCAGCGGTTATCTTGTCATCCTATCCCATCGCCTCGTCTCACCTTCTCGCGTACTGCCTCCATCGTTTGACGGGCATACCCTGGATTGCGGATTTTCGCGATCCCATGGCGCAGGATGGCTATCCGAGCAATCGCGCGCAGTGGAAAAGCTTTAAATGGATTGAAGAGCGAGCGGCGAAACACGCACGTTTACTGGTGTTCGCGACCGATGGTGCGATGAACGAATACAGGCGGCGTTACCCTCAGGTTAGCGAAGAACGATGGGCAGTGATGAGTAACGGCTTTGATGGCGAACGGTACGCAGATATTGTTGCCGCTCCCAGAGCGGCCGATCGTCCAACTACTTTGCTCCATTCCGGCTTGATCTACCCGATGGAACGCAACCCTGAGGCACTGTTCAAAGCCCTGGGCCGACTGCAGCAGGAGGGATTCTTTAATAGCCATCCGTTACGGCTGACTCTCCGCGCTACCGGCCATGATACGGCCTACGCGCCGATGATTGCGGCGGCCGGTATCGACCAGATTGTCAGCCTGGAACCGCCGGTGCCGTACACGCAGGCACTGCAAGAGATGTTTGATGCTGATGCTCTGCTGTTATTGCAAGGTGCGGATTGTAATCAGCAGATACCGGCCAAAGCCTACGAGTACCTGCGGGCTCGCAAGCCGGTACTGGCGTTGACTGACCCTGAGGGCGATACGGCCCGTCTGCTTGCAGACAATGGAGTAGCGGCGATCGCGTCGCTTTACGACGAAGATGCAATCGCCGATGCGCTGAAGAACTTCTGCCTTAAGCTGCAGCAAGAACGCTTTGTACTGCCGGACCTTGAAGCCATTAACCGCTATGACCGGCGCACCATATCGGCTGAGTTTGTTGGTCATCTGGAATCGGTGTTAGCAAAGGAGTCTGCAGCATGAGGACCCCGTTGGCGGCTCAAGTAGCGTCGAATACCTGCTGGCGCTGCGTATCGGCTGCCTCGTTTGGGCAGTGGCACGCCGTCTGGGATGACCTCAATCAACGCTGTGCCAACAGCCCGGTATTGACAGCTGCCATGGTGGCTACCTCGCTCGAGGTTTTCGGCTCCGGAGATGAGGTGCTGATGATTGCCGGGCCAGAACAGCAACCGGTGGCCATGGGGGTGTTTGAGCGCAGTCGTTTCGGCGTTTGGAACAGTTTTCAGCCATCGCAAGCGCCCCTGGGGTTATGGCTGAACGACGGATCGGAATCACTACCTCAGTTGCTCACACTACTGATGAAAGCCTTGCCGGGGTTTACACTGCGGTTGGGGCTGACCCAGCTTGATCCCATGCATTATCCACGGCCAGAGGATGACGCTGGTTTGCATAGCTTCGATTATATCGATACTGCCCGAATCGATATGAGCGAGGGCGACTTTGACAGCTATTGGGCTGCTCGCGGCAAGAACCTGCGCCAGAACATGTCAAAGCAAAGCAATCGCTTGCAGCGAGAAGGCGTGGCGGAACAGCTGCAGTGTGTCACCGCGGTTGATGATATCGCCGCGGCGGTAGCTGACTACGGCATGCTGGAATCACGTAGTTGGAAAGCTGACAAAGGAACGGCTGTAGCCCCTGACAACGCACAGGGTCGTTTTTACACCCGTCTTCTGCAAACCTACGCGGCTACTGGCCAGGCCCGAATCTATCGCTACTGGTACGACCAGTCTCTGGTGGCGTGCGATCTCTGCATTGAGCAAGGTGGGGTGTTGGTAATTTTGAAAACCACCTTCGACGAGCAGCACAAGAAAACATCGCCTGCTTTTTTGATGCGCCGGGCTTACTTCCCCTCGCTGTTCGCTGATCCTCGAATTCGCTCTGTCGAGTTTTATGGTCGGGTTATGGAGTGGCATACTAAGTGGAGTGAGGATGTCAGAGGTATTTATCATCTGAATAAAGACAGTTCAGTATTACGAATTATTAAGCTGATGCGGAATTGAAATTAGTGCTAAATATTAACTAGGGTGATGGGGTCGTTATGATTACAGTGGTTATACCCTACTACCAGAAAGAGGGCGGCGTTTTAAAGCGAGCTTTACTGTCCGTTTATAATCAAAATCGCTTCGATTTGGTTAAAGAAATAATTGTGGTAGACGATGGTTCACCTGCTCCTGCGGCCAATGAGTTAGCTACCTTGCCTGTGGAGCTCGAGCGCAAAATTAGACTGATAGAACAGACGAATGGTGGTGTATCGGCAGCCAGAAACTCGGCATTAGATAATGTCGACGAAAGCTGCGAATATGTTGCTTTCCTCGACTCTGATGATGAGTGGAATCAATATCATTTAGAGTCATTCTATATTGCTTATAAAAATGGTTCCGATTTTTATTTATCCAATCATACGCAGTTAGGTGTGTCCATAGGTGCGTTCGAAAGAGCTTCAGCCATAAAATATGATGATCACATAGAAATTGATAATAATGTTTATATTTATCAAGGGAACATGATGGAGCAGGTTGTGGCAGCCAATGTGGTAGGAACATCAACTGCTATTTACTCTTTTCGTAAGTATTCTTCTCTAAGGTTTAGAGAAAAATATAAACGAGCGGGGGAGGATTATCTTTTTTGGCTAGATATTTAAAAGTCTATGCCCGTTATATGCTTTTGCTCTAAAGTAAATGTTAAATGTGGTAGTGGAGTTAATATATATGCGGGTGCTCGGTGGGGTAGTATTGCTTTGCAGGAACGGTTGCATGGCGAAATATTGTATAGAAGAGAAATTATTAATAAATATGATTTACCCCTTCGTGTTGAAGATATCGTAAAGTCAAAAATATTCAATGACAATAAATCTTTGCTAATTAATACCTTAGCCTGTTTAAGGCGAGGTTGTTTTCGAAGTGTTGGCGTTTTTTTTAAGGCTATTATTTATTAATTAAGAGGCTGGTATGAGAAGTGGGTTATTGTTTTTTACTATTTTTATATCTTCTCTGTCATTTGGGAGGCCCGATCCAAGTGTTTGTGAAATTATTATAGGAGAGCCTCTGTCCAACGCCTATGGGCCTTACGACTATACAAATATGGCACAACGAGATAAATTGCCGATAGTTTTAGGTGCTCATTTCACTTCAGAAGTTGAAAGGCTTGTAGCAGGTAATACCAGTACGGATCCATATGGAGATTTAAATTATACTTTGCGAGCCATACCAAACTATCATCGCGCGCTTTATGCTATTTCAAGATATGATTTACGTTATCCAGATAGAAATAAACAGTTGCAAAGAATGGGCGCAGAGTGCTTTTTCGAGAGAGCAGTCTATTTTAGTCCCCAAGATTATGTCGCCTATATGCTTTATGGGCTTCACCTTCATCGACTAAAACGATATCGAGAGGCTCTTGAATTTTATAAAACTGCACTAAGTTTAAATGACGTGTCTGCAGAGCTACATAATAATATCGGATTACTGTACTTCAATATGGGTGATATTGATAACGCGGATGTTCACGCACGCAGGTCGAAAGAACTAGGTTATCCATTAAACGGACTATCTGAAAAAATAAAAGCTAGCAGGGAGAAGTGATTATATCTGACTTTTATCTGCAGCTAAGTGCTCTGCTATGATCAGTCGTTCCCGCTTCTTGTCCTCTTAGATCTTGTTTAGTGTCGTATAAACTGATTTCACTCACACCATGAAGAGACCCCAGCATTGAGCATTAACCGGATGATGGCGCGTGGCGCCGCTTGGATGATTGCGTTAAGGCTTTTCCACCGCGGCATTGGCTTTATCAGCACATTGATCCTTGCTCGCTTGCTGCTCCCCGAGGATTTTGGCCTGGTGGCGATGGCTACGGTGTTCATGCACCTCCTTATGGCTGTTAGTGACTTCAGTGTTCATGTGCGGCTGATCCAGAAAACCGATATTGATACCGAGGATATGAACAGCGCTTGGTCGTTGCAACTGCTGGTAGGCGTTTGTCAAGGAACCATCCTGTTAATACTTTCTCAACCTATAGCGACTTTTTATAACGAGCCACGTTTGATCCCGGTCTTGCTAATACTTGCGTTGATTGCATGTATTAAAGGGTTAAAGAACATCGGAGTGGTGATGTTTCAAAGAGAGATGACGTTCAATAAAGACTTCACCCTTATGGCCATTCAGCGCGTGGCGATGTTTATAATTACCGTAGCTACTGCTGTTATCTGGCGTTCATACTGGGCTTTACTGGCGGGCATGCTGACCGGCGTGTTGACGGAATGCGGGTTGAGTTATCTGATGCATGCTCATAGACCTCGTTGGTGTCGCAGTCGTTGGGGAGAGATATTTCATTTTTCAAAATGGCTGATGTTAAATAATTTATTGGCCTTTCTTTCTAACAGAGCTCCTGATCTAGTTGTAGGTAGGCTTATTGGTCCGAAGGCAGTTGGTCTTTTCTCTGTGGGTTACGAGCTTTCAATGCTCCCGTCAACAGAGTTGGTAGCTCCCATTAATCGTGCGCTGTTGCCTGGTTTTTCTCGCAAGCGGGAAGAATCGGGAGGAGTGGAAAAAGTCTATCTAGATGTTTTAGGGCTGGTTGCACTGTTGGTATTACCTGCAGGAATAGGCATAGCTGCGACAGCGAGCGTAGTTATTCCTTTTTTATTGGGAAATAAATGGATTGAAGTGGTCCCTATAGTGCAGTATTTGGCAGTTTCTGGCGCGATAACAGCATCCTTCGCTAATAATTGGTCTGTTTATCTTGCGATAGGTAAACCTCATCTTACTACTATTATTTTATTAAGTACCGCCTTTCTTTTAGTTGCTTCTACAATATATGGATCGATAAGTGGTAGCGTAATAACGATAGCGCAGCTTTACCTTTTTTCTAACGTTTTTATGGCAATTGTTGGTGTGGTAATAATATTAAATACTATAAATGTTTCTTTTCGTGATTATGTTAAAGTTACTTGGCGCCCTATTGTTTCTTGTCTGATTATGTACTTTGTTGTTGAGGCATTTTTGGATTTGTTTTTTGATTATGAGTCGTTGGCTTTTGCATCCATCTGTTCAATTTCTGTTGGCTTCTTCTCCTATGTTCTAGCTATCTTGCTCATTTGGTATTTTTCAAGACGGCCTGACGGGGCAGAAGTGTGCGCAATAAATTTTTGTCTTGATTTTATTCGTAAGAAGAGCCCGGATATTGCGAATATATTGTCTCGTGCGATTAAATAATTTGTTTTCTTGGTGAGTTATACAATAGATTTAATAATGTGGCGCGTATAAGAAAGATATCTCAATCCATGAATGCTGTTAAGGCTTTTTATATGATGATGCCATGATTTCATATAGTCTCTCGTCTCTTTTTGTAGATATCTATTTGATAGGTGATGATGAATGTCTGATAATCGGTTAACTAGTTTTTTTCTATGCTTCATTGGCAGAGGTAGCTTAATTATCTTTTTTACAGCATCTATGGATCCTGAGAAATATGATTCACTAGTAGATAGCGACCCCGTTGATCCTATTATTCGATATGTAGGCTGATCGATAAAGTAGATAGAGCACTTCAGAGCTATTTTGAAAGCGAGATAAGTCCACTCATAGTGCTTAGCGTAATCGTCGAAGTAGGACTGATCTATTGAACTAGTGCGATATAATCCGCTACAGCTCGCTAGCCAGTTTCCGCTTTCCCTTGTTAAGTATGCTAGAGGGTCTTGTGATACTAGATTAAAGTCAGAAAAAACTTTACTTTCATCACCATTTGTTGTCATTCGATAACCATTTCCTACAACAACGTCTGTTGTGTTACTAGCTAGCATACAATCGAGCCGTTCTTTTACTGAATTATTTAATAGTTCGTCGTCGTCATCCAGAAAACAAAAAAATGGCGTCTTGACTTTACTCCGGCCTATTCTCAGTGCTTCTGGGAAGCTAGCAACTTCCGAGTAATAGTAATCAATAGCGGAGTCAGATTTTATCTTTTCAATTAAATCTTCGTCATATCTTGTTCCGTTTACTACAACACATATGTCACAAGAGATATCTCGCTGATTTCTTATGCTGTTTAATGCTCTTTCGAGAGAAAACCGCCTACTCCTCTCGGCCATGGTTGCTATGATAACTGTCACTTTATGATTCGACATAAGGCTATTTGAATCTCTTAAAAATTTCGGGATGAACAGATTTTAGATTAATTATGAGTTTTTTTTGTTGGGCCAATGTATTCGCTCGATATGACAAGGTTATCGATGTAGATGCTTTGCGCTGTGGCCGGCTTGGCTGTTCCACCGTGATAAAAATCGACCCAGATCGATTCAATCTTCAGCGCATCGGTGGAGCGGAAGCTTAGCCCCTGATAGTCCGCTACCAAACGGCCATCGATCCACGCTTTCAGTTCACCATCTGCGCTGCCCAGCGTATTTAGGCGTAAATACTGCTCAATGGCATACCAGCGGTTATTTGTTAACGCGCTCTCGGTGCTACCCCAGGAACGTTGATCGCCGTATGCCGAACCGCTATCAAGATGGTACAGGTAGCTGCCGATGGGGGTCAGCAAGCTGCCGAAAAGCTGGGTGCTATCCATAAAGGCGCCCCGCGCCGACCAGCCGTTATGGCCGTCAACTTCACGCCCGCCCCAGCCTGCGCGGCCGTATGTCCCCCCAAAACCGGGGAGCTTGCCGCCGCCCCGGTTAGAGTTCCAGTTGTCACCCAAGCGTAGATAGTATCGGAAGTAGAGCTCGGTCGGTTCGTAGCCAAGCAGTTGCTTTAGATAGATCTGTGCGGAGACTGCTGTATTTTGTGCGGGAGTGAAGTTGATTTTGAGCGCTCTACCAGACAGTGGGCTAAAGCGATTTTCTGCGTCTGACTCTACCGTTGGTACGCCATTCGGCGCGCGTAAGTTTCGCCAAGCTTTTTGCCAACCCGCGTTTTCGAATTTCTCAGCGTAGATGACTGCGGGGTGTTTCTCTATACCCAGGTCATACGGATAGCTTTTGGCAATGCCCTCTTCGACCTGGCTATGCGGTTGAGTTGCTATCCGGTAGATGCCTAGTTCGCTGCTGCCGAACTGCCGTTCGGTGGTGTTGAGTGTCAGGATGGCGTTTTCCACATGCTCGGGTTTGATGTCCGGCAGTGGGAAATGTAGAAGCGCATGATTGCCGCCACCCGCTTTGATGTAGGCCCGCGTGCCCAGCGATTTTCGCGTGCTGCTGGTTATGTAGGTATCTGCACTTGGTTCAGCGTAAAACACCTTACCCTCAGTTGTTGTCAGGCTTAACACCGGCAGGAGGCTGACGGAGCCCTCGCGAGAGATAAAATCTACGACTCCCGGCGAGCCTGGAGTACCTTTGAGCAGTATTCCCTGGTTGGAATCAGGCTCTGACAGCCACTGCCGAGCCAGATCGGTGATATCTGCTTCGAGAAACTGGCGGCGATCTTTATCCGGTACTTTGATTAACCCATACGGGACTTTTCCTTGGGCCTGGTCCAGGCGGTCGAACCAATCCCCCATGTGGTGCTGCCAACGGATCAGTCGGGCTAAATCGGAATAGGTGTGGTTTGTTCCACCCTCGGTTGCGTCGTTCCAGATCAAATGTTGGCCCGTTGCGTGACAGGTTGACGCGAACCACAGGCTGACAAGCGCCGTAACAAGCTTACCAGCGACAGGACTAGAGCGAGCTTTCGACATAGCGAAACTTTCCATTGGCAGTCGTCGGGAAGCCACATACTTCTTCGATGACAATGATCATGTCGGCTCCGAGGCGCGCTTTCATCCCTGACTCAATCCGGTCTACGCTAAGCGGGTCAAACACTGAGTTGACTTTCAGTTGCACGGTGACCTGATTCGGTTGAAACTGGGATATCTTGAACTGGTCGACCCCCTCGATCTCGCGTATCACATAGATTAACGCGAGGGCATGCACTTTGGCGCCATCGGTGGCGGTGATGAAATCTGTGGTACGCCCCTGTACCTCCTGCAGCAGAGGCAATCCGCGACCGCAGGCACAGACTTGATCAGATAGTCTTCCTGTATCTCCGGTGCGGTAGCGGACGAAAGGAAAGGCGGAGGTGGCAGTGTGGGTAATCACGATCTCGCCGGCGGTGCCCGGAGGGCAGAGGGTGCCATCGGCATCGACAATCTCAACCACGATATCCTCTGCGCTGATATGCAGTCCGCCTGCCGGGCACTGATGAGCAATAAAGCCTGCGTCCCGGGCGCCATAGCCGTTGGCCACAGGAGCGTCGAAGGCCGTTTCTATGGCTTCACGCTGGTGCGGGTAGAGCATCTCTGAAGTCGTAAAGACGACCAAGGTTCCCAGATTTCGCAGATTGACGTTCTGATCGGCGGCGGCGAGGGTGAGCTGATGAATCACCGAGGGATAGCCAAACACCATCCGCGGGCGCAGCCGCTGCAGCTCGCTTAGATAGTGGCGAATGGAGTCCGGCCTTAAGTCGAACGCAGGGATCAGGTGCGAGCGAAACAGGCGGTCACGCAACGCCTTTAATTGATCCTGTTTGCCTAGTTCCACCGGTGATCCCCAAATCACTGCCTCGACATCACCAATATCGACATTCCACCAGCGGGTCGCCCGCCATTTTGCTGCGACATCATGACTGATCCGGTCCATGCCCATATAGAAAATGAGCGGTTCACCACTGGAGCCACCGGTATTGTATTGCTGCAGTCGTCCGCTATTTTGGCTGATCATTTCTGCTTGCGCTTTTCTGATTTCGTCTTTGCTAAGCAGTGGCAGGCGTGCAAGGTCATCGACAGATTCGATAGCGTCCGGATCGACATTCAGGTTGGCGAATAGATCGCGATAGTACGGATTCGTGGTTGCAATTGTCCGTAGAAAAGCGCGCAGGTTGGCCAGTTGAAGTGAGGTTATCTCAGCCGGCGACAGCCATTGGGAGCGTTCAAGGGCGTGCAGCCGTGATCGGCTGTCGTGTCGTTTTAAGCGCTCGTGCAGGGGGAACAGAAGGTTGGAGACTAGCCGAGTATAGAACGGCGATGTGGCTTCTTTGCTAATCATCGGTCAGCTCTTTTCTTCGCTGGGTATGTCAGAGGGATGGGAGTGCGCGAATGGTTGGCCGGGCCGGGTGGCCCGAACACGATCACGCACCAGGTTCTCGACTGCGACCAGGGTAATAATGATGTGATAGGGCAGGTCAAAATACGCCAACCCCAGAAACGCGCCGCCGGTTCCAAAGGCCACTAAACTGCACTGTAACATGCGGGCCAGCGTACCTGCCCATTCATACTCGGGATCGTTCTTAACTAGCCGAATAGTGTTATTAGCGCTACGCCAGGTTAACCAACCGAGGATCAAGAATATCGTCAGACCGATAAAACCATGCTGCCCCATCATCTGAAAATAGATGCTATGGGAGTCGTGAACGTCGGTTGGATCGGGGGCGTACAATGCGAAGTTTTCATGGCTGGTCGCGGCGAATCCCCCGCCAAAGAGCTTGTCTTTGGCCAAATTGAACGCCATTTCCCACGCATTAAAGCGGCCTTGAACGGAACTGTCGTAATCTTCGCGGTCATCGGCGACGATGGTTGACATCCGTTCATGCCAGCTCTCCGGCATAGAAACAAATGCCACCGGTAACGCTAGGACAAAAATTAACGTGAACAGCATTTTACGCGGGCTTTTCAACCACAAGAATAATGCTACAGAAATCCCTGCTACCAAGGCGCCGCGGGAGTGAGTGCCCAGAATGGAGAAAACGCTGGTTAGGATGACGGCGAGCAGTCCCAACTTAATCCAGCGGTTTTTACTCTGCAGAATCAGATAAGTGAGTATGGGAATATTCATCAACAAGGTGAGCCCCAGCTCATTATTCCCCTCAAAGAATCCGCCGGGAGGCCCCCATACACGGGATTCACCACCGCGGGATATAGTGAATAACCCGCCTTTAAAACCATAGAAACCTATACTGGCCGCAATCACCCAAAGAGTCTGTTCAATTCGTGCGCGGCTCGTTAACAAAATGTAAATCACGAACGTGATCAGTTGTATTTTAAGTACCTTGATAAACTGGTCCACCTTGAACGCATCCGGTGGCGCCACGAGTGTGGTGATGGACATCCACACCAGCAACACGATTATCATCGTGATGGGGGGACGTAGCGGTGCTGTTTTTGGTTCTTTGCTAAGGGCGAACGCCGCCAGGAAACAGAGGGCAATCACCATAGCAACCGGCAATTGATTGACAAAGCCCCAGCCCAGCCGATGGGGCACCATGTAACTGATCCAGCACCACATCAACGCGCCGATAAAGGGGCGGCGGAAAATAAACGGGATTGAGCCAAAGATAATAAGCGCAACAAGGAGGTCACGCATGGGCGTTTCCTCCGCTTACCTGATGGTAAAGTTGCTCCCACTGCGGTACAACCGTGTCGGCGGTAAAACGCTGTACTTCGGCATATCCTGCCTGGCTAAGACGGTGGCTGAGTTCAGGGTCGTCCAGCAGGCGTTGCACGGCGGTGGCCATGGCATCCACATCCTCCACCGCAACCATTAAAGCGGTGCGCCCGTCCTCCACCAGATGAGGAATACCGCCGGCATCGGTGGTGACAACGGGCACGCCGCAAGCCATTGCTTCGAGGAGCGAGTTCGGCATGTTGTCGGCGGTGGTCGGGTTTAGCAGGATGTCAGCACTGGCATAGAGCTCTGCCATCTGTTCGCGATCCAGGCGTCCGCAAAAATGTACCCGCTCGCTTATGCCAAGGTCTGAGGCGAGGACTTCGAGCTCTGCTCGTTGCGGGCCGTCGCCGGCCAGACTGAGTCGGGCATCCGCATGACGCTCAAGCAGTCTTGCCAGCACATGGAGGGCGTGGTGGTTGCCGTATAGCGGTTCCAGATTGCGCGCCACTATGATGTGCGGTCCCGGAGCTTGCAGCGGGCGTGGCCGAAACTGAAAGCGTTGCACGTCGATAATATTGGGAACGACCTTGCTGCTGATCTGATAGCGGGCAAACACCTGTTGCAGGAAAGTGCTGGGCACGACCAGCGCTGCGCAGTACTGCAGGTTGCGTTTGAAACGCCCGACTGCTTTACGCAAGAACTGGTCTGCCAATCCGCCTCGATAGTTAACCACTGCCGGTACACCGCAGCGCGCCGCGATCCGCAGCGCCGGGGCGGCAAACAGGTGCCAGGCCCAGCCCGAGTTGGCCATAATGTGGACCACGTCATGACCGGCAAGTGCTTTACTCAGATGCTGGCGATAGGGGATGAGCCTGAATAGCGCGCGAAGCACAGGTAGATGGCCGATCCAGGTTGGCCAGTAGGGTGGGTTGACGGCGATCAGGGTGACTTGGTGCCCTCGTTGTTCCAGCAGATCCCGCAGCTGCAGCGTCTGCATCGCCATGCCCCCATTGGGCGGCGGTATCGGGCCGACCAACGCGATTTTCATCGTGTCATCAGCCTTTCGTAGACCTGTTGAATCGGTGCCACACAGCGGCTCCAGCAGCGCTCGGACTCGACATAGCGGCGACCATTATTGCGTAGTTCTTGCCAGCGCTGAGGTTGTAGTAACAGTTCTATGGCGGCTTCAGCCAAGGCGGATGGATCGTTAGGGCGGAACAGCAGTCCGGTTTGCCCCGGTTCTATCATTTCCCGGTGGCCGCCGATATCTGATGCGATCACGAGACCGCCGTTGGCCATCGCCTCCAGCGGCTTCAGCGGGGTGACGATTTCGGTTAGCAGGATCGACTCGCGGGGGTACACAAACAGATCGACCAGGTTGTAAAAATCATTGATCTGGCGGTGTGGGACACGGCCGGTGAAGGTGACACGGTCGGCTAGCCCAAGGTCAATGACCTGTTGTTTGAGCGTAGCTTCCTCTTGGCCGCCTCCCACCAGCAGCAGGTGAACAGCCGGCAAGCGGGCGGCGATGGCGGGCAATGCGTCGATCAGCAGGTGAAGACCTTCGTAGCGATAGAACGAACCGAGAAAGCCCAGTACGGTTTTGTCTTGTAGCCTGTACTCCTGCTTCAGAGGCTCGGCTGCCTGACGTTGATTACTGAAGGCAGAAAGGTCTACTCCGTTGGGCACCACGGTGATGCGGCTGTCATCGACACCCCACTGTTTCACTCGACCAGCGAGGCCATTGCAGATGGTGACCACATGGTCTGCGCGGGCTAGGGCGCGCTTTTCCAAGGCTTGGCTGAGACGGTAGCGCAGACTCCCCTGGCGACAAGTGCCATGACTGACTGCGGCGTCCTCCCATGAGGCACGCATCTCATAGACCAAGGGCAAACCGAGGCGTCGCGCCACCGTCGCTGCGGCCAGCGCATTAAGCGAGGGCGAGTGGGCATGGAGTATATCCGGGCGAATCTCTTCTACCAGTGTCTGCAGCCGGTGCTTCAGTCCACGGATGACATCATACTGGTTGAGAATAGGCATGCGAGCCATCGTGCCGGGACGGGTTCGATAGAACTGCCAGCCATCGATCTCTTCAACCGACTCATCGCTATCATAGTGTTTGCTACTGGTGACCTGCCAGGTATCAATACCCAGGCGGCGTTGTTCGCGCAAAATCGCCAGGCTGCGAAAAGAGTAGCCGCTGTGCAGTGGAATCGAGTGGTCAAAGATGTGCAGTACGCGCATGGCTATCCTTGTTGTCTACTCAGCTGTCGGTGGCGCACCAGCAGGGCGATGAGTAACAGCCCCAGTATCACCTCTGCCGCCAGTGCAGCCAGCAGGCCGTTTTTCAGCGTGTTCATCGTCTGTCGTTGAGCAGTATTGCTGGCAGTTTCAATGGGGCGAATAGTGGGGTGCAGGCCCAGTGTGATCGCGGCCAGTTGTTCCAATGAACGCGAAATGGGCACCACAAGCTTGATCAGCGGGTGGGCGTCGTAGCTCAAGCTGTCGTTACCCCACCACAGGTAGAATTCGTTCTTGCCCCTGCGGTAATAGGCGAGTGCATCGGCGTTGCTGGGGAACAGAAAACGCCCCTGCTGCAGACGATGAACGGTGATATCGAGATTGTTGTCCAGAGCATCGTGGAATTGGGCGACCGACAATGGCTGGTCGTTACGACTGACGTAGAAACCATGGAAAATATCGATGAACACCCACTGTTGCCACTCTGGCACATAAAACTCACTGAAGGCATGTCCCCAGCCGCCGTAACCGTCGAACGACAGCCCCCACTCCCGGCTGTCGATCCCAGCAGCATACGTCAGCGCGTTGAATACCTGAGTGTAGTCGGAGCAGTAGCCCTGGCCGGTAGACTGTATCTGCTGCAGAGTCGTGACGGTGTCTTTTTGGATTGGCCTGCCACGAGGTCCTTGTTGACGCAATGCGTTGGCGAGTGCGAGCCCGCGTTCCCAGGTGTTGTCAATTGTTTGCATGGGGGCGACAAAGCGCTGAACAGCCTGTGGCACGAGACCTTGATCAACCGAAAAGGAGGCCGGACGTTCCGCCGGCGTCCAGGAGAAATCTTGGGGGTGGCTAGGCTCGATCAGCAACGCGTTACGCAGACGGGCTACCTCTTCGGTGGTGCCGAGCTGCCCCGGCATCGCCTGTACGATGACCCAACCCGCGGGGATCATCATCGCCAGTAGCACGGCGGCAGTGAGGAGTCTGACTCGGACCATCAACTATCGGTTACCACGCCAGACCGTGATAGTTGCAATTTAGCTGACCGCGATCAGGCATGTTGACCAGGTCCAGCAGGATCTGGTCAGGTCGAATCTGTTGACGCACGATATCCAGCAACTCCTTGTCTCCCAAGCCAACAATAACAATATCGGCGTTTGCCAACATGGCGCCCAGATCGTTGCGCATCAGGCGGCCGATATGGGGGATCGACTCTTCGATAAAGCGTTTGTTGGCACCAATAAGGTTGGAGAGGTTGACCTCAGGATCGAAAATCTCCAGCTCCATGCCTTTACCGATCAGCTGTTCGGCCAGCTCGACCAGGGGGCTTTCGCGCAGGTCGTCGGTACCGGATTTAAAGCTCAGGCCCACTTGGGCCACTCTGCGCAGGCCGTGGTCGTTGCGCCAGTCGCGAATCTTGTCAAGGGCTCGGTTGAGGTGCACCTCATTGGAATGCAGGACATGGGACAGCATCGGTATGATGACATCACGCTGCTTGGCTTGAAACTGCATCGCGCGCAGGTCCTTGGGCAGGCAGGAGCCACCGAACGCATAGCCGGGTTTCATGTATGCGGGTGAGATGTTGAGCTGTCGGTCTTGGCACAGCAACGCCATGACCTGGTGGGGATCCACACTGAGCGCTTCACAGAGTCGTGCCACTTCGTTGGCGAAGGTGATTTTTACTGCGTGGAAGATGTTGCAGAAGTACTTGAGGGTTTCCGCGGTGGCTATGTCGGTGCGGTGAAACTCGCAGGGGAGGTGGTCAAACAGCGCCTGAAGCTGGCTGAAAGCGCGCTCGCTGGAGCCGCCGATAATGGTAAACGGCGGTTGGTCATAGTCCTTGATCGAGCTGCCCTCGCGCAGGAATTCCGGTTGAAAACAAACGTCAAAATGCTCGCCCTGGGTGCTGTCTGTGATCTGCTCCAACATCGGTATCAGGGTTTTTTCGACTGTACCGGGGATCAGGGTTGAGCGAAACACAATGGTGTGGGGTGTGCCTTTTGAGGCGATGGCTTTGCCCAATTGCTCGGTCAGCCGTAACACCGCGCGCTGGTCCTGGTCACCATTGGTTTGTGATGGGGTGCCAACGCAGACAAAGCTGATGTCGGTCTGGTTGATGGCCTCGGCGACGTCGTCGGTGACAATTATCCTTCCGGATGCCACTACGTTAGCCATCAACTCTGGCATACCCGCTTCAATGATGGGGGAGCGGCCGCTGCGGATCAGCTCCAGCTTGGTCGGATCGATGTCGACACCGATCACCTCATGACCGTCACGGCCCAGACACGCCAGAGAGACTGCGCCGACGTAACCCAGTCCGAAAATACTGATCCTCATAACCCGGCTTCCTTTGCTGTGGTTTCCATGGGGGGGTAGCTCACACACTTGGCGATGATAGCATCCAGACGTCGCATCGAGGCAGCCCAATTGTGATGCTCAAGCACTCGTTCACGGCCCGCCTCTGCTAGACGCTGGCGTTCGCATGCATTTTGCATTAGCTGCAGCAGCGCTGCGGCCGTAGCTTGCGGACTGTCAGCCTGCAGAAAGTGATCGCCGGGCACGGCGTCGATGCCGCCGGCTGCGGCGGTGCTGGTGACCACCGGCACTCCCATCGCCATCGCTTCCAGAATTTTGTTTTGAGTACCGCGTGCAATGGTCAGTGGCGCGACCATTGCCGCGGTGCGGCGGACGTAAGGACGCACGTCGTCAACCGATCCGGTAACGGTGACCCCGGGAAGCTCGCCCAAGGCCTGTATCTCTTTGCTGGGATCGGCGCCAACGATAAACAGTTTGGCCTCGGGGTCCTGTTGCTGAATCAGTGGCAGGGTGTCGCGGCAAAAGCTCAGCATGCATTGCTGATTGGGGTAGTAGTCCATGCGGCCGATAAACGAAATGGCATGGGGGTCGTAGTCACCCCCATCGGGGGCGAAAAAGCTGCTGTCGACGCCGTTGGGGAACCAGTCAGTGTCTACGCCGGTGGCATAGTCTTTAAGGGTTTGCCACTCAGCGCGGGTGGTACAGGTGCAAAGGTCGAACTGCCGGGCCAGGCGTTTTTCCTCCGCCTCGAGCTTGGTGCCTTCGAGCCAGTAGCCCAGATTCAGAGGAAACGGTTTATGGCTGACGTAGCTGAGCCATTTTTGTGAATCCATGTCACCAAAATCCAGAATTTTGGGAATGCCCGTCACATCGGTGACGTACTGGGCTACTGACGAGCAGTGAACAAAGATCAGGTCGAACGCCTCCTGTTTGAGCAAGGTGTTGATATGACGCTGAAGCTTGGCTGAGTAAAAGTAACCCATCGATGATGGTGTAGTGAGGGGCAAGCGCGCGACCATACGGGCGGTTTGCACTTTGTTGTCCACCGCGGCCATAAACGCTGCTTCGCAAAACTGTTCGATACCAACGGTTTCTTCTGCTTCCTGTTCGTTGCGAACCAACGAACAGACCCATACCCGGTGACCCTGCTCAGTGAGGTGGCGGATCATGTTGAACGGGCGGATCTTGCCGCCTCGCTTGGGGGGGTAGGGGAACCGGTGGCAGACATAAAGGATATTCACTAAATCGCCTCCTTGAGCTCGGCGCTGATATCTTCGCTGCTGCTGCCATCGAGGTACAGGCGGCACCAGATTTCCAGATTCATCAACGCCAGCAGATGGTCGGTATGGTCAGCGCGGTTACTGTCGTGCTGCTGCATGGTGCGTTCAACCGCACTCCAGTTGAACAGTCCACGGCTCTCGATCCGTTGCCGATTGAGCAGACAGGCACGCAAGCCGGCAAGTTCTGATTTCAACCACGCCCCCATGGGGGCGCCGAAGCCCCGCTTGGCGCGGAACAGAATATCGTCCGGCAACACGCCTTTGAATGCCTGCTTGAGGACACTCTTGAGCTCGCCGCCCTGCAACAGCACGGATTCCGGGATGCCGGTGGCCAGTTCTACCAGCTCTCTGTCCAGCAACGGCACGCGGCATTCAAGCGACGTCGCCATCGACATCTTATCGGTAAGCATGAGCAGATCGTCGGGTAGCTGGGTTTGGCGATCCAGATCAAACATCCGCCACAGCGGATCAACATCGCTGTTATCCCGCATCAGGGTGGCGCACCGGTTGGGGTAGTGGGCGGGTTCAGCCAACAGCTGTTCTTGAACCTCTGGACTGAACACCTCCAGATAACTCTGGTAACGGGTGGCAAAATCACATTCGGCGCTGGCAACGAAAGAACGTGCCAGGCGCATATAGTTGAGCCACTTGGAGTGACGGTCAGAGGGTAGGTTTCGTGCCAGCGGAGCGATTACGCCACGGCGTATCCAGCGCGGCAAACGCTGGTAACGTTGTGCGTACCGTTCGCCGAGATAGCGTCGGTAGCCGGCGAACAGTTCGTCGCCGCCGACACCGGAAAGAATCACGGTGACATCTTTGCGGGCAAACTGCGACACCAGATAGGTGGTGATGTAGGCGCTGTCAGCGATAGGCTCATCCATATGCCATAGCAGGCGTGGCATAAGGGTAACGATATCGGGGCGCACCATGATCTCTTGATGAGCCGTGCCGAAAAGCTCAGCTACGCGACGTGCATAGGGCAGTTCGTTGTAAAAGCGTCCAGCTTTGCCGGTATCAAAGCCGATGGCGTAGGTACGTACCGGCTGCTCGCTGTATCGGCTCATCATCGCCACTACCGCGCTGGAATCTATGCCGCCTGACAGGAATGCGCCGATCGGAACGTCACTGATCATCTGCCGCTTCACTGCCCGTTCGGCGGTGTCCCGCACCCGCTCGGCCCACTCCGCGGGGCTGCCGGCTTGCGGTCGGTAATCCGGCCGCCAATAGCAGCGTGTGTGCATGCGGCCGTTTTCAATGACCAACTGGTGCGCGACCTCAAGCTTGTGCACTCCCTCGAACAGGCTGTACGGGGCTGGCACGTAGCCAAGCTGCAGGTAAGGAGAGAGAGCCTTTAAATCAATGGCGGCGGTGAAGGGTTCCAGCGCCATGATCGCTTTGATTTCGGTGGAGAAGGCAAGCCAATCGCCCTGCTGGGCGTAATAAAGCGGTTTGATACCGAGCTGATCACGCGCAATCAGTACCCGTTGCCGCTGCCGATCGTGCAGGGCGAACGCGAACATGCCGTTAAGGTGATTAACGCAATCATCACCGTACTCCTCGTAGAGGTGAACAATCACCTCGACATCGGAACCGGTAGCGAACTGATGGCCGCGTTCGGCAAGCTGGGTACGGAGTTCGCGAAAATTATAGATCTCACCGTTGCATACCAACGCCAAGGTGCCGTCTTCATTGAAAATCGGTTGATGGCCGCCGGCAAGGTCAATGATCGATAAGCGCCGCATGCCGATGCCGACCGCTCCATCACAACTGGCGCCGCTGTCGTCCGGCCCCCGGTGTTGGGTGACATCTCCCATCCGCTGAAGCCAGCTGGGGTCAACAGATTGCTGACCGCTAACGCTAATGACGCCGTGGATACCGCACATTTCAGCCGGCCTCGCGCTGCAGGAAACGCTGGAACATCAGCAGCGTCCACAATGATGCGCTGTTGTCTCGTTGGCCGGACAGGTGGCTATCGACCAGCCAGCGTAAGGTGGTGGGATCAAAGAGCCCGCAGTCGAGCATAGTGGTGCCGAGCAGGTCTCGATGAAGTCGATCCTTTAAAGGCCCTCTGAACCATTGAGCCAATGGAATCGCAAAACCCATTTTCTGACGGTACAACACATCGTCCGAGAGACGCCCCGTGAGTGCTTTTTTGAAGACGGCTTTACCTTCGGTTCCCTGTAAACGGGACTCCGGAGCGATCCCGGCTGCCCACTCGACAAACTTGTGGTCAAGAATTGGCACCCGGACTTCAAGACCATGGGCCATGGAGGCGCGGTCGACCTTGGTCAGGATGTCGCCTACCAGATAGGTTTTCATGTCCAGGTACTGAACCTGCGACAGCGGGTGATCCGTGGGGCAGTTGTTGGCATGATGGCGGAACACCTCTTTGCTGGTATATCCCGCAAGCTCGCGCCGGAATGCGCTGCTGTAGAGCCGTTGGCGTTCGTCCTGACGCAGGATGGACATGCTGTTGAGGTAACCCTCTACCCAGTCATAGGACATCGATTGAAAGGTGGTTTTGCCGCGCAGCACCCGTGGCGCCCAATCCAGTTTTGGGTAGGCTCTGCCCAGCGCACCGAACAGCGGCCGTCGTAACGATAACGGCAGCATCTGCCGGATCCGTTCCTCTTTCAGGTGCCAGCGGTAGCGCCGGTATCCGGCCATCAGTTCGTCGCCGCCATCGCCCGATAGCGCCACTGTTACCCGTTCGCGCGCTAATTGGCAGACACGATAGGTGGGCATCGCCGAGCTGTCGGCGTAGGGCTCATCGTAAAGATCAGCGAGCTTGTCGATCAGATCAAAGTCGTCGGCGCTAACGGTTTTGACATGGTGGTTGGTGTGGTAGCGATCGGCGACTTCCTGGGCATAACGGGTTTCATCAAAGCTGGCGATATCGAAGCCGATGGAGCAGGTGTTGACCGGTTCTTGCTGCAGCTCGGCCATCAGCGCTACCACGCCGGAGGAATCAACGCCGCCCGACAAAAATGCGCCCAGAGGCACTTCAGAGATCAATCGGATTTTAATCGCTTCGCGCAGGCGTTCGATCAACTGTGACTCGAGTTCTTCACCGCTGACAAGCTGCTGGTCCATGGGGACGTCCCAATACTGCTGCGGCAGGAGCGGTGCTTGCCCCTCCTCGATCAGCAGGGTGTGCCCGGGTTCCAGCTTATGTACACCCCGATAGATGGTTTTGGGCTCGGGGATGTAGCCCAGGGTAAAGTAGTCTTCAACGGCGTAGGGGTCGAATTCGCGCGGGCACTCAGGATGTTGCACCAGTACCTTGAGTTCTGAGCCGAAGATCAACTGGCCCGAGGGAAGCAGGCTGTAGAAAAGCGGTTTGATACCCAGACGGTCGCGGGCCAGAAACAGCTGGCGGTGGTCTTTATCCCAGATGGCAAAGGCGAACATGCCACGAAAGCGCTTGACGCAGTCTGCGCCCCACTGTTCCCAAGCATGCACGATGGTTTCGGTATCGCTACGCGTTTTGAACTGGTGCCCCAGTGCGGTTAACTCTTCTGCCAGCTCGGCATAGTTGTAGATCTCTCCGTTAAATACCACACAAACCGATCCGGTTTCGTTATAGATCGGCTGGTGCCCGCCAGAGAGATCGATAATCGACAGTCGGCGGTGGGCGAGGCCGATACCCGCGTCGAAGTGATAGCCGTCATCATCGGGACCGCGGTGGGCTTGCACGGTGTTCATTCGTGCCAGTAGTGACTGATCAATCGGTGACTGACTGGCTCGGTTGAATATTCCGGCGATACCGCACATGGTGTCGTTATCCTTAACGGTTGGACCGTAACAGTTGCTGATAAAGGGTGTGGTAACGTGCAACCATACCCTCGATGCTAAATTCCCTGAGAGCCCGTTGACGAGCCTGGCTGCCATGCTGCGCTATTTGTGCCGGTGCGTCCAGATAGCAGCACAGCGCAGTGACAAGTTCATCGATGTTGTCGTTGGCTATGATCTGCCCACACAGGTTGTGCTCAACCAGCTCTCGAGCACCGCCAACATCAGTGGTGACTACCGCCAACCCGCAGGCTAAGGCTTCCAGGATGGTGTTGGAAATGCCCTCGGCGAGTGATGGCTGAACATACAAATCGAAGCGCTGCATCTGTCGCGGAATATCATCACAGGCTCCTAGCATGTCACAGTATTGCGACAGTTCGTGTTGCGCGATTAATGCTTGCAGTTGGGCTTTGAGGGGGCCGTCGCCAACGATGACCAGGCGCATGCGATTCTGCCAGTCTGGGCGGCAGGCACGCAGTTTGGCAAAAGCGCGGATCAGTAATGCGTGATTCTTGACGCTGGCCAGGCGCCCTACAGTACCGATCAACAGAGGGCGCTGCGGCGAAAAAACGTTCAAATCCTGCTCTGCGGGCAGAAAACGTTGGGTATCAACACCATTGCAGATGCGCTCAATACGGTCAGACCGGATACCTATTTTTTGTTGAAGATAATCCACCCCCTCATTGGACAGGGCTATGTAGCGATGAATCAGGGGGCTGAAAACCTTTCTGAGCAGTGCTGGCTTGAAACGCTGGCTGTCTGTTAGGGAGTCCCAACCATGCTCGCCATGAATACGAGCCGCAACACCGGCCCAGCGCGCAGCCAGTTGGCATTCCAGCGTGGCCAGGTTGCGGCTATGCACTATGTGCGGCTGAAGCGCGTCCAGTAGCCGCTTTAATCGATAGAGGTAACCAAGCCCCTTGCCCGGCGGTTTATGCAACGCGTGAATCCGGGTGTTCGGATGGTGCACACGAGTGAAAAAATCGGGGTTGAAGTCGTCCAGACAGATAATGTGGTGACGATAACGGTGATGTGGCAGGTTGTTGATAATGTTAACTATACCGTTCTCCAACCCCCCAACATCGAAGCGATAGACCAGATGGGCCACCGTTGCCACGGGGCCCTCTGTCTCCTGATCAGGGAGGGCGGTAGAAAAGTCCTGCTGGTTTGAAATCCGTGTCAAGATGTCTGTCCGTCTTCTCTTCGCTAAACAACTGTATCAGATTGACGTTGAACGTGGGCGGTGTCTTGTCGGGCCGCAAACCGGGGAATGCCGGGATTGGCCTTGGGGTCAGCTAAATGGTTTTGTATGACGGGCAGGGCATTCATGGGCGCCCAGTTAAAGTCGTGGAGAAGGCGCTGCAGGCGGGCTTCTGTTTTAGCAAGATTCAAATAGTGGCGGAACCGTGATTTGGCCGAGGCGCCTATAATTCTGGGCTGTCCCGGGTCCAGCTCCCATGGGTGAAGATAGAAAATAGCCGGCGAGTTCAGTTCGGTGGCGCCTTTCTGCATTAAGTGACGAAATAATCGATACGGAAACAGGCGAAAGTAACCGCCGCCAGCACAGGGGATGCGCTTGCCGGCGATAGAGCAGGTGGTTACCGGGACCTCTAGCAGGCCGTTATCCCACACGAAGGGCGTCCGGGGAGCATCAGGGTAGCCGTAGAGGTCGTGGTTGACTGGGTTGATGCTCGAGCTGTAACGATAGCCGGCTTCGCGCAACGCATCTTGCGCCCATGGGGTGTGTTGGCTGAGAGAGAAGCTGGGCGCTCGGTAACCTTCTACGGCAGCGCCGGAAAGGTCTTGCAGTAGCTTGCGTGACTGGGATACATCCTGATGATACTGCTGGCGCTCTAGCGCATTGATTCGCTGGTGCCCGAAGCCGTGGCTGGCCACTTCATGCCCTTCGCTGGCAATTAACTTGATTAGCTCCGGGTAGCGCTCCGCGACCCAGCCCAGAACAAAAAAAGTAGCGTTGATATCGCGCTCAGACAGCAGTGCCAAGAGGCGGTTGACGTTATGCTCTACTCGAACCTCGTGCCTGTGCCAGCTGTCCGCCGGGCACTGGCGTTCAAACGCCGCGACCTGAAAATAATCCTCCACGTCGATGGATAACGCGTAGGGTGAAGACTTCATGGTTGATATGGGGCTGCTTTCCGTGCGGTTTGACCCGGGGTACATCCAGTTATCCTTAGGAATTGCGGCGTTTGTTAGACAGGTCCGAATTCAGTAATCCTATCACCTCAGTAGCGGCGGTGATGATATGGTCGTCGCCAAATCCCGCTTGCTGCATTTCATTAAAAAAGCTCTTTGCCAGCACTTTGGCCATCTTGTGGCCGTTGGTGGCAATCTGGTTAACCGCATGTTGAGGCGAGGTGTTGCTTTCACGCGCCAGCGCCAGCTGGATGAAGTTAGACCGTAACAGGTGCTGCAGCTGAAAGACCTGAATCGATTTGCTGACCAGGAGGGCGATCATGTTAACCATGGTGAGATCTTCCTGACCCAGAATACGCCCATCTGAGGGCGTGCTCACGTTCATTACGCCGATTACCTGATCGGCGATGATTAGCGGGCAGGAGATAAACCCGTTGTCCTGGTCTTTGACCGGGCGCCGCGCTGCAATGGCAAAAGGTGATTGCCGTATTTCAGTAATGAGCAGGGGTTCACCGGTGCTGGCTACCGTGCCGGCAATTCCTTCTCCCGCTGGCACCGCGGTGTCATACGCTTCGTTAGGCAGGAAGCCATGATGCGCCAAGACCCGAAGGTTGGCAGGCTGGTCGGCCTGAGGCTGCTTCAACAGCATGATCGAACAGTTTTGTATCTTCAGCAGATGAGCGACCATGCCGGCTACTTCTCGTAGGCTGGCATCCAGGCTGTCTTGGGTTTCGACAAAGCTGGACAGGTCGATAAGCTCTGCGATGAAGTTGTCTTCGTTTGCGGAGGAGCAGGAGGGTTGGGCAAGAGAGCTGAGCACGTCCGACATCGGTTAACCGCATCTCAAGTTGATATATAACAAACATAGCTCAGAATGCGTTTAAGCGTAAGTACTTGCTGGCAACGCTGCTATAATTTGCGAACACGTGCTCAGTAAAGGACTTCGATCACATGTCCAGCCCTCGCCAGAGCTCCATTTGCGATACTTTTAACCAGTATTTTTCCGTATCTGTCGCAACCGGGGAGCAGGTAAAAGAAGCTTATCGAATTCGTTATGAAGTGTATGCCAGAGAGTTGGGGTGGGAGCCCCCTAATTCGGAAGGTTTAGAGCAGGATGAGTACGATGATCACGCGATTCATTGCCTGTTGCAGCATAAGCGGACCGAAGCGTACGCCGGCTGTGTTCGCCTGATCAGCACCTCGCTGGCTGATCGGGTACCTTTCGAGGATCATTGTCTCGAGAGTGTTGACACCACCATCATTGATCCACCCAAGCTGCAGCGGGGGACGTTTGGCGAAATTTCCCGACTGGCGGTTCCCGAAAGTTTTCGTCGGCGGCGAGATGAGCGTCAGCAGCCGTTTGTGATCAACTCTTCAGAGGGACAAGGGAGCGAACCCTACTCTGAAGAGGAGCGGCGTAACTTTCCCAATATCGCGATGGGCCTTTACCTCGCTTCCATCGCTTGCGTGGACGTGCTGGGGTTGGATTATGTGTTTGTGATGATGGAGCCGCGCTTGCGCCGCCATCTGGTGCGGTTCGGATTGCCTTTCAAGCAGGCGGGAGTCACCATGGATTATCACGGTATTCGTGCACTTTTTTATCTCCCCAAGGGTGAGTTGTCCTCGCACTTTTCTGAAGAGATGGAGCAGCTCTACGCATCGATTAAAGCCCAGGTCAGGCCGGGCTTGGTCTAGTTTTGATCAATCTCGTCGTTGATCTCTTGCTGTTTCTGTATTCCTCCCCACCGATCTAGAGACCCTGTGAATGGCCATTGAATTCGACTATACCCGTGCTTTCTCCCGCAATATTGGTTGGTTTACCGAGGTTGAGCAGCGTGTCTTACGTACCAAGCGCGTAGCGATTGCCGGCATGGGTGGGGTCGGAGGCAGTCATACCCTGACGCTGACACGATTGGGTATAGGCGCCTTTAATCTGTCTGACTTTGATAGCTTTGAAGTGGAGAACTTCAACCGCCAGGCCGGTGCCCGCATGTCCACGGTGGGTGAAAGCAAGCTGGCCTCAATCGCCGCAATGGCGACCGATATCAATCCAGAGCTGGATTTGAAACTGTTCGAACAGGGCGTCGATGCAGACAATATCGACGCCTTCTTGGACGGGGTTGACCTCTACGTTGACGGCCTGGACTTCTTTGCATTGCCTATCCGGCGACGCATGTTTGCGGCTTGTCGCGCCAAGGGGATACCTGCGGTTACCGTCGCCCCGCTGGGAATGGGGGCTGCGTTACTGAATTTCACCCCCGACGGGATGTCATTTGACGATTATTTTCAGTTCAACGGCGCATCCGAGGATGAGCAGTATTTGCGTTTTTTTCTCGGTCTTGCACCGGCAGGTCTGCATGCGCAGTACCTGGTTGATCCAACGAAGATAGACCTGGAAGCGCGCAAAGGCCCCTCTACCGCCATTGGCTGTGAGCTTTGTGCGGGGGTTGCCGGCGCGCAGGCGGTAAAGCTGTTGCTAAAGCGGGGTAAGGTCGTTGCCGCACCGCGAGGGCTACACTTCGACGCGTATCGTAATCGTCTGGCTCACTCCTGGTTACCCTGGGGTAATGCCGGGCCTTTGCGGCGGCTGATCATTCGTTTGGCGGCAAAGAAGATGCTTGGGCGTAGGCGAAGTGATATCGAGGCCTCTGCAACGCCCTATGAGCCGGCGACCTTGGCTGAACGGGTGATTGATCTGGCGCGTTGGGCGCCGAGTGGTGACAACACCCAGCCCTGGCGTTTTCAGCTCCAGAATCCAACCGAATTTACCCTGCTGTGTTCGGATACTCGCGATTGGGTTGTGTATGACCTTGATGGTCGTGCAAGCCAGTTGGCCGTTGGAGCGCTGGTGGAATCGATCCATCTGGCGGCGAGTGCCTACGGGGCTGTTGCCACAGTCACGTTCAGGAGTGATCAGCCTGAAGAATCCCCGGTGGCTGATGTTGTGCTGGTGCCAACCGATGATGTGGTGAAAGATCCGCTGGCGGACTTTTTGCCCGTGCGGACGGTCCAGCGCCGTGCGATGAGGCGCAGGCCGTTAACGGCGGATGAGAAACATGCCTTGCAGGGTGTTCTGCTACCCGGTTACCGGTTGCGCTTTTTCACCGGCGATGAGCGTACATCCGCCGCTAAGTTGATGTATATGAATGCCAAAGTGCGTTTGACGATGCCGGAAGCCTATCAGGTCCACAAGCATATTATCGAGTGGGGAACCCAGTTCAGTGACGACCGCATCCCGGAGCAGGCTGTAGGCGTTGATCCGGTGACGGCTAAACTGATGAAGTGGGCCATGTCCAGTTGGGAGCGGGTGCGTTTCTTTAATCGCTATATGCTCGGAACCATCCCGCCGCGGGTGCAACTGGATCTAATTCCGGGACTGATGTGTGCAGCCCACTACGCTATTGTCGCAGACAACGAGCCCGAAACCCTCGAAGACTATCTGAATGCGGGTCGTGTTACCCAGCGTGTATGGCTTAAAGCGACGCAGCTGGGACTATCGGTCCAGCCTGAAATGACTCCCCTGATCTTTGCCCGCTATCTGCGCCAAGGGGTTGAGTTCACCGCTGACTCCCAGGTCGCGAGCCTGGCTCGCAGCTGTTCCCAGCGTTATCAGGCACTGCTGGGCGCCGATGCTGCCCGCGCGGTATTCATGGGGCGTATTGGTGATGGTCCTGCACCTTATTCGCGTTCGTTGCGAAAGCGTGAGGCGCTATTTGTAGAAGAGACTGAGTAAGGCTTCATCGCTCAGTTCAGTGATCGATATCGCGGGTCATACAGGGCGGGCTGCAATATTTGCGGCTAGGCTTGGCGGCCGTAACACTTCGGCAACGTCTGTCATTGCAGCAATTCGGTTATCAACTCAGTATTCAGCCACTAACCATGTGGCTGATAGGCGACCAGCAGCGAGTCTGAGGCGCTGGCTACTTCTGATATCTGCGTTGGCGGCATTGTTGTTGGATAAAAGAAAGCCCACCAGAAGGTGGGCTTTTTAAATATTTCGGAACTCTGTCGCCTTAGTTAGGCTTTCTTACGGCGTGCCGCTCCCGCTACACCGAGGAGTGCAATACCGATAAGGGCCAGACTACCAGGCTCAGGAACATTGATGCGAGCGGTGCCGTCATGGGAGACGCCAGTAACCTGTGAGGTGCCCGGACCGCCCGGATAGATGAACTCGAAGCCAGGATCCAGTTCGTCAACGTTGATGTCGAAGTTACCCTGAACTGAGACGTTGGGCGGCAGCAAGTCAAGGCTGGTGCCGTTGTATGACATCAGTCCGGTAGTCAGCAGTGTGAATTCGAAGTTGATATCACAGCCGCCGGTTTCATCGCCGGTAGCGACCGTTACGGTTACCGAGCAGAGACCGGACCCGAGGGTCATTTCGCCGATCTTGGTAGCGCCACCTTGCAAACCAGTGGTCAGGTCGGTGTCGTAATAGACGTCAATGGCGCTGGTGTTGTTGAAGGTTGCTGTCAGCAGCAGGAAGTCAGGAATGGTGTCCGCGTCAACATCAACAGCGGTAGCATCGGCGTCACCTGCGAGATTGACATCAAAAAGGATCTCGTACTCCGTTACCAAGCCTGTGGTGGCATCAGTCAGCGGTGCGCCATTCAGATTAAACCGGATGGCTGAGGTCAAGCCCAGTTCGATGAAGGTATCGCCGTCAAGGGTACCATCACCGTCGGTGTCAGTTTGGGTAATTGTCGATGTGCCGCCAACGTCACTAATTGACATCTCATCGAACTCGAAAATATTGTCTCCGCCCAGACTTGTGTCGTCGAAGGTAAGCAGAGAGGCGTTAGCCGTGGATGCTCCTCCTGCCAGAATAGCAGCGGCGATGAGGCTTTTGCTGAGTGCTTTCATGTTAATGTTCCTTCCGTTTATGCGCTTGGTAAGAACCGAGAGTTCCGAAATGTTCAGGGTCCTCGTCACGCCTAAACAAATACAACTATCAGGCCAAGTTTTTAAAATTCATTAAAAACATATAGATAGTTGCTAGTGGTGGTTTGGGGTCGTGCTTTGTTGTAAAAAAAACCGACACTTATCTGGTGCGTCTCGAGTAGCGGTTTTGTTGTTGATTGAGGCGGGAGGCTAGCTGTGTCTGAAACACGCCGCTTATGCGCTCGATGGAGGACCGACCTACGGCCGCAGCGGGGCCAACGGAAATCTGGCAAGATTATTAAGAGCCCGGTGGTAATGCCGGCTAGACTATGCCTACGATGACTTTGTGCCGGCAACTTGTAATCAAAGGGAATTTTACATGCAAGCCTATACGTTCCATCCAACCCCATGTGTATTTGGCCTTCGAATGAATAAAAGCAGTTTGTCGGTTTTGGTGTTGCTTCTCGTGTCTGTTCTCTTGAGCGGCTGCGGCGCAGAGAAGAGTGCTGAGGATCATCTGCGCAGCGCGACTGAACGCTTAGCGCAGGGCGATAAAGAGGGCTACGTCATAGAGATCAAAAATGCTTTGCAGAAAGATGCGCAAAACGGTGGAGCGCGATTGATGCTAGGGCGTTTTTACCTCGAAAGTGGCGAATGGGTGGCGGCAGAAAAAGAGCTGCGTAAAGCGGTCGATTTGATAGGTGACACGCTTGATCCTCATTTGTATCTTTCCCGGTCGTTGATTCAGCAAAAGAAATACCCCGAGCTAATTGAACTCGTCACAGCGTTTGATGATTCTGCTTTGGAGCTTCCCGCCGAGATGCGTTACTACCGGGGCGTTGCATTGTTGTTTGAAAAACGAGTTGATGAATCACGTCAGCAATTCATGCGCACGGCGGCTTCAGGCGAGGGCGGATATCATGAGCTCGCTGCCGCTTATCTGGCATTGCTGGACAGGCAGGCCGATAACGCACTTGCACAGGTGCAGTCTGTTTTGGCCGCGACGCCGGATGATTTCGAGGCGCTGCTGTTAAAAAGCCGCATTTTGACCATTCAGAGCGACTATGAACCTGCGGTTGCAGCCATAGACGCTGCCAGTGCTTTGCAGCCACGCCGGCTCGATATTGCGTTAGATAAGGCCCAACTGCAGATCTTGAACGCTGACTACGCAGCAGCAGAAAAAGGCGTAGACGAGCTACTGCGGGTGCTCCCTAAGCACCCAGCAGTCAATATGCTGAAAGCCAGGATCAGCTTGCATGGTGGTGATTGGGAATCAGCTCGTGCCCATTCAGCCGCTGTTCTGGCCGTCACTGAAGCGTATACCGAAGCCAAGCTGGTCAACGGTATTGCCAGTTTTTATCTTGAGCAATGGGAGCAGGCATATCGTAACTTCGAAGGCATAAAGAACGAGTTGGAAGAGGATCATCCTGCCCTTAAAATGCTTGAGTTCACGCGGGTTAAGTTAGGAGCGGCGAACAGCACTGAGCTTATTCTGAAAAATATCAGTGGTGAGACTGAGTTCGATCAAGATGTAATCTCGGGAGTCGGGGCTGAATACGTTAAGCAGGGCAAGTTTAGCGACGCGGTCAAGGTCTTTGAACAGGAGTCCGCCCTGTTCTCTGATGATGAGTCGGCGTTGGTGAAGCTTGGCATACTCAAACTCAACAAGTTGAACGATGGCTCCGGGGTGGCAGACCTGCAGGCGGCCCTTGAGAGTAATCCATCGTCGGTTTGGGCCAGAGCGGCGCTTGCTCGAGAATACCTGGACCAGAAGCAAACAGCGCTTGCCATAACAACTATCTCTGAGTTGCTGCAATTGGCGCCTGACCAGCTGGATTCCTACCTGCTGACCGCTGATATACAGCTGCGCGCAGGCCACTTCGATGCCGCGGCTTCAACTTTGCAGCAGGCGGAGCAGAGATTTCCTGCCAACGTTGACCCAGTGTTAATGCAGGCAACGGTTCATCTGCGTGCCGGGAACGACGGTCAAGCGCAGGAAGCACTGCAGCGGTCGTTGGTTTTGGACCCGCTGAATCTGCAGGCGAATATCGCGCTCTACAGGTTGTATCGCCAACAGGGGGCTGTAGATAAAGCCGACAAATTGATAGCCGATGCAAAAAAAGCCAACGACGATGCCTCTCCGTACATCTATTTGCAGGCTACGGAAGAGTTAAAGCTTGGGCGTAACCGGGCCGCGCTGGAACTGCTTGCTCAGATTGGCAGTGGTGATCGACTCTATCCCCGGAACAAGCGACTGGCCGGCTTTGTGTATCTGGCGCACAGACAGCTGGAAAAAGCGTTGGTTGAGTACCGTGAGTGGTTGTATCGCTCTCCGGACGATGTTGAGGCTTATCTCGCCGTAGCGAAAGTGCTGGATGAAACCGGCAAGCGTAACGAGGCTCAGGAGGTGTTGAAGTCAGGTATTGCTAACCGCGTGGAGGTGCGCAAGCTCTCGCTGGCGCTGATCAAGTTGCTTTATGGAAATAATCAGACGGAAGAGGCTCAGCGTCAGGTCGGCGCATATACCCAGAAATATGGAGCTGATGCGGCGATCGAACGACTGCAGGGGCAGTATCTGATTCAGTTGGGTAAACCGCGAGAGGGGATTGCCCATATTCGACGGAGCTTTGAACTGTCGCCTAGCCAGAATACGCTGATGCGACTGGTGCGGTTAGAAGAGAAGTATGGTGAGCGAGAAGCCGTCGTTCAACTACTTCAAGACTGGCTTGAAAAACACCCTGATGATCACAGCGTGCGGGTTTATCTCGAGAGTATTGTGGTAGCCGACAAAGGTAGTGCGGATGTTGGGTTTGTAATCTCGCAGTACAAAGAGTTGATTAAAGAACGGCCCGATAACTTTATCGCCCTGAACAATCTCGCCTGGACGCTCAATGATCAAGGGAAATCATCTGAAGCACTAACCTACGCTCAACGGGCTTATGAACTGAGGCCGAATACCCCGGAAATAGCCGATACCTACGGCCAGATTCTGTTGGCTGTTGATAGGTTTGAAGAGGCGCTGCAAGTGCTCAAGCCGGCATTTGAGGCGCAGTCGGAAAACCCGGTAATCGGTTATCACTACGCGCAGGCATTGCTGCGCACGAATGCCCGCGACGAGGCGAAGAGGGTGCTACAGCGGATTGGCGATAAGCCGTTTCCTCAGCGAGATGCCGCATTAAAACTGTTGGAGTCGCTGTAACAAGTGGTTGCAACAGCATTGAGTATGGCTAGGGGAGTGGCTTTGACGCTGCGGACAATACGGATTGTCGCGCCGGGACGGCTGTTGTCGCTGCTGTTGCTGTTAACCTCGAATGCGGTGGGCGCCGCTCTGCCTGACACGCTACTTGCCATCAAGCCCTCTATTGTCGCTGTTGCAACCTATCAAGCCACTCGGCGCCCCCCGGTCAAACTTCTCGGTACCGGATTTGTGGTTAGTACCGGACGCCTGGCCGCAACAAATGCCCACGTCATTCCCAAGGCCGTTAATTTGGAGGATCGCGAGCGTCTGGTTGTGGTGGCAAAGGTCGATGGGGTCGATAAAATGATTGCGTCAAAAGTTGTTGCCGTGGATGGGGAGCACGACTTGGCGCTGGTTGCTTTTGATCACCAATTACCAGCGGTCAAGTTGGACCAGCGCGAGTATGTTCGGGAAGGGGAGCTGTTTGCGTTCACTGGCTTCCCTATAGGCGGGGTGCTTGGGCTTTATCCGGTGACTCATCGCGGACTGCTTTCAAGTATCACGCCGATGGCGATTCCGGTGGATCAGGCCAAGCAGCTTAGTCCTAAAAAAATCAAACGGCTGCAAGACCCGGTCAGGGTGTATCAGCTCGATGCCACGGCATATCCGGGTAACAGCGGCAGTCCTTTGTATCGAATTGAAACCGGTGAAGTAGTCGGTGTGCTTAATCAGGTCTATGTCAAAGCGACCAAAGAGGATGTTTTGAGTCAACCCAGCGGCATCAGTTTCGCGATTCCGGTTAGACATCTCAAGGAACTGCTGGAGTCGCTGGAGCGCTAGCCCAGCCATTCCGGTTTAGGAGTCATATTGTGCAGATCGGTTATCTGGCTACGCTGTTTTGTTTCGGTTTGGTGACGCTGCTCACCCTGTTCTTGTGGCGAGGGCGATTACAGGGCGCCTGGCTAATAGCTGCACTGCTGTTAACGGCCGCTTGGGGCGGCTACCTTGGGTTTGTAGGCGGCAGTAGTCACTTCAACCCGACGAATCAGACCTTTCTGGATGTGCTGCGAGGTGCCAGCTGGTCGTTGCTACTTGGTCGTTTGATCGTGGTTGCGGGGCCCGAATCCAGTAACGCTTCTTTCTGGAGAAACCATTGGTTATGGGGCTTTGCTGGCTGGGTGGTTTTGCTGTTGTTAGCAAATACGCTTTCCAGCCTTGGCGTACTGACGCCGACGGCGGCGGCGATGACGGCCTTCGGCGCGCCCTTTAGTTTGTCGCTGATTACGCTTGTTCTGCTGGAGCAATGGTACCGTCGGCTTGGGGTCGAACATCGTTGGGGGGTCAAATTCCTCTGCGTGGCGATTGCGGTGATGTTTGTCAGCGATTTTTTGCTTTACTCCGAGGCGCTGCTGTTCAAGGGACTTGATGCCGATCTATGGGAAGCCCGCGGCTGGATATATGCGGCGATGGCGCCCCTGGTTGCGATTAGTGTTGCCCGCTGCCGTGATTGGAGTCGAGAAAATCGTCTGTCTCACCGGGCGGTTTTTTTCACCAGTAGCTTGTTGCTCGCCGGGGTTTACCTGGTGGTTATGGCCCTGGTCGGCTATTACCTGCGCTGGTTTGGGAGCGGGCTTGGCAATGCCGTTCAAGTGGTCTTTGTCGTGTTGTCGTTGTCGCTGCTGACCATAGTGTTGATGTCCGGGCGGTACCGCTCGCTGCTCGCAGTCTGGATCAGCAAGCATTTCCTGTCTTACAAGTACGACTACAGAGAGCAGTGGATGCGTGCAAATGCGCGCTTTGCCGCGCTCAAAATTGACGATGACAGCTATGTCCAGTTGGTACTGGGTATTGCTGAGCCCATAGACAGTACCGGAGGGGCTATCTGGATTGAGGATGAGGGCGCGCTGATGCCGAAAGCTCACTGGAGTCTGGCGTTGGATATGCCTTTGCTGGACGATGGCGATGGTGGCCTGTTGCAGTATTGCCTCGAGCAGGAGTGGGTTATTAATGTGCCGGAATACCGCCGGCATCCCGAGCGTTACGAAGGGCTAGAGCTGCCAAAGGAATTGCTGGATGAGCCACGTTTATGGCTGCTGGTGCCCCTCATTCATCAGCAACACCTCTACGGGATGGTGGCGTTGGCGGAGCCGCGAACAGAGCGTTCAGTGACCTGGGAAGATCACGATCTGCTTAAGGCCTTGGCAGGCCAGGTGGCGTCTTTGTTGGCCCAGCGAAAATTGACGGAATCGCTAGCCAATGCCCGGCAGTTTGAAGCGTACAATCAGTTGTCCACCTTCGTGGTACATGACATCAAGAATGTGGTGGCCCAACTGTCGCTGGTGGTGCGCAATGCCGAGCGGCACCGGCGCAATCCGGAATTTGTAGATGATGCCTTGGATACGCTGTCCAACGCGGTCGGGCGGATGAATCGAATGCTGTCTCAGTTGAAGCAGGGGGCTGAGCCCGGCCCCGAGGTTCAGGTTGATGCCGGTGAGATCGCTCGTGAGGTTCTGGCAGCACAGGCAGGGGGGGCTCCGGTGCCCCAGTTGGACGCTGTTGCTGAGAGCTGCTTTGTTGAGGTGGACCGGGATCGTTTGTTGGCCGCGCTTTGCCATCTGGTGCAGAACGCTCAAGATGCCACGCCGAGTGACGGCAGTGTGGTACTCTCGGTGGTGTGTGAGGGATCCATGGTTGGTTTTGTGGTTGCTGATAGCGGGGCGGGTATGAGCGCTGAGTTCATGCGCAGTGGCTTGTTTAAACCGTTTGTGTCCACTAAAGGGCGTGCGGGAATGGGGATTGGGGTATTCGAAGCTCGCCAGTTCGCCCGTCTTTACCAGGGAGAACTGCAGGTTGAGAGTAAGCTAGGAAAAGGGTCTACATTTACCTTACTGTTGCCCAATGCGAGGTTGCAGTCTGAGCTAGGAGTTGTCGGTGGCCAAGGATAAGGAACGCAAAACACTGTTAATTGTTGAAGACGATCTCGGCCTGCAAAAGCAGATGAAATGGTGCTTGGAGGGTTATGAGCTGGTTTTTGCTGATAACCGTGAAGATGCCATCAAAGAGGTTCGCCGGCATGAACCGGATGTTATTACGCTTGACTTGGGGTTGCCTCCTGATCTGGCCAATGCGACAGAAGGCCTGGCAGCCTTAGAGCAGATTCTGGCCCTCCACCCGAATGCCAAAGTGATCGTCATCACTGGTAATGACGATCACAGTAATGCGGTAACGGCCATTGGGATGGGCGCTTACGATTTCTACCACAAACCCATTGAGCCCGAAACGCTCGGTTTTATTGTTCAACGTGCGTTCCGGTTGCGACAGCTGGAAGAAGATAACCGGCGTTTGGCGCAGGCCGGAGGCTCGGTTTTACAAGGGGTTATAGGTACATCGGATGCCATGGCGCAGGTGTGCAAAATGGTAGAGCGGATCGCTCCAACCAATATTGGTGCCATGCTGCTCGGTGAAAGTGGGACCGGGAAGGAGGTTTTGGCACGGGCTCTTCACCAAATGAGTGATCGTAGCGAAGGTCGATTCGTAGCTATTAATTGCGCCTCCATCCCCGAAAATTTGCTGGAGAGCGAGCTGTTCGGGTACGAAAAAGGTGCCTTTACCGGCGCGGTCAAGCAGACCTTGGGCAAGATCGAGCTGGCTCATAACGGTACCCTGTTTCTTGACGAGATCGGTGATATGCCGATCGGTCTGCAGGCCAAACTGTTACGCTTTCTTCAAGAAAAGACCATTGAGCGTATTGGCGGGCGGGAAGAGATAGAGGTGGATGTGCGGATTATCAGTGCCACCCATCAGAACCTTGAAGAACACATCGCTCAAGGTAGTTTTCGCGAGGACCTGTTCTACCGATTAAGTGAGTTTGTGATCAATATCCCGCCGTTGCGGCAGCGTGACGGGGACGCGGTACTGATCGCACGGGCGTTTCTTAGCCGCATTGCTGGAGATCTTGGTGGTGCCGCCAAAGGTTTTACTGACGGGGCATGCCGCGCGATAAGCAGCTACGCCTGGCCTGGCAATATTCGCGAGTTGGAAAATAAGGTCAAGCGCGCTGCTATCATGTGCGATACCGGCCTTATATCAGAGCAGGACATGGGCTTGGTTGATGGTGGCGATGATAACGGTTTGCCGCTCAACCTGAAACAAGCCCGTGAAGAGGTTGAACGGCGCTTGGTGCTGAAGGCTCTTAGCCTGAGTAGTTCTAATGTTTCCAAGACGGCAGAGCTGCTCGGTATTACCCGCCCAACGTTGTATGGTTTGATGGAAAAACATGGTCTCACTACGGAGGCTTAGTCTGAAAATAGTGTCAGATATTTTTACACCACACAGCCGTTGCATTTGTTAGGTGGCTGTTTGAAAATAGTTTTTTAGTTGGGCTTGGTTTTTGCATTAAGTGCTAGTAGCGTGAGCTGAACTGCAGTTTGCAAGCGCGAAGCAACATAAACAGATGGTGGATGGTGTCAATATGACGGCCGAAAACAAGGATCAGATTTCTGGTGGCAAGAAGCAACAGCCTGAATCCTCGTCCCGGCGGAGGCTGATCAAGGGTGCGGCAGCCGCGCCGATAGTCTTGGGAGTGGCAAGTCGACCGGTGCTGGGTAACGGAATGCAATGTACGGCCTCTGGATTGGGTTCTGCGACGCACCTGTCCCACCACCCTGATCTCTTCCAAACCTGCATTTTTGGATGCTCTCCCGGGTTTTGGGGGGCTAATCTAGCCAATCGTGGCGGAGATGCCTGGCCCACGGATACCTACACGCCTAACACTTTGTTCAAGTCCGTTTTTTACGCTGGAATAGGTCCAGAGTGGGTTGATGATTCACTATCTGGATTGACCCTTGGGCAGGTCGCCCAGGGGCAGTGGATTCCTGGCCAGTGGGATGGCATCTACGAGGATGCCAAGCAGCAACTGGCGTGGCATGCGGTCTCGGCACTGCTGAATTCCCACGTTGCCCTGTGGGGCTATCGCACCCGCAGTGGCGTGGTGACTGAAGGCTTTGGTGTGACCTCCTTGCAGGTGATAGAAGCCTTCCGCACGGCGTATAACGGTGGTACACCGCCGGGCGGTAATAGCCGTTCTGCCCGTAGGGCTTACAAAAGCGCAATGAATGCAGTCAAAAACGAGTTTGATATCTACGGTATGGAAGGGGTTGTTTGCCCCCTCGACAACAGCCAAGCGCCCGGAACCCAGTGGCCGTATTAACTCTGACCTATGCAGGAGTCTGACTGTCGCTGGCAAGCTGTTGGCTCTGTCGCTGAATACAGCCATGCGGTGCTTGACGATGAGGTGCTGCTTTACCACCGTTTGTCTCGTGACACGTGGCTGATCGATCTCACCGCTTTTTCCCTGATTACACATCTTTGGCAACAGGCCTCTAGCTTGGCCGACTGTCTCTCCGCGCTAAATCAGCATCGGGGCGAGGAACGTCTGGAGTCGCAGCAACTTATCGCTTATCTTGAGCACTTGCAGAAATCAGGATTGGTTAGCCGCTACGTTGCAGATTAAAGAACTCTCTAACGCGCAAGTAGAAAGAGCGCTTCGACACCAGGGACTTGCTTTTGAAGTCGGCAACTTCAGTTTTTCGGTGCGTAGTCCGCTTGCTCGCGTTGCGGTAGCCCTCGCAGACCTCTATCGGGATTACCCGCTAATAACGCGGCCGCACTGTGCCGACTTCCCTGTTTATCTAGGCCCACGAGGCTTGTTTCGTCGTTGGATCCGGCCGATCAGTTGGTTCAGTTTTGACGGTGACTACCCGCTAAAGCCGTTGCCGCAAGCGCAGGCGGTTGCGTTGCTGGAGTGGGGGATGAACTACTGTTTTTCCACCTCTGCTCATCATTTATTGGTCATCCATGGTGCGGCTTTGGAGCGCGATGGGGTTGGCCTGGTGATGCCGGCAACATCGGGTAGCGGAAAAAGTACCCTGTGCGCGGGTCTTGTGTTGAGAGGCTGGCGGCTGCTCTCAGATGAGATGATTGTTATTGACCCGAAAGACGGCAGTATGCGCCCGTTGCCTCGCCCGATCAGTTTGAAGAATGAGTCAATTGCCATTATCCGTTCCCGCTGTGCGTCAGACCAGTTGTCTGCGCCGATCCCTAACACGATTAAAGGGACGGTAGCCCAGCTGCGACCGCCCTCAGTATCCATTCAGCAGATGAAAAACCGGGCCGTATTGAGACGCGTGATTCTCCCTCGCTATGTCCCGGCGGTGAAGACCGAACTGACCTCGATAACGCAAGGTCAGGCAGCATTGGCGCTGATTAAAAACGCCTTCAACTACGGTGTGCTGGCAGAGCAGGGGTTTGACACGGTGGGGTCTGTGGTCAGCCAAGCTCGTTGTTTTGGGCTCGAGTTTTCAGATTTGGATACTGCTCTGGCACTGATAGAAGAGTCTGCCGCCGAGGGCGCGGTGTGAACAAGCCATTATTGATCCGATTTCTTGCCCATCCTGATGTGGTCGCTGATTTCAGTGCTGAACAATGGAGCCTGTTTGTGCGCCAAGCGGATGGCTCCGCATTATGGCCCTACGCAATAGCGGTGCTAAAGCAGTACCAATTGATTGATCAGGTTCCTGAACATCTCCGGTGGCGGGTAGAGGCGGCGGCTAACGTAGCCGCAAGCCATCATCTTTCAATGGAGTGGGAGATTGGCTGCCTGAGTGCGGCGTTGCGGGAAGTGCACGCTTCGTTGGTGTTGTTAAAAGGTGCGGCCTACCTCGCTGCACGGTTGCCGTATAGCGACGCTCGCCTCTATGGCGATGTCGATATACTGGTGCCGGAAGACAAACTAGCGGTGATAACTGCTGCGCTGCAGCGCCACGGTTGGCTATTCGAACAGAAGGATGAATACGATCAGCGTTTCTATCGTGAGTGGTCGCATGAGCTCCCGCCCATGAGGAACGCTTATCGATTTACCAATCTCGATATGCATTTCACCATCTTCCCGCGTAAGGGGCGCTATCAGCCTAACCCTGAACTGTTGTTGCGGGAAAAGCGTGCTTCCGGGCTCGCCTCCGAGGTGTATACCCTATGCTCGGAGGATATGGTGCTCCATTGTGCCACCCACCAATTCGGTGATGGCGAGTTTGATCGCGGGTTGCGGAATCTGGTTGATCTACGCGGGTTGTTGCAGACGTATGCGGGCAAACAGGATTTCTGGGAGCGGTTGCTTGAGAGAGCCCAGCTGCTGGGTTTACAGGAGCCGCTTTATCTTGCTTTGAGTGCGCTGCAAAGCATCTTAAACCATGAGCTGCCGGAAGTTATCCAAGATCACGTCCGACGCTGGTTGCAGCAAAGCTGGCGGCATCAGGTCGTCGCTAAATGTTTTAAGCTGGCAACTACGCCTCAGCACCCCTCCTGTTTGGGAGTAACAACACGCCTTGCGCGTTTTGTTCTTTATCTGCGCGGGCATCATTTACGGTTGCCTTTACACCTGCTGGTGCCTCATCTTGTCCGCAAAAGCTATTTGCAGTGGACTAACGGCAAGCAACGCGAAGAGCAAGAGTTTCAGGGCTAGAGAGCGGTCAGTCGTTACGATTTACGACCAGATTGATTCGTTGTTTCAGTTTTTTGTCGAGCAACTTCAGTAGCTCGATCCGTTCCTCCAGGCTCTCATTAAGGTACGCGTTAACGTAAACAAGCTTCTTGCGTACTGCTTCTACCTCGTCCAGTGTCGGTCCATTGTCTCCTCCGCTTTGCAGGGCGGAATTAGCCGGCTTTACTGCGCTAGCCGCGTCGCTTTTTTCGATGATTGGGTCCGCGGAGAGCTCTTCCGCCAGCTCTTCCGCCACGGTGCGGATGGTGTCGGGGGTTATTTGCAGAATGTCCTCAAGAAAACACAGCAGTAGCAAACGATCGCAGAAGACGTTGATTCTGCGCGGTACCCCGCCCGTGTGACTGTAGATCGCCGCGAAGCATGATTCAGTGAAGCGTGGGTTCTGCGCCCAGCCCGCCACCGTAAGGCGCCACACAATGTAATCTTTCACCTCTTCAGGCTTGAGTGGTTGCAGGTGGCAAGAGGCGATGACCCGTTGCCGAAACTGCTCCATGCTCGGGTCCTGGATAATGTTGCGTAGCTCTGGCTGACCCAGCAGGAAGCTTTGCAGCAACGGAGCGTCAGTAAGCTGAAAGTTGGATAGCATGCGCAACTCTTCCAGCGCACTGGCGGGCAGGTTCTGAGCTTCGTCAACAATCAGCAGTACCCGCTTGCCGGTGTCGTGGACCTGGCGCAGGAAGGTTTCAAACTGCTGCAACAACACAGCTTTGGGCTTGTTCTCGGCCGGCAGGTTGAAGGCACTGCAGATCATGCGCAGCAGATCATCCGCTTCGAGTTTGGTGGTAACCAACTGAGCGGCGATGATGTTGTCGTGGGTGATGCTTTCAAGCAGGCTGCGCATCAGCGTGGTTTTACCGGTGCCGATGTCTCCGGTAACGACGATAAAGCCTTCTCCCTGAGTCAGCCCGTACTGTAGATAGGAGAGTGCGCGTTTATGGCCACTGCTGGAAAAAAAGAAATCGGGATCAGGCCGCAACTGAAAGGGTTTGGTCAGCAGACCAAAATGAGATTCGTACATCGTCAATTACCTGATCAAAAGGTCTTTCTGAAGCTTACTACAGCCGTCCAGTCTTCAAACTCTCGGGTGGCGTCCCCAGAATGGCGTTCACTATATCGTACTGAGCCGGTGAGTGACGACTTCGGGGTTAGTCTACGATCATAGGAAACGCTTATGCGGCTAAAATAATCGTTTGGCACACCGTCTGACTCAAGCTTTGACCAGTTCCAGTTGGCAGACGCTGTTCCTCGGCGGCTTAGCCGTAACGACCAGCCCATATCGATACCTTGTTCCTGCTCTGTTTCAGCAGTGGCCTGGAATTCGCGTTCGCTGTAGAAAATACCTGTGGTAATGCGGCTTTTCCCTTTCCCTGCAACAATGTTGGCGCGGGTCGTCTGTTGAATAAAGCGGTCGTTAACCAAAGACGCCACCGGTACATTGACATCAAAGACTTGATCACCGGGCTGAGGTACGACGGTAGTCTGACTGTCTACAAAGGTACACTGGTCGAAATCAACGCTTCCCGGCGGGCAGATCAGGGAGCCGATGCTGACACCATCAAGGAGTTGTTGTCGAATACTACTGATGCTTTCTTGATAAACCAACGACCAGGTACTGTGCTTGCGTCGGTGTTGATAAGTTAGGCCGTAGCTGTTGTTGGTTTGCAGGCGGCTATTGTAGGAAAGGTCAACGGTATTTCGTGGATTAGGTCTCCACTGCAGACCTGCACCCCAGAATGAGCCTGAATCGGCCCGGTCATCGGTTGTCGACTCGAGATGATTGTCCACCCAGCCAGCAGTAATGTTGGGAACAAACTGGGGGCTGAAGCGATAACGAAGCGTCAGCCTGGCACTGTCCTCTTTAATGCTGTCAGATTGGTCCGGATTGGAATTCGACTGGCCGGCCGATAGAGCCCATACCAGTTTACTGGGGCTGTTTTCGGTATCAACGAAAAAGCTGTAGGACGTGCCCTCGCTATCGTCGTTGGCATCCTGGAACAGCACAGCGTCGTAACTGGCCTCGACGCCAATTTCAGTGTACTTGCCGATGCGCTGCCGCCAGCTCGGAGTGATTACTATAGTGGCGGTATCTGAGAAGCTATCAGAGGCGTTAATGTTGTCGCCATTCGATGCATCGCGGCGGTCAATCAGTTGTTGAGAGTAGCTGGCTCGGGCATCGAGAAACAGGTGCTCTTCAACCAGTTCGGTGCTCAGTGCTGTATTGAGCCGGTGGTCAATGCGGTCGTCTCCTTCACTGGCGCTATATCCAATGATATGGGCGCTGTAGTCAAAACTTACCGTTGCTCGCGCGCCTTGGCGATTGAACGAAATCCCGGGAGTGATATCGAGCACCATGCTGTCAATTTCGTTGTCCGCGGTAAGTTCGAGATTGGATGTATAGCTTGTTGTGATGCCTAGCGAGGGGGATATGTTCCAGTCCTTGGCGGCTAGTGCAGGAGCGCTACTAATAAGCAACAAACTGCCAAAGAGCGCGGCAGCGCCGGCCGGCTTAGTTGTTGGCGTAGTAGTAGCCATAGTATTCGCTTCTCCCTGCGTTGGACTTGTTCAGGATAAGATTGGTGGCGATCTCCGGATTTAACAGGCGGAGTGCTTGTTCCAATTGTTGGTGGGTCGTGCGCCCCTGTTCGACGACAACCACTGCTTGTCCTGCGTTCTGTGACAGTACGTTGGTTTCACTGGCACCCAGCAAGGGCGAGGTGTCAAAAATCACCACCCGATCACTGTAGCGGGTAGACAGCTCCGTCATCAGTCGCTTCATCTTTTCACTGGCCAGCATCTCGCTGGCATGATGGTGCCGGGTGCCTGCGGTCACTAGTTTTAGTTTGGGAATGCTGGTGTCGTAAATGATGTCGGTAACTTCCAGGTTACCACGCAGAAAATCGAGCAATCCCGGTCTTTCCTCGATCCCGAGACGCTCGCATACATGGGGGTGAACAACGTCGGCGTCGATTAGCAGGACGTTCCGGTCCTGCTCCAGCGCCATGCTGATCGCGAGATTGACTGCGGTGAAGGTTTTGCCCTCGCCGGAGAAACTGCTCGACACCATGATGAGGTTGGGGTTTCGCAATGTGGAGGCCGTTGCTCCGAATGCATTGTTGAGCAGAGGGCGTTTTATGTATCGGTATTCCTCTTTGATTTTACTGAAACGCTCCGTAGGGGTAACAAACCCCAGTTCGTCCAATCGCTCGACGTCAATCTCAATGACCGGTTTGTCTAACCCACTAGACGGTTGTTCGTTCGCCTCTGTTTTAATCGGCTCGGCAGGATGCGGAGCGACCTCGACAGTTGGTGGTGAAGGCGGAGCGGGGGGCTCCAAAGGGTGCATTTGCGTGCTAGCTCGGGCGGCGGCATCCGCTTCCTTCTGGCGCAGTTTTTCAGCAAGTTGACGCTGTTTTTCCAAGGCTTTCTCAATTGTGCTCATGCGGACCTATCCCTGGATTACGCTAGTGAGTTTATGGGCAACAGCTTTCAGTTTTGGCAGCAGTTGATCGATCATCTGAGGAATATCAGGCAGTCTCTCTATCAAACTATTGTTCAGCGCAGGGAACAGTTGCAGCACCATCAAAGCGGCATAGATCATCAACAACAACAGGGTCAGGGCGAAATACCAGTGGGTGCGTTTGCGCACATTTCTGTCGCGCAGTTCCTGAACCACGCTGACAGCTCCGAGTACGGGGAATCCGGTGACGCTACTGAGCTGGCGCGAGCTGAAAAACACCGGTCTTACCTGAGAGGCGACAAATGCAAGCGCGACCCCTGCGCCGAGCCCAAGCACCAGTACCGCTGTCAAAAACAGAGGGCGCTTCGGGCCGACCGGCGTTGTTGGTACGCGCGGCGGGTCGATCACCCGGAACTGAAAGCTATCGGCGCTGACCTCTGCCTGCTGGGATAAGTGCGCAGATTCGCGTCGGGAAAGCAGCTCATTATATTTTTGCTGGGTGACGTTGTAGCCACGCTGCAGTGCTTGGTATTCCGCTTCTATTTCGGGAATGGTATTAACCTTGAGTTGCAGGGACTCAAAACGCTGTTGCTGGTCGTCTAGCCTGACGCGCAACGACTGCACCGTGCTCTCTTCGCGGCTCAGGGACAGCTTAAGTTCCTGGTATACGGGATTTTCATCGACGCTGCGGCGGCGCGCTTCAACCGTTTCCATCGCTTTGCGTCGGTCGCGTATCTCTTGCTGCTGCTTGTTTTGCAGGTCCGCTAAAACGCGTTGAGTTTCCTTGATATCTGGATGGATGTCGGTATAGCGAAGGCGAAGCTCATCTAGTTTGTTCTCCAGCGTGGCGATGCGATTATCGTAGCTAGTTCCTATGTCGAACTGTTGCCCTGAGTAGCTTTCTTCAACGAGTCCAAAGGTGGGAACCTCGCCTTCTAGTTGCCGTTGCAGGGAGTCGCGTCGGGCTTCTGCCTCTTTGAGCTCAAGGGTTATGCCCCGGATACTACCCTTGAGTTGTTCCAGACGACTGTAAAAATCACCGCTGCTGCCCATGACATCGTAGTTGCGCTGTTTGAACTCTTTAAGGGCGTTGTCTGTTTCGTTAAGGCGCTGCTCATACTCGGCGATCTGACGATCAATAAAGCTGGACGCGATATTGGTATCTTCACGCTTGTCTCCCAAGGTGTTTTCTACCAGAGAGGTGAGTGTTGCCTGGACGACATCACGTGCTTTCTCCGCAGACTTGTGGCTGTACTGAATCGCATAGATGTTGCTGCGCCCTGCGGTGCTGAGTTTGAGGTCAGATTTCAGGCTATCTATGACCGCGTTGAACTCATCGGGCGTCTTTGCCTGGAGGTCGAGGTCTGCCAGGCGGGCAATCTTTTCAAGATTGGGGCGCGTAAACAGAGTTTTGACCATCAGTTGTACTTGCTGCTGCGGATTGGTCTGAATGGTGAGACCGCGCAGCAGTGGTGCGAGTAGTGAGTCTGTATCGACGTACACCTTGGCTTCAGACTGGTACTGATCCGGCATTTTAAGCACAAAAGGCCAGCCTGCCAGGCAGACCAGCCATGCCATAACCACCAGTATCCAGCGCTTAACCCAAATACCCTTGAGATAATTGACGACTAGATCAATTGCTTCCTGCATGCTCTATACGACCCCTGTACTACGACTTAAAACCAGGCTTCAGGAATGATCAGGATGTCTCCCGGGAGGATGTCGGCGTTAGCGGAGATGTCGCCATCGGTGATCAAATCGTCCAGGCGAACAGAATACGGCTGCTGGACGCCATCAACGATGCGAATCAGTGTGGCGTTGTTGCCGTCAGCAAACTCGGTCAAGCCGCCTACGGCGATCAGCACGTCAAGCAGGCTCATATCCTCTTGGTAGGGCAGCGCTTGGGGTTCGCTGGCTTCGCCAATGATCCTCACCTGCTCCGAGTAGGGGCCGCTAAAACCATCGGTAATCACGGTGACGATCGGCTCTTTGATGTAAACGCTAAGCTTCTCTTCGATCTTTCTCGCTACCTGGGTGGGTGTCAGGCCACTGACGGTGACGTCTTCAACCAGTGGGGTAGTGACCTTGCCATCTGGGCGCACGGTAACTGTTTCTGATACCTCTGGATTGCCCCAGACAAAAATATTCAGCTCATCACCGGGGCCTACCAAGTAGTTATATTTGGCCGGGTCGGTGGTAACCGGCTCTTTTAATGTCGAGGAAGGAAGAGGGGGGTGATTATTTGATCCAAGGCCCGAACAGCCAATCAATCCGGCACTGGTGCCGATGATGATGCCCTTTACGAGCCACTCCTTGATCGTTCCTTTCATTTTGACCTTCTCCCAATGGCGCCTGTAGGCTCTGTTGATGCGATCATGGTTTAGCATAGCAACAAAATTATTGCGCGGGTTCAAGCGCTTTGGCTTAGTTTGGCTAATTATTAAGTACAATTGCGATCTGGGGTCGCGGTAATGGAGCGAGCGGATAAACGCACGGGAGGGGTAATGGTCTCTGACAGTCAGATTCGCGAGGGCTCGAGCGCAGTTCGCGTTGCGCTGGTCCTTCTTCTTGTCGGTTCGGTTGGGCTGTTTTTTGTGCTTCAGGGAGTGATACAGCAGATCATTGTGGAAATTAACACCGTGGCTGACCGTTATCCTGACGTGGCTATTCGGATGGGCAATCGGCTGCTTCTGTGGCTGGTGGTGCTAAGCGGTGCCGTTTCTGCGGTGATTGGCAGCTATTTATATCTGGTTTCCTTACGGATAGCGCACGAGCGTCAGAGTCCTCCTGCAGCACTGCCCGTGGCGTTCAGGACCCGGATGGTCGCTGGTGAGGCAGCGCTGCGAGTTGCTCGCAACTATCGCTGGGTTGCGCTGCTGCTCTGGTTGCAGCCGGTGGCGGGGCTAGGGTTCTGGTTCTGGCTCAGTGGTGGGGTGATCTGAAACGGCGCGCCCGGTGGTATAAGCGGATAGAACGCCCAGCGCCAGCCAAAACAGCAGGTTGCTGAGGTGGGCCGAGTAGCGATAGTGCTGTTCGGTTACCTCGATCAGGCGGGTGACACGGTGCTGGTCCAGCATGGTGTGCAAAGGGTCGCTGTTGAAAGAAACCAGAACGGGCAGCGCCAACAGCAGCAGGCCCCCCGTCAGCTTTTTCGTTTTATCCCCGTAGGCAATTAGTGCCAGCCCCACTCCGGTGGATAGGGCTGCGCACAGCCAGGTCAGTTGATGTTTCCAAACCGATATATCGTGATGGCTGGTGAGCAGGTCGGTAGCCGGTGTGCGTGGCGGGTAAATCAGGGCGGGGGCGAGATAGAACGTCAGATAGCCGGCCAGACCCCAGATAATGCCCATGGGCGCGCTCGCGGTGGGATGGTGCGTATGATGGTTATGGAGGAAGATAGCCGCGCACAAAATCATGGCAAAGCCGATGCCGATAACTGCGTCACTCACAAACCGGAACAGGGTTCTGAGCATCAGATCTGCGGGTGGGTGCGCGGCCGAATCATGCAGGTGCCCGCGAGGACTCAATGTCGCTCCCGAGTGGTTGTGGGCGTAGAGGTCGAAGTGTTCCGCGCTCATCAGCAAGGGTAACGAGTCAATACTCTGCACGCCACTAAAAAAGAGGCCAGCGGCGCTGCCGGCAGCAGTGGCGGCCAGGGCCAGCCGCAAGGGCAGGCTCAGTGACACGGGAAGCCTGTCAGGTGGCGAACGTCATGGGCAATGCTGTGGATGCTATCTGCCGGTAGAAAGCCAACCATGAACACGATAACGGAGCCGAAAACGATCAGCGCAGCCGCGGTCATCAGCGCTGATCTATCCGGGTTCTGCGGGTTCTGGCGGGGTGTCGTGAACTGCATATCACTCGTCCTTGGGTGAATGCGCGATTATCGCAAATTAAAGGGGGAGTGCCTATCCCCCTTGTTACTGTGTGGCTTTGTCACATGACGCGCATGCCGGGCTGGGCGCCAGCGTGGGGTTCCAGTATCCAAAGCTCATCGCCCCCGGGGCCGGCAGCGAGAACCATCCCCTCCGAGAGCCCGAACTTCATCTTGCGCGGTGCCAGGTTAGCGACCATTACGGTCAGCTTACCTTCCAGTTGTTCCGGCGCGTAGGCGCTTTTGATGCCGGCGAACACAGTGCGGGGTTGCCCGGTGCCGATATCCAGGGTGAGTTGCAACAACTTGTCCGCCCCTTTGACGTGGTCGGCTTTGACGATGCGCGCGATGCGCAGGTCAACCTTGGCGAACTCGTCATAGTTGATGGTGTCAGCGATGGGATCGGCTGGAGCCGGCTCGGCCGGTTTCGTCGATTCGGCCGCCAGGACCTCTTTTGAGGCTTCGATCATTGCCGTCACCTTGTCTTGCTCAACCCGGGTCAGTAGTGGCTTGAACTTGGCAATCTGGTTACCGCAGCGGTAGTTCGCCAGTGAGGCCCAATCGAGCGTTTCCTGAAGAAAGGCTTCGGCACGCTCGGTCATGGCCGGCAGAACCGGCTTCAGATAGATCATCAAAATACGGAACAGGTTGATACCGGTGGAGCAGATCGCTTGAACCTCGCGCTCTTTGCCTTCTTGCTTGGCCAGCACCCAGGGCTCTTTTGCGTGAATGTACTCATTAGCCTCGTCGGCGAGGCGCATCACCAGCTTGATGGCGCGGCCAAATTCGCGCTGCTCGAAGCAGGCGGCAATTTCCGTTGAGGCTGTCGTGAAGCGCCCGATCAGCTCGGGCTCGCTGATTTCAGCGGCCAGCACTCCATCAAACTTTTTGGTGATAAAACCGGCGCTGCGACTGGCGATATTGACCACCTTGCCGACCAGATCCGCGTTTACCCGCTGGACAAAGTCGTCAAGATTTAGGTCGAGGTCTTCGACGCGGCTGTTGAGTTTGGCAGCAAAGTAATAGCGCAGGTAGTCGGGGTCGAGATGCTCGAGATAAGTGCTTGCCTTGATAAAAGTGCCGCGGGACTTGGACATCTTGGTGCCGTTGACGGTCAGGAAACCGTGGGCGTGAACCGCAGTGGGTGTGCGAAAACCTGCGCAGCTCAGCATGGCTGGCCAGAACAGGGCATGGAAATTGATAATGTCCTTGCCGATAAAGTGATACAGCTCAGCATCGGAGCCCTGTTGCCAGTATTGGTCGAAGTCGAGCTCCGCGTTGCGGGCACAGAGGTTTTTAAAACTGGCCATGTAGCCTATGGGAGCGTCGAGCCAGACGTAAAAATATTTGCCGGGTTCGCCGGGGATCTCAAATCCGAAATAGGGCGCATCACGACTGATATCCCATTCGTGAAGGCCACCGTCGAGCCATTCGGACAGTTTGTTGGCGATCTCGTCCTGCAGGGTGCCGCTGCGGGTCCACTCTTTCAGCATCGCGGTGAAATCTGGCAGCTTAAAGAAAAAGTGGGTGGAGTCCCGGTTGACCGGTGTAGCGCCGGAGATGGCCGAGCGCGGATTGATCAGATCGGCAGGCGAATAGGTGGCGCCGCAGGCTTCGCAGTTGTCGCCGTACTGGTCGTCGGCTTTGCACTTGGGGCAGGTTCCCTTGATAAAACGGTCGGCCAGAAACAGCTCTTTTTCAGGGTCGTAGGCCTGAGTGATGGTCCGTTGGGCGATGTGGCCGGCTTCTTTGCAGCGGGTGTAGATCAGCTCCGCCAGCTCGCGGTTTTCCGGTGAATGAGTGGAGTAGTAGTTGTCAAAGCCGATGCTGAAACGACCGAAATCGGTTTGATGCTCCTCGCTCACCGCGGCAATCAATGCTTCCGGTGTGATTTCCTGCTGTTCTGCCTTGAGCATGATTGCGGTGCCGTGGGCGTCGTCCGCGCAGACATAGGTGCACTGGTGTCCGCGCAGCTTCTGGAAACGCACCCAGATGTCGGTCTGGATATATTCCAGCATGTGACCCAGATGAATAGAGCCGTTGGCGTAAGGGAGTGCGCTGGTAACGAGAATCTTGCGAGGCGTTGACGACATGTTCAGGTATTCCGCTTTAGCGTGGCTTGATGCATGAACGCACCGGGCAGGTGCGCGTAACCGGGCGCTGATTGTAGCGTTTTTGCTGCGGCGAACAAAGCCGGTGGGCGTCGCGCCCTGCTCCCGGCGCTGTTAAACTGGCCGCTTTTTTCAGGGGTGGCGGTTCAGGTATGAGTTTAGGTCAGGTCTTTCCCGAGCAGTATCAACAGCAGCTGGATGCCAAGGCGGCAGAGTTGCGAACCCTTATGGCACCCTTTAATGCCCCAGAGCCCGAAGTTTTTGCCTCGCCAGCCGAGCACTATCGGATGCGCGCAGAGTTCCGCATCTGGCATGAAGGCGATGATCTGTTTTATGCCATGTTTGAGCCGGGCGACAAGCGGGCGCCGGTCCGTATCGACCAGTGCCGGATGGTCTCGTCAACGATTGAAGATTGCATGTTTCCTTTGCTCGATGCGATTCGTGCCGATGAGCTGTTGCGGCGGCGACTGTTCCAGATCGATTTCCTCAGTACTACCACTGGAGAGCTTCTGGTCACCTTGATCTACCATCGCCCACTCGATGCGGCGTGGGAGCAGGCCGCCCGGGATCTGCAGCGTTCGCTGGGCCTGGAAATCATCGGTCGCAGCCGCAAGAGCAAGATTGTGCTGGCGCGGGACTGGGTCGAGGAGCGGCTGCCGATTGCCGGACGGGAGCTGCGCTACCAGCAAGTGGAAAACAGCTTCACCCAGCCCAATGCCAGTATCAGCATGGCGATGCTGTCGTGGGCGCGCGCGGCGGTGGCGGGAGTCGGCCGTGATCTGTTGGAGCTTTATTGTGGCAACGGCAACTTCACCGTTGCCCTCAGTGACCTGTTTGACCGTGTCCTGGCGACCGAAATCAGCAAAAGTTCGGTTAACTCGGCGCTGTTTAATCTTGAACTCAATCAAGTGACCAATGTGGCCATCGCGCGGCTGTCGAGCGAGGAGTTTACTCAGGCGATGAACCGCGAGCGTGAGTTTCGCCGGCTACGCCATATCGATCTGGACGACTATGACTTTGGGACCGTGCTGGTGGATCCGCCGCGTGCCGGGCTTGATCCCGGAACCGAGGCGCTGGTGCAGCGATTTGAGCGCATTCTGTACATCTCATGCAATCCTGAGACTCTGGCCGGCAATCTGGGCACTTTGTGCCAAACCCACCGGGTTGAGCGTCTGGCGCTGTTCGACCAGTTTCCCTATACCGCGCATAAAGAGTGCGGCGTATGGTTGGTGCGCAAATAAACCCAGCGAAAGGGTTGGTTTTTGCGTGGCAAGCACTTATAACAGCAGCTATCACTCGTTGAATACAGGAACCGATCAATGACAGATACACAACGCGTTGCCGTCGAAGCCCTGCTGGGCGACACCCCTTTACCCTATATCGATCAGACTCTGGTTGAGGCCAAGGCGGTAAAGGGTATCGAGATGCAGGGGGGGACGCTGGTGTTGACGGTTCAGCTGGCGCTGCCGTCACTCACGCTGGGGGCGTGGCTGCGCGAAAATCTGGAGCCCAAACTGCTGGAGCTGGACGGCGTCAGCGCGGTGCAGTGGCAGCTCAGCAGCAAGATTATTGCCCACAAAACCCAGAACAACATGAAAAGCATGGAGAACGTGCGCAACATTGTGGCTGTGGCCTCGGGCAAGGGTGGGGTGGGTAAATCTACCACCACCGTTAATCTGGCGTTGGCGTTGGCGGCGGAAGGTGCCCGTGTGGGGGTGCTGGATGCGGATATCTATGGGCCCAGCCAGGGTTTGATGCTGGGTATTGGCCAGGGCCAGCGCCCGGTTACCGAAGGCAGCATGATGCGGCCGATCAGTGCCTACGGCGTGCAGGCGATGTCGATGAGCTTTCTTATCGACGACAACCAGCCGATGGTGTGGCGTGGGCCGATGGTCAGTGGCGCGCTGCAGCAATTGCTAACCCAGACCGGCTGGGATGATCTGGACTATCTGTTTGTCGACATGCCTCCGGGAACCGGCGATATTCAACTGACCTTGTCGCAGAAAGTGCCGGTGACCGGGGCGGTAATCGTCACCACGCCACAGGACATTGCGTTGCTCGATGCGCGCAAGGGTATCGAGATGTTCCGCAAGGTCGAGATCCCTGTGTTGGGTGTCGTGGAAAACATGAGCCTGCATGTTTGTAGTCAGTGTGGCCACGCCGAGCCCATCTTTGGCGAGGGTGGCGGTCAGAAAATCGCCGAGGCTTACGACGCCGAGCTGTTGGGGCAGTTGCCGCTGGCGCTGGCCATCCGTCAGCAGTCGGATTCAGGCGCCCCCATCGTAGCCGCGGACCCTGCCAGCGAGGCGGCCTGTCACTATCGCGATATCGCACTGCGAATCGCCGCGTTGTTAGCGGCGCGGGGTAAAAACTACGCCAATGTGTTCCCGGAAATTGTGGTGCAGAACGACTAACTGCCCCGTTTGTGCCGGGCGTGCTGCGGCTGCGCAAAAAGGCAGATTTCTGGCCGCAAAACCGGTATGATGGCGCAATTTTGATTTGACCAGACAGGGGTCGTTTAGAGCGGACTATGGGCATTAAATCGGATACTTGGATCCGCCGTATGGCGGAGCAGCATGGGATGATATCTCCCTTCGAACCGGGTCAGGTGCGGCGTAAAGGTGACGAGAAGATCGTCTCCTATGGCACCTCGAGCTACGGTTACGACGTGTGTTGCGCTAACGAATTCAAGATTTTCACCAACATCAACTCGTCGATGGTCGATCCCAAGGATTTCGACCATCAGAGTTTTGTCGATGTGCAATCTGATGTCTGTATTATCCCGCCCAACTCCTTCGCCCTGGCGCGCACGGTGGAGTACTTCAAGATCCCGCGTGATGTGCTGGTGATCTGTCTGGGCAAGAGCACGTATGCCCGCTGCGGCATCATCGTCAACGTGACCCCGCTGGAGCCGGAGTGGGAAGGCCACGTGACACTGGAATTCTCCAATACGACGCCGCTGCCCGCCAAGATTTATGCCAATGAAGGCGTGGCGCAGATGCTGTTTATCGGCGCCGACGAGGTGTGCGAAACCTCCTACGCCGACCGGGCCGGCAAGTACATGGGGCAGACCGGAGTCGTGGTACCGCGCACCTGATGGGTTTCATGATTCCGAATTTCGAAAAGATCACGCTGTTCTGGTGCGAGGTTGTCGACACCATCGATACCTTGATGGAAGAAACCGACGAGGGTCAGGCGCGGATGCTGTTGCAGCATTACGAGGAGAGCCTCAAGGTGATCGACCAGAACCTGACCTTTCACTTTGAGCGCGACGAGCATTCACAGCGGATAGAGATGATTTTTGGCTGTGATGGTTACGCCCAGTCCATCGCGTCGGTGTTGAGCCTGGTTGACGCGGCGCCAATGATTGATGGGGTGCAGGTCGTCGCGTTCAACGGTCGCCAGGATCCGCTGCCGGAAAGCGTGCGCCTGGGTGACGACGAATATGGCCTTGATGATTTCTGGTTCAGTTATCGGATTACTCAGGGTGAATTCCACCTCAATATTTACGTCGAGCGGGTTGTCGACGTGGAAGAGGATCCTGCGGTTGAGGCCGTCATGATTTTGCTGGATGCCTTGCTGGGGGAGTTTGATCTGATGACCCGCGTGTCTACCCTCAGTTGGTACGACAAGCCCGCTGATCCGGTTGATTTTGGCCTGATGCCGCTAAGGCAGCTGCGGGCAACCTTCGACAACGAGCGTGGCAAGGTGCGTCTTATTGGTGTGACGCTGCATTGATCGACCGCTGAATACCAAGGCACAAAAAAGGCGCTCCAGGCGCCTTTTTTATTAGTTGTTGGAGAGCACGTAAATGGTGTCCTCGTCAGTCTCTTCCTGATTGTAACCCTGCATAAAGCCCCCTTGATGCACGTCGTTATCATTGTCATAAGATTAAGCGACCGCAGCGCCTAATACTTTAGTTATAGTTTGCATCGGGCTAACTGCCAAGGGCGCCCACCGGGTGAGGCCCTCGAGGGCGGTGATTTATAAAACAGCCGTTTGCGGCTGGCGGTCTTCATCGACCGGCTCTGGCGCGACTTTGGCACCCAGCAGGCTATAGACCACTGGGACTACCAACAGCGTTAGCAGGGTGCCGAACGTCATCCCGCCGACGATGACCCAGCCTATCTGTTGACGGCTTTCAGCGCCGGCACCGCTGGCGATGGCGAGTGGTAACACTCCCAGCACGGTGGCACCGGTAGTCATCAAAATCGGGCGCAGGCGCAGCGTCGCGGCTTCAACCAGAGCGTCTAGGCGGTTCTTGCCCCGTTGTTGCAGCTGATTGGCGAATTCGACGATCAGAATGCCGTGTTTGCTGATCAGCCCCATCAATGTGATCAGGCCGATCTGGCTATAGACGCTGAGAGATGCCCCGGTCAGATGCAGCGCCGCCAGCGCTCCCAGCAGCGCCGGCGGTACCGACAGCAAGATGATGATAGGGGCCCGAAAGCTTTCGAACTGGGCTGCCAGCACCAGATAGATAAAGGCGAGCGCCATCAGGAAGGTGGTCTCAAGGCTACTGCTGGATTCTTTGAACTCCCTCGACTCACCGGCATAGTCTATCTGCAGTGAGGCGTCGGCTTCCGCCACCGCTTGCTCAAGGAACGCCAATGCCTGGTCCAGACTGTAGCCGGGCGCAAGAGAGGCTTGAATGGTGACCGATTTCAATTTGTTAAAGTGATTTAGCTCGCGCGGTGCGACGCTCTCTTCGATCTGAATCAGGTTATCGAGCTGGATGGCGCTGCCATCGCTGCCACGTATATAAAGATTACTGAGGTCGCTCGGCGTGCTGCGATCGGTGGGTTCAACCTGCACAATCACATCGTACTGCTCACCCTCGCGCTTGAAACGGGTGACTTCGCGACCGGCCATCAGCGTTTCGAAGGTGCGACCGATGGTGTCGACCGAGCTGCCTACATCGGCGATTTTGTCACGACTCATCGTTATCCGCAGCTCGGGTTTATTGAGCTTGAGATCGTTGTCGGGTTGCACAAAACCCGGATTTTGATAGATCTTGCCCATCACCTGCTGGGTCACACCTTCCAGATCAGCATGGGTGCCGCTGGTCTGGATAACGAACTGCACCTGGCGTGAGGCGATACTCTGGCCGAGGGAGGGCGGGTTGAGGGGGAAGCTCATAGTGCCGATGATGCCGCCAAACATCTGTGGCATCAGACTTTGGGTGATCTGCTGCTGGGTCCGCTCGCGTTGCTCCCAGGGTTTAAGGCCAAGAAACCCGATCGACTGGGTGGCCGTCGGGAAGCCGACGATCATGAAATAACGGTCGCCCTCGGGGACCTTGGCGAGAATCCTTTCAACCTGGCGGGCATAACGATCCAGATAACCCACCGAGGCGCCGTCAGGAGCCATCGAGAACGCGATGATGGTGCCTCGGTCCTCGGTTGGTGCCAGCTCTCGCGGCAGGGTTTGGTAGAGTTGCCAGCTGCCGTAAAAGGTGAGGGCGGCCATCACCCCCACCAGCCAACGGCCGCGTAATGCGAGTTTGAGCAGCGCTTGGTAGCCGCGAGTAATGGCGTTGAGGCCATTCTCAAACAGGTTGTAGATCCGGCTGTGGCGGGTTTCGTGATGGAGTAGCCGGGAGCACATCATCGGCGACAGCGATAGTGCAATGAAGCCGGACACGACGACCGCGGCTGCCAACGTCAGTGCGAACTCGGTAAACAGCTTGCCGGTTCGTCCCGGGGTAAAGGCAACCGGAGCGAACACCGCAACCAGGGTCAGGGTCGAGGCGATGACGGCAAACGCGATCTCTTTACTCCCGCGGAAAGCGGCCTGGATCGGCTTGACGCCGTTTTCGACGTGGCGAAAGATGTTTTCCAGCATCACGATCGCGTCGTCCACTACCAGGCCTATAGCCAGCACCATCGCCAGCAGGGTCAGTGTATTGATACTGAAGCCCCAGAGCTCCATCAGCGCAAACGCGCCGATCAGCGACACCGGAATGGTCACCAGGGGGATCAGGGTGGCGCGCAAGTTGCGCAGAAAAAGAAAGATAACCAGCACCACCAGCGCGGTTGCCTCGATCAGGGTCTTGTAGACGGCGTTGATCGACTCCTGAATGAAGATTGAGGAATCGTAGGCGACCTGCACCTCCATGCCCTCTGGCAGCAGTTCCTGAATGCGGGGTAGCTCGGCACGGATGCCCGCGGAGACGTCCAGCGGATTGGCGGTGGACTGCTTGACTACCCCCAGTGCCACGGCGTTACGTCCCTTGAAACGGGAGATGCGGCGGGTGTCTTCCGGTCCGAGCTCAATCCGGGCGACGTCGCCAAGGCGGATCGAGTAGTTGTTTTCGTTCCGCAGGATGATGTCGGCGAACTGCTCCGGTGTGCGCAGGTCGGTTTCCGACAGAATGCCGAACTCGCGTTCCACGCTTTCAATACGGCCGGCGGGCACTTCAAGGTTTTGCGCCCGCAGAGCCGCTTCCACCTCCTGTACGGTGATGTCGTGCGCTGCCATTTTTATCCGGTCCAGCCATACCCGCATGGAGTAGCGGCGCTCACCAAATATCCGCACATTGGCCACCCCGGGGATCACCTGCAGCGGATCTTTTACCCGCCGATCGGCGATGTCGGTCACCTCCAGTGCGTCGTGGCGGTCGCTGGAAAACGCCAACCAGATAATCGGCTGGGCATCGGCCTCGACTTTGGCGACCACTGGTTCGTCTGTGTCGTCAGGTAGCTGCCCGCGAACCCTTCCAACGCGGTCGCGCACGTCGCTGGCGGCGGCGTCCGCGTCCCGCTCAAGCTTAAAAGTCACAGTGATCTGACTGAGTTCCGAGCGACTTGAGGAGGTCATGAAATCGACACCTTCAATCCCCGCCAGGGACTCTTCAAGGATGTCGGTTACCTGGGTTTCGATAATGGTTGCATTGGCACCGGGATAGCGGGTTTCCACCGTCACCACCGGTACGTCAATATTGGGGTATTCGCGGATGGTCAGGCGGTCGTACGCCACCACGCCTACCAGCACCACCAGTAGGTTGATGACGGTGGCGAACACCGGTCGCTTGATGCTGATATCAGACAGGATCATTCGGCTTTCTCCGCGCCGTCTTCAGCCGGGAACACCGGCGTTACCGGACCGCCGGGCTGAAGTTTCATCTGCCCAGCGGTAATGATGACGTCGCCTGGATTGATTCCCTCGACCACCTCGACCAATCCCTGTCGTCGCACCCCGAGTGAAACCTTCAGGTTCTCAACCTTGTTGTCCGTCACACGATAAACGAAGAAATCGCGACCACGCGGAATGATCGCTTGTTCCGGAATCATCAGGGTTGCATCCCGTGTTTCGAGCAACAGGTTGACCCGGGCAAACAGGCCCGGTAGCAAGCGTTTGTTACCGTTATCGATCAGTGCGCGCAGGGATACGCTGCGGCTTCTGGGGTCGATCTGAGGCGCGATGGCGTAGATTTTACCTTCAAACTGCTCCTCCGGCAGGGCTTCGGTGGTCAGTGATACACGCATGCCGGGGCTGAGCAGCGGCAGATGTTTTTCCGGTAGCTGAAAATCCAGCTTGAGCTGTTCGATATCCACCAGGTCCACCAGCGGCTGACCATCGCTGACGTAATCGCCGACGCTAACCCGACGAAGGCCGGCGTAGCCGTCGAAGGGGGCGTAAAGGGTCATCTTTTCCAGTGCGGTACGCGCTAGATTGACCCGGGCTTCGTCGATATTGAGTTGGGCCAGTGCTTTGTCGCGTTCGTGCCGGGAACCGAGTTTGCGCTGCAAAAGCTGTTCGGCTTGGTTGTATTCCACCTGGCTGAGGTCTCGGCCGGCTTCGACCTGACGCAGCGCTGCCACTTCGGTGGAGGATTCCAGCGTAAACAGTTTCTGACCGCGCTTGATCGGCCGACCTTCGGAAAAATGGATTCCGAGCACCCGTCCGGTACGTTCCGGACGCAGGGTGACGGCTTCGTTAGCCAGCAAGGTGCCGACCGCATCCAGCGAGATGTCTAACCTCTGTGGCTCAACCCGGACCACTTCAGCGGGTAATCCGCTGGGTTTATCCGTCTCCGCGGCGATGATCGCAGCGCTAAACAGGAGGGTGAAAAGTGCTGCGACGGTGTGTTTGGCTAGCTGCATGAAGAGTTCCGTTTTAGTGAGCCTGAGATGGGAGGGGGCGATAAAGGTGGTCCAGCAGCAGTGCGCCGACCTCTTGCAGCGGAGCTGTACTGCGGGTGATCTTCATCCGCAGGGTGGCTCCTTGCCAGCTGCACCAGAACAGCTGAGCCAGGGTCGAGGCGGCGATGTCGTCACGCACCTGGCCCTGCCGTTGCGCGTGGCTTAGATCCTGCTCAATCTGGTCGCAGATGCCGGCAATGGCATTCTGTACCGCCCCCCGAAGAAAGGGGCTGGCAAATGCAAGCTCGCCGCTGAGGCTGGCCAGCAGGCAACCGAGTTGCTCGTTGGGGCGTTCGTTGTAGTCGGTAACGATACTTTGCAGGCCTCGTTTGAGCTGCGCCAGACAATCCGGGCCGTTGAGATCAACCATCGCCCTCCAGCGCTCTAGCAGCAGGTTTTGATAATGCTGGATCAGCTCAATTGCCAGCTGCTCCTTGGAGTCGAAGTAGTGATAAAAGGAGCCTTTGGGGACCTGAGCATCGGCAAGAATCTGGCTGAGCCCGGTGGCGTGATAGCCCTGCTTATTGAGCAGGCGCAGACTAGCCTGCATGATCCGGGTGCGCGTATCGCAACTGGGTTGGTTGCCTTGAGCCATGGCGACCTCCGCGAACAAAAGCGCAGATTAGACCGGTCGTCTAGTCTCCGTCAAGGGTAATGTTGACCAAACGGGTGGGAAAAATAGAGCGCCCAAAAAAAAGCCCGCCGAAGCGGGCTTTTAGCGGTATCGTTGATCAGCCTTCGATGGCGCGCTTGATGCGCCCAATCGCGTCTTCCAGTACCTTGAGGCTGGTCGCGAACGAGAGCCGCATCTGGCCGGGAGCGCCAAAAGCGGAACCTGGAACCAGTGCAACACCGGCTTCGTTGAGGAGGAACTCGGCCAGGGCGATGTCGTCTTCAAACGCATCGTTGGCGTCGATCACTTTCTGAAAGCTGGGGAAGGCGTAGAAGGTGCCATCTGCGGGAATGCATTCAACCCCTTCGATATCGTTCAGGGCGTTGATGACGAAGTCGTGGCGCTGTTTGAACGCTTCCAGCATCTCCGCAACGCAGTCCTGCGACCCTTCCAGCGCCACCTGTGCCGCCACCTGGGAGATAGAGGTGGGGTTGGAGGTGCTCTGGGACTGGACCTTCTTCATTGCGCCGATCAGTTTTTGCGGGCCTGCCGCGTAGCCGATGCGCCAGCCGGTCATGGAATAGGCCTTGGATACGCCGTTCAGAACCACGGTGCGGTCGTACAGGTCCGGGCAGGCCATAACGATGTTAACGAACGGCTCCTCGCTCCACAGGATGTGCTCGTACATGTCATCGGTGGCGATCAGGATGTTGGGGTGCTTTTTCAGCACCTCGCCCAGGGCTTCCAGCTCGGCTCGGGTGTAAGCCACGCCGGAGGGGTTTGACGGGCTGTTCAGCACCACCAGTTTGGTCTTGGGCGTGATCGCCATCTCCAGTTGTTCCGGTGTGATCTTGAAACGCTGCTCCTGGGTGGTGCGGATGATGACCGGAACGCCGTCGGCTACCAGCACCATGTCCGGGTAGGATACCCAGTAGGGTGCGGGAATGATGACCTCGTCACCAGCATTGATCAGCGCCAATGACATGTTGAAGAAGCTCTGCTTGCCGCCGCAGGAAACCAGAATCTGGTTGGGCGCGTAGCTGAGGCCGTTATCGCGTTCCAGTTTGTTGATGATGGCGTGCTTGAGCGCCGGCGTGCCGTCCACTGCCGTGTACTTGGTGAAGCCTTCATTCAAAGCTTGAATGGCGGCCGCTTTGATGTGCTCAGGGGTGTCGAAGTCCGGCTCGCCGGCGCCGAGTCCAATAATGTCTTTTCCTGCCGCGCGCAGCTCGGCGGCACGGTTGGTGACGGCGAGAGTGGGTGAGGGTTTGATGTTATTTACGCGGTCTGAAAGTTGAACGTCCAACCTGTTGTCCTCTTAGTCGATAGGTGGTCTGATCTGTCGCCCCCTGGCGGGGTATCCTATGTACCCAGCGGCCAGATAAACTCTATAATCATACCGGATTCTGGTAGTTGCAGGAATGTCGATGCCCAACAATTTTAAGGTGAATTCGCGCTTTGAGCCCGCCGGCGACCAGCCTGAAGCGATACGGCAGTTAAGCGCGGGCATTGACGCCGGCCTTGCCGCCCAGACCTTGCTCGGGGTGACCGGTTCCGGCAAAACCTTCACCATTGCCAACGTGGTTGAGCGGCTACAACGCCCGACCATCGTGTTGGCACCGAACAAAACCCTGGCCGCGCAGCTGTACGGTGAGTTCAAGGATTTTTTCCCGGACAACAGCGTCGAGTATTTTGTCTCCTACTACGACTATTACCAGCCAGAGGCTTACGTACCGTCCTCGGATACCTATATCGAGAAAGACGCCTCCATCAACGACCATATTGAACAGATGCGACTGTCAGCGACCAAAGCACTGTTGGAGCGGAAGGACGCCATCATCGTCGCTACCGTCTCCTCCATTTACGGCCTTGGGGACCCGCGTGCCTATCTGCGCATGGTGATGCATCTGGATCGCGGTGACCGCATTGATCAACGCCAGATACTGCGCCGGTTGGCGGAGTTGCAGTACACCCGAAATGACGTCGAGTTGCATCGGGGGACCTACCGGGCACGGGGTGACGTGATCGACATTTATCCGGCTGAATCAGATAAGGACGCGATCCGGGTTGAGCTTTTTGACGACGAAATCGAGGAGATCAGCTGGTTTGACCCGCTTACTGGCGAAACCTTGCGCAAAGTGCCACGAGTGACGGTATACCCCAAGTCCCACTACGTCACCCCGCGGGAAACCCTGCTTGAGGCGGTGGACCATATCCGTGAGGAGTTGCGCGAACGGCTGGCGTATCTGCGTGAGCATGATCGGCTGCTGGAGGCGCAGCGGTTGGAGCAGCGCACCAATTTTGACATGGAGATGATTCTGGAGCTGGGTTACTGCACCGGCATCGAGAACTACTCCCGCTATCTCTCCGGTCGCAACCCGGGCGAAGCGCCGCCGACCCTGTTCGACTACCTGCCTGCTAATGCGTTGATGGTGATTGATGAATCCCATGTCACCATCCCGCAGCTGGGCGCGATGTACAAGGGCGATCGTTCACGCAAAGAAACTCTGGTGGAGTATGGTTTTCGGCTGCCGTCGGCGCTGGATAATCGCCCGTTGCGGTTTGAAGAGTGGGAGCGGCTGGCTCCTCAGGCTATTTTTGTCTCGGCCACACCCGGCCCTTACGAGGGCGAGCACGCGGGGCAGGTGGTTGAGCAGGTTGTGCGTCCGACGGGGCTGGTCGATCCGGCGATCGAAGTGCGGCCAGCCACCACCCAGGTGGATGATCTGTTATCCGAAATCACCCAGCGGGTGGCGCTGAAAGAGCGGGTGCTGGTGACAACGCTGACCAAGCGGATGGCCGAGGACCTGACCGAGTACCTGCACGAGCACGGTATTCGGGTACGCTATCTGCACTCGGATATCGACACCGTGGAGCGGGTCGAGATTATCCGGGATCTGCGTATCGGAGAGTTTGACGTACTGGTGGGCATCAACCTGCTGCGCGAAGGGCTCGATATGCCCGAGGTGTCGCTGGTGGCGATTCTGGACGCCGATAAGGAGGGCTTTTTGCGCTCCGAACGCTCACTGATCCAGACCATTGGGCGGGCGGCACGCAACCTGAACGGCAAGGCGATACTTTACGGTGACCGGGTCACCGGGTCGATGCAACGGGCGATCGATGAAACCGACCGGCGCCGGGATAAGCAATTGGCATTTAACCAGGCCAACGGGATTACCCCCAAAGGGGTGACAAAATCGGTCGCTGACATCATGGAGGGTGCACGGGTGCCGGGTAAAAAGGCTGGCCGGGGTGCACGCAAGGTGGCCGAATCCAGCCCCGTGTATCAAACCGACCCAGCTGCACTGTCGGCAAAAGAACTGAGTCGGGAGATCAATCGCCTGGAGGATCAGATGTATCAGGCGGCCAAGAATCTCGAGTTCGAGAAAGCCGCTCAGTATCGCGATCAACTGCAGGCATTGAAAACCAGTGCGTTGGTCAGTTAAGGGTTCCAGAGCGGCGACCAACGCTTTTTTATCGTCCTAATCAAGGCCAAGGTCGCCCGGTTCGTCGCGATTAACACGCGCCGCTACTTCCGCTTCCCCCAAACTACCTCCTGCCGTCTTGTCGGTTGTGGCAGGCAATGGCTTCATCCAGCGACTTGCCCCCGTAGCCCATGCAAGGCTCGGTAGCGATACCGACTAGGTGCGGAGCGTGGGGTTCGGCAGCTTGCATCAAGTCGGCCGTACGCCGGGGCCGATTCCTCGTCGCTCCCTTTGTCGCTCCCGAGTTGGACGCCGTTTGAGCAACCGGGGCGATCACAACTCGCAAGTGCAGAGCGGCCGCTGCATGAGAGCAGTCGTCAATGCTGGCTCAAATATCCGTAAAACTACGTAGCGGGCTACGTAGTCCTGCGTAGCGGGCAGGCGCGGAGTGCGCAGTTGTACGAATTACCTCCGTTGTGTCCGGGTGGGATGATAAAAAGCGTTGGCGCTGTGCCCAGCGTACGGTGTCACCAATAAGAACAACGATGAGGATGATTCCGACAATGCTTAAGCTAAAACTGCCCAAGAAGCTGATGGCCGCGGCGACCTGCCTGGCTGTGCTTGCTTCACCCGCGATGGCGGCCGAAAAGGTCTACCGTCTGAAGCTGGCCGAAACCTGGGGACCCAACTTCCCCATCTTTGGTGACGCTACCAAAAATATGGCTGCCATGGCCGAAAAGATGTCCAATGGTCGTTTGCAGATCACCATCGACTCCTCCAACAAGCACAAGTCTCCTTTTGGCGTGTTTGACATGGTGCGCGCGGGTCAATACGACCTGGGCCACTCCGCGTCGTACTACTGGAAAGGCAAGGTTCCCAACACCCTCTACTTCACCACCATGCCTTTTGGCATGATCGCACCGGAGCAGTACGCTTGGTTCTACCACGGCGGTGGTATGGAGCTGATGCAGAAAGTGTATGAGCCCTTTGGTCTGATGTCTTTCCCCGGGGGCAATACCGGCAATCAGATGGGTGGCTGGTTCCAGAAAGAGATCAACTCGCTGGATGATCTGCAGGGTCTGAAAATGCGGATTCCTGGCTTTGCCGGCGAAGTGCTGGCCAAACTGGGTGCTAGTCCGACCAATATTCCACCGGCGGAGTTGTACACCGCACTGGAGCGTCGCACCATCGATGCGCTGGAGTGGGTCGGCCCGTCACTGGATCTGCGGATGGGGTTCCACAAGATCGCACCGTACTACTACACCGGCTGGCATGAGCCGGCGACCGAGCTGCAGTTCCTGGTGAACAAGAAGAAGTTTGAGCGTCTGCCGGAAGATCTGCAGGAGATCCTCAAGGTTGCGATGAAGACCGCGGCTTACGATATGTACGTGCACTCCACCCATGCCAGCGCCGAAAACTGGGCCTCCATGACCGCGGAGTTCCCCAATATCGAAGTTAAAACCTTCCCGCCGGAAGTGATGAACGCCATGCGCAAGGCCAACGACGAGTTGCTGGCAGAGCATGCGGCCAATGACGCACAAGCCAAGGAGATCCTCGACTCCCAGCGTGCTTACTTGGAGAAAGCGCGCAAGTGGATCAATATCTCCGACAAAGCCTATCTGGATAGCCTCTCGGCCTATTAAGGCGGGTGGTTGATCGCTCTGATTCCCGGTGCCCTCGGGCGCCGGGTGTTTTACTCTGGAGAGGCTGTTATGGACTTTCTTATATCGCTTGAAAATGGCGTCAACAAGGTCTCCGACTGGCTCGGTAAGTTGACCGCTTTCTTGTTTGTTCTCATGTTGTTGAACGTCTTTTATGACGTTGTTTCACGCTATCTTTTTAATCAGGTTTCCATCGGCATGCAGGAGCTGGAATGGCACCTGCACGCGACGATATTTCTGCTCGGCGTGCCCTATGCATTGCGCGTGGGCGGTCATGTGCGGGTGGACCTGATCTATGAGCGCCTGAGTTCCAAGAAGAAAGCCTGGGTCGATCTGATCGGTACGCTGGTCCTGCTGCTGCCGTTTTGTCTGCTGGTGGTGTGGTACGGCTACGATTTTGCCCACGAAGCCTACACTCTGGGCGAAACCAGCGGCGACCCCGGCGGGTTGCCCTACCGCTGGATTATCAAGTCGATGATTCCGGTTTCGTTCGGCTTTATGGCACTCAGCGGCATCGGTCTGTTGCTGACCTCGGTTAATACGCTGCGCGGAGCTCACGAGCAGCCTTATCAGCATACGGAGTTGTAACCATGGTCGGTATCGTAATGTTTGTGGTGGCTCTGGGCATGTTGCTGTTCGGCTTTCCGGTAGCCTTTACCTTCGGCGGTGTGGCGTTGGCGTTTGGCGTCTGGGCCGAAGGCGCCGAAATCTTCGCGTTCATGCCGTTTCGTATCCAGAGCATCATGGAAAACACCGTGTTGATGGCGGTGCCACTGTTCGTGTTTATGGGTATCGTGCTACAGAAAACCCAGTTGGCCGAGCAGTTGCTCGAAGCGATGGGGCGCCTGTTCGGTGGCGTGCGCGGTGGCTTGGCTATCTCCACCATTCTGGTGGGCGCGTTACTGGCGGCGTCCACCGGTGTGGTGGGTGCGAGCGTGGTCGCCATGGGGTTGATCTCGTTACCGGTGATGCTTAAGTACAAATACGACAAAGCTCTGGCATGTGGCACTATTTGCGCCTCGGGTACCCTGGGGCAGATTATCCCGCCCTCAATCATCCTGATTATTCTCGGCGATGTGCTGGGGATCCCGGTGGGTGATCTGTTCAAAGCCGCGGTCGGCCCCGGCCTGATGTTGATCGGCGCCTATATAGTGTTTGTGCTGGCGATCGCCTTCCTCAAGCCTGAAAAAGCCCCTTCCATTCCGCTCGATGAGGATGCGGGCGGCAAGGTGCAACAGGTGTTCACCGCTCTGAAAGCTATCGTGCCGCCGCTGGCGTTGATTGTGGTGGTTTTGGGGTCGATCTTTACCGGGATTGCTACGCCGACGGAATCCTCCGCACTGGGGGGAGTCGGGGCGTTGCTGTTGGCCGCGATCTACGGCCAGTTGAACTGGAAAGTGGTGATGGACAGCGCGGAGGAAACGGTCAAAGTGACCGCGATGGTGTTCGCCATCCTGCTCGGTGCCACCGCGTTTTCGATGGCCTTTACCTACACCGGTGGTGATTATCTGGTTGAAGAGTGGCTGCTGGACCTGCCGGGTGAAAAGTGGGGCTTCCTGATTCTGTCGATGCTGGTGATCATGATTCTCGGCTTTTTCATCGACTTCGTCGAAATCAGCTTCATCATTGTGCCGATCCTCGCTCCCGTTGCGGAGGCTCTGGGTATCAGCATGCTGTGGTTTGCCATTCTGATCGCCATGAATCTGCAGAGTTCGTTCCTGACGCCGCCCTTCGGATTCAGCCTGTTTTACCTCAAGGGGGTATCGCCGCCGGAAGTTCGCACCATGGATATCTACCGCGGCGTGGTTCCCTATATCGTGATTCAGGCCGTTGTGCTGATCTCAGTGCTGCTGCTACCGGCGTTTTACGGACTGGCCTGATTTAGCCACCACTGAGCCCCCGGTTTGCGGGGGCTTTTTTTTGTGCCGTTGCCCCCCTAAGATGAAGTGCTGCTGAGTCATGGAATCGTTGGTGTGATACCGCTCTCCCTTAAAACAAAAATGATCCTGCTGGCGATCATTCCACTGCTGCTGGTAGTTGCATTGATCACCCTGATCAGCCTGAATCAGGCACGGGATCTGGGTGAACATGAGATTGCCACCTTTGAGCGCAACCTCATTTCGTCCAAGCAGCAGGAGCTTCGTCACTATGTTGAGTTGGCGCTGACCGCCATTGATCATGTTTACAGCGCACCGGGGTTACCCAGCGACGCGGCGAAAGCGCAGGTAAAAGCGATCCTGCAGAACCTTACCTACGGCGATGACGGCTATTTCTTTGTCTACGATGCTGAGGGCGTCAATCTGGTGCACCCTATTCAGCCGGAACTGGTGGGGCGCAACCTGATCGACTTGGCCGACCCTAACGGCGACCTGATCATCCAGAATTTGCTCCGCCTGGCGTCTGATGGTGGCGGTTATCACCGTTACCAGTGGAATAAACCGTCGCTGGGAGAGCTCGAAGACAAGCTCAGTTACGTGGTACAGCTTCCCAAGTGGGGGTGGATGCTGGGTACCGGCCTTTATCTTGATGACATCGGCCGGGAGGTCGCCAAGATCCGTGACCAGGTCAGTGACAACATCCGCAATACTTTCCTTACCGTATTGGCGATCACCTCGATCACTGTGGTGGTGATCGTTGTTATCGCTATCGCCTTTAACCTGCATGAACACCGGCTGGCTGATACCCGGCTGCGGGAGCTGGCAAGCCGCTCGCTGCAGTTTCAGCTGTCGGAGCGGAGGCGTTTTTCCCGCGAACTGCATGACGGTATTAACCAGTTAATGGTCTCGATCAAGTTTCGTCTGGAACTGGCCCAGCAACGGCTGCATGACCACCCGGACAAAGCGGCTGAAGATCTGAGCAAGGGGCAGAAGGTGCTTAACGAAACGATTCAGGAGGTGCGCCGTATCTCCCACGATATGCGCCCGACGGTGCTGGATGACCTCGGTTTTGAAGCCGGCCTTAACAGCCTGCTGGAGGAGTTTTCGTTGCGCACCGGTATTCAGGTGGATCTGGATGTGGAGCTGCAAGGACGGCCGCTTAGCGAAGAGGTTGATATTACCCTTTACCGCGTGGTGCAGGAGGCGCTGACCAATATCGAACGTCACGCGGACGCCAGCCGTCTCAGTCTGCGAGCATACTGGCGTAAAGCTTACTTTCACCTCGAACTGACTGACAACGGTTGCGGTTTCGATGACCCCCGTGCGACCGATGGTATCGGCATCAGCAACATGCGTGAACGGGTTGAGCTGCTGGGAGGGCGTTTCGTGATCGATAGCCAGCGGGGCAACGGCACCTACATACAGGCAGAGTTGCCTATGGAGCTATACGGATGACAGAACGCAGCGCCCAGCAGGGCCACGAGCCAATCGCAGTGTTACTGGTCGATGACCATCCGTTGGTACTGGACGGCATCGAAGCCCGGCTGGAAGGGGTATCGTCGATCCGTGTGGTGGGGCAGGCCCACAATGGCGAGCAGGCGCTGGATCTGGCGACGCAGGTTGCACCTGACGTGGTGTTGATGGATGTCAGCATGCCGGTAATGAACGGACTTGAGGCGGCGCGCCATTTCCACAGCCGCTTTCCCGATATCAAAGTGCTGATCCTGAGCATGCACGATAACCGTGAATATATCCTCAAGGTGATGCAGTCGGGCGCACGTGGTTACATTCTCAAAGATGTCTCATCCGATGAGCTGGTTACCGCGATCGAAACCGTGGCCATCGGCAATACCTATTTCTGCCAAAGCGCTTCCAACAGCCTGTTCAGCAGCCCCATTGGCCAGGCGCCGGCGGGTGAACCGGTGCAGCCGCTGACCAAACGCGAAGTGATGGTGTTAACGCTGTTGGCTGAGGGTAAAAGCAACAAGATCATTGCCCGTAGCCTTGATATCAGCGTGCGCACGGTAGAAACCCACCGCCAGAACATCAAGAATAAGCTGGATATTCATACCGCAGCAGGATTAGCCCGGTACGCCATCGAACAGGGGCTGGTGGACACACCCTGAGGCGACTCGCCTCAGACTGTCTGGACCAGACCGAGATGGATGGCGTGGAAGCGCAGATGATCGCTGATGAACGAGGCGATGAAGTAGTAGCTGTGATCATAGCCGGCCTGATAGCGCAAGGTAAGCGGGTAGCCGCTGGCCCTGCACGCAGCTTCCAGCTGTTGTGGCTGCAACTGCTCGGTCAGAAACGGGTCGGCTTCGCCCTGGTCCACCAGCAGCGGCAGCACCGGCGCGCTGAACTGGCGAAGCAGCTCGCAGGCATCCCAAGCCCGCCATTGTTCCCTATCAGGGCCCAGATAATGACCAAAGGCTTTCTGCCCCCAGGGGCAGTTTGACGGATTGCTGATCGGCGCAAACGCCGATAGCGAACTGTAGCGCTCAGGGTTACGCAGTCCGCACACCAGCGCGCCGTGTCCCCCCATGCTATGACCGGCCAACGAACGCCGGGGTGAGAGCGGTAGTTGGTGCTCCAGCAGTTCCGGCAGTTCATCGACTACGTAGTCATACATCCGGTAGTGCCGACTCCACGGTGGTTGGGTGGCGTTGAGGTAGAATCCGGCGCCGCTGCCGAAGTCCCAGTCATCCTCTTCACCGGGCAGATTGCAGCCGCGAGGGCTGGTGTCGGGGCAGATGAGCGCCAGTCCGAGCTCTGCTGCCACGCCAAATGCCCCCGCTTTCTGGCAAAAGTTCTGGTCGGTGCAGGTCAGCCCCGACAGCCAGTACAGTGCCGGCACCGGCCTTTGGTGAGCCTGAGGCGGCAGAAATACCGCCAGTTCCATGTCGCCGTTGACCGCGTGCGAGTGGTGCCGGTAGCGGGTTAGCTGGCCGGCAAATACTTTGACCTGTTCGATCACCTCCAGCGGGGCGGACGCTACCATCAGAACAGCACCACCGAGCGGATACTCTTGCCGGCATGCATCAACTCGAACGCATCGTTGATCTGGTCCAGGGTCAAGGTGTGGGTCACGAAAGGATCGATCTTGATCACGCCAGCCATGTAACGCTCAACGTAATCAGGCAGTTGCGAGCGGCCCTTGACACCACCAAAGGCGGTGCCACGCCAGACCCTGCCGGTTACCAGTTGAAAGGGGCGGGTACTGATCTCCTGGCCGGCGCCGGCCACGCCGATGATCACTGACTCGCCCCAGCCCTTGTGACAGCACTCCAACGCCTGACGCATGACATTGACGTTGCCGATACACTCAAAGGAGTAGTCCACGCCCCCATCGGTAAGATCGACGATCAGTTCCTGAATCGGCACGCTGTGCTGACTGGGATTGACGCAGTCAGTTGCCCCCAGCTGCCGCGCCATCTCAAATTTGTCCTCGTTGATATCAATCACTACGATGCGTGACGCCTTGGCCATCACCGCGCCCTGAACCACGCTCAAGCCGATGCCGCCGAGGCCGAACACGGCGACTGTGGACCCCGGCTCCACCTTGGCGGTGTTGAGCACCGCGCCGATCCCCGTCGTGATGCCGCAGCCTAGCAGGCAGACTTTGTCCAGCGGCGCTGCGGGATTGATTCTGGCTACCGCAATTTCCGGCATCACACTGTATTCGGAGAACGTTGACGTGCCCATGTAGTGGTGCAGTTTGGTGCCATTGCAACTGAAGCGGGAACTGCCGTCGGGCATCAGCCCTTTGCCCTGGGTCTCCCGAATCGCCTGGCAGAGATTGGTTTTGCCGCTTTTGCAGAATTTGCAGTGGCCACATTCAGGGGTGTAGAGCGGAATAACGTGATCACCGGGCTTGACGCTGGTAACCCCGTGGCCGATCTCTTCAATGATGGCGCCGCCTTCGTGCCCCAGGATGACCGGGAACAGACCCTCCGGATCATCGCCGGACAGGGTGTAGGCATCGGTGTGGCACACTCCGGTGGCGACCATTCTCACCAGTACTTCGCCGGCGCGAGGGCCCTCGACATCAACCTCCTCGATGACCAGAGGTTTACCTGCCTCCCAGGCCACCGCTGCACGTGATTTCATCGCAATTCTCCCGATCAAGTGGATACCCGGCGTGCCCGGGTGCTGACGTAAGGATAGCCGTTCAATTGCTGCTTGCAGCCCGGGACCTGTGCTGCTGTGGCGGGCTTGGGGCGGGCGCATCACCCTGTTCCCGTTCGGTCTCCAGAGGGCGCGGGAACCTCTCCGGTCAGCGCCGTGTTTAGGTGATATGGGGGCAGGCGATCAGGCGGGCCCCTCATCAGCGGTTAAAGCATGCTAGGGTGAGAGAGCGTATGGCATTCGCCCGAGTGGGGTTCGCCGCGGCGAATTGTGCGCCAGAGGAGGTACACCATGTCCAGAACTATCACGGTTTCGAACGACGTCTATGCAGCGATTGTGGCCCGGCGAAAACATGCGAATGAATCGGAAAACGAGATTCTGCAGCATATTCTCGCCGCTGCCGGGGACGCCGAGGCAGTGCACGCCCGCGCTCATACCGATGCAGATGATGCCCACCTGATTCTCGATAGCGAGATTGATCACGTGGTTGAAACCGAATGACCCGCGCGGTTACCCGGACTCAGGATGTCGCTCGGCCGGCGGTGCCGCTGTTTTAGAGCGGGCCGGTTCAGGTTCAGTCCCGGACTGGTGCAAGCTCGGCATGAATTACCCGTACCCGCGAGTCGCGCAAGCTGCGCTGCAGATTGGTTGCCAGTGTGGTGAAACGATCCCCGTAGACCAGTTGCGGCGATAGTCCGCTCACCCCGTCAGCTTCGCGGCGGGCGTGGCGGCTCCGCCATGCCAGCGCGTCCGCTGACAGATCGCGCCAGACTTTAACCTCCAGCCCCGCATCGCTGATCAATCCCCGGAACTGCTGTTCATCAAGCAAGTGGCTTTGGTCGGCCCGGCTCGCCCAAGGCGTGGGGAAGTAGGGCTCGCCGCCGGGGCCGGCCAATAGTTCATGCAGCACGATTGCCCCTTGGGGATGGAGAACGCGCCGCAGTTCGGCCAGTGCGCGGGGCAGGTCCGGCAGGTTCATCAAACAGTGCTGGCTTACGGCTAGTCCGAAACTGGCGTTGACAAAGGGAAGATTGAGCGCGTCCCCCTGCACAAAATTTACCGGCAGCAGATTGGCCAGGCGCTCGCCCAGACGCGCGGCCAACTGGCAGAACTGCGCGGTAAGATCGATGCCAACGACGGGGCAGCTGCACTGCTGTGCCAACAGGCGGGCGGTACCGCCAAGGCCGCTGCCGAGATCAAGCACTGGCAGGTCAAGCTGCAGGCTGAGACCCTCAAGCAGGGCCAGGCTGGCGCGGCGGCCGCCCAGATGAAGTTGGTCTACAGGTGCCAGTTGTTCGGGTCTAAGGGCGCTCCCCAGTTGCCGGTCAACCGCGGCCAGCAGTCTGTCAGGGTCAAGCTGGTGTTGGTAGTGGCTGGCGACATCCATGCCAGGCTCCTTGTTTCAGCGGACAAAAAAAGGGCCGCACGAGGCGGCCCAAGGCATCCATCGGACGGCTACTTCAGCCCTTTCAGGCCAAACTCTTCGATCGTGATTTCGCGCATCTTAAACTTCTGGATCTTGCCCGTCACTGTCATTGGAAAGCTTTCAGTGAACTTGATGTAGCGGGGCACCTTGAAGTGGGTGATCTTGCCTTTACAGTACTCCTTGAGTTGCTCTTCGCTCAGATCCTCACCCTCTTTCAGGATGACCCAGGCGACCAGCTCTTCGCCGTATTTTTCGTCGGGTACCCCGGTCACCTGTACGTCGGAGATCGCCGGATGAGTGTAGAGAAACTCCTCGATTTCGCGCGGGTAGATGTTCTCGCCGCCGCGAATCACCATATCCTTGCTGCGACCAACGATGGAGATGTAGCCGTCATCGTCCATGGTGGCCAGATCGCCGGTATGCATCCAGCCCTGCTTGATGCTGCCGCGGGTGGCCTCGTCGTTGTTCCAGTAACCGAGCATCACGCTGTAGCCGCGGGTACAGAGCTCGCCGATGGTGCCCCGGGGGACGATGCGCCCCTCTGAGTCGATGATCTTTGACTCAATGTGCGGCTGGGTGCGCCCTACGGTTGATACCCGTTTCTCCAGTGGTGAATCGGCCCCGGTCTGGGTGCTGACCGGACTGGTTTCGGTCATGCCGTAAGCGATCTGCACTTCGGACATGTGCATCTTCTCAATCACCTGTTTCATAACTTCAACCGGACAGGTAGCGCCGGCCATTACCCCGGTGCGCAGTGAGCTGAGATCGAATTCGGCAAAGTTGGGTTGCGACAGCACCGCGATAAACATGGTCGGCACCCCGTAGAGAGCGGTGGCGCGCTCTTCGGCGACCGCCTTCAGTACCGCATCCGGTTCGAACGCTTCGCTGGGGTAGATCATGGTGGCACCGTGGGTAACGCAACCAAGATTACCCATCACCATGCCGAAGCAGTGGTAGAGCGGCACCGGAATCACCAGCCGATCCCGGTCGGTAAAGCCCTGGCTCTCGGTAACAAAGAAGCCGTTGTTGAGGATATTGTGGTGACTCAGGGTGGCCCCTTTGGGAAAACCGGTGGTACCACTGGTGTACTGGATATTGATCGGGTCGTCGAACTGCAGCTGGCTCTGGCGTTCGGCCAGAGATTCGCTGCTCACTTCATCAGCGCGTTGCAACAGCTGATCCCAGCTCATCATGCCGGCCGCAGGAGAGTCCGTCAGGCTGATTACACCTTGTAGATGAGGCAGGGCGACAGACTTGATCTGGTTGGCGGCGCAACTGGCGATCTCCGGCGCCAGCTCATTGAGCATGGCGGTGTAATCGGAACTCTTGAAGGTGTCGGCGGCGATCAGGAACTTGCACTCGGACTGGTTGAGTGCGTATTCCAGCTCGTGCAGCCGGTACGCGGGATTGATGTTGACCAGAATGGCACCGATCTTGGCGGTGGCGAACTGGGCCACGCACCACTGAGCATTGTTGGGTGACCAGACTCCTACCCGGTCGCCACGCTCGACGCCGATGGCCATCAGTGCACGAGCGCAGTTATTGACCTGTTGCTGGAGCTGCGTATAGGTCCAACGGATACCCTGGTGGCATACCACCAGCGCTTCGTTATCAGGGTGGCGGGCGGCAATCTGGTCGAACAGGTCGCCGATGGTGTCGCCCAGCAGCGGGGTCGTGCTGGTGGCGCTGGTGTAGCTTTTCTGTAGGCTGCTCATTGTCGGTCTCTCTTGTTATCTCTACGTCCTGGGCCAGTGGCGGCGACTAGCGGCACTGGCTGTGATACTCGGGGTTGGGTTGCATCTCGGTGGCAGCGGCAACCCGGTTGGTCATGTTGTAGAAACCGGTGACGTTGGCGATATCCCAGATGTCGCGATCGCTGAAACCGGCATCGCGCAGCGCCTGACGGTCTGCCTCGTCGATACGGTCCGGGGCTTCGGTCAGCAGGGCGGCAAAATCGAGCATGGCACGCTGGCGTTGATCGAGCGGCGCAGCGCGGAAATTCATGACCAGCATCTCGCCCAATTGCGGGTTTTCACTGTACTGGCGCACGGCGGCGCCGTGGGCGGTCAGGCAGTAGAAACAGTGGTTGATCGAGGACACCACCACCGCAATCATCTCCCGTTCCAGCGACGACAGCCCCGATTCGCCGAACATCAGCTCGTTGTAATACCGGGAAAACGCGTCCAGCTGGGCAGGACGATGGCTGTATGCCTGCAGTACGTTGGGGACCATTCCCAGTTTTTCGTCGCACTTGGCGAAGTAGCGCTGGGTCTCGTCCGGCAGCGCATCGCGTGCCGGAATGCCGAGGTCGAGGGCGGTCACATCCGTTGACTGGGTCATCAATCGATCCTCTTAGAAATTCTTCTTAACCAGTTTCTGTAGTTCGCCGACGATTCCGTTCCGGAACGCCAGCACGCAGATCACAAAAACCACGCCCATCACCACGTGGATGTAGTTGGCCAGCGGGCCAGAGGCGAGCATGTTCTGCATGCCAACGACGGTAGTGGCGCCGATAACAGGGCCCCAGATGGTGCCCATGCCGCCGAGCAGGGTCATCAGGACCACCTCACCGGACATGAACCAGTGCACGTCGGTCAGCGATGCCAGCTGGAACACCAGCGCCTTGGTGGAGCCGGCGAGACCGGCCAGCGACGCGGACAAAACAAAGGCCAGCAACTTGTACTGTTCAACCTTGTAACCTAGAGAGATAGCGCGCGGCTCGTTTTCACGGATCGCCTTCAGAATCTGGCCGAAGGGCGAGTGGACGCAGCGGTGAATCAGCCAGAATCCGGCGCTGAAGATGGCCAGTACGAAGTAGTACATGGTCATGTTGTCTTCCAGATCGATAACGCCGAACAGGTTGCCGCGCGGAACGCCCTGCAGACCATCCTCACCGCCGGTGAAGGGAGCTTGCAGGTAGAAGAAAAACGCCAGCTGGGCCAGCGCCAGGGTGATCATGGCAAAGTAGATCCCCTCGCGGCGCACCGCCAGTTTGCCGTAGACAAAGCCGATCAGACCGGCACAGATCACCCCGGCGATGATGCCGATCTCGGGAGTGACGCTGTAGTTCAACATCAGATGGCCGGTAATGTAACCGCCGGTACCCAGAAACACGGCGTGGCCGAAGGAGAGCAGGCCGGCAAAACCGAGCAGCAGGTTAAAAGCGCAGGCAAACAGCGCAAAGCAGAGGATCTTCATCAGGAAGACCGGGTAGATAGCCAGGGGCGCTACCAGCGCCACACCCAGCAAAGCGATCGTCAGTTTCTTGTTCATTATGTTCACCCTATAAATCTGTTGGTGTAGGCGGTTATCAGGCTGGTTTGCCGAACAGGCCAGCGGGGCGGGTCAGAATGACCAGAACCATTACCAGGAAGATCACGGTGTTGGAGGCTTCGGGGTAGAAGTACTTGGTCAGGCCCTCGACCACGCCCATGGCCAGGCCGGTGAGAATGGCGCCGCCAATGGAACCCATGCCGCCAATAACCACGATGGCGAACACCACGATCAGGATGTTGGAGCCCATCTCCGGCGAAACGGAGTAGACCGGTGCAGCCAGCACGCCAGCAACGCCAGCCAGGCCAACGCCAAAGCCGTAGGTAAGAGTGACAATCAGGGGAACGTTGATACCGAACGCCTGCATCAGCTGCGGGTTTTCGGTGCCGGCGCGCAGATAGGCGCCCAGCTTGGTTTTTTCAATCAGATACCAGGTGCCGGCACAGACCACCAGCGAGAATACGATGATCCAGGCGCGGTAGTTGGGCAGGTACATGAACGGCAATTTGGTGCCGCCCTTGAGCTCTTCCGGAATCGCGTAGGGCAGGCCGGAGGAACCGAACCAGTGGGTAAACAGCCCCTGCAGAATCAGCGCGATGCCAAAGGTCAGCAGCAGGCTGTAGAGGTGATCCTCGTTGGCGATCGGCCGGATCAGGGTACGCTCCATCAGAATGCCGATGGCGGCGATAGCGAGCGGAACCAGCAGCAGCGCCCACCAGTAGCTTAGACCCAGATGGTTGAGTCCGAGGTAAGCACCGAAGGCTCCCAGCATGTAGAGGGCGCCTTGAGAGAAATTGATGATTTTCAGCAGCCCGAAGATGATCGCCAGACCCAGCGCCAGCAGCGCGTAAAAAGAGCCGTTGATCAGACCGATCAGTAACTGACCGGACAGGGCAAAGAGGTTGATTCCGAGAAAGGTCGCCATAATCGCACCCTGAGGATTCTCAATAATTGTTGTTGTTATGGGGCCACCCCCGGAGGGGTGGCCGGTACTGCGGATTGGCTACTAAGTGAAGAACTTAGTTTTTAGCCATGGCGAACTCACAGCCACCCTTGCTCAGCGGCAAGAAGGCATCGTCGCCCTTGATCACCTGCTCAATCGCGAAGATGTCGTCGCCATTGGCACGCTCGTCGGCCTTCTTGATCCGGACCTGGAGCATATCGTGAACCATGCGGCCGTCGGCGCGCAGGTAACCGTTACGGGAGAAGAAGTCTTCAACCGGGGTTTCCTTCATCTTCGCCATGACTGCATCGGAGTCGTCGGTACCTGCTGCCTGAACGGCTTTCAGGTAGTGCATGGTGGAGGAGTAGGCACCTGCGTGCGGCATCGCCGGGATTTTGTTATCCATGCGGGCCATGTAACGCTTGGACCAGGCGCGGGTTTCGTCATCCATATCCCAGTAGAAACCGGTGGTCAGTTTCATGCCGCCGGCCACGTTGGGATCCAGCGCCTGCGCGTTAGGGGTAAATACCAGCAGACCGGCAACGTCGGCGGTTTCGGTAACCCCGAACTCGGCCGCGGTCTTGAGGCTGTTAACCATGTCGGTACCGGCGTTGGCCAGTGCGATGACGTCAGCGCCTGATGCTTGTGCCTGCAGCATGTAGGAGGAGAAGTCAGTGGTGCCAAGCGGAGCTTTTACGCCGCCAACCACTTCACCGCCGTTCTCCTTGATTACGCCGGTTGCGACGCTTTCCAGAGCATGGCCGAAGGCGTAGTCAGCAGTGACGAAGAACCACTTCTTCTTGCCACTCTGAACGATCGGCTTCACCGTGCCGTTGGCAAGGGAGACCACATCATATGTCCAGTGCGCGTTGTAGGGTGTACAGGCCTTGGTGGTAAACGCGTGGCTGGCAGATGCCGCGATCAGGGTGATCTTCTTGGCATCGGATGCAACCTTGGTGACGGCCCCGGTTACGGAGCTCGCAACCGCACCGTTGATGACGTCAACCTGTTCCTGCTCGATCCACTGGCGAGCGATGGCGGAGCCGATGTCGGGCTTGAGCTGGGTGTCGGCGCTGACCACTTCGATCGGCTTGCCCAGTACGCTGCCGCCGAAGTCTTCAACCGCCATCTTGACCGCTTCAACGCAGCCCTGACCACAGATGTCGGCATATACACCGCCCATATCAACCAGTACGCCAATCTTGACCTTGTCGTCAGACAAACCCGCAGCATTGGCGCTGCCGGTAATGGCCATAGTGGCTGCCATTGCAGTGGCTAACAGGGTTTTTTGCATCACTTTCATGGGATTCTCCCGTTTTTTGTTTTTATAGCTATGCGTTATGCATGGATTGATGGTGCCAGTAACCATCCGGTCGTCAGACGCCCAGATAGGTATTCAGTAGTTCGGTTTTCTCTTCCAGCTCTTCGCGCGGAATCTCTTCGACGATATGGCCGTGCTCCATCACGTAGTGACGGTCAGCAATCGGAGCGGCGAAGCGGAAGTTCTGTTCCACCAGTACGATGGTGAGACCGCGCTGCTTGAGCTTGGTCAGCACTTCACCAAGCTTCTGCACGATCACCGGAGCCAGACCCTCGGTGATCTCGTCCAGCAGCAGGATGTTGGCGCCGGTACGCAGAATACGGGCCATGGCGAGCATCTGCTGTTCCCCCCCGGAGAGACGGGTGCCCTGGCTTTTGCGGCGTTCAGCCAGATTGGGAAACATCTCGTAGATCTCTTCCACCGACATGCCGTCGGAGCGGACGGCCGGTGGCAGCATCAGGTTCTCTTCCACGTTGAGGCTGGAGAAGATGCCACGCTCTTCCGGGCAGTAGCCGAGGCCGAGGTGAGCAATACGGTGGCTCGGCATGTTGATGGTTTCGTTGCCGTTAATGAAGATCGAGCCGGTACGCTTGCCCACCATGTTCATGATCGCGCGCAGGGTAGTGGAGCGGCCTGATCCATTGCGTCCCAGCAGGGTCACCAGCTCGCCCTGGTTCACGCTGAGATCGATGCCGTGGAGAATGTGTGACTCGCCGTAAAAGGCATGCAGATCGCTGATACGGATTTTTTCGCGGTGGCTCTTGGTGGTCATAGGCTCTTTGGCCGCGGTCATCGGTGCGTTCATGCGGCGTTCTCCTCGTCATTGCTGGCGCTGGGGTCGCCGTCGGCAGCGACGCCCATGTAGGCTTCGCGGACACGCGGGTCATCGGAAACGGTGGCGTAGTCGCCTTCGGTCAATACCGCGCCACGCTGTAGTACGGTAATGCGGTCGGACAGGTCGGCCACCACGTGGAGGTTGTGCTCCACCATCAGGATGGTGCGATCCTGGCCCACTTTTTTGATCAGTTCCGCGACCACGCTGACGTCTTCGTGCCCCATGCCCTGGGTCGGTTCGTCCAGTAGCAGCAACTCCGGATCAAGGGCGAGGGTGGTGGCGATCTCCAGCGAACGCTTGCGACCGTAGGGCAGGTCGACGGCACGGGCGTTGGCGAAGGGTTCCAGGCCAACCGACTCCAGCAGTTCCATGGCGCGGTCGTTCAGGCTGTCGAGGGTTTTTTCCGAACGCCAGAAGTAGAGGCTGTCACCGCGGGTGCGCTGTAGCGCTACGCGCACGTTTTCCAGTACGCTCAGGTGTGGAAATACCGCCGAAATCTGGAACGACCGGACGATGCCCAGACGCGCTATGGAGTCCGGCGTCTGCCGGGTGATGTCTTTGCCGTTGAAAAGTATCTCACCGCGCGTAGGGGTCAGGAACTTGGTCAGCAGGTTGAAAACGGTGGTTTTGCCGGCGCCGTTAGGGCCGATCAGGGCGTGGATGGTGCCGCGTTCAACGTTAAGATTGACGTCATCGACGGCGGTAAAGCCCTTGAATTCTTTGACCAGATTGCGCGTCTGTAGGATGAAATCCTGGCTCATAGTCGACTTCCCTTGGCGTTACCCGGTGGGTATGCCTTGTTATTTTTGTAAGGGCGCGGCGCCTGGAAACAGGTTGTTGCCGCTAACAGAAGTCGATTAAACGCCCAGAGTGTTGCTGGATTTCGTCTCAAATCTAACCAAATGTAACAAGCTTGTGCACACTGTTACCGGCTGGTTAGATGGGTTCTGCGTCTAAAGGCGGGGTATCCGCGGATACGGGAGATCCCGTATACTGGGCGCTGGCTCAATTCAGAGAAGAACGATAACAATGCTTCTGGGCTCACAACTGGTTCGCCGTTTTTTCTTTACTCTGGTTACGATCATCGTGCTGTTCGCGTTGGCGATCTATTTCTATTCGGTGCCGTTGATCAAGAACACCGTGTACGACATCGAACGCAACGCCAGCCGCATTGCACTGAACAACGTGTTCGAGCTGGCCAACAAGATTCAGTTCAACCTCGAAGGCTACCGCCAGCAGGCGGTGGAATCCCATAAAAAGCAGCTGCGTACGGTCGTTGGTTTTGCCGAGTCCTACGCCAAGGATTACTTTGAGCGCGCGGCGCGCGGCGAGATGGCTGAGGCCGAGGCTCGCCGGCGAGTATTCGAAGGGCTGCGAAAATTCACATATGGCAACAACGATTACATCTGGATTGCCGGCTATGACACTGTACTGGTATCACACCCCGATACCCGCTTTCACGGTGCCGATACCACCGAAGTTCTGAGCCACGATGGCGAGCAGATCATTGCCAATATCGTTGATTTCGCCCGCTCCAACGGTGACGGCTATTACCAGTACCCCTGGCAGCGCCTGGACCAGACCGAAGTCGTCGACAAAATGTCCTATGTGAAGGACTTTCCCCAGTGGGGTTTTGTTATCGGTTCCGGCGTCTATCTGGATGATATCGACGCGGAAGTGCGCCAGCGCAAGCAGCAGGCGATGACCGAGCTTCGCCAGGCGCTGGAAGAGATCCGCATTGCCAAAACCGGCTACATGTATATCTTCGATGCCGGTGGCAACATGCTGATTCACCCCAACGCCAACCTCGACGGCATCAATTTTCTCGATCAGCTGAATCCGGTTACCGGCAAGTCTATCGCGCGTGAATTGATCGCCGTAGCCGACACTGGGCGCGAACACTTCTACAAGTGGGATAAACCCTCCGATCCGGGTAACTACGTCTACGAGAAGTTGTCGCTGGTGCGCTACCTCGACGGTTTTAACTGGTATATCGGATCTTCGGTGTACGTTGACGAGCTGCAGCGCAGTTCCGAGGTGTTGAGCGAGCGCATCATGACCATTACTGCCGTGGTGCTGGTGATGGCCATATTCATGGCATTGGTGTTCGTGTCGCGGATTGCCGCGCCTATTCGCAAGCTGGCGGACACCGCCGAACGGGTTAGCGGCGGCGACCTCAGTGCCCAAAGCGGCATTCGTGGCGACGACGAGATCGGCGTACTGGCCCATACCTTTGACGAAATGGTGCGGCGCCTCAGCACCAGCATCCAGACCCTGGACCACAAGGTGCAGGTCCGCACCCGGGAACTGGCCACCATTGAAGAGCAGCAGCGGATGATCCTTGATGCGCTGCCGGCCCAGATCGCCTATGTGGGACGGGATTTCCGCTATCGCTTCGTCAACCAGCGCTACGCCGAGATGTTTGGATTCAGCAAGGATGAAGTGGTGGGTAAAACGCTGGAAGAGGTGATGGGCCGAGAGATGCTGGATCATATCTCTCCCCAGATTGACCAGACCCTCTGTGGTGAGGAAACCACCTTTGAATACAGTTTCAGACGTGGCGACCGCGAGCTGATCACCAAGCGCAATCTGATTCCGCAAGTCTCATCCGACGGTTTTGTTACCGGCATCCTTAACCTGTCGCTGGATATCACCACAGAAAAGGAAACCGAGCGCAAACTGACCGAAGCACAGAGAATGGGCGCGGTGGGTCAGTTGGCAGGTGGTCTGGCACACGATTTCAATAACTTGCTGACCGTTATTATCGGAAACCTGATCTCTTTGTGCGAGCGTCATCAGGGTAACGCCGAGCTGGAACGCTATCTGGAACCGGCGATTCGCGCCAGCCGCCGCGGCGCCGACATCACCAGTCGTTTGCTCGCATTCTCCCGGAAGCAACCGTTGCAGCCGACCGCCGTTGATGTGGTGGCGCTGGTTCAAGAGGGGATCGAACTGCTCAAGGGCGGCCTGCCCAGCAATATCGATATCGAATTTGACCCGGATGATGTGGAGTGCCGCGCGTATGTCGACGCCAGTCAGCTGGAAAACGTGCTGTTCAACCTGTCACTGAACGCGAGAGACGCCATGCCCAAAGGCGGAACGCTGCAGGTCACCTTACGCGAGCGTTGGGTGCAGGTGCCGCTGGATTATGATGAAGCAGTGGTGCCCGGCGATTACCTGGAGATCCGGGTCAAGGATACCGGCGTTGGTTTCAGCGAAGAGGGGCTGTCACGGGCCTTCGAGCCCTTCTTTACCACCAAGGGTGGTGCCGGCAGCGGGCTGGGGCTCAGTATGGTGTACGGTTTCGTCAAGCAGTCGCAGGGTTATATTCGCCTGGACAGTGCACCGGGCAAGGGTGCCGAGGTACGTATGCTGTTACCAGCGGTGCCTGCCAACTACGTTGCTGACGATGGCATGAACGGCACAATGCTGGGTAGCGGGTCCGGCGACGGCCGGTTGGTACTGCTGGTTGAAGACGATGCAGACGTGCGCAATATTATTCGCGAGCAGCTTTCGGATATGGGGTACGCGGTGGTTGAGGCCTGCGACGGCGATGAAGCAAGCACCCTTTTGGAGAGCTTGCCGGGGCTGTACGCCGTTGTTTCCGATGTGATCATGCCGGGCCAAACAGATGGTTTTGAACTGGCCGCGCAAGTGAATCGCGAACATCCCGAGGTTCACGTGGTATTGATTACCGGCTACTCCTTCGAGCAGCAAAGCCGTGGCAGTAGCGGCGCACGTTATGAACTACTGCGCAAACCCTTTGCTCCGGAAGCGTTGAAATCCGCACTGGATCAATCTGGAAAACGTAAGAAAGAACAAGGAAATCCATCAGCGTGACCACCACCAATAAGAAGCTGATTTACGTCATCGAAGACGAACCCGATATCGCCAGCATGGTTTGCAACGAGCTGGAGAACTTCGGCTTTGCTACCGCATCGTTCCGTACCGGGGCGTTGGCGTCACAAGCGATTCGTCGCCGCCAGCCGGATCTGTGCATCGTCGATCTGGGACTGCCCGATATGGACGGGCTGGGGTTGGTGCGTGAACTCTGTGACAGCCATCGCATCGGCGTGGTGATACTGACGGGGCGCGGCAGCCTGCCGGACCGGGTGTTAGGGCTGGAGATCGGCGCGGACGATTACATCACCAAACCGTTCGATCCACGTGAGCTGGTTGCCCGTATCAACAGCCTCATCCGCCGGCTGGAACAGATCGACAGCACTGCGCAGGCACCATCCAGAGCCGCACGGTTCGGCGACTGGCGCTTCGATCCTGCCACCCTGACCCTGACCAATGACGATGGACGCGCAGAAACTCTTAGCTCGGCCGAGTCCGACCTGTTGCTGGTGTTGCTGCGTGCACCCAAGCAGGTGTTGAGCCGCGACCGTCTGATGGGTGACCTGATGGGCCGCGAATCGATGCCGTTTGATCGCAGCATTGATGTACGTATGTCGCGCATTCGCAAGAAGCTGGAGGAAGACCCCAAAAACCCGCGCCTGATCAAGACTGTTTATGGCGTTGGCTATCTTTTGAGCGTTTCGGTGGAGTGGTTGTAACCGCGTGAAAAAAATTGTGGGAGGGGGTTGTCAAAGCGGCACAGCCACCTATAATACGCCCCACATTGCACGACAGGACTATAGCTCAGTTGGTTAGAGCGCTACCTTGACATGGTAGAGGTCGGCAGTTCGAATCTGCCTAGTCCTACCAAATTCAGACTGTTAAATCAGTCGCTTAAAACCCGAGGCGAAAGTCTCGGGTTTTTTGTTTTTAGGTCGTGTCACCTATATATCACCAAGTGGTTGGTGCTGTTCTTGTCCTCTAGAGCATTAGTAACCGTCGCTTAGGAAGCGTTGCTCTCTGCTCCTGCGTTGTCCTTAAAAAAACTAGGTTCCCTTTTTCCGGTCGGACCGAAATCCGTAAAGCTAAGCCCTCCTTGTCGGTGATTTCAGAGAATAGGGGAACAAGAGCTGATAGAGAAACGTGCTCTTGTCGGCCTTGGGCACATAGCTGACGCATCCAAGCTTAGATTCTATCGGATTGGCTATTATTGGAGATCGGCTGCTATCGCTGTCGTCAATTGGTCAACAGCCAGGGATAGCGCCTCAACCAGGGCAGGGTAGCCGTCCTCCGTCAGCGCTACCTTGATGTCAAAACCGGAGCTGTGTGTGGCGCTGCTCCCTGACGCGGTTATTGCCCATTCACCGCGTAGCTCGGCATGTCCGGTATGGACCCCGTTAAGCTTCGTGAGCCTGAGGTGGAGGGTGGCCGCTGCGATGTTTCCTGTGCGTTCGCTTGTTGGCTCTATCCGATACAGGTCTTGCTTGTGCCTCAGGTCCGTCAACAGCCGTTGTGACAGTTGTCCAGCGATTGGGCTCGCCCATTGATGCAGGCGGGCGTTGACGACCTCGGTTGTCGAGGTGGCATAGACGATACCGGGCTGGCGCAGATGATCGGCAAGTTCGATCCGCGCGACCAGTAGCAAGGGGGCACTGTCAGGGAGGGCTTTATCCACAAGTGCCTGTTCCGGCAGTGGCAACAGATAGTAGACCGGCAACGTTGCGTTATTCCCGGTTCCGGCACAGCCGTTCAGAAGAATAATAAATAGAACAATCGTCCATGTTCTCATTGCGGCTGCCCTTTGGTCGGAATTGGATCGGGTCGGCTGTTGCCAAAGATCAACGCATTGGGCTTCTCATGTAATTGGCGGGCGATAGGGCGCAACTGTTGGATCAGCGCGGTAACTTCGGCCAGCGCGTCGGTCAGTTGCTGGTAGGACGCTGATTCCGGATCAAAGCCGCTCAGAGTCGTGGTTAGCTGCTGCAGACTTTGCCTGAGTTCGGCGGGCAGTGCGGTGATATCCTGCTGCTGCAGCAGGATCCGAGCCTCCTGCGCCAGCTGCTCGGCCGCTGTCACCGCGCGTTCGGATGAGGCTAGCGTTCGGTTAAGTGAACTGATGGTCTGTTCCAGCGGCAGACTGTTGAGCTTTCGGGCCAGATCCATGATCTGTTTTTGCACTTCGGCAAAGCTGCCCTGTTTGGTGGGAAACACCGGATAGCCGGCGAAGGTCTGTGGGGTATGAGCGGCCTCGTCCGGGTGAAAATCGGTATCGATGAAGAGCGCCCCGGTTACCAGGTTTCCTATCTTCAGTGTGCCTCTGAGGCCGCGACCAAACTCTTGATCTATGAGGGCTTCAAACGCGGTCAAATCATCAGAGTCTGACTGATTATAGAGCCGCTCCACCTCGATACTGACCAAAACCGGGATTTTTTTGGAGTCCAAGCCGCCATTGGAGGTATCGATGTCCGGCAGGTCACGCGACATGCGGCTGCGCAGGGGCAGCTGCTTTACGGTGCCAATACGTAAACCGCGATACTCGACCGGCGCCAGCGGCTGCAAGCCCCTGACCGACTCGTCGAACAGCATGACGTACTCAAGGTAGTGATCAAACAGTCCTTCGCGGACCTGGTCGAGGTCGTCGTACAGGCGGAACCGGGTCAGTTGCTGGGTGATGGGTTCGCCTTGCTCGGTCGGGTCCATGTCACCGAAAGTGACGCCGCCCCTGAGCAAGCTCTCCAGCGATGCCAGTTTGACTTCAAACCCCTCGGCGTTGAACCGCAGGTCGACTCCGGAACTTAACCAGAAGCGCGACCCAGTGTTAACCAGGCGGTCGTAGGGGGCAAATATAAACAGTTGGTAGATGGCTTGCTTCTCATTCACGTCGTAGTGGCTTTCCTCCACCCTGCCCACAGTAAAGCCCTCATAGATGACCGGAGCGCCAACGCCCAACTTTTCCGCTTCTCTGTGGGTCAACGACAGCCGCAGCCCCTTGGTGTCCGGCGCCGCCACCGGGGGCAGATCAAGAACGGTGAAGCTATCTTCGGCGACGCTGGATACTCCCGGTTGTAACTGGATATAAGCGCCGGAGAGCAGTGTTTCCAATCCAGATACGCCCTCGCGCCCAATGCGGGGCTTGACGGTCCAAAACAGGCTGTCTTTGCGCAGCATGCGACTGGCGTCCTTATTCATCTGGGCGGTGGCCAGGATGTAGTCGTAGTTCTCGCTCAGGGTAACAGCGGTGATCACACCGACTTTGACGTTCAGCGCTTTTATCGGTGTCTTGCCTGCCTCGATGCCGTCGGCGGACCTCAATTTAAGTGTCACTTCTGGCCCGCTGCTGTTGATGTACTGGTAGAGCATCCATGCGCCCATGGCCAACGCGAGCAGAGGAATGATCCACACCGCAGAAAGCTGGTTGCGCTCGGTTACCTGTGCTGTCAGGTGGTTATCATCAGCCATGAATTGGATGCTCTGCAGGATAGGGGATGGGTGCGGTTGGCCAGAGAGTCCGGGAATCGAATACTTTGGCTGACAGCATCGTCAGGATCACGACCGCGGCGAAATAGAGCGCAGCGGGACCGGGATATATCGCCATCAGGTTCTGGAGCTGCACCAAGGCGACCAGAATCGCGACGACAAAAATGTCGATCATGGACCAGCGGCCAATGAACTCGGTTATGCGGTAGATCCGCAAGCGCCAGAGAGTCTGTTGAGGAGGGAGCCGCCTGGCGCTTTGCGCTTGCAGATAAAGCCAGCCAAGCGCCAGCATCTTAGCGATGGGGATAAACACGCTGGCAATGAATATCACCAGCGCAATGGGGTAGGAGCCCAGCTCCCAAAGCAGAATAACGCCCTCCATGATGGTGGAACCCTCCTGCTGGCCAAGGCTGACGGTAAACATCATCGGATAGAAATTGGCTGGGAGGTAAAAGATGATCGCTGCGATAAGAAGCGCCCAGGCGTGCTGCAGATTGATCGTCGGATTAAACGGGTGCAGAGCACTGCCACAACGCCGACACTTAGCGGGGGCATTGCCAGCAAGCGGGTTGACATGATGACAGAGCTGACAACTTGCATGATTGCCAGTGTCGTGGGTATCTCCCACCTTGATTCCGTGGGGGACAGTGGACGGTACAAAATGCTGCCAGAGCCAGTGACGATCCGCCAGTGCTACGCACTTCACCACCAGTACAGTAAATAGGCAGAAGGCCCAGAACGCATGCCCCATGCCGACATCTGCCAGCGAGGCGATTTTGATCAGGCTCACCAGCACACCGATAAGAAACACATCCACCATCAGCCAGGGCTCAATTCGGAAAACCAACCGGCACAGTGCTATGGCCAAACGGCTCTCAGCTGTGCCGAGTTTGCGTTTTCTGGACTGTAATGCTTTGAGGTGGAGATAAAAAATCATGCCGATATAGAGTGTCGGCAGCACAATAACCGTGCTGAAAAGCAGCAGGCCCAGCAAAATGTTCTCGTATTCGCTCATCATCTCAGCAGCTTGCAGCAAGGTTATCTGCTGGGATAAACCTTGTACGCTGAACGACATGAAAGGTAACGACAGGCTGAACACCAGGGCAATCAGCGCCCCGGTAGATACCGCCAAGGCCGTTTGGTAAGGGGCGGACGCGATCTTGGTCAGCGTGTGACTGCAGCGCGGGCACTGGGCTTTACCGCCATCCCCCAGTGGGGGTAGCCGGACTACGAGGCCGCATTCCACACATGCAATCACGGTTCTTGCCCCGCTGGTTCAGCAGCTTGGTGGCGGGTATGAATATGCCATCCGGACGCGGGGGTGGCTACGTTCGTGACGCGCCACCGCCCGCGAATGGTCTTGATTGCTTCGCAGTGCACCGGTAATGCCGGTTAATTGAAACGCCAGATAACCCCGACGCTGGCTGTGTTGGCATCTTGATCGTAGAAATCGATATCTGAATCAGAATCAAAATAGGCCACGGAAGCATAGCCCGTCAGCGATTCGATGTCGGCCAGTCTGTGCAGGAAGAACGTGGCCGAAATCCCCAGTTCATCGGAATCTCCCTTTTGACCGCCAAAGACGGGGTTGCCCGCATCATAATCATACTGTCCCACCAACAGGTTGGTGAGGAATGAATAGTTCTGCGTCCTGTAGGCATAGGTGAGTTGCAGCAGGGTTCCATCGCGCGAAACGGAGTCGCCATCGAGGTCATAGCTACGGTGAATGATGGCCGGGGTCAGTAGTTGCCCCTTGGCGATTACCCAGTTATAGGAAAGTTCGATCGTTGTCAGGTCGCCGTTGCGATCCAGACTGCGTCGTTCTGCGGCGGTCAGGCCGCCCACGGACTGGCCGCTTAGTTCGCTATCAAGGTCCTGATCCCGTGCGCTAATGCTGGCAGCGAAGCCAGAACCCATGATGTCTTCCCAGCTTAGCCTGACTCCCGACGAATCAAGTTCGCTTTTCTGGCGTGGCGAGCCGGTCAGAAAGGGGTCGGCATAGACCTCTGCGGGGAAAGTCGAGAACAGATAGCTAGCGGCAACGATTCCTTTATCGCCGAACTCCCGCCGGACACCCAGCTGGGTTGAAAAGTCGAATCGGAGCGCGTCCTGAATCAACGTCCCCAGAAAGAACTGGGTGCGATGCTCAGCAAGGGTATAGCGGAGGTCGAAGTTGAACGACACGCCACCGGTATCTTTGCTATCCGGAGCGTCCAGTGATGTGATGACGTCGCGGCTCAGTTTGTCCGACTTGTTGCCGGCGACGGTGTTCGACGCAAGCTCGGCATATTTTACGCCGGCGGACAAAAAGCCGGAAAAGCCGCTTTGGTCTGGGATTTTGATCACTTCCGCCTGTGCAGGCAGGGTAAGTGTGGCAAGGATAATGCCGACCGTTAATATCCGCATAAACAATAGCTCCTAGGAATGGTGAGCGTGCAAAAACTGAATCTAGTTTAGATCATGTCCATTGATCTTTTTTCGGCAGCCGGACTTTTGAGACGGCACATGTAACACCATGGCACCGCATCATTAGTTGGCACTATTACCTAGTGCTGATGCTCAACTCAGGATCAGGGAGAGGTCGTCTGTCGCAGCGATGACATTAGCGGGCAAAGAGTTTGGATTTGCTTGCATCCATGCATCCATCCGGTGACTGATATGGGTTAATAACGTCGTCGAGGGTCTTAGAGCGTCAACCAACTTTATCGCGCGGGTTAGATCATTATGGTTGGTTGGTGAGCCGCCCGGAGGATGCGTGCAATCAACAATAAGAAAATCGATAGTTACGCGCCCAAGCGCGGCGGCAGTCTGCTCTGGCAAGCCAAAGGTGTCGGTCAGATAAGCCACCCTGTTGTTGCCGGTGCTTATCTTCCATGCCCACCAGATCGGTCACCGCCAATCGGATCGTTTCAGCCTGAGCAACCATTGCACCTAACCCGAAGAACGTACCCGCCACTGCAGAAGATAACCACCGCCTCATGTCTATCACCTTGAGAAAAGCCTGAGATTGAGGTTCAAGACTTTAACGGAACCCCGTTGCACCAGCTTTTTAACAATGCGTCGAATGTGTGAAGCTATTATAGAAAAACCGAGTCATCGTGAAACCCTGCGAGATCCACCCGGGGGAAGGTCGTACGGGTGCCGGCGTCGTGAAGCTTGCGAATGATTCTACGGTGAAGGCTGGTAATGGAACTTAGGCGCGGTCTGCGTCTGGGCGACGGCAATCTACTCTTCAGTATAATGGGATCGCTTCATGGCATGATCTCCAGTTCAAGCCTCTATCATGTCGAACGTTCCAGATTCAAATGAGCCTGAGTTCTGGAGTAGGGTGATGAGTAAGGGCTGCAATCGACGGATGCGAACGCTATCGCCCGTTAGGTGGGGGGATGGGAGTCGAACTAAGGGGGAGCCCGTATGACGGCGCTGAACGAACCCTCTACAAGGCACTGCCGCAGTGGCGGCACTTTGATGCTTCAGGGTCCACATGGGCTCTGCAGGCTGGGCATTGGGGTCGGTTGTTGCCGAAGATCAGCAGGAGAATAGCGGCAACAACCGGAGAAAGTAGTAGCGCAATCAGACACCAGACGATAACGGACCGATTCCAACGAGACGCCCAGTAGCCGATCAGGAACAAAAACAGAATATAAGGGATGAGTGCAAATTCCACAGGGACTCCTAGTCAGGTAATCGCCATCACTATAGCTCAGACAATATGGGGAGGAGGCTGGCCAGACCGTTGCTGGCGATCTGCTGCAGGTTAAGAGGGTAGCCGTGCCTGCTCTTCGGCATCGTAGCCGATGTTGAGATAGGTTCCCACGCCCAGTTCGATGGCCAGCACGCACAACAGGCCGGTCGCAAAGATCAGGTTGAAGCTGGCAGGCTGGCCATTGATCAGGGTGTTGAACAACATCACCGCGGCAGTTACGAAGGCCACCAGCGTGGTGGCGCCCATGGTAGCGATAACCACGGTGAACGGGGTCAGATCCCTGTCGTAAACTCTCATGACGCGCTCGCCTTATTGATCCTAACTGCTACTTTAGATGATGCTTATTAAATGTCCATTGTAATGCAGTAAACGCAGCTTTTACCGCTATTGCTGGCGGTTTGGTCAACAACGGTTGGTTTTTCAGAAATAGCCCTAGATACAAAACCGCCCTATAGCCCTACCATTTCAGTGTGACATAGCATGCAGCAAGGGAGGGCTTATGGTTTTCGGACTGATCGAGGTATGGGCTATTTCGCTGCTTGTCTGTGCGTTTTTGGGGGCTTGGCACGACCTTCCTGCAAGAGGCTTTGCCTGGGGGATGCTTGGCCCTGTGGGGCTGGTCGGTTTGTGGTTGTCGATGCGCAAGAAACGGCGTGCAGTGACGGTGACCCGAGCGACCAGCGAGCAGCGGGATGGCGGCTGAAACTGGGTTCAAATTGGCGCATCATTGACGCCAATATTGGTCGCACCGGAAGCTGTCTATGCCTCGCCCTGTTGTTACCCTGATCGGTACCCCCATCAGTCATTTCGTCCAGACAGTGATCTTGACCTGCGAAGAGAAGGGGATCGGCTACCAGTTGCGGGTTGAGGGGCATGATACCCCGGCAGCGCTGCAATCCCTGACCCATCGCAAGATCCACCCCTTTGGAAAAATCCCCGCGCTCGAGTGCGACGGGGGAGTGCTGTTTGAAACCTCAGCGATCTGTCGCTATCTGGATCGGCTGCAGCCGGATCCGGTCTTGGTTCCGCAAACCCCCTTCAGTGCTGCGCGTATGGAGCAGTGGATCAGCATCGTCGGCAGCTATCTGCATCGTACCTGTATCTCCAATCTGGTGAGCCACTATGTCTTTCCGCGCGGCCCGGACGGTGGCGTTAACCGGGCTGCGGTGACGGCTTCAACACCGGAGGTCGAGGTTTCGCTGGTGCATCTGTCCGCACTGTTAGAGCAGCAACCTCACGACTGGCTGACCGGTGAGCACTTGTCACTGGCGGAACTGTTTCTGGCCCCGCTGATTTGGCAACTGCGGCAAACGCCCGAGGGGGCCGCGCTGTTGCAGCCGCATCACTCCCTTTTATCTGTCTGTGAGCGTGTCACTGCGCGCAGAAGCTTTGCTACGGTCGCTGCCCTGCATTGCCGTTATCTTCCCTCTGGCCATTGTCTTGTTCTGGAGTGTTAGGCTGTTAGCGGTGGCCTGATCCACGATCGCTTTGTACAGCGCGCTTACCTTGGCGTAGAACCCCTGATATTCGGGGTGTTTGTCGGCCAGTGGATGAATGGAACGTGCGTCTTTAATCATTCGATCGAGGGTGGCCAGGTCTTCATCGCTCAACCGCTCGCCGCTATCAACTCGCTCTTTGATTGCCAGCAGACGCGGCAGGCGCCAGGTGTTAAAGCGGTCCAGCAGGGTGGTGATTGTGCCGAGGTCGTCGATAGGCAGGGTCATCTTGTGCGCTCCATCTAGGGCTGAGGCTGGCGCTGGCTAGCACCGTTTGAGGCTAAGTGTAGTCAGTGGATCAGCGACCGCCGCAATCGCCCCCTGGACGGCGATCATGAAATAAAAGGTGGGCGTAGTTTTCTGCCGGCAGAGCGAGTCCGTAGACGCTGTCGCGCATTCTCGCGATCGCGGCATCCGGCACGTAAAAAAACGCCCTCCGGAGAGGGCGTTTAATGCGTTGCTCGCTGTCGCGATCGATCAGATATCTTCCGGTATCATCTCGATGGAACCACAGGGGCATTCGGATACGCAGATGCCGCAGCCCTTGCAGTAGTCGTACTTGAACTCAAACCCTTTGCCCGGACCGAGTTTGGTGATGGCATTGTCGGGGCAGACACCGTAGCAGTTGTCGCACTCGAAACAGTTACCACAGCTCATGCAACGACGGGCTTCATACTGGGCCGTTTGTTCATCCAGGTTGCCAACCACTTCGGCAAAGCCGGACTGCCGACGGGCCACGTCCAGTACCGGGCGGACCGAGCGCGGTGCGTCGGAGTAGTACCAGGTATTGAGGTTGCCATAGGACGCATCGTCATGCTTCTCAGGAGCCACGAAGATCTGGCCGTTGAGGAACGCGTCGATATTCTTGGCGGCCTTCTTGCCGTGGCCAATGGCGACGGTGACGGTGCGCTCGGAGGGCACCATGTCGCCGCCGGCGAACACCCCCTTGGCGCCGGTCTGCATATCCTTGCCGACCAGTACCACGCCGCCCTTGACGTCGATGTCGTCGAGCCCGTCCAGCGGATTCAGGTCGACGGACTGACCGACAGCCTGTACCAACACACTGGCCGGTATGGTTTCGGTCTGGCCGGTAGCCACGGGACGGTTGTCTTCGCCGGTGACCATCACTTCAAGCTCCAACTCGCCGTTGGCGATGCTGGTGATGGTGCGCAGGCAAGCGATCTGTACGCCTTCTTCCAGCGCTTCATGAATTTCCAGCTCGTGAGCCGGCATCATGTTGCGGTCACGGCGGTAAACCACGGTGACGCTGAGCGCGCCCATGCGGGTGGCAGAACGGGCAACGTCCATAGCAGTGTTACCACCACCGTAAACCACTACGTGACCGTTCAGCGCCGGCTGCTGCTCGTTTTCCAGATCCTTGAGCACGGTGGCGGCGTCGAACATCGGCACGCTGCCGTCGGTGGGCAGGTCCACGGAGCCGCCAACGTGGGCGCCGAAGCTCAGAAAGCAGGCATCGAAACCGCCGTCTTTCATGGTTTCGGCTACGTTGGCGACCGGGGTGTTGGTCTTGATCTCAACGCCCAGGTCCTCGATCCGCTTGATCTCACCGGCCAGCTTTTCGCGGGGCAGGCGGTACTTGGGAATGCCGTAACGCAGCATACCGCCGGCCTTGGGCGCGGCTTCGAACACGGTGACGCTGTGGCCCAGGCGACGCAGGTGGTAGGCCGCGGACAGACCGCTAGGGCCAGCACCGATCACCATAACCTTTTTGCCGCTATCGGGGGCGCATTCCACGGTCCAGCCGTGACGCAGCGCTTCGTCGCCAATAAATCGCTCGACGGCGTTGATGCCAACGGACTCATCGACGTCCTTGCGGTTACAGGCACTCTCACAGGTGTGGTAACAAACCCTGCCCATGATGGTGGGGAAAGGATTGTCCTGCATGATGGTTTTGAACGCCTGTTCGTAGTTGCCTTCCTCAGCGTGGAACAGCCACTGCTGGATGTTCTCTCCGGCCGGACAGGTTTTGTTGCACGGCGGAATGCGATTGACATACTGGGGGCGCTCGGTACGCCAGCTGCCGGTGTGGTTGACCAGACTGGTGCCGACGTCGAGAGTTATTGCAAATGGCTTGTTCATTCTTCGTCTCCCTTCTCTTCCAGCAGCTCGAATTTGGCGATGTTCTTGTCGGCCAGGGCCTGCATGCCTTCCAGCTGGGCTTCGTTGCCGGGCTTGAACATGTGGGCAAAGCGGCGCTGCAGCTTCAGGTATCCGTTAACCGGGGCAGGCTTGCGCAGCTTGGTTGAGGCGGTGATCTCACCATCCTCCGCTTCAAACAGCGGCCACAGGCCACATTCGGCGGCCATGCGGGCCAGCTTGATGGAGTCGCAGGGCTTGGAACCCCAGCCCAGCGGGCAGGGGACAAAGATCTGGATGTAGCGGGCACCGCGCATGCTCATCGCCTTGGTGACCTTACGTTCCAGATCGTGCAGATCGTGCACGGAAGCCGTCGCTACGTAGGGAATGCCATGGGCCATGGCGACCAGCGGTACGTTCTTGCCCTGGCCGAATTCGTTACCCGGGTTGGGGCCGACCGGCATGGTGGTGGCGGTGCGGGCCGCCGGCGGGGTAGCGGAAGAACGCTGTACACCGGTGTTCATGTAAGCCTGGTTGTCGTAACAGATGTAAAGCACATCGTCGTTACGGTCGAACATGCCGGACAGACAGCCAAAGCCGATATCGGTGGTGCCGCCGTCGCCGCCCTGGGCGATGACGCGGACTTCTTTCTTGCCTTTGACCCGTTGTGCGGCGGCGACACCGGTGGCCACGGCTGCGGCGTTGCCGAACAGCGAGTGGATCCAGGGCATCTGCCAGGCGGTTTCGGGGTAGGGGGTGGTGAACACCTCCAGGCAGCCAGTGGCGTTACAGGCGATCAACTGGTTGTCGGTGGCGCGCATGGCGGCATCGATGGCGAAACGGGCGCCCAGTGCCTCGCCGCAGCCCTGACAGGCGCGGTGACCGGAGTCCAGAGCGTTGGAGCGGTCCAGGCTGGACTGCACGGTACGCTGATCCTGGTCCAGCAGACGGTTGCCGACGGTATAGGTGCCGGTCTGGTAGAACTTAACTTGTTGAGTCATGTGTAATCCCTCCTCACACCTTGCTGGCGGCGACAGCGCCGATATCGCGCAGGATGTTTTCAGCCACGGAGCCGGAACATTCGTCCAGGCGCTCGCGCTCCAGTTCACGCTCGACAATCTCCTTATTGAGATCGAGGAAGTGCAGGCCTTCCAGGGTGTCGGCGGCGGCTTCGTTGAAGAGGTTATGCAGGGACTTCTGGGTGATCGGGCGACCACCGAGGCCGGCGATGACGTTGTAAACCGGCACCGGCTGGGTGGACAGCGCCATACGCACATTGGAGGCGACCATACCGCCCATGCCCACGGCAAAGCATTTCTCCAGCACCACGATACGTTTGGCGTTAGCGCAGGCTTTGCGGATCTCGGCGATCGGGAACGGACGGAAGGAGCGAATGGCCACACAGCCGATCTTCTCGCCCTCCTCACGACGCTGGTCGATCACGTCTTTGATGGTACCGATTACGGAGCCGAGCGAGATTACCAGGGTTTCGGCGTCGTCGGCCTTGTAGGTGCTGATCAGGCCGCCGGAGTCACGACCGACAATCTCGGCGTACTCCTTGGCTACCTGCGGAATCAGCTCCAGCGCGTCCATCTGACGACGGTGGGCCAGGTAGCGTACTTCGGTGAACGCCTCTGGGCCAACCATGGCGCCCATGGAGACCGGGTTGGCCGGGTCCAGCACCTGACGGGGAGTGAACGGAGGCAGGAACTGATCGATCTGCGCCTGTTCGGGCATGTCGATACGCTCGTAGGCGTGGGTCAGGATAAAGCCGTCCATACAGACCATGACCGGCACCGACAGCTTTTCAGCGATCTTGAACGCCTGGATATGGACATCCACCGCTTCCTGGTTGGTTTCGCAGAATAGCTGAATCCAGCCAGCGTCACGCATGGACATGGAGTCGCTCTGGTCGTTCCAGATGTTGATCGGTGCACCGATGGCGCGGTTGCCGACGGTCATTACAATCGGCAGGCCGAGACCGGAGGCGTTGTAGACCGCTTCAGCCATGAACAGGATCCCCTGGCTGGCGGTGGCGGTGTAGGTGCGGGCACCGGCGGCAGATGAGCCAATGCCGACGGACAGCGCCGCAAACTCGGACTCAACGTTGATGTATTCGCAGTTCTCCAACTGGCCCGATTTAACCATCTCCCCCAGACCTTCCACGATGTGGGTTTGCGGGGTGATGGGATAGGCGCAGATCACTTCTGGGCGCGCCAGGGCGACGGCTTCGGCAACCGCCATGGAACCTTCCATCTGTTTCAACATGGTCGATTCTCCTTATTTGAATGCTTTGGCGTTGTCGAAAGCAGCCTGAGCCGCAACCACGTTGGCTTCACCCACCGTGCCAGGAAACTTCTTACGAATGGCAGAGGTGACTGATTCCAGTTTGATAGCCCCGCTGGCGCGGGCCAGAGCAGCGATCATGCAGGCGTTGGGCGAGGGACGGCCAACGTGCTGGACCGCCAGCTCGGTGGCCGCTACTGTCCAGACATGCCCTTCAGGCAGTTGGCGAGCCGCATCACCGATGCCCAGGTCATCAAGCGACTTGGCGGTGTTGATGATGAGGTAACCGTCAGCCTTGAGACCGGCAAAAACATCGACGGAGTTGAACAATGAGGGATCTTGAACGAGTAGTGCGTCGGGCTCCAGAACCGGCTCGCGCAGACGAATCTCTTTGTTGTCTACCCGGCAGAACGCCACAACGGGAGCACCCATGCGTTCCGAACCAAAACTCGGGAATGCCTGAGCGTGTTTATCTTCCAGAAAAGCTGCGACCGAAAGCATTTCTGCTCCCGATACGGCACCCTGTCCGCCGCGACCATGAATTCGTACCTGAAACATGGGCATCTGTCCTCCTGTGTAGGAACCTGCGTTTTTATTGGTTTGCGAGGCAGGAACATTCCGGGCCTCGCGCCCCCGGTTGTTATCTGTGCCGGGTGGCATGCGCAGTCACGATAAGCATTCCTCGGTCATCTGTGGCTGCGATTCGGTCTTTACCGACCGATGGTGGCTTAATCCTTAAATTAAGTAGGGCGAAGTGTACGTATTTTGAACAGGGTTATGTAGTAAAACTACATTAAAGTTATTAATGGTTACGATAATCTACGACTTAAGGCTTGATAATCTTGGTTTTTTAGCGCTATCGAACGCGAAGTATGAAGTTTTACTACATGGTGTTTGACGGCCTCAATGGTGAGATAATTTAATCATTCAGGTTACTTTAATTCGTCATGTCGCGTTCTTGGTGCGTGAATCGTTGAATAAAGTGTGTCGATTAGCCCCTGTGAACGGGCTGCAGAGAGTTGCTATAGTGGCTGATTATCGTTTTATGTTGATGGGGTGTTGTCGTTGTGACTACAGACAGTCCGCTTGACCGATTTCTCAGCCAGCTGCCGGCGCAGAAAAGCCATCCGGTAGCTCGTTGGCAGCCGTCGCGTTCGGGCGTTATTGATATCCGGATAGCGGCCAACGGCGACTGGTTTCATGAAGGTGAGCTTATAAGGCGTGAAGCGCTGGTGACTCTGTTTGCGTCGATCCTGCGCCGAGATCCTGATGGCTACTATCTGGTAACTCCGGCGGAGAAGCAGCGGATCACGGTGGAGGATGCGCCGTTGCTGGTCAGTCAACTGCAGCACGAAGGTGAGGGCAGAACGCAGCGTCTGTTGTTTCTCACCCGCACCGGCGATGCGGTCGAGGCTGGTCCGGCGCACCGGCTGTGGGTAGAGGATAGCGATGGCGAGCCGCGTCCTTACCTGATGATCCGCGATGGTTTGCACGCGCGTATCGGCCGCAACGTGTTTTATCAGTTGGTGGAGCTGGCGCAACCCGCCACCGTTGCCGGCGTTGAGCGCCTTGGTGTGTGGAGCAACGGTCTGTTTCTGCCGCTGGACGGAGAGGATGTTAATGGTAGATGAGCTGGAAGTGGTGACCCGGGGTCAGGGGTTATACGAGTTCACCGATGCGCTGCAGGCCATGGTGCGCAGAAGTGGTGTTACTGATGGGCTTTGCAGTCTGCTGATTCAGCATACCAGCGCCAGTCTGACCATTCAGGAAAACGCTGACCCTAGTGCACGGCAGGATCTGGAGCGCTGGTTGTGCCGGTTGGTACCGGAGCGGGACGCGCTCTATACCCATACTCTGGAGGGCGACGACGATATGCCGGCGCATATCAAGTCGGCGCTGACCAGCAGCTGTCTGTCGATTCCGGTGCAAGGCGGGGCGCTGATGCTTGGCACTTGGCAAGGGGTGTATTGCTGGGAGCACCGGCACGGCAATCATCGTCGCCGTATCGCGGTGCATCTGGGCAGCTAACGGTCAGAAGTCGCTATTGCCGTCGTCGATCATACGGTTGAGGTCGAGCAGGATAATCAGTTCGTCGTTGTGGTAGCTGACACCCTGAATAAACTTGGTGCTCTCTTCGGTGCCGACATTGGGTGCGCGCTCTATTTCAGACTGCCGCAGGTAGATTACTTCCGCCACGGCATCGACCAGCATGCCAATGACCTGGTCTTCCAGCTCAATGACGATAATGCGACTGTCGTCGCTGTTGTCCCTGCGCTCCAGGCCAAACAGGGTGCGGGTATCGACAACGGTGATGACGTTGCCGCGCAGATTGATGATGCCAAGGATATAGGGCGCGGCACCGGGGACCGGGGCTATCTCGGTCAGGCGTAACACCTCTTTCACCTGCATCACATTGATGCCGTAAAATTCGTCGGCTAATTTGAAGGTCGCCCACTGCATCTGCTGGTCGTTGGCGTCGTGCTGTTGTTCCGCGGTTGCTTTATCGGTCATCGCCTGTTCCTAAGCTGTTCCGGTAAGGTTTCCATCCAGCCAAAGCTGGCTGCGCTTGCTTGCAAGGGTAGATACTCCAAGCCGATCCAGCCAGTATACCCCAAGCGATCCAAATGGTTGAGCAGATTGGGGAAGTTGATCTCGCCGGTGCCCGGCTGGTGACGGCCGGGGGCATCTGCCAGCTGAATATGGCCAATAATCGGCAGTAGCTCGGCCAGTCGGTTGCTGAGATTACCCTCCATGATCTGCATATGGTAGATGTCGTACTGAAGGCGCAGATTGGCTCTGCCGACCCGTTCCAGCAGCGCCGCGGTCTGGTCGGAGCGGTTGAGTAGAAAGCCCGGAATATCGCGACTGTTGATCGGCTCGACGCACAGCTGCAGGCCGTCAGCGGCCAGATTGTCGGCAGCATAGGCAAGGTTGGCGATCAATGTCTGTTCGGCGTCGGCGGTGGTAACAGCCGCCGGCGGAATACCGGCCAGGCAGTTGATCCGTAAACAGCCGGTAGCTCGGGCGTAGCGCCGTGCAAGCTCGACCCCGCGTTTGAACTCATCGACTCGGTCCGGGTGGCAGGCGATACCGCGTTCGCCACTATCCCAGTCTCCCGCAGGCAGATTAAACAGCACCAGTTGCTGGCTGTTCTGATTCAGCAGCTCGGCGAGGGCATCCGGTTGCAGCGGATAGGGAAACTGGATCTCAACGCCTTCAAAACCACAGTCGGCCGCGGCGGCGAAGCGCTTTGCCAAGGGTAGTTCTGTAAACAACAAACTCAGGTTGGCGCAGAATCGCATCACTTCAGGCCCTCGCCCCGGCGCAGCGACTGCAGCTGCAGGAAAGTGCACTGTGATCGAGGTCGGCCATGCCGTTGTCAACCATCGCCCGGTAGAGCTGCTGAGTCTGGCGAGAAAGGGGTAGTTCAACCCCCAGTGCCTCGGCGTTGGCGACGATGGTGTCCATATCCTTGAGTTGCACTGTCGCCCGGGCCCCGGGAGTGAAATCGCGCTCAATCATGCGCTCACCATGCAGTTCCAGAATGCGGCTGCCAGCAACCCCGCCGCTGAGCGCTTTGCGTACTGCTTTAGGATCGGCGCCTCCGGCTTCAGCCAGTAGCAGCGCTTCAGACACCGCACCGATTGTGATGCCGACAATGGCCTGGTTGGCAAGCTTGGCCAGTTGGCCAGTTGGCCGCTGCCACTGGGGCCGATGTAGTGCGGTGTGCCCATGGCGTCGAACAGCGGCTGTGCTTGCGTGAACGCCTCGCGACTGCCGCCAGCCATGATGGAGAGCGTAGCCTCGGCGGCTCCCACGGTGCCGCCCGAGACGGGGGCATCCAGGTGGTGGCAGCCATGTTTATTGAGAAGCTGGCTGTGCCGTTGTGCCATGGCAGGCGGTATGGAACTCATGTCGATGAACAGCGTGCCGGCGCGTGCATGGGTGTAGGCCTCGCTCTGGTACAGCAGCGCATCGACAACGGGCCCGCTTTCCAACATGGTGATCACCACGTCGGCCTCGGTCAGTGCTTGGGATAACTCTGCTACTACCCGGGCGTTATTGCTGGCGAGCGCGGCGGCCTTGGCTAAGGTTCGGTTCCACAGGCAAACGGAGAAGCCATGTTTGATCAGGTTGGTGGCCATCGGCTGGCCCATCAGGCCGATGCCTACGAAGGTGATAACCGGAGCGGATGGGGCGGTCATGACAGCTCACAAACAGTTGCTGGGTTTGGGTAGTCCGGCCAGCTTGCTGGCCAGCTTGGCCGGGCTGCCGGGAAACAGGCGCAGCAGGTGCATGCTGTTGCCTTTCTCTTTGCCGTAGCGGATCCCAGTCTGCTTGACCAGAATTCGCATCGCTGGCGAGAGCTGATATTCGGCGTAAAAATCACGCAGTAACTCAATGATTTCCCAGTGCTCATCCTGTAGCTCTATCCCTTCTGCATGAGCCAGTTGGCGGGCGACCTCGGGGCTCCAGTCCGCCAGATTCTGCAGGTAACCTTCAGGGTCGAGCGCGATCTGCTGGCCGTTGATATGCAGTGGTTCCATCAGTACCAGGCCACCATCTTGTCGCAGTCGAGACTCAGCTGCACAAAGGCTGCGTCATCGATGACCTGAAAACGCCCATCGACGAGAGCATCGATGCCCCGGGCTTGCAGGTCGGCGGCCAGCACATAGCAGTGGACTGTGCCGTCCAGTCGATGGAACAGGCGGGTAAACGCCGGGGTGGCGCCGTAGACACCATCTTCGATCAGCAGCAGGGCAGCCGGGCCACTCAGTGCCTGAATACACTGTTGCAAGGCGGCGTGCGAGCCCGGAGCCCGATTTACGGTATGCAAAATCATGTTAGAAACTCAGAATCTGTCCATAGCTGTGTAGTAGCGCCGCGGTGGCATTGTCGTCCAGCAGCTGCACCGGAAGCAGCAAATTATCAGGGTCGAGGCCCCTCGCTTCCAGTGCGCTGCGCGGGGCGTACAGCTGTTCAACATCGTACAGCGGCAGGGCCTGCAGGTTTGCCGCCAGGCTCTTGGCGTCGATGGCGTCGGCTTGTTGTTGCGGTAATAGTTGGTACACGGCGTCATCGCGAAACAGGATCCCCACGCCGATCTCGAACGCCGCGGAGGTCAGCACCAGGTCCAGCGCGTCGCGCGCACGAGTGGCGTTATGGGGTCCTGCGCCGACCACCACCAGTAGTTGCTTGTCAGGGGTGCTCATGACTCAGCCTCCGAAGGTGATCAGTCGATCGCTGTTAAGCGCAGCATCTGCCAACTGCCCCAATCCTGAAAGTTCGAACCCTGCGGCCAGATTGGCAGCGGATTTACCATGGCGCTGGGCTTCCTGTTGGTTAAGTACGCCGCGGCGCAGGGCGGCGGCAATGCAGACGATCATCTCAATCTCATGCTCCTGTGCCAGCTGCTGCCAGCGTTGGCCCCAGTTGACCTCATCCTGCGGCGGCGCAGCCAGGGCAGAGGCGCCATGTACCCCTTCGCCGTAAAAGAACACACGGGTGATCTGATGGCCAAGCCCAATGGCTGCGCGTGCATAGCGATACGCGGTGGCGGCAGCTGAGCTGGCGGTCGGTGAGCCGTACACCAAAACGGCAATCTTCATATTGTTGGCATCCGCATAAAAAAAGCCCCCGCTATCTTACGACAGCGGGGGCCGGCTTTTACAGTCAGCTGTGGTTAATCGTCGTTCATTACACCGACCAGATGCAGCAGGTGGACCAGCAGGTTGTAGATATTGAGGTACAAGCTGACGGTCGCCATGACGTAATTGGTGTAAGTGCCATTCACGATATTGCTGGTGTCATACAGGATAAAACCGGAGAACAGCAGTACCGCCGCCGCAGAGATCGCCAGCTGCAGGCCGGAGATATGGACGCCAAACATGCTCAGCACCAGATTGGCGAGAACGGCCACCACAACCACGATCAGACCCGCGGTCAGGAATCCACCCATGAAGCTGAAATCCTTACGGCTGGTCAGCACATAAGCGCTAAGGCCGAGGAAGGTCAGGGCGGTCATGCTCATGGCGGTCATGATCACTTCACCACCGTTAGGCATCGCCAGGTAGTGGTTGAGCAACGGCCCCAGGCCAAAGCCCATCAGGCCGGTAAACAAAAAGGTCAGCGGCAGAGCCCAGATGGAGTTCTGCATCCGGTTAATCACGAAAATCATCACGAAACTGGCGATTACGCTGCCGAAGTACACCAGCGGACCCGGCTGGAGCGCCATGGAAACGCCCGCCGTGACGGCGCTGAATACCAGCGTCATCGCCAGCAACAGGTAGGTGTTTCGAATGACTTTGTTGGTGCTGTACGCCGCACTCTGTGTGCGGGATACGGCCACTTCGGGTGTGTTCATCGTCGTTCCTCATCTTGGTTGAGTCAGATACCGCATGGCAACATGCTAGGCCTATAGACTATGTTCGGCGGTATAAGTTGCCAACTTATAACAACTATTGATCGCCAGAACCAGAGTGGTGGCGGTGTTGCAGCGAGTGTCGTCGTGGTTGACTTGTCCGTTGGCGCCCCTAAGATAGCCCAGATGTTTGCTCCCGTGCCGGGAATTCAGCCGCCTTTTATCGAGCCCTCGATGCGTCTACTTCGGGTCCTTTACCAGGACGACCACTATATCGCTATCAACAAGCCCGCGGGATTGCTGGTTCATCGCAGCGAGATTGATCGCTCGGAGCGCCGTTTTGCGTTGCAGCTGCTGCGCAACCAGATTGGCCAGCATGTGTATCCTATTCACCGTTTGGACAAGCCCACGGCAGGTGTGTTGCTGTTTGGCCTCAGTTCTGAGGCGGCGAGTCGTGCGCAGCTGGCGTTTCGCCAGCGGCAGGTGCAAAAGGAGTACCTGGCGGTGTGTCGCGGCTACCTGCCGGACTCCGGCGTGATCGACCACCCGTTGTCGGACAACCGCGAGAAAATGGAACGGGGCGAACAGGAACGCCCGCCGCAAGCGGCGCGCACCCGCTACGAGTGTCTGGGCACGACCGAGATGCCTTACCCGGTAGGTCGTTATCCGGGCGCCCGTTATTCGCTGCTCAAACTGATCCCGGAAACCGGCCGCAAGCATCAGCTGCGCCGTCACCTGAAGCACCTTTCGCACCCGATAGTTGGCGACACCCGTTATGGCGACGGCAAGCACAACCGGTTGTTCCGGGACCAGTTCAATAGTCGTCGGCTGCTGCTGTTTGCCGTTCGGCTGCAGCTAGTGCACCCCTTCACCGGCGAGCCGCTGTGTATAGAATCGCCATTACCCAAGGCGATGCGCCCGCTATTTGGTACCCTGAATCTGCCCCAGCAACTTCCGCCGGCGGCCCCCCTGATAAACAATGGAGAACCCGATGACCTCGACTGATTCCGCCCATGCTTTTCGTTCTCGCCTTAACGACCCGCGCTCACTGGTTATCGGTGTTATTGGCGCCATGGAGGAGGAGGTGCAGTACCTTCGCGAACAGCTGCAACAGCGCGAGGATCTGACTCTGGCGGGTTACGAGTTCCACAGCGGTGAGTTGAATGGTCAGCGAGTGGTGCTGCTGAAGTCGGGGATTGGCAAAGTGAATGCCGCTATCGGTACCACCATCATGCTGGAGCGGTTTGCGCCCGACTGCATTATCAATACCGGATCGGCCGGCGGTTTTGCCGCCGAGCTGGAGATCGGCGATGTGGTGATCTCGTCCGAAGTGCGTCAGCACGACTTTGATCTGACTGTGTTTGGCTACGAACACGGCCAGGTGCCGCAGATGCCCCCGGCGTTTACTCCGGACCCGGTGCTGGTCGACATTGCTGAAACCAGCATCCGCACGGTCCATGACGTTAAGACCGTCAAGGGGTTGATCGCCACCGGCGACGCTTTCATGAACTGCCCTGACAAGGTTGCAGAAACCCGGGCCAAGTTTCCCCAGATGCTGGCCGTGGAGATGGAGGCGGGAGCGATCGCGCAAACCTGCTTCCGCTTTGATGTGCCCTTTATTATTTTCCGCGCGCTGTCAGATATTGCCGGTAAAGAATCCTCCATCTCGTTCAAGGAGTTCCTCGAGCAGGCCGGCATTCACTCGGCCAACATGGTGATCGAGATGGTCCGGGAACTTGGCGAGCGTCACGCTGCGGCCTGAACGGCAGTACAGAATAAAACTATAACGAACAGAACGTTACGATGAGGTCTTGCATGATTCAACCTTTCTACCCGCCCCAGCGCACTCTTATGGGTCCCGGTCCGTCCGATGTCAGTCCGCGTGTTCTTGCCGCCATGGCGCGGCCGACTATTGGCCACCTGGACCCCGAATTTGTGCGGATGATGGATGAGGTCAAAGAGCTGCTGCAGTTCGCGTTCCAAACCCGCAATCCGCTGACCATGCCGGTTTCGGCACCCGGCTCGGCGGGTATGGAAGCCTGCTTCGTCAATCTGGTGGAGCCCGGCGATAAAGTCATTGTCTGTGTCAACGGCGTGTTTGGCGGCCGGATGAAAGAGAATGTCGAGCGTTTCGGGGGACAGGTCATTCTGGTAGAGGATGACTGGGGTGCGCCCGTTGATGTCGCCAAGGTCGAGCAAGCCTTCGCCGATCATAGCAACGTCAAGGCGCTGGCTTTTGTGCACGCGGAAACCTCTACCGGGGTACGTTCAGATGCCGAGACACTGTGCGCCTTGGCTACCCGGCATGGTGCCTTGAGTATTGTCGATGCGGTCACCAGCCTGGGGGGGATAGAGCTTGATGTCGATGGCTGGGGAATCGATGCGGTCTACTCCGGTACGCAGAAGTGCCTCTCTTGTCCTCCCGGTATTTCGCCTGTTTCATTCAGTGAACGCGCCGTGGCAGCGGTCAAGTCCCGTAAGGCGTCGGTACCGAGTTGGTTTCTGGATAAGAATCTGGTGATGGGCTATTGGGGTGGCGGGGTTAAACGCGCTTACCATCACACTGCGCCGGTCAATGCACTCTATGCGCTGCATGAGGCGCTGGTCGTGCTGCAGGAAGAGGGGTTGGAGCAGGCATGGGCGCGACATCTGCGCAATCACGAGGGCTTGCGCGCCGGCCTGGAAGCGATGGGACTCAGTCTACTGGTTGAACCCGAGTACCGTCTGCCTCAGCTCAACACCGTGGTCGTGCCTGATGGGGTCGATGAAGCCGCCGTACGCTCCCAGTTGCTGAACCGCAACAGCATCGAGATTGGTGCCGGCCTGGGGTCTTTGGCCGGCAAAGTATGGCGAATCGGTCAGATGGGGCATGCCAGCAATCCGCGCAACATTCTCCATTGCCTCGGGGCGTTGGAGAGCGCGCTGGCCGCTCAGGGCTTTGCAATGGACAGGGGAGTGGCAGTCGCTGCCGCCTCGGCTATTATCGAGTAACCCCTAACAGGAGAAGAGTGATGAGTGGACAACGTGTAGCCTTTATTGGCCTCGGCGTCATGGGTTATCCCATGGCGGGGCACCTGCAGAAAGCCGGCTATCAGGTTTGCGTTTACAACCGCACCACCGCTAAAGCTGAGCAGTGGGCCGCAGAGCATGGTGGCTCCTTTGCACCGACTCCGCGGGCTGCCGCTATAGGGGCGGAACTGGTGTTTTGCTGCGTTGGCAACGACGACGATCTGCGTTCGGTAACCCTGGGTGAGGAGGGCGCGTTTGCCGGAATGGCGTCCGATACCGTGTTTGTCGACCATACCACTGCCTCCGCGGATGTTGCCCGTGAGCTTTACGTGGAGGCAGCGGGAAAGAAGGTGGCGTTTCTGGACGCCCCGGTATCTGGAGGGCAGGCCGGGGCCGAGAACGGCGTGCTTACGGTGATGGTCGGCGGGGATCAGTCAGCGTTTGATCGCGCACAGAAGGCGATCGACAGCTTTGCCAAATCGGTCCGCTTGATGGGCGATTCCGGCGCTGGCCAACTGACCAAGATGGTCAACCAGATCTGTATCGGCGGCTTGGTGCAGGCGCTGGCTGAAGGGCTTCACTTTGCCCGGCAGGCTGGGTTGGATCAGCACGCCGTCATAGAGGTGATCTCCAAGGGAGCGGCGCAATCCTGGCAGATGGAAAACCGCTATAAAACCATGATCGATGATCAGTTCGATTTTGGTTTTGCGGTGGACTGGATGCGCAAGGATCTGGGGATCGTGCTTGATGAGGCGCGCAATAACGGCGCCAAACTACCGGTGACGGCGCTGGTGGATCAGTTTTACGGCGACGTTCAGGCGATGGGCGGTGGCCGTTGGGATACTTCCAGTTTGCTGAAACGATTGCAAAAGTAGCGCGCTACGCGGTTCCGGGCCAGTGGTCCGGAACCAGAACAGCACGCTCGCTGGCGCCGTTTTCAGTGTGGGCGGCGATGGGCCGGCAACGTAGCATCCGCGGCTTTTCCGCGGCGTATGTTCTGATCTTATCCACGCTTGTCTCGTCCTCAATGCAAGCGCCTGCCAGCCACTGGTGCCGGTGACTGAGGTGGTTAATCGTTACTTCCTGCTGCGGCACCCAGCTAGAGGCTTTGGCCCACCAACCCCTTTGATGTCCTGCGTGCACCGCTGGTGGCGGTGTTGGCATGGCGTCATCAGCTAGCGTCGGATAAAACAGTATGCCCGCAATCCAGCCGGAGCGCGCGACGATGCGGACTCCTCGCTGCTGCAGTTGTTCGCGACTGGCGGGGTGGTCTGGCAGCAACAACTGGTGCCGGGCCATACGCTCCAGCTTCTGCTCCAGGCTGTCACGGGGGTTTAACCCCAGCCAGCGGGGAGCTGGAGCGTGCACTCCGGCACGGGCGGGCAGGCCCAGATAAAACTTGACCGCAAACTCCAGCAAGTGGAAGTCGCGGCAGCCCTTGGGGCGGATCAGAAAGTCAAATTCACCTACTGTTTGCCGACCGTCACGAACGACCCGATTGGTAAGGCATTCGGCAATCCCGGGGTGAGCGTCAAGCGCGTCCCCCAGCAACAGTTCGGCATAGCGCCCCAGCGGCAACATGGTCGCGCCGTTCTGTGCGGCGTGCAGTCGGCGGTAACTCGGCGTGATTTCCGCCAGACTGGTGATCCACGGCGGCAGAGGATCACCGAGCAGAGCCAGAGGTGGCGTGGTAACGAGCCAGTTGAGGTCCGCGTCGGCCTGGCGAAAAAGATCAGGCCGGCGAACCATGACTCAGGCGCTGAGAATGGAGTGGATAAGCCCTTTGAGCTGGCTGGGGCTGAACGGCTTGCTGCAGATGGCATTCACCCCGGCTTGCATCACCCCTTCGAGGCGCGATTCGTTCTGCTCGGATGTGACCAGCAGGATAGGAACGTACGGCTGGTTGGAGTGGGTGCGGATCTGCTGGGTAAGCTGACCGCCATCCATCCCCGGCATGTTGAAGTCGGTAAATACCAGATCGAAGGTATCTGCTTGCATGGCGGTCAATGCGTCAGTGCCATTGCGGGCGGTGACGATCTTCTGGATGCCGATCGCCTCAAGTGCAACGCCGATATGTTTCAACGCGAACTCGCTGTCATCCACCAGTAGTACCTTGATCTCCTGGGTGTCGTAATCGTCGAGTTCCAGCTCCTCGGGATCGATAAATTCCAGCGTTGCTTTCAACGCCCGCTCGAGGTCGTCATGGCGAAACGGTTTCGGCAGGATGGCAACCGATCCGGCCTGGCGGATCGGCTCCAGCGAGGCCAAGCGGGTCTCGCTGGAAATAAGCATGAAGGGGATGCGCTCAAGCTTGGGATCGGTGCGCATGGCCGTCACCAGCTCTACCCCGTCGCCATCCGGCAAATACATGGCGCTAACCACCAGATCCGGAGAGTAGCGGCGCATGAAGTCGAGAGCCTCGGCCTTGCTCGCTACGCAGTCGATGGTCTGACAGCCGGAATCGGCCAGCTCCTGTGAGATCACCTTCTGTTGAAACACCGAAGGTTCTACGATGAGGATCGCCAGTTCATTCACGCTGATCAGAGGCACCGAGAGAACTCCTTGTTGTGGTTTTGTTTTTTAACGCTGCGAATCCGTATGATGGTGTTTAATGTTAAGATGTGTCAATCCAGACATAACCAATAAGAACGGCCTCCGATGAGAGATAACTATCCGTCACAATTGCCTTTGTCAGAGCAAGATCGCCATCCGGCGGTGTCCGATACCGATATCAACAAGATTCTGGTAAATGGCGCCAGCATCGCTGTCGCCAAGCTTCGCCGCGCCAAAACCTTTGATGCCCGTCTTTACTACTACGCCGAAATTGGGGTTTATCTCGAGGTGTCGCTGTCACAGGGCGCGGGTATCACCGATGAAACCCGCGAGCAGCTTGAGCGGTTGCACAAAGAGGCGACTCATTTCCATATGCAGAAGAGTAAGAACTTCAAGCTGGAGCGCTGAGCGCCGCCTATGAGCGCCGTGGAATCAAACGTCCCCTTCGATGCCAAGGCTTTTCTCGCCCGGGTTACCCAGCGCCCCGGCGTCTACCAGATGTATGACGCCAAGGGCGACATTCTTTATGTTGGTAAAGCGAAGAACCTCAAAGCGCGGCTGGCGAGCTATTTCCGCGCCAGCGGACTGGCGGTCAAGACCGAGGCGCTGGTCAAGCGAATAGCCCGCGTAGAGGTGACGATAACCGGCAGCGAAACCGAAGCGCTGTTGCTGGAACAGAACCTGATCAAGAAGCAGCGTCCTCCCTACAACATTCTGCTGCGCGATGACAAATCCTATCCCTACATCTTCGTTTCAACGCAGCATCCATACCCGGCGCTGCTGTATCACCGTGGTTCGCGGCGCAAGAAGGGGCGTTATTTCGGCCCGTTTCCTAGCGGTGGAGCGGTACGAGAAAGTCTCAATATACTGCAGAAGGTGTTCCGCATCCGTCAGTGCGAGGATTCGTTTTTCAGTAATCGTAGCCGCCCCTGCCTGCAGCACCAGATCGAGCGCTGCAGTGCTCCCTGTGTCGGTCTGGTCAGCCCCGAGCGCTACGCCGAAGACACCCGCCACGCAATGATGTTTCTGGAAGGCAAGAACCAGTCGATTGCCGACGAACTGGCCAAGCAGATGGAGAAGGCGGCTAGCGCGCTTGATTTTGAAACCGCTGCACTGTTGCGTGATCAGATCATCAGTCTGCAAAAGGTGCAGGAGGAGCAGCGTATAAGCGGCGAAGGCGGTGATGCCGACATTCTTGCCGTACGTATCAAGGCTGGTAGTGCCTGTATCCACCAGTTGTTTGTCAAAGGTGGTCGGGTGGTCGGAAGCAAGGCGCACTATCCCAAGCTAAGTCTTGAAACCGATGATCGTGCGTTATTGGCGCTGTTTGTGGGGCAGTATTATCTGGGCGATGAGAGCCATCCGCTGCCGCCGGAACTGATTCTGAGCGATGAACCCGAAGATGCCGACTTACTGGCCGATGCATTGTCACGCCAACGGGGGAGAAGCGTCAGCCTGCGTACCCGAGTGCGAGGGCAGCGCAAAGCCTGGCTGGACCTGGCGATAAGCAATGCCGACCACCAGATTAACGCCTCGATTGCCAGCCGCAAAAGTATCGAGCGCCGCTATGTGGAGCTGCAGCAATTTTTGCAACTGGAGAACCTGCCCACCCGGCTGGAATGTTTCGACATCAGTCACTCCAGCGGTGAGGCGACAGTAGCGTCCTGCGTGGTCTTCGACGCCCAGGGGCCCAAAAAGTCGGACTACCGCCGCTTTAACATCGAAGAGATCACCGCGGGCGATGATTATGCCGCCATGCATGCGGCCCTGAGCCGACGTTATACCCGCCTGAAGAAAGGCGGTGCGCCGCTGCCGGACCTGCTGGTGATCGACGGCGGTAAAGGGCAGGTCAAGCAAGCAGAGCAGGTCCTGGCGGCGCTGCAGATCGATTCGGTGCGTGTGCTCGGCGTGGCGAAAGGACCTACGCGAAAGGCGGGCATGGAGTTGCTGATACTTGACGGAGCGGAACTGGCCTTGCCGCCGGAAAGTGGCGCGCTGCACCTGCTGCAACATATTCGTGATGAAGCTCACCGCTTTGCCATCACCGGGCACCGGGCAAGGCGCGGCAAGGCACGGGGGCGCTCCCGGCTTGAGGAGATCCCGGGGGTGGGTGCCAAGCGTCGCCAGGCGTTGCTGAAGCACTTTGGCGGGCTGCAGGAGATTGAGCGGGCCGGTGTTGAAGAAATCGCAAAAGTCTCTACCATAAGCCGCTCTATGGCAGAGGAGATCTACGCTTTTCTGCATCAGGATTAAGCTGATTTGACGAGGTCGCGCATTTCGCACCCTATGAGTATTCCCAATATACTGACGTTACTGCGTATTGCGCTTATTCCCTGTATTGTGGCGGTCTATTACCTGCCCTACACGTGGAGCTACGTGGCAGCGGGCGCCATTTTCGCGCTGGCGGGGATCACCGACTGGGTGGATGGCTACCTGGCGCGCAAGCTTAACCAGTCAACACCCTTCGGTGCGTTTCTGGACCCCGTGGCCGACAAGTTGATGGTGGCTGTGGCTCTGGTGATGCTGGTAGAGACCTATTCCACGCCCTATATGACCCTGCCCGCAGCCATCATCATCTGCCGCGAAATCGTGATTTCTGCACTTCGAGAATGGATGGCAGAGCTGGGTAAACGTGCCAGCGTGGCGGTTTCCATGGTCGGTAAAATAAAGACTACCTTGCAGATGCTGGCGATCTTCTTATTGCTGATCGCACCACCGCAAACACAACTGGCAATGGTTGGTGAAATCACCCTCTATGGCGCTGCGTTGCTCACTTTGTGGTCGATGTGGGTCTACCTTCGGGCGGCCTGGATCGAGCTCCGGGACCCCGCTAACTGATTCAGAAATAAACTCTTTGAACGTTGGTTGACATGGTAGGGCAGCTCTCTATAATACGCACCACCTGACCGCAAGGTCAGATCTTTTGCGGGAATAGCTCAGTTGGTAGAGCGCAACCTTGCCAAGGTTGAGGTCGCCGGTTCGAACCCGGTTTCCCGCTCCAAGTTACTTCTGGCGGCGACGTTTCAGTAGTAAAGGCTCGGTGGCAGAGTGGTCATGCAGCGGACTGCAACTCCGTGTACGCCGGTTCGATTCCGACCCGAGCCTCCATTTCCCCGTTCGCCTGGGTGGTGAAATTGGTAGACACAAGGGATTTAAAATCCCTCGCTCTTTGAGCGTGCCGGTTCGAGTCCGGCTCCAGGCACCAATACCAATGAAATAACAAATAGTTACCGTGTTAATAGGAAGATTAACAACAATCTGCCCAACAAACGGTTTCTAGGTTTGCGGGAATAGCTCAGTTGGTAGAGCGCAACCTTGCCAAGGTTGAGGTCGCCGGTTCGAACCCGGTTTCCCGCTCCACGCACTATCCGTCTGAAAGAAAGCCCACCACGGCTCGGTGGCAGAGTGGTCATGCAGCGGACTGCAACTCCGTGTACGCCGGTTCGATTCCGACCCGAGCCTCCATCTCCCCATTACCCTAACCGGAGCTCCGGCCGCGAGCGTGTTTGTCTGCGCCGTTTGCGGACAAAGTCTGTATAATTCATACGTATTTTTTATACATCCGAGGAGGCCCTATGGCGAGCGACACTTACGTTCGGGCGCAACAGATTGCCGACGAGTTGCTCTCTAAAGGCGTAAAGCCGACCCAGCAACTGATCCGAGATGCGCTTGGCAAGGGCAGCGTGTCGACAATTCATCGGGCGCTTAGCGACTGGTGGTCCAGTCTTGGAAATAGGATCAATAAAGCCGAGCAAATTCCTGATATTCCAGATAATGTGTCGGTGACAATGCTGTCGCTCTGGGAACAGGCAGTAGCGGAAGCGCAACGACGAAACGATGAGGCTTTGCTGGCGGCGCGAGAGCGCGCCAAGCAGGCACGGGCCGCAATGGAGCAGGGGCAGCGCAGGGCGGATGCGGAGAAGTCGGAGTTGTTGCAACGCCTGGACGAGGCGTCTCGCGTTGTCAGCGAAATGCAGGCTCGGGTGGCTGAGCTGATGAAGGAAAGTGCTGATCTAGAGCGTCGTCTGCTTGATGCTGAGCGCGAATCGCAGTCGACGGATCGCGAGCTGCGCACTCTGGCAGCGACGGTCGAATCGCTGGAGCAGCGCCTCCGTGGCGAGCACGAGCTTCAACAGGAGAACGCTAATCTGCGCAGAGCGCTAGAGCGGATGGACCGGCAACGATAGCGCGCATCACCCGGGGGGTGGGGTGGCTAACAAGGGGTAATCGCAGGTACGATTGCCCAGGGCAACATTCAGGATTCAGTGCATCTCGATGATCATAGATATACCAAGAGACCACAAAGCCGCCGATCTGATGGCGGCGGCAGAGCAGGCGGCTCCCGGCGCGGATCTTCAGTGCCATCTGGAGCGTCAGTACGCCATTTTGAAAATCGCCTTGTTAAAACTCCAGCGCGATGATCTGAGTCTGTCATTAATGGATGGGCGCGGGGCCATATCACGCCAGGTCACCGCCCGCAAGCGTGCCGATACGGTCGACGAGAGCGGCATGACACAGACTCAGCGACTGGCATTGCAAGCGCTGGAAAAAGCGTTTCAGCGTTGCCGAGCCCAGGGTTTGCTGGTGGTCGGCTTTAGCGACAGTCTGGTGGCAGTGCCTGAAGCGCTGGGTTGTGGCGCCGAGGTGTTGAGCACGCCGAGCGCTGTGGAGCTCGACACACACGACGCCTACCATGGTTTTGAAGACGGGATGGAGTAGGGGTCAGCCCAGAAAGCTGCGGGTATCCTCAATCACGCTGCTGTGAGGTAGCTCGACCAGCCGCAGCAGTTCCATCTCATCGCTGGATAGGTCGAACAGCCCGAGCGCAAAATCGAGGCTGTTGATCTGGTACTTGAGCATCAGGCGCTCCGCCAGAAAAGTAACCTGTAACGAGCCGCCTTCGTCGCCATTATCGTTAGGCTGCGCTTCAACGGCGATCTTTTGGTAATTCAGCTTCTTGAAGCTAGTTCCAAGTAGTTGATTTAAAATGTAATCATGCTTGAGCATTTTCTGCACTCGGCGACCATTGCTGAGATCCTTGATCTGGTAGCCGAACCCTTTATTGATCACCTTGTAGCTCAGTTCTGCACCGGTTATCCGATTCTTGAGGCTAAGGCGAATGCGATCCTTGCTGATGCTTTCGCTGATGGCATCCCATGCCCCCCAGGATGAGCGGGGCGAGAAGGGCTCCTGAATCTCAATAATCTGCATGCAGTATTCACGAAAAACATCGGGGTCCGATTCGTGGGCATAGCGCCAATAGGTGCCGGTTCGCGCCTCAAACCCTGCAAAACCGGGGGTTTCGTCGTCATCTATGATAAGGCCTGCCTCGCTCAGATCATTTGCGGATGCGATGGGCAGCAACCGGCCGCTCTGAATCTCGTCCCACTCGATCGCATTTTCAAAGCATTCGCCCAAGCGATACAGCACCTGTATTCCTTCAGGTGGTAGATCCTGGGGGCACACGTGAACCATCACATGAGCGGTCATTAAGCATCCTCCGTTACAGCAACCAAAAGGCATCTATTGGTATAAGGTAGCAGCGCTGACAAGCTGTCGCATTCGGATAATAAATCTTTCTTTTTTAGTGCGTTGCAGCAACAAATTATAGCTGTAGTACTGCGTGAAACGTTTTTGTGGGGGTGAAATCTAGCCAGCCTTCACCTAATATAGACGGCGCTTTGCTATCCGACGGAGGAACCATGGGCGCAGCAACACGAATCATGCTGGTTGATGATCACGAGATTGTGAGAGCTGGCTTTAAGCGCCTGCTGGACAGTTCCGAAGATTTCACCGTAATAGCAGAAGCCTCTACCGGCGAAGAGGCCTATCAGCAGTATCAGCGCTGCCAGCCTGATGTTGTAGTCATGGATCTGTCAATGCCGCCCGGAGCTGGGGGGCTGGATGCCATTCAGCGCATCAGGGCGATAGACCCTGACGCGCGGGTTCTGGTGCTTACAGTGCAGGAGTGCGAACCCTATCCGTCGCGCGTCATGCAGGCGGGAGCCTTGGGTTATTTGACCAAGCGCTGCGCGCCGGAAGAGTTGCTTGAAGCGGTCCGGCAGGTCAGCCAGGGAAGCGAGTTCGTTGCCGCCTCTATTCGCGAAGGCATGAACAGCAAAGAGCCCACCAAGCTGAGCCAGTTGACCAAACGAGAGCTGCAGATCTTTACCCAGCTGGCTTCAGGCCAGAGTGCTGCCCAGATTGCGGAAACCATGTTTATCAGCCAGAAGACAGTGCATGCGCATCGAGCCAACATTCTGGCAAAGCTGGGTCTAACCAAAACAACCGACCTTATCCATCTGGCGATTCGGCACGGCATTATCGAAGCCTGACCGCGCGCCGGAAGATTGCTGTCAGAACACGATGCGCATCACATAAACAAGCGCCGCTTGTAACGCGTCATACCTGGAGTTATAGCGGCTCTCCTCGCGGATCAAGTTCAAAATTTCGAACTTCTCCAGCTGCTGATAGGTTTCCTTGTTAGGGCACACCAGAATGACTTCGCAGTTGGCATCTTGCGCGTCCTTGATCGCATTTTCCAGCGCCAGACCGACGGTGACGTCAAACATCGGCACATCCGTGAGATCCAAAATCATGACTTCGTAATCCGAAATCCGCGAATGCTGCCGTGATATGGCCTTGGAAACGCTGAAAATCATCGGCCCGGACAGGTGAAAAAACAACACCTTGTTATCGGCCTTCTCCAGCAGGGCGAGTTCGGCCTTGGTGAGGGGAAGGTCGTTGTCGGCATCACTAATGGCTTTCACCTGGCGCGCCTGCTGTCTGCTCAGTCTTTCGATAATAATGATGTTCGAGATGAATACTCCCAGCCCCACTGCCACGATCAGATCGACAAAGATCGTGAGAAGCATGACGCCGTACATGATGCCCATGCCAGGCAGACTGATCTTATGGGCGCGCTGAATGAAGCTCCAGTCCAGAATATTTAGCCCAACGTAAACGGCGATACCGGCCAGAACGGCCATGGGTATTGGCTCGGTAAGGCCTCCTGCAAGCAGGACCACCAGCGCAAGCGCGAGCGCACGCAGAATCCCGGATGCCGGGGAGCGCGCCCCCACTTGTATATTGGTGACGGTGCCCATAGTCGCTCCGGCACCGGGCAAGCCCCCGAACAAACCGGAAATCATATTGGCAATGCCCTGGCCGCGAAGCTCCTTGTCCGAATCATGCTCTTGCCGTGTAAGAGAGTCACCGATAACGGCTGTCAGCAGAGTGTCGATGCAGCCTAATGTCCCCAGCACGAGCGCATCAATCACCATGGTGGTAAAGATCTCGGCATTAAACTGGGGAAGGATAAGCGAGGGCAGTCCGGTTGGGATTTCACCGATGCGGCGAATGCTGTCCGTATCAAACAGCACCATTGATACCAGCGTTACCGCGACCAGGGCAACCAGCTGGGCGGGGACATACTTGCGGTACGCTTTGGGGAAGTAGATAACCACCGCCAGAGTAAGCAAACCTAAAACCAATTCGCTGTAGCGAATTTCCGTTAGCATATTCGGAAGGGCTGAAAGGGTGCCCAGAACGCCACCTGCAGGCGCTGAGTGCCCGAGAAGGGGAGCCAGCTGCAGTATGATCAGAATGACGCCAATACCCGACATAAAGCCCGAGATCACGCTGTAAGGCATCAGGGTGACGTATTTGCCCAGCTTAAGCGTCCCCAAAAGCACCTGAAAGGCGCCTGCCATCATCACAACCGTGAACGTCATCGCCAGACCGTTTTCCGGGTATTTCGCCATCATACTGGTCAAGACCGCGGTCATGATGACGGTCATGGGGCCGGTAGGTTCTGAGATCAAGGTGTTTGAGCCGCCAAACAAAGCAGCAAACAGGCCGACCATAATGGCGCCCCAGAGACCGGCTTCGGCCCCGGCCCCAGAGGCGACACCAAAAGCTAGCGCCAATGGTAGCGAGATGATGGCGGTGGTGACGCCGCCAAAAAGATCGCCTTTGAAATTAAAGTGTGCGAAGCGTTTTTCAAACACGCCAATACCTGTGTCTGGCTCTATGGTTTGCCTCGATAGCATGGCCCATAAGCCAATACTGTCCAGTGGTTAATGATGATGTCGCCAAAACAAAATAGATAAAAATAGAAATGCGTAATGCTTTGTATAGATTTTATCGATGCAGGGCGGTTGTAACTTGGGCCATGGGCTTAGTTGCACGCCGATATTGGTCTCGAGGCTGCAGCGGGTCACAAACTAAGGCTGCCGCAACTGTCAGCGGCCCTGGGAAGATAAATAAAATACATAGTACGTATAGTGTATTAAATGTACCTATCCTTAAGGTGCTCTTGTCAAGCAGTCGCCAATTTCGCGCCTCGGTGAATTCAGCCCCTGTGTCGCCCCGATATCTCTGTTGCGTGGCTTGCAGGCCGAGAAAGAGATCTCGGTGCCGGTGAAGTGTTTTCCGAGGTGAGCCGTTCTTGTTGGAGTTGCATGTTTTCGATCTGGGCTGCGTATCGCGCATGCGCGCAGATCTCGAACAGTTGCGCCTGAACCTCTGATGCATCAGTGAGAAATCTACCGCCGTTTACCCTGATAACCGGCCCAGATTTCACGTAGGAGCGCGTGCGCGATAGCTCGGAGCGACGGAGAGCGACGAGCGAAAGCGCAGCGCCAGCAAAGACCCACCAGAACCACCCATCCATAACTGCGCATAATATATATTATGTTAAATATGAAAGATAAGAACGCAGTATGCGGTACTTTGAGGATCGGTGTATGCACACTTACCTATCTGGACCGCCGCGTAAAACAGCTAAGGTGCGAACAAGATTTGATGCCGGAATACCGCCCTTTCCTGTTTAAGGGAGGCGATAATGGCTGCTGCGAGTGAGCCTTAGGGGGTAACTAATAAGGTGGCTGATACGCTGCGCTTACGCGCCGACCATCAAACTGGACGGAAAGCATGGGCCGGATCAGAACAAGGTTGTCGCCTACTTCTGATTGCCAAGCTTGGTAACCCTGAAGCCTTCCTCTGGCTCTGGCGGCACAAAGTGTTTTGTGACCGCTTCAAACATCTCGTTGGTATCGGTCGCAGAGCGTTCAGGCTGCTCGATGCGTCTTTTGGCAATCTGCCTAAGGCACACCTCATCGGGTAGATCGAGGTATACCAATGTGTGAGCGGCGTTAACCTCTGAATAGACTTCGCGAAACCACGTCCTTTGCTTTGTGGTGTTAGCGGGAAAGTCCAAAACCACACTGGTACCAGCCGCCAATATGGACTGCACCAGTTTTTTGATCATCGGTTTGAGTAGGCCTGAGTATTTTAAATAATCCTCTAATGAGCTGATTTTGTTTGGATAAAGCGACGCCAGCCACTCATCTTCAGAAATCAGCACGGCCCTCTGCTTTTGAGCCAGTTCGCCGGCCTTGGTGGATTTCCCGGCTCCCATCTTGCCGCAGAAAAAAGTAAGTTCTCCGGTTTTCATCGTGGCCTCTATCGATGAGATAACGGCTTTTGGCCTTTAGCTAACAAATGGTTAATCGCCATTTTTACCACGTCTTCGGACTTCAGAATACGCCGATGTCCCAGACCTGTTGTCGACCTGAGAGTACTGTTGGCCAACGCTTGGGCTACCCGCTGCCCTTCTTCAAATGCCACTTCTTTATCGCCATGATCGTGCACGACAAGCACCCTGCCCGGCACGTGCTGAGCCAGCTCCAGGTGATTCAGCTCCAGAAAACGGGTACCAAATCGCTGTTCGATCCGTCGCTGCGCCAAAGAAACGGCCTTTGGGGTCACGTTCATCCGATCGCCGACCATTGCCAGATAGCGCCCGGGCTCTTGGGGCGGAGCGATATACACCGAGGGGATCTCCGTACCCAAGTGCCCGAGAACATAAGATGCGGCGACGGTTCCCAATGAGTGCGCGACAACTCCTGCTATTGATTGGTGCGCTGCAATCACCTGTTCCAGCGCGTCGATCATCTCTGGCAACCCCGTCAATCGGGCAGCGCTGCACCCATGCCCTGGTGCATCAAAAGTGATTACGCTAAACCCCTGGTCGCGTGCCGGGCCTATAAAACGGCCAAGCTGTGTTCCGCGACTAGACCAGCCATGCACCAACAATATCGCGGGGCCTTCACCCCATCGATAGACAGGGATCGCTTCACCGCTGCGCGTAGACAGCCAGGTTATTGTCGCTGAAGCTGCCAACGCAGACTCCCACGCAGGCACTGAATGTCTCGCTGGCGAGAGAAACCTCTTTTCCAGCGCTCTCGATGCGATAACCGGCGCAGCCCGCGAGGTGATGCGAAGACCCATGCGATATAGCGTTAACCTGATACCCGTGCTAAGCATGCCCCCCTCCATCAATCAGGATGAGTGTTGCACACAGCAGCGCCGCCACTGTCCGGATGTGGTTCCAGCGTGTCCAGTGTTTAAGGTAGTGGTGCCAATAGTCATGACTGGACGTAGCGTCCGCCGGCAGCGAGGCCAAACGGTTGTTGAGCGGCACATTGGCAAAGATCGTAACCATGAAAGTCCCGACTATGTAGCAAAGCACGCTGGCTATGAGCCCGACGCTTGCCCCTTCGCTATCCAGCATCGTTACCATGATCAGCACCAGCGACAACGCCGCGGTTCCCATAAATACCCCGAGGAACCAGGGATTTATCACGACCCGGTTGATCGACTGCATGGTGGTGATGGCTACCTCGTCCTTGAGTTGCGACAGCGCACCCATGACGAAGGTCGAGAACGCAAAGAATATTCCGCCAACAAGCGCGCTGCCGATCAGCACCGCTCCAGCAATCCAGTCCGCCCAGGCAATCATGAGCTGATACTCGGGTTGCGCTGGGCGAACGCAGCGTTTGCGAATTCGCTGAAGCTCTTAGGCGGACGCCCCAAAGCTCTTTGCACACCGTTACCTACGCTGGAGTTACGGCCATCCAAAACCGTTTCCATCAGATAGTTGAGTAGCCAGCGCATCTCTTCGGGTGCGCCACTCTCAGCCAATGAGGTGTTGAATTGGTTAAGCGAAATGGGCTGGTAGCTTATCTGCTTTCCGGTAGCGGCAGACAATTCAGTAGCGATCTGGTTAAAGGTCAGCAGCTGAGGCCCCGTCACTTCGTACACTTCGCCTTCATGTCCCGGATTTAGCAGCGCGGTCACAACCACATCGGCGATATCATCGATATCGATGAACGGTTCGGCGATGTTGCCGGCGGGAAGTGCTATCGTCCCCTGCTCTACCATCGCTACGAACTCACCCTCGGAGAAGTTCTGGTTAAACCAACTGGCACGCACGACGGTCGAGGGGATTCCCGATTCCAACACCAACTGTTCACAGCGCTGCGCCTCCTCTTCACCTCTGCCTGATAACAGCACTAATCGTTGCACCTGCTGTTCCCGGGCCATGGCAACAAATGCCGCGATGGCCTGGGTGCTGCCAGGAACGGCCAGATCGGGTGCAAAGGTCAGGTAGATCGCACTGGCACCTTTGATTACGTCGCGCCAGCTGGTTTGGTCATTCCAGTCAAATGATGGCGTGCTCGTTCGCGACACGCCGTGAACCGCCACGCCCTGCTGGCTAAGCTTGTCGACGACGCGGCGCCCGGTTTTGCCGGTTGCACCGATCACGACAATGCTTTTTTTCTCGTGGGTAGTCTGCAAATGCTGGTTCATGATGACCTCCTCGTTACTTCATACGGCGTTGCTTTACACTGTGTCAATTGACACCATGTAAACACTAGCGCTATGCTTTACACCATGTCAAGAGAAAAGCTAACTACTTCCGAACGCATTCTTGAAACGACCGTTCTGTTGCTGGAGCAACATCAGGGACGAGGCGTCAGGATGAGCGATATTGCCCGCCAATCCAGGGTTTCCCGGCAGGCAATCTATCTCCACTTTGCCTCTCGAACCGAGCTCCTGTGCGCGGCTACGCGATTTCTCGATTCGCGCTTAGAGCTCGACAAGCGGTTGGAGCCTTCCCGTCTTGCGACCTCAGGCGTCAGCCGCCTCGAGAATTACATTGCGTTTTGGGGGCATTACATTCCCGAAATTTACGGCGTCGCAAAAGCGCTTATGCTGGCTGAAGCCACGGACGAAGCGGCGGCGACCGCTTGGGAGGATCGCTGTAACGCCATGCGTGAGGGATGCCAGGCGGCGATCTGTGCACTCGCCAAGGACAACCATCTGGCAGAGGAATGGACGGTAGACACGGCCACCGATGCGCTCTGGACCCAGTTGCTCATTCCGAACTGGGAAAGTCTTACCCAGCAGTGTGGCTGGTCAACTGAGCGCTATATCGAGCGCATGACAGCCATCGCCAAAGCAAGTTTTGTTCGCCAGAATTAGTGTCAACAACGACCCTTCTGCCACATGCCGGTGATTGACTAGAGGTTTAAGCGGAGCTTTTTCCCGACAGCCCGAGAGACGCAGGGACACATCAATCTTTGGGATTTACGCTCATCCATAGACAGTGCCGAGTCGCGATGGTCAACGGTTCCCGATACAACCTCGGTGGCGCAGCTCCGGCACTGCCCTACCATGCAGCTATGGGGAACAGGCACGTTGTTACGCAGCAGTGCATCGAGGATGGTTTCATTCGCCGCTACCTCAATGGCTGATCCGGTTCGTGCCAGCTCTACCCGCACAGGCTGATCCTCTAATCGATGAGGGGGCGCAAAACGCTCGTAGCGCAGGCGCTCTTTGGTGATGCCGAAAGCGTCGGCAGCGGCCAGAACTGCGTCCAACAGGCGAGCAGGGCCGCAGATGTAGAAAAGGGCGTTCGCCGGCGCAGTAGTGAGCACCTCCGCCACCACCATGCGCTTGCCTTCATCGCTCGGATACAGCTTTAGGTTCTCACCCAAGGACAACTCCAAACGCCCGGCAAAGGCCATCTCCGAGCGGCTTCGACCGGCATAATGCAGCTGGTAGGGCGTACCTCGTCGATCAAGAGTCTGTGCCATCGCTTTGATCGGCGTAATGCCAATGCCACCTGCGATCAATACTGCCGGGCGATGATCACGGTGCAGCTTGAACTGGTTGTGCGGCGAGTCGAGATTAAGTCGAGTGCCCAGTTTGAACTGCTGGTGGACGGCGATTGAGCCGCCGTTCCCATCGGGCTCCATCAGCACTGCGATTTCGTAGATATCCCGGCGTGCGGGATTTGATGCCACTGAGTAATACCGAGTCACTTCCTGGCCATTCGGTAAGACTATCGGGATCGCCAAGTGTGACCCGGCCTCGACAGGCGGAAGTTGCTGATTACTACTCGCCCTTAGCTCGTAAGCGCGAACCCGGGGTGTGAGTTGACGAATACCGCTAATGGTTAATTCCAGCTCGCCGTGGCCGATCACATTCGGGCTAGAGGTTGAAGACTCCACAAGCTCTGCCTGCAGGGCGCGGATATCATTCAGCAGTGGCTGGGTGATATGGTCGACCTCGGCTTCGCTGTAGCGGGGAGTAATGTGCTGCGGGCAGTTCCAGTCAAAGGCTTCGATTCGAATGATCATGCCGCGTTCGATTCGAGCGCGGTAGTCATCGTCTTCCAGCGTTGTGATAAGCGCCGTCTGAGCCGGATAGACCACCTCTACCCGTCCCAATAGCTTTAACCGGGTACGGTTGGGGTAGTCCATGAAAAACAGCGATACACGGTTGTCCCTGCGGAGGTTGCCGGTCGTAATGTACTGGCGGTTGCCGGAGTAGTCCGCAAACCCCAGCGTAGTTTTATCGATCACTTTGACGAACCCAGCGGGTCCGCCGCGATGCTGCAGGTATGGCCAGCCGGTCTCGCTAACGCTGGCGATGTAAAAGCTGTCACGAGCAGCGATAAATGAGGTCTCAGCTTCGCCCAAGTGCTGGTTGTAATCATCACCCTGCTCCATTGCTGCGTAGCCATTTCGACTTCCGAGCTCCCGCTGGATTTCACGGACCGAGGGGGTAAAGGCGATCTCAGCAAATTTATGTCCCATGTTTCACCTCCCGGCGGATTGGCAAAGAGTGCGCCGCCAAAGAGGCGGCGCAGGATCTGTTACGAAGCCAGCGCCAGATCGACCTTGGGAAAGTCGATTTCAACCCGGCTCGCTTTGCCCAGGATGTTGGTCAGGATGTTCATGCCGACATGGGTGATGATTTCGACGATAGCCGCGTCGCTATAACCCGCGTTGCGCACCTCCAGCAGTTCAGCCGTGGTCACTTCGCCGTTGTGCTCGACCACGGCGCGGGCGAATTTCACCGCAGCCGCGGCTTTGGCATCATGGCTGGAACCGGCCCGATTTGCCTCGATCTCGGCGCCGTTCAAACCCGCTTTGCGGGCGATTGCGGTGTGGGCCGATACGCAGTACTGACAGCTGTTCTGCTGCGCCACGGCAAGAGCAATGCGCTCACGAGTCTGGGGATCCAGTTCACCTTCACCAGCGATCGCATGCAAACCCAAAAAGGCTTTCAGTGCTGCTGGCGAGTTGGCAAATACCTTGAGGAAGTTCGGCACCATGCCCAACTTACCTTCGATGGCGTCCAGAAGTTCGCGCTGCTCAATTGTTGCCGCCGCTTTTTCAATTACGTTAATTCTGCTCATTGCTCTGTCCTCGTTAGTCAGGTTGCGCGAATGTAGTGTGTGTTTCGCGTGTATTCAGCATGTTTGTTTCTTGATTTATTTTGAATACGCAGGCAAAGCAACAAACAATTCCAATTTATGGAATGGTGTTCGGGTTATGGGCACTGTATTCAACATCCATGCTCTGCTGGGCCTGACGCTCTGCGCCCGTTGCGGTCATGGTCGCTATAGCCGGCTAATATTTCTGGCAAAACAGGGACACCCTAGGAGAGACAAGCCCCATGGGACGACTTGAACAAAAGGTCACTTTGGTTACCGGTGCTGCGCGTGGTATCGGTGCGGCGATAGCAGAAGCTTTTGTGTGGGAAGGTGCCAGGGTGTATCTCTCTGACATCGACGACGAGGGCGGCGCGCAATCGGCTCTGGCTGCCGGCAAGCGGGCTAAATACCAGCGGCTGGATGTCCGCTCGGAACAAGACTGGTCCCGGGTGACGGAGTATCTGCTCGCCATCCACGGGCGCATCGATGTGGTCGTCAATAACGCTGGCATTACTGGCTTCGAAGAGGGCCTCATTCAACACGACCCGGAACATGCCACTCTGGAAAGCTGGCATGCGGTGCACGCTACTAATCTTGATGGTGTGTTTCTGGGTTGCAAGTACGCCATTGCGGCGATGCGAAAGCACGGTCAAGGCAGCATCATAAATATCTCGTCTCGCTCTGGCCTTGTCGGCATTCCTGCTGCTGCGGCCTATGCGTCCTCAAAGGCGGCCGTTCGCAACCACACCAAAACCGTTGCGCTGTATTGCGCCGAACAGGGGCTGAATATCCGCTGCAACTTCATTCATCCTGCCGCTATCCTGACACCCATGTGGGAACCCATGCTCGGCACCGGAGCCGAACGCGAGGCCAAGATGAAACTCTTTGTCAAAGACACACCGATGCAGCGCTTCGGGCAGCCAGAGGAGGTTGCGGCGGTCGCGGTGTTGCTCGCCAGCGATGAGGCAGCTTACATGACCGGGGCAGAGCTCAACCTGGATGGTGGCTTGCTGGCCGGTTCCGCCGCCACGCCTTAGATAGCAACGCTAATCTGCCTGACTTCACGAACGTCTGCCCGGCCGCCGGCCATCAGGCCTTTAACGCGCCCCTTGCTATCCTGCTGCAAGCGTACGTCGATGAGGCTGGGAGATGGCGTTGGCATCAAGTGCCCCTGCTCGATCTCAATCTGTAACCGCTTTTGTCCGAGCAGGTCGTGGAGATAGCAGGCCAACGGGCCAGCCGCCATTCCGGTCGCGGCCTCTTCGTTAATGCCATAGCGTGGGGCAAACATTCGCGTGCCTGCCTGACGTCCAGCCGCTTGGGTCTCCGGGCTGAACAGATAGAAGCCGATAAGGTCCAGTTGCTCGCTCAATGTGTTGACCGCCTCCAGATCAGCACGTAACGCGATCAGGGTCTGCGCGTCTTTGACACCCACTATCATGAACCCGTTACCGGTATTCACCACCCGAGGTTCTGCACCGGATAGCAGATCTTTTTCGTCCAGGCGCAGGCTCGCAAGCAGAGCGGTCCTCTGAACGCTGGTTAAGCGCTGGTAGCTCGGAGCTAGCTGCTCCATGTAGGCGTTATCGCCGTCCAGATGGATAGACCGGCAGCCGTCTATCGTCTCCTTGGATGACTCGGAGCGGTCCAGTACGCCGATCTGGCGCAGATAGCTGAAGGTCGCGACGGTCGCGTGACCGCAGTGCGCTATCTGTCTGTGAGGAGTGAAAAACTCCAGCTTGAAATCCGCCTCCCTTGATGGAGAAACGAAAGCCGTTTCCGACAGGCCAACCGCTGCTGCAATCTGCTGTTTCTGGGCAGTGGTGTACCGCTCAGCATCGAGTACCACCCCGGCCGGATAGCCACCCCGCTGACCGTCGACGAATGCGTTAATGATGGGGACTTCAATGTTCATGATTCAGCACCTCAAGTAGATTTAGTGGGTTACGAGCGCCAGAAGGGTTTGCTGGCTTCTTCCAGGGCTTCGCTGCGACTTAGCCCGATATCCTGCAACTCATGTGCGCCCAGCGCTGACAGCTGCCTGCGGGTTCGCCAGTTCTGGTGCCAGCGCCGCAGCTGCTGCCGAATCACAACGGCCGGGGTCCAGTGCTGATGCTTTTCGTCCTGGGATTGATAAGCCCTACTTGTGCAAGTGGTTGATGATGACATAGCTGCTTACCTCTCGTTTGATGTCAGAGCCTATGATTAATGGCTCAAGCTACGGTGACAAACGAGAAATCAGGCCCAATAATTAAGCCTGTCTTAACTATCAGGTGTCGCAGCATGGATCGGTTACCCAATCTGAAAGCGTTGCTTGCCTTTCGTTTTGCCGGCGAAGCGCAGAGTTTTAAGGCTGCGGCTGGGCGATTGCATGTGAGCCCGGCAGCCATCAGCCAGCAGATCAGGACTCTCGAAGAGCAACTGGGTATCAAGCTGTTTCATCGCCTCACGCGGGAGGTGATACTGACTGCCGAAGGCCAGCTACTGTTAGCAACGGTATCGCGGGGGTTTGCGCTGCTGGAGCAGGGGGTCGCTCAACTAACCGAGGACCCGCACCCCTCCCAACTCAACATCAGCACCCTGCCCTCGTTTGCCAGTCGTTGGCTGGTCCCACGGCTGGGTCGCTTCCAGGCTTCCGCCCCGGAGCTGGGCGTCAATCTGTCGCCATCATTGGGGTTGGTGTCATTTGAGGGCCAGAGTCTGGATGTGGCCGTGCGCTTTGGCGAGGGGAAGTATTCAGGATTGAAAGCGGTCAAGCTGTTTGAGGAATACCTGATTCCGGTTTGTCACCCCAGTCTGATCGATAACCAGCACCCCGTCCGGGCTCAGTTGCTGCACTTGCCGCTGTTGGCAGATGACGCCCCGGATATGAAGGCGGTCTGGCAGGAGCTTGCCACCAAGTCGGACATACCGCTATGCCACGAAAGCGCAAAACTGCATGTCTCGGACTCCAATATGCTGGTTGAGGCGGTGCTGGCCGGGCAAGGACTGAGCTTGTTACGGTTTAGTTTGGTCTACGAACTGCTGGCTAGAAAGCAATTGATCTGCCCGCTACCGGTGTGGCTGAAGTCTCGTTATGACTACTACCTGGTCGCGCCTCCCGCACACTTCAAAAGGCCCAAAGTCAGGCAGTTTGAGCAGTGGCTGCGCACTGAATTTGCCGCTACCCAGTCCGAGTGGCAGAAGTTTCAGCGTGGGTTTTAACTAGGCTTCGATAGCTCTTCGGCGAGAAAATCAAACACCGCGCGGACGCGCCGACTGGTTCGGAGTTCACGGTGTGCCACTAGCCATAGCGTTCCCGTATAAGGCTCCAGCTCTGGAAGCACTCGTTCCACGGATGTTTCCGCGTCCCCGACCTCCTCAACCATCACGCCGATTCCCAGCCCGGCCTTAACCAGCTGCCAGTGGACGATATGGCTTTCACTGCAAACGGGGAAATTAGCCGGCGTCAGACTGAAGCCGCGCTCGTTCAGCAGGGTCATGAACTGATGGTTCTGATCAAAGCCGATAAAGCAGGCATCAGCCAGATCCGCCGGGGTTGCGATTGAACCTAAGGTTTCCAGGTAGGCCGGCGTTGCATAGAGATGTGCAGGAGAAGCCCCCAGCTTTTTCGCAATCAGGTCTGGCTGGGTGGGCCTGAATGCGCGGATGGCGATATCGGCCTCCCGTCGTTTCAGGTCGCTGGTACTATTGGTGGCAATCAATTCGATGGTGATGCCAGGTTCCAGCATCCTTAGTTTCTTGATCAGCGGCGGCAGCGTGTAGGTCGCCATCGCTTCCGTAGCGCTGATGCTGACGTTCCCTGCCACGGTTTCGGAACGGCCGGTCGCTACCAGTGAAAGGTTGCTCGCCGCGTCTCCCATCGCACGAACATACTGAATCAGCTCCAGTCCACTGGGGGTTAGTTCCAGTCCACGCCCGCCGCGTTCAAACAGTGCCACCCCCAGCTCCGCTTCCAGCGCGGTAACCTGTCTGCCCAGTGTGGGTTGTGTCATCCCTAACGCCCGCGCAGCCGCTGACAGTGACCCCTCTTCTGCAGTCACTAAAAACGCGCGGGCTCGATTCCAATCAAAACGCACAGAACGCCAATCCATACAAAAATGCCTATCTGAGATACAAAAAGCGGCAGTTCCCATTAAATATTGCACAGCTATCATGTAGCACAGGTTGTTGTATTGCACAGCTTCCGAATCATTCAGGCCAGTCGGTCGTACTTTTCGAGGATGCTCATGGACTACTCCGCAAAGTTCTGGGATCGCATAGCCAAGCGCTATGCCCGCAAACCGATCGCCGACGAGGCGACGTACCAGAAGAAGATAGCGTTGACCCAGGCACGCCTGAACCCCGGCATGAAAGTACTGGAGTTTGGTTGTGGCACCGGCTCCACCGCGTTACTGCTGGCACCTCATGTAGCGGAGTATGAGGCCATAGACGTATCGGCCAATATGATCGCCATTGCCGAAGGGAAGCTGCGCCAGAACCCGGTCGCGCAACTGAGGTTCAAACAGCAGGCGCTGGAGGAACACCAGGCGGAACCGCAATCACTGGATGCGATCTTGGGTCACAGTATTTTGCACCTGCTGGACAACCCCCAAGCCGCCATCGAAAAAGTTCACCGGCTGCTGAAACCGGGAGGCTTTTTTATCAGCAGCACCGCCTGCCTCAGCGATGGTATGCGCTTTTTTCGTTACATCGGCCCCATCGGCAAGTGGCTGGGACTGATACCCGCTGTGCGCGTGTTTTCACAGGCTGAACTCACCACCTGGTTGCAAACGGCCGGATTCGAGATCGATTACCGCCTGATACCAGAGAACAATCGAATGAGCTGTTTTATTGTCGCAAGCAAAGCAGACTCATCTGTGAGCTGATACTTGCGTTTGATGTTCTGCCCTTAACCCAGCTCCCAGTTCGGGTTGTCAGTGATTTTGCTGGCCATAAAGTCGACGAAAACCCGTGCTTTGGGTGAAAGATGGCGTCGTTCGGGATAGATAGCGTAGATCGATAACTCCAGCGTGTTGTACCCAGGAAGCAGTTGAATCAGACGACCGTCGCGGATATCGCTTGCGATGGCAAAACTTGGCATCCTCGCCACGCCCAACCCGCCCAATACCGCTGCGCGCAGAGCGAGGCTGTTATTGACCTGCAATCGACCACCCACTGAAACTGATGACACATCGCCCTGAAGCGATTGAAAATGCCACTCAGCCCTCGATGCCTGGTGCTGGTAGGTCAATACATTGTGCTTTGCCAAGTCTTTCGGCACTGAAGGCCGCCCCTCGCGGTCGATATAGTCAGCCGAGGCAACAATATGGTGGCGGCACGGCCCGAGCCTTCTGGCGACAAATGACGCATCCGGCAGGTCAGCAATTCTGATCGAGACATCAAAACCGGGTTCAATAATATCGACCTTGCGATCATCAAGGTTCATTTCAACCGTAATCTCGGGATAACGCTGCATAAACTCCGGCAGGTGCGGCGCTACATGCAAGATGCCAAACGACATCGGCGTGTTCAGCTTTAGCAGCCCGGCAGGATTGCCAGACATGCGCGACACGTCCTGAACGGCGTCATCTATCTCGCGTAACGATTGGGCGCTGCGCTCGTAAAACGCCCGCCCCACTTCGGTCAGACTCAGGCGTCGTGTCGTGCGGTTGAGCAAGCGCGCGTTGAGTACGCTCTCCAGTCGGGTCACGTATTTACTGACCACCGATTTGGAAACAGCCAAGCGCTCAGCGGCGTCGGTAAAGCTGCCGCACTCCACCACCTTGACGAAAACCTCAATATCGTTCAGCAAAGGGCCACCATTGGTGTTGATTTGAGAACAGTGTTGTCTCAATAGGCTGGATTATAGTCTTTATAAAAACCCTTAGCCTGCTACCTCACGGTCTTAACCTTGGAGGTACACATATGAACCGCGAGCATGTTTTGGGCTACCTGGCCCTCGCATTAGTTACCCTGACCACTGACGCTGCTGCAGAACGACGCGTTGGCGTCAGTCCCTGGGGGCCGGAAGATGAGATCGGCAGACTGAACCTGATGACCGACGAATCCCGCAGTCAGGTTCTCTCCCGAATCAACCCCGGCGTGCTCTATGACCTCGCGGTGGAGTATTACATCGGCATGCCCAGTTGGCAGGCCGCCGGTGATCCTCACTATCGGATCTGGATGACCCATACGCCCCACGGCAATGTGATTGATGACCCGCTCAATCTGGGCAAATCGATGAACGAGCACGTCAGCTATAGCGGCGCCGCCATATCGATGTATACCCACATGGGCACCCATATCGACGCACTCAACCATTTTGGACTGGATGGCAAGATATGGAATGGGTTTTCGGCCACAGAGCATGTGGGCGACCGGGGCTGGACGGTTGCCGGTGCCGAAAATATTCCGCCGATTATCGCTCGCGGAGTACTAATCGATATTCCGGCGGTGAAAAATGTCCCGCTACTTGGCGATGGATATCGCATCACGCGCGCCGATGTCGAAGCGGCTCTGCGATTACAATCCGTTGAGGTCCAGACCGGAGACGTGGTTCTAATCCGGACCGGTCGAATGAAAAACTACGAAGACGCCCAAGCCTATATGACCAACCCGCCGGGGCTGGGGCTTGACGCCGCGCGCTATCTGGTCCAAGAACGAGGGGCCATGATCATAGGCGCGGACAATCTCAGCCTGGAGGCGTTTCCGTCGGAGCTGGAGTCTGATTACGTTCCCCTGCATACCTACCTGCTGGCGGAACAAGGCGCGCCCATTCTCGAATTGGTTTACCTCGAAGAACTCGCACGTGACGGTGTCTATGAGTTCGCGTTCATTGGCGGCTCGTTGAAGTTACGGGGCGCTGACGCAGCCCCGCTTCGTCCAATAGCGCTGCCGTTAGTTCCTTAAGCATTCGCTTGAGCGCCTTCGCTTTCAACGTCACCCCAAACTGCTATTTCAAGGAGACCACGATGAGTGTTGCCACCATCTTGGCGGAGCTGGAAAAGCTCGGCTGCGACAATGATCGCATTCAGAACGATAAGTCCAAACGCTATCTAAACATTACCCACGACACCGGCGTGTTTCTGGCGTGGCTGGTAAACGCCGTACAGGCTAAAACCGTGCTCGAAGTCGGCACATCCAATGGTTATTCGACGCTGTGGCTAGCCTCGTCGGTGACTCAAACCGCGGGGCATGTTTACACCATTGAGCGCGATCGTACCAAGGCCAAAGAAGCGGCTGCCAACTTTGATCGAGCGGGCCTGCAGTCCCGCATAACGTTGCTGGTCGATGAGGCCTTTTCCGCCCTATCCCGCGTCCCGGCGCCGGTTGACCTGATCTTTCTGGATGCCGATCGCAGCGCCTATCTGGACATGGCACCGCGTCTGTATGAGTTGCTCAAGGCGGGGGGCGTGCTGGTGTGTGACAATGCGCTGTCCCACGCTGACGAGCTCGCCGACTTCGTAAATTGGGTGCAGTCACAAGCGCAACTCTCCTCCTGCCTGATCCCCGTCGGCAAGGGAGAATTGCTGATCTACAAAGCGCCCGCTGATCCCGACCGGCACGACTACGCCGCCTCTGCCTCGAAGAGCTGACGAAGGCTCATCCCCGTTCGCAGCTGCCACCCCATTTGATCAATTTCGAGAACAATATGATTCCGATTGGGTGGATTATCTATCACGAAAGGTTGAGTACGCTGAATACCGTCTTTAACCTTTTGCAAACAGGAGCATCCCATGAACGATCTATCACAGCCTGTCGTGAGCCGCACGGCTACTGATGTCCGCCGTGTTGGTTATCCCATCGAAGCGCTCTTTACCCAGCGCTGGTCACCCCGCTCGTTTGACCGTGCACCCATGCCAGTGGACGATCTGATGACAATCTTCGAGGCCGCCCGTTGGGCCCCCTCCGCCTACAATGTTCAACCCTGGCGTTTTGTGTACGCCATGCGTGATGACGCCTATTGGCAGGCGTTCATCGGCCTGCTCGACCCGTTCAACGCAAGCTGGGCCGCAAACGCGTCGGCGCTGGTCTTCATTCTTTCCGACCGTTTCAGTGGTGACGAGACTAAGGAATCTCTGAGGCCCTTTCCCAGCCACAGCTTTGATGCCGGCGCGGCGTGGGCACAACTCGCTTTGCAAGCGACAGCCATGGGTTACCAGGCCCATGCCATGGGCGGAATTCACCACGACAGAGTCAGAGAGGCACTTGGCGTGCCTGAGCGTTTCAAGGTTGAAATCGGAGTCGCGGTTGGTACCCAAGCCTGTGTAGAGAAACTTCCTGCGGAACTTCAACAGCGAGAGGTGCCCAGTGAACGCAAGGCTCTATCAGAGATCGTGAGTGCAGGACGCCTGGTACTGCCAAACGACTGATCTCAGCTACCTGCTTAGCAACAAGGAGAACCGTATGTTGTCGTTATCGATCGCAAATCCAAGACAAAAGGAAAGGCCGACCTTGCTACCCGCCGGAGTGCTTCTGCTCGTTGCCGGCACTCTGATTGGACTTAGCTTCCCCTTGGCTAAACTGGCCGCTGCAGCGGGTGTTCATCCGGTTGTTTGGGTTGGACTCATCTCTTTCAGTTCGGCGTTGGCGCTACTACCCGTCGCCTTTCGAGACGCAAGTTTTCGCCAGTTGGGTCCGCGGAAGCTGCGCTATGCGCTGATTGCCGGCCCCTTAACCTTTGCTGGCCCAAACTTACTGGTCTTTGCCGTGATCCCGCATACGGGCGCCGGATACAGCGGTTTAATGTTTGCACTTTCCCCTGTTTTTACCCTGATGGTCAGTGCGCTGTTTCGATTGCAACTTCCGACCAAATGGGGATTAGTTGGCATCATTTTTGGCTTGGCAGGCGCTGCCACCGTTAGCCTGAGTCGGGTCACGGCTGAGTCGTCGCCGAGCTACGCCATGCTGGGGTTGTCGGCTGCTATCCCGCTGGCACTGGCTCTAGGTAATGTGTATCGCTCGGTTGACTGGCCGCGAGATGCGGCCCCTGACGAGTTGGCCTTTCTGAGCCACCTGTTCGCCGGTGTTTTGTATGCGCTGCTCATCCCCTTTGTGACAGATTGGGCCGGGCTCGCCCTGCTACTGACGGTCCTGCCACTGGTATTGGCACAAGTTGCTGTAGCCGCGGCGACCGCGCCGGTTGTTTTTCGTCTCCAGCAGCGTGGCGGGCCGGTGATGCTGAGCCAGATGGGCTATGTCGCAGCGGGTGTTAGCCTGGCTGTCGGAAGCCTTTGGATGGGCGAGCAGTACCCGCTCGGGACCTGGCTGGGCGCTACGGTGATCGCTGGAGGCATCGGATTAACGCTGTTTGCGTCAAGACTGCCAAGAACTGAAACGGCCTGATAACTCACATAATAAACAATGCATTGCGATACTTTATCAATCTAAATGCTAGTCTTAGTTCAACGTATTGTCGCTGCGAAGCCGACTCGCCAGCAGGTCAATAAAGGTGCGTACTTTTGCCGGCGCCGTCCGATCTTCCCGGTGCACAATGTGGACCGGCAACGGGGGCGGCTCATACTCCGCTAACAGGGTTTTAAGCTGTCCCGTTTGCAGTTCGGCAGCCACCTGATAAGACAATACCCGAGCAATACCGACGCCCTGCGTCGCCGCCGCAATCGCTGCATCATTGGTAGTGACGGACAACTTGGCATCGACCTTGAGATCGAAGTCGCCAACTGTTGCGCTGAAGCGCCAGTTCCTGGTGAAGCTGATCGATTTGGAAACGATCAGCGCGTGCTGCGTTAGGTCTGCCGGCGTATGGGGTAAGCCGGCTTGCGCCAGGTAGTCGGGCGACGCAACCAGGACAATGCGTACCGATCCGACCCGTAACGCACGCATGCCGGAATCGGGCAGCTCGCCGATGCGTACGCCCACATCCAGCCCTTCGTCGAGCAGGTTCACAACCCGGTCAAGGAATACCGTATCCACGCTGACATCCGGGTATTGCTGCAGGTAGTCGGTGATGGCGGGCAGCACGAACATGCGGCCGAACAGCATCGGCGCCGTTATAGCCAGCCGCCCCTGCGGTTTCGCGTGAATCCCGGCGGCAGCTTCGTCTGCTGCGGTCACCTCAGCGAGAATGCGTTTGGCGTCTTGCAGATAACGATAACCCGCTTCGGTGACCTTAACTTGCCGTGTTGTGCGCTTCAGCAGTTTGACGCCGATGTCGCCTTCAAGGGCTGCCACAGCGCGGGTCACAGCGGGTGGCGACATCTCCAGTCGCCTTGCCGCTGCCGCAAAGCCGGCGTCCTCTGCAACGCAGACAAAGACCTGCATCTGGTGAAACCGATCCATCTGACTATTCCACTCATCGAAATTATAAGTTGCAGATAATGATCGTTCACATTCTTGCAAACAACAACCATAGTCACGACTATCATCAGCATGGTGACCGATTCTCAGCACAACCGGGCCCGTGGCGCACTGATTTAACCAGCAACCGACCGTTAAGGAGAGATAGCATGAATGATTCTTCAGCCTACCAGCCACCCCGTGTCTGGACGTGGGACAAGGAAAACGGCGGCAACTGGGCTTCAACCAACCGCCCGACTGCGGGTGCGACTCACCCTGCCGAGTTACCGCGAGGCAATCACCCCCTGCAGCTGTATTCCATGGCGACACCCAATGGTCAGAAAGTCACCATCATGCTTGAAGAGCTGCTGGCCTTGGGCGAGACCGAAGCTGAGTATGACGCTCATCTTATTCGTATCGGTGACGGGGATCAGTTTTCCACCGGGTTTGTTGCGGCCAACCCCAACTCCAAGATCCCGGCGCTCATCGATTACAGCGGTGATACGCCGATCCGAGTTTTCGAATCTGGCGCAATCCTGCTTTATCTAGCCGATCAATTCGGCCAGCTACTGCCTCAATCCCGGAGCGAACGCACCGAGGTACTGAACTGGCTGTTCTGGCTGCAGGGTGCAGCCCCCTACCTCGGCGGCGGGTTTGGTCACTTCTACAACTACGCTCCCGAACCGCTGGAATATCCTATCAACCGCTTTGCCATGGAGGTGAAGCGCCAACTTGATCTGCTGGATCAGCAGCTCGCCCAGCATCGATTCATTGCCGGTGAGGCCTACTCCATCGCGGATATCGCTATCTGGCCCTGGTTCGGTGGTCTGGTGCGCGGAGCCCTCTATAACGCGGCGGAATTCCTCGATGTTGACGCCTACAAGCATGTCCAGCGCTGGGCCGAGGAGATCGCTCTAAGGCCGGCTGTTCAGCGTGGGCGCATCGTCAACCGCACCTGGGGGGCGCCAGCAGAGCAGCTGCACGAGCGGCACCAGGCCGATGACTTCAAAGGCCTGAGCGTGCCACAGCCTCGCTAGCCGCTACGGCTAGCCCAACATCGACAATCGCCTATTGGAGCCACAATATGCTGAAGTTCTATTTTCACCCGACCCCCAACCCCATGAAGGTCGCCCTGTTCCTGGCCGAAGCCGGCCTGGAGTACCAGTTGATTCCAATCGACACCCTCAAAGGCGAACAGCACCAGCTTAGCTTCCGACAGGTGAATCCAAACGGAAAACTGCCGGCGATCGATGACGATGGTACGGTGGTGTTTGATTCCAACGCGATCCTGCTCTATCTCGCTGACAAAACAGGCCAGTTTAACGGAGCGCCGGACAACCGCGGCGAGCTGCTCTCCTGGCTGATGTTTATCGCCTCTGGACTCGGCCCCTTCTCCGGGCAATCGGTGCATTTCCAACGGATGGCGCCCGAAAGCGTGCCCTACGCCATTAACCGCTACCGGCGCGAGGCCGCCCGCCATTACGAGGTGCTTAACGAACGATTGCGGGAGCGGGACTTTATTGTGGGCGACAGCTACACCATCGTTGATATGGCCGCCTGGGGTTGGATAGACCGCGCGTCACTGGTGCTGGGTGAAGATGAACTGGATAACTATCCGGAGTTATCGCGTTGGTTCAACGCGATCAACGAGCGGCCGGCGGTCAAGGTCGCGCGTCAGACCGGTAAAGAGATTGCGTTTAAGTCCGAACGGGACGAACTGGCTCAGCGTGCGCTGTTTCCCCAGAACTATCCGGAACCGATAGCGACGCATGCCCAATAGCGGCCTGCTACCGGCCATGGTTGCCTGTTGAGATCCCGAGCAGCGTGCATTCACCAGACGCCAATTCACGCTGCTCTTGATAAGTGGCATACGTGGCCAAGTCGCTGAACGACGGATGCAGGCACCACTCGTTCAGCGACTGTCCTTAGGCGAATCCATCACCACCAGCGTCACAATCGAACTGACTTGCGGGATCTCCCCCAGCACGTCGGTATGAAAACGTTTGTACGCCGCCAGGTCTTCCGTCTCGACACGCAGTAAAAACTCGCAGGAGCCGGTTACGTTATGACACTCGCTCACCTCATTGGCCCGATCGATTCGCTGTTCAAACTGCTGCTGGGACCCTTTGCTGTGGTCGGACAGCCCGACCATCACATAAGCGACAAACGCAATGCCCTGCTTGCCCGGATCCAGAATCGCGCGATAGCCCTTGATGACCCCGCTTCGTTCCAACTCCTGAACTCGCCTCAGTGTCGCCGAGGGTGACAAACCGATCTTGTGAGCCAGCTCCACATTAGAGAGCCGACCGTCGCTTTTGAGCTCGCGCAGTATTGTTTCGCTATACCTATCTATCTTCACAACTTTGTTGTCCAGAAAGCGCCTACCGACAGCATAAAGGTGAAATATTCGAACAGCAAAGCAATAAAATTACCGGGTACTGGCTATCGAACGAGGAACGATTATGGAGTACCAGCAACTGGCGGCCCTGGCCAGCTTCGCTTTTGCGTCAACCGCTTCACCCGGGCCAAATAACATCATGCTGATGACATCGGGTGCCAACGTGGGTTTCTTGCGCACCATTCCCCATATGCTCGGTATTGTGCTGGGCTTTAGCCTGATGGTCACGCTGATTGGCCTCGGTATCGCGGAGCTGTTCGCAAGCTATCCGTTGCTACTGCAGGGCCTGCAGGTCGGCTGCGTGATCTACTTGATTTACCTGGCGATCAACATCGCCCTGAGCCGGCCCTCTGACGGTCCAGCATTAAGCTTCAAACCGATGAGTTTCTGGGCCGCTGCCAGCTTCCAGTGGATCAACCCCAAGGCCTGGTCCATGGCGCTCGCGGCCGTGAATATCCACAACAGTGCCGCGTCATGGCAAGGCGTGGTGATGATCGCCCTGGTCTTCGCGGCGGTCAATGTTCCATCGGTAACTTTATGGACGCTGGCAGGCCAGCAATCTAAAGCACTACTCTCGGATCACAGTCGTAAGGTTGGTTTCAACCTGATCATGGCCGCGTTGCTGCTGGCGTCTATATTGCCAACGATCCTTCCCTAAAAAGGCTTACAAGTGCTCCCAGCGTCGCTGGTGTAAACGGGGAAAATTAACTATGCCTCTACAAAGCTTCCGCTCAGTGACGATTTGCTGCCTGAGACAAGAGGGCCTTCGGCAGCCGAATGGTAAGCAGCAAGTGGCTGAGCCGTTGCTTCAGGTAATGTTACATAAAACAACGCCCCACCTTTAAAGGCGTTTTGATGCTCAGGATTATCAACCATCGCTAAAGCAGCATCATATTCCTGAGAAAACCACTCAGGAACCTGCTGGTTGTTCATGACGACCTGATGTTTGTTAATCGAAACTCTGGCACCTCCAGTCTGGCTCCCCTTCTGCTCCACAGCCTGTTTAAACGCATCCTGAAAGGCCTTAGCTGCGGCAATCAAACTTTCCTCTGATATCTCTATGCCCTTACTTGACCACTCACTGATGCTACTCTTTCCCAACGCCATAGCGCCGAGCCCCATCATCCCTTCCCTGGTAGAGGTCGCTATGATCTTGCCAACGGCGCTGATATTGTGAAGGCTGTCAGTCACTGCTCCTATTGCCCGTGTGCCCGATATGCCTAGTTTGTCAGAATGACTTAACACTGGATTCTGGCGAGCGATTGAGGATTGTAATGTCGGGATCTTCATCTTATCTCTCCATTTTCACTCTACTCCTCGATGGACAGTGCTTTAATTTTTTCCAATAAATTGACGGTTTTCTGCATCAATAGAGTTTGCTCCTGTGATGCGCCATGGGCTTTTCCAAAACTTAGGCTTTGCCGGCTGGCATCAAGAAAATCGATTTTGTTATTTGGGTCATGATTCATTCCAATAGGGCTACTAACGCTATACCGACGCCTGGAGGCATAAGGCCGGCGTTCATGAGATCCGCTGCCATCTGACCGCGTCCATGTGTTGAGATATTGGTTACATCGTACTTTGCGGCTATCGCTTGCCAGTTCTTCTCAGCATATTTACCCGCGTAGCTTAAAGCGATTGAGTCGGTATTTGTCTTGTCACTACTGGCGTTAGAAGGAGTAGGGTTTCCAGCGACATTGAGGCTGTGTTTTGGTAGAGCTGGGCACCGGATAGGGCTGGGCTTAATTGCATTTTTACTTCCTTTAAGAGGACTGTATTGGTAACGAAAGACAAACAGGCTCAACCGATCCTCTGGGTCAGCTCATTTTCAAACTTGTTAAAGAAGTCCTGCCTAAGCAAGTTGGTTCGAGTCCAGCCATCCATGGAAACGGCAAAATCCAGTCCAGCCCGGACACTCTCCAACAGTTTCTGCCACCCGGCGGAAGACCACTGCTCTTCAGGAGGCAACGCTTGTTTGGTGGCTACACCATCGATACGGATCCCATAGGTCGCTGAATGCATGTGCAGCTGCATGGTCATCTTGTCCCCTTCAGACAGTTGAGCAGTGGCCTTCTCCCAAGCCTGGTGTACGGAAGCTGGGGCGTTGACCGGAGGAAAAGTGATCATCTTACCGATGCCCACCTCGACAATACCGTCGTTATTCAGATCGACCATGCCGGTCTTGTCCGGCTGCGCAAGCAGGTTGATAGCACCTTCGTCACTCAGGGTGCTCGGGCGAATGGGATCAACCAACCCGGTCGCCTTCTGCACCAGGTTTATCTCGTCCGGTGACATATTGCTCAGTACCTGCCTGGCGGACTGCTCGCCGTTGAGTTGCTCAGCGGCTTTGTTGAGCAAGGTGCCGAACGCCTGCACCTGCTGGTCTGACAGGCCGCGTTGCTGCAAAAGGTCAATCGAACTGGCGGATAAAGAGATGGATGAGAGCATAGGGGCGTCCTGGCAAGTGATACGCTGGTACCAATGCAGAAAGCAGACCAACCGGTCCGATTGTAGTGATCAGAGGTTGTCGCCGCAGGGCTAACGCGGTTTTAGCGGCAATCACGCTGTTCAGCAACAGGGGGTTGTCGCCAGGTATTCCCTTTCCAGCCGTTGGCGGCGGCAAGCTGGTGCCTGAGACGGCTATTCCTGGCCGGGTTTTCGTTGCCGGGTTTTTCCTTGCCAGGTCGTCAGTACCGCTCAACGTTGCGAATCAGGTTGTCAGCAACCGCTTGCGGTAGCCATTGCTCAAACTCAAAGCCGGTTTGGCTCGCCCTTTCCAGCGCGTCCGCTAACGAGACGCCCTCTTGCAGCGATTGCAGCCAATTCCGCTCGGCTGAACCTATCGCCCGAGCCTGGCTATGGTAGTGCCGTCGGTAGACCAATGCAGTTTGTCCCACACCCTGCGTCATTTTCTCTTGAGCCGCATCAATCCAGCGTCTAGCTGACCCACGCTGGTCGTGATGGGCCATCCAGATATCAACGATGGGATAGTCCGATGCCAGCAATCCCACTCCATCGTTTAGTGTCAATCGGAGTCGGTCGGTCGGCACCGTGCCAAGTAGCTGCAAACTCGAAGCATCCACTGAAGCATCAGCCGCGCGGTTGGCCTGATGGACCCTGAAGTCCAGACGGGCACCGTCAGCCACATAAGGGTAGTCCTCCAGTTCGATCAGGTGGTCCAGCAGGTCGCCGAAATCAGCGCCCCACGTGCCCCAGTCCCCGGCAGTTGGTGGCGACAGCACGAGCAGCCGGTTGGCGGCATACCGGAACAGGTCCTTGCCGATAAGCTGCTCGACGGTGGGAAAACTGATCTCCAAGGCCCTTAGGGCAGTGGCTTGCAGATTACGCTGGTAAATCGCCAGCCCTTTGGGGTCGAAGCCGCTGATCCCCTCCCCCGCAAAAATGGCCGCGATCAAACGCTGTTGCTCACTCTTCATCGGCTTGCTCTTCATCTGTGTGCTCGCTCAGGCCCTGTCGTTTAATACCTTGTGGGCTATCTGGCGGGCTTTGTCCGCTTCGGACAGCAGCACCTGCCAATCCGGCAGGTCGTTATCCCACTCAATCAGGGTCGGGACAGCTCCGAATCGCCGCAGGGCGTGAGCATAGAGCGACCAGACAACGTCAGAGACCGGGCGGGCGTGGTCGTCAATTGCGATCTCCCCCTCGCTCACCTCTGAATACCCAGCCAGATGCAGCTCCCCGACATGATGAGGAGCAATCTGATCCAGCCACGCCCTGGCGTCGCCTTCAACGTCGGAGCTGCCGGCATTACGAGCGTTGACCACGATGTTGTTCAGATCGACCAGCAGCCCACAGCCGCTTTCATCGGCCACGGCGGTGAGGAAGGCGGTCTCACTCAGAGAGGAGTTTGCCGGTGTCAGGTAGGCAGATACATTTTCCAGCAGCAGTCGGCGATCGAGGGTGTGTTGGCAACGGGCAATATTTCGACTGATCCGCTCGAGGGTTTCCTCGTTATAGGCCAGCGGTAGCAGGTCGCCGGCATGGACCGGGAGGCCATTGAGTTGGCTCCAGGTAAAAGCAGCATGGTCCGAGACCAGTATGGGGGAAACCATCTCCACCAGCCCCTGCAGCGCCATCAGGTAAGCCTCGGGAATTGCACTGTCTGAGCCCAACCCCATCGCCGTCGAGTGCAGACTGATGGGGTATTGCTCAGCCACCTCCGACAGAATCGCACGCGCGGCGCCGCCCCTGCCGAAGAAGTTTTCCGAGTGCACCTCGATGAAGTCGATAGCGGCGCGGTCCGCCAGCACATCACCATAGTGAGCATGGCGTAAGCCCACGCCTATCATCACTTCCTGCATCCTAGGGGTATCAGTCCGCATCATTTTTCCTCACAACGATTCAACCGCACACCGGCAACCAGAGAATGGCTTCATGGTAAAATTGCCGGCACCGTAGCGGCGGTGCTGACTGGTTATACCGCCCGGCTACTGACTAGCAATCTAGGGAATTTCACGGTCTGGATGGACACCGATCATCCGGACCTTTATGCAGATCGTCCGGGAAGGATGGATAACACGATGGATAGGCTTTCAGAGATACTGAACCGCTTTTCAATGAATGCAGAGGTGTTCTTCAGCGGTAATTTGTGCGGTATTCAGGCGTTCGGCGGTGACCAGAGCGACGGCGGAAGCTTGCACCTGCTAAAGTCCGGCACGCTGGCGTTCATCAACGATGAAGGGCACAAGATAGTCCTGGACCGCCCTGCGGTGATCTTCATACCCAAGATGTTCAAGCACCGCATTATTGCCAACGAGTCCGAAGGGGCCGAGTTGGTTTGCGCCAATATCCACTATGGGGATGGACTGAGTAACCCGCTGGCTAACGCGTTACCTAAGTTTCTCTATTTCGAGCTGGAAAATTCGAACTTGATGGGGCAGTCAGCGGAATGGCTCTTCCGCGAAGCATTCGAAGATCGCTACGGTCGTCAGCCGATGATTGATCGCTTGACAGATATCTTTCTCATTCAAGTGCTGCGCCAGGTTCTCGACGAAGGCACCGTTAGCCATGGCCTGATGGCGGGGCTGTCTCATCCCCAGCTTTCCAGAGCATTGGCGGCCATGCATCGCGAACCTCAGGCCCAGTGGACGCTAGAGACTATGGCGGCCGAGGCCTCCATGTCGCGCTCCAAATTTGCGGAACTGTTTCGCGAGATCATTGGCCAACCCCCCGGAGATTACATTACCGAGTGGCGAATAGCGGTAGCGCAGGGGTTGTTAAAAAAGAACAAACCCGTCGGCTTGGTCGCCAACGAGGTAGGGTATGAAAACGGATCGGCATTGGCGCGGGTGTTCAGAAAGAAAACCGGGTTGTCGCCCAGAGAGTGGCTCGACAAGGTCAGGAGCAAGTCCTGAGCGGCAACTCGTTTACCGGCGACTATTCCCTCACAAGCCCCCGATAAGCCAAACAGCTCCGGCCCGTGCCGGCTGCCAGGCTAGACCTGGCCTACCAGTACTGAGGGTAGCTACCTTCGCGGGACAGGTTGTTATACAGCAGCGCCACCAGCACGATCCCCAACGCTCCAACAACCGTCGGGAATAACAGGAAATCCCACGCTGGTTGCGCTAGAAACACGATAACGGGGTTGGAACCTGCCGGAGGGTGCACCGTTCGCGTCGCCATCATCAACATGACTGCAAGGCTGACAGCGAGCGCCATCGACCACCACGCCGGACCCAGATAGGTCAAACAGAGCAATCCGACCAAAGAGCTTAAGGTATGGCCGGCGAGGATATTTCTGGGCTGAGAAAATGGCGCGTCAGGGAATCCGAATACCAGCACACAAGACGCTCCAAACGAACCCAGCACTAATGTGGCCTCAAAGCTTGAGGCCAATCCCGCAAGACTGGCGATCAGGATAAAAGACCCCAGCCCCGCAATCATCACCGGCAGTAGTGACGACTTTGGAGGCAGCTCAGCCCCCTCCCCTTTAATCTTTTGCAGCCAGCCTGCGAGCCCGGCATTGCGCTGCAGTTCATTGTTGAGACGTTGCATGACAGCCCTCTCATTTGTGGGTTGAGAAACAGGTAGACCGATCTGTCTACATGCAGATAGTAGACAGATCGGTCTACCTGTGTCAATCTGTTTCAATCACAAACAACATGAGCGATCAGACATGTCTGACAAACGTCATCAGCTGGTGATGACAGCGCTTGAACTCTTTTATCAAAAAGGTGTTCACGCGGTGGGAATCAACGAAGTACTGGCCGCCTCGGGAGTAGCCAAGAAAACGCTGTATCATCACTTTGATAGTAAGGAAGCACTGGTTTTGGCGGCGCTGCGATATCGTGACGACTCGTTCCTCCACTGGCTAACCCGGCGTTTGCAAACAGCTCCGGCGGGTAGTGAGCGCATTGGCGCGCTATTTGATGCGCTGGATGACTGGTTTAACAGCAGGGTCGATGAACTGTTACCTTTTAACGGCTGTTTCTTCATCAATGTCAGTGGCGAGTTTGGGGAGGTCGACCACCCGTTGCATCAACAGTGTTCACAGCACAAGCGCAACGTGGCTGCGCTGATACATGCAGAGGTGCAGGCACTAGGAATCACTCCGTCACGGGTCGCGCCTCTCACCGACGCGCTCTGCCTGCTTAAGGAAGGTGCTATCTCCATGGCTCACGTACAGGGTGACCTTACCGCAGCGGTCAAAGCCAAACATGCCGCCAAGCAGCTGATTACGGCTCATGGCTAGTGTTTTCCAACCGAGTGCTCGAATGAATGGTTATCAACGGCAATGGATGAGGTAATCGATGAACGGGGCCGAATCTAAATCAACCTCCCTGAAGCTGCCCGCCAAATGGGCTCCCATTGTCACGCCGTTTATTCTGTCGTGCTTTATGACCTGCATCGTATCGCTGATCAGCACCGTGAGAACTATCGGTTGGCGTGACGACCTACTGACGCTATGGATGGGAGCCTGGGGCGTCTCATGGCTGGTTGCCTTCCCGGCACTACTGCTGGTGTTGCCGCTGACACGTAAAGTTACCAGCTGGATCGTGGAGCCCCACCCTAGGCGCTGAGCCCCTGCCCCGACCGCCCCCGTTCAAAGCCGGCTGTCGGAGCCGGCTTCACCCAGCAGCGAGTTATGGCAAAGTTGATCTGATTCCTCCTTTGCCGCTGCATAACTCATCGGATACTTACGGCGGTACTGCGGGATTGTAGATCCCCTATCCAGATCAACGTCGTTAGCGAGACACCAGAGCGCTCTGCTATCAAAACCCCTTGGCGGGTTCGCTGGCCGGGCCTACAAAAACAGCGCTGCGCGACGCGACCAACTCGCCACCTGCCGACACGCTGAAGGTAAAATGCGTCATATCCATACGGATCTCTTTCGCTGGGATGCGCACAAATAGCTCCTGCGTGGTGATTCCCAAGGGAGCCAACACTACATCCTGCGCTGCGCCGACGACCTTGAGCCCGGTTAGACCGGATGCTGAGATGCTGGCCTCAAGTTGCTGGTTTGTTTTGTTGAGGATCTTTAACCGATAGCGGTTCTGGATGCTGCCATCGCTCTGCAACACGTACATCGGTTGGCGATGGTGAATAACCTTGAGTTCGATAGCGTCGAGGGTAGCCAGCCCCCACGCGATGCCCGACACCGAAAACAGCAGAATTGCCAGATAGGTCCAAACGCGGGGCCGCCTGAACCAGGCTGGCTGGGCGATGCCCTGCAGCCCCGTCAGCGAATCGTAGCGAACCAACCCCTTGGGACGCCCGATCTTTTCCATGACCGAATCGCAGGCGTCGATGCACAGCGCGCAGGTGATACACCCTTGTTGCTGGCCATCGCGTATATCAATACCGGTCGGACAGACCGCCACACATAGATTGCAGTCGATACAGTCACCGAGACGGTCACCGATGGCAGCTTTGTTACGGTGCCCTCGCGGTTCACCACGGCTCGCGTCATAGGTTGGAAGGACGGTATTCTGATCCACCATGACGCCCTGGATACGGGCATAAGGACAGAGCCAAAAGCAGGTTTGTTCCCGCATGAAACCGGCCAGCGTGTAGGTGCCAACCGTGAAAGCCGCTACCGTGATCCAGGCCTCCAGCGGCAGGGTAAGCTGCAACAGGCCTCGCCAAAGCTGACCGGCATCCATGAACCAGGCCACAAAGCTGATACCGGTAAGTAGTCCGATCAACAGCCAAAGCAGGTGTTTGGCGACTTTGATCCTGAGTTTGGCCAACGACCAATGGGCACGATCTAAAGACTGGCGCTGCCGGGCTGGCCCCTCAAGCCGCTCTTCAATCCAGACGAACAGATCGGTCCAAACCGTCTGAAAACAGAAAAACCCGCAGAACACCCGGCCAGCCAGCGCGGTCACTACCGCCAGTAGAATGGCAAAGAACAGCAGGATCAGGGTCAAAATCCACAGATCCTGAGGCAGAACGGTCAGCCCGAACAAGTGAAACTGCTGCGCTGGCAGGTCAAATAGCACCGCCTGACGCTCATCCCAACGCAGATAGGGACCGAAGAAAAACAGCAGCCATACACTCGCGGTCCAGTTTTTCAGGCGCCGCCACCGCCCGGACATGCGTTTGGGGTGTATCTTTTCTTCACCAACGTTCACATGCCACTGGCCCACCTCTGCATAAATATCGTCGATGGTGGATGTCGGGATAAGCGTTTTAGTGTTCTCCATCATGGCCTCCAGAGGCTGTGCGATCTTGCCCGCTGTTAGCGAATATCTTCTTGTAAGCACCGCGTCCTAACACCACCAAAACAGCCACGGAGCCGATGATGGTGAACACCGACAACAGCAGCACGGCATCAACATTAGTCATTTAAACCAGCCTCTTGGAATCGAAACTTAAATGGTGTTCTAGGGTTGTAGATGGATCCCTGATAGCTCAGACCCGCAGTCAACAGCAGCGATAGCGCCGTATCCAGAGACTCACCCTCAGGCAGCGCCATGGCGTTAAAACCACAGCGCCTTAACGCAATGGCCTGGTCAGCCAGAATGTGACCGAAGGCTCTCAGCTCACCTTTGTACCCACAGACCTCGCGCAAATGCGCCGCCGTGGAGAAACCGGTTCCATCCGAGAAACGCTCGAAGTAAACAGCGATTGCAGCGATCTTGGAAAGATGAGGCGTCAGAGATTCAGTGGGGTCGTGCGATCCGACCCAGACATGCGGATATTCCGACCCATCGTTGCGGTCTGCATATCGATCGAGCCAGTACGACAGCGGCAAGAAACAGCGACGGTCAGCGTCATCCGCCAACGCGTCTACATCTTCAATACCCAGAATCAGCGCGGCATCCTCGACAATGCCGCCATCTTTAATGATTCGCGGCATACACCACCTCCTTGAACCGAGACACGCCGAGCCGCTCAACCACCGCGGCAAAGGTTTCCTGGGCGGCCTGCCGCGTCTGCAGGTAAAGCTCAAGCATGCGCTCCACTGCGTCGGCCACCGCCTCCAGCGGCAATGCCGGACCGATCACCTTGCCCAAACGGGTATGATCGCCAGACTCGCCCCCAAGGGTGATCTGGTAGTACTCCTGCCCGGACTTTTCCACGCCGAGAATGCCGATGTTGGCAATGTGATGGTGGGTGCAGGCATTGATGCAGCCTGCGATGCGGATGGAGATGGGTCCGAGGTTGTGTAATCGATCCAGATCGGCAAAGCGCGCCTGAATGCGGTCATTAACCGGCAAGGATCGCGCGTTGGCCAGGTTGCAGAAATCCGCCCCCGGACAACAGACGATATCAGCAGCCGTACCCTGAGTTGGCGATGCCAGATCCAGATAGGTGAGTTGCTGCCAGAGTTCCAGCAGGTCCGATTGAGCAACGTCCGGGAGCACTATATTTTGCTGCTGCGCGGTGCGTACTTCGCCAAAGCAGAACCGCTCGGCCAGTTCGGCGATACCGTCCAGCTGGCTATGGTGAATATCACCAGGGGCCTGCCCCTTGGCTTTCAGGGACAGAGTTACTGCCGCGTATCCGGGTACTCGATGGGGGTGCACATTGGCCTTCACCCAGCGATCAAACAGCGGTTGCACCCGTCGCTGCATCCAGAGGTCTGCTTCAACCTGCTGAACATTGATGCGCTCGTAGGCTGACGGCGAGAAAAACGACTCCGCGTACTGCAATTCCGCCGGGGTAAGCCGCAGCTCTTGCTGCTGTGTTGCGGCAAACTCGGTTTCGACCTGCTCTTTGAACCGCTCATGCCCGAGCGACTTGACCAGGATTTTTATGCGCGCTTTGTATTTGTTATCACGGCGTCCGTAACGGTTATACACCCGCAAGACGGCCTTCAGGTACGCCAGCAGATCGGACCGAGGAAGAAACGAACGAATTTTACTGCCCAGCATGGGCGTTCGGCCCAAGCCGCCGCCGACCCAGACTTCAAAGCCGATGTGGTCACGGTCGTCGCGCACCGCCCGTAACCCAATATCATGGACCCGGATAGCGGCGCGATCGGTTGAAGCCCCGGTCACCGCGACCTTGAACTTGCGCGGCAGGAAAGCAAACTCGGGATGCACCGTCGACCACTGTCTAATGATTTCGCAGTATGGGCGCGGGTCGACAACCTCATCCGCCGCCACGCCTGCAAAGGGGTCGGTGGTGGTATTGCGAATGCAGTTGCCGCTGGTCTGAATCGCATGCATCTCCACCTCAAGCAGCGACTCCAGAATCGCGGGCACCTGTTCCATGGTGATCCAATTAAACTGGAGGTTCTGCCGGGTCGTCACATGACAGTAGCCACGGTCATAGCGACGAGCGATCTCAGCCAGCCTGCGCAGCTGTGGCGCCGAGAGAATGCCATAGGGGACCGCTACGCGTAGCATGGGGGCGTGCTTTTGCAGGTAAAGCCCGTTTTGTAAGCGAAGCGGCAAAAACAGCTCCTCTGCCATCTCGCCGCTCAGGTAGCGCGCCATCTGACCCTTGAACTGCCCTACCCGGTCCCGCACCACTTGGCGGTCATAGTCGTCGTATTGGTACATCTGTCGTTCCCTGTTAGCCGCAAGGTGAAAGATTCAGTAGCAGGTATTCAGCGTACGGCAGAGGCAAAAACAGTTACAGATTCAGTTTTTTCTATTTGTCTGTGCACAGACTGCTAAGATGAAGGACTGTGCCCATTAAATTTTTAGAATCTGTACCCATGACGGACTTTCTTTACCGCCAACTATTGCGCGAACTCACGGAGGAGATCTATTCCGGACGCCGCCCTGCTGGCACCCGAATGCCCTCCATACGAGAGCTGAGCGATGAGCGGGGTATCTCGAAATCGACCGTGCTTAACGCCTATGATCGACTAGAGGCAGAAGGCTTAATCACTGCCCGCCCACGATCGGGATATTATGTTGAAGGCCGCCAAGCGCAGGATCCTCTGGCGATAAAAACACCGTTGGTCAGTCGCCCTGAGTCGATGCCTCTGCCTGTCAGCAGCGCCCAGATCTTGGTTGACATCATGCAGCGAGGGGCCGCTTTCGACCTCGTCGGAGAAAGCGCCAGAGAGCTTGGAAATGACTCATTACGCCGCAGTTTGGCGCGCGCCCAGCGGCGCCAGACCACCGGCGAACAGGATAACTACGACACGCCCGAAGGGATGCTTGGCCTTCGCTCATTGATTACCGGCCGCCTGCATCTGGGCGGCAGTAACATTGACCCCGACGGCTTGGTTATTACCTCTGGATGCCAGCACGCCTTGTTGCTGGCGTTGATGGCGACGACCAGACGGGGCGATGTGGTCGCGGTAGAGTCACCGGGATTTTATGGCGTTTTCCAACTCTTTGAAGTGCTGGGCCTGAAAGCGCTGGAGCTCCCCAGCTCACCGGAGTCAGGCTTGAGCCCCGAGGGGTTCGAACTTGCACTGCAACACTGGGATATCAAGGCGCTGGTGGTATCCCCCAGTTACTCGACTCCTACGGGGGCCAGCATGCCCGAAGCCAACAAGCAGCGAATTCTATCCCTTGCCTATAGTCGCGACCTGCCGATCATAGAAGACGACATCTACGGCGAACTATCTTTCAACGAGCAGCGACCGCGGACGCTTCATTCCTATGATCACCGGGGGTTGGTGCTGCTCTGCTCTTCCATGTCCAAGAGTTTATCCCGGGATCTGCGCATCGGCTGGATCGCACCGGGTCTGTTTAAGGAGCAGGTTACGCAGCTGAAAGTGGCAACCAGCCTGGCCAGTAGCCGCGCTCAGCAACAGGGATTGACCGACTTCTTGACCGAGGGTGGGTTTGATCGTCATCTGAGGGTTAGGCGCGGTACGCTGCGGCAACAGTACCAACAACTACTCGAACTGCTCGGTCGTTATTTGCCGATGATGGAATCCTGTAGCCGGCCCCAGGGAGGACTTACCGTGTGGGTGGAACTGCCCGAGGCGGTGGACAGCTTAAAGCTCTACAAGGCGGGGCTGCAACGGGGGATCATCCTGACGCCGGGCCGGCTGTTTACCGCTCAAGAACGACACCGCAACGCACTGCGGATCAGCTTTGCTTTCCCATGGACGAAGCCACGCGTGGAGGCGCTGGAAGCACTGGGAAAACTGGTGACGAACTGCCCGGATTAACTTCATCTTCTTTGCCGTTGGTTTGAACGGAAAGGAGCCATCTCGAGCTGACTCTTTTCCATCCCCTGCTCAATGGTTCCAGGCTAACCCCCACGGCCGAGTCCCGGCGGGCTGCTGCCACCGAGTCTTAAACCACCCATCGACAGAAAGACGACCTGCTCCCCAAATAACGAGCTGTGCCAGCAGTACGCCCCAGAGCAGATGAAGGGTCAATGCTGCAGGTGCAATCTCTTCCAGACTGATAACCGCCACCACATTGACGACGCTAAGGCCCAGTGCACCAAAGCGCGTAGTTAAGCCGAGAACCAGCAAAACAGGCAGTAGTATCTCACCGGCTGTTCCCAGCCAGGCCGCCAGTTCGAACGGCAACAGCGGGACGCTGTACTCCTCCTCGAACAGAAACAGCGTGGTATCCCAATCCTGCAGTTTGGTAAGTCCGGCGAAGAAGAACACCTTGGCGATATACAACCGGGCAGCAAGAAGGCCCAACGGTTGCAGGTAGTTTAAAAGCTGCGATACCCGCCAGTAGTATCCAGCGAACAAAGCGAAGCGACTTTTCATGACAATCTCCTCTGTATTGGTCAGATCAGTTAAAAACTGAGTGCCGCCCGCCACCTCCCGGCGGACAGGTCGGCACTCTATCGCGGTTCACCTAGGTGCCCTCCGCTGTGAGATGCAGCGCTGACACCCTGTTGAGAGCCGCGATGTCAGCCTCGGGCCTGCTGATACTTCTGCTTGGCTTCAGCCTTCAGCATGCCGCCGAGGTCGTTACAGGTTCCTTTTGCCACCAGTTTCCACTCACCGGGATCGTTATCGACGGTGGATTGTCCGGCGCAGGAGTGCGTACCGGCGAGGTTGGCACAGTCGTTCTGACCGGCTTCGGCAATCCCATAACACTTTTCTTTGCCGCCAGCATGGGCCGGGGCCATCACCCCGGAGGCCATGACTGCGGCTAAAGCGGCACTGGCTACCAGTTGCTTATTCATGCTCTTTCTCCTTTTTCTCTCGAATCCAGGCAGTTACCGCCTCTTTAGGCATGGAGCCTACCTGGCCATCAACAACTTGACCGTCTTTGAACAGCAGTAGCGTTGGCACGCTGCGCAGTCCAAAGCGTCCCGCCAGCTCAGGGGCTTCGTCTACATCCACTTTGATGGAGGTGACCGACCCCTGATGGTCGCTGGCTACCCGTTCCATAATTGGCCCCATCGTCTTGCAGGGGCCGCACCAGGTGGCGCTGAAGTAAACCAGCGCCCAATCTTTTTCCCTGATAACCGACTGGAAGTCGTTATCGGGCGAAAACCGTCTCATAGCGGTACCTCGTGGTGATCAGTCCGCGTTGACTTCTGCAACGGTTTTGTTGCGGATCTCCGGCCAATTCACTTCAGCAGTGTGAATATTGCCGGGCACGTCGGTCAGCCATTTCTTTTGCACCGCATGGTTCAGGTTGAGGTACAGCTTGTTGTCGACGATCCGCCAGGCAGTGGGGTCGGTATCAAGCTTTTTCTCCAGCGCCACACCCATCGCGCAGTAACCACCGTATTGCGGTGCATACTTGGCAGGGTTCGCGCGGAACAGATCACGATTACTGGCGCTGCTGAAGTGGTAGATCGCGTTCTTGTAGGTTGCGGTGTATTCAGCCTTACCCTGCGTCGGCTGGCCGGCGGTGAAATAGGAAACGGTATCGTAGCCTTGGATCGCCAGATCGTTGACGTCCGCATTCATGTCGATGTCTGCGGCAAAACTCAGGCTGGCACTGCTCAGAGCTACAACTGCTGCGAGTGATTTGATGGTGGTTTTCAGTTTCATGGTTAAATCTCCAGTTCATAGTGAAAGTTTTTTGGGGCAGGCTCCGATGCCTATCGTGCTGCCTTGAAAACACTGTAAGGATTTAACCGAGACGAAAGGGATCAGATAATCCGCAGTTTGAGTCATATCGTCCCCAAGCATGACTTTGTGCTCTTGAACGACGAGGTGGAAAATGGGCGCTGCGGGTTCTGGACTGGTATTGAGACTATTCGGGCGGCCGCTGCCGGATAAGTACCTGTCCGAGGCTCGGTTCCCCATCGCTGTTCTTGCGTCCGCTGATGAAATTGCCCCGGGATTACAGCCAGCAGGATCGCTGGTTTTAGACGCTGATGGCCAGTGGGAGCTGGGCACGAATGTACTCAGAGAGGGCTTTGGTGTGCGCTGGAACACCCAGTCTGGACGGCATCAGCAGACTGAGGTTTGCCGCCTGTGATATCCAATCAGGCAGAACTCGAACCAGCTGTCCTGCTCGAACCGCAGATTTACCAACATAGTTTGGTAGTGCGGTAACGCCTAACCCATCAATGGCTGCCTGCCTGATGGTCGCCATATCCTCAGAGCAAAGTGCGATTCGGCTATTTTGATGGGTGCGCAGGCCATCTGTGTGATGGAGCGGGATAGCCTCTTTCGCGCTGGCTCGCCCTACCTTCAAAAATCGGCACTGGGCCAGATCGTAGGGCGCTTCAATCTTGTTTACGCGCCGAAGGTAATCCGGTGAGCAATAGAAATGCCACTCCACTGTAGCGATAAATCGCTGGATAAGGCTTGAGTCTGGCAGTTCACCACTATGGCCACGGATCGCGATGTCGACACCCTCTGCGACCAAATCCACTAGGGTATTGGCGACTCGCTGTTCAATGAGTACGTCAGGGTGTTGCCTGGCAAATTCGGTAACGATATCCAGCAGCGCAAATTGCGCCATGCCGGTTGAGCAACTGACCACCACTTTGCCCGCGAGGCTTCCGGTTCGGTTGTCCATCGCTGCTTCAGCCAGTTCCAGATGATCAACCACTTTGCGGGCGTGCTGATAGAAACTTTGTCCCTCCTCGGTCACCGCCACATTGCGGGATGTCCGTTGCAGCAGCCTGACACCGAGGCGCTCTTCCAACTGGGCCACATGACGGCTCAACCGCGACTTCGGCATATTCAGTGCCTTTGCCGCAGCGGTGTAACCCTTCTTCTCGACGACATGCACGAAGTAGAAGTAGTCGTTCAGATCGATGCCCATACCAACGTCCTATTTGTGGAACGAATAGTTCAAATATTAGCTATTTTTCTGCGAATACCGAGTTGTTACCTTCTATCTAGTCCATAGACAGAACGGAGAAAAACAATGACTCGTCAACTTACTCAACAATATGCATCGGAGATGGCTTTTTCCCCGGTTGTGGGTAATCCACTGAATGTGGGCTCTGGATTCACCGGATTGGGGTTTCGTCACAGCCAGTTTGGCGGCGCGATGGATCCGCTCATTATGGTTGATCACTACACCATGACCGAGCCGACTTTTGGCGCCCACCCCCACGCAGGTATCTCAGCGGTTACAGTGTTGTTTGAGGACACCCAAGGCCGTTTCAACAACCGCGACTCGCTGGGCAATGACTTTGATATTCATGCCGGTGACCTCTACTGGCTGAATGCGGGTAGTGGCGCCATTCACGATGAATCGCCGCGGCACGGAGCCACGATTCACGGTCTGCAAATTTTCGTAAACCTGCCGGCACGCCTGAAGCACAACGCCCCCAGCTCATTGCACGTGAAACGTGAAGAGATGCCGACGCTGGAGGGGCAAGGATACCGAGTGCGGCTGGTACTGGGTAACAGCAATGGCTTGGCAACGAGTGCCACCCCCGTATGGCCGGTCACCATTCTCGATGGGTTCGCGGATAGCACGTCGGCTTTCACGCATCATATCCAGCCCGGTTTCAATGCCTGGATCTATGCGGTCAACGGCGACATCGAGTACCAATTGCAAGGCCAGTGGTTGAGTCTGAAACAAGGTCAGTCAAGCACCCTCTCGGCGGCTGATGGCGAGGTGCTCAAGGTGCGCGGATCATCGCAGTCCCAGAGCCATTTTGCGGTAATTTCCGGTGAGGCAATCAATGAACCCTTTGTTCAGCAAGGACCGTTTGCCATGAGCTCCCAAGCAGAGATTGACGATGTGGTGGCGCGCTACCACGCCGGTGACCTGGGCAAGCTTGATTAAGCGGACACTTCGGCCGCTGATCAGCCATTCAATATCACTGACATCTGCAGGAGCGAAGCATGAAGGTACTGACTTTTGCTGCCACCAACAGTCGGCAGTCAATTAACAAGCAACTGGTGAAGTACGCGGCAAGTAAGCTGCCGAATGCGGACATTGACTATGTAGAGATCAACGACTTCGACCTGCCGATTTACAGTATCGATTTGGAAGCGCTCTACGGCATTCCCCACTGCGCCCATGCGTTCCAACGCCGGATCGAACAGGCGGACGCGATATTGATCTCGTTTGCCGAACACAACGGCAACTACACCGCCGCGTATAAAAACCTCTTTGACTGGCTGAGCCGCATTGACCGTAACGTCTTTCGCGGCAAACCGATTGTGATGCTCGCGACATCGCCAGGGCCCGGTGGCGCAAAAAACGTGTTGAAGCTGGCAGAAGCTTCCGCTCCGCATTTTGACGGCAAGGTTGTCGGCACACTGAGTATTCCAAGCTTCAATGACACCTTCGATGCTGAACGGGGCCAGTTGATTGACCGTGTTTGGATTGAAAAGCTTGAGCGAACGTTAGCTGTCCTGGAGGGGAAACCGACCTTAATATCAGGCAAGCTATCCAGCCTCTTCCGGTGCTACAGCCAAGGGCGCTGCGGCGCCTGCGAATGAGGCCTTGCGAGCTTTTGACTTTCAGCTTGGCTTACACGCGAGGCATGACTTTGACGCCCTGTCGAAGCGGTCAAAGCCCCGCCACCGAGTGCGGACCAAGCTGAAAGCCCTGGGGCATGGCCTGCCCCCTGATTTCTTAGCGGTGGTGGTCCTCACGAATCAGTTTCTTGTTTATCTTGCCGACACTGGTTTTGGGGATGTCGTCCACCAGGCTTATTTCACCCGGCACGGCCCACTTGGTGAGCGCACCACTGTCAACATAGCGTTGCAGATGCTCGTTGATGTCAGCCGGTCGCAGCAGGCTTCCTTCGGCAGGCACCACCAGAGCAAGCGGTCGCTCTCCCCACTGTGGATCCGGCACACCAACGACCGCCACGGCGTTTACACCTGGATGCTGGCTGATCAGGTTCTCCAGCTCCAGCGAGCTGATCCACTCCCCCCCGGTTTTGATCACATCCTTCATCCGATCCTTAATCTCTACCACGCTACGGCCATCAATGGAGGCGACATCGCCAGTATGCAGCCACCCACCCCGCCATAGTTCGGCACCTTTCTCCGGCTCCCGGAAATACCCCTGAGTCAGCCACGGAGCCCTGACCACCAGTTCCCCGACCGTCTCTCCGTCATGGGGCAGCGGTTGTCCGGCATCATCGGTTAGCTGTAGGTCGACCATGGGGATTGCGGTGCCGGTTTTGACCCGCTCCGTAAGCTGCTGGTCGGGGCTCAAGCCGCGCTCCTGGTCACGCAGATAGGTGAGCGCCAGTATCGGGCAGGTCTCCGACATGCCATAGGCGGAATAGAGGTCCATCCCCCGCTCCGCGGCGGCCGCAGCCAGTCCAGTGGGCAGCGCGCTACCGCCGATCACCAGCTTCCAGCCGCTGAGATCAGTACTGCCGGCCGCCTCGCTATTGATGACCATCTGTAAAATGGTGGGCACGCAATGAGAGAAGGTCACCTTCTCATCACGATAGAGCTTGACCAGCGCATTGGGCTCGTAACGCCCGGGATAGACCTGCTTTACCCCCAGCAGCGTGGCAACATAGGGTACACCCCAGGCATGAACGTGAAACATCGGGGTGATCGGCATGTAGACGTCATCGGAGCGCAGCAGCGGCTGCCCATCAAATGCGCTCAAGCTGGTGGCAGTCGCCAGCGTGTGTAGCACCAGTTGGCGGTGGGTGAAATAGACACCCTTAGGGTTACCGGTAGTCCCGGTGGTGTAAAAGGTGGTTGCAACGGAGTTTTCGTCGAAGTCAGGGAAGTCATAATGGCCGGGGGCCGCAGCTAGCAGGGCTTCATACTCGCCCACCGTGGGAAGCTCGGTCGCCGGCGGGGTATCGTCGCTCAGCTGCAGGTAATGTTTTACCGTTTCCAGTCGCGGGTGGACCTGCTCCATCAGCAGTAAAAAATCGTCATGTACAAGGACAAAGTCATCCTCGGCATGGTTCATGGTGTAGATGATCTGTTCAGGCGACAGCCGAATGTTGACGGTATGCAGCACCGCACCAATCATCGGGATGGCAAAAAAGCACTCCAGATAACGATGGCTGTCCCAGTCCAGTACCGCCACCGTATCCCCTGCTTTCACACCGGCACTGCCGAGTGCATGAGCCAGACGGCATACGCGCTCATTGAAGGTTCGGTAGTCGTAACGCCGTTTATCGGCGTAGACGATTTCACGGTTGGGCTCGTAACGCTGCCCGGACAGTAGCAGACTTTTTATCAGCAGAGGATAGTGATAGGCACCCGCTGCCGGTTCGATGATTTTGGTAGTCACCATGGTGAGCGTCCCTGTTGTTATTGTCGTTGGGGTACTGCATCTGCCTGAACCTTACCGTTAACGCCAAGCGCTACTCAAGTCGATTCATCCGGCCCGGATCAGAAAAGTGCCGTGGGCCGGGTTGCAGGCGGGCAAAAAAAATCCGATACCCCTGAAGGTATCGGATTTGAACAGCGCCAGGCTATCACCCGAACACTGATGCAGTCAGCATCCGGTTTGATCTGCCCTGCTTTGTCTTGGCTGAGCAGCTATCAGGCTTTAATGCCGTGACTGCTCATGATGTCCGCAATCTCAGGCAAGCTACCGGGATCATCGATGGTGGACGGAATGCTGTATTCCTCGCCGTCGGCGATCTGGCGCAGCAGTTTACGCAGGATCTTGCCGGAACGGGTCTTGGGCAGCCGTTGAACCACGATCGCTTTCTTGAAACAGGCAACCGCACCGATATCTTTACGCACCATGGCGATCAGTTCCGCTTCCAGCTCGGCTTCATCCATCTCGGCGCCGTCTTTCAGCAGTACCAACCCAACCGGTTGCTGGCCCTTCAGGGTGTCGTTGATCCCGATGACCGCGCACTCTGCTACGGCCGGGTGCTTGGCAACGATCTCCTCCATCTCACCCGTGGACAGGCGATGACCCGCCACGTTAATGACGTCATCGGTACGGCCCATGATGAAAACGTAACCGTCATCATCTTTGTAGCCGCCATCGCCGGTCACGTAGTAGCCCTCAAAGATGTTCAGATAGCCGGTACGGAAGCGCTCAAAGTCACCCCATACGGTCGGCAGACAGCTGGGGGGGAGCGGCAGTTTAATCGCCACATTGCCCTGCTCGTTGGCCGCAACAGGATTGCCCTTGCCATCCAGAATCTGCACATCAAAGCCGGGGCTTGGCAGCGTTGCGGAGCCAGGCTTGGGCTCTTTGGGCTCAACGCCCATCAGATTGCCACAGATTGCCCAGCCAGTTTCCGTTTGCCACCAGTGGTCAACAACCGGCAGACCCAAGGTGTCTTTTACCCAGTGATAGGTCGGCGGATCAAGGCGCTCGCCGGCCATAAAGATGTACTTCAGCTTGGACAGGTCATACGCCTTGAGGCATTCGGAGTTGGGATCTTCTTTACGAATAGCACGGAAGGCGGTCGGTGCAGAGAACAGCGCCTTGACGCCGTACTCGGCGCACACCCTCCAGAACGCACCGGCATCCGGAGTTTTAACCGGCTTGCCTTCATAAAACACGGTGGAGAGGCCCGACAACAGCGGCGCATACACGATGTATGAGTGGCCCACGACCCAGCCCACGTCTGACGCAGCCCAGAACACGTCACCCGGATCCATGTCGTAAATCGCTTTCATGCTGTAGCGCAGTGCCACCGCATGGCCGCCATTATCACGAACCACACCTTTGGGTTTGCCGGTGGTGCCAGAGGTATAAAGAATGTAGAGTGGATCCGTACCTGCAACCGGCGTACATCCGGCCGGAGCCGCCTCTGCCATGGCCTCATTCCAGTCCAGATCACGACCAGTGGTCATCTCCGCTGCCACCTGGGGGCGCTGGAAGATGACGCATTTTTCCGGCTTATGGGCAGACAATTCAATCGCCTGATCCAACATCGGCTTGTACGGGATGACCTTCTGAATCTCGATACCGCAGGAGGCGGAAACAATGACCTTGGGCTCCGCATCATCGATGCGCACCGCCAGTTCGTTGGGAGCGAAGCCGCCAAACACCACAGAATGAATGGCGCCCAGACGCGCTGTCGCCAACATGGCGATCGCAGCTTCGGGAATCATCGGCATGTAGATAACGACCCGGTCGCCCTTCTCCACACCCTGGGCTTTTAGTACACCGGCAAATTGGGCCACCTGCTCGAGCAGCTCGGCATAGGTGTAGCTCTTTTTGGTATCGGTAACAGGCGAATCATAATAAAGCGCCACCTGGTCGCCGCGCCCCGCCTGCACATGGTAGTCAAGCGCCATGTGGCAGGTGTTCATTTCGCCATCGGCGAACCAACGGTCGATGCCGTTCTCGTCCTTGGAGAGGATGGTCTGGGGTTGTTTGAACCAGTCCAGCGCCTGCGCTTTTTCAGCCCAGAACAGCTCCGGGGTTTCGATGGATTTCGTGTATTCGTCCAGATAGGCCATGGCACCCGTCCTTTAGTTATTGATTTCTAATGAATTAGCACGGACAACACGATTGACGCACCTCCTGAGCTGCCATCAATCGCTGAAATTCAGTGGGGACACTCTAAAGGATTGGTGACAATTATTAACTAAGACAAAAGGCGAAGGCTATTGTAGCTTGTGCGTTGAAAAACGATTTATATTCTTATCTATCATTATCTTATGTTCATTTATTTAGTTTGAAACACTGATAAAGGCGATGACAGCCAACGGGTCAATTGTCGACAATATGTTTATTTGTGCTCTCAACCTTTGAATGATCCCGCGCCGGGCACTAGAGTAGCGCCATCCATTACCTAGCGAACGCCATGACGACCCTGCTCCTGTTCAACAAGCCTTTCCATGTTCTGCCCCAGTTTACCGATAGCGAGGGACGCGCCACGCTGGCCCAGTTTATCCGGCGCAAGGGGGTCTACGCGGCCGGTCGACTCGATTACGACTCGGAAGGCCTGCTGCTGCTAACCGACGATGGCCGCCTGCAGCAGCGTATTGCCGACCCGGCTTTCAAGCTGGAAAAAACCTACTGGGTCCAGGTAGACGGTGAAGTGACCGATGAAGCGCTGACAGCACTGTGCCGAGGTGTCCAGCTGAAGGACGGCCGCACCCGGCCGGCAAAAGCCAGACGCCTTGCAGAGCCGCAACTGTGGCCACGCACACCTCCGGTGCGATTCCGTAAGCAGCAGCCAACGTCATGGCTGGAGCTCAAGATCCGCGAAGGTAAAAACCGCCAGGTACGACGCATGACCGCCGCCGTTGGTTTTCCCACCCTGCGCCTGGTGCGGGTAGCCATCGGTGAATGGACCCTGGAGGGGCTGCAGCCGGGCGAGAGCCGCGAACTAACGCTGAACTTGCCGACGGCACAGCCAGATCGCGCGCGTAACGCACGGCGTAAACCGCATGGCGGCCCGCGCAAGAGACGTCATTAGCCCCAACAGCCAAACGGGATATTGCCCGACCTGTGCCACCGGGGTTAGCCCCATAGCCTAAACTACAGGACAAGCCCCTAACCCGCAGGAGGGCTTATGCGTGCTTTATCCTGCATGTTGTCGCCCCTACTTCTCATCTGCATCGCTACCGCCGCGGTCGCGGCCCCGGTCCAGTACCGGGTTGCCGTTATCGACCGGTTCTATCCCTCGCTCGAAACCTATCAGACGGAGCGAGACATCAGCCTCGACGTAGCCCTTTACGGTTTGGCTGATCTCAACGGTGACCGACGCAGAGAACCCCTGTATCACGGTGACTTGGTTACCCTGATCGCCAGGCACCCGCAGATCTCTTTTCTTCATTACCCCCTGACAGCCAGCTCCCGACCAACCCATGAAATTCTCACCAACCTAAGGGAACTCAGGCTCCGCCATCAACGCACCCCGGTCGATGCACTGCTGCTGTGCTGGGAGTCCTCCACCCTGATCAGCGCCTTCGACCCGCCCTTTAACCGTGACCGCGCGGGGGCCTTCAAACGTCTGATCGATTATTGGGGAATTGAAGATGCGGTCTGGCGCGATACCCGGGAGATTATCGATGAACTTGAAGCGCTGGCAGACTTGGGGATCAGGGTGGTCACTATTGCCGGTAACGGCGGCAAACGGATGGTGAATGCCTTCTCCTTTGCCGAGGGGGTAACAACTGTCGGCGCAGAGGAAGCAGAGTTGCGTGACTTTGTTGCCGACAACCCCTTTGTCGATACCTACGCGCCGGCGGCGCGGGTGGTGCGCCCGCTGAGTGGGGTAGATGGCTCTCCGGCGGGGTTTGATATTAACGGTGACGAATGCGCCGATATCACCGCCACCTCGCTGAGCGGCACGAATACGGGCCAGCCGCGCCGACGAATGATTAAAGGCTCCTCATTCGCCGCCCCCGCGGCGCTGAAGACGTTACTGCCGGGGCTAGCGGTTGAGACCGACTGCCTTACTCCGGCCGCGCACTAACCTCTTGCGGCAGTACCTGTAACGACTCGGGACTGACATATTCGCTGTGGCCGCTGCGATCGCGAATCAACACTCGCTCGCCGGCATAGCCGATCACCGTCGCCAGTTCGCCTTCAACCCTGCACTGGCAATCCATATAGCCGTCGCGAACCAATACGCGCGTGTTTACTTTGAAACGCTCCATGCTCCACCTCCGTGGTGACCATTCGCCTCTGTCATTCAGTATCGACGAATTCGTTGGTTTATCCACACAAACACAGAGGAATTGCAGCGCAAGGCGGAGCAAATCGTCAGTTACGTTGCTTCAAATAGGTAGTCTTTGATTAGATATTTAAAAACAACGCATTGGAGTGACAATGGGAACTGCTTTAGAGGGTTGAGCGGCGGCGGTACGCGGTGCGCTTATCGGAAGTGAGCCGACGGGTTAACGATGGCGCCCTGCTCTCACGTTCGCAGCTTCCCCTTTTGGGTCCACAGCTTACCCGGAGTCAGATCTGCACAATCATCGCCGAAGCCCCGCTACGCGGTCTATGGTTAAGCAAAAACAGTTACAGGATCCCCATGCACCAATCCCGTTCGCCTGACACCCAGCGCGCCGCCAAGCTGGCTCCAGGGTTCCGCACCCTGATCGGTTCCGATGCGGTGTTGCTGGAGTCTGAGGATCAACGACCATTCGAATGTGACGGATTGCCGGTATATCGTCAGCTGCCGTTGCTCACTCTGCTTCCTGCCGACGAGCAAGAGGTACGCGATATCATGCGCTACTGCCACGAACAGGGTATCGCGGTGGTCCCTCGCGGAGCGGCTACCGGGTTATCCGGTGGTGCGCTGCCCCACCCCGACGCAGTGCTATTGAGCTTGACGCGCCTCAACCGGATTATCGCTATCGATCCGGTTGCAGGCAGTGCCCGGGTGCAGCCGGGCGTGCGCAATCTGGCCATCAGTGAAGCCGCCGCAGCGTATGGTCTCTACTACGCCCCGGACCCCTCCTCCCAGATCGCCTGCACCATCGGCGGTAATGTAGCGGAAAATTCCGGTGGGGTTCACTGCCTCAAGTACGGTTTAACCGTCCACAATCTACTCAAACTGACGCTAGTTACGCCTGAGGGTGAGCGCCTTGAACTGGGGAGCGATGCGCCGGATACGCCCGGCTATGATCTGATGGCGCTACTCACCGGTTCCGAAGGGATGTTCGGCGTTGTGGTGGAGATCACGGTCAAACTGCTCCCGCTGCCGCCGTGTACCCGTGTTGCACTGGCAGATTTTACCGATATCAAACGAGCCGGTGACGCGGTGGGGGCGATTATCGCCGCGGGCATCATCCCCGCCGGTCTGGAGATGATGGACCAACTGGCGATAGCAGCGGTTGAAGACTTCGTACACGCCGGTTACCCCCGCGATGCCGCTGCCATTCTGCTTTGTGAACTGGACGGTAGCCAAGCGGAGGTGGACGCCCAGATGAAGCAGGTTTGCCGGGTACTGAAACAGCAGGGCGCGCGCCAGGTGCGACTGGCCCGCGATGAGGCCGAGCGTCTACTGTTCTGGAAAGGAAGAAAAACCGCCTTTCCTGCGTTGGGGCGGATCGCCGCAGATTACTATTGCATGGATGGTACTATTCCTCGCAGCCATCTGGCGGCGGTGCTGACCCGCATCGCTGAACTGTCTGCCGAGTACGGCTTACCGGTCGCCAACGTGTTTCACGCGGGAGACGGCAATCTGCATCCGTTGATCCTTTACGACGCCAATCAACCGGGCGAACTGGAGCGTACCGAAGAGTTAGGCGGACGAATCCTTGAGCTCTGCATTGAGGTCGGCGGCTCTATCACCGGTGAGCATGGTGTGGGAATGGAAAAGCTCAAACAGATGTGTGCGCAGTTTACCGATGCGGAACTGGCCCAGTTTCGCCAGCTGCGGGACGCGTTCGACCCTGACCAACGGATGAATCCGGGCAAGGCGGTACCGGACCTCAAGCGCTGCGCGGAGTACCGCGCGCTAGCCCCCTTGGCGGGCGCGCAGGGCAAGCCATGAACAGCCGGGATCTCAGCGCAGTACTGGCGGAACAGGTACAAGCCGCAGCAGCCAGCGGATCGCGCTTGTCGTTGCAAGGCGGTAATAGCAAGTCCTTTATGCGAACCAATGCAGCCGCAGACACGCTACTGTCACTGCAGGAGCACCGAGGCGTGGTGCGCTACCAGCCGGTCGAACTGGTAATTACCGCGCGGGCTGGTACTCCGCTCACCGAGCTGAATGAGGTTCTGGCGTCCCGGGGCCAGATGCTTCCTTTCGAACCTCCTCACTTTGGCCCGACAGCAACCCTTGGGGGAACCGTGGCCACAGCGCAGTCCGGCCCGGGTCGCGCATACTATGGTGCCGCACGCGATTTCCTGTTGGGCTGCCGCTTCATCAACGGCCGCGGTGAAACACTGCGCGTCGGCGGCGAAGTGATGAAAAACGTTGCCGGATTCGATCTGGCACGCCTGATGTGTGGCGCGTATGGAAGCCTCGGGGTGCTATTGGAACTGAGCTTCAAGGTCTTACCCCGACCCGAGTGCAACCGTACGCTGTTACTGGAACACACCGAGGCGGACGCGCTCGCGCTTTGCCAGCAATTGCGGCGCCGCGCTGCGCCGGCAACAGCGAGCTTCTACCATCAGGGCTGCCTCTACTTGCGCCTGTCCGGGACCGAAGCTGCGGTGAGTGCGGCGGCCAGCACCCTGGGAGGCCAGATGCTGGCCGCCGATGGCGATATCTGGCGCCTGGTACGGGAGCAGCAGCTGGCGTGTTTCAACGCCGCGCAAAGCCTCTGGCGGCTGTCGCTGCCAGTCACCTGTGCGCCCTACCCCGAGCCCACGCTATGGGAGTGGAACGGCAGCCAGCGCTGGCTGTTTGCCCCTTCGGACAGCTCCGGGCCGGAACGCTGGGCGCGGGAGCATGGCGGTAGCGCCACCCTGTTCAGAAACCGATCAGAGAGGGATCTTCCGCGCTTCCCAGCGCTTGAGCCCAAACTGGCGGATCTACATCAACGCATTAAGCGGGCTCTTGATCCGTTCGGGGTTTTACCGCCCTGTCCCTACCTGCCTGCGGAGCCTGTCGTCCATGCAGACTAAACTCCCCCGCGAGTTGCTGGCCACCGACGCGGGGCAACGTGCAGATGCTATCCTGCGTAGCTGTGTTCATTGCGGTTTTTGTACCGCGACCTGTCCGACCTATCTGCTGACCGGTGATGAGCGCGACGGCCCGCGCGGGCGCATCTATCTGATCAAATCGATGCTGGAAGGCAACCCGGTAAGTGAACATACCCAGCGCCATCTGGATCGCTGCCTGACCTGCCGAAGCTGCGAAACCACCTGCCCCTCCGGGGTTCAGTACCACCAGCTGCTCGATATCGGACGTGCCGAGGTCGATCGTCGCGTACCACGGCCCATAGTCTCGCGATGGCTACGCCGGCTGATGCTTTTCTGGCTGCCCCATCGTGGCCGTTTCCGCTGGCTACTGCGAACAGGTTGGCTTGTCCGCGGTGTACTGCCCAGGTCGGTACAACGGAAGTTGCCCGTCCGCCAGCGTCCACAATTTACACTGCCACAACCGGCGTTACAGAGCGAACACCACCGCAGCGTACTACTGCTTCAGGGGTGTGTGCAGGATGCCGCTACCCCTAACACTAATCGTGCGCTGACCCGGCTACTGGCCGAACAGAATATCGCCACGATTACGGTCGCATCAGCCGGCTGCTGTGGCGCATTAAGCCATCACCTGGGCGCAGTCGAACGCGCCCGAGTACAGATGCGCCACAACATCGATGCCTGGTGGCCCTATATCGAAGCCGGTGCAGAGGCACTGCTGGTCAGCGCCAGCGGCTGTGGCGCGGAGTTGAAACAGTACGGCCGGTTACTGCAGGATGATCCCGCATACGCTGACAAGGCGTCCAGACTGGCGGCGCTGGTTCGCGATCCAAGCGAATGGATCGAGCCGACCTGGCTGAGCACTCTCTCGCCTTCTGGGGGGCGTGGTCACCGTGTGGCATACCATCCCCCCTGCACGCTGCAACACGGACAGCGCATTACTGGCGCGCCGGAGACCTTGCTAGAAGCGGCCGGTTATCAGCTGGTACCGGTCCGGGATAGCCATTTGTGTTGTGGCTCTGCCGGCACCTATTCACTGTTGCAGCCTTCGTTCTCGGAGGCTCTGCTGGAGCGCAAAACAGCCGCTTTATGCGCAGAGAAACCGGACTGCATCGCCACCGCCAACATCGGCTGCCAACTGCACATTGCCAGTGCCACATCGCTGCCGGTGTATCACTGGCTTGAACTGCTGGCTGACGCCCTGCCCGCAGAGAAGCGCGCCTGACCATGCGACCAGGGCTGAAATTGGGTAAGATGGTGACCTTATCGTGGTAAGGGAATGTCATGGTTTTGCGTAAACTGTTACTGCTGGCCGTCACACTGTTCGGCAGCAGCGCGGCTCTGACCGCACCGACTATTCACCAGTGTGTCATTAACGGGGTTCGCACCTTTCAGGACACCCCCTGCCCCAAGCAGGCTCCGATTGAGGCAACGCCTCTGTCGGCGGTGGACCTGGCGACACGTCAGAAGATCGAGATCATTACCCAGCGGCGCGATGCGCTGGTCCGTGAACTACGCAACCTAACCCTGCAACGACAACAGGCACTGGTCCGGATGGAGCAGCGCCATCTGCTCAACGATGACACTTCGTCCCAACAGCGGGCCCAGGCGGAAGCGGCCCTTGAAGCAGACTACCTGCAGCGCTTTAACAAACTGCGTCAGCGGGTTGCCGATCTGGACATCCGCCTGGAAAGACTACAGAGCCGTCCCTGACGTCGACAAAAGGGTAAGCGTGGAGTTGTACTAGAGCCAGAAGCCCAGTTTGATCAGCAGCCGGGTGTTATCGGCATCCACCTCGCTGCCGTTCACGCTGGCACTGCCGGTGAATTGGTGGCGCAACTCCGCTCCCAGAAAAAAGTCCTGATAGCGGTAATGCAAGCTGGCCCCCAGCTGCAACCCCAGCACTCGCTCTTTGTTACGACTGCCGACATCCACTAAGGCAACACCGGGGCCGAAGCCAAGCTCGAGGTTGGGCTGAATCATGACCAAATAGTGGGGATTGGCTTCAAAGGTGGAGATGCGCGCACCGTTGGCGTTATAGGTCAGGTGACTGATCTGCTGGCGAATACGATGCCGTTTGCGCGGCTGCAGTAACAGACTGTTAAATGCGATCTCAACGCCGGTGACCGTATCGGCCTGGCTGCCGTAGTCGGCGTCCATCTGACCGCCCATCATCGCCAGCGAAAAGCCGGGCCGCCAACTGGGGTCCTGGTAAGCCATAAATACCCAGTCTTCAGCGCTATGCGCCGCCATTGATGCCAGCAGCGCCCCCAGACATGCCGCTGTTCTAACAACTCGCTTCAACCTGCTGTCCCTTCTGCCGGTGATTATGATGAGCCCGATTCTATCGAAACCCGCGAATAAAACCACCGTTAAAACGGGTGGTTACGGCCAAGTTTCCAACCCGGCTAAGAACCTGAGCCCTTAGCTGGTGCCAAGCCGGACTCCAATAGCGATCAGCAACAGACCGGTGACCCCGTCAATCCCACCACTAACCGCGGGACGTGCCAGCCACTGCTTCGCCCGCTGTACGCCCGCAGCCAGGAGCGCCAGCCAAAGCATGCCGATCAGAAAATGGACTGCTGCCATCGCCAGCGACTGCAGCAGCGCCGAATAGGCAGGGTCAACAAACTGCGGCAGGAATGCCATATAAAACACGATCGGTTTGGGGTTCAGCAGATTGGATAGCAACCCTTCCCGCAGCGAACGGCTGACGCATAATGACTGACCGGTAACACGCGGTATCTCTACACGGCGACTGCGCCAGGCTGCACGCAGCCCCTGCACTCCCAGCCAGACCAGATAGGCGGCACCTGCCAGTTTGAGCGCCAAAAAAAGCTCTGCCGAACTCAGCAAAATCACCGACAACCCAGCCGCGGAGATCGCGGCATGAAAAAACAGCCCCGTGCAAACCCCTACGCTGGTCAACACCCCGTCCCGCCATCCACCCCGCGAGGAGTTGCGAATCACCAGCAACGAATCAACTCCGGGCGACAGGGTCAGTACCGTGATCGTCAGTAAAAACGGCCACCACTGAAACTGTTCAAACACAGCTCTACCTCCGCAGCCTTTAAGGCATCACCACGGTAACAACAGAAAGCGCGAATGTAGCAGAACGGTGGCGCCTGCGCAGCTGTTATCAGAATCAGGGGCCTAGTGCTCGCCCCCGTCCAGACTGCCAACCACTCTCTCCTTCAACACCTGTGGCAAAGGGTTTCGGCAGCTGACTGCTACTTCCCCAGCCTCGGGATCAAAAAAGCTGCGGGCAAAAGCGATCAACACCGGGGGTAGCTCTCCCTGCCCTTGGGGATACGCCTGTTGCAGCGACAGTGACATCTTCTCCAGTTGCTGCATCAAGCGACGACTGCCATCCTCTGCTACGAACAACCCCCGCGCGTTATGCATCTGCCGTGTGGCATTCTTGAATAGCGCAAGATCGAAACGAAGCTCCCGTGCTAACGCAGCGGCTTGCTTTTGGGCCTGACGTTGCATCGAGTGGAAGTCATCCCCCCACAAGCTGGCCAGAGTATCAAATCTGGCACCATAACGAGCGTCCAACGGCTCGATAATGCCCAGCAGGAAAGCCAGATAATGATTGAGAGCGTCGTAGGTGAGAAACCGTTCTAGCTCCTCGTTGGCAGGGCGCTTGCCGGACCGCAGATTCGACTCCACCTCGGAAATACTCTGTATCGACGGGCGGCTATGGGCGTACACAGCCAGCCGCTCAAAATCGGGTGGCGAGGCTTGTGATGAGGCCTGCCCGGGTCGAGGCAGGACCACTGTGGAGACCATTATCAGCAGGTAGAGTAAACGACGCATCGCTCCAGAATACCTGAATATCCATGGTCCTCTGTGACCGAAGTTACAAAAGCGCTGGATTTATTGGTTCGGCCTCATCTGGCGAAATGTGCACCGGGTAGACACGACCGGTTTACCAAAGAGTTGGGCGCTTCGACAGCCCGCTGGCGGCGGCACAAGAATGGTAACAAAATAACCGTTGCCATCGGTCAGGTAACGCTGTAGAGTGCCAAAAGCTGTGAAAATCAGGCTATTGTTATGACCGGCACTACGAATACCCCGCCTTGGTGGGTCGTCCTGTACTTCATAAGTAATAACCCGTTTTTCCGCTTTATTAATATTTTGAAGAAACAGGAAAAGATCCATGTCTCAGACAGTTACTGGCAAAGTTAAGTTTTTCAACGAAACTAAAGGCTTCGGCTTCATCGAGCAGGAAAACGGCCCGGACGTATTCGTTCACTTCAGCGCCATCCAGAGCGACGGTTTCAAGACTCTGGCTGACGGCCAGGCAGTAGAGTTCACTATCGGTCAAGGCCAGAAAGGCCCGCAGGCTGAGAACGTACGTCCTCTGTAAGCTGACGTATTGAATAAAAAGGTCGCCCAGAGGCGGCCTTTTTTTGTCCCACATGCGCGTTAAGCGACTTCACTCCATCCTGTAACGGCGCAGGATCTCCACCACCTCCACCTCGTAGTCCCGATACCACTCGGCTTTGCCGCGCTGTTGCGCGCTGCGATGGACGGCATCCTGCTTCCAGTGGTTGATCGCCTCAAGGGACTCCCAGTAAGAAATGGCGATCTCGCGGCCATTCTCGCACACCGACTCAAACCCAACGCAGCCGTAATGATCCATGGCGCTCTGGCGCAACTGTGCCGCCGTTGCATAGTAAGCATTATCAAGCTGCCGCGAACGAGCTTTAAAGATGACCGCGAACATGGCTAACTCCTCGCCTGCTGAGCCAGATAACGATCCAGCGCGTTGGCGAACTCTCGCCGGTCAGTATCGGACAGGGCCGACGGGCCACTGGTCTGGATGCCGCTGGAGCGCAGCGTTTCAAAGAAATCACGCATATTGAGGCGCGCGCGGACATTGTCAGCGGTGAGCTCCTCCCCCCGTGGGGAGAGCACTCGCGCGCCCTTTTCAATCACTTCTGCCGACAGCGGAATATCAGAAGTAATCACCAGATCACCCTCTTCGACCCGTCGCACAATCTCGTTATCAGCCACGTCGAACCCACTGGCAACTCGAATCGCACGGATAAACGCTGAAGGCGGTACTCTTAGTGACTGGTTCGCAACCAGCGTAAGCTCGGTTTGCGTTCGCTCGGCGGCACGAAACAGCATCTCTTTGATCGCGTTCGGACAGGCATCGGCATCTACCCAGATCGACATAACCAGTACTCAAGCTTTGGAACAAGCGGTGATTCTGACGCAGAACAGGATCCAAATAAACGCCAGCAGCAATAATTCAGCCATGCTGCAATTCAACCAAGCAGCGGTTGGCAGTGATGCTCCGCTTTGATTCGGTACATATCGCTGTCAGCCGCGGCCATCAGGCTGTCCAGGGTTTCTCCATCTTGCGGATAGTGGGCCAGTCCGATACTGGTACCGATGACGACATCGACCGGTTTACAGTCCCCGCTCAATCCGCTGACGATGGCGTAAGGCTCACACAAGGTGCGTTCCAGCTTCTCCTGCAGAAACTCCCGCGTGATCGGTTCATCCAGCCCCTCGATAACGACAGCAAACTCGTCACCACCCAATCGACCCAGAATATCGCTCTCACGTAGCAGTGCACCCAGACGCTGCGCAAAGCGTTGTAGTAACTGATCTCCCGCTTCATGGCCGTAGGTATCGTTGATTGGTTTGAACAGGTCCAGGTCGATAAACAGCACCGCCAGCAATCTGCCGTTGCGGCGGGCACGGTGAAGGGCATCATCCAGACTCTGCAGAAAGTAGCCGCGGTTAGCCAACCCGGTGAGCGCGTCAAAGTTCGCCTGCTTCCATATCTGGCGCTCCTGATGTCTGCGCTGGGTGATGTCCTCTTTGGTGGCGATGTAGTTAACGATAGCGCCGTGGACATCCTTGACCGGGGCGATCGTGACCTGCTCCAGACGCAGGGCGCCGTCTTTACGCCGGTTCCAGAACTCTCCTGCCCAGATCTCCCCCTGTGTAATGGTTTGCCACAACCGCTGATACTCCTCTTTATTGGTTCGTCCCGACTGCAAAATCCGCGGATTCATCCCCACCACATCTTCGAAACGGTATCCAGAAAGCTCCGTAAATGCCGGGTTCACATAGACTATTCTGGGCTCGGGCGTTGTTACAACCATGGCAACCGGGCTCTGATCAAGCGCCGTATAGAGCGTGCGCATCTCACTGTCGCGCCTCATCCGCGCACTGATATCCAGGTTAATACCGGTAACGCGCAGCGGCCTGCCAGCCTTGCTGCGACTTGTCACCTTGCCCGATGAGTGGACCCAGACCCAACCCCCTGTTCGATCAGCAAGCCTGTACTCGGCCTGAAAGGCATCCGACTTAGCGGCAAGATGGGCCTCAAAGGCTTCCATCACGGCGTCACGATCCAGCGGGTGAATGCGCTGCATCCAGCTGTCCAGATGGGGATCAAGCTCCCCGGTGCTATAGCCGAGCATCCCGGCCCACCCCTGATCAACCGTCAGCACTTTATGCACGGGATCGTAATCCCAAAGCCCCAGACTCGCAGCAGACAGGGCGAGCTGCAGTCTCTCCTCATTGCGGACAAGTTGGTCCTGTGCCGCTTTCAGCAGCGTAACATCCCTGACCGCCCCGATTGCGCGACGCGGCTGCCCCCCCGTCATCGTGCTGAAACTCCGCTATCTCCCGAACCCAACGGATGTCGCCGCCGATACAGATTCGATGCTCGACTTCGTAGTGTCCGGACTCAAGCCCACGCTCCCATGCCTCATCGACTCGTGCGACATCATCGGGATGGATTGCCGATTTGAACACACTATAAAGATCGGCACATTCCGGTGAAGCGGCGAATATACGGTAGGTTTCGTCCGACCAGATCAAATCGTTGGTTAGCAGATCGAGCTGCCAGCTGCCGGTGTGAGCAAGACGCTGGCTCTGATCCAACAGCCAGTTGGTCTTTTCCTGAGCAGACCGTACAGCGGTCAAATCCCGCGTTCGGCGGCTCACTTCATGCTGCAACAACGTTGATTGCATCACCAGCTGCAACACAACGAGCACGAAAACAGCCAGAAGCAACCCGCCCAGATAGGCATCAGAAAGGAAGTGTCGGGGCGAGAACCAGCCAGCGCCAGGCGCAAGCTCCAACCGCCACACGCCACCGGAGTACGACACCATACTGGCGACGGGGAACGCCCGCTGAAACATTGAAGCCCCAGCTAATTGGCGGCCGCTACTGTCGTAAATAACCCAGCTATATTGATTCTCCAGCTGATCAAGCCCGCTCAGACGAATCAGCGACTCCATCCGCAACAACCCTATCGCGAACCCCCAAAACTCGCGGTTATCGCTACCATTGAATACGGGATTGCGAATGAGCACTCCCTGGCCGCCTTGGCGAAGCGGGAACGGGCCGCTCAGTTGTGGAATCCGGCTATCGCGGGTTTTAATCGCATCATCACGCCGCTCAGGATCGTCGAAGAGATCGTGGCCCAACGCACTCTCATGACCCGCCAGCGGCACGATCTGGCGGACAACTCCGACGGGGGCGAGCTGCAACACCTCGAGCAATGGATAGCGGGTCAGGAGTTTAAGCGCCTGAGATTCAAACTGCGCCGGCTCACCGCCACCTTCCAGCCAACTACCAAGGTTATTCGTCGCGGCGGTGGCCTGACTCAACTGATGCTCTATAGCGCTGGCATAGCCATGGGCTATCGACTGCGCATCGGAACGTTTCAGCCCCAGTTCCTGATTGTTTTCATTGATAACGATCCAAGCACAGACCAGCGCTCCGACTAAAAAGGCAGCGCCACCGCTCAACGAAACCCGGTAAGATCCCCAGCCCGGAGTATCTCCCTTTGCCCGCAGTGGCAGTAGCAGGCGCAAGCCAACGCCGAGCAACGCGGCGATCACCAGCGCGAAGGGAACAAGGAAAACAGCAGAAGCGCCCGGATCACACACCAGCTGCTGCTTGCTGCAGTGCATGAAGGCCAGGAACACCCCCCCCTGCCAAAAGGCCGATGCGGCGCCTGACAACAGCGCACAGACAATGATGCTTGCGGACCGGCTGGCCAACACGACTGATCATCCGTAGACAAGGTATTGCTAATACTATAGTGGGGAACGCCGCTTGGAACGATGGGAATAAATCGTAAATAGTCGAAAGCCGGGCCGCGCAACCAGCATCACCGCGACCAGTCTGACCACCTGCAGCGCGGTTACAAACGCCACTCCCTGCCCCACCATTTCAGCGGTCAAGGTCAATTCAGCGATTCCGCCAGGCATGATTCCCAGCATCCAGGGAATCCACGGCGCACCCAACTGAGAGGCAAGCAACCACGCCAACACGGCTGCCGCCGCCATTGCCAGAACCGATGCAAGCATCGACAATCCGGCGAAGCGCGGCGCATAGCGCAGCTGAGTTCGATTAAAGCGGCATCCCAATGCGCAACCGATCAACAACTGGGCGGGATTACGTAACCAGTCGGGCATTCCGGAGTGAAGATCGAAGGTCGCGGTAATCGCAGCCACCACCACCAGGGGCGCCAACATCCAGGGACTGGGCAGTCTCCAGCGCTGGCCCAACCATACGGCCAACATCGCCGGGGGCAGCACCAAGGCCAACACCAAGGTATCAACCCCGGCAGCAAAGGGTTGATATCCCGGGGGCAACAGCGAGAAGCAGAATGCCGGTACAGCAAGAACGATCAGCGTAATGCGCAGGCTATGAGCCAAGGCTACCAGATCTTCACGGCCGCCATGCTGACCGGCGAGATCGACCATTTCACTGGCACCACCCGGCATACTGGCAAAGAATACCGTCGCCGGATCGTACCCCCCGCGGGTCAGTACCAGCATGCCGATAAACGCCATGGCCAAGGTCAGGCAGACACCCAGCAGCACCAGTAAAAAATCGGCAGATATGGCCGCGACCACTGCCGCGTTGAAGTGCAGCGCAATGCCGGTAGAGATCAGCAGCAGACCCAGTTTGCGCCCGCCCGGGAGCTCCGCCCCAACCAGCCCTGAAAACCGGGTTAGCATTACCGCGACCAACGCCCCGTTCAGCCAGGGCAACGGGGCATCGACCCATTGTGCTAACAGCGCGCCACCAGTTCCCGTGATCAGGGTAAGGAGCACACCACCGACGCCGGTTAAGGGTGCCATCGTTACAGCCCTCCAGGTTCTGCGCTCAGCCGGGGATATCCGTGACCACAATCACGCGAACAGCATCCAATTGCAACTGGGCCTTACGCAACGCCGCCAGACTCAGTGCCTCGTCCTCATCCAGACGATCCACCTCCGACATCGATACGTTGGGATTGACCGCTGCCAATGCGCGGAGCCGTTGGCGCGAACTGGAAAACTCTTCCGCCGCAGCCATCACCGCCTGCTCGATCCACTGCTCTTGTTGCAACGCTGCCTTCGACTCAAGAGTGGCGATCAGGGTGCTGATCTGATCGCGGGCATGGCGCACCAGTTTTACCGCCACCTCGGGAGGCACTACTGCCAGGCGCGGGTTCAACTTGGCGGCCGGTAACACCGCCCCCAACTCCTGCTGGTCGCTACTGAGTATCTGGCGCCAGGATGCTGCTGGCAGATGGCGTTGTAACTGCAGCCCCCTGGGGGCGGACAAGCGCAAACGGAATAACGCCTCTACCAACAGGGTGCCCGGCTTCAACGGGGGTAAAGCCAGCGTACACACCGCGCTGTTGCCTCCCTCGCCGTCTGCGATCAACTCCATCGCCGAGCTCAGCAGCGGATGCTCCCAGGTCAGATAGGCCAGATCCTCGCGCTGCAGGGCGGTGTCTCGATCAAAGGTGGCAGTCAGCCCCTCTTCAGTCAGATCGGGCAGCGCATCGGTTAGCATCTGTTCGCTTGGCCTGATGATAAGACTGTTATCACTCTGCGGCTGATAGTCGATGCCAAAGTGATCAAAAAGCGCGGTGGCGTAGCTGGCTAGTGTCTGGGCATCGGAGTCCTGCCGGGTTTGCTCGACCAACGCGCCGGCTTTGTCCGGATCACAAGCACTCATCTCCAGAAGGCGATTGCGCCCTGCTGCCAGCTGGCAGCGAAGTGACTCGGCTTGAACGCGCGTACGTTCAAGCAACTCCTCGAACCGCACCTCATCACCATCAGAGAGCAACAGCGTTTTCAGGTTGTCACCTTCGCTGGCATACAGCGCTGCACCGATGTCGCAGGGCGTGGTAAAAGCGTCTAGCCCCTGATGCAACCACCGTAACAACCGTTCCTGGGCACCCCCTTCGAAATAGGGCACGTGGATATCAACGTCGCTACTCTGGCCGATCCGGTCCAACCGGCCGATGCGCTGCTCTAACAGATCAGGATTGAGGGGAAGATCAAACAGCACCAATTGGTGGGCAAACTGAAAGTTCCGCCCTTCACTACCGATCTCGCTGCACACCAGAATATCAGCGCCGTAATCAGGCTCACTAAAGTAGGCCGCAGCACGATCACGCTGTATCAGGCTCATGCCCTCATGAAATACTGCGCTGCGGACTCCACGGTTGATCCGCAAGTGATGCTCCAGCTGACGCGCCGTAGCTGCTTGTGCACAGATCAGCAACACCTTTTGCGGTTGGTTACCGAGCCAGGTTTCGAGCCACTCAACCCGCGCATCCTGAAGCGGCCACTCCTCTCCCCGCTGTCGTTCCGGGTGCAGGCACTGCTCCAGCGTAGCCTCCGCATCGCCAGGGGTTGCGAGTGCCGGAAGGGGATGAGGGATCAAGTGCCGCCGCGGAAAGCCACTCACCGTATGGCGGCTGTTACGAAACAGGACCCGACCGGTACCATGGCGGTCGATCAGACTCCCCAGCGTCTGGCGCCGGGCTGCTTCGAACGCAGCGGAGTCGGCAGCGCCGGCCAACATCCGCAGTTGGTCCTGCTCCAGCTGCGAGCCCAACGGTTCGGGCAGCAGATCACCGGGCGACAAGGCAAGCAATTGATCGACAGCGCTGGCAACCGCCGTATACCCCTCCTCCTCTTTCAGGTAGCGCGCCAAAGTGGAATAACGGTCAGGATCAAGCAAACGCAAACGCGCAAAGTGGCCGGCACGCCCCAACTGCTCGGGGGTTGCGGTTAGGAGCAGCAGCCCTGGCGTGAGCGCCGCAAGCTGCTCGATACAGCGGTACTCGTCACTAGACTGGTGTTCGCTCCAGCCTAGATGATGCGCTTCGTCGACGACCAGCAGATCCCAGCCTGCTGCAACAGCTTGCTGCCGAAACTCGGTATCGGCACTCAACAGATCAAGGGTTGTCAGCACCAGCTGAGTACTGAGGAAGGGATTACACTCCGCCTTTTGTGCATCAAAGCGCTCTCTGTCCATCACGCTAAAGCGGAGATTAAACCGACGCAGCAACTCCACCAGCCACTGATGGATCAACGTGGCAGGAGCGACCACCAGAATACGTTGCGCGCGCTGGCGCACCAGCAACTGGTGAACCACCAGTCCCGCTTCGATGGTTTTACCAAGGCCCACCTCGTCGGCCAGCAGTACCCGGGGCGCACTGCGGGAGGCTACCTCGCTGGCTATATACAATTGGTGGGGCAGCAGCTGTACTCGCGGCCCCAGCAGCCCACGGCTGTCGCTCCCTTGCAGACGATGCAGGTGCTCCAGAGTTGCCGCACGCAACTCGAAACTGGCGTTGCGATCGATCTGACCGCTGAACAGCCGTTCCTGGGGACGCCGCACCACCACGTGACTGTCGAGCAGCATCTCGGGAAGCGTAGCCAACTCGCCGTCAGCCGCGCGAACCCGGTAGGTATAACGCCCCTGCGACAGATTGGCCTCAACCACGGTAAAACTATCGCCGAGACTGTCACAAACCTCGTCACCCGGCTCATAAACCAGGCGATTGAGTGGTGCCCCGGCTATGGCATAGAGGCGTTCTTCCTCGCAGGCAGGAAAAACGATTCGCACATGTCGCGCGCTAACATCGGTCACGAGGCCAAGACCCAGTTCAAGCTCGGTAGTTGAGATCCAGCGCTGGCCGGCAACAAATAGTGGTTGTTTCAAGGCGGGTATATCCAACAGCTCGGTAAACGAAGCGAAAAATAGCGTAAGTGGAGCAGGCGCGTGGAGACCCCTGCTCAGCGGTTAGTCTTCGGAGGGCACTTTAGTGATCCCAGCTTTTTGCCTTCAGGCGATCACTCTCTTTCTGCTCGACCCAGCGATCACCGGAGCTGGATCGCTCCTTTTTCCAGAAGGGTGCGTCGCGCTTGAGGTAATCCATAATGAACTGACAGGCGGCAAAGGCTGCCTCGCGGTGAGCACTGGAAACACCGACGAAAACGATGGGATCCAGAGGCTGCAGCGTACCGACCCGATGGATCACGGTAATCCGCCCCAGCGGCCAGCGCTCACCAGCTTGCAGAGCGATCTGCTGCAGGGCTTTCTCGGTCATGCCGGGGTAGTGTTCAAGCGTCATGCTATGCAGAGGGTCACCCGGCATATCTCGGACCAAACCCATAAAGGTGGCTACAGCTCCCGTCTCCCGGGCGCCACGGTGTAGTGCCAGAGTTTCAGCACCCGGATCAAACTCGCCGGTCTGAACGGAAATTCGCAGATCTGCAGCCATGTTTCCTCCGGTAATGACTAGCGCGATTGTAACAATACCCAACGGAGGCGGAAACCACGGTTTGGGTCGAACCGCAAGCTGCGTTAAACTGCCGCCTCCAATTACTCAGGAGAAAGGAATGCGCTGGGCACCGCGTTCAACCGTCGCTTGCGTGATCGAGCAAAACCAACGTTACCTCTGTGTGGAGGAAATCGCGTCCGGCCTGCAGGTAATCAACCAGCCTGCAGGACATCTGGAACAGCACGAAACGCTGATCGAGGCCGCTCGCCGCGAGGTGCTGGAGGAAACCGGCTGGGAAGTAGAAGTGACCGACCTGCTGGGGCTCTATGTCTATCAGGCCCCTAATGGTGCAACCTATCACCGCCACTGCTTCATCGCTCGCCCGCTGGAGCACCACCCTGAGCATCCTCTTGATGAGGGGATTTTGCGGCCGCTCTGGTTGTCATATGAGGAGCTGTGCCTACGGTCCGACCTGCGCTCCGACATGGTATTAACCTGCATCGAAGACTACCGTGCTGGTCGTCGTTTTCCGCTTGATTATATCCGCGAAGAAAGCACTCGTCCGTCGCGCTGAACCGGACCGCTTCAACTACTTCCCACTACCGAGAACTGCATGAAAGCCAACCCCCAAACCAAAGTAATTGTCGGCATGTCCGGCGGTGTCGACTCCTCCGTATCCGCGTTGCTGCTGCTTGAGCAGGGGTATCAGGTCGAAGGCCTGTTCATGAAGAACTGGGACGAGGATGACGGCACGGAGTACTGCACCGCCAAAGAGGACCTGGCGGATGCGCAAGCGGTGTGCGACAAAATCGGCATTAAGCTGCATAGCGCCAATTTTGCCGCGGAATACTGGGACAACGTGTTTGAGCACTTTCTGGCCGAGTACCGTGCGGGCCGTACGCCCAACCCTGACATCCTGTGCAACAAAGAGATCAAGTTCAAAGCCTTTCTTGATTATGCCAAGCACCTGGGCGCCGACCTGATCGCGACCGGCCACTACGTTCGGCGCGGGAACGATAACGGACGCGCCTGCCTGCTGAGGGGGCTCGACCGCAACAAAGATCAAAGCTACTTTCTGCATGCCGTCGGCGAGGCAGAGATTGCGCAGACGCTGTTCCCGATAGGCGAACTGGAAAAGCCCCAGGTGCGTCAGATCGCCGAGCAGCATGGGCTGGTCACTCACGATAAAAAAGACAGCACCGGTATCTGCTTCATTGGCGAGCGTCGATTCCGCGATTTTCTCAAGCAGTACCTGCCTGCCCAGCCCGGGGTGATAGAGACTCCGGATGGAGACGTAATCGGCAAGCACAACGGCCTGATGTACCACACCATCGGCCAACGCCAGGGATTGGGCATCGGCGGGCTCAGCAACTACCCTGACGAGCCCTGGTATGTTGCCGGCAAGGATCTGGAGCGCAATGTCCTGATTGCGGTGCAGGGTAAACAACACCCCCTGCTGTTCAGTGGCAGCCTTGTTACCAATCAGGTGGATTGGGTAGATGGCCAGGGTCCCGCTTTACCGCATCGCTGCAGTGCCAAGACCCGATATCGCCAAGACGACCAGATGTGCGTAATTGAAGCGCATGGTGGAGGCTATAAAATCACCTTTGATCGTCCTCAGCGTGCGGTAACCCCGGGGCAATCGGTGGTGTTCTACGATGACGAACGCTGCCTGGGTGGTGGCGTAATCGAGCAAACCACCGGTATCGCCCTATAACAGGACTAATGCTCATTCCGCAGCAACCAAAAAGCCGCTATGTTAAGCGGCTTTTTAGTTGCTGTTACAGTAGCGACAGTTAACGGCGCCGACGGTTACCGGCGGTATCATCGATACGGATAGGAATGGGCTCCAGCTCGTCACCGGCGCCCCATCGGGCAATATCCTGGCGCAGCTTTTCGATCGTATCGCGCAGACCTTTGGCTTTGTTACCGAACCATCGGGAGACTGATTTCGTCGACATCACAAACCTCTTTCCACCGTTGTCACTGACGCTGAGCTTGATCTTACCTTTACGGACTGCATTATTGCGAGCTTAGTTCAAAAAAACGGTCAAATCACCCGCGCGCATCAAGTTACAGACCGACCATCCCTCGGCAGCGGCACAATGAGTAGATCGCAATGCACCAGGTCCAACAGCGCTTCTGCGGTAGAACCAAGGATCAGATCCTCGATCCCGCTGCGGTCAACAATGCCAAGCGCGGCAACATCTACCGACTGCGCATTAGCAAACCGGGCTATCTCTTTGGCTGGCTCCCCCTCGAGCAGATGCACAGTCGTTTCGGCAGCGAGTGAGTGACGATCCACAAATGCCCGCATCGCCTCACGATGCTCGCCGGCCATGCGTCGCTGCAACCGACGAAAGTCCATCATCAGCGCATCATCAAGAATGACTGCGGCGGGCAGTGGCTGATAGCTATGCAACAGCTCAAGATTACCGCCCAGCGTCAAAGCCAACCCTTTGGATGCGGACAATACCGCGTCGTCCAGCCCGCTGGGCTGGCCATGCGCCCGCAGTGGATCAACCGCCACCAGCAATCGCGGTGCCTCAGTCCATTTTCCGGGCCGCGCCAGCAACAGCGGCACTGGTACCAACCGCATCAGCGCCCAATCCACATGGCCGATCAGGTGCTGATCCAGCCGGTGATGCTGACGACACGCCTTAAGCACGATCCCCGGGTCAAACCGGTCGGCGGCTGCCGCAATCGCAGCAGATGACAACGGCAGGGAATTGATCTCAATGGAAATATCCAGTGTGGGGAACTGGCGTTGGCACGTTTGTCGCTGCTGTTCCATCACCGCCAACAGCTGGAATTGCACCGCGTCAGCCAGCGCATCCGGCGGCTGGGAACAGCAATCCAACAGATGACTGGAGGGAAATAGCTCGACCCTGACGGCAGCGCCTGACGCCCCCAGACGCTGCGCTTTGTCGAGCAACCAGTCGGGCGGCATTTCTCCAACAGCCACGATGAGAATGCGTTTATGCACTGCTCTTACCCCTCCTCTGTCATGCTGCCGTCAGCCTAGCTTTTAACTCGACGAAACGCACAATTCACATGATCATTCATTGACCATTTGTAAAAAAAAAGGGAATGAGTTACATTTTTTATCGAATTACATCAATCATTTTACACATGGAGAAAGATGCTTGGACGTAGTAGCCAGAACCTCGCTGCCGATTGATGACATGCGCGCCAATGCTGGTCAGGCTGCGCAATTGCTGAAAGCGCTAGCCAACGAAAACAGACTGATGATCCTCTGTTTTCTGGATGGGAAGGAACTGTCAGTTTCTGAACTGAACGAAAACCTCGACCTGAGCCAATCCGCCCTGTCACAACACTTGGCAGTACTTCGCCGCGACGGTCTGGTTAACACCCGCCGCTGCTCCCAGACCATCTATTATTCTCTGGCGGGAGATACCGCCAGCCGTGTGATCAGAACCCTGCATGATATGTTCTGCCCGGACGCTTGAGTTCGGGCAGCAATTCCGTGTTAGTGATGCTGTAAACGGGTACGTTGCCAATCTTCGGTGGGTTCATTCAGCATCTGCTCCATTTCCACCACCTCCTCTTCGGCATTAAAACGGTTTTCAAAGCCGACCTTGCGCGCCAGTTTCTGCATTCCGTGATTGGCCGGTAGTGTAGTACCCATAATCCTTAGCGTACCGCGCGCACGACAGTAGTCGATCATCTTTTGCATCAGCATCACGCCCAGCCCTTCGCCCTGCAAGTCGTCACGAATCACCACCGCAAACTCTGCACTAACGTTGTCCGGATCGGTCGTGGTGCGCACTACGCCGAGCGTTTCGGTGCCCGCCTGACCGTCGCTACGCTCCGCTGTCGCAATAAACGCCATCTCACGGTCGTAATCTATCTGGGTCCAGTTGGCCAACTCCATATGTGTCGGCTCGCCGCGACTGTAGAAATAGCGCAGCCGAATAGACTCGGGACTCAGTTGCTTGAAGAACTCCAGGTGGTTGTGTTCATCCTCACCTCGGATCGGCCGCAATAGCACCTCGCGCTTGCTCCGCTTGAGCTGCCGAGTCTCTGCCAGATGATCAGGATACGGAGCGATCGCCGGCGCGCAAGGCTCGCCCAGGGAGATACAGGCATCAACCGCTAGCAACCCTCGTTTATTGACCAGCAGAGGGTTGATCTCAAGGGTTTTGATCTCCGGCTGATCGACCACGATCTGCGAAAGTCGAACCAGCAGCTCGCACAGGTGGGTGACATCCTCGCTGAAACGGTAACTGTTTTCTTTGAGAAAGTTGTACACCCGCGAACGTTTCAGCAATCCCCGCGCCAGACTCTCGTTGAGTGGCGGCAAACGGACCTGACGATCGGCCAGAACATCGGTGTTGTAACCGCCGGCGCCAAAGAAGATAAGCGGCCCAAACACCGGATCCCGGGTTATCCCCACGCTGATCTGCAGCGACTGGAATCCACGTTTCATCTGCTGAATGCAGTAGCCACGGGCGTCGTCTTCGCCGTAGCGCTCACTAACGCGATAAGCCAGCTTGGTCACCGAATGACGAACTTCGGCAATGGAGTAAAGATCCAGCGCCAGGTCACGCCAGCGCTGTCCAGGCTGGTGATCATAGCTGAAGGGGTAGCGATTATCCCGGTGCAGCGCCTTGACCGCCACCGCCCCACCCAGGTGCCGGGCGACCTCAACGACACCCTCGATGTCATCGGCATAGTAGGTGCTGGCCACCGGCAGATCGTAGCAATCCAGCAGTGTGCATACCTCTTCATGACGCAGATAATCGCGCTTCATCTCCCGCGCTTTGGCGATAATCTGCCGCGCCTGACGTTGATTCTCACGATTGTCCTGCAACTGCATGGCGGCAGGCGTTTCCCGCATCTGCTCCTGGTTGCGGCGGTACTCGACCATGTGCATAAAGGCCTCAACGGCCTTTTCAGGGGTGATAAAGGTCGGCACTTTGGCATCGTTGCAGAGATTACGTGCGGCGATCGCCGTACTGCGCCCCATCCACACGGTGAGGAGGTTGCGACGGGTTCCTTTGGCAACCTCACAGACCGCCTCTGCCGTTTCCAGGCTGGGCGCCAGACGGGTGGGCGCATGGACCACTAACACGGCGTCTACGTTGTCATCCTTGAGCAGGATGCTGCTCACTGAGGCAAACAGCTCAGGGGTGGCGTCAGCATTGAGATCGACCGGATTGTCGCGGTTCCAGAAATCGGGTAACAAGCTGGCCAGCTGTTCGATAGTCGCATCGGTCAGGCGCGCCAACTTGCCCTCGTGCTTCAGCAAGCGCTCCGCAGCGATCAGGTTTGGCCCCATGCCGTTGCCCATGATCGCCAGACGTTGACCGCGCAGTGGCTTGACCGTCGTAAGCGTCTCAAGCGCATCAAACAGCTCATCGGTGCTGTTTACGCGCACCACACCAACCCGATTAAAGACGGTATCGTAAACATGATCAACACTATCAATACCGGGGGGAAGAAGCGCCGCGGCATCCTGGGTTAACATGGTGCCGTTGTTTTTCAGCACCAGGACCAACTTGTTGCGGGACGCAGCCCGCAACGCGGAAATGAAGTGGCTCGAGGCCTGAACGGTATCCACCTGAATCAGAATTGCCTGGGTGTAAGGGTCCCCTGCCAGATAATCGATCACGCTGGGAAGGTCAACATCCACGCTGCCACCAAGCGTAAGGAAGTTGGAAAAGCCGATCCCCTGCCCGTTTGCCCAGTCGATCATGGCCGTGCCGAGAATTCCGGACTGGCCAACATAAGCCACCTTGCCCTTTTTGATGTTCAGGTGGGAATAGCTGGCGTTCATATTGTGGCCGGGAACCAGCAACCCCATGCAGTCGGGTCCCAGAATACGGATGCCATAGGGACGGGCCGCCTCTTGCACCGCGTCTTTTAGCGGCTGCATGTTTTCGTTCTGTGCTTTGGAAAGCCCGCCGGTGAGAATCATTGCGGCGCGCACCTGGTTGGCCCCAAGTTTGCGGATTATGTGCGGCACGGCGTCTGGCGGCGAACAGATTATGGCCAGATCCGGCATCTCTGGCAGATCCGCCACTCCCTGATAACAAGGCACACCAAATACCTGCTCGTACCCCTGCTTGTTAACCGCCATCAGTTTGCCGCCAAAGCCGCCCTCCAGCAGGTTCTTCAACACCACGCCACCCATGCTGTTGTCGCGTTCGGAGGCGCCAAAAACGGCGATGGATTGGGGTTTAAAAAAGCGTTTAAGATACTTGGTGGCCACGTAGCATGTTCTCGCAAAATTCCAACATCAAGACCAAAGTTTAGCGGTTATTGCGCTGCAGCAAAACAAAACTGTTCACTTAGTTCCGCTACTGCATGATTGGGATCAATAGGAACACCAGCCTGACAGATAGAAAAAGCCGCGCTCTATGGCGCGGCTTTTTAGGACCCTGCTTCAACATCTAGTTGGACAGTCGCACCAACAGGCTGTTGAGACGCCGCACGTAGTCCGCCGGGTCGTCGATCTGTTCGCCACCCGCCAGACAGGCCTGATCAAACAGCACCAGCGTCAGGTCACGGAAACGATCTTCGTCCGTCTCATCGTTGAGCTTCACGACCAACGGATGCTCGGGATTCAGCTCAAAGGTGGGTTTGGCGTCAGGCACTTTCTGCCCCGCCGCTTCCATGATTCGGCGCATCTGCGCACCCATATCATGCTCTCCCACCACCAGACAGGCGGGAGAGTCGACCAGACGGTGGGTCAGGCGTACGTCGGTAACCCGATCGCCCAGCGCACTCTTGCTGCGTTCAACCAGAGAGGCGAAGGTTTCGCTGGCTTTCTCCTGCTCAGCTTTTTCCTGCTCGTCTTCGACCTTGCCCAGGTCCAGATCACCCTTGGCGACATCTTTGAACGCTTTGCCGTCAAATTCATGCAGGTTGCTCATCAGCCATTCATCAACCCGGTCAGACAGCAACAACACCTCGATCCCCTTCTTCTTGAAGATCTCCAGATAGGGGCTGCTGGCCGCGGCCTTATGGCTGTCGGCAACCACATAGTAGATCGCTTCCTGCCCCTCTTTCATCCGCTCGACATAATCAGCCAGCGACTGGTCCTGAATGTCCTGGCCGGTATGAGTTGTGGCAAAACGCAATAGCTTGGCAATCTTGTCGCGATTGGCGTAGTCCTCGGCCGGCCCCTCCTTGATCACCGCACCAAACTCTTTCCAGAATGTTGCGTATTGCTCAGGCTCGTTTTTGGCCAGCTTGGCCAACATATCCAGCACACGCTTGGTTAACGCTGTGCGCATGGAGTCGATGGCCGGATCCTTTTGCAGAATCTCGCGTGACACATTCAGAGAAAGGTCATTTGAATCAACGACCCCTTTGATAAACCGCAGGTAAAGAGGAAGGAATTGTTCGGCATCGTCCATGATAAATACGCGCTGCACGTACAGCTTCAGGCCGCGAGCTCCATCACGATTCCACAGGTCGAAGGGAGCGCGACCCGGGACGTAAAGCAAGCTGGTGTACTCCAGTTTCCCTTCGACCCGGTTATGGCTCCAGGTCAGCGGATTCTCAAAATCATGGGAAACATGCTTGTAAAACTCCTGGTATTCCTCGTCCTTCAGCTCGGAGCGTGAACGGGTCCACAAGGCTGTGGCAGCATTAACGCTTTCCCATTCTGGCTCAGATTTCTGCTCTTCCTCGCCGTGCTGTTCCTTAAGCATCTCCACCGGCAGCGAGATATGATCCGAGTACTTGCGCACCAGACTGCGCAGTCGCCAACCATCAGCATACTCTTTGGCGTCTTCTTTCAGGTGCAGCACAATGCGCGTACCACGCTCGGGCTTATCGATAGTGCCAACTTCAAATTCACCCTCGCCCGCTGACTGCCAGTGAACGCCGTTAGCCGCGTCATCACCAGCCTTGCGCGTAAAGACCTCAACCTTATCGGCAACGATAAACGAAGAGTAGAAGCCCACGCCAAACTGGCCAATCAGTTGCGAGTCTTTACGCTGGTCGCCGCTAAGTTGAGAGAGAAATTCAGAGGTGCCAGACTTGGCAATCGTTCCCAGATGAGCCACCACATCCTCGCGATTCATGCCAACACCGTTATCATCGATAGTCAGCGTACCAGCTTCACTATCGAAACTGATGCGGATGCGCAAATCGCCGTCGTTCTCATACAGGGCATCGTTGGAAAGCGCCTGGAAGCGCAACTTGTCCGCCGCATCTGAAGCGTTGGAAATAAGCTCCCGCAGAAAAATCTCGCGGTTGCTGTAAAGGGAGTGGATCATCAAGTGAAGCAGTTGCTTCACTTCTGTCTGGAAGCCAAGCGTCTCTTTTTGTGTCTCAGTGGTCATGCCTTTAAAACCCAGTCTGATTTCAAGTAAATACCTAACAGCCACCTAAGATGGGGTCGCTCCCAAGCATTTCAACCACCGGACGGTCGGGTTTATTCGTTGAGAAAGCCGACGGTGTAATCTTCCCGGCTGGCCATGCTGAGAGTCAGGGTCTGCAACGCCGACGATTTGAATTCGCGGCGATACAGAACCACCACAACCCAGGCGGATAACGCCATAAACACCCAGGCATTCACAAACCACCCCAGCATCGCCAGACTGAAGTAGTAGGAGCGCAAACCGATATTAAAGTTATTAGCCGCCATAGAGATCATCTTGGACGCCTTGGCCACAAACGCATTCAGCTCCGCCTCGCCCGGGTTCTCTGCAGGCATCGGGGCCGCCCCCACCAGCACGGAACAGAATCCGTACTGGCGCAGACTCCAGGTAAATTTAAAGAAGGCGTAGATAAACAACACTACGACCACACCGAGTTTGAGGTCCCACTCCTGCTTGGTGTGGGTTGCCACTAGCGGAATTTCAGCCACGATATCAATCGCCTCCTGGGATGAACCCATCACGGTCAACAGACCAGCGAGCACTATCATGGTACTGGAGGCGAAAAACGCTACGCTGCGTTCAAGGTTGGCTATGGCTGAAGTGTCAGCAATGCGCGCCTCGCGCGCCAGCATGCGCCGCATCCAGTCAACCCGGTAAAGGTGCAAGACATTCGCCAGGCAGGGCGTATGACGCGACCGGTGGATGGCAAAATAGGCATAGCCGTTAAAGCAGAGCAGAAACCAGACCACCGCAATAATGTTCAGCCAGTCGAGCGATTGAAGCAGATTAGACATACACTTAGCAGCGTTTACAGGAACGGTATGCGAACCCTAGCACGGCCAACCCGATGACTCCAGCAGGCCCGCCAAACGCCAAGACAGCAGCATTCAGGACCCACCAATGAGCACTTTACTGCGCACGACCTCCTCTTACGCGATCGCACTCAGCATCGCCTATCTCGCCACTGTGTTGCTGTTCTGGCGCTCAGAGTTACAACGACTGGACCGCTTGGACCAGCAGGTCGGGCAGGTAACGGGCGAGATGGCCAAGTGGCGCGAACTGCTTCCCTCGATTATCAACGAGATTGAGTTGAGCCGCGCCGAGATCCCCCCGATTCTTGAGGAAAGCGCCGCTCTAAGGGAAACCCTGCCCGGACTGCTTGCCGAGGTCGCCGCTGTTCGCGCGCTGGCACAAAGCGCCATCGCCGAGGCGACTGAAATCCGAGCAGCGCTACCCGAGGTACTGGCTGAGGTTTCAGCCGTGCGCGAGACGCTACCAACAATCACTCGCGAGAGCGAGAGCTGGCGTCAAACTGTCCCGCTGATTACCACTGAGGTGGCAGCGGTGCGCGAATTGACGCCGCAAATCCTGGAGGAAATTGATGCCACCCGGGAAGCACTGCCCGACCTGATGGATCGCGCCGAGGATCTCATTGCCGAGGCCAAAGTGGCTGGCAGAAAGGCATCAGAGGGTGCTGTAACGGGTGTATTCACCGGCTTGGTAACCGCGCCCTTCTCCATCATGAGAGGCCTCAGTAGTAGTCTTTTCGGCACCTCCGAACTCAGCGCAGACGATATGGAACTGCTGCGGCAATCAGGCCACAAGGTAGTTAACGCGCCCGCAGTTGGAGCCCAGGACAGCTGGCGCAATCGCAAGACCGACGTGCGGGGCAAGAGTGAGCTCCTGAGCATAGAGATGACAGACGATACCGAGTGCCGCATTGTGCGCTTTGAGGCCAGTAAAAAGGGGCGATCGCTATTCGACAAACGTTTGCCGATCTGCCGCTCCGGTGATGGCGACTGGCATTTGGAAGCCGACTAGCGATGCTAGCCCATGGTGTCAAATCTAACCACCCGGTTACGGCCGCTCTCTTTGGCCGCATATAGCGCCTGATCTGCATGCGACAGCCAGATATCAGGATTGCCATAGGTTGGTTCTATGCGCGCAACACCGAGGCTGATGGTAAAGGGAATCGGCCTGCTGTCGTGCTCTACGGCCAGTTGTTCCACCGCCACCCTCAACCGCTCACAAAATGCCACGGCACCATCGACACTGGTGTCGGACAGAATGATCGCGAACTCCTCGCCGCCATAGCGACCGGCAACATCAGTGTCACGTACGGCTTCGAGGATGGTCCGTCCCAGGGTGCGAATCACCTCGTCGCCAGCCTGATGACCAAAGCCATCGTTGATGCGTTTGAAATGGTCGATGTCGAGCATCACTAGCGAGGCATCCGCACCATAACGTTGGAAGCGTTTGAATTCACGCTGCAACTGCTGCTCCCAGTGGCCTCGATTAAACAGTCCGGTGAGGCGGTCAGTGCTGCTGAGAATCGCCAGTTCGCGGTTCGCCCGTTCCATGCCAATTTTACCCAGAGCCTCGTCGGTCACATCGTAAACGGTCAAACACACGTGATCGCAGCCGCCGTCGACCGACCCGAGCGGCGATAAGGTGACGTTTTGGTACATGATTTTGGAGTCACCGGTGATGGGGCGAACCGGCTCAAACCGGAACAGCTGGCTGCGCTGCTCCCAAGTCGAATAGATGGAGGTATTCAGGGTGAGCACTGTGTCCAGTTTGGGTTGCAACCAGTCCCGGGGAAGGTCAGGTAGCAGCTCGAACAGAACCCGGCCGTGGGCGCGACTGGGACTGATACCCGAGTGGTGTTCCATAAACCCGTTCCAGACCTTGATACGGTAACTTCGGTCGATGATGACCAGCCCCACCTCGATGCGCTGGATCGCATCAAGCATCCAGTGCAACTCCGAGACATCCAGCACGTTGTTCATGATTACTGCTCCACCAGAAAACCGATCCGCTCTTCCAAAGAGACCAGCGACTCGGCGGTAAACATCAGCAACAGATGAAAGTTCATGCCGTACTCCTTGATGCCGTAATGGATCTCAATCACCAACAGTTCCACCTCGCTGTCCGTCTGCAGCAACGGCTGATCAGTTAAATTGCTTCCGCGGGCCAACACCGCAGGGTGACCAACACTGAAACTCAGATCCAACTGTTCCCTGAATCCAGCCAAACAGGCGCCGATCAAGACATTGCTCACATCCATCAACAGATCGACTTCGAGCGCAGGCGAAAGCTCGGCTTCGACCGCCATCATCTGCGCCATGTCGGCGAACTGCGCATCGGAACACAGCAGCAGCGCCTCACCGGAAACGCTGCAGCCAACAAATCCCTGACTAACCACCGAGCATGGCTGCGACTTTGCGATGGTGCCCACACGGGCAGGCAGATCCCGTTTCCTGATCCGGTCAACCCTGGGGATAGGCAGATCCACAAACACGCCCAGCACTTTGGCCAACAGTGCAGCGGCCTGCCCCATCGCCACGTTGGCGACCTCCTGGTAGCCCTCGTTGAGATCAAACTCCAGGTCGACAACCTGGCGAGTCGAACCTCGCAGCTCCTCCAGCACGCCATACTGGGCAAGAATCTCTTCAACCACCGCCGGATTGACAGGCTTGATGATAAAATCGAGCGCACCAAGCTCCTGCACCCGTGCCCGGGCCTGTTCCTGCACATCCCCGGAAACTACGATAACCATGGTAGGCAGATCGCGCGCACGGACAATTTCAAGCACCTGATAGCCGTCCATCACCGGCATATTCAGATCAAGAAACAGAATATCGGCCTTGCCTGCTTCGATGGCGGCCACCGCCTCGATCCCGTTTGCGGCAAAACTGATATCCACGTCCCAGTCGGTAGGTAAAGAGCGTGCAAGCTGCTTGCGTGCAAATCCGGAATCATCACAGATCAGAACTGGTAACGACATTACAACTATCCAGTAAGAGAGACGGAACTAACGGGCGTGAAGAAGGTAGCGCCAGACGCGAGTTCAAGCATAGATCTAAATCAATACCCGAACCATAAACAAAAAAAGAGCGGCCGGAGCCGCTCTTTTTATCTGCACCGGGGGTGTTACCAGCCGGTAACTTCTTTCAGTGCATCACCAATTTGGGCCAGAGAACGTACGGTTTTAACACCGGCGTCGGCCAGAGCGGCAAACTTCTCGTCAGCGGTGCCTTTACCGCCGGAGATGATCGCGCCGGCGTGGCCCATCCGCTTACCAGCCGGTGCGGTGACACCCGCGATGTAGGACACAACCGGCTTGGTGACGTTGGCTTTGATGTAAGCGGCCGCTTCTTCTTCAGCAGTACCGCCGATTTCACCGATCATGACGATCGCTTCAGTCTGCGGATCTTCCTGGAACAGCTTCAGGATATCGATGAAGTTGGAGCCCGGGATCGGGTCGCCGCCGATACCGACACAGGTGGACTGACCGAAGCCAGCGTCCGTAGTCTGCTTAACCGCTTCATAGGTCAGGGTACCGGAGCGCGAAACGATACCGACTTTACCCGGCAGGTGGATGTGCCCGGGCATGATGCCGATCTTACACTCGCCGGGAGTGATGACACCCGGGCAGTTCGGACCGATCAGGCGAACGCCCAACTCGTCACACTTGACCTTGCACTCCAGCATATCCAGAGTCGGAATGCCTTCGGTGATGCACACGATCAGCTTGATGCCGCCATTAGCCGCTTCCAGGATAGAATCCTTACAGAATGCAGCCGGTACGTAGATAACGGACGCATCGGCGCCAGTCGCTTCAACGGCTTCCGCAACGGTGTTGAATACCGGCAGGCCCAGATGAGTCTGACCGCCCTTTCCAGGAGTTACACCACCCACCATCTGGGTGCCGTAAGCGATCGCCTGCTCGGAGTGGAATGTACCCTGACCACCGGTGAAACCTTGACAGATCACCTTGGTGTCTTTGTTGATCAGTACGCTCATTGCTTATTTCCCCTCCGCTGCTTTAACCGCTTGCTGAGCCGCGTCAGTCAGGCTGGTTGCGGCGATGATGTCGAGACCGGAATCGGCCAGTACCTGCGCACCCAGTTCAGCGTTGTTGCCTTCCAGACGCACCACGACGGGCACTTCCACGCCCACTTCCTTAACAGCAGCGATGATACCTTCTGCAATCAGGTCGCAACGTACGATACCGCCAAAGATGTTAACCAGAACCGCTTTAACCGCATCGTCGGACAGAATAATTTTGAATGCTTCCGCCACGCGCTCTTTGGTCGCGCCGCCGCCCACATCCAGGAAGTTGGCCGGGAAGCCACCGTGCAGCGCAACGATGTCCATGGTACCCATGGCCAGACCCGCACCGTTTACCATGCAGCCGATGGTGCCGTCGAGAGCCACGTAGTTGAGCTCCCACTTGGCGGCGTTGGCTTCACGCTCGTCGTCCTGAGACGGATCGTGCATCTCCTGCAGATCCTTGTGACGGTAGACGGCATTGGAGTCGATCACGACCTTGGCATCCAGGCAGTGCAGGTTGCCAGCGTCGGTGATAACCAGCGGGTTGATCTCCAGCAGCGCCAGGTCCTTATCTTTGAACATGGTCGCCAGACCCATGAAGATCTTGACGAACTGCTTGATCTGGTCGCCCTGCAGCCCCAGTTTGAAGGCCAGTTCACGGCCCTGGTAAGGCTGAGGACCTGCCAGCGGATCGATGGTCGCCTTGAGGATTTTCTCCGGGGTCTCTTCCGCTACTTTCTCGATCTCAACACCACCTTCAGTGGAGGCCATGAATACGATACGGCGTGAGGAACGGTCGACAACCGCACCCAGATAGAGTTCTTGAGCGATATCGGTGCAGGTTTCGACCAGAATTTTGGTGACCGGCTGACCGTTGGCGTCTGTCTGGTAGGTTACCAGACGCTCGCCCAGCCACTTTTCCGCAAACGCTTTGGCTTCGTCAGGGGAGTCAACCAGCTTAACGCCGCCCGCTTTGCCGCGGCCACCAGCGTGAACCTGTGCCTTAACGACCCACTTGTCGCCGCCGATGCGCTTACAGGCTTCAGCCGCTTCCTTGGGAGTTTCAACCGCCTCTCCCTTGGACACCGGCAAGCCGTACTGGGCAAACAGTTGTTTTCCCTGATACTCGTGAAGATTCATGTCTAGATCCGTTGTGTTTACAGTGTATTAAATTCCGTGATCGCAATAGCGACCACCGTGGTGAGTGCCGCTAAACACTCGTCGGCCGCCCTGAGGCGGCCGAAATCTAAAGCTTTAGCGCTTCTTGCGGTTAGCGACGTGAATCGCATGACCATCGCACGCCAGTGCCGCTTCATGAACCGCTTCTGATACGGTCGGGTGAGCAAACACAGTCAGCTGCAGGTCTTCAGCGCTGGAGCCGAACTCCATCGCGATGACCGCCTGAGCGATCAATTCACCCGCAAGACCGCCGACAATGTGGCAGCCGAGGATACGATCAGTCTCTTCGCACGCGATCAGCTTCACGAAACCTTCGGTATCGTGAGATGCCATCGCGCGACCAGACGCAGCAAACGGGAACTTGCCCACTTTATACTTGACGCCTTCAGCCTTCAGCTGCTGTTCCGACTTGCCAACCCACGCCAGTTCCGGATGGGTGTAGATAATGCCGGGGATGCAGTCGTAGTTCATCTGCGCCTTGTGGCCATGAATGATATCGGCAACCATGATGCCCTCTTCCGACGCTTTGTGCGCCAGCATCGGACCGCGAACCACGTCGCCGATAGCGTATACGCCCGGTACGCTGGTACGGCATTGGCCGTCCACAGAGATAAAGCCGCGTTCATCCAGTTCAACACCGCAATCACCGGCCAGCAGGCCTTCGGTGTATGGACGACGGCCGACAGCAACGATCAGCGTATCAACGGTGATCTCCTGCTCGCCATTGGCATCGGTGTACTGAACTTTGACCGCCTTGCCTTTGACTTCAGTGCCGGTAACGCGTGCACCCAACTTGATATCCAGGCCTTGCTTACCAAGAATCTTCTGTGACTCTTTGGCAACGTCCTTGTCGGCGAAGGGAAGAAACTCCTCCATCGCTTCCAGCACGGTTACTTCAGAACCCAGACGCGCCCAGATGGAGCCCATTTCAAGGCCGATGACACCGGCGCCGATCACGCCCAAACGCTTCGGCGTTTTGGTGATCTGCAGGGCACCTTCGTTATCGACGATCAAACCGTCAGTCAGCGGTGCCGGCGGGATATTTACCGGCACGGAGCCAGCCGCAATAATAATATTTTCGGCATCAACGACTTCTGTGCTGCCATCGGCTTTGGTGACTTCAACCTGCTTGCCAGCAAGGACTTTACCCTTGCCGCTGAGCAGGGTGACACCGTTGGCCTTGAACAATCCCGTGATCCCGCCGGTCAGATTCTTAACGATCTGATCCTTGCGCGCGATCATCGCCGGAACATCCATTGTCACCTTACCGGTTTTGATGCCGTGAGCTTCAAACTCGCCATGGGTCATGTGGTATTTGTGGGTTGAATCCAGCAGCGCCTTGGACGGGATACAGCCCACATTGAGGCAGGTACCACCCAGTATCGTGGCACCTTTATCATCAACCCACTTTTCCACGCACGCGGTCTTCAGGCCCAGTTGCGCGGCGCGAATCGCTGCCACGTAACCACCGGGACCCGCACCAATCACAACTACGTCAAACTTTTGAGACATGTCCAGAGTTTCCTATCAGTAACCTTTTGGGTTTCTAGTTATACATCCAGCAACATACGTGCCGGATCTTCGAGCAGATCCTTGATGGTAACGAGGAACTGCACCGCGTCCTTACCGTCGATCATGCGGTGATCATACGACAGCGCGAGATACATCATCGGCAGGATAACCACCTGACCGTTCACCGCCATCGGGCGCTCCTGGATTTTGTGCATGCCCAGAATGGCCGTCTGCGGCGGGTTCAGGATAGGCGTAGACATCAGCGAACCAAACACCCCACCGTTGGTGATAGTGAACGTACCGCCCTGCATATCCTCGATACCCAACTTGCCATCGCGACCGCGCTTGCCGAAGTCAGCAATAGTAGCCTCAACGTCAGCCAGATTCATGGAATCCGTATCACGCAATACCGGCACCATCAAACCACGTTCAGTGGATACCGCGACGCCGATATCCTGATAGCCGTGGTAAACAATATCGTTGCCATCAATGGATGCATTAACCGCCGGGAAGCGCTTTAGCGCCTCGGTTGCCGCTTTCACAAAGAAGGACATGAAGCCCAGACGGGTGCCGTTATGGGTCTTTTCAAACAGATCTTTGTACTGTTTACGCAGATCCATGACCGGCTTCATGTTAACTTCGTTGTAGGTGGTCAGCATCGCCGCATTCTGCTGCGCTTCCACCAGCCGCTTGGCGATAGTGGCACGCAGGCGAGTCATCGGAACCCGCTTCTCCATCCGTGCGCCGGCGTCAACGCTGACTGCAGGAGCAGTCGCCGCAGGGGCTGGAGCGGATGCAGCCGGCGCTGCCGGCTTGTTTTTCAGGTAGTTAACAACGTCTTCTTTAGTAACACGTCCACCTTTGCCGGTGCCAGGCACCTGTGAAGCGTCGAGACCGTTTTCGTCCAGCAGCTTACGTGCGGCGGGGCCGGCCAAGGCGTCACCGTCGGCGTCATCAGCGGCTGCAGCCTCAGCGGCGGGAGCAGCAGCCGGAGCAGCTGCAGCACCTTCCCCTTCAACGAACATAGCGATCACTTCGTCACTCAGTACAGTGTCGCCTTCACCTTTGATGATCTCGGCGATGGAACCATCCGCGGGTGCGACCACCTCCAGAACGACCTTGTCGGTTTCGATATCGACGATCAACTCGTCACGGGAAACGGCTTCACCCGGCTGCTTGTGCCAGGTTGCAACGGTGCCGTCTGCAACGGATTCAGGAAAAGTAGGCGCTTTGATTTCGATTGACATGTTTATTCCTTTATCTAATTCGATCTAACGGGGCTCTGCCGCGGCCCGTTAGCCGTTGAGGGCATCGTTAACCAGCTTCTCTTGTTCCTCGACGTGCTGCGACATATAGCCGGAAGCCGGAGCTGCCGATGCCGGACGTGCAGAAACATCGAGATAGAGTTTCGGGTTCAGTTCATGCAGCACGCTGCGCATGTGGTGCTGACTACAGTACCAAGCACCCTGGTTGAGGGGCTCTTCCTGACACCAGACCACCGACTTGACATTGCTATAGGGCTTGAGCGCCGTCATCAGGTCCGCTTCAGGGAACGGATAGAGCTGCTCCAGGCGCACAATAGCGACGTCTTCAATACCCAGCTCTTCGCGCTTGTTGTAGAGGTCGTAGTAAACCTTGCCACTACAGAGCACAACGCGCTTGACCTTCTTCGGTGCCAGATCGTCCACCTCGGGAATCACGGTCTGGAACGAACCATCACACAGCTCTTCCAGAGTAGAGATCGCTTGCTTGTGGCGCAGCAGGCTCTTCGGTGACATCACCACCAGCGGCTTACGTAGCGGACGGATCACCTGACGGCGCAGCATATGGAACACCTGCGCAGGAGTCGTCGGCACACACACCTGGATGTTGTGCTCGGCACACAGCTGCAGGTAACGCTCCAACCGCGCCGATGAGTGCTCCGGCCCCTGCCCTTCATAACCATGCGGTAGCAGCATGGTGAGACCGCACAGGCGCGCCCACTTGTGCTCACCGGAGGTGATGAACTGGTCGATCACCACCTGGGCACCGTTAGCGAAGTCGCCAAACTGCGCCTCCCAGATCACCAGCGCGTTGGGCATGGTAGTCGCGTAGCCGTATTCGAACGCCAGCACCGCCTCTTCCGACAGGAAGGAGTCATGGATGGTCATGCGTGGCTGGTCGTCGGACAGATTCTGCAGCGGCACAAAGGTGGACGCGTCCTTCTGGCTATGCAGCACCGCGTGGCGGTGAGAGAAGGTGCCACGCCCAACGTCCTGACCCGTGAGACGAACCGGATGGCCTTGTGCCAGCAAGGTAGCGTACGCCATGGTCTCGGCGAAGCCCCAGTTGATCGGCATGGCGCCCTGACCCATCTTGACGCGATCTTCGTAGATCTTCTGCACCTGACGCTGAACCACGAAACCTTCCGGAATCTGGGTCAACTTATGGGACAGATCCTTGATCAGCTCGGCATCTACCCGGGTATCACAATCGTGGGTCCACTCATGGCCCAGATACGGAGTCCAGTCTACGAACAGCTCTTTATTCGGCTCGCTGACCAAACTGTTGACCACATGCTGGCCATCTTCGAGCGACTGGCGGTAGCTGGCCTCCATCGCCTTGTTTTCTTCATCGCTGACCACGCCCTCGGCGATCAGCTTGGCGGCGTAGAGCTCACGCGTAGTCTTCTGTTTCTTGATCTGCTGATACATCAGCGGCTGGGTGCCGGACGGCTCGTCCGCTTCGTTATGGCCGCGGCGACGGTAACACACCAGATCGACCACCACGTCTTTATGGAACTCGTTACGGTAATCCAGCGCCAACTGGGTCACAAAGCGCACGGCTTCCGGGTCGTCACCGTTAACGTGGAAGATAGGTGCCTGAACCATCTTGGCAACGTCGGTACAGTATTCGGTCGAGCGGGAGTCTTCACGCTTGTTGGTGGTAAAGCCAACCTGGTTGTTAACCACGATATGAATGGTACCGCCGGTCTTGTACGCCCGGGTCTGCGACATCTGCAGGGTTTCCATCACCACGCCCTGGCCTGCGAAGGCCTGGTCACCGTGGATATTGACCGGTACTACAGTACTGCCAACAGTGTCTTCGCGACGATCTTGGCGAGCGCGTACCGAGCCCTCGACCACCGGCGCAGAGATCTCCAGGTGGGATGGGTTAAACGCCAATGCAATGTGCACTTCGCCACCTTCAGTCATCACGTTGGACGAGAAGCCCTGGTGGTACTTCACGTCACCGGATGTTTCCAGCGTGCGCTTGCCTTCAAACTCTTCGAACAGTTCGCGCGGATTCTTGCCAAAGATATTAACCAGCGTATTCAGCCGGCCACGGTGGGCCATGCCGATAACAACTTCTTTGGCGCCCTGCTTGCCTGCGCGCTGTACCAGGGTATTCAGTGAGACTATCAGCGATTCGCCCCCTTCCAGCCCGAATCTTTTGGCACCGGCGTAGCGCGAGGCCAGATACTTCTCCAGACCCTCGGCAGCCACCAAGCGTTCAAGAATCATGCGCTTCTTCTCTGGCTCGTCCTCCGGGTGCGAGCGAACCGGCTCCAGGCGCGACTGTATCCAGCGCTTCTCCTGGGTATCAACGATGTGCATATACTCGGCGCCGATAGTAGCGCAGTAGGTCAGCTTCAGGTCGTCGATAATAGTTTTAAGCGGCGCTTCTTCCGGGCCAAAAAACAGTGAACCCAGTTGGAAGGTGGTATCCAGGTCTGCTTCAGACAGCTCGTGGAAGCGCAGATCCAGATCGGGCACCTGCTCACGCTCGGCCAGTCCCAACGGATCAAGATTAGCGACCTGATGACCACGAACCCGGAAGGCGTTAATCATGCGCAGCACACGAACCTGTTTCTTCTCGTGCTCAGAGCTTACGCTGGAGACGGGAACAGGGTGCGACTTGCGCTGATTTTTGGACAGATACAGAAAGTGTTCGCGGATGGCAGAGTGAGGAACGTCTTGAGTGACGGTTTCCTGCACCCGGGGGAGTTTTTGAAATTCTTCACGCCACTCTGGTGGGACAGCGTTCGGATCTCGGAGGAAGATCTCGTAAAGCTCTTCGACGTAGGCCAGATTCCCACCGGAAAAGTGGGAGCTTTTCCACATCAGCTCCATTATGCCTTCTTGCATTTAGACGACCCTGTACATAGGGAGCAGGCGCCCAAAGGGCAACCCATATTTCAACGACTGACGAAGCGCAATCCGGCCGTGCCGGGCCCGCTCGGGGAACGCCGCCCCCTGATTCATAGTTGCTTTTGTCTAGTTATGGCGAATACCGCAAACCCGCGGGGGCCAACACGATATTCGGCGCCAAGTCTACAGGACTTGAGGGCCTGTAAATATAATGCTTTCTACTAACAAACTAAAGGCGATTCCGCCCCGCAAGCCTATATTTCAGGCAAAAAAAATGGTGCGCAATGCGCACCATTTTTTCGGTCCGGTTCAGGTTGCCTGTTGAAGCAACATATTCCGGATTTTTCCGATCGCCTTGGTGGGGTTGAGCCCCTTGGGACAGACATTGACACAGTTCATGATGCCGTGACAGCGGAACACGCTGAACGGGTCATCAAGCTCAGCCAGACGCTCACGCGTAGCGGTATCACGACTGTCGGCCAGGAAGCGGTAAGCCTGCAGCAGACCTGACGGCCCGATAAACTTATCCGGATTCCACCAGAACGACGGGCAGGAGGTGGAGCAGCATGCACAGAGAATACACTCGTACAGACCATCCAGCTCTTCACGCTCTTCGGGCGACTGCAGACGCTCGATCGCCGGTGCCGGCGTATCGTTGATCAAGTACGGCTTGATCTTCTCGTACTGCTTGTAGAACTGGCTCATATCCACGACCAGATCGCGAATTACCGGCAGTCCCGGCAACGGACGCAAAACCAGCTTGTCGTCCTTCACTACCGCCGACAGCGGTGTGATACAGGCCAGGCCGTTAACGCCGTTGAGGTTCATACCATCGGAACCACACACCCCCTCACGACAGGAGCGACGGTAAGCAAGACTGGGATCCTTATCCTTCAGCAGCTGAAGCAGATCCAGCACCATGATGTCTTTCCCACCCGGGATATCGATATGGATATCCTGCATGTAAGGCGCATCATCGACCTCGGGATTGTAGCGATAAACACTTACCAGCATGTCATAACCCCCTTAGTAGGTACGCGCTTTGGGCGCGAAGGCTTCAACGGTCTTCGGCGCGAAGTTAACATCACGCTTGCCAACGCGCTTCTCACCCGGGAAGAACAGGGAGTGCTTCAGCCAGTTCTCGTCATCACGCTCGGTAAAGTCGTTACGCGCGTGTGCGCCCCGACTCTCTTTACGCTCTTCAGCGGCAATCGCAGTCGCTTCAGCCACCTCCATCAGGTTGTCGAGCTCAAGAGCCTCGATCCGCGCAGTGTTGAAAGCCAAACTCTTATCTTCCAGATAAGTATTTGCAACCCGCTCGCGCAGCTCTTTCAGCATACCCAGACCTTTCTGCATGCTTTCGCCGTCGCGGAATACACCAAAATACAGCTGCATGGTCTTCTGCAGATCAGCACGAACCTCAGCCACTTTTTCACCAGAGGTGCTGTTATTCAGGCGATCCAGACGAGACATGGCAGCCTCAAGGTCTGATTCGCTGGCATCCATTGCCGAGTAACCCTCTTTGAGAGTCTTCTCGATCTGGATACCGGCAGAGCGGCCGAATACGACCAGATCCAGCAGCGAGTTTCCGCCCAGACGGTTAGCGCCATGAACAGAGACACAAGCCACTTCACCACAAGCGTAAAGACCGTCGATCTCGACATCGTTGCCGTTGGCATCGACGCTCAGCGCCTGACCGCCCACATTAGTGGGAATACCACCCATCATGTAGTGACAGGTCGGCACAACCGGGATCGGCTCTTTAACCGGATCGACATGAGCAAAGGTCTTGGATAGCTCACAGATACCAGGCAGACGGCTATGCAGCACCTCTTCGCCCAGGTGATCCAGCTTCAGGAACACGTGATCCCCCTCGGGACCGCAGCCGCGACCATCGAGAATCTCGAGCACCATGGAGCGCGCAACAACGTCACGGCCGGCCAGATCTTTGGCGTTCGGTGCGTAACGCTCCATAAAGCGCTCGCCATCCTTGTTGATCAGGTAACCACCTTCACCACGACAACCCTCGGTCACCAGCACACCTGCACCAGCGATACCGGTCGGGTGGAACTGCCACATCTCCATGTCCTGCGCCGGGAAACCGGAGCGCAGCGCCATACCCACACCATCGCCGGTGTTGATCAATGCGTTGGTGGTTGACTGGTAGATACGGCCAGAACCACCAGTAGCCAACACGGTCGCAGCCGCCTTGATATAGACGGTTTCACCAGTTTCGATACAGATAGCAATACAGCCAACCACAGACCCCTTGGCGTTTTTAACCAGGTCTACGGCGTACCATTCATTAAAGAAGGTGGTCCCTGCTTTCAGGTTGGCCTGATACAGGGTGTGCAACAGCGCGTGACCGGTACGGTCGGCAGCTGCACAGGTGCGGGCAGCCTGACCGCCCTCACCGAAATTCTTGGACTGACCACCAAACGGGCGCTGGTAGATGCGACCGGACTCGGTACGGGAGAACGGCAGCCCCATGTGATCCAGTTCAAATACCGCCTGCGGACCCACGCTACACATGTACTCGATAGCGTCCTGGTCACCGATATAGTCGGAACCTTTAACGGTATCGTACATGTGCCAGCGCCAGTCATCATTGGGATCAGCACTGGCGATTGCGCAGGTAATACCACCCTGGGCAGATACTGTGTGAGAGCGCGTCGGGAAAACCTTGGTCACACAGGCGGTTTTCAGACCTGACTGAGCCAGCTGCAGTGCCGCGCGCATACCCGCGCCGCCGCCGCCAACCACGATAGCATCAAAGCTAAGCGTACGAAGTTTAGACATTACTTATAATCCCCAAAGAACCTGAACACCCCAGACCAGATAGGTAAACATCGCGGTACCGCAGATTACCTGAAACAGGAAGCGAGGGCCGGTGGGCTTGATGTAGTCGGTAGAGACACTCCACAGACCGATCCAGGCATGCGCACCCAGGGAGAGCAGCGCCAGCAAGGTAAACACCCGCATCCAGGTCTGATCAAAGAGTGCGCGCCACTGTTCGAAATCCAGGCCCGGATTAAACAGCAGGTAACACAGAACAAAGAGACTGTAGACGCCCAGCAACACCGCGGTGGCGCGCTGAATCATCCAGTCATACAGGCCGCTACGACCAAAGCTTGTGATTGTAGTTACCATATCCACACTCCTGACAGAACAACAGCGGCAACACCGGCACCCAAGGTAACCTTGGCAGCCAGACGGCCGGACTCAAGCTCTTCACAGTAGCCACAGTCCATCACCAGGTGCTTAACGCCAGCGAACAAATGGTAGAGCAACGCGGATACCAGGCCCCAGGCAATCAGCTTCGCAAAGAAGCTGTTCTGGAACATATCGGCAACGGCGTCAAAGCCCTGCTGAGACTCCAGCGACAGGTCGAACGCAAACAGCATAAAGGCAACTCCCACGAAGAGAATCACACCTGTGATGCGGTGCAGAATCGACGAAATCGCCGGCAAAGGTTGTTTGATCGTACGAAGATCGAGATTTACAGGTCTAGTTTTATTCACGGCTCTAATTCACACTCTCTTGGCTCCCTCTCAGGGAGCTGATTAGAAGGACGTGCTAAAGAGTTTCGAAGGGCTGCTTTCGACTTGCGAAATCCTTTCCACCCCCCAGAACTTCGCCGCGGAAGTATATCGATTCCGCCCCGCAAAAACAACGAACCCAGTTGTAGACCAATGGTCTAACCCGTGTTTATCCGACCACCCCACTCCGATTTACTTTCAACTAATTGGGAATACCTGTACCGGCAAATTGGCCCGAAAATTCGCTCATGCTGCGCTGCGGTAGTACGGCTTTTGGTGTAATTGACTTTGGGTTTTTTGACTCTATAGTGGTTGGGTCATTTAATCCGAGCCTCACCAAACAAGTGAGTAACTACCCAGCTCGCAACGAGGTTGTCAATAAAATAACGCGACTGATAGGAGCCATTTATGGCTGATAAAAAAGCATATCTGAAGGTAGACGGCATCGACGAAACCATTGAGCTGCCAGTGCTACACGGCACTGAAGGCCCGGACGTTGTTGACGTACGCGCCCTGGTCAGCAAAGGACTGTTCACCTACGATCCTGGTTTCATGTCTACAGCGGCTTGCGATTCTGCCATCACCTACATCGACGGCGGAAAAGGAATCCTGCTGCACGGCGGTTACCCCATCGACCAACTGGCTGAAAAGTCAGACTACATGGAAGTCTGCTACCTGCTGCTGAATGGTGAACTGCCAAACGCCGAGCAGAAAGAGAAGTTCGTAAGCACGGTTAAAAACCACACCATGGTGCACGAACAGCTGAGCCATTTCTTTAACGGTTTCCGTCGTGACGCTCACCCCATGGCCATCATGTGCGGTGTGGTTGGCGCCCTGTCTGCGTTCTATCATGACTCTCTCGACATCGATAACGAGCATCATCGCGAAGTCTGCGCCTACCGTCTGGTTGCCAAAATCCCGACCATTGCGGCCATGTGTTACAAGTACTCTCTGGGCCAGCCGTTCATGTTCCCGCGCAACGACCTGTCGTACGCTGAGAACTTCCTTTACATGATGTTCGGCACTCCGTGCGAGGAGTACAAACCCAACCCTGTTCTGGCCAAGGCGATGGATAAAATCTTCATCCTGCACGCCGACCACGAGCAGAACGCTTCCACTTCTACCGTACGCTTGGCTGGCTCCTCTGGCGCCAACCCGTTTGCCTGTATCGCCTCCGGCATCGCGGCCCTGTGGGGTCCGGCTCACGGTGGTGCCAACGAAGCGGTACTGAACATGCTGGAAGAGATCGGCGATGCCGACAACATTCCAGAGTTCATCGCCAAAGCTAAGGATCCCAACGACCCCTTCCGCCTGATGGGCTTCGGTCACCGGGTTTACCGCAACTTCGACCCCCGCGCCAAGGTGATGAAAGTCTCCTGCGACGAAGTACTGAAGGAGCTGGGACTGGAGAACGACCCGCTGCTGAAGATCGCCAAGCAACTGGAACAGATCGCACTGGAAGACGAATACTTCGTCGAGCGCAAACTGTACCCGAATGTCGACTTCTACTCCGGCATCATTCTGAAGGCGATCGGTATCCCTACCAATATGTTTACCGTCATCTTCGCGCTGTCACGTACCATCGGCTGGATCTCTCATTGGAACGAGTTCCACTCCAGCCCCAACAAGATCGGCCGTCCGCGCCAGCTGTACACCGGTCCGACCATGCGCGACTATCCGGGCTAACCCGCCCCTCGCGTAAAAAAGGCCGCTATGAAGCGGCCTTTTTTTGTTTGCTCCGGACGGATCAGTCCTCGGTGCCCGGATGCAGATGGTGCTGGTACTCCTCCACCTGGGTGGTAAGCTCCAGCCACTCATGCAACGATTTCACTCCCAGTGCCTTTGCGGCAATCTGGACGCCTTCCATCAACTCTTCGCCATCCCAGTCCTGCAGGATTTCCGCTAGCGATTCGCCAGCATTCGATTGTTGATCAGCCATACCTAACCTCATTGAGTATTGCTTACAGTCTAGTCAGGGTGGCGAATTTCCCAACATTGATGAATGCGGCTGTTGCGCGCAAAGTCCTTGTCCAGTGTACGCGGAGTAACGTCAGTGATATCGAACGCAGCCAAGGCATCATAATCGAGCTTAAACCGCCGCAGGTTGTTGGAAAACACCAGCAACCCGCCAGAGGCCAACAGAGCCATAGCTCCCTCGATCAGCGCGACATGATCGCGCTGAACATCAAGCACCCCCTGCATCCGCTTGGAATTGGAAAAACTGGGCGGGTCCATGAAAATCAGATCGAACTGGCCACTCTCCGTTTGCAGCCAGCGCAACACATCCGCCTGCACCGTTTGATGCAGCTTGTCGCCCAAGCCGTTCAGTGCAAAATTTTTACGCGCCCACTCGAGATAGGTATGAGACAGGTCGACACTTACTGAACTGCGTGCCCCACCAAGCGCTGCATGAACCGTCGCCGCCGCTGTGTAGCTGAACAGGTTGAGGAAGCGCTTGCCGCCGGAGTTCTGACCCAGCCACAATCGGATCGGACGATGGTCGAGAAACAGTCCGGTATCCAAATAGTCATGCAGATTCACCAGCAACCGCGCTGCGCCCTCCTCAACGTCAAAGAACTGTTCGCGCGCATCCTGGCGCTGATACTGCGACTTACCGCTCTGGCGGCGCCGTTCTTTGAGCACCACATGGTCTGCCGGCACTGCCAACACGGAGGGAACAACCGCCATTACTTCCTGCAGCCGCTCCATAGCCTTGACCGGATCGACCGATGCCGGTGCGGCATACTCCTGCACATGCACCCAGTCGCCGTAACGATCGATGGCCACCGCGTATTCCGGCATATCGGCATCATAAACCCGATAACAGCTGATACCCTCTTTGCGTGCCCACTTGTCTAAATTACGCAGGTTTTTACGAAGGCGGTTGGCGAACATGCTGTCCACTGCCGCGCCCTCACCCGGCTTAGCATCAGAGCGAGCGGACCGAATAACCCGTTCCTCTTCAACGCGAAACAGCAGCAGCTTGCTTGGAATCGCGCCGTTAAACAGCTTGTACTGTTTGACGGCCCGCAAGCCGACAGCCTTACCCAGCTCGGGGTTACCGGTAAAGACACCGACCTGCCAGCCCGTAAAATGGCATTTCAGCGCCTCACCCAGATGCTGATAGAGGTAGGTAATGACCGGAACGTCAGAAAGTCGCTCACCATAGGGAGGGTTGGTCAGTAGCAGCCCTGTGGGTAGCTCAGCTTTATGGGTCAGCGGCTTGAGCTCAGCCAACTCCCGCTGACTAACCCGAATAAAACGCTCAAGCCCTGATCGCTTGATATTGCCGCGTGCCGCGTTGACCGCATCCGGGTTGGCATCATAGCCGTGAATCTCCAACGCTCCTGCGACCAGCGCCTGGTCACGCTGTGCGGCGGCCTCTGCCCTCAGCGCCTGCCAGGCCTGGTTGTCATGACCCAGCCACCGCTCAAAGCCAAAGCGGCGACGTTGCAACCCGGGAGCGATATCAAGCGCGATCTGTGCCGCTTCAACCAGCAGGGTTCCCGAACCACACATGGGGTCGATAAAGGGCCGCCCCTCTGCGGCCAACTGCGGCCAATCACAGCGATAAAGCAATGCGGCAGCCAGATTCTCTTTTAACGGCGCGGCAGCACCCGCGGTGCGATATCCGCGCCGGTGCAAACTGTCACCTGACAGGTCGAGGCTCACCTGGGCCTTACCCTTATGCAGATGCACCTGTATCCGCAGATCGGGCATATTTTTATCAACCGACGGCCTCTGGCCGGTTTCGTCACGGATCTGGTCAACAATCGCGTCCTTGACCTTCAATGCACCGAAATGGGTGTTGCGAATACCCCGTCCCATCCCCTTGAAATCAACCGTGAGCGAGCCGCTGGGGCGCAAGTGGTCAAGCCATCGGACCTGCTGAACGCCAGCATAAAGGCCATCAGCATCGTTGAGCTCAAACCGAACCAGCGGCATCAAAACCCGGTTTGCCAGACGTGACCACAGGCAGACGCGATATGCCACTGACAAGTCTCCGTCAAAATAGACGCCGGCAACGGTCTGTTTGCTGCTGTGGCAGCCCAGTCTGCCCAGCTCCTGCTGCAGCAGATCCTCCAACCCTTTGGGACAGGTGGCAAAATAGGCGTGTTCGGGTGTAGGCGTGGTCAAGGTGAGCTTCCTGAGCGGGTATGTATCAAGCCGCGGATGATAGCATCAAGAACGAATAAAACCGATTGCTGCGCGGCAGCGTGAAGATCTCGCGAGTAGTCCCAAGCTTTGTATTAATTATTTTCACGCGTTTGCAATTATTGACAAGCGAGGCTCAACGTACTGTTTTCATGACTTTTTTATTACTGAATTAAACAAGGAATGGCCCAACGGCAAACAAACGGTCGTTCGATTGGGTCGACAGCGCTCGGCTAATTAGATACAAGAAAAGAGCTGAGACCTGATCAGCCATGCGTTAGGCGGTGCGCCGCCAGCAGTTCTCGCCGCATGTATAGACCGAGTTAATAAAGATCACTAGAACAAACGAGGCTATAACTGAATGAAGAGACAAAAACGCGATTTAACATCACGTGCCTATGTACGGGGATACCGTGCCGGGCGAGCAGGAAAATCCAGAGATCTGTGCCCCACCGAAGTCAACCAAACCCGCGAACAGTGGATGAGTGGCTGGCGTCAGGGTCGATCGGACTATTGGGATGGCTATCAAGGCGTATCAGGTTTGCATTGCGCACCGACCATTCCCTGACACCGTCATTTTTCAGGAGTAGAAAACAAAGCCCGCTTGATGCGGGCTTTGTTTTTGGCCGTCAGGCACGGCCGGCAATCGCACCGGCTGCTTCGGCGATCAGCGGCGGTCCGCGATAAATGAAGCCGCTGTACAGCTGGATCAGTGACGCCCCTGCGGCGATCTTTTCGCGCGCCGAATCGCCATCGGCTATACCTCCCACCCCGATGATGGGCAGCGCCCCCTGCAAGGCATCTGCCAGCCGGGCAATCACATGAGTGGACTTGCCACGTACCGGATCACCGCTCAAACCGCCCGCTTCCCCCGCGACGCTGGAATGCTCAACGCCTTCACGCGACAGAGTGGTGTTGGTTGCGATGACTGCATCCAGCTCATGCTGGCGCAAAGCCTGAGCGACCAGGTCGATCTCTTCATCGCTCATGTCCGGCGCAATTTTCACCGCGATAGGCACGTAGCGACCATAAAACCGGGCCAGGCGCTGCTGCTCCGTTTTCAGTGCAGCCAATAATTCGTTCAGCGACTCGCCAAACTGCAGGTTCCGTAATCCGGGGGTATTGGGCGAGGACACATTGACAGTCACGTAACTGGCGCGACTGTAGACTTTGCGCAGACAGAGCAGGTAATCCTCGGTGGCGCGCTCCACCGGGGTATCGAAGTTCTTGCCGATATTGATACCCAGCACGCCGTCGAAACGACTTTTATCGACCTGTTGCAGCAGGTAGTCCACACCCTTGTTATTAAAGCCCATGCGGTTAATGATCGCGCGCCGCTCGGGGATCCGGAACAGGCGCGGCTGAGGGTTGCCCGGCTGCGGACGGGGCGTCACCGTGCCGACCTCAATAAAGCCAAAACCAAGGGCAGCCAGCCCGTCTATGTGCTCGCCGTTTTTATCCAGACCGGCAGCCAGACCGACTGCGTTGGGGAAGGTGATACCCATGACGCTCACCGGCGCATCCACGCGCTTGCAAAGCAGCTGGCTGAGACCGGTCAACTCCAGCGCATCCAGACCGCGCAACGAGAGGCTATGTGCTGTTTCCGGTTGAAGACGAAACAACAGGGACTGCAGGGTGGAATAGTTCATCGACAAGGCTCCGGCAAATTCAGCTGCGGATTATACGCAAAGCCTTTAGCGATGCTAACCGGTCACGCGATTTTATCGATCCGTTGAAACTTTCCGGCCGAGTCATAGCTGATCGAGAAACTACCGTAAATCCCATCACGCCCGACGTAGGGCCGCAGTAACGCAGCGGGAAAGCGCACCCGGCGGCCATCCCTGGCGCGACAGGAAACAGCGCCGGCCTCGCCCCGGTAGTAACGCAGGTACTCGTCAGGCGAAATACGGATATCAACGATAATCTGCTGCACGACTCGAACTACTGTATTGGACCGGAGATACTCAGGAGGCGCTGCAAGGGAGTTCGCAGCGTTCAGCCAGTTCAGCAAGTTCCCGGGTAGCTACGGTAAAGATCGCGTAGTCGGGTTCTTCCTGCTGTTTAAGGTCCGCCAGCATAGCCAGCCAGCGTTCGACCGGCAAGCGGTTACACTCGCTCCATTGGCGAAAACACCCGGCGACGCCCTGTTCGCGGGCGCAGCCGATAATGGTTGTGGCCAGCGAACGAACATGCACATCGATCTCATCCCGATAGGATTCTCGCGCTTTAGCTTGCCAGCTACTGGTGACCCGCAGGCCATCCACCTGTCGTGAAAACCAGAACACATCCAGCTGCTCGCCAATCATGCAGTAAACCTCCACCACATCACTCAATTCAGCGCCGGTTTCCTTTGCTACTTCAATAATGGCAAGCCCTACATAGAGCCCGTCCACGCTGGCCAACTGCCGCGCCAGGGGATCCGGCACGCCAGCCTGATTGAAAAAATAAAACCGGTCACGCCACTTCTGCGCCAGCCCTCCCTGCAACCACTCGCCCAGATTCTCGGCCAGTTCCCGCATCGGCGCTGCAAAACGCTCCAGCTCCGCCGGTGTATCCAGTGGCTCACCGCGGCTACGTAGCAGCCAGCGCCCTGCACGCCTGACCAGCCGTTGTAGTTCACTCATCATCCGCAGCTGCACTTCGGCATCGATAAGATTATCCAGCGCCTCGATCTCCGCCCACCAGTGCGGCATGCGATAGATGGTGCGGGCAACCATATACGCCTGCGCAGCGCCGATCAACGAGGCACCGGCCGAGCCCCGCATGCGCGACACGAAAGTCACTCCCATATGGTTGACCAGTTGATTGGCCAACTGCGATGCAATCAGCTGTTCGCGCAACCGATGGCTGGTCAATGCGTGCGGATAGTCGCGCGCCAGACCTGCAGGGAACGCCGCTGCCAGCGCGTCATTCATCAACGGATCATCACTGACCGCCGCAGTCGCCAGCGCCTCTTTCAGCTCCGCTTTGGCGTATGCCACCAGTACTGCCAGTTCGTTACGCGTCAGGCTTTGGCCCTGTTGCTGCCGCACCTCCAGCTCATCATCGGCGGGGATCGCTTCCAACTCTCGTTCCAGCAATCCACGCTGCTCCATCTGCGAAATCAGATGACGATATTCGATCATCCGCTGCCTGCACTGCTGATCGGCAATACTGATCGCCTGGGTTTGCCGATAGTTGCTCTCCAGCACCAGCTCGGCAATCTCGTCGGTCATGGCGCGCAACCGCTGGTTGCGTTGTTTGACGGTGAGATCACCACGCTCCACCAGTGCATCCAGCATGATTTTGATATTTACCTCGTGGTCGGAACAATCAACGCCACCGGCATTGTCAACAAAGTCACTGTTACAAGCCCCACCAGCAAGGCTGAATTCGGTCCGAGCCCGCTGGGTCATACCCAGGTTGCCGCCCTCGCCCACCACCTTGCATCGCAGTTGGCTAGCATCAACACGCAACGCGTCGTTGGCCTTGTCGCCAACATCTACGTGGGTTTCAGCACCACTTTTTACATAGGTACCGATACCCCCGTTCCAGAGCAGGTCCACCGGCGCCTGAAGCAGCGCGTGAATCAACTCGGTCGGTGCCATCTGCTTTGCCTGCAACCCGAACCGTCGCTGCATCTCTGCGGAGATCGGGATCGATTTGGCTGTACGATCAAACACCCCGCCGCCGCTGGATATCAGCCCGCGGTCGTACTCATCCCAACCGGCCACCGCCTTGAACAGTCGCTGACGCTCGGCGAACGCTGCAGCGATATCCGGTTCAGGGTCAACAAACAGGTGGCGGTGATTGAAAGCCGCTACCAGCTGGATACAGGGCGACAGCAACATGCCGTTGCCGAACACGTCCCCGCCCATATCGCCAATACCGATTACAGTGAAGGGCGTACGCTGGATATCGACGCCACGTTCACGAAAATGGCGCTGAACCGATACCCAGGCGCCACGAGCCGTGATCCCCATTGCCTTGTGGTCATAGCCTTCACTGCCACCGGAGGCGAACGCATCCCCAAGCCAAAAGCCATACTGTTGCGCCAGTTCGTTGGCAATATCAGAGAAGGTTGCCGTGCCTTTGTCGGCCGCCACCACCAGATAGGGATCATCACCATCATGACGCACAACATCAGCAGGGGGGACCACTTCGCCAGCTACCAGATTATCGGCAAGGTCCAGCAGGCCACCGACAAACTCCCGATAACTGGCTATCCCCTCATGCTGCCGTTGGGACGGCGTCAGTCCGTCCAGCGACCGCTTACAGACGAAACCACCCTTGGCTCCGACCGGCACAATGACCGCATTCTTGACCTGCTGTGCCTTGACCAGCCCCAGCACTTCGGTGCGATAGTCTTCGTTGCGATCAGACCAGCGCAGCCCGCCACGGGCCACTGGGCCATTGCGCAGATGGACCCCCTCGGTCTGCGGCGAGAACACAAAAATCTCGGAATAAGGTACTGGACGCGGCAGCTCGGCGATTGAGCGGGGGCTGAATTTGAACGCCAGACAGCGCTTGAAATTGCGGTCGGCATCACGCTGATAGTAGTTGGTGCGTTCGATGGCACAGAGCTGTTGCAGATAGCGCCGCAGGATTCGGTCCTGGGTCAGGCTTTCCACGCCGTCGATCGCTTTCTCAAGCGCCGCCACCAGTTTGTCAGCAGCCTCTTGGCTGGCAGATTCAGGCTCAAACCGCGCATGGAACAACCTGACCAACCGCCGGGTGATCGATTGCTGCTGTCGCAGGGCGGCGGCAATCGCCGCTTCACTAAAGGCAAACCCTGTTTGCTTCATGTAAGCGGCCATGGCACGCAGTAGCACCACTTCGCGCCAGCCCAACTGAGCGCCCAGCACCAAACGGTTAAAAGAGTCGCTGTCCGCCAACCCCTGCCAGATACACTGAAACGCTTCTTCGAAATCCTGCCGCAGCAACTCCAGCTCCACTACCACTTGCTCGTGTGGCTCCATACGGAAATCGTGGATCCACACGGATACTCCGGCCTGCTGAATCTGGTAGGGGTGCTCATCGATAACCCGCAACCCCAGATTCTCCATGATCGGAATAATGTCCGACAAGGGCAACGGCGAGCCACAGTGAAACACCTTGAAGTTCAGCTGCTGGTCACCCTGGTCGAGCGGGCGGTAAAAACTCAGCGCCAACGGATGCTGCTCGGTCAGCGCGAGCAGGGTTTGCATATCTGCAACCGCACTACGGGGCGAAAAATCCTCGCGATATGCGACCGGAATCCCACCCTCCAGGCGTTGCAACGCACTAACCCCGGCCTCCTCTCCCATCGCCTCGATCAGCAACTGAGCGAACTGCTCATGCCAGCTGCGGGTCACCTGAACAATGCGCTGGCGAATAGGCTCGATATCCGGCTCATTAATCCTGGCTTTAGGATCCAAGTGGAGGATGAACTGGGTGCGAGCCAGGATCGACTCGGAGATAAAGGTATTGAACTCCACCTCCGAGGCATCCAGTTCTTCACACAACACCTGCTGAATCCGTTTGCGCAGATCGGTGTTGAAGATATCCCTGGGGGTAAAAACCAGCACGGAATAGTAGCGCCCCAGCGGATCGCGACGAAAGAAGCTCCGCACCTGGCGGCGTTCATGGATATGCAGAATCGCCACTACGGTGTGATAAAGTTCATCCTCGCTGCTTTGAAACAGATCATCACGGGGGTGCACCTCCAGAATCTGCCATAGTGCCTTGTGATCATGACTGCCGGGGTGCAAACCAGCGCGCTCGATCACCTGCCGCACCTTGTGCCGAATCACCGGGATCTGACGCGAGCTCTGGAAATAAACCGCCGAGGTGTAGAGGCCGACAAAGCGATGCTCGCGAACCAGGTCACCGTCATCGCCATACTCGCGCACGGCGATAAAATCGGCGTAGGCCGGGCGATGCACGCGCGCCCGTTTGGGCGACTTGGCAAAGCAGATCAGCTCGCTTAACCCTCGCTGTTCCGACTCGTCCAGCGCCTGTCCCAGCGTTGGAGTCCGCCCCGAGCGGCGGCGTAACAGCCCCAAACCCGAACCGCGAACCGGGGTCACCCCGGCCTCCTGCCCGTGGCTGGGTTCATAGGCACGATAACCCAGAAAGGTGAAATGGTTATCCAGTAACCAGTCGAGAAACGCAACCGCCTCACCTCGGGCAAACGGATCGATCCCCTGCTTGCCGGCAGCAATACGTTGGCGCAGCGAGCGGGTCGCTTCGACCATGGGCGCAAAGTCATCGGTCACCAGCGCAACTTCAGCCAGCACGTCGCGTAAAGACTGCTCCAATGCAGCCAGCTCGTTGAGATCGGTACGCCGGTTAATCTCCAGTACAATGAGCGACTCGATATGTGGCGAGGGCTTGTCGCCTGCCGGTTCCATATCCAGCAGCATGCCCTGATCGTCGCGCCGCACCGCCATGATGCCGTTGGCAATACTGTGAATGGTCATCTCACGCCGGTTGATTTCCATTCTGATCGAGTCGATCAGGAACGGCATATCGGCAGACAACACCATGATGACGGTGTGTGCCGATTGCCAGCCATGTTGATCAAAGTGGGGGTTGAACACACGAATCCTGGGGTCGCCTCCCCGATACTGTTCGAACAACCGCCAGGCTTCCACCGTACTGCCGTACAGATCATCAAGGCTGCGCTCGGCCAACTCCTGTGCCGAAACCGATCGACAGAGATAGAGCGCAAACCGACACAACGGATCATCCTCGGTGATCCCGAAACCGTTGCAAAGCCGCTGCAATAAACGGTCGATACTGGACTGTCGCGTGGTTTCCTGTCCGTGCATGGCGCCCCCCGCCGAAGAAACGTGATTTGGCTCAAGCTGATGGGGAAAACAATTGACTGAAGAATAGCAGCACAGGTTTACTTGGGTATTGTCCTCGGGACAAGCGCTCGAACAGCCAACAATAACAACGGATATCTGTCGTGAGCACACCCGTCCAGCCGCCCTGTTCAGGCTCCGAACCGAACGATCCAGCCCTGTCTTATCAGACACTGTTTCAAGTCTGCCCTGTTCCCATGCTCGTCCATCGGACCGACGGTACAACGATAGCCTGCAATGAACGCTGCGCCGATCTGCTGCAGCGTTCAGTGACCGAACTGACCGGCATTCAGATGGATGAACTGGTTGCAACCATCGATGGCCAGCCATTGCTGCCTGAATGGCAGCAGGTCTGTGATGGCAAACGCCTGGTGCGGGAGGTTTCGCTGCGTAAGCACACCAGTGGAATGCAGATAGAAGCCGAATTACAGTCCCAGGCCATCGGCAGCGAGGCATCTCCGCTGATCGTCACCACGCTGCAACCCCTTGGCCGTAGCCAGCACGCGGAGCAGCGCCTGGAAGACAACCTGCGCTTTGTACATGACTTTTTTGACACCATCCCCTGCCCGGCTTTCTACAAAAACCAAGAGGGCATCTACCTTGGCTGCAACAACGCGTTCGCCCAACAGATACTGGGGATCAGCGCCGCCGAACTGATCGGCCATTCGCTGTTCGACCTGCCCGAGTATATCCCGCCGGAACTGGCGCAGATCTATTACGACCATGATCAGAAGTTGTTCGCGCAGGGCGGCCACCAGATCTACGAAACCAAAGTCCAGTGCGCCGATGGAGTGAAGAGGGACTTTCTGTTTTCCAAGTCGACCTTCGCCGATCGTCACGGTGCGGTAGCAGGCCTGTGCGGCGTGATGATTGACCTGACCCAGAAAGCCGAAGCCGAGGCCGCGCTGATCACAGCCAACCGCGAGCTGCAGCGCCTCAGCCAGATCGACCCATTGACCGAAATAGCCAACCGTCGCAACTTTGATCTCGCGCTGGACGAGCATTGGCAGCGTCAGCAACAGCAGGCCCAGCCGCTGACACTGATGATGATCGATATCGATTTTTTCAAGAACTACAACGACCATTACGGCCACCAGGCCGGGGACCGCTGCATTCGCCAGGTCGCGCGCGCTCTGGCGTCACAGCTGGTGCGTCAGGACGACCTGGTGGCGCGCTACGGCGGAGAGGAGTTCGCCTTGCTGCTGCCCGGGGCAGACCGGGAGAAGGCCTTGGCCATTGCCGAGCGGATTCGCACCGCCGTGGAAGGCCTGCGAATAGAACACCGCCGTTCGGGCAACGGCGCATCGCTGACCGTCAGCATCGGTTTTGCCAGTCTGATACCCCGCCGGGGGCAGCAGGCGACAGCATTGCTGGGGTTGGCAGACAAAGCACTGTACGAAAGCAAACGTCAGGGACGAAACTGCGTCACCGAAGGCTCCGACCTGTTCCCGATCTAGGGCGCCCGGTACAAATGCCGGAACCCGGCAGGCAGGTTACGCGCCTGCGCCCTACGACGGATCGCCACTCTTCGACTCCTGCTGGCGTTTACTCTCGCTCGCTTCGATCAGTTTACGGCTCGCCTCGGCAACCGCCGCCGGGTCCTGCTTTAGCCGTGACGACCGGCGCTTACTCCCGGCGGTGCCGTTGGTATCCGCGTCTGCACCACCGTCTTTTTTCAGGCTACGCTGCTGACGACGCTTCTGCTCCAGCGCTTTCTTACGCCGCGATTCTCGGCTGGCGGGGTCGGCCAACAGCTCTGTCTTACTCGGCCCGGTGGGCAGAAAGACGGTCAATTTGCCCTGCTTGCGGGTTTTCTTACTACGACTCATGATGCTCTCCCGGTGCAGAAGGGGTGTTTTCTGCTGCCGCTGAATAATTATCCTGTTCGGCCTCGGCCGCCATACGCTCACGCTCGGCGCGAGCGCGTTTCTGCTGCCACTCACCAACCGTTTCAAAACTGATCCGACCAAGCTGCCCGGAACGCAACTCGCCAATCAACAGCTCGGCCGCTTTATTGCGATCAACCACTCCGCCGCTACGCAGGCAGCCCCGCTTGCGCCCGACCAGTTCCAGTGCGTCGCTGGCGTTCGCTGGCAGTTCGTCGGCCTTATACCGCTGAGCGATCAGCTGGGGGTAATCCCGCAGTAAAAAGTCGAGCGCGTACAGCGCCACCAGCTCATACTCGACTACCGTATCGCGAATCGCACCGCTGGCCGCCAGTCGATACGAGGCATCCTCATCTTCGATTTTGGGCCAAAGGATACCGGGGGTATCAAAAATGGCGATTCCGTCCTGGGTCACAAAACGCTGCTGTTGCTTGGTAACCGCCGGTTCGTTGCCGACTTTAGCCACGCGACGTCCGAGAAAACTGTTGATCAGAGTCGATTTGCCCACATTGGGTATTCCCATGATCATAACCCGGACCGGACGCTCGGCACTGATCCGGTGAGGCGCCAGCTGTCTGATCAACGCCACCAGTTGACGCAACTCACCCTTGTCCGCCAGCCGCATGCTCATGGTATGTACGTCATCGGCGGCCAGAAACTTGAGCCATTTGCGGGTGCGGCCGGCATCGGCCAAATCCGCCTTGTTCAGGACCTTGATCACCGGCGTATCACCGCGCAATTGATCAACCAGCGGGTTGGAGCTGGAACAGGGTAGCCGGGCATCCAGCATCTCGACCACCACATCGATCTTGGCGATCACCTGGGCGATCTCCTTGCGGGTCTTATGCATGTGGCCGGGAAACCACTGAAAAGCCATGTCTGGCTCCTGTCGCTAAAAGGCGGCGATTATAGCCTATTCCGGCACAAAAACAGGCATCATTCAGGGTTTAATGATTGACCTATGCCAATGGGCGATTACGATCAGTTCGGCTAGAATAGCCGAAACCTCTGCAAGGTAGCTCGCACCCATGTCCACGGAACAACAAGGTCAAACATTGATGGCGCGCCAGCCCATCTTCGACCGGGATCTCAAGGTAATCGCCTACGAACTGCTCTACCGCTCCGAAGGTGGCCAGGAAGCTGATTTTCTCGATGGCGACCAGGCCTCCTCGGAGATCTTGCTCAGCTCCTATACCAGCATCTGCGACGAAGGCAACATGAAGAAGGTGCCGGCATTTATCAACCTGACGCGAGACCTGCTGGTCAAACAGGGGGTTCCTACCCTGCTGCGCAAACGCATCGTCATCGAGGTGCTCGAAGATATCGTGGTTGACGCGGAGGTGATCGACGCGGTGCGCAAGCTGAAGGCAGACGGGTTCCGGATCGCTCTCGACGACTTTGTCTGGAGCGAGAGTTATGTCCCGCTGCTGGAGCTGGTCGATATCGTCAAAGTCGACATCCTGGCGCTGACCAAGGAAGAGCTTAAGGATCATATCCGCCTGCTAGCCCCCTATCATGTCACCCTGCTGGCAGAAAAGATCGAAACCCTGGATCAGCTGTACGAGTGCGTTGATCTCGGTTTCAAATTGTTTCAGGGGCACTTCCTGAGCAAACCGCAGGTGGTTAAGGGTAAAAAAATCAGCGCCAACAGCGTCGCCTTGATGCAACTGGTTCAGGAGCTGCAAAAACCAACCACAACCGCTGCCCAGATCGAGGAGCTGATCATCAAAGATCCGATGCTCACCTACAAGCTGCTACGCATCGTCAACTCGGCGGCGTACTCGCTGGTGCGCAAGGTCGAATCACTGAATCAGGCGATCGTCCTGCTGGGAATGGAGCAGATTCGCAAGTGGGCCACGCTGATCGCCCTGAGCGCCAACCAGGAGAAGCCCGAAGAGCTGTCCCGCTCGCTGCTGGCGCGCGGGCGGATGTGCGAACTGCTGGCGGAGGCGATGAGTTACGGTAATGCCAGCAGTTTCTTCATGGTCGGCATGATGTCGGATATTAACGCCCTGCTCGACATGGAGATGGATACCCTGCTGGAGCAGATTCCGCTCAACGACGAGATCAAAGCGGCTCTGGCCAGGCATGAAGGGCGCATGGGCATGGTGCTGGAGGCGACGCTCGCCTACGAACGTGGCGAATGGGACCGTTTGGGTGAGTTCGAGATCAACGACGCACTCTATGAGGGCGCTTATCGCCACAGTATCACTTGGGCGCAAGAAGCGCTGCAGGCGATGCACGAAGACTAACACCCGCTGCACGGCCCGCCGAGGCCGTGCTATCCTTGGCCGCCCGATGCCGCCACCCACGATATGCCGTCATGCCTCCCCAGCCCGTTTTTGACCCTGTCGCTCTTCGACGCCAGTTTCCGCTGCTCAACCGCCACGCCCTTGGCTATTTCGATTCCGCCGCGACCACCCAGAAACCCCAGGTGGTGCTGGACGCTCTGACGCAGTTTTACGGTAATGACAACGCCAACGTCCATCGCGCAGCGCACCGCCTGAGCGAACAGGCCACGGTAGCGTTTGAGCGCGCCCGCAGCGTTGTAGCCCGCTTTATCAATGCGCCGCGCAGCGACGAAATAGTCTGGACACGAGGCACCACCGAGGGGATCAACCTGATTGCCAATACGCTCGGCAACCAGTTGCAAGCAGGTGATCAGGTGCTGCTCACCGAACTTGAACACCATGCCAACATCGTGCCCTGGCAGCTGCTCGCCGAGCGCCGCAACATCGAGATCAAGGTAGCCCCGATCACTGCCGACGGTGATCTCGACCTGGAGTGTTTACAGCAACTCCTGACACCAAAGGTAAAGCTGGTCGCGATCACTCATGTTTCCAATGCGCTGGGGACGCTCAATCCGGTCGCCGATATCTGCCGATGGGCCCACGCTGTCGGTGCCAGGGTTCTGGTCGATGGGGCCCAGGCGGTTGCCCATCTCCCCGTCGATGTACAGCAGCTGGGATGTGATTTTTATGCGTTCTCCGGGCACAAGGTGTACGGGCCAACCGGCATCGGCGTACTTTGGGGACGGTACCAGTTACTGGACAGTCTGCCACCCTGGCAAGGCGGCGGCGAGATGATTGAACAGGTCAGTTTTGCCGGCAACCGCTATCAACCGCCGCCGCTCCGGTTCGAGGCTGGCACCCCTGCCACCGCCGATGCGATTGCCCTGGCCTGCGCGCTGGAGTTTGTCGCCAGCCTGGACCGTACTGCAGTTGCCCGGCATGAAGCCGGCCTTATGCGCCGCGCGACCGACGCCATCAACGCCATGCCTCGGCTACGGGTTATCGGCAACCCCCGCCAGCGCATAGGCGCCTTGTCATTCATCGCCGAAGACGAGCATGCATTGGATCTGGGCAGTTTTCTGGACCAGAACGGCTTCGCCCTGCGCACCGGGCATCACTGCTGCATGCCGTTGATGAATGCGCTGGGGCTGTCCGGCACCGCTAGACTATCGTTCGCCTGTTACAGCACCACAGACGAACTGGATCGCCTGCTGGCGGCGCTGGCAAGCTATGTCGACCCAAGAGCCGCTGTGCCGACGCAACCGACGGTCTCAGCCACACCATTGACCGACGCTCTGCGCACCGCCTCAGGACGGGATCAACGCCATAGCTTGTTAATGAAGGCCGGAGCCGAGCCTCTCAATCAGGATGGTGACCTTCGCCACGAAGCCAACCGGCTGCACGGCTGCACCAGTCAGGTGTGGCTGCGGAGTTATGGTCCCGATGGTCAGGGCCGTCTCCATTTTGCCATCGATAGCGATGCCCGCATCATTCGCGGCCTTATTCGCTTACTGCTGGAAACACTGCAAGACTGCACCCCGGCGCAGTTGCTGCAGTTCGACTTCGAACGCCATTTGAACCAACTTGGTTTAGCGGCCCAACTCAGCAGCTCACGTACCTCTGGCGCCAAAGCGATCGTGACCGCCATGCAGGCCGCTGCGAAGCAGCACCAGACTTAGCGCTGCCGCTACCCGGCGACGCTTTCCGCCAGTTTGCTCAGCACCCGGCCAACGGCAACGAAACCAAAGGTCGCGGTGACGCAGGTCGATGCCCCAAAACCACTATTGCAATCAAGTCGCATCGCACCGTCATCGGCTGCTGCGATCTTCTGGCCACACACACTACCGTCGGGCTGGGGGTAGCGCAGCTGCTCGCTGGAGTAGACACAGGCGACATCGAAACGCCGCTTGGGGTTCTTGCTGAAACCGTGAAAACGGCGCAGATGAGAGCGCAACTTTGCGGCCAGCGGGTCTTGCTGGGTCCGACTCAGGTCCGCGATGGTGACCTGGGTCGGATCGATCTGACCGCCAGCCCCGCCGACGGTAACGATAGGTATCTTGTGCCGCCGACAAAACGCGATCATCGCCGCTTTGGCACGCACACTGTCAATGGCATCGATAACGTAGTCGTAATCGCGCAGCAGCAACGGCTCAAGGTTCTCTTCACCGATGAACTCTTCCACCGGGTCGCAGCGGATATCCGGGTTGATCTGCCGCAGACGCGCCGCCATTTCCGCGACCTTTGAGGCGCCTATCGCCCCGTCCAGCGCATGGATCTGACGGTTGGTATTGGTGATACAAAGATCATCCAGATCGATCAGCGTCACTCGCCCCACACCACTGCGCGCCAACGCCTCCGCGGCCCAGGAACCCACACCACCAATGCCGACCACCGCCACATGCGCATCGTGAAACCGCTGCAAGGCAGACAGACCGTAGAGTCGGCTAATACCGCCGAAGCGTTGCAGATAAAGCTCGTTCATCAATTACCACTCTTGTTCAAACCGCGCGCATTGTAGCGCGACCCGGGCAACGCGACACGCCTTCACCGGAATGAGCATGGTTAACGTTTGCCAATCCCCCAATGCCGCTTTATGCTGGCCACTTGCAAATACAGGTTTACCCGTACAAAGGTTGCTAGTTATGCCCCTCTCGACACCCGCCCCCCGGGCACTGATTCACAAGCGCCGAGTCTCATGCGACGGTTTTGAACGCAACGACGGTTTGTGGGATATCGAGGGCCACATGACCGATGTCAAAACCTACGACATGGAGAATCGTGATCGCGGCGGTATCATCCCGACCGGCGAGCCACTGCATGGAATGTCGATCCGATTAACCATTGATCTGGACTTTCTGGTCCATGACGTTGAAGCCGTGATCGACTACTCACCGTTCAACTACTGCCCCGGAATTGTTGATCAGTTCAAGCAGTTGATCGGCCACCGGATCGAGCCCGGCTGGACCCAGCTGACCCGGCGTCTGTTTGGCGGTGTCAAAGGTTGCACCCACCTGCAGGAGCTATTGGGGCCAATGGCGACAACCGCGTTTCAGGCAACCCACCTGGCGCGCAAGCAGCGCCAGGTCGAGACCGCTTCGGGCGAACGCCCGGCGCTAATCAATACCTGCCACGCCCTGGGCGAGAGCAGCCCGGTTGTGCGGGATTTCTGGCCGGACTTTTATCAGCCACCGGGCAACGACGGCGACGAGCGGTAATTCTCAAACCAGTCGCAGATCGCATCGCGATCACCGCGAAACACCACCCGGTCGAGCTTTTTACCCAGCTGATAGTCGTACATGGGATCGTAGTACTGGGCCAGCAATCGTTCGATCCATACCCGGTGCAGCGACAAGTCACCGTGACTCATCTGAGCTTCCAGAGCCGCGGCCATCAGCGCCGCAATCTCACCGTGGCGCTCGCCCCCCAGACGCTTGCGGATTCGATCCAGACTGGCCAGCATGTAGTCGGCGTAGCGCCGCCGGCCCTCCTCCTCACCAAATGCGCCGACGTACTCCGCACAGAGATCAACCACATAATCCTCAAGCACGGTGTCAACACGGGTTTCGAACGGAACTTCAAGCAGCACCAGTGGCGACCTCAGCATCGCCTGGTGCAGCTCAAGCGGCAGGCTGAGGCGCCCTATCAGGCGACTCTCATCCTCGAGCATTAACGCACCGTGAACCGCTTGTCGTTGTTTCAACAGTGCCACCGCCAGTGCATTTTCAAATCCGATCTGGGTGGGTTGCTCTCTCACCCGTCGTCCGAAGCTGGAACCACGGTGATGCGCCAGACCTTCCAGATCGATGCAAGCATCAACACGATCGATAACCTTGGTTTTACCGGTGCCCGTGCGGCCGCCAAGGATCAATAGCGGGCGTTCGGCCGCCTGCTGCTCGATCACCCCGATCAGGTAACGCCGCATCGCCTTGTAGCCGCCTTCAACCAGCGGGTAGTCGATCCCTTCGTCGGCAAGCCAGCGCTGAACCGTGTGTGAGCGCAGCCCCCCGCGAAAGCAGTATAGATATCCCTCCGGGTGGGCGGCCACAAAGGCTTTCCAGGCGGCCAAGCGCGCCGCTTTAGTCTCGCCCTGGACCAACTGGTGACCCAGCCGAATAGCCGCCTCCTGACCGTGACGCTTGTAACAGGTACCAACCTGAGCACGCTCATCATCGCTCATCAGCGGCAGACTGTGAGCGGACGGGAACGCCCCCTGAGCGAACTCGACCGGTGCACGGGTATCCATTAACGGTAGATCGTGGAGAAATAGTTGCTCGTAGTCGCGGGTGTTGGGACGGGGCATCAGCACGCCGCCCCCAGAGTAACCAGCGCGCTGCCCTCCGGCTCAACCAGTTGACCGATCGGCTGCAGGTCAAGTCCCGCGCTGGAGACCACCGCAAGAAATTCGGCTTCTGCCGCTTTGGTAACGGCAACCAGCAAGCCCCCACTGGTCTGCGGATCACACAGCAACGCCCGCTGCTGATCACTAAGCGGCGCAGCGTTGTGTCCGTAGCTGGCAAAGTTACGGTCCGTTCCTCCCGGCGTGCAGCCGAGGGCCAGATAGTGATCGACCGCCTCCAGTCGGGGCAGCGCATCAAAATCGATCTGTGCGTGAACGCCGCTGCCCTCACACATCTCCAGCAGATGCCCCAACAAACCGAACCCGGTCACGTCGGTGAGCGCAGTCACCCCGGCGATGGCCGCGATATCGGCACCAACCTTGTTCAGTTGGCACATGGCGTCACGGGCGATATGGGCATGTTGCGGCATCAGCTTCTTCTGTTTCTGGGCGGTGGTCAGAATGCCCACTCCCAATGGTTTGGTCAGATAAAGCGTACAGCCGGCGGTGGCGGTGTCGTTACGTTTCAGCCGCGCCAGCTCTACCTGCCCGGTAACGGCGAGGCCGAAGATCGGCTCCGGAGCATCGATACTGTGGCCGCCAGCCAGTTGGATCCCGGCGTCAGCGCAGGCCTGCCGGCCCCCATCGACCACCTTGGCCGCTACGTCAATCGGTAGCGTATTGACCGGCCAGCCCAGAATCGCGATCGCCATCAATGGCCGCCCGCCCATGGCGTAGATATCGGAAATCGCATTCGTTGCGGCGATACGGCCGAAATCAAACGGATCGTCGACGATGGGCATAAAAAAGTCGGTGGTGCTGATAACCCCAGTACCATTACCTAAATCGTAAACCGCGGCGTCATCCTTGCTGCTGTTGCCGACCAGCAGATTGGGATCAGGCGCGATGCGCAGCGAACTCTTGAGGATGGTTTCCAAGACGTTGGGGGCTATCTTGCAACCGCAACCAGCGCCATGGCTGTACTCGGTCAGACGAATGGTATCGGACATATTCAGCACACTGCGTATCGGTGATTCAAAGGCGCCTGTTATACCGCAAACCTCAGTGCAAGTCGAAACCCCTTGCCTGATGCAGCTTGCGCCGGATAATGGGGCAAAACCTGAAAGACATTGCCATGACCGACAAACGCTATCACCCGCTCGACCTGGTTCAACTACTCGACAACAGCTGTGCCGGGTCGATCATGGTCGACCGCGACTGTCGTATCACTTGGCTCAGTGCCAATTATCGCCAGCTGCTTGAACTGCCTGACGACCTGGATCCACGAGGGCAGCAAGTGGAAGCCTTGATCCCCCACAGCCTGATGCGCCAGGTGGTCACCTCCGGCCAACCGCAACTACTGGACCTGATGCGCTTCAAGGAGCGCTGGTTCGTGGTGACCCGATTACCGCTGATCGATGCCGCTGGCGAGCTTCAGGGCGCGCTGGGAATGGTTTTTTTCGACGAGCTGGCCTACCTGCGGCCGGTGGTGGACAAGTTTACCCGCCTGCACGCCACTCCCGCAGGCGACAGCGACCGCGCGGTGCGTTACGGCTTCGACGACCTGCTCGGAAACAGTGAGCCAATGCTGACTCTACGCCAGCAAGCGCTACGCGCTGCCGCTACCGACTCGACCCTGCTGCTTCTGGGTGAAACGGGTACCGGTAAAGAGATTCTGGCGCAGGCGGTACACGCCGCCTCCCATCGCGCCAACGGCCCTTTCGTTGGCGTTAATACCGCCGCCCTGCCGGAAGCGCTGGTTGAAGCCGAGCTTTTCGGGGCCGCCCCCGGTGCCTACACCGGCGCAGACCGCAAGGGGCGCCGGGGCAAGTTTGAACTGGCCCAAGGCGGAACGCTGTTTCTCGACGAAATCGGCGAGATGACGGCCCCAGTGCAAAGCAAACTGCTGCGCGCTCTGCAGGAGCGCAAAGTCGAACCCCTTGGCGCTTCACACGAGATTGAGATCGACGTCAGAGTTGTCGCAGCGACCAGCCGTGACCTTGAGCAGCAGGTCGCAGACGGGCGCTTCCGCGCCGACCTCTACTACCGCCTGAACGTACTGCCACTAACACTGCCACCGCTGCGCGAGCGTGGCGAAGACATCACCCTGCTGGCGCAAAATTTCAATCGCGAGCTGGCTGAACAACTGGGAGTCGCACCACTGACTCTGGACCCACGCCTGTTGCGCGCGCTTAGCAACTACCGCTGGCCGGGCAATATCCGCGAGCTGCGCAACGTGATGGAACGCGCGTTGCTGTTTGCCGAGCAAGGCAGGGTGCCCACATCGCTGCTGACAACCTTTCTGCCCGGCTCGATCACCCCCGATAGTGAGCCAGCGGCGCCGGTGTCCGACACTCAGCCACCCGCACCGCTGGCCGAGCAACTGGCGGCAACCGAACGTCAGGCGCTTCTTCACGCACTGGCGCACACCGGCGGCAACCGCCGCGCCGCAGCGGCTCTGCTGGGGATCTCGCGCGCGGCTTTCTATGACAAGCTGAACAAGCACCAGCTGCAGTGACGGCTTGCCGGACATGTCTTGATTACAAGACACAACCCAGACTCAATGCTGTCTTTATATCCAGACACCAATAACAGATATAACTTTAGATGATAACGGCAACCACTTGTTATATATCTATATCAATGGTTATGGCACGGCCCTCGCAGTACTCGTGTGATTACAGCAATTACTCATCACTCGAGGAGATAGAGACCATGATTGCACTATGCAAAACCAACGAGGCTTTTGAAGATATCCTGACCTCAGGCAAGAGCTACAGCGTCATCGAGCTGCGCAACGGTTCGGTATTGCTGGCTGACGATCGCGGCAACAAACGCTGGTTCGGTCTATCCCGCTTCGCACTCAAACGGGTCGAAGAAGCGGTTACCTGCTGATCCACACCCGCCCCAGGCGGGTTATCGGGCATCATAATAATAACGGGAGGACTCCATGCCCCTTACCAAGATCGTCTCCGCCGAGGAGGCGGCCCAACTGATTCAGTCGGGTGATACCGTGGCCACCGCCGGCTTTGTCGGCGTCGGCTTCGCTGAACATATTGCCCGCGCCATAGAGCGGCGTTTTCAACAGACCCAGTCCCCTGCCGACCTGAGCCTGGTTTATGCCGCTGGCCAGGGGGATGGAAACAGCCGCGGACTCAACCATTTTGCCCATCACGGTATGGTCCGCCGGGTCATTGGTGGCCACTGGGGGCTGGTACCGGGGCTCGGCCGCATGGCCCAAAATAACGAAATCGAGGCCTACAACCTGCCCCAGGGGGTCATCTGCCACCTGTTTCGTGATATTGCCGCTGGCAAGCCCGGCACCCTGACCCATGTTGGCCTGCATACTTTTGTCGATCCACGCCAGGATGGCGGTCGCCTGAACCAACGTACCCCTGAAGGTCTGGTGCGCCTGATGGAGATCGACGGACAAGAGTATCTGTTCTATAAAGCTTTTCCGATTCAGGTCGCGCTGCTGCGCGGCACTACCGCCGACCCCAGTGGCAACATCTCGATGGAACGAGAGGCACTGCCGCTGGAAAGCCTCGCCATCGCCCAGGCGGTCAAGAATAGCGGCGGCATCGTCATCGTTCAGGTAGAACGGGTCACCCAACAGCACCGCCTGCACCCGAGCATGGTCCGCTTACCGGGAATTCTGGTCGACAAAGTGGTCGTCGCCCCGGCTGAGGACCACTGGCAAACCTTCGGTGAGCAATACAACCCCAGCTATACCGGCGAGGTGGTAGCCGACTCCCAGCTGGCTTGCGCGGAGCTGACCGAACGCAAGCTGATCGCACGACGGGCGCTGATGGAGCTGACCTCGGGGGCCACCATCAACCTTGGCATCGGCATGCCGGAGACCATGGCGCCGGTAGCGTCGGAAGAGGAGCTACTGGACAGGGTTACCATGACCATCGAACCCGGCGGAATCGGCGGCCTGCCGGCTGGTGGACTCAGCTTTGGTGCGGTGATCAACCCCGAATCGGTGATTGATCAGCCATCGCAGTTCGACTTTTACGACGGCGGCGGGCTCGACCAGGCATTTCTGGGTATGGCCCAGATCAGCCCCGAGGGGCACGTCAACGTCAGTCGTTTCGGCCCCAAGATCGCCGGCGCCGGCGGCTTCATCAACATCAGCCAGAACGCCCGAGAAATCTACTTTATGGGCACGTTTCTCAGCGGCAGACCGGACCTCAGCATTAGCGACGACGGTCTCCACATCGGTACCAACAGCGGCGCGCGCAAGTTCGTCAACGACGTTGAGCAGATCACGTTCAATGGTCGCTATGCGGCCGAACGGGGCCAACGGGTACTCTATATCACCGAACGCTGCGTGTTCGCGCTGACGCCCGAAGGAATCAAGCTGGTCGAGATTGCACCGGGAGTTGATCTCGATCGCGACATTCTCGCACTGATGGAGTTCCGCCCGCTGATTGCCGACAAGCTCAAGATTTCAGACCGCCGAATCTACCGCCAGGGGCCGATGAATCTGCGCCATGTGGGCAGTGCCGGCATCGGTGAGTTGCGCAAGGCGATCGCCTGTGCGCCCCACGTGATCTATTGAGGCGCTAACCACACACGCTGTTCAACGGTGTCAGGAACCGGCCGCGGTAATTAAGGCCACTACCGGCGAACAGGGCAGCTTTTAGTCCGACTTGCCGGCACCACCAAGGTGCCGGCCTTTTTACGGCGCAGCTAGATCCCCTCCGCTGCTGCCATAAAGCCCATATGCTTCTGACTCTCGGATAAACCGCCCTCACCTGCCTGCCAGGTAATCTTGCCGTCACCGTTACCATCAGCGCCATCTATCAACTGATGGGACAACTGCTGAATCTTTTCCACCCGGGCGGCAGCCTGGGCCGTATCGCGGGTATCCAGCACCTGCTGCGCCAGCGTAAGCATCTGCTCAGCACGAGCCACAGTGTTGGCGGCGCTGGTCGCCACATGCTCGGCATGCAGTTTCACTGCCTCGCTGGCCCCTTCGCTGTCGGCTGCGAAGCCAATATGTTTGACGACGCCCTTGGCAGCTGCCAGCACACCATAGCCCTGACCCGGTCCCTTATCGGTTCGGCTCGGATCAATTGCGTGGATAACGTGCAGGGTATGGGTCTTCATCCACGCCAGATCGCCCGGTCGTTTGGCAGCAAAGTCGGCGTGCTGGCTGGCTATCTTCGCTTCGGCAATAGCGGTCGGGAGCAAGCCGGCCTGCGACGGGGTATCTTTCCAGCCACTGGTAACATGCCCCATGTGGGCATGGGACATATTGTCGGCAGCTACAGCACCAGCCGTCAGCCCGGCCGTTAATAAGAAAATCAGTGGTTTGATCATTGCGCACCTCACTTTATGTGGAACAACAGCTAACTCACCAACACCGGCGCAGCAGGGTTATTCCGATTTATTGACTCGGTCTTAAACAGACTATGCTCGGAATAATCCCATTGCCGGCGTGTTCATCAGGGAGAGGTGACTAACGCAATGAACTCTTTCGACCAACAGCTCAACGAACAGATACCAGCCCTGCGCCGCTACGCACGCAGCCTGTTGCATCACGCAGCACAAGCCGACGATTTGGTGCAGGACTGCCTCACCCGTGCACTGGAGCGGCGTCACCTGTGGCAACCGGGCAGCGATCTGCGGGCCTGGCTGTTTACCCTGATGCATAACCTTTTCGTCAATCAACTGCGCAAGAACAGCCGCCAGCCGCTTGCCGTCACCCTGATCGATGAAATGATCGGCACTCAGGCAGCGGAGCCGGAACAGGTGGCGCGTAATCATCAACTGCAGCGCCAGATGGCACGCTTACCCTTTTCCCAACGTGAAGTACTGGCCCTGGTGGCGCTGGAGGGCTTCAGCTATCAGCAGGTTGCCGTGATCATGGATATACCCATAGGCACCGTCATGTCGCGTCTCAATCGTGCGCGCGAATCTATGCGCCAGTGGCTCTATCACGAGCCCGGCCCTGCACTCAGGAGGGTCAAGTAGTGAATCAGCCCGTAACCGAGCAGGATCTGCACGCCTTGGTAGACGGCTTGTTACCGCCGGACCGTATTGACACGGTTAACGCCTGGCTCGCCAGCCACCCGGAAGACGCAGCCAAGGTGGCGGACTACCGTCAAATCAACCGCGAGCTACAGAACGCTTACCCGACCCCAACGGGCGACTGGACGCCTGCGCGACGCAAGATACCCTCGCGCGGCTGGTCGGCCGCCGCAGCGATGGCCGCATTAACGCTGCTAGGCGGCGTCGCGGGGTGGCAACTCAACAGCTATTTTCAGCCGCCGGCCGCGGTAACGGCAGCGGACCTCTCTCAACGACTGGTGCAGCCGGCCCGGGTATCCCACCGGGTTTATACGCCGGAGATTCTGCATCCGGTAGAAGTACGCCGGGAGCAACAGCAACACTTGGTGGGCTGGCTCTCAAAGCGTCTTGGAAAGCCGGTAAAAGCCCCTGAACTGGCTGCCCAGGGATTCGCACTGATCGGCGGTCGCCTGCTGCCGTCAACCGACGGCCCGGCAGCTCAGTTCATGTATGAAAACAGCGTAGGGCAGCGCCTGACTCTTTATGTGCGCCAAGCTGATGACAACAAGGAACAGACCGCCTTCAGGCGATACAGCGCTGACGGCCTCAGCAGCTTCTACTGGGTCGATAATGGCCTGGGCTATGCGCTAACGGGTGATATCGGTCCCGATGCGTTGATGGAGAGCGCCAATCAGGTCTATCGCCAGCTGACCTTCTAGACGGGCGCAGGTTGCACAGCCGCGCCCGACTCTGATTACTCCGGCAACTGCAATGGCTCAGGGGATACCAGCACACCGTTATTATCCGCATAGACATAGTCGCCCGGACGGAAAGTCACCCCGCCAAAAGTTACCGGCACGTTCAGATCCCCCAACCCACGCTTGTCGGTTTTCATCGGATGGGTAGCCAGCGCCTGCACCCCCAGGTCGGTTTCACCAATGGCATTCACATCGCGTATACAACCGTAGATGATGATCCCTTCCCAGCCGTTGCCTGCTGCTTTTTCCGCCAGCATGTCGCCCAGCATCGCACGCCGAAGCGAACCGCCGCCATCCACCACCAGCACCTTACCCCTGCCGGGCTCCGCCACCTGCGTCCGCACCAGCGAGTTATCTTCAAACGCTTTGATGGTGACGATCTCGCCACCGAAGGTCTCACGGCCACCGAAATTAGCAAACATAGGTTCAACCACCTGGACCAGCTCGGGAAACTGGTCACACAAATCAGGTAACAGATCTTGCACGGCTTCACTCCTGTCGATAACTGAATCTGCCCGCTAGTGTGACCCAATCCTGTGCAATTGCAGTAACACTTTGGATCAAGATCGGTCCATTTCACCGCTTTTGCCCCCCTCCATCTATTGCGACCGCCCGCTAACAGCGGTAATCTGCGCCTCCGGCGTACGCCTGAAACGGCACAGCCCTGCAGCACGAACCACCCTGTCAGCCAGCATCATTCTGGAAGTGAGTACCATGCATCAACACACCGTGGAGAAAATCGGCGGCACCTCGATGAGCAACTATGCCGCGGTCCGAGACAACGTCGTCCTGCACAAGGGCAACCTCGACAACCTGTACCAGCGAGTTTTTGTGGTCTCGGCCTACGGTGGCATTACCGACATGCTGCTGGAGCACAAGAAAACCGGCGAGCCCGGCATCTACGCACTGTTTGCCGCCGCCAAGAGTGATGACCGCGGCTGGCGGGCAGCCTTCAACGCGCTGCGCGAACGGATGCACAACATCAACGCGGAGCTGTTCGGCGAGGGTGATGCCTTGACTGATGCCAACGCCTTCATCAATGAACGCCTCGACGAAGCGGAAGGCTGCCTTGCCGACCTCGAACGCCTGTGTCAGCACGGTCACTTTGCCCTCGGCACCCACCTGCACACCGTCCGTGAAATGCTGGCCTCCATAGGTGAGGCTCACAGCGCGCGTAATATGGCGGAGCTGCTCAAGCGTGACGGTGTCAACGCCCGTTTTGTCGATCTGTCCGGCTGGAAGAGCCCCAACCACCTATCACTCGATGATCGTGTACTGGAGGGTTTTGAGGGTGTTGACCTTGCAACCGAACTACCCATTGTCACCGGCTACACTCACGCAGAAAACGGCTTGATGGCCACATTTGACCGTGGCTACAGCGAAATGACCTTCAGCCGGGTAGCGGTGCTGACCGAAGCACGTGAAGCGGTTATTCATAAAGAGTTCCACCTTTCCAGTGCCGATCCGCGCCTGGCTGGCGAGGAGAACGTAGTTCCTATCGGTCGTACCAACTATGACGTTGCCGATCAGCTGGCCAATCTGGGCATGGAAGCGATACACCCCCGTGCGGCCAAGGGACTGCGCCAAAGCAAGATCGCCCTGCGGGTTAAGAACACCTTCGAGCCAGAGCATGACGGCACCCTGATCACCTCCGATTATGTCAGCAAATCGCCACGGGTTGAGATCATCGCCGGTCGCAAGAACGTGTTCGCCATTGAGGTATTTGATCAGGACATGATGGGCAGCCTGTGCGAATACGATACCGGCATCCTGGAGATCATCGGCCGTTTCAAGGCGGAAATCATCACCAAGGACAGCAACGCCAACAGCATCACCCACTTTCTGGCCGCGAACCTGAAAACGGTCAAGCGGATCCGCTCGGTACTGGAAGAGGCCTACCCGGAAAGTGAAGTGGAAGTGCGCAAGGTTGCCCTGGTATCGGCCATCGGCAGCGACATGAAAGTACCCGGAATTCTGGCCCAGGCCGTTACCGCACTGGCCGAGGCCAATATCTCGGTGGAAGCGATGCACCAGTCCATGCGTCAGGTAGACATGCAGTTTATCGTCGATGAAGCCGACTACGAGCTGGCGGTTAAGAGCTTGCATAAAGGGCTGGTGGAAGTGCATAAGCACGGCAGTGCCATCTGCGCCGCGTAACCATACACGCTGTTTGAAAAGGCCCCAGCGGGGCCTTTTTTTTGCGCCCAAAAACCGAACAACACGCAAAAACAAACGCTCATTTTATTTTTATATTTGCGCCATAAAACCCTGTTTTAAAAATATTTTGCTGGCATATATCAAAAAAACAATAGCAGTATAGGCAGGTATCGCACAGCCGTTTGAACTAAGGTACTGAAGCGACGTAACGCCGCGCCCCGATTCACCCAGACTGCCGCCGTGGTTGCGCGGCACCGAAGGAGACGGTTATGGCACAGGCTGACATTCGAGAACTCCGCAACCTCCCCCTGTCCGATCTGATCACATCACCCCTGAACGCGGTGATCAGTGCACAGTCCAACGCGGCCCTGTCGACCGCCCAGTTTATCGAGCAGATCGGTTTTACCTCCGACAGTGACAAGTCTCTGTTCGATGATAAGGACCCCAGCGACAAACATGACATTCGCATGGCCGAGCTGAAGGTTAAAAAGAAACTGCTGGAAGATGACGGCAACGGCGGCCAGACCGTCAAGGAGGTGGATGAATATGTTGCCATCCCTTTTATCACCCTGTTCAACATTCCGGCGATCGAAATCAGCGAAATGAACTGGGACTTCAACGTCAAGCTGAAGAGCGTGCAGTCGCTGGAAACCAGCTTTACCAAAACCTTCAGTGCCGGTTACCGGCGCAAGACCGAAGCCAAGGCTGGCCTTGCATTCAAAGCGATTGAAGTGGGCGTAAACAGCAGTATGACCGTAGAAGCCTCGATAAAAACAGACTTCGAAATGCGTCACAAGGCCAGCCGCGAGCAGGAGTACAACCTGCATATCGGCATTAAGGCCAACTCAGCGCCATTACCCAAGGGTATCGAGCGCCTGCTGGGGATCGCTGAGCGGATCGCCACCGAGAGTGAAGAGGCCAACGCGCACGAAGCGGCTAACAGCTAACAACGCGCCACGCCAAGGAACCGCCCATGTCGCTCCCGCTGAAGGACCTACTGGCAGCCATCGCCGACGAGATACACCGCGCCGGCGTGGCTGCCGATATCAACCGCTCTCACTGGCAAGCAATCTACGACGATCACGAACTGCTGCGTGAATTCACCCCCAGCCGGGTACGGATCAGCGAAGCCAAACTGTCGATCCCTCTGGCGTTGGACGATATCGACGAGCCTGAAGTCGTCAAGCCCGCCCTCACCGCCCGCCAGCTGGCGGGGTTACTACCGGAGGAGTTTGAACCGCAAGAGCGGCTCGCCGTCGCCGAGGGTATAAAACAGCAGCTCGGTAAAGAGAAGCGCCATCTGCTCAATCGCCATATAGAACGCTACGTCGCGGAAGCCGCCGCTCGCGTCAAACCCGATCTTAAAGCAGAGCAGTTGGACACCGGCCAGCTGGAACGGCTGCAACGGGAATACCTCACCAGCCCTCACGCGGAACAAAGCGCACGCGTACAGTTTCGCACCAGCGAGCTGGAGAAGATCGATCCGGAGCGGATTATCAGGCTGGAACTCACACTGAACATCGATTGACGCCCCCCTATTAGCAACAAAGAGCAACCGTTGGCATGTATGATGGCGCTGACTGGTTGCTGCCAACGGGCATGGGTTTATCCCGCTTGCCGGGCCGGCAGTTAGCGTGATAACCGCCCAATTATCGCAGTCGATGCCCGTCAGCCTGCTGGTTGCCGGCATTAGTTGGTTGCCCCCAGCCGTTTGCCGCCGGAACAGCGCCACTCGGCCCCCCGGAACTGAACAATGAGAAAGCCATGCTGCCATTGAACCTTGTTACGCGCTGGATAACACTGATGCTCCTGCTCAGCTGGGCCAGCCTTTCAGGCGGAACCACTCCCCCCGCCCCCCTGCTTTGGGAGATATCAGGCCCCACCCCCAGCTACCTGTTCGGCACCATTCACAGCGCCCATCCGCAGCTGAACCGGCTCCCGGCAGCGGTGGAATCGGCTTTCATGCAGTCCCACCGCTTCTATGCCGAACTGGATCTGACCGACCAGGAACAAAGCCGGATCGCGGCGCTGTTCCTGTTGCCCGCGAGCGACCGACTCAGCAATCACCTCACGGCACCGCAACGTCAGCGTGCCCGCACCGAGCTGAGTACTATCAGCCCCGGATTGACGCTGGAGGCGTTCGAACGCCTTAAGCCCTGGGCTTTTACCGTTACATTGTCGTTGCTCGAGGATCAATTGGCCTACGCCGGTAAATCTCCTATGGATCTGGCGCTCTATCAGCGGGCACGCGCCGAGGGCAAGACTACGGGCGGACTGGAAACGGCTGAAGAACAAATGGGGCTATTCGAACAGCTAAGCAAGAGTGAACAATCCCAGCTTCTGGATGCAACCCTCGACTACCTGGAGCAGGCGCGCCGAGACGGCAAAAACAGCATGAACGACACTTATGAGATCTACCGGCAGGGCGATCCGGAAGCCTTTCTGGCACTATTCGGAGCGCAGATGGACGTTCCGCTGCTACTGAAACTGAAACTGCAGCGCCTGCTGCTGCACGAGCGCAACCAACGAATGAGCGAGCGGATTGAACGGCTACTGGAGAGCCACCCCGGCGACAGCTTTTTCTTTGCCGTCGGCGCGGCTCATATGGCATCCGATCAGGGCTTACCGGAGCTGCTGCGCAAGCGGGGCTATCGTGTCACTCGCGTCAGGGCGAAATAGCGTCTAGCCAGCAACAGTGCAGCTGGTCGAGGCTGACGACTTGCAGGTCGGTCAACGCCGGCCAGCGCCTTTCAGCGGAGGAGTCAAGCAGCACCGTGGCGATGCCGGCCGCACGCCCGGCTTCCAGGTCATAACGAAAATCACCGACGATCAGAGCATCCTCGGGGGCGCTGCTCCACCCCGCCAGTAAACGTGCAACGCCTTGGGGATGGGGCTTGGGTTCACCATCTTCACAGGCAACGATAGTTGTCGCTGGGAATAACGCACAAACCCCCAACCGCTTGAGAGTGATCTCCACGCACTCGCGCCGGTTGCGGGTAAAGATACCGAGCCGCATTTGGCGCTGGGCCAGAGCATGTAGCAACTCAACAGCGCCGGGATTGGGTTCAGCCCGCTCAGCCACGTCCCGTTCGATCTCGGTCAGGCGCTGATTGAGGCTATCTCGCTCAGGGGCAGACTGGGCATCTATAAATTCGAGAATACCCCGATTAGCCGGCACTCCCAGTTTGCCGCGGATGGCGGCAAAGTCGTGCAGTGGTTGCGTGAGCGTACCATCCAGATCGAAGATCCAATGGCGGCGGGTCAGAATGGCACTTTCACCGGCCAAGGGCACTACAGCTCCATCTGGTCGACCCAGGCTTCCACCTCAGGCTCAAGGTACAAGGTCTCCAGCAGTTCAGCCGACCAGTCGGTTTGCAGCTGGCTCAACAGTTTAACCGAAATCGCCTGCACCGCCGGGACGCTGCTCCAGATACTCTTGCCCAGGCAACGCCAATGATCGCCAACACGCCGTTTGGGGTGATCGATCTGATCACGACAGGTGTCACAGATGAAGATACAGTGTTCGAAGTCGGGATCCGCCGGAATCGGCGGGACTTCATAGACTGACAAACCGACACCGGACGCTTCGCACAATTCACAGCAAGCGCCTGAGCGGCGGGTCAGGTCCTTGCCGAACATGCTCAGCCCTTGATGACGCAACTGGTGTTGATGATGGCCTTTAGACACGCGTTTTCTCCGTCATGGCGGCACCCGATATCAATCGGTTGCAGCGGGCGCCGCAATTCTTGCCTGATAGTAGCGCCGCGCCAGGCTGAGGAAAAGCACTACCGACAGCCCAGACGCACTCAGCAGCATACACATGATCAGAATCTGGTAACGGGCAGCGATCAACGGTGATACGCCGGACAGGATCTGCCCGGTCATCATCCCCGGCAGCGACACCAGCCCCACCGCCAGCAGCATATTAACCGAGGGAATCATCGCCGCTTTGAACGCCGCTTGCCGGGCCCGCTCGAACGCCTGCCCGGCCGCGACTTCAGAGGTGATGCGATCTGCCGCCAGGCTGACACTATTCATGGCGTTGGAGAACACCATCCCTGCCAGCGGAATCAGGTAACGGGGTTGATACCAGGGGTCAATCTGCAACACCCCGAGCAGCGCCACCGCCAAATTAATCCCGCCACCGACCCCAATGGCGATCAGCGCTGGCAGCAGCAGCCTGCGCCGTTCCGCTTCAACCGACCCCAGCGCGATCCAACTGGACGCGCTAAGCATCACCAGTACAATGCCCACCAGCCACAAGGGCTGGGTCAAATCAAAGATAAAGGTGAGCAGATAGCCAATCAGCAGCAACTGCCCCAGCATGCGAACCAGGGCATAGCCAATGCGCCCTGCCCCCAGCTGCCAGCGCCAATAGATCCAGGCGACCGGGATCACCGGCAGCAGCGCGATCAGCAATTGCCACAGCGTTATCTCGGGAACGGTAGCCATGGATCAGATCAGGTGCTTGCCATCGAACACCTGGAAGGGCAGCGTGGTTGCGTCGAGCTGGTCGATACACCCCAGATTGACCCGATAATGGCCGGGCTGGCGCAGGGTCTCATGGAAGGGATAGATACCACATCTGCCGCAAAAAAAATGCTTGGCAACGCCGGATCCGAACTGGTAGCAGACCAGGGCATCAGCCTCAGCCTCATAGCGTAACTGCTGGACGTCATATACTTCCGGCGACATCAACGCACCCTTGCGCACGCAGATTGAGCAATTACAGCGCAGACCGCGATCGATAGTTTCCGTTTGCAGGCTGAAGCGCACGGCTCCGCAATGACAACTGCCGCTGTAGTTAGCCATACGATCCTCCCGTTGTGCTGGCAACGGCTTAACTCTAGCATGCCACCGCAATCCCGGACGGGCCATAGAGTGGACAAAAAAAACGGCCGACGGAGAGTCCGTCAGCCGATTAAATTAGGCTAGCTGTAGCGAGAACCGGAGGTCTTACATCAGGCCGTTGCGTTGTTTGAACGCTGCCTGCAGCGCAACCGGTTTCTGCTTCTTGTTGTCGTTGCGTAAAACGTACACTACGGTTTCACCCTTGGGGCCGGTGCCGATCTCGGTGTACCGCAGAGGCGCTTCACCGGTGGTCCGGACGGTTTCCATATCCTCGTAGCGGTCGAACACGTAAATACGGCCCTCTGAACGCATTTCGCCGTAAAAATCGGCGGCAGCATCCAGGTTGCCATGGAAGAGGTTATAGCTGGCGATCTTTTCAGCGGTCTTCTTCTTGTCTTTGCCGGTCAGGCCAAAGACCAGCGTTTCACCTTTAGGGCCATCGCCGATGAACGTGTGGCGAAACGAGGTCTCGCCGACTTCCAGAAAACTCTGGTAGGTGGCGTAGTCGTCAAACAGATAGAGTCGGCCTTCATGATGCACTTCGTAGAAGTCGTTGTTATTCAGCTCCGCCGTAGCCATCGGCTTAGCGTCCTCAGCGGGCTTGCTGTCCATCGTGGCGCTACAAGCACCGAGCGCCAAGGACAGACCTGCAACCAACAGATAGGAAGTGCGTTTCATTCGGTTAAGCTCCTCAGAAATAAGTTCAGTTGAGGAGCACCTTACAGATCAAAAATGACAGCCCGCTGACAGAACTGCGACAGTTTCATTGCATGCGATGAATCTCTTCGATCGCTTCGTTGCCATTCACCCGTACTGCCAGATCTTTGAGAATGCCATCCTCGATACTGTAGATCCAGCCATGGACCGACAGCTGCTGCCCGCCCTTCCAGGCTTTCTGGACAATGGTGGTATGACAGACGTTCGCCACCTGCTCGATCACGTTAAGCTCACACATCCGGTTCAATTTTTGCCGCGGGGTCTGGCACTCGTCGACCTTGGCCTTATGAAAACGATACACATCCTTGATATGACGCAGCCAGTTGTCGATCAGGCCAAACTCCTGATTGCCAAGCGCCGCCTCTACGCCACCGCAACCATAGTGACCACAAACGATAATATGGCGAACTTTGAGCACCTCGACCGCGTACTGTATGACAGACAGACAATTGAGGTCAGTATGAACAACTACGTTGGCAATGTTGCGATGAACGAAAACCTCCCCCGGCGCGAGCTTAAGCAACTGATTCGCCGGAACACGGCTATCAGAGCAGCCAATCCAGAGGATCTCGGGGCTTTGCTGCTCGGACAGGCGCTGAAAGAAAGCGGGATCTTCCCGCTTTATTCTCTCGGCCCAGGCCCGGTTCTGTTCAAATAATTTCTCGTCGATTTCCATGGTTTTTCCCAGGTCCTCCAATACGCGCGCCTGTTATACGTTAGCTGGGTAACGGACACAACCGCTGGAGGGCGATAGTTACATTTGATCACAGCCCTGATTGTCTCGATAAGCATAGCCGGCCCATGCGAGCCCACAGGCCTTGCCGCCATGGCGGCACTGTTGGACGAAAAAAAGCCGCAATACCGAAGTATTGCGGCCAAGGGAGTAACCGGTACACCCTGATAGGAAAGCGCACCGGCTTCTTCCGCTACCAAAAGGCAACTACATCACGGATCATCCGTCATCTGACGTACACTCCATGAACTTTTTACCGGACCGAGATCCGGCCCCGGAGAAGGCTTCAGCCTTCTCGTAGCGGAAGCAGGGGAACGTTCCCTCCAGCTCCACACGCCAGGACTACCCGGCGGCATCTCTGCTGGTGACGCCCAGCCCGGGATCAGCCCGCATCGATTCAGAAGGTATCGCCGGGGACGCGGACAAAACCCTCCATAATGACCCGCGCGCTGCGGCTCATTACTGCCTTGTCGGCCTTCCAGTCGCCGTTTACTTCCGAAGCGGCGGCGCCAACGCGCAAGGTACCGGAGGGGTGACCAAAGGTGACGGCATCACGCTCACCGCCGCCGGCGGCCAGATTGACCAGCGTGCCTGGGACAGCGGCCGCGGTCGCGATTGCCACGGAGGCGGTCCCCATCATGGCGTGGTGCAGCTTACCCATGGACAGCGCACGCACGCAGACATCGATATCGCTGGCCGCGATCTGTTTGCCACTGGACGCCTGGTAGTCGGTTGCTGGCGCTACGAAAGCGATCTTGGGAGTATGCTGGCGAGCGGCCGCCTCGCTGATATCGGCGATCAATCCCATTTTAACCGCGCCATAGGCGCGCATGGTTTCAAAACGTTCCAGCGCCGCCGCATCCCCGTTGATATCCTTCTGCAGCTCGGTGCCGGTATAGCCAATATCGGCCGCGTTAACGAAGATGGTTGGAATGCCGGCGTTGATCATGGTGGCCTTGAAGGTGCCGATCCCCGGTACCTCCAGGTCGTCAACCAGGTTCCCGGTGGGGAACATGGAGCCCTCGCCATCGGCCGGATCCATAAATTCGATCACCACTTCGGCTGCCGGGAAGGTAACGCCATCCAGTTCGAAATCACCTGTTTCCTGCACTTCACCGTTGGTGATCGGGACGTGGGCGATAATGGTTTTGCTGATGTTCTTCTGCCAGATGCGCACAGTGCAGATGCCGTTCTCGGGAATCCGCTCGGGATCTACCAGGCCGCCGCTGATGGCACAAGCACCGACCGCTGCGGTCAGGTTGCCGCAGTTGCCGGACCAGTCAACAAACGCTTTGTTGATCGCCACCTGGCCAAACAGGTAGTCAACGTCGTGATCCGGCTGGCTGCTCTTGTCCAGAATCACGGTTTTGGAGGTGCTGGAGGTCGCTCCGCCCATGCCGTCAATCTGCTGACCATAGGGATCGGGCGAACCGATCACGCGCAGCAAAATCTTGTCACGCGCCTCGCCCGGCTCCTGGGCCGGGGCGGGCAGGTCCTGACGACGGAAAAAAACACCTTTACTGGTACCACCACGGTAATAAGTCGCGGGGATTTTAATCTGAGCTGGGTGTGCCATAGACGCTTAATCCTGTAGGGAGTGTGTTGCTATGAAACGGGTCGTTATAGGGCTGTTGCCGGATTGGGTCGGCATCAGGCCTATAAGGGCCTGTCATTCTCTCTGAACCGAAAAATAAAGCGCGGACGGACTGTGCCGTCCGCGCTTTCTGTTTTAACCAGCAAAGGCTTAAGCGTTGCCTTCCAGGAAGTCCTGCGCAAAGCGTTGCAGAACCCCACCGGCTGCGTGAACCACCACCTCTTCAGCGGTATCCAGGCGGCAGGTGACCGGAATTTCAACCTTCTCACCGTTCTTGCGCGTCATGACCACGGTCATGTCGCAACGGGGGCTGATCTCGCCCACCACATCGAAGGTTTCGGTACCATCAATAGCGTAGGTATGACGGGTATCGCCAGCCTTGAACTGCAGCGGCAGCACACCCATACCCACCAGGTTGGTGCGGTGAATCCGCTCGAAGCCTTCGGCGACGATGGTCTCAACCCCCGCCAGACGCACACCCTTGGCCGCCCAGTCACGGGAGGACCCCTGACCGTAGTCGGCACCCGCGATGATGATCAGCGGCTGCTTGCGTTCCATGTAGGTTTCGATCGCTTCCCACATGCGGCTCTCTTTGCCTTCCGGCTCGATCCGCGCCAGTGAACCCTGCTTCACCTCGCCGTTGTCGTCACGGCACATTTCGTTCAGCAGTTTCGGGTTGGCGAAGGTTGCACGCTGGGCAGTCAGGTGGTCACCCCGGTGGGTGGCGTAGGAGTTGTAGTCCTCCGGAGCCAGGCCCATTTTGCCGCAGTACTCACCCGCGGCACTGTCGGGCAGGATAGCGTTAGAGGGCGACAGGTGATCGGTGGTGATGTTGTCACCCAGTACCGCCAGCGGACGCATCCCCTTCATGGTGCGCTCACCGGCCAGGGCGCCTTCCCAGTATGGGGGACGACGGATGTAGGTGGTCTGCGGGCGCCAGTCATACAGCGGGCTCGGCGCTTTCTCGATCGCACCCAGATCAAACATGGGGATGTAGATCTGGTTGAACATCTCCGGCTTGACACTCTTCTCTACCAGCGCATCGATCTCTTCATCGCTCGGCCACAGATCCTTCAGGGTAATGGAGTTGCCGTTGCTGTCCGTGCCCAGCACGTCCTGTTCGATATCGAAACGCACGGTACCTGCCAGCGCATAGGCCACCACCAGCGGCGGTGATGCCAGAAACGCCTGCTTGGCGTAGGGGTGGATACGTCCGTCGAAGTTACGGTTACCGGACAGTACCGCGGTAGCATACAGATCACGGTCGATGATCTCCTGCTGGATCTTGGGATCCAACGCGCCGGACATGCCGTTACAGGTGGTACAGGCATAACCGACGATACCGAAGCCCAGCTTCTCCAGTTCCGGCAGCAGACCCGCTTCTTCGAGATAGAGCTTGGCGACCTTGGAGCCGGGCGCAAAAGAGGTCTTTACCCAGGGCTTGCGCACCAGACCCAGCTCGTTGGCTTTCTTGGCCACCAGACCTGCCGCGACCACGTTGCGCGGGTTGGAGGTATTGGTACAGCTGGTAATCGCGGCAATGATGACCGCGCCATCAGGGATCAGGCCTTCAGCCTCTTCCGCCTTGGCCGCCGCCAGCTTGGCTTCATCAGCAATGCCCCGCTCCTTCAGTGCGGTGGTCGGCAGGCGACGGTGCGGATTGGAGGGTCCCGCCATGTTACGGCAAACCGTGGACAGGTCGAATTCCAGCACCCGCGGGTACTGCGCTTCTACCAGATCGTCCGCCCACAGGCCGGTTTCCTTGGCATACTGTTCAACCAGCGCTACCTGCTCCGGCTCACGACCCGTCAGCTTGAGATAATCAATGGTCTGCTGATCGATGTAGAACATACCGGCAGAGGCGCCGTATTCCGGGGTCATGTTGGAGATGGTGGCGCGGTCACCGATGGACAGCGACGCCGCACCCGGACCAAAGAACTCCAGATAGGCGGAAACCACTTTCTCGTTCCGCAGAAACTCGGTCATCGCCAGAGCGATATCGGTGGCGGTAATGCCCGGCTGACGCTCGCCCACCAGCTTTACACCGATGATATCGGGCAGACGCATCATGGAGGGACGACCCAGCATCACGGTTTCCGCTTCCAGACCACCAACACCGATAGCGATTACGCCCAAGGCATCAACGTGCGGGGTATGGCTGTCAGTACCGACGCAGGTATCGGGGAAGGCCACGCCGTCACGCGCCTGGATCACCGGAGACATCTTCTCCAGGTTGATCTGGTGCATGATGCCGTTACCGGCCGGGATCACGTCGACGTTATCGAAGGCGGTCTTACACCAGTTGATAAAGTGGAAGCGATCATCGTTACGACGGTCTTCGATGTCACGGTTCTTCTGGAACGCGTCAGGGTCAAAACCGGGTGCTTCAACGGCCAGCGAGTGGTCAACGATCAGCTGGGTCGGCACCACCGGATTAACCTTGGCGGGATCACCGCCCTGATCGGCGATGGCGTCGCGCAGACCGGCCAAGTCAACCAAAGCGGTCTGGCCAAGGATGTCGTGACAAACCACGCGTGCGGGGTACCAGGGGAAGTCCAGCTCCTGCTTGCATTCGATCAGCTGCTTGAGAGAATCGGTCAACGCGGCGGGATCGCAGCGTCGGACCAGCTGCTCGGCCAGCACCCGGGAGGTGTAGTTCAGTTTGGCGTAGGCGCCAGGCTGGATCGCGTCGACCGCGGCACGCGTGTCGTAGTAATCCAGGTCGGTGCCTGCCAGTTTTTTACGGTATTCAGTGTTCATGGCTTACTCCTAGGAGCAAAGTGAAGAGCGGCGCAAAGGCAACCTTCGCGCCGGAACGATTAATCGCGGTCTTCGATGGCCGGAACCGGACGGTTCTCCGGGCCGGTGTAATCAGCGCTCGGACGGATGATGCGGTTGTCGGCACGCTGTTCGAACACGTGCGCAGCCCAACCGGTCAAACGTGAGCAAACGAAGATCGGGGTAAACAGCTTGGTCGGAATACCCATGAAGTGATAAGCCGAAGCGTGGAAGAAGTCGGCGTTACAGAACAGCTTCTTCTCGCGCCACATCACCTCTTCGCAGCGGACGGAAACTGGATAAAGCACTTCGTCGCCCACATCTTGGGCCAACTTCTCGGACCAGCCCTTGATTACGGCGTTACGCGGGTCGGATTCACGGTAGATGGCATGACCGAAGCCCATGATCTTCTCTTTGCGCTCCAGCATACCCAGCATTTCGCGCTCAGCTTCATCAGGCGACTTCCAGTTCTCGATCATATCCATCGCTGCCTCGTTGGCACCGCCGTGCAACGGACCACGCAGGGTGCCGATAGCACCGGTGACGCAGGAGTGAATATCGGACAGCGTGGAGGCACAGACGCGGGCGGTAAAGGTAGAGGCGTTGAACTCGTGCTCGGCGTAAAGGATCAGCGAAACGTTCATCACCTTCGCGTGCAGCTCGTTCGGTTTCTCGCCCTTCAGCAGGTGCAGGAAGTGGCCGCCAATAGAGTCGTCATCGGTTTCGGTCTCAATGCGAACGCCATCGTGGCTGAAGCGGTACCAGTAGTTAATGATGGAGGGGAACGCCGCCAGCATGCGGTCAACCTTATCGCTCTGCTCGCTGAAGTCCTGTTCGGTTTCCAGGTTACCCAACATGGAGCAACCGGTACGCATAACGTCCATCGGGTGGGCAGAAGCAGGAATCTGCTCCAGCACGGTTTTCAGCGCCTGCGGCAGACCGCGCAGGGTCTTCAGCTTGGCTACATAGGCGTCCAGCTCAGACTGGTTCGGCAGCTTACCCTTCAACAGCAGGTAGGCCACTTCTTCGAAGGTCGCTTTTTCAGCCAGCTCAACCATATCGTAGCCACGGTAAGTCAGGCCAGCACCGGTCTTACCCACGGTGCACAGTGCGGTGCTACCGGCGGACTGACCACGCAGACCTGCACCACCCAGTTTCTTCGCTTCAGACATAGGAAACTCCTATCAGGTTTTCGAGTTATAGCGTTCCGGAGCCCGCAGGCTCCGGCCTGTTGATACATTCAGAAACGACAACGTCCTTACTTGTTCTTGCCTTCGGCAAAGAGCGCGTCCAGTTTCTGTTCGAAATCGTGGTAGTTGAGGAAATCGTACAGCTCCATCCGGGTCTGCATTAGATCCACAACGTCTTTCTGATCACCCTTGTTGAGGATGTTCTCGTACACCGCCAGTGCAGCTTTGTTGGCGGCACGGAAGGCACTCAGCGGGTACAGCACCATGGAGCAGCCGGCTTCAGCCAGTTCCGCCTTGTTGAACAGCGGCGTGGCACCAAACTCGGTAATATTGGCCAGCAGTGGCGCGTCGATCGCGGAGCTGAACGCCTTGTAGTCTTCCAGGGTGTGAACCGCTTCGGCGAAGATGCCGTCGGCACCCGCTTCGATACAGGCTTGTGCGCGCTCAACGGCGGCATCCAGACCTTCCATCTGGAAGGCATCGGTGCGGGCGATGATAAAGAAGTCATCATCGGTACGGCCGTCTACCGCCGCTTTGACGCGATCAACCATCTCTTCCAGAGAGACGATCTCTTTATTAGGGCGGTGACCACAACGCTTCTGCGCCACCTGATCTTCCATGTGGATCGCGCCGGCACCGGCCTTAATCATCTCTTTCACGGTACGTGAGATGTTGAAAGCGCCACCCCAGCCGGTGTCGATATCGACCAGCAGCGGGGTTTCAACTGCGCTGCTGATACGACGCACATCTTCCAGTACATCGTTCATGGTGGTCATGCCCAGGTCCGGCAGACCGTAGGAGTGATTGGCAACACCGCCGCCAGAGAGGTAGATCGCCTTGTGGCCAACGCGCTCGGCCATCAGTGCATGGTAGGCGTTGGTGGTACCAACAATCTGCAGCGGCTGAGTTTCAGCCAGGGCCTTACGAAAACGCGCGCCCGCAGTCATATTAGCCATGTGTATCCCCTTTATTCCTCGTTGATTTTCAACTTGTTCTCGATATTGCGTCGTGCGGCGCTGATATGGCGTCGCATCAGCATCTCAGCCAACTCTCCGTCACGGGCAGCGATCGCCTCGACGATGTGTCGGTGTTCACCCAACGCCCGAACCGGGCGCGAGCTGGAGACGCTGAACTGGTAGCGGTACATCCGCACCAGATGGTAAAGCTCGCCACCGAGCAACTCCTGCAGCTTGGTGTTCTTGCTGCCCTGCACGATGCGGTAGTGAAAGTCGAGGTCGCCCTCTTTCTGGAAGTAGGAGCGCCCATCGGTTTGCTCCAGACTCTGTTCGTGCTCGTCAAGCAACGCGCGAAGACTGTTGATCTCGGCGTCGGTCATGTTCTGTGCTGCCAGACGACAGGCCATGCCTTCCATCGCTTCACGAACGTGGTAGATTTCGATCAACTCTCCGGCTGAAAGAGAAACAACTCGGGCGCCAACGTGCGGTATCCGCACCACCAGACGCAAGCCCTCAAGGCGGCGAATCGCTTCACGTAGCGGACCACGGCTGATACCGTAAGTACGCGCCAGCTCCGGCTCGCTGATCTTCTGTCCGGGCGGGATATCACCCTTGATAATCGCCGTCACAATCTCGCGGCAAACCCGATCGGCCAGGGTGCGTGATTCCGGTTCAGCCAGCTGGAGCGAAGTCATTTGAGAGGTCATAACCTTCACCAGATTGTCGACAATGTTTGAAGTGGTGTAGACAATACGCGCCCAAAAACCGACAGTCAACCGCCCAAAGGGCCCAAACTGTCTACACTAGACAAAAGTATACGGGCAAACCCTAGTAAGCGACTCGCGCCGAAAGAAACACTACTTAGGCAAGGTAGCGGCGCAGCTCTTCGGAGATCAACCGCCCGATCTGGCGCGGCTTCTGATAGGGCAAACTGTGATCACAGCCGCTGACGGGGTGATAGAACCAGGCCGACTGATGGGCAGCTAACTGGCGCTGGAAATCGTGCATCAACTCGACACTGCGACCGCCAACAAAGCTGCTGACATCGCCCTGAGCATCGATTAGAGCAGCGCGATCAAGACGCTGGGAGGCGTCGGTCACCGCGTCCAGCGCATAGGAGAACCCCTGCGGGCGCAGACCCAGGCGCTCAATGGTGATCGCCTCGGAACGCGGGGATTTAATCCGATTAGGGGCGATAGCATCGAGAAACATCCGAATCCCCTCCTCCGCCGCTGACTCGCGCAGCAGCGCGGCCGCCTCGGAGTATCGTTCCCGCAAGCGCACAACCTCGGCCTGAGAAGCGCGATCCAGCAACGCCGACTCCAGCAGGTATTGTTTTTCGAATCGATACGGCTGGGCCTGCTTCATCAATAGAGAAACCAAACCGCCGAAGCTGTACCCCCCAAGATCGAGTCGCGACCAGCCCAGCGCGTCCAGCAGCTCGAGCATATCTTCGGCCACCTCTTCGACACTAAAGCGACGCTCGTTGCCATCAAGCTCAACCGTGTCGCCCATACCGCGCAAGTCTGGCAACAGCACCCAACGCCAGCCCTGCAGAAACGGCAGCATCCCTTCCCAGGTATCCACCGCAGCCACGCCAGCCCCGTGTAGCAGCATCAGGCAGCGCTCACCGGACTCATAGTGATTTTCATACAGCCGGTATGCCACCCGTTGGCCGCTGGTTTCAATACGTCCGGCATGACAGTAATAGTGGGAGCGCATGAGGGTCCTTATGACAATCGCAGAAACCGCCACAGTTTAGCGATAGCCGGGGCTGGAGACCAATGCGACCAGCCAGTACAATGCAGCCTTTTCTGCCAGCGGCAACCTGACGCGTGAACAGCCTCCCTCTTGCATACCATCCGGACAGCAGCCGGCTATTCAGCCTGCTGCGCCAACAGCCCTATCCGGTACTGCTGGATAGCGGACACCCTGGCAGCCCTTGGGGACGATTCGACATCATGGTCGCCGACCCGTTCGAGCGGGTCGAATACCAGCATGGCAGCTGCTTTTTATATAGCGATGAGAGCGTAACACCCAGCGCGCTTGATCCGATCAAACTGCTGCAACAACGCCTCGCGCAATACCCCGCCTGCGCTAGCGATGACGACACTCCGTTTTGCGGCGGCGCGGTGGGTTACTTTGGCTATGATCTCGGCCGCGCATTCGAGCAGCTGCCAGAGCAGGCGAGCACGGATCTCTCCCTACCGGACATGCAGGTCGGCCTTTATGGCTGGGCGATCATCGTTGACCATAGACAACAGCGCAGCTGCCTGGTGAGCAACCTCCTCTCGCTGCAGGAGCTTGAACAGATCGCCGCCGAGCTCACCTTGCCGGCAACGGAAGCGAACGCGTTTACCCTTACCAGCGCATTCCAGTCCAATTTGAAACAACAGGATTACGCCCGTCAATTTGACCGCATCAAGGATTACATTCAGGCTGGAGACTGCTACCAGGTCAATCTGGCCCAGCGTTTTAGCGCCGGCTATCAAGGCGATCCCTGGCAGGCCTACTGCCACCTTCGCCAACACGCACCAACGCCGTTTTCCGCCTATATGGAGCGCCCCGATGCCGCAATCCTGAGCCTGTCGCCCGAGCGCTTTATTGCGGTAAAAGATGGCGCCGTCGAAACCCGCCCCATCAAAGGCACACGCCCACGATCACCAGACAAAAACGCGGATCTGGCCCTCAAGCAAGCACTGCAGCGCAGCCCCAAGGATCGCGCCGAAAACCTGATGATTGTTGACCTGCTCCGCAACGATCTCGGCCGCATCTGCCTGACCGGCAGCGTGAAGGTACCGGAACTGTTCAAAGTGGAGAGTTACGCCAACGTTCACCATCTGGTGTCGACCATTACCGGTCGCCTCAAGGCCCCCCTGGACAGCCTGCCGCTGCTGGCAAGCAGCTTCCCCGGAGGGTCAATTACCGGCGCGCCCAAAATACGCGCAATGGAAATCATCGAGGAACTGGAGCCACACCGGCGCGGCCCCTACTGCGGATCGATCGGTTACATCGGCTTTGATGGACGCATGGATACCAGCATCTGTATTCGCACCCTGGTCGCAAACCAGGGACAGATCCACTGCTGGGCCGGCGGCGGCATCGTCGCTGATTCGGACTGCGATGCCGAATATCAGGAAACCTTCGACAAGGTCAGCAACCTGCTAGGTCCTCTCGAAACGCGCTTTCTAAACCCCTGACAGGCGCAGAGTGCGACCCACAAAAAAGCCGGCATCGAGCCGGCTTGCGCAACCGCGATCAACCGTTAAAGCACCAGGTCGCGATTGCTGGCTGCGATAAAGGCTTTTTTAAGATCTTCAAAGTTCTGTACCGCGGGAAACTGCGGAAACTCATCAATCACGTTCTGCGGCGCATGGAACAAAATTCCGGCGTCAGCTTCTGACAGCATGGTGGTATCGTTGTATGAATCGCCGGCGGCGATAATACGGTAGTAGAGACTCTTGAACGCCAGCACGGACTGTCGCTTCGGATTGGCCTGACGCAACTTATAGTCAACGATACGTCCGCTATCGTCGGCGATCAGGCGGTGGCAAAACAGGGTCGGGAATCCCAGCTGACGCATTAGCGGCTGGGAGAACTCGTAGAAGGTGTCTGACAGAATCACGACCTGGAACCGCTCCCGCAGCCAGTCGATGAAGTCAACGGCACCGTCCAGCGGCTTGAGTTTCGCAATCACCGCCTGAATCTGCGGCAAGGTCAGACCGTGTTCGTCGAGAATGCGCAGCCGCTGCTGCATCAGAACATCGTAATCGGGAATGTCACGCGTAGTGGCTTTGAGTTCTTCAATGCCGGTTTCTTCGGCAAACGCGATCCAGATTTCAGGAACCAGAACCCCTTCCAGATCAAGACAGGCGACTTCCACAATTTACTCCTTAAATCAGTACACGCACGAGAATGCGGGACTCTACCCTGCTTTCTGCAGCAAGGCAACGGCAACCAAAGGCGGGGTGTCAAGGGTCGCCGTCAAAGATCAGGCAGCTCAATATCCGCGAACAACTCATCCAGTTCGGACTTGTTGGCGCACGTTACCGCCTGGTCGACCAGGGCGCGATCGAGATGGGGAGCAAAGGTACGAATAAACTCGTACATATAGCCGCGCAGAAATGTGCCGCGCCGGAATCCGATCTTGGTGGTACTGGGCTCGAACAGATGACTGGCATCCAGACAGACCAGATCACCGTCAGCATCCGGCTCATAAGCCATGGTGGCGATGATACCCACCCCTAAACCAAGTCGCACGTAGGTTTTGATCACGTCGGAGTCCACCGCCGTGAACACCACTTTGGGCTCCAGCCCCTGGCGCTGAAAGGCGTCATCTAATTTGGAGCGCCCGGTGAAGCCAAACACGTAGGTAACGATCGGGTATTTCGCCACCTGCTCCAACGTCAACTTGCCGCTTTGCGCCAAAGGGTGCCCTTTGGGAACCACAATGGAACGATTCCAGCGATAACAGGGCATCATGATCAGGTTACTGAAATGGGACAACGCTTCGGTGGCGATGGCGAAATCAACCGTACCGCTGGACGCCATCTCCGAGATCTGTACCGGAGTCCCCTGATGCATGTGCAGCGACACATCCGGATAGTCACTGATAAAGTCGCGAATCACCCGTGGCAGGGCATAGCGCGCCTGGGTGTGGGTAGTCGCGACGGCAAGACTGCCTTTCTTTTCATCGCTGTACTCCTGCGCCACCTGCTTTATCGCCTCAACCTGGCGCAGAATGTCGCTGGCGATCTCCAGCACGGCTTCACCGGCCTGGGTGACGCGAGTGAGGTGTTTGCCGCTGCGGGCAAAGACCTCAACCCCCAGCTCATCTTCCAGCAACCGAATCTGCTTACTGATGCCGGGCTGCGAGGTAAACAGACTCTGGGCCGTGGCGGATACGTTCAGATCGTGTTTAGCGACTTCGCAGATATAACGCAGTTGCTGAAGCTTCATGCCGGCAATCGTCCTAGCCAAGTAGAATAAAAAGGAACACCTCTATAGTTATTTAGAATAAACGATAATCGCGGCGCTGCAACCGCAGCTACCGGAAGGGTAGAACCGGGCCAAACTTCGCGCCTACAGCAAGCCGAGACTGCCAGCGCACGCCGTACCGGCGCTACCAACACGCACAGAGATGGAAAGCGGGTCAGCTAATCGACGCGACGCTCATGCGCCAGCCTGCTGACTCAGACGCCTGATCACCTCTTCTTGAGTGACCTGCTTCTTCTGCGCGCTGTTTAGCGCAGCACGAGTGCGCAGCAACTCATCATCCCGTGCTTTGACCTGATTCCGCAGTTCCAGCTCCTTGCGGTTGGCATCCGCCGCGGTCTGGCTCAGGCGCTGCTGCTCCCGCTTCAGGTCCTCCTGCAACTGACGTACGGTTTCATCGTTACGCTTGTTCTTGTTACTTTCACTTAACAGGCTGGCGTTGAGCTTGGTAATCTCGCGCCGCTGGGACGCATGCTCGCTTCGCAGCAGCTTTAACTCCCCCTCAAGACTCTTGATCTGTCCTTGCAGGGTTTCAAGCTTGACATCACGCTTCACAATCTCGGTTTGCAAGTCATGCAGGTTGCGTGTCAGGGCCGCATCTTTCTTGCCGGACTGATCCCTCGCCTGCTCAAGCATGCGGCGCACGTGGGATAGCTCCGCTTCGGTTTTAGCCAGCTGATCCTGACAGTGGGTCTGCTCCTCTTTCAGCCGCTGGTCGAACGTGCGACGAGCCTCTTCCGCCAGTTTTTCGCTGCGTCTGACCTCTGCCTTGTAATCCGCAACCTTCTCCTCATATTGCTTGCGCTGCACCACCTCGCCCGACAGATTCGCCTTGAGGACCGTAATCTCTGCCTCCAGCATCTTGACCTGGGCAGCGGCTTCATCAGCACGCGCGGTTTCCACCTGGAACCGATGCTCCAGAGTTTCATAGTCAGCACGAGAACCTGAAATGGCACTTTCCGACTCACGCCGAATGCTGTCCAGGCTCTGGTCCAGACTGCGCCGTTCATTATTGACATGCCGGGTCGCCTCACGCACCGCATCCTGCCATAGCAGTTTCAATGCGCGCTGAAAGGAGTCCGGAATCGATTCGGCCGGCGTTTCCAGCACCTGGACACGCCCTTCAATGCTGCCCCACCAGCGCTCAAGCGCCTCGATAAGTTCCGGTTCCGTGGGCTCCAGACCCACTTGTTCTGCGATCACCTCAACGTCGGGACGCCGACCTTCATTAAGAAGCCGGTCAGCCAGACGATGAACCAAAGCGATGTCGACACTCATGCTGACTATTCCTGTCACAGTTACTGTTGCTGCTGATACTGTTGCTCGACCCGATGGGCCAAATGTTCGACCGCCCGCACAAGCTTATCTTCCAGCGGGGCGCAGACCACCACTCGCTCACCGCTACCCGGCAGCCTCAGCCGTAATTCCGCAGCATGCAAAAACAAACGATCAACTCCTTGGGCCTTCAGCTGGCGATTGATCGCATCATCCCCATACTTGGGGTCACCGACAATGGGGTGTCCGGCAAACTGCGTATGCACCCGGATCTGGTGCGTACGCCCGGTAACCGGCCTGGCTTCGACCAACGTGACCTCGCCCAGGTTCCGTAACACCCGAAACTGGGTCAACGACTCCTTACCCTCGGCGTCTGCACGCACCACCCGCTCCCCGGATTTAAGCTCATTCTTTTTCAGTGGCGCATTAACCTGCACCTTCCGCTTGGGCCATTTACCGGCAACCAGCGCATGGTAGATCTTGCTGATCTTTCCGCGCCGCAGGTCTTCATGCAACGCCTTGAGCGCACTCCGCTTCTTGGCCACCATCACGCACCCGGACGTATCCCGATCCAGGCGGTGCACCAATTCAAGAAAGCGCGCTTCCGGCCGCATCTGTCGCAGGGCTTCGATCAACCCCAGGCTGACGCCACTACCACCGTGCACCGCCAGCCCCGAGGGTTTGTTGACGATCAGCAACTGATCATTCTCGAACAACACCGCTGACTCCAGCAACTGGGCCAGCCCCCGCCCGGGCGCCGGCAGCGCCTTCGGTTCTGGCAGTCGCACCGGCGGCACCCGGACCAGATCTCCGGCTCGGAGGCGGTAGCTCGCCTGCACCCGCCCTTTGTTGACCCGCACTTCGCCTTTGCGAAGGATCCGGTAAATCAGTGTCTTGGGGGCACCTTTTAAGAAGGTGATAAGGAAATTATCGATCCGCTGATCGGCCATCTCCGAATCAATTTCGACCCACCGCACAGCCCCGCGAGGGACGTCGTTTTTCTCTGCCATATGAATAGATTGCCGGCCTGGTTCAGGTTTGCTGGGTTATGGGAATGCTGCTATAGTGTCGCGTCGCCATTAAATCCGCGGTCGCCCTCAAACGGCGCCTGCCATGATGGCAACAAAGGTCGGCATTGTACCCGATTCCTGCGCACGGCGCAGATGTAGTGGGGCTCGACCAGCGAGTTATTTCAGCATCATCAGGCGATATCTGATGATGCTTTTGTCGCGCTTCCTGAAGCAACGCGATGACGAATTGATTTATGCCTGGTGTTCAGGTGGAGACGCACGACAACCCAAGGATTACACGCCAGCCCGACAGGGGTTGAGCAGTATGAAAGACTAGTCCGCAAACGCCGAGACTTATCCGAGATGGTTGACGTTTCCTTCACCGAGAGGTTACCCGAAGAGACACCAACACGGTGCAAACCGTAGTGATTGACTAAACGCTGACAAAGCCGGGAAAGACTGACTGCACGCATAAAGATATCGATTCTTTACCACCCCGTTGATTCATGGAGGTGCGTTTATTCAAAGAAAGAGTTGAATAACCACCCATGAAAAGAATGCTTATTAACGCAACTCAGCCCGAAGAGTTGCGGGTTGCTCTGGTCGATGGCCAGCGACTTTATGATCTGGATATCGAATCCGGAGCCCGGGAGCAGAAAAAAGCCAACATCTACGTGGGCAAGATCACCCGCGTGGAGCCCAGCCTTGAGGCGGCCTTCGTTGACTTCGGCGCCGACCGGCACGGCTTCCTGCCGCTGAAAGAGATCTCACGTGAATACTTCGCCGCCGGCGAAACCCGTGGCCGTCCCAGCATCCGCGATGCGATCAAGGAAGGTCAGGAGATCATCGTACAGGTCGATAAAGAGGAGCGCGGCAACAAAGGCGCGGCGCTGACTACCTTTATCAGCCTGGCCGGTCGTTATCTGGTACTGATGCCCAATAACCCCCGTGCGGGCGGCATCTCCCGTCGCATCGAAGGCGACGAGCGCAACCAGCTACGTGACGCCCTTAATCAGGTCACCATTCCTGACGGCACCGGTGTTATCGTCCGTACGGCCGGCATCGGTCGCAGCCCGGAAGAGCTGCAATGGGACCTCGACTACCTGCTGCAGATCTGGACCAGCATCAAAGAAGCCTCGGCCAAGAAAAAAGCCCCCTTCCTGGTTTATCAGGAAAGCAACGTCATCATTCGTGCAATCCGTGACTACCTGCGTCAGGATATCGGCGAGGTGCTGATCGACAACCCCAGCGTGCATCAGGAAGCGCTGAGTTTCATCCAGCATGTGATGCCGAGCTACGAGAGCAAGATCAAGCTCTACACCGATGACACCCCGCTGTTTAACCGTTTCCAGATAGAATCTCAGATCGAAACTGCCTTCCAGCGTGAAGTCCGCCTGCCCTCCGGCGGTTCCATCGTAATTGATCCGACCGAGGCGCTGGTCTCTATCGACATCAACTCGGCCCGCGCCACCAAGGGTGGCGACATCGAGGAAACCGCGCTGCAGACCAATCTGGAAGCGGCCGATGAGATCGCCCGTCAACTGCGCCTGCGCGACATCGGCGGTTTGATCGTGATCGACTTTATCGACATGACCCCGGTGCGCAACCAGCGAGAAGTTGAAAACCGCATGCGCGACGCGCTCAAGGTCGACCGGGCCCGGGTCCAGCTGGGCCGTATTTCGCGGTTTGGACTGCTGGAGATGTCTCGCCAGCGCCTGCGCCCGTCACTGGGTGAAACCAGCGGCATCGTCTGCCCACGCTGTAACGGCCAGGGCACCATTCGCGACGTCGGCTCCTCAGCCCTGTCGATCCTGCGTTTGATGGAGGAAGAGGCCGCCAAAGATCGTACCGCGCAGATCCGCGCCCTGGTCCCGGTCAATGTTGCCACCTTCCTACTCAACGAAAAACGCCGCAACATTGCCGAAATCGAGCATCGTCACGGGGTTCATGTCATCGTGGTTCCCAACCCCCACATGGAGACCCCGCAGTACGAAGTAACTCGCCTGCGTGACGACCACGAAGACCTGAAGTCTATCGACGTCAGCTACGATCTGGCGCCGGAAGCACCGCTGGAAGAAGCAGTCGAGCAATTGACCCCCGCTGCCCCGATCCGCCGGCAGGAAGCTGCCGTCAAAAGCATCACCCCGACCAAACCGGCTCCGGCATCCAGCGAACTGAAGCCGACCGAAAGTGCAACTCCGGCCCCGACAGCGGTACAAAACAGCGCCCAGGTGGGGCTGAGCCGCCGCCTGTTCTCTGCCATCGCGGCGATGTTCGGTGGTGCCGAAAGCGCGCAGGAAAAGACGGAAGAAAAACCGGCTCCCAAGAGCGAAGAGAAGCCAAAGCGCCAGCCTCGTCGCAATGACAGCGACCGGGGCGAGCGCGGTGAGCGTCGCAATCGCCGCCGCCGCGGTGAAGGTGGGCGTAACCGTAACCGCTCGGATAAAGCTGACGACGACAACACGGACCAGGCGGTCAGCGAACGTCCTGCCCGTACCGAAGAAAGCAACAAGAGCGACGAAGGAGATAACCGCGAACGCCGCCGTCGCTCTCGCCGCAGCCGCGGTGGGCGTAATCGCAACGAAGGCCGCGATGAAACAGCGACCAACGAGCCAACCACCGAAACGGTAACCGCTGACGCTGTCGAGCCCGACAACACGGAGCAATTTAGCGCCGAGGAACGCAAACAGAGTCGTTCACGCGGCGGCAAACGGCGTCGTGACCGCGCCGGCCGACGTACCGGTGAACGCGGTGACCGTGCTGAGGTTCGGGCCAAGCTGACCGCGGAGCAGGAGGCTGAAGAAGCAGCCAAAGCCGCTCAACAGGAACAGTCCAGCCCGGAAAGCGACAGCCCGGAGAGTTCGCTGGCGGCCGATGTCACTGCGATCGCGGCGGTAGCTGGGACAGTCGCCGAAACCGTGGCGCATGAGAACGCCTCATCCTCTGCCGAGCAACCGGAAGTAACCGGGTCCGAGCAGGCGGCACCAACGGCTGAAGTGCAAACGACTCCGGCCGAGAATGCCGAGGATGTGTCAATCGAGGAGGCTTCGACCGGTCAAGCAGAGGCCAATGCAGAGCAGGACCAGGTGCCTAGCGATGACACCACAGCGCCGGCAAAGCGGACTCGCCGCCGTGCTCCCAACGACCCGCGTGAGCGTCGTCGGCAACAGCGGGCCGCAAAGGCCTCGGCCAAAGAGCAGCGCCCTGAAACCGAAACCGCAAATAGCGATTCGGCGAAACAGTCTGACGTAGCAGCCACCGAGGCAGAAGCGACTGTGCAACAGATCGAGGCGCCGACTGAGCAGCAGGCGGATCCCACAGCCCCCGACAGCGGGACTGAAAGCAAACCTGAAGCAACGGCAGCGGCGCAAGCGACCGAGAAAGGCGAAGCGGCAGCAGACCCAACCGAAGCTACCCCTGCTGAGCCAGTGGCAGCTGAAGCGACCTCTGAGGAGACATCCAAGACCTCCTAAGTCGCGTTGAACGTAAGCGGTAAAGGGCACCTCTGGGTGCCCTTTTTTGTTGGCCACGTTTTTTATAAGCCCTGATATATCAACGGACTGGTCTACACTCAGATCAACGATAAATCGCCGCCATCTTTCACTGGGGGGCTCATGATCTTAACTCTGGCCATGTTACTGATTGCTTTGGTTCTGGCTTATCGAGGCGCCGGGCGCAACAGCTGGTCGCTATTGATCGTGCTGGGGTTGCTGATAGCGAGTCAACTGCTCCAAACTACCCGCTTTGACCTCGCGCTGATGGGTATACCCGCGCTAACGCTGTTGCTAGCGCTCAATCATGACCGCTGGCGACAACGCTTGATCGTCAAGCCGTTACTTGCCCCCTTTCGCCACGCCATACCCGAGATCTCTGCGACGGAGCAGGCCGCCATCGATGCCGGCACTGTCAGCTGGGATGGTGAACTGTTCCAACCGAAGCCGGACTGGAAACAGCTCTTTGCCTACCCCGCGCCGACCCTTTCCGAACATGAACGCGCCTTTATTGACGGCCCCGTAGAAACGCTGTGCCAGATGGTCGACGACTGGAAAATAACCGAGCAGCAGGATCTGCCGCCCAAGGTATGGCGTTTTCTCAAGCGTGAGCGCTTTTTCGGGATGGTGATACCGCAGGCCTATGGCGGGCTCGGTTTCTCGACACTGGCCCACTCTCAAGTGGTGATGAAGCTGTCCACTCGGAGCGTCTCCACCGCGGTTACCGTCATGGTGCCTAACTCTCTCGGACCAGCCGAGCTGCTGCATCGCTACGGCACCGAAGAACAACGGCGCTATTACCTGCCGCGGTTGGCCAAAGGCACCGAAATACCCTGCTTCGCACTTACCTCACCGGTAGCAGGTTCGGACGCCGGCGCCATCGTTGATCACGGTGTCGTCTGCTACGGCCAATGGAAAGGTAAAAAGACCCTCGGCTTCAGGCTCAACTGGGACAAACGCTATATCACTCTGGCGCCGGTCGCGACGCTGATCGGTCTCGCGTTCAAGGCTTATGATCCCGACCAGTTGCTTGGAGAAACACAGGATTTGGGTATCACCTGCGCCATGGTGCCTGCCGCAACCAAAGGCGTTACCAGCGGCGATCGCCACCGCCCTATGAATGCCGCGTTTATGAACGGCCCTACGCAGGGCAAAGATGTGTTCATCCCGATGAGTCAGGTGATTGGCGGTCAGGCTTACATCGGCCAGGGCTGGTCCATGCTGATGAACTGCCTGTCCATAGGGCGCTCGGTATCACTCCCGGCATTAAGCACCGGTGCCGGTAAACTCGCTTGCATTACCTGTGGCAGCTACGCCCAGCTGCGAGAACAGTTCAACACCCCTATCGGCAAGTTTGAGGGCGTTGCCGACGCCCTGGCACCGATCGCCGGGCTTACCTATCTGATGGAGGCTGCGCGCACCTTCACCGTCACGCTGGTCGATCAGGGGGAACAACCGTCGGTGCCCTCGGCAATTCTCAAGTACCACAACACTGAGTCCATGCGACGCGTGGTCAACCACGCCATGGATGTTCATGGTGGCCGCGCCATCATGGAAGGTCCACGCAATTATCTGGCCCGCATCTACAACACCATCCCCATCAGCATCACAGTCGAAGGCGCCAACATCCTTACCCGGAGCATGATGATATTCGGCCAGGGCGCTATTCGCTGCCACCCCTACCTGCTTAAAGAGATGGAAGCGGTGCACATGGAGTGCCCCAATCAAGCGGCGGAAGCTCTGGACCGGGCTCTGTGCGGTCACATCCGGCGCAACCTTCAGGCGGCCGCGCGGGCCCTTCTGCTTGGCATCACTCCGCGCCTGGCCAGCCCGTGCACGGACAACCGCACAGTGGTTCGTTACCAGCAGCAGCTGGAACACGCCAGCGCTTCGTTCGTGCTGGTTGCCGATTGTGCGCTGCTAATGCTGGGCGGGCAGCTGAAAACTCGTGAATCGATCTCCGCGCGTCTAGGCGACTGCCTAAGCACCCTTTATCTGGGTTCCTGTCTGCTGAAGCAGTTCCGTGACCAAGGCTTCCCGCCGGCACAACAAGCGATCTTTTGCTGGGCAATGGATCACTGCCTTTTTCAGTTTCAACTGGCGTTGACAGGCGCTCTGGACAACTTTCCCCACCCCCTTGCCGGACGACTCCTCAAGCATTGGATCTACCCCCTCGGATGCCGCCTTAAACCGCCATCCGACGCATTAAGCCACCGGCTAGCAGCACAACTTCTGGACGACCCTCAGCTCAGGCAACATCTCGCTGAAGGTGCATATATGAATAACGATCCGTCTGATCCGCTGGGCAGAGTTCTATCCGCAGCCAGAGCCAAAACGGACGCCTCCGACGCGCTGGAACGGCTACGGCAAGCCCAGCGCGATAGCCGCCTGCCCAAAGGGCCGGTAATCGACGCGTTGGTGGAACAAGCGCGTCGCCAGGGTGTTATTGGTGACAACGAAGCCAAGGCGCTGCAGACGATGCTGATGCTGGTGCACCAAGCGATCTCTGTCGATCACTACCCTCCGGGCGACAAGCCTGCAGGCATCGCCCGGCAAAACGCTCGTTACAAGGAAACCGCCCGCAACAGGTAACAGATCACCAGGCTGACGGTCCAAGGGTAAAATGGCACAGGAGAGTGTGGATGTTCAGTGTCTATCAACCAGAGGGGAAAACCTTCAACGGCACCTTGGAGCAGCTGCTTGCCAGCCGCCCGGACAGCAACCGCAACGCGTTTCAGCCCTATCGCATGCAATCCGTCAACCAGTTTGCCAGCGGCGGATTCGGCCATCTGCGCACCTACCAGCAAGTACAGGCTCACACGCCCGGAGAAACCCGGCTACCCGCCGCCGACCTGATGAAATCGCCCGTTGCGACGATCCGCCATAGCGCCAGCATTCGACAGGCGTGGCAGGAGATGGCGGCACGCAACGTGGCACAGATGCCGGTACTCAATGACGACCTGACCCCCATAGGCATGCTCACTTGGGCATCACTGCTGAAATTTGTGGTGTTCTCCGGCGACCAGATTCGCTTCGTCAAGGGAGTGGTTGTGCGCAACATCATGTGGCCGGAACTGATTACTGCACAGGAGCGGACCGACTGCCGCCGTATTGTGTCGATGATGGTCGCCTTCAACGTTAACGCCGTGCCCATAAGTAACAGTCGGGACCGCCTGATCGGGATCATCAGTCGCTCGGACATTCTTAACCTGCTGGCACAGTCTCCCGCGCTCCACCTTTGGGTTTGACCCGCAGTCCTCCTAGCCACTCCTATACTGCAACCAATCTCTTCGTTTAAGGAAACCTGCACCATGACGGGTCGTCGAAACCTCGCCTGTTCGGTTGTCATAACTGCCGTCGTTATGCTGCTGGGCATCCTCAGTGGGCATGCTACCGGTGCCGAGAACGTTGCCCCCCTGCCGCAGACTGAGCGTATTGAGGAGCGGCTGCAGCAGCTTGAAGCACGCCAGGATGCCGACGCATCGTTGTTGAAAGAAACCTACAACGATATCTTGCGGCGTTTGAACAACATCCGTTCCAATCGCGAACAGTCAGCGCTCTACAGCCAGGTAATAGAGCGATATCCTCAACGACTGCAGCAGCTTCAACGACAACTGATCAAAGGATCGGAGCGCGATCAGACGCAGCCAAAGGAGAACTCGACGCTAGCCGATCTGCAACAGCAGCAAGCACTCAACAGCACCCGCCTGGTTGAGCTTGAAAGCGACCTGGACGCGCTCGCACGCGAAGTAGCAGCCATAGACACGCGCCAACAACTACTCCCGGAACAGCTGACCCAGGCAAGGAACCGCTTATCCTCGCTCACCACGGCCAATCTGAGCCAGAACGGCGGCGGAGAACAGGCGGATGCCCAGCGTATGCTCGCTAACACCCATCAGGAGGAGCTCAGCACTCGGATCAAGATGTTGGAACTTGAGCAGCTGAGCAGTGCCAACCGCCGAGAGTTGGCGCAAGCGGAACAGCAACTGGTCAAACACCGTATCAGCGCCGTTCAGCAACGAACAGAACAGTTGCAGCAGGCGATTGCAGAACGTCGGCAACAACAAACTGAACAGCTGATTGAACAGAGCCGCCAGCGCGACCCCGCACCTACGACTACCCCTCTGATTCGATATGCGCTCAACCAAACCGAGGAGTATTCAAGCGAACTTAAGCGCCTTTCCGCCGCCATTACCGCCACCAGCGCACAACAGGTCGATCTGCTCGGCCGTCAACGTGCCGTTGACGCCTTGCAAAAAGAGGTCAGCGACCAACTCAATGCCACCCATTCGACCACCACAGCGGGGGCAAGCTTACGGGCGAAGCTCTCCAGGCTACCGGCGCGGTTCAATCAGCGTGCGATTAAGAAGCAGCTGGATCAGGCACAACTGGGCGCTTACCGGATAGAACAGCAGGCCTCGTTACTGAGCATCCCCGACGACTATGTACTGCAATATGAAAACCAAACTGGTCACAGCGCGACGAAGAATGGGACCAGAGAACTGCTGCCGATTCTGGAATCACAACAGGACCTGACCAGCCGACTGATTCAGAACTACAACAGCTATATCAGTGAGTTAGCGCGACTAGATCAAGCCGCCGGCCAACTCAATCAATCCATCGACAAGCTGCGTGGTCAGATCACCGAACACCTGCTGTGGCTGCCCAACACCTTGCCGGTGGGCAGCCACTGGATCATGCAGGTGTCAGGCAACCTGAAGTGGCTGTTGAACCGGATTGAGCCCGGGCTGCTGTTGGATGCTCTGGGAACGCACAGTGATCGGGTGTTGTCGGCCCTGCTCCTGCTTGCATTAACCGCAGGACTTCACCGAATCGGACAGCAGCGGCTCCCGGCTCTGGCGCAACGGCATCTCGCCACTCTGGGGAATGTTACAACCGACCATTTCGGTACCACCCTTCATCTGGCGGCAGCCATAACCCTTTATGCCTTGCCGCTCCCCCTGTTTCTGTATGGCAGCGGACGACTGATTGATAGCGTTGAACCGCTATCTCTCGCCAACGGCATTGGTCAGGGGCTCGGGTGGACGGCGTTGTTACTCTACATCTATCGCTGGTGGTACCTGGCAGCGGCCCCACAGGGCCTGTTACGTCAGCACTTCGGCTGGAATCAGATCGACTTTGACACCTTGCGCCGCCATATCCGCGCCCCCTTCTGGGTTGCGGTTCCCCTGCTCATATTGATCGCTATCGGTGAAGATCACGACAACACTCACCTCAATAACGGCATTGGGCGCGCGGCTTTCATTCTATTGTGTATCGCTACCGCCTATCTCTACGGGGTAATTATTAACAGGCTCCACTTGGCGCCATCGGCTCATGACCAGAGCCACTCCACCGCGCTGGAACAGGTACTGAAGGTACTGCTTCCTGCCCTTCCTCTGGGGTGTGCACTGCTGGCGGCATACGGTTACTTTTTCACCGGCATAAAGCTGTTGCTTACGCTGCAACAGACACTGCTCCTCATCGCTGGCGGTTTGATCGTTTACGCGCTGGGGATTCGCTGGTTACTGATCGCCGAGCGTCGGATGGCCTTCAACAGAGCCAAGGTCCGGCGTGCTGAACAACAAGCCCAACGCGCCAAAGCGCAGCCGGGTGAGGACGAACGACCTGCAGAAATTCTGGAGGAAAACCTGATTGACCTACGCACCGTCAGCGAACACTCAAAGGTGCTGCTGCGTACCGTGGTTATTATCGGCGCCGCCACTCTGGTTGGCGTGCTCTGGGCGGAAGTATTCAGGGCCCTGAATTTCCTCGACCAGATCACCATCTGGGAGTCCGGCGTACTCGGAGAGAACGGCGAAGCAACGCAACCTGTCACACTCAAGGAGATCCTGTTCTCCATCGCCATGATCGGCCTGACCCTGATTGCCGTGCGCAACTTGCCAGGGGTGATGGAGATACTGATTCTTCAGCATCTGCAACTGGCTCCCGGCACCGGGTACGCCCTGACTACTCTACTGAAATATCTGCTGGTAACGACAGGCACCCTCTTTAGCTTCGACCTACTCGGATTCGAGTGGTCCAAACTGCAATGGCTGGTCGCGGCACTGGGGGTTGGTCTCGGTTTTGGCCTCCAGGAGATCTTCGCCAATTTTGTCTCCGGCTTGATTCTCCTATTTGAAAAACCGATTCGTATCGGTGATACCGTCACTATCAACGAGCTTTCCGGCACCGTCACCAAGATCAAGATTCGCGCCACCACCATTGTTGACTGGGATCGCAAAGAGATCATCGTGCCCAACAAGGCGTTCATCACCGAGCAACTGGTAAACTGGTCGCTGTCCGACGCCATCACCCGGCAGATCATAAGCGTTGGGGTAGCCTACGGCAGTGATAACAAACTGGTCACTCGGCTACTGTTGGAGGCGGCCGAAACCGTTCCCCAAGTCCTGAGTTCACCCAAACCGGAAGCGTATTTTGTCGCCTTTGGCGCCAGTTCGCTCGACTTCGAACTGCGTGTGTTCGTCAACGATCTCAGCTACCGGTTCCCGGTTCGCCATGCGCTGAATGAACGCATCAACAGTCTGTTCCGCGAGCATCAGATTGAGATCGCCTTCCCGCAGTTGGATGTGCACCTCAAACGCAACTAATCCGTGCCGTCGCCGGTGTGGACCACCGGCAGCTTGATGCGAAAACAGGTGCCGCAACCCGGCTCGCTCTCCACGTCAATCACCCCGTGATGAGCATCGATTATCGACTTGGCGATAGACAACCCCAAGCCGGTCCCCTTGCCGACCGGCTTGGTGGTATAGAACGGGTCGAACACCCGCTCCACCCGGTCCCGACTGATCCCTTCTCCGCTGTCGCACACGGCCACCTCCACCCAACCAGGCGCCAGTATGCGAGTGCTGACCGTGATCACCCCCTTTTCAGTGATCGCCTGACCAGCATTAACCAGCAAGTTCATAAACACCTGATTTAGTTTACCCATATCACATTCGACCCTGGGCAACTCTGTGTAATCCCGAACCACTTCAGCCTTGTACTTGAGTTCGTTAGCCACCAGATTGAGCGTGCTGTCTAACCCGCTGTGCAGATCTTCATACTGCCATTGCGCTTGCTCAGGATTGGAGCGGGAAAAATCCTTCAGATCAGCCACAATTTTTTTAATCCGACCCATGCCCTCCTGGCTTTCGCTGATAAGGGCGTCACAGTCCTGGCGTAGAAACTGAAGATCCAGATGCTGCTTCAGCGCGATAACCTGATCACGCACCGATTCCGGCAAACCCTTCTCAGCATGGGCGTAGCACTCCAGCATCTGCTCCAGTTGGGCAAAGTAGCGGCTCAGACTTTTCAGGTTTGACAGTACATAGCCAGTAGGGTTGTTAATCTCGTGGGCAATACCCGCGGCGAGCTGACCAATAACGGCTAGTTTCTCTGACTGTACCAACTGCGACTGGGCCGATTTCAGCCGCTCCGCCAGCGCCTGCTGATCGTCACGCTCTCGAGTAAGCAGAGTTTCCGCATTAATTCGGCGAGCTACTTCCGCCCGCAATGTATCATTGGCACCGAGCAGATCGCGTTCCTGCCGCACCAGCTGGCGTCGCCCCCAGCCAATGAATCCAATGCCCAACAACCAGATAGCCAGATGAGCCGAACTGATCTTGTTCAGCGTCGCGGTCGTAATCTCTTCAATATCAGCCAAGGGAAAGGTGACCGACAAACCGCCGCGCACATCCCCCAACTGGTAGCCCTGATGTTCATGGCAGCGCAGGCAGGCCTTGGTAACCTCAAGCGCTTGCATATAGCGGTAAAACGGCTGGCGCTCCATCATTACCACCTCACCAAACTCCCGCTCTCCGTGCGCAAAGCGTTGCAATGCCAGCGCCTCCCAGGGGTCGGGGCCGTTTTCGGGGCGGATCGGGCGCAAGCTGGTTAAATGCCCTTTGAGCGGACTGCTGTCGCGCCCCAGCTCATGCACCTGGCGTGTCATGTAAGCCGGATTAACCAACGCCAGCTCGACGCCCCTATCAGTGGTAATCTGTGCATCGGCTATGCCAAGCAGCTCCAGATAGGGGTTGGGGCGCAGCTGTTCGCTGACACGGGCGTAGACGCCGCCAAGACCGGCCACCCAACGGCGATACAGAATATCCTTTTCCACCGCGGTGCGCGCGTTGGTGCGCGCCAGCGCTTCTGCTTGTTCGAGGGAGAGTGAGTAGTTCCAGAGGAACGAGGCCAATATTGCTATCGACCAGTAAAACATCAGCTGCCAGGTAAACCGACTCAGCCGCCGAGGCACAGCGGCATACTCCTCATCCTTTTCCATTATTGCCTTCCCTGGTAAATCTGATCAGTCGCCAGAAAGCTCGGTATCGACGGTTTCGACCCGGTTACGCCCGCGCTCCTTGGCGGCATAGAGGCTTTGATCGGCGCGGCGGACTACCTGTTCCAGCTCTTCATCGCCTATCACTGTCGCCACACCGAGGCTCAACGTTACGATAAAGCGCTCCCTCTGGTGCTCAAAGCGGTAGTCAGCCACTTGTTGACGAATCCGCTCGGCCACTTTAAGTGCCTGACCGGGACCGGTTCCTGGCATCAGCACCAAAAACTCCTCGCCACCGTAACGCCCAACCTCATTGTACTCCCTCAGCTGGTTGCGAATCAGTTGGGCCACCTTAATCAACACCGAGTCCCCGGCCTGATGGCCGTGGAGGTCATTGATCCGCTTGAAGTGATCGACGTCGATCATGAGCAGGCTAACGAAGGAATGGCCATGATCTTGCAGCCTTTCTCGACGGTAGCGTGCGATCTCCTCCTGCGCACGGCGCATCACTTCACGTCGATTCAGCATCCCCGTGAGCCCGTCACGAGTTGCCAAGCGGTGCAGCTCCTGCTGGCTTTCGGACAAGCGATTAAGTGCCACCCGCAACACCAGATAGGCGCTGGAGAACACTGCCACCAGAATCAGCACCAGCACCGTCAAGGAGGTCACCACGCCTTTAAACACCTCTGCCCGGTACTGGGTTACATCCTGGTAGACCTCAAAAGCGCCCAGTACTTCGTGACGCGCGTTTCTGACCGGGACGTAGCTTTCAACCACATCGACATCAAAACGTTGCTCGGAATTTAGATCAAACACCGCATCTTTATTTTGCAGTGCCGATACACTGTAACCCCGCAGGGCTCGCTGCAAATCTGCATTATCGCCATCACGCTGCCCGATAAGGGCATGCTCGGTGCTGTATACGATCAAGCCGTCGGCGGCGAAGATCTTGACCTTGACGATATTGAATGGGCGGACCAAGAGCGCCAGGCTGGTATCGAGGTGGTCAACCTCGGCGGAAGATACCGATAACTGTTCAACACCGTCATGGCGAGGATGAACAATATGCTGCTGTTCCAGCGCCATAAAGGCCTGGGAAACCCGCTCGGCATCGGTTTCGGCTGCACGAACAACAAACTTGCTGAAGGTTGCGTAGATCCCAAGACCAGCCACAATGATCACAACGCATACCGCCGTCAACGCCGTGCGGTGGAGCACGCTGATAAGACGACTGGAACTCTGGTGATCAAACTGCCTGTCTAACGCCATCCACAACCCTTAAATCACCGACTACTGATAAACCTGTCGGGTAAGAATAGCCGAAGCCTCCCTTCGTTCTATCAACAGATAGAACCGGAGCATGATCCAGATCAATCAAACCACGGCAGACGCTAGGGGGCTAACCAGATGACGGTTCCTGCCGCACTGAGCAACAGCGTATTGAGCGCCACAACCAGCAGCAACAGCCAGGTCAGTTGGGCGACATCTGACAGCGCCAAAAACCGGCTGAGCCAGCGCAACCTGCCAAAGGGGTGCATCAAATGACGCACTCGGACACCACGAAACATGAGCATTTCCTTATGCAACGAGATGCCACTGTACCACGGGATAAAAATGCGCCCTATGCGAAAATCCCTTATTCCTTGGCCGGATTAGACAAAAGGGGCAAGTCCCCTGATTCCACCACCGTCTGAGCCGGTAACCAACCGGCCGGATCGATCCGCGCTTCAAGCCGGTAAGGAACAGATTGACGCTGCGCCATGGCGAGACGCCCAAGCAAGCGCAACCCGTTGATAAGGTTGGGACTGGCGCTCAGGGTTATGACCTCACTGCTGTAAGCTGCAATAACCGGCAGTTGGCTAGTTGCTCCCTGCAGCAGTTCTACATCGTCAATGAACAAGGTATAAACCACGCCATCCAATGCGAGCTCACGCCCATTGGGGTTAAGCACTTCGAGAGCAAATTCGAACCTCGGTGAGCCCTCAAGCGGCGCCCAGCGGACCTGCTGGATCGACACACGGGGTGGTTCCGGTGGCTGGAGCGCCGCACAGCCGCTCAACAGCAGCCAAAAAGGCAGCAACCTGATCCAAGCCTTCACGGTAATTGCATCTCGGCAGCAAGCGTTTCCGCAAGCTGATCGACCAGCCGGGAAAGTGCCCCTACATAGCCTTCGTGGCTTGCCGGAGCTTCAGCCACTGGTTGGGTCAGGTTGATCTCGCCGGCACGCGGGTCAACGGTAGAATCGCGTGAAGCCAGCACCCACTGCGCACGCAGTCGTACCGGACCACCCAGAGCACCGCCAAAGTACAGGATCCGAATGCGCAGTTGGCGCTGCGGGCGCGCGCCCTCATCCCAGGGATATCGCCACACCACTTCGCCGGTGCGGCGCTGCAGGCCGAGGGCCAACTGGCGTCCGATGTTATCGCTTAAGCTACCGGCCCACTGGTGGCGGCCCGAAATCAGCGCGGTAGTACCGGAAAAGCTCACAACATCCGGGCGGTCCAGCGCGTCGGGTAAGGTAACCGGCCATAGCCCGACGGCAGCACGAGGATCGAGCCGTAGACTTTGCGGCGCAGCATCCATGCTGCCCTCCACCAGCAACTGGTAATAGCTCGCAGGGGGCGCCGCAGCACAACCGGTAAGCCACCAGACTGCCAGTGCCAGTACCACATAGTGCCGCGACATCAGCGCTCCTCCTTTCCGAAGATCAGTGCATTGGGTCTTCTATTGAGCTGATCGGTCAACTGGCGAATAGAGCGTGAAGCCTGAGTGACCTCCCGAATCATCTGCTGAACGTCGTAGATGATCGGCGCATCGCGCGCGACCGTCTCATCAAGGTTCCCGAGTGTTTGTTGCAACTGGGCAAAGGTCCGCTCGGCCTGCTCAAGAGTTACATCCAGTTGGCCACTGCTGCGGTTGAGATTGGTCACTACTGCACTCAATTCACCGGCAAATTCCTGTTGCTCCAGTTCCTGCAACAAGACTCTCAAACTGGAGAGACTGCTGCCCAAATCACTTCCGATCTGCTCCAGCGGGATCTGGTTTAACTTGGACAGCAGTTGGGTGAACTGGCGGGACACCTGATCCAACGGTGCTTCTGCCGTTGGCAATAGCGGGTAGTCGCCCTGCTGGACCACGACAAGTCCGGGATCCTCGGGCTCAAAGACGAGATCGACAAACAACGCGCCGGTCAGCAAGTTGCCGGCTTTGAGTTGGGCTTTCAAACCGCGCTCGACAAGCCGCTGTAATCTATCCGAAAAATCCTGATAGTTCATTAAACTATCGCCATGCAGACGCTGTGGTTCAAAAGCGACAACGACCTGAATATCGATCCTCTCACCTTCACTTTCTGCAAACCGGATCGATACAACCTCGCCCACCGGTATGCCGCGAAACTCCACCGGCGACCCAACGTTGAGACCGCGTACCGAACCGTTGAAATTTAGCTTGTAAAAGTACTTGAGCGTATACACCCCGTCGTTTACCGCCTGGCGATCCGGATAGAGAATAAAGCTCTGACCCTCAGTCGCAGCCACCGGATCGCGTTCATCCTCGGGCGTATCAAAGGCGATACCACCAGCCACCAGTGAAGTGAGCGAGCTCATGTGCGCCCGCACCCCGCGATCAGATATATCAACCCCGAAGCCACTGACGTTCCAGAACCGACTTTCTCGATGCACATGGCGGTTAAATGGCTCGCGCACAAAGAGATCAATAACCACACTGCTCCCATCCGCCTGCAGTTCGTAATCAAGCACCTCGCCAACCGGCACTTCGCGATAATACACAGGCGACCCTATATTCAGCGAACCGAGACTGTTAGCCCGAAGTTGATAGCGACTGCCGGCACTGTCGGAGTCGATGCGAACCGGCGTCAGGCTGCCGGAGAACTGATCCAGCGTTTCCCCCGGCTCACCGGGATCCACTCCAATATACACCCCGGAAATCAGTGTATTAAGACCGGTGATACCACTGGCCGATATCTTGGGAGATACCACCCAGAACGCTGAATTGGCCGACAATCTATCGGCAATTTCAGGAACCACCTCTGCGGTCACCTGCACCTTACTGAGATCACTGCTCAACTGTACCCGACGCACGACACCCACACGCACATCCTTGAACCGCAGTTCGGTTTTGTTGACTTCGATACCGGCCGCGCTTTCAAAGTTGATGACCACCTCAACACCGCGTTCCCGCCAGGATTGTAATCCCAGCCACGCTGCCACCAGCACGGCGACCAGCGGTACCAGCCACACCGGCGATATCCCCCGCTCCCGATGCACAGTCGCGTCGTTAACCGCTTGCTGTTTCATCCACCCCTTCCCATAGCAATCGCGGATCAAAGGATTCCGCCGCCAGCATGGTCAACACCACCACGCAACCAAAAGACAGCGCCGCTCCACCAGGCTCAATGTTTGCGATCACACCAAACTGCACCAACGCCATCATCAGAATAACGACGTATACATCCACCATAGACCAACGACCAACGAATTCGGTGACCCGGTAAAGCCGCAATCTGTGCATCAGTCTCACCGGTGTGGGCCGATGAGCACGTACCAGCAGATAGAGCAGCACCACGATTTTGCCAATCGGAACCAGAATGCTGGCCACGAATACGATAAGCGCAATCGGCCACTGGCCGGTGACCAGCAGATGATGTGCACCTGACAATATGGTATCGGACCGGGTGGCGCCAAACGAGGTGGTGTACATCATCGGCAAGGTATTGGCCGGGATGTAGAGCACAATGGCTGCCGCCAAAAAGCCCCAGGTACGCTGCAAGCTGTGTAGTTGACGGCGAGCGATCCGGCTGTGGCAACGGGGACAATAGCGCAGGCGTTGATCAACAAGCGCGTTGCAAACGCTGCAACCGGAAAGTTCGACATTGCCGGCGAGGACAAAGTAGTCATTACCGTCGATCTGCTGCCAAAGCTGGCGTCGATTGATCAGAACCCCGGCCGCATTGAGTAGCAGCACCACCGCCAAGAAACTGTAAAGCCCCGCTCCGGGCACCACCTGTGCCACATCGGAAAGCTTGACGATGGTGACCAGCACACCGAGCAGGAACACCTCTAGCATGTTCCAGCGCTCAAAACGGAGCAGCAGTGCCAGCCCGTAGCGGCTGGCGGGCATCGCCCGCGCCTGCAGCCGCGATAACAGCAGGTACAGCAGGGTAAGCAGTTGCATCAATGGCAACAGGAAGATAGAGAGCAACAGCAGGCCGGCCAGGAACACCTCTTCGCGACTTAACAACGCCTGCACGCCCGACAGCAAAGTGGTGGACAGAACCTGATCCGCCATCTCCAGAGAGATGAAGGGCTGGGTATTACTGAGCAGGAACAGGATCAGACCGGTGACGACGCAAACAAGTGCGTGCTGCGACCATTGCGGGCGATGCCGATGCAAACGATGATCACAACGATAGCAAAACAGCCTCCCGGGGCGGTCACCCGGGGGCAGCCGGTTGAATGCACCGCAATGGGCACACTCGACCAGATTGCGTTTGGCGGCGATCACCCCCGGAGTTGCTGTTGTTCTGATTCGCACGAGTTGCTATTGCCCTATTGAAGCTTGCCGTCCATGCTTAGACTGTAATCAACTAACTGTTAACAAAGGCGTCTTTTAGCTTAGCTCGTTTGAACAGAGTGCGCGCTTCCACAGTGGTCTAAGCACGAGGTAACGGCGAATGTCGAATGGCAACAAGAACGCGCTGATTCTGTCCGGTGGGGGTGCCCGCGCGGCCTATCAGGTCGGCGTGCTCAAAGCCCTTACCGAAATATTGCCTGGCTCCGCCCATAATCCGTTTCCGATAATCTGTGGTACCTCTGCCGGCGCCATCAACGCCCTGTATATCGCTTCGCATCCCGGCACACTGCGCGAGTCGGTACTGCAACTGGAGAATCTCTGGCGCTCACTGATGCCAGACCTGATCTACAAAACCTCGGCCGCCGCGTTGATCAAAAGCCTGTCGCGGCTCGGTTTTTCGCTGCTCAATGAGGGGGTCGGCCGCAACCGTCCGCTATCACTGCTGGACAACAGTCCCCTGCGCCAACTGCTGCATGACTGCATCAGGTTTGAAGGGATAGATGATTGTATCGCCGCCGGTGACCTCGAAGCAGTGTCAATCACCGCCACGGGCTACACTACCGGCCAGTCGGTCAGCTTCTTTCAAGCAGCACCCGGGATTCGCGGCTGGCAACGCCATCGTCGCATAGGTACCCCGGTAGCACTGACGCTGGAACATCTGATGGCATCCTCTGCGATACCCACCATCTTCCCGGCAGTAAAACTTAACCGCGAGTATTTTGGCGACGGCGCGCTTCGCCAGACAGCCCCTATCAGCCCGGCGCTTCATCTGGGCGCCAACCGCTTGTTTATCATTGGTGTCAGCAGTAACCGCAACCCGGAGCAATGGGTCCGCCGGCAACCGTTGCGCCACTCTCCGTCAATGGCGCAAATTATGGGGCAGCTTTTCAGCAGCGCCTTTATCGACGCCCTGGAAGGTGATATCGAACATATGGAACGAATCAACGAGCTTCTGGCACTAATACCGGACAAGCTTCGTGATGCCAGCGGATTGCAGTTGCGCCCGGTAGAGAGCATGATCATCTCGCCCTCCGAGGCGGTTGACAAAATCGCCGGCCGCAAAATCAGGTATCTGTCCAGCAGCCTGCGTCTGGCTCTGCGAACCGTAGGTGCCACCGCCAAGGGCGGCGGTGCGACCGCCGCGAGTTATCTGCTTTTTGCACCCGCTTTTTGCGGCGCCCTGATCGACCTCGGCTACAAGGACACCATGTGGGAACGATCCACCATTGAGCATTTTTTCCAACTGCACAACTGCCAGCGAGACGACGCTTACGCCTGACGATCGCCCCGCCTGGTACATAGCAACCAGGTTGTGTTTGCGCGTTGTGCTAGTAGCAACACTGCTGTTAGCACGGACCGCGTTTGCCACACCACTAGAGGTGGTGATCACGGGAGTTGACGGCGAACTGTCGCGTAATGTCAGCGCCTACCTGACCATCAGTCAAATGAGCGGTACCGACCTGAGCGATGCCCGGGTACAGTACCTCCATCGTCGTTCAGAACGGGAAGTCCGTCAGGCCCTGGAGCCCTACGGCTACTATCAGGTTGAGATCGATTCCTCGCTGCAGCAATCTGCAGAGGGCTGGCGGGCCCGCTATCACATCACCCCGGGGCCGCAAGTGAAGATCGCCCACATTGATCTCAGGGTTACAGGTGATGGCGCAGAGGACGCAGCCTTTCGTGCGCTGGAGTTAGCGCCGGGAATTTCTGTCGCTGAACCGCTGATTCACGAACAGTACCAGGCCCTCAAAAGTCGGCTGCAGAATCTGGCTGCCGAACGCGGGTACTATGATGCCCAGTGGGTTCAGCAAAAAATTCTGGTTGACAGGGAAAACCTCGCAGCGACCGTGGTCCTCCACTACAACACCGGCATCCGCTACCGCTATGGTGATGTTCGCTTCTCCGAAACCCCGTTGGAACCGGAGTTCATACAACGCTTTGTCCGGATCAAAGCACGCCAGCCGGTACTGACCCGAGAACTGCTCCAACTGCAGGCTCGCCTGAACAATACGGATTATTTTCAGCGCGTTGAAGTCCGTCCTTTGTGGCAGCAGCGCCGCGACGGCGTAGTTCCGATCCAGGTTGAACTGGAGATGCGCAAACGCACACGCTACCGCACCGGTATCGGCTACGATACCGATACGCGCACTCGCCTCACCGCCGGTGTAACCCGACGTTGGGTCAATGCCTCGGGCCACTCTTTTGACACCCAGGCCCAACTATCCCCCGTACGTTCCGATATCGTGGCCCAATACCGCATTCCCGGCAAACGTCCCGAATCCGAACAGTACAGCCTGCGTACCGCCTATCAGAACGAACACTCGGACCCGGTGGATTCGGAAACCTGGGCCACGGGGATCTCATGGCAACGCCTTCAGGGCGACTGGATACAGATTCTGGGCCTGGATCTGGAGCGGGAAAGCTTTACCATCGATGAACAACCGCAAAAGAGCCGCTTTATTTTTCCGCGTGCAAGTTGGTCCAGAACCCACGCTGACAACCGTTTAAATGTCCGGCGAGGATACCGCCTGACCATCGAAACACTGGGCTCAAGCGACCTGTGGTACTCGGACACATCTTTTGTTCAAGGGCGCATAGAGGCCAAAGGGATCTATGCGCTTGGAGATAACTGGCGTCTGCTGGGGCGCACCGAACTGGGCGGCACAGTAATCGATGATCGCGATGCGCTGCCGGCCTCCAAACGCTTCTTTGCCGGCGGTGACAACAGCGTCCGCGGATACCGCTATAAAACCCTTGCCCCTCTGAGCGAAGAGGGCAACATCGAAGGCGGTCAGGGATTAATCGTGGTCAGCGCAGAGATTGACTACCGTCTGCTGGAGGAGTGGCGTCTGGCCATATTTGCCGATCACGGAAGCGCCATCAATTCTCTTGAAGACAGCCTCAGCACCGGTGTCGGCGGCGGTATCCGATGGCTGTCACCCATCGGCCCGGTGCGCATCGATATCGGCTGGGCGCTGGACTTGCCGAACACCCCCTGGCGTCTCCACTTCTCTATTGGTCCTGACCTATGATCTGGCTGCGCCGCACACTGCTGGTTATCGCCACCCTGCTGCTGACGCTGGCGATCACACTGGGTTGGCTCAGCAGCGCCCAGGGTAGTCGCTGGCTGCTGATGCAGCTGCCGGGAATCATCACCCTGGGTAACAGTCAGGGATCACTGCTGAATACGCTGACACTCGACCGGGTGCAGATCCAGCACGCCGACTTCACTTTCACTGCAGACCGGTTGATGTTGCGCTGGAATCCCTGGGCCCTGCTGCACGGCAGCCTGGATCTGGAGCGGATAGCCGCCTCCCGACCGCACTTGCGGCTCACCCCTCCACCTGACACGTCACGGTCCCCACCGGGGGTCGTGGTGCTACCGCGGATAAACCTGCCACTCGCGCTCAACATCGACCAATTGCAATTAGATGAGCCGTCGCTGGAACATGCCAGCGGAAGGTTTGAAGCGAATCAGATTGTCGCCAGTGGCTCACTGCTACTGAGCCGGCTGACTCTGCAGTCTCTAGCCATCGATCACCCATGGGGGCAGCTCAGCGCGCAGGGTTCCGCGCGACTCAGTGGCGACTACCCGCTGCGGCTGGAGACCAATTGGCGTCTGACCCTTCCGGAGCAGCCTTCGCTGGAGGGTCAGGGCCGCCTTCAAGGGTCTGCGACCGAACTGCAGATCACCCAGCAGCTCACGCTACCGACCACAGTGGAGCTGAACGCAACCCTGCGACCGCTCGCCCCCTCCCTGCCGTGGCAACTCGCGCTGAAGCTGCCGCAGCTGCGCCTGGATAGCCCCGAGCTCGGGCAGGTACTCAGCCAAAGAGTCGACCTGACGGCGCTGCCTGCCCCGCTGCAGCCATTGCTAGCAGAACCAATCAATCTGCAGTTCAACGCCTCGGGCAGCGCTAAGACTGCCGATGCCACAATCAATCTGCTCACTCAACATCCTGAATTAGGGCGACTGGCTCTGGCGGTTGAACTCGGTGTTGACGCCGAACACCTGAGGCTTAAACAGAGCACGCTGACGCTGTCCGAGCACAAGATACAGCTGGCAGCCAAAGGTCAGCTGCAGCTTAGCGATCCCGTCGCATTCGACCTCACCGGCAACTGGCAACGGCTTCGTTATCCGCTCACCATGCCTCTGGTCAGCTCTAGCGATGGTCACTTTACCCTGGACGGAACCGTTAACCACTACAGCCTGACCCTGAACGCCAACCTCGACCCGGGTGAGTACTGGCCCGCCACAACCATTCGCACATCTGCCACCGGCAACCAAAGCGAATTGAACGCTTTGGCGCTGCAACTGAACACACCGGAGGGTGCCATCAGCTATCAAGGCACGCTGGCATGGATGAATGGGATAAGCTGGCACGGTCAGATCACGGCAGCAGGTGTCAATCCGGAATTCTGGGTTAGCGGATGGCCGGGAGAGCTGAGCGCAGACAGCCTTGCCAGCGGCAAACTTCGCGATGAGTCGCTACAAATACAGCTATCGACTGCCAGATTGAGCGGTATCTTGCGGGGCCAACCGGTTGAGCTTGTCGGCGAACTGGGCTGGCGGGACGGGTCATTGCACAGTGACGGCTTGTCCCTGACTATCGCCGATAGTGCAAGATTCGACCTCTCCGGCAGCCTGAATGAGCGGTGGGAGCTGGGCTGGCAACTCACTGCCAACCCCATTCCGCCGCTGCCCTTTGATCTCAGTGGCACTCTCAGGGCGGCCGGACGATTGGGCGGCCCGTTAGCCCAGCCGGAGGTTACCGCCGAGCTCAACGCCACATCGCTCCGTTATGGACAATATGCCACCGAACAGGTCAACGCCGAACTGCAGCTAAACCTCACACCCGGCGCCCACAACCAAGCATCCTTGACGCTAACGGCGCCGAGTACAGGCGACTATCAATGGTTGCAACTCTCGCTCAACCTGGACGGCAGCCTTGACCGCCACCGCATCACTCTCGCTCTGGACGGCGCACCGCTGAACCTCGCATTGCACTTGGATGGTAACTGGAGCTCCGCCGACTGGAACGCCCAGCCACGGGCACTGACCATAGCCACTGCAGAACTCGGTAACTGGCAGCTTGAATCCAAGCACCGCGGTTCACTGATGCTCTCGACCGAGCGATTCAAACTCGATGAGCTCTGCCTTAGCCAGCAGCCTGCCCAGTTATGCGTGGCTGGCGGCGGTGATTACACTGGCAACCTCAACGGGAACTTCAGCTTGCTGCACCTTCCGCTGGCAACTCTGCTGGGCGAGCAGCTCCCCCTCGGCGTCCGCGGCGAGCTTGAACTGCGCGCCAGCGGAGAGCTTGAACAGGGTCGGTTAACCGGTCTGAATACGCAGGCGGAAGTAACCTCGGGTGAAGTAGAGATAACTCCCGAGCTATGGTTGCCGATCGAGCACTTAGCCGCACAGGCAACCGGGGACGAGCGCCGCATCCGCTGGCAAATCGACGCCAAGGCTTCGGAACTTGGTGGCGAGATCGCGATGCAAGGTACGCTGGACAACCCTATGGATCAACCCCTGTTGGATGCCACCGCCACCGCAGCGATCAGTGACTTCCAACTGCTGCCGCTGCTGTTACCCGAGATTCGCTCCCCCAGGGGGCAGTTGCACGCGCGGCTGAAGCTCCGGGGTGACCCGCTCCGCCCCGGTATCAACGGCAAGGTAATCCTCGACGACGCAGCGTTTACCCTCCCCGCTACCGGCATTCAGGTAGAGCGGATGCGGCTCGCCCTCAATGATGACCCCAGCACCAGTGACCAACTGCTGATATCCGGCGAAGCCTATTCAGGGGACGGCCACCTGCGTCTTGGCGGTGCGCTGTCAGCGCAGACCGGAGACCTTTCTCTCCGAATCGAGGGCAATGATTTTCTGGCCGTGGCCATTCCAGAAGCCGAGGTTTATGTCACTCCGCAGCTGGACCTCACCCTTTCACCGCAGGCGCTGGGTATCGAGGGTGAAGTACTCGTTCCCAAGGCACGACTGACACCACCGGATCTGAGCGGTAAGATCCAACCCAGCAGCGACGTGGTGTTCGTTGGTGAAAGCGAGGATGACCTGCTGGCAAGGGATTACCACAGCCGCATACGGCTGCAACTCGGCGACGACGTGCAGTTCAAGGGGGCAGGATTCGAGACTCTGCTGCAAGGAGGGCTACTGCTCGAAGACGACAATCTTCGCGGTGCCCGGGCATCCGGTTCGGTGCAGGTACGTGGCGGCCAGTACCGACTTTACGGTCAGGAACTCAACATTGACCGCGGCCGTTTTATCTATAGCGGCGGCCCAGTGGACAATCCGGGATTGGATATCAGAATCTCGCGAAAGGTTGAGGACGTCATTGTTGGCGCCGAAATAAGCGGCTCCTTGCAAGAAAGCCAATTCAACCTGTTTTCCAATCCAGCCATGCCCGACCCGGAGCTACTTTCTTACCTTCTTCTGGGGCGCGCACCCGGCAACAGCGAAGTGGACGAACAGGCTCTTGCCCTCCGTGCGGCCATGGCCATGGGTGTATCCGGTGGCAACAAACTCGGGGAACGGATAACCAAAGTACTGCCGGTGGACGAGATGGGACTGTCCAGCGACGACGCGGACAACGCCTCATTCTATGTCGGCAAATATCTGTCACCAAAGATGTACGTTCGCTATGGGGTTGGGCTGATAGAACCGACCACCACCTTTTTCATGCGCTACAAGTTGAGCGACAAGTGGAACTTCGAAAGCGAGACCGGCACTTATAACAGCGCCGCGGACCTGATCTATACCATTGAGCGCTAGCTGGTCTGAAAACGCCCGGCAGATATCGTATCGGCCGGGCGCTCAGTTACGCAGGCATGTATCAGGCAGTGTTGTATTGCAGCAACACCCTCAGTGCGCTCATCAAGGTCTTGTTATCCACCCCATCGACGTTGAGCGATACCGACGCCAGCGGCGAAGGTGACTGGTTTTCAGTGATTTGCAGTTTCACCTGCACCGTACCTTTCTTGAGGGTAAAGCGATCGCTGGTGGCCTCAACCTCTTTATCACCGTTGGTGTGGCAAAGCCGCGCCAGTTGCTCACCAAGATCGCGGTTGTTGAGTACCTTCAGGGTCTGGCGCTCACGGGTCAGATACTCCTTACCCAGCTCGCCGATAAGGTCAAATAGCGCCTTGAGGCTTTCACCGCCATTAGCAATCTCATCCGGGGTGCTTTGCCACTGGTGCTTGGGGGGGTGAGATATCACCACGCCGGTGGCAACCCCGGTCGTCGGTGCCATAGCAACCTCTACGAACAGGGTCAGGGTATAACTGAGCCCGGACTTATCCTTGAACGGCACTTGCAATACGCGGCTACAGATACCCGAAGGACTAAAGGTGATCCCCGGAAATTGTGGACGGATCGCTGCATCTAACTTCTGAAACGCTTCTTCAGGGGTCATAGGTTTCCCTTCACATTGGTCTGAGGCACTCGCAACAACACGGGGAGCACCGATAAAAGCCGGAATCGTTCCTTGCTTCAGGCTAGGAGATGGATGGCATTATGGCAACGCTTTACCTACGATACTCTGACGGAAATCAATACACTGTAGCCGGCGACAGGCTACCGTGACAGTTCGCTTGGTACACCAGACCGAAGGACCTATGCCACGCTCCTATATCCAACATGCTCTGATCGTCACGCTGTCAACGCTGGCCGTTAACGTAATGGCCACCTCGGAGACGCCTCAACCGGCGTTGGTCGAACAACGGATCGAGGCGATGAAAGAGCTAAAGACACAGATGAAGCTGATCGCGGATATGGTGCGAGGACGAACAGAGTTCACCGCCCTGGCAATACAGCAGGCAGCAACGGAAATCGCTGCCCACGCACCGGAGATTTCCGGGCTTTTTCCAGAAGGTTCACTGCACTCCCCGAGCAATGCGCTGCCGGCGATTTGGGAGCAGAAAGCGAAATTTGACCGTCTGGCGACCGACCTGGAGACAAATGCCGTGCGCTTGGCGAACAACGCAGCCAGGCAGAGCCAGAACGACTCAAAGAAAGACTTTCGCCAGATCGGCAGAGTATGTGCTGCCTGCCATAAGCATTTCCGGCAGAAGCAGAAAGATGACGGCGAAGACTGACCGGCGACAGCCAGCCTCGGCCCAATATGTCAGCCCAATACGAGCCTAAACGCTCACCTCTTGCTCCCAAAGAGCACGCAGAAAACGCTCCATCTCGTATTTATCGTCAAAGGTATGTTGCTCACCCTTCAAGGTGACAGCAAGGTGGACTGAATCGATCCCCAGCATGACCTCCTCCGAGAGGTAGGGCTTGTGGGATTCACTGGTGAGTGGTGTTGCTTGCATCATCGTTAGAACCTCTGCGTTTTGGCAATCGCTACACCGATAATGGCGGTCGATTGTTGCATTATTATTGTCGAGGTAATTGCTCTTGGGCCGTACGTCGGGCGACAGCCGAATTCGCAGACTAGCAGCGCGGCCCGCGCCTCGCAAGCGCGGCACCGCCGTTTTTCATCGGGAGTCAGGGAGACGCTGCAGGTAGCGGCGCGCAAACTACTCATTTGTCCCCCGAACCGGTACTATATGCGGCCTCAGAATCACGCCGCCCCGCTGCGGCGCGTATCGCAGACAACCCACCGGGTAGCAATACTACACCATGAAATTACGCGACCTTCTCTCTTCCCGTGTTCGCCAGGCCATGAGCGTGGCGGCTATTCCATCCGACTGCCAACCGATGGTTGCCCCCAGCAAAGGACCACAGTTTGGTGACTACCAGGCTAACGGTGCCATGGCTGCCGCCAAACGCATGAAGACCAACCCGCGGGAATTGGCGACCAAGATCGTCGATGCACTGCAGCTGGACGACATCGCAGCCAAGGTTGAAATTGCCGGTCCCGGTTTCATCAACATCCACCTCAAGCCGGCCTGGCTGGCGCGCGAGCTGCATACAACTTTGGATGACGAGCGTCTGGGTATTGATCCTGTGGAGAAACCGCAGACCGTTGTGGTGGATTACTCCGCACCCAACCTCGCCAAAGAGATGCACGTGGGCCACCTGCGCTCCACCATCATTGGTGACGCTCTGGCCCGGCTGCTGGAATTCCAGGGTCACCGGGTGATTCGCCAAAACCATGTCGGCGACTGGGGTACACAGTTCGGCATGCTGATTACCCACCTGCAAGACAAAATGGACGCGGAGGGCGGCAAGGTTCCCAAGCTCTCCGATCTAGAAACCTTCTACCGCGAAGCCAAAGTCCGTTTCGATCAGGAGCCGGAGTTTGCCCAACGCGCCCGTGACAATGTGGTTAAGCTGCAAGCGGGCGACACAACATGCCTGGGCTATTGGCGTACCTTTATCGAAATCTCCGTAGCTCACAGCGAAGAGATCTACCGTAAACTCAACGTCACCCTGACCCACGACGACATCAAGCCGGAAAGCGCCTACAACGACGCGTTGCCGGGGGTGATCAAAACCCTGCAGCAACAGGGCCTTGCTGTTGAAGATCAGGGCGCCCAGGTAGTGTTTCTTGACGAACTCGCCGACAAAGAGGGCAACCCGCTGCCGGTTATCGTACAAAAATCCGGCGGCGGCTATCTCTACGCTACCACCGATCTTGCCGCGGTGGATTACCGCTGCCATCAGCTGAATGCTGACCGGGTGTTGTATTTCATCGATGCCCGTCAGTCGCTGCATATGAAGCAGGTCTTCGCGGTTAGCCGTAAGGCTGGCTTTGCCACCGACCAGGTCAGTCTCGAACATCACCCGTTCGGCACCATGATGGGCGAAGACGGCAAACCCTTTAAGACCCGCAGCGGTGGCACGGTCAAGCTGGCAGAACTGCTGGATGAAGCGATCGTCCGCGCCGAAGCACTGCTGGCCGACAAAGCGTCGGATCTGACCGCCGAAGAGCAGAAAGACGCTGCCCGCAAAATCGGTATCGGCGCGGTAAAGTATGCCGATCTGGCAAAAACCCGCACCAATGATTACATCTTCAGCTGGGACTCGATGCTTAGCTTCGAAGGCAACACCGCGCCCTACCTGCAGTATGCCTACACCCGTATCCAGAGCATCTTCCGCAAAGCCCGCATCGACGGCGATAGTCTGACCGGCGCCATCGCTCTCGACGAGACGGCGGAACAGGCACTGGCGCTTAAACTATTGCAGTTTGAAGAGCAGCTGGATCAGGTGGCCCGCGACGCATTACCGCATTTGCTCTGCACCTACCTGTACGAACTGTCCAGCCTGTTCATGAAGTTTTACGAGCAGTGCCCGATCCTGCGTAGTGACATCGCCACCCAGGTACGCGACAGTCGCCTGCGCCTGTGCCAGGCCACGGCGCGCACGCTCGCCCAGGGACTTGAGCTGCTCGGTATAGAAGTGATGGATCGGATGTAACGCGACTGGAAACGGGGCCTCGCCCCGTTTTATGGCACGAACTCGGCTTCTTCCTGCAGGCGGGACGGCAGCCCAATCCCCCACCGCTGCAGCTGCGACCGACTGAAGATCAGCTTCCCGCTTCCCGGGGTGACCGGCAGTCGCGGTGGTGGTTCACCCTTGAGAATATTCACCGCCATCTGGCCCGCCGCACGCCCCTGTTCGTAACCATCCAGCACCAGTCCGCCGGCGGTCATTCCCGCACCTACGGAGAACGACCAAAACCCGAACAGCGGCAGCGGCGAATGCAGCGCACTCCACTCGATCACCCGCTGTTCGTTGACATGGTTCCCCTCATCATCGACAAGGGTGTGGTAAAGCCCTACCACAATCAGATCAAACCCTTCCGCCTGTGCGTTGCGGATCGTGCGTTGCCACTGTGATTGTCGCGCTATCAACCGGATATCTACCAGTGTGGAGCCGATCCGTTGCAACGAGCGCCCGGAGAAACTCTCTTCCAACACCGTCTTTGAAGTCGTACCGCCATCAAACAACACCAGCACTTTGTCCAACGGACGCCCCATGACCAGGTTGAGATAAGCAATCGAACGTTTTAACAGCGGACGCTCAAGTACGCCGGATACATTGCTTCGCGGTTCGCCGAGATAGCGCCGGGGATTCTGATTAATGCCGAGATAAACCAGTGGTTTGCCGGTGTCAGCCAAGCGGGGACCCAGAAACCGCAGAGCGTTGTCGTCGCCAAGAATGAACAGGTCGGCATCTACGGTCAGCGCATACTGCCACGCGGCCTCTGCACGCTCTTGATGACGACTGGGTGGCAGACGTTTAGTGTCCATTTGAAAATAGCTAAGTTCCGCGTACGGCATAAGAAACTGCTCCAGCCCGCGGCGGTAGGACTGATCCCAGGCATACTCGGCGTGATAGCTCTCGATCACCAGCACCTGGGGCTTTGCGGCACGCAGCTGCGCTGAGGCCACTAGCATCATCGCGCCTATCAGGACCAACCATCGCACCCGGTTCTCCTCCGCCAGCGCTGCCGCGTTACTATCGGCTCGGTGGCGTTGCACTTTTCGCTCCTCAAGGGCTCAATATGAACTCAGTCTAATTGTAGAAGCGCACATGGACAGTATTACCCAAATAGCCCTCGGGGCCTCGGTTGCAACCGCCGTCATGGGCCGCAAAGCTGGTTTTCGAGCGCCCCTTTGGGGGGCGGCACTGGGCACCCTGCCCGACCTGGATGTGCTGATACCCATGGGGGGAGCCGTAGCCGACTTTACCTACCATCGCAGCTTCAGCCATTCACTGCTGGTGCTCGCCGCGCTTTCGCCGGCCCTGAGCTGGCTGATCCGCCGCTGCCACCCCTCACTTGCCCACCATCGGCGCAGTTGGCTCTGGATGGTGCTGCTGGTGTTGCTGACGCACCCGCTGCTGGATGCATTTACCATCTACGGGACCCAGCTGCTCTGGCCGCTGGACCCCACCCCGGTGGGGCTGGGCAGCATTTTTATCATCGACCCGCTGTATACCCTGCCGCTGCTGCTCGGGTGTGGCCTGTTTCTGGCGCTGCGCAACAACCAGCGCGGCTTGCGAGCCAATGCCGTCGGGCTGGTGTTGAGCAGTCTTTACCTGCTATGGAGCGCCGTGGTTCAGCAACACGTCGAACAGCGGGCGCACCAGCAGCTAGGCAACAGCCTTCAGCCCCACAGCCGGGTGTTGGTGCAACCAGCCCCGTTTACCACCCTGTTATGGCGGGTACTGATTGTCGACGCCAACCGTTACTCCATCGGGTTCTATGCGCTGAGTGACGGCGATCAGCCGATCCAGCTGCGACACTACGCCAACCACGAGTCCCTACTACGCACCTTGGATAACCACTGGCCGGTAGAGCGGTTACGCTGGTTCACCAAGGGTTTCTACAGCGTCCGGTCCTCGGCCGAAGGAGTGATCATGCAGGATCTTCGCATGGGGCTTGAACCGGACTACGTGTTTCAGTTCAAGGTGGCCCACTGGCAAGATGAGCAGCTTATTCCAATCACCGACGAGCGCATTCCCAGTCAGCGCTCATTGCACCGCCTTGCGCCGATGTGGGCCCGGATCTGGCGTCGCCCCGCCGATGATCAAGCACCGGGGTTCTGAGCTTTTATTCGCTAAGCACGTGCATCAGGTCACTCCAGCGGCGGTAGATAGTGCCACCGCTGGAGCGGATGAAGTACTCCACCTGGAGGTTGACCACACTCCCCAGATTGTCGCAGGAAAATCGAAAATCGCCGCGGTAGCCGATAACGCGTTTATTGCGCGCAAAAGCATAGCCAATCTCTGCTGCCGTGCCCGAGTCAACGTCAACGCCGTCAAGGTTTGCGAGCACCCAGTCGCAGCGGTCAATCGCCTCCACGTTGACCGCGCCGATCTGCACATTAAGCGCTGCTAACCTTTGCCGCTGACGGTTGAGGTCCGGTTCGGCCAATGCCGCCGCCAACTCATCGCTTTCGTTCAGCGCCCAGGGGTCCAACAACTCAAATCCTAGCCGGCTCAGATCGCTCAGCACACGCTGATGAAACAGCTGCCCAGCCTCAGAAAATCCCAACGGGCCAGCCAAATAGACTTTCTCTCTCATCGGTTCACTCGCATAAATGCCACCGCTGCTGTTGGGGGCCTGCGTTCAAGCCAGAGGTTTCAATCCGAACACCAGCTTGTTAAGGGGGTAGCCAAGTGTCTTGGCGCGCAGTTTGGCCGCCGCCAGCAGACGCCTCGGTGCCAACTCAGGGGTTCTGCCCTTGAACGCGAACAGAATGATATTGCCTTCCTCCACCGGGCAGAGCCACAGGCCGCCATCAAAAAGTTCCCCGACGGTGCATTGCAAACCCCGGTCTAGCGAGCGCTCATCGCCCCAGAGGTTAAGCACCAATACACCATCGTCGTTGAGGCTATGGTAACAGTCCGCCAAAAACTCCGGTGCTTGCAAGCAGGCATCCATACCTTCATCGGTATAAAGATCAGCCATCAGCAAATCGTAACCAGCCTCGTTGAGGCCGAGATAATCGCGAGCGTCACTGATGACCAGTTGCAGCCTCTGATCCGGCATAAAGCTGAACCATTCAGTCGCCACATTGACCACAGCGCGGCGCAACTCAACCACGGTAACAGCACGAACATCAGCCTGGGTGAGTAGAGCGTTTACCAGGCTACCCGCCCCCAAACCCAGCACCAGAACATCCCCCGGTGCCGGCACCACCAGCAGCGCCAGCATCATCGCCTGAGCGTATTGATGCACCAGCGTATGAGGAGCCCCCATCAGCATACAGCTTTGCTCGCCGCCCTCACCAAAGGCGAGATAACGATACGGGGGCAACTCGTACACGCTCACCGGCCCCCACTCGTCATAGCAGCGGAAAACTTCTTTGCCCGGTATCGACATATCCGACCTGTGATTGGAAAAAACGCAGTATAACGGCTACCGAGGGTTAACAAGGGTAAAAATCAACACCCGGTTAATTTTCACGCTCGGGCCGGCACAACCGCAGCGGGTCCAGCAGCTGCTCCAGGGTTTCCCGGTCAAGGTCGGTCAGCTCGGCAGCCACATCGATAACGGCACGCCCCTCGGCATAGGCTTGTTTCGCTATCCGAGCACCGAGGTCATAACCGATCTGGTTGTTTAATGCGGTTACCAGAATCGGATTGCGCGCCACCTTGGCTGCAGCCGCATCAACGTTCACCGTCAGTCCGACCAGTACCTTATCTGCCAGCAGTACCGCGGCATTGGTGGTCAACTCTATGCTTTGCACCAGATTATGGATGATCAGCGGCAGCGCGACGTTGAGTTGAAAGCTGCCACTCTGCCCTCCCAACGTTACCGCCGTGTCATTACCAATGACCTGATATCCGGCCATCACCACGGCCTCGGGAATGACCGGATTGACTTTGCCCGGCATGATGCTGCTACCGGGTTGCAGCTCGGGCAACACCCACTCACCCAAACCCGCGAGCGGGCCGCTTCCGCCCCAGCGCAGGTCATTGGCGATCTTGATCAGCGCAACAGCCAAAACCCGCAACTGGCCACTCAGCTCTACGGCTGTATCCTGTGCACTCATGGCGGCAAAGTGATTATCAGCCACGCGAAATCGCACTCCGGTTCGCTGGGTTAGCCACTCACATACGGCGGCTGCACTTCCGGGCAAGGCGTTTACGCCGCTACCCACCGCGGTTCCCCCCAACGCCAACTGCTGCAACCGGGGTAGCGTTCCCTCAAGGCGCTGCTGACACAGCGCCAGCTGCGCCCGCCAGCCACTCATCTCCTGCGCGAAAGTGATCGGCAGCGCGTCCATCAGATGGGTTCGGCCAGTTTTTACCACCTGATCCAGCTCCGTTTCACGATTCTCAAGGGTACGCTGCAGATGCTCCAACGCCGGTATCAACCGCTCAACCACCAGCAGTGCCGAGGCCAGATGCAGGCAGGATGGAATCACGTCATTCGAACTCTGCCCATGGTTTACGTCGTCATTGGGATGAACATCGGCTCCCGTTGCGCGAGCCGCCAGGGTTGCAATCACCTCGTTGGCGTTCATGTTACTGCTGGTCGCTGACCCGGTCTGAAACACTTCGACCGGAAAGTGGTTGTCATAGCTGCCATCAGCAACCGACTCCGCCGCTGCAACGATGGCGGCGGCGGTGCGCTCCGACAGGGCTCCCGCCTGGGCGTTGGCGGTGGCATAACCTGCCTTGATCAACCCCAAGGCGCGCAAAAAGGCGCGCGGCATAAGAATACCGCTCAAGGTGAAGTTGTTCACCGCGCGCTGGGTTTGAGCGCCATAGAGTGCGTGAGCGGGAACCTTAACCGTCCCCAGGCTGTCTGTTTCGGTTCGAAAGCTATCCGATTCGCTAGACATGGTGGCATCCTCCGTCGCTGACTCGTTGTGCAGGATAGTTGGCTACCGGCCGACATGCCTTCAGAGGGCGCCGCAACGGCGGCCGGAACTGGCTACAATCAAATTACACCCCGGCATCCCACCGGTATCAGACTTTGAGAACGAGATGATCACACTCTATTTCTGGACCACACCAAACGGCTACAAGCCGCTGATATTACTGAATGAGCTGGGAATCGATTACCGGATAGAACCAGTCAATATCTCTACCGGCGCGCAGTTCGAGAAAGGTTTTCTCGCCATCGCGCCCAACAACCGCATACCAGCCATCATCGACGATGCGCCGGTCGATGGTGAGGGGCCCCTGTCACTGTTCGAATCCGGGGCGATTCTGGAGTATCTTGCCGACAAGCGGGGGCAGCTGTTACCGTCGCCTGCGCAGCCGCGCCAGCGTTTCGAGGTATTGCAATGGCTTTACTGGCAGATGGGAGGGCTCGGCCCCATGGCCGGTCAGAACCATCATTTTGTGCAATATGCACCGCAACAGATTGCGTACGCCATCCAGCGTTATGTCAACGAAACCTCAAGGTTGTATGCGGTTATGAACAAACAGCTCGCGGCGCAGGAGTTTCTCGCAGGGAATTACTCGATCGCCGACATCGCCTGCTACCCCTGGATAGTCCCACATGCCAAGCAGCGCCAGAATCTGGCCGATTACCCGCACCTTCAGGCCTGGTTCGAGCGCATCGGAGAGCGACCGGCGGTGAAAGCGGCCTACACCGAAGGAGCAGCGATAAATACCAACGCAACGGTGACCGAGGAGTCGCGCACGCTGCTGTTCGGGCAGAGTGCCGATACCGTAGCGCGCAACCCCAGCGTTCAGCCGCCCTACAGGAGTTGATGCCAAATGCGTTATAACTTCCTGCCTATCGCCCTCATCTTGATGGTCGTGGCAACCAGAGCCACCGCAGGAACCGATGCCTATGGCGATGTCGGACTGCAGGCGTTCGCCGGCCACCCCTTGCATGAGAAACTAACCGAAAACGAACGCCAACTGCTGCACCGCCGTCTTCCGCAACTGTTGGATCGTCGGGAGAGTCTGTCGCTTGAACCACTTGAGAGGGTTCACCCCGAGCGTGCACTCTATGTATCCACTGGAGCGCCCTATCAGCTCGATGACATCACCTGCCGTATGCTCAGGATTGATCTGAGTGACAACGCCGGAGGCCACAGCCAGCATCCCTTTGAACTATGCCGACACCGCGGGGGATGGCGAATAGATAACCGCTTGGACCAGTTGATTAGACCCACTGACATCAGCCTGCTCAAACAGCAGCTGCAGCAGCTGGTTGATAGTGAGGATCCCGAGCAACGGCGCTGGACCAACGTCGATAGCGGTAATACAACCGAGTTAACGCTGCATGCCCCGCAGATGCATGAAGGCCAGCGCTGTCGATTCGCTTCCATCAAACTCACGCACGCGGAGGGAGCCAGCGCTCGAGGGCACTACCGTTTTTGCCGCAACAGTGAAGGGGACTGGGTTCGGCACAACTAAGGGTGCCCGGCTACCGGCTCAGGCTGCGCCGGGAAAGAGTCGCTGAAAATTACTGCCACTTGCGTCGATGACCGCGTCCACCGAAAGTTGTTTCACCTCGGCAATACACTCGGCGACTCGACGCACATACTGTGGCTCATTACTTCGACCTCGGTAAGGAGCCGGTGTGAGATAAGGGGCGTCGGTTTCAACCAGTAAGCGATCAAGGGGCGTTTGGCGCACGACATCACGCAGCGGTGCGGCGTTACGGAAAGTAATAATGCCGGAAAAGGAGATATGCAGTCCCAGCGCCAAAGCTTGCTCGGCCATCTCCCAACTTTCGGTGAAACAGTGAAGCACGCCCCCTGCCTTCAGCGACGCATGCTCGCGCAATAATGCCAAGGTATCCTGTTGCGCTTCACGGGTATGGACTATCACCGGCTTGCCGACTTCGTTCGCTACTCGCAAGTGCAGGCGAAACGCCTCCAGCTGTGCGGCCCGGGTATCAGCACCATAGTGGTAATCCAGTCCGGTCTCGCCGACCGCCACCACGCGCGGATGACCCACCTGTTCTAACAGGGAATCTGCCGTTAACAGCGCGATTTCGTCGCTCAGCGGATGCACCCCGGCACTGGCAAACACCTCGGGATAGGGGGCGACGACGTCCATCATCGACGGCCAGCAAGCCAGATCGGTGGCTACACAGAGGATGCGCTCAACACCGGCGTCGCGTGAACGCGCGATGATCGCATCCATAGCATCGGGCTGGTCCGCCAACTGGAGCCGGTCCAGGTGACAGTGGGAATCTACAAGCATGGGGACTACATGGTGTGGGTTAAGCGGCCGGTGCCCAAGGCGCCGGCAAGATAGGTCTCGATTTTGGTTACCACGGTGGTGTCATCAGCGCTGAGCTGAATACCAATGCCGGCCTTTTTGCCCCCCTGAGCCCCCCGGGGCGTCACCCAGATCACTTTGCCGCTGATCGGGATCTTATCCGGCTCTTCCATCAGATCCAGCAACATGAACACCTCTTCGCCGAGGTGATAATCGCGTTGGGTAGGTACGAACAGCCCGCCGTTTTTAACGTAAGGCATGAAGCTGCGGTACAGTTCGTCTTTAGACTTGATAGTCAAAGACAAGATACCATGGCTGGCGCGAGGGCTTACTGACATCCACTTATTCCGGTCGCTGACGTTGGCCGCTGAATAAAGCGCGCCAACCGATTAACAGGTCTTCCCACAGCAGTTGCTGGTTAGGGTTATTCCTGCGCATCAGATGAACACGATAGTCCTGTATTTTATCCTTAAATTCAAACAACTTCTCGTTAGCCGTCAAATTGGCCAGTTTTTCGAGCAGACCAAGCGCATCCTGATTACGGATCATGGTGGGGGCCAAAGCTCCAATCCGCAACCGAATCAGGTCACTGGTAACCGAGGCAAGCCAGTCCAGCCCCTCAAGGGCGTCCTCCTTGGCCCAGCGCGCCGCAATCACCGGCGCAGAGACCTGCCGGCGCAGCAACTGCTCCAACAACTGAAAGCGCTCTTCTCGCCGCGCCAACTCTCCGTGTCGCGCCATCGACAGCGCACGCAACGGCGCCCCGCCACTGAGTCGCAACAGGCGCTCGGCACTGTCACCACAGTCAGGCTGCTGCTGCAGCCAGTCTAATGCGGCATCAAACGGCGGCAACCCCAGCGTGTACTGCTGGCAGCGGCTGCGAATCGTCGGCATGACGCGGCCGGGGCGGTCACTCTGCAGAATAAAAAGCGTGTCGCGGCCCGGCTCTTCCAACCCCTTAAGCAAGGCATTTGCCGCATTAACGTTCATTTCGTCGGCCGGCGTGATCACCACCACGCGATACCCACCCTGCTGGGCCGCGGAGCCGATGAAATCGCTCAGTCCGCGTATCTGATCAACCCGGATCGCCTTGCCACGCTCAACCGGCGTCACCATAACCAGATCCGGGTGCGTTCCCTGACTCATCAACAGGCAGGATTTACACTCGCCACAGGGATATGTTTCATCGCGCTGACACAGCATCAACTGCGCCAGCGCCTCGGCGAACCGGGCTTTGCCACAGCCGGCAGGGCCAGTGAGCAGCAGCGCGTGAGGCAGACGCTGATCGGCACGCAAGCGTAACAGCTGCTGCCATAGAGTTGACTGCCATGAAAACGGTCGCGCCGGAGGCTGTGATTGAGGACGATCAGCCTCACTCATCGAAGTAAGCCTCCAGCGCCCCGGCCAACTGCTGCTGCACCTCGGGTAACGACACGCTGGCATCAATCACACGAAAACGCTGCGGCTCTTCCGCGGCTCGTCGCAGGTAGGCAGCACGGACTCGCTCGAAAAAACTCAGCTGTTCCTGTTCAAACCGGTCCAGCGCCCCCCGCCCCCTCGCCCGCGCCATGCCGATCTCGACCGGCACATCGAGCAACAGGGTGAGGTCTGGTCGCAGCTCGCGCTGGACCAGCGCTTCCAGCGCAACGATATGTTCGCCGTTCAAGCCTCGCCCACCACCCTGATAGGCATACGTGGCATCAGTAAAGCGGTCGCACAGCACCCAGCGACCAGCAGCGAGCGCTGGCTGAATGCGGGTGCGCAGGTGCTGTGCGCGGGCCGCGAAAACCAGCAACAGCTCACAGTCAGGATCGACCGTTTCGTCACGCGGGGCCAGCAATAACTCACGAATAGATTCCGCCAGCGGCGTGCCACCCGGCTCCCGGGTCAACTCGTAGGCGATGCCACGCTGTTGCAACAGCTGCTCTACAAAGGCGATATTGGTACTTTTACCAACCCCCTCGGTACCCTCAACAGTGATAAAGCGTCCTTTAGCGGTCATGATCCGGTGTTCTCGGCAGGTGGTGGCGCTGAACGGTAGTCGCTGCGGCGACCACTGCGCTGATAACGCTCAACGGCCCGGTTGTGTGCCCGCAAGGTTGCGGAAAACTGGTGGCTGCCGTCACCCTTGGCGACGAAATACAACGCGTCCCCCTCAGCCGGATTGAGCGCGGCGTGTATCGCGGCGCGCGCAGGACTGGCGATCGGTGTGGGTGGCAATCCGCGGATAACGTAGGTGTTGTAGGGGGTAGGCCGGCGCAAGTCGGCGCGACCGATCCGCCCTTGATACGCCTCACCCATACCGTAAATAACTGTGGGATCGGTCTGCAGGCGCATCCCTTTCAGCAGCCTGCGCACGAACACACCGGCAATAGCGGGTCGCTCTTCCGCCACGCCGGTCTCTTTCTCGACGATGGAGGCGAGAATCAAGGCGTCATAGGGTGTATCCAACGGCAGTCCTTGCTGGCGCGTGGCCCACTCATCCCCCAACACCGCCTTCATCCGCTCATAGGCACCGCGCAGCAGTTGCGTTGCGGCGGTGCCGCGAGAAAACTGGTAAGTATCCGGGTAGATCCACCCCTCGGGATTACTGCCATCAAGCCCTAGTAGCCGAGCCACGCCTTCCGGGCTCGCGTCCGCAAGATCAAAATCAACCGCCTCATGTGACTGCAGAGCAGCAAGATAATCCTGCACCCGTAAACCTTCGACAAAGGTCAGTTGGTGGTAAATCACTTTGCCAGTAGTCATCGCATCCAGTAGCTCGCCGTGGGTCATTCCGGGCCGAATCTGATACTCGCCGGCATGGATGCGACTGGCAGCATCGCGATTACGGGCGTAAAGACGAAACAACAGCGTCTCCTTGACCGCTCCCTGACCAGCAAGCCCCTCTACCACAGAACGGAAGCTGCTGCCTCGGGGAACCTCAAACACCAGTGGTTCGGTCAATGGGAGTGCGCGATCACCAAACCCCTTCACTGTCGTAACCGCGATAACCGCTACAACAGTTATTGCGGCAAGCAGCAACGTGCTTATCAGCAACAGTTTTCTCATTATCCGGCCTCCGCGCCAGTGATCCAGTCGCGCAAGGTATGGGCCGCTGCAATACTGTCATACCGGTGTCCATGAAACTGCGCTACGGGCCAGGCGCCGATGAGCGAGTTGGTCAGCACCAGCGCATCGGCCTCAACCAACTGCGCAACGGTCAGATCGTCAATTTCCACCGTCACACCACATCTACGAGCGCGCTCGATCACCACCTCTCGGGCGATGCCGGCAACCCCCGAACGGGACAGTGACGGTGTCACCAGGCATGCACCAAAGTGGGCGAACAGGTTACTGCAAGTACCCTCAACTACCCGCCCAGCGTAATCACACAACAGACCTTCCTGCTCGTTGGCGGCCAATTCCATCCGCGCTAACACCTGCTCTAAGCGATTAAGATGCTTTATACCGGCCAACTGCGGCTGCTCGGCGAGGCGGGTCTGACACAACCGCACTGCCACGCCCTCGGTAAGGTAAGAACCCGGATAATCTGGTGCAGGGCTCAGCCGTACAATCCGGCGCGGCGCGGCAGAGCGGTCAACGGCGTAGCCGCGTCCAGAGCTGCCCCGGGTAACAATCAGCTTAACGACCCCGACGGGGGGCATGAGTGGCGATTGTGATAACAAGCACATGATATCGGCGTGCAGCCTGTCGGCTAAGCCGTCATGGGGGATCAACAGCCGCTCGCATCCGCGCAACAGACGCTCCAGATGGCGATGCAACCAGCGCGGCTTACCGTCGATAATGGCGATCGTTTCAAACACACCATCACCGTACGCCAGCCCCCGGTCATCGACCGGAAGAGCGTCTACCCACGCGCCATCAACGAGAACTGACAAGGTCATCGCGAAGAGGCGGGCCTAACGGTCCGCCATCCCCCGGATCAAGAGACTTTGCGGAAGACGAGCGAACCGTTGGTTCCGCCAAAGCCGAAAGAGTTCGAGATAACACCCTCAATCGCGATCTGCTGCGCCTGATGCGCCACATAATCGAGATCGCATCCCTCGGAAGGGTTGTCGAGATTGATCGTGGGTGGGGCCACCTGGTCGCGAATAGCCAAGACCGAGAAGATCGCTTCCACTGCACCGGCCGCACCCAGCAAGTGACCAATCATCGATTTGGTCGAACTCATCCGCACCTTTTTGGCGGCCTCACCCAACACGCGCTTGGCAGCGTTGGATTCAGCGATGTCGCCCGCTGGCGTGGAGGTGCCATGAGCATTAATGTAGTGAATCTGGTCAAGATTCATTCCTGAGTCTTTGATCGCTGCTGCCATCGCAGCCGCTGCACCGGAACCGTCTTCTGGCGGAGCGGTCATGTGGTAGGCGTCACCGCTCATACCAAAACCGGCCACTTCAGCGTAGATCTTGGCACCACGCGCCTTGGCAAATTCATACTCTTCCAGCACCAGCACCCCGGCACCATCGCTGAGCACAAAGCCATCACGATCACGATCCCAAGGACGGCTGGCCGCCTGCGGGTCGTCATTGCGGGTAGATAGCGCACGGGCGGCGGAGAAGCCGCCCAAACCCAACGGCGTGGTGGCCATTTCGGCGCCACCGGCGACCATCGCATCCGCATCGCCGTAGGCGATCATCCGCGCTGCCGCGCCGATATTATGGGTACCGGTGGTACAAGCGGTGGTAATAGCGATGTTAGGGCCGCGCATGCCGTAACGGATAGACAGATTACCGGCAATCATATTGATAATACTGCCGGGCACGAAAAAGGGAGAGATTTTGCGCGGTCCGCTAGCTTCAAGCAGCGAATGATTGCGCTCAATCATCGGCAGACCGCCGATGCCGGAGCCGATAGCCATACCGATGCGACCGGCGTTGTCTTCGGTAACTTCAAGACCGGAATCTTCAATCGCCTGCACGCCCGCTGCCATGCCGTACTGGATGAACAGATCCATCTTGCGGGCATCTTTGGGGTTCATATACAGGCTGGCATCGAAGTTCTTCACCGAGCCGCCAAAACGGGTGTTATAGGCAGAAACATCAAAGTGTTCGAGCGGCGCAATACCGCTCTTACCCGCCAATATGTTATCCCACGTCTCTTTGACCGTGTTACCGACCGGGCTCAACATGCCCAGTCCGGTAACGACAACCCTTCTCCGAGACATCGCTATCCTCCAAAAACTCTAACTCAAAAGAAAAGCCGCACTATGTCCATAGAGCGGCTTTCCGATAACGAATGTTCAGTACGTAAGATTACTGGTTAGCTTCGATGTACGCGATCGCCAGCTTAACAGTAGTAATCTTCTCTGCTTCTTCGTCAGGAATCTCAGTTTCGAACTCTTCTTCCAGAGCCATAACCAGCTCAACGGTGTCCAGAGAGTCAGCGCCCAGATCTTCAACGAAAGAGGCATCGCTTGTTACTTCTTCTTCTTTGACGCCCAGCTGCTCAGCAACAATCTTTTTTACGCGCTCTTCGATAGTACTCATAATTCTTCCTACTTGTTATGAACGAAGTTCCCAGCAATGCGATTGGATCATCCCCAGATTACAACATCGCCGGCTATAAATCGGTTCCCCTTCCGCCGCAGTGGCCGGATGAAGGGGACATTATCAACAAAATGACGAAAAATACAATTATTCTGTGGCCGATTAGCCCATGTACATGCCGCCATTGACCTGAATGGTTTCGCCGGTAACGTAACCACCCGCTTCGCTGGCCAGGAATCCGACCACCGCAGCAATCTCTTCAGGCTTACCCAAACGATTCAACGGGATTTGAGCTTTCAGCTTATCTTTGTGCTCATCCGCCAAACCGCTGGTCATATCAGTGTCGATAAAACCGGGCGCCACAGAGTTGACAGTAATATTACGCGACGCAACCTCGCGAGCCAGCGCACGACTGAAGCCTTCAATACCCGCCTTGGCAGCAGCATAGTTGCTTTGCCCGGCATTACCCATCGACGCAACCACCGAACTGACGTTGATGATGCGACCCCAACGCGCCTTGGTCATGCCGCGCAAGCAACCTTTTGCGACACGATAGATAGAGGTCAAGTTAGTATTGAGCACCGAGTCCCACTCATCATCTTTCATTCGCATCAGGATATTGTCGCGGGTAATTCCTGCGTTGTTTACCAGAATAGTCACCGCGCCAAACTCTGCCTGGACCTGCTCCAGAACAGCCTCTACTGACTCTGCAGACGCCACATCAAGAACCATCCCCTTGCCCGGAACACCCGCCTCAGCCAAGTTTGCGGTGATCGTTTCCGCACCGCCGGCACTGGTGGCAGTACCCACCACCACAACCCCCTGACGACCCAACTCCAGGGCAATCGCCTTTCCGATACCGCGCGTAGCGCCGGTAACCAGCGCCACCTTACCTTCAATACTCATCAATACGCTCCATCAATGTTCGGCACTTATAGCTCAAGCGCCTTGGCAAAACCCGCTGCATCGCTAATAGAAGCGACGCTGAGGCTCCGCTGAATACGCTTATTCAATCCCGACAATACTTTTCCGGGACCACACTCAATCATGGTTTCGGCACCTGCGGCGACCATGGTATTGACACAATCGGTCCACAACACAGGACTGTATAACTGCGCCACCAGATTCTGCTTGATCTCTTCAACACTGGTAGAGGCCGCCGCTGACACATTCTGGACCACAGCGCATTGCGGCATGATGACCTCGATCGCCTCCAGCGCCTCCGCCAGCTTATCAGCCGCGGGCTGCATCAGCGCACAATGAGACGGAACGCTGACCGGCAATTCCAACGCGCGCTTGGCACCTGCCTCCTTGCACAACTCGACAGCACGACCGACGGCGGCAGCAGAACCGGCGATAACCACCTGCCCCGGGGAGTTATAGTTCACCGCGGCAACAACATCACCCTGAGCCGCAGCCGCACAGGCAGCTTCCACTTTGTCATCATCGAGACCGAGCACAGCAGCCATAGCACCTTCCCCGGCGGGAACAGCTTGCTGCATCGCCTCGCCACGCAGCTTAACCAGCCGCACCCCATCCGCCAACGACAACGCCCCCGCGCAGACAAGCGCGGTGTACTCTCCGAGACTGTGACCGGACATCTGCGCCGGCCTTGCCCCACCCTCAGCACACCAGAGGCGCCATAACGCAACCCCGGCTGTCAACAGCGCAGGCTGAGTTTTGTCGGTGCTATTGAGTTCAGCCTCCGGGCCACTCTGGGTTAGATCCCAAAGGTCGTAACCAAGCGCATCGGAAGCCTGCTTGAATGTTTCCTGGATAACGCCATGTTGCGCCGCCAACTCCCCCAGCATACCGACCTGTTGGGAGCCCTGCCCCGGGAACACAAAAGCGAGATTCTGTTTCATGAGATCCTCTTTATTCCTCATTACAACCGCATGACAACCCACGCAGCCATGAGCGCATATGTTAACCGATTTAAACTATCAAATGAGCGTATTTGTCAGAGCAGCTGCGACAATTTTTGGTTGGTTAGCGCAGGCACATTGCGCACCACCTCCTGGCGCGCCTGACGCAAGGCATGAGCAAAACACTCTCGGTTAGCAGAACCGTGACTTTTAACCACAATTCCCTGGAGCCCAAGCAGACTTGCACCGTTGTGCCGCGACGGATCCATCACTTCCTGCAACTCTTCGACAATTGGCCGTGCCAGCAGCCCCACCAAGCGCCGGTACCAGCTGCCGCGAAACGCCTCGGCAAACGCATGCCCGAGCAGACGCGCCAATCCCTCGCTACTCTTCAACGCAACGTTACCCACAAAACCGTCGCACACAACCACGTCCGCCTTGCCGGCATAAACGTCATCACCCTCGACGTAGCCCACGTAGTTGAGCGAGCTATGCTCACGAATCAATCGCGAAGCCAGCTTCACCTGCTCGTTGCCCTTGATCTCTTCTTCACCGACATTAAGCAGCGCCACCCGAGGCGACTCACAACCACTGACGGCCTCCGCAAGCGACGCACCCAGCAACGCAAACTGATACAGATGCTCCGCACTGCAATCCACGTTAGCCCCCAGATCCAGCATATAACAGAAGCCATTGCGGGTAGGAATCATGGTCGCGATAGCAGGTCGGTCGATACCCGGATGGGTACGCAACAGATAGCGCCCCATCGCCATCAGCGCACCGGTATTACCCGCACTAACGGCGGCATCAGCATGCTGCTCGGCAACCAACTCGATGGAACGATAGAGTGATGAGTCTCTTCGATGACGAAGGGCGAAGGAGGGCTTATCCCCCATCCCGACGACCGAAGTGGAGGCTACCAAGCGGATCCGATCATCGACCCGACCACCCAGCAGCGGCCTGATCACATCAGGATCACCTACCAACCGGAGAGAGGTATCGGGAAATTCGGAGAGAAAATCGAGCGATGCGGGAATAATGACGTGGGGACCGAAGTCCCCACTCATCGCATCAATCGCCAGGGTGCAGGATGCAACCAAGCTGATTAGGCGTCTTTATTTACCACCTGACGACCACGGTAGAAACCGTCCGCAGTCACGTGGTGACGACGGTGAACTTCACCAGTGGTGGCGTCCTGAGACAGGGTTGCAGAGGTCAGGGCATCGTGTGAACGACGCTGACCACGGCGGGAACGAGTTACTTTATTCTGTTGAACAGCCATGACTGAGCAGCTCCTGAAAAACTAGTCTTTGTTTGCCTTTAACTGGGCCAGCACCGCAAAAGGGTTGGATTTCTCGCCCTCGTCGGAACCCGCCCGGGGATCCTCAAATTTAGTCGTGATAACGCAATCATCATGATAGGCAATCAACGGTAGACCGAGGATCAACTCCTCCTCTATCGCTTCATGCACATTCTGCTTGCCGTCTTCATCCACAATATAGGGATCGTAACGACCCGGCAGATTCTGCGCAGATTCCTCACTTCCCGCAAAAGCCAAATTCAGCTCTGCGTTAAGCGTAATCACAACCGGCTCTAGACACCGTTGACAAAGCATCCGAACCTCCGTCTTCGCCTCACCATTCACATGACGAATTCGCTCTTCATCAACGGAATAGTGCAGCTGAGCCTCAATCTCACCTTCAGCATCAACCAGATAGCTGGCCAATCGTTGCAACTGCTGAACCTGAATCACTCCCTCATAAGAGAGCCCCTGGTCTGCACAGCGGCGCGGATCTACTTTAACGGGTAACTGGGCCTTCGACATAAGCGCGCCATAATAGGGATCTAGGCGATCCCTGTAAAGGAAAAAACCACAAAATCAGCGCCAATCACGCTACTATCGGCCACCGGATTACCTGAACGAGAAATTGTATCATGCTCCCACTGGTTCTGGCGTCGTCATCGCCTTTTCGCAGCACCCTGCTAAAGAAGCTGAATCTGAGTTTCAGCTGTCGCTCGCCCGAGGTAGATGAAACCCCGCTGAAGAACGAGCTGGCGCACAAACTGGTGACAAGATTGGCGGCCGCCAAAGCGCGAGCGGTGGTCGTGCCCGGCACCGACGAGCTGATCATCGGTTCAGACCAGGTCGCCGTTTTTGCAGACCAGATTATCGGCAAGCCGCTCACTCACGCTCGGGCTCAGGCCCAACTGCGCCGTTTCAGCGGCAACAGCGTCACCTTTCTGACCGGCCTCTGCCTGCTCAACACCCGCTCAGGCACGACCCACACCCTGGTCGAACCATTCGAAGTAAAATTCCGCCGTCTGAGTGACGCACAAATCGAACGCTATCTGACTCTCGACCAACCGTACCAGTGCGCAGGCAGCTTCAAGTGCGAGGGCTACGGCATCACGCTGTTCGAACAACTCAAAGGCGACGACCCTAACTCCCTGGTAGGACTGCCGCTGATCCGGCTGGTTGAACTGCTACAGCGGGAAAGCATCAACCTGCCGTAACCATTAACGCAGAGGCGACACCCCGGCTCCCATTTCCGTTGCCAGCGTCTTGGCAAAAGTCGCTCCGAAGCGCTCCGCCAGCCGCTCAATCGGTGTCGCTTTGTGGGTGAAGTTAACAATATTCTCTTCACCGACCAGCTCGCGCGCGACGTAGCTGGCACTCCCCAGGCCATCAATCAAACCAAGCTCAAGCGCTTGTTCACCGGTCCAAATCAAACCGCTAAACAATGCCTCGTCATCTACGAGGCGATCTCCACGCCCCTTGCGAACCTGATCAATAAACTGCTCGTGGGTAGTTTTCAACACCCCCTTCCAGAACGCCACTTCGCTCTCCTTCAAGGGCGAGAACGGGTCAAGAAAGGCTTTGTTCTCGCCCGAGGTCACCACACGTCGCTCAACCCCAAGCTTTTCCAGCGTCTCAACGAAACCGAAGCTCGACGAAATCACGCCGATTGAACCCACCAGACTCGCCTTATCTGCGTAGATTTCGTCCGCAGCCGCAGCAATGTAGTAACCGCCGGAGGCACCGATATCGACGATAACACTGTAAACCGGGGTATCCGGATGCAACGCCCGTAACCGCCGGATTTCATCGTAGACGTATCCCGCCTGAACCGGGCTGCCTCCCGGGCTGTTGATGCGTACAATAACGGCTCGAGTATTATCATCTTCAAAGGCATCGCGCAGCCCCGTCACGATTGCATCGGCGTTGGCGGCATCGTCCTGAGATATAGTCCCCAGCACCTCAACCAAAGCCACATGAGCCTCACCTTCGTCACTGGCATCAAACAGCTCATCAGGCATCAGCAGCACCAGCAGAGCGGTCAGGTAAGCAAAGGTCAGCACCTTGAAAAAGATCCCCCAGCGCCGTGAGCGACGCTGTTCGGCAGTCAGACTCAGCACGAGCTTTTGAATCAGCTTCCACTCTTTGCGCTGTTCGTCAGCGTCGGGCGCTGGAGCCTTCTCTTCGGACAAACGCTGCCCACCCTCTTTATTACCCCACAGATCTTCACTCACATCATCTCTCCCTGCGAGGCCCAAACCCCGTTGTCGGACGCCCGCAACCAAGCCTCCAGTTGCTCAAAGCGATCAACGACCATAACCGGCTTATGACGCTGCAGCCGGTCGACGCTGTGTGCCCCGTAACTGACCCCCACCGAGGGCATACCGGCATTTGCCGCCATCTCCAGATCATATTCGGTATCCCCGACCATTACCGCATCCACGGGATCCACCGCAAACACATCGACCAACTCTTTCAGCATGTGCGGATCAGGCTTGGAGCGGGTCTCGTCGGCACAGCGACTATCGCTGAATAACTCTCCCAATCCAGTTTCCTGAAACGCACGATCAAGACCACGCCGACTCTTTCCCGTCGCCACGGCGAGGCGAAAGCCATGCTCAGCAAGACGCCTCAATCCCGTCTCAACTCCGGGAAACAGGGGACTTGGAAGCTGATCTTCAGCCAGAAAAAAGCTGGAGTAGCGTAACCGCATGCGCTCAACATCTCGCTCCTTGATGCCGGGATACAGCACCTGCAACGCCTCGGGCAGACCCAGACCGATGATGTTGCGCACCGCCTCGGCCTCTAGCGCCGGCATCGCCTCGGCTTCGGCGGCCCGCTGCATACACTCGATGATACGCGCAGCAGAATCGATCAAAGTCCCATCCCAGTCAAAAATCACCAAACGTCCCAACGAACCACTCCTCATGCAAACAATGCTGTGATAGTAAAGGCGGCGTCTGTTTTTTCAACCCACGCCCAACTATACGCAACCGTATAGAAAAACTCTCCGCAGCTTGGTAGTGTTAGGGCTGTGGGTTATGCTGCGCCCACCAATGTTTCAACCTGACTAGGAGTCATCCCCATGAGCGACCTGCACGGTTACTACCTCGAAGACCTGGAAGTCGGCATGTCTGCATCGATCGCCAAGACTGTATCGGAAGCCGACGTCTATGGCTTTGCCGGCATTACCGGCGATAATAACCCGGTCCACGTCAACGCCGAATACGCCGCAACCACCATGTTCAAGGAGCGCATCGCTCACGGCATGCTCAGCGCCGGCTTCATCTCCGCGGTACTTGGCACCCGACTGCCCGGTCCCGGCGCCATCTACGTCGATCAGCAGATCAAATTCAAGGCACCGGTCAAGATCGGCGACACACTGACCGCAACCGCCACCATCGACAGCATCGACGAACGTCGTCGTCGCGTGGTACTGAACACAGTGTGCACCGTCGCCGACAAAGTTGTTGCCGACGGCCAGGCTACCCTGATGGTGGACTCACGCAACTAAAGGAGATCCTCCCATGCTGATCGATCCTTCTCGCTCCTGCCTGCTGGTCGTCGACATTCAGGAAAAGCTGGTTCCGGCCATCCACCAGCAGGCGCAACTGGTGGACGGCGCACGCTGGCTACTGGGTGTCGCCAGTATTATCGACATTCCGATACTGGTGTCGGAACAGTACCCGCAGGGTCTGGGGCACACCGTTGAGGCGTTACAGTCCTGGTGCTCGCCCGACAACACCTTCAGCAAACAGCATTTCTCGTGCGCGGCCGACGACAGCTGCCTTGCCACCATCAACGCCGCCGAGCGGCAACAGATCGTGATCGCCGGCATGGAAGCGCACGTGTGCGTATTGCAGACAGCTCTCGGGCTGCTGCAGCAGGGCAAAGAGGTGTTCGTGGTCGCTGACGCGGTGGGCTCCCGCAACCCTGAAGACAAGCAACGGGCGCTTGAACGCATGGCACGCCTGGGCGTTCAGATTGTCAGCCGTGAGATGGTTGCGTTCGAGTGGATGCAACGCTCAGGAACCGCCATCTTCAAGCAGATCAGCCAGGAGTATCTGCGCTAACTGGCTCCATATCCGGACCGGCCCATGGCCGGTTCAGATCTCCGCCAGATGCCCGGCAAACTGCCGCGTTCCCGGCACCCCGATGACCATCTTCGACAGCAGCTCTTCTCCCGCACTATCAAAAAAGATCAGCGCAGGCGGACCGATGATATTAAACCGCTTGTAGAGCGCCTTGGCAGCGTCATCGTGGGCGGTGACATCCACACGCACCAGTTCGAACCGCTGCAACTGCTTCTGCACGTCCGCATCGGCAAAGGTGAACGCTTCCAACTCTTTACAGGAAACGCACCAATCGGCATAGAAGTCGAGCATTACCGGCCGACTATCAGTTCGCGCCTGCTCTAGCAACGGCTGCAACCCCTCCATTGAGGTCACCGTTGCGAACTCCAGTTCAGGCGAAGCTCGCTCACCATTGACCGCGACACCAACGCCCTGCAGCGGATACAACATGCTGCGATTGCCGGCAGCCACACCCACCAGCAGCGCGCCGCCATAGATCAACATCAGCAGCCCCACCCCCTTGCCGAGGCGATACCAACCCGAAGCATCAGCGGGCAGACCGTCCAGCGCATGGAGGTAGCAAGCCGTTACCACCAGAATCACACCGGTCAGCAGCATGGTGATCTCGGTGGCGACGATACGATCCAGCATCCAGACCGCCATCAACAGCAAGACCACACCAAAGCCATTTTTCACCTGATTCATCCAGCCACCGGCCCGAGGAAGCAGACTCCCTGCCGACGCGCCCACCAGCAGCAGCGGCACCCCCATCCCCAGACTGAGAGCAAAGAGCGCAGCTCCACCGAGCAAAGGATCGCCACTCTGACCGATATAGATCAGCGCGCCCGCCAGCGGCGCGGCGACGCAGGGCCCCACAATCAACGCAGACAGAAACCCCATCACCGCGACACCGGAAAGCTGACCACCCTGCTGCGAACGACTGAGTCGATTCAACCGATTCTGGACAGACTGCGGCACCTGCAGCTGGTAGAAACCGAACATCGCGCCCGACAGCAGCACAAACACCAGCGCGAACAGCACGATCACCCAGGGCGTTTGCAGCGCAGCCTGCAGATTCTCACCAAAGACCCCGGCAAACACCCCCGCCAGCGTATAGGTCAGACTCATCGCCAACACGTAGACCAGCGCCAGCACAAAAGAGCGCCGAGGGGTGACCTGCGCGCCCTGCCCGGCAATAACACTGGCCAGAATGGGAATCATGGGCAGCACACAAGGGGTAAAAGCAAGCGCCAAACCGGCAACAAAAAACAGCCCGAGCGTGACCCAAAGGCCTCCGCCTGCCAATGCATCGCTGAAGCGCGCCTGATCGGTGAGCGAGAACCCCTGATTGCCAACCGAAGCAGCCTCCGCGACAGAGTTCTGGAACTGCGCCGCCTCCACGGGAACAGCACCCAACTCGAGCGTTTTGCGCACCGGCGGGTAGCAGATCCCACCTTCCCAACAACCTTGATACTCAACCACCAGCGCCGCACCGTCGGGCACGCCCCCTGCGGCCTCAAACCGTGCTTCAACCACCGCTTCGTGGTAGTACACCCAGACCTGACCAAACAACGGATCGTCTTTCTGCTCGGCAGGTGCCGCCCGCATCTCTGCCAGCGCGACGCCTTCAGGGGTGAGCAGTTTGACTTTGTCCCGATAGAGGTAATAACCGTCTTCAATAGCCCAGTGCAGACGATAACGCCCCGGTGCCTCTTCGACCCCGCTAAAGATGTAGGCCTGGTCAACATCGAGCGGGCCATCCTGACTGCCGGACAAACGATCCAGCAACGAGGCGCCAGCAAGCGACGACGCAGCCAGGGTACAAAGCAACGTCAGCAGTAGGTATAGTCGTTTCAAAGTGAATCCTTGGTCAGAAGAGCGTCCTTTCAATGGACGCCCCGAGCCGACAAAAGTTGCAGCATTAGAACCAGTCGTCCGAGCGCCGGCGACGCTTGGGCAGGTGAGGTACGATCAGGCCGACGATCAAGCCACCCAGCGCCACGGCACCTCCACGAACGAACCACCCCATCAGGTTGGTCTCGTCCATGGCGGCTATTTCCGCCTTCAGGCGGTCTATCTCGTTCTGCAGCTGTGTCATTTCGGTCACCGCCTGGGCACGACTCTCGTTACTGTTGCCCAGACGCTCGCTCAGTTCGGCAAGCTGAGCGCTCTGCTCCTCAACCTGCTGGCGACTGGTTGCCAGCTCCTGCTCCAACAGTGGCAGGCGTTTTTTAACGCTGACCCCTTGCTCCACATGATCGCCTTTGATCCAGCCATCGCGGCCGCCCTCGTCGCGCACATGGAGGTAGCCGGTTTCAGCATTGCGCTCGATCAACTGGAGCATGGTTCCGCTGACCACCCACCCTTTAATGCGATACTGATTGCTTGGTCCGGTGTGCATGGCAACCGCGACCTCATCGCTGACATGATAAGGTGTTGCTGCCCACAACACCCCGGAAAACAAAAAAGCACTAATAAATATCAATACGTTACGCATACAAACAACCAAATAAATAATAAAACCGCCAAACTCGCGATTATAACAGCCTGATTCACAGCGATTAAAGCCTGCCATCAATGCGAACCGGTAATTAAGTCCCACCATCCCCCTTTGGGTCTATTTAGCCCTCTGGCGGGCTGACCCGGGCAGCCCTTCTGTGGTAGAAAGATCATTCGTTTTATCGAGGCACCGCAGTGCAACAACAGCGCCCCCACAAGCAGGCTGCGCCGGTGCCGCTAATGGGTAATGTGATAACACCCGCACTGGAGTAGGAAACAGCATGACCGACATTCGCGTCGACGATCTTAACGTCGAATCCCAACAGATCCTCATTACCCCCGAGGAATTGAAGCAAAAAGTACCTTTAACCGATGCCGCACGCGAATCAGTTCTCGAAGGCCGCCGTGTTATTCGCGACATTCTGGATGGCAAAGACTCTCGCATATTCGCGGTTGTAGGCCCCTGCTCCATTCACGATATCGATGCCGCCATGGACTATGGCCGCAAGCTGAAACAGCTGGCCGACGAGCTCAAGGACACGGTCTACATTGTCATGCGCGTGTACTTCGAAAAGCCGCGCACCACCGTTGGCTGGAAGGGTTTGATCAACGACCCGCACATGAACGACTCATTTGAGATCGAGAAAGGACTGGAGATTGGACGTCGCCTGTTGATCGATCTGGCCGATCTGGGGCTGCCGCTGTCTACCGAGGCTCTGGATCCGATCTCCCCCCAGTACATGCAGGACCTGATCTCCTGGTCCGCCATCGGCGCGCGCACCACCGAATCCCAGACTCACCGCGAAATGGCCAGCGGACTGTCGTGCGCCGTGGGCTTCAAAAACGGTACCGATGGTGGTCTCACTGTCGCCATCAACGCGTTGCAGTCGGTAGCCCATTCCCACAACTTCCTCGGCATCAATGGCAACGGCCAGGTTTCAGTCATTCGCACCGCAGGGAACCAGTACGGTCACATTGTACTGCGTGGGGGTGGCGGCAAGCCCAACTACGACTCCGTCAGCGTGTCTGTCGCCGAGCAGGCCCTGAGCAAGGCCGGTGTCAGCACCAACATCATGATCGACTGCAGCCACGCCAACTCCAACAAGGATCCGGCCCTGCAGCCACTGGTAATGGAGAACGTCACCAACCAGATCCTGGAGGGCAACCGCTCCATTGTCGGGGTGATGATCGAGAGCAACCTCAACTGGGGCAATCAATCGATCCCCGATGACCTGAGTGCACTGCAGTACGGTGTTTCCGTAACCGATGCCTGTATCGACTGGGAAACCACCGAAACCAGCTTGCGCCAAATGGCTGATAAGCTTAAAGCGGCGTTACCGCTGCGACAGGGGTAACAGCCATAAAAAAGGCTCCCGCGGGAGCCTTTTTACTGCGCTAAACTCTGCTACTGATAATAGGCGTTATCGGTCACACTGTGGTCGGTCACGTCTTTGACCGCGTGCAAGCCCGGTATCCGTTCGATCAGCGTCTTCTCAACCCCATCCTTGAGGGTGATATCCACCGCACTGCAGCCCTGGCAGCCACCACCAAAACGCAACACGGCCACCTCACCCTGCTCATCGCTGTAGACCTCCACCAAAGAGACTTCCCCCCCATGAGAGGCCAGCCCCGGGTTGATGTCGTTATAGAGGATATAGTTGATCTGCTCCTCAATTGGACTGTCGGCACTGACTTTGGGCACCTTGGAGTTGGGCGCTTTGATGGTCAGCTGCCCCCCCATCCGGTCGGCAGCATAATCCACCACCGCCTCTTCCAGATAGGGCAGGCTGTTAGGCTCGAGGTAAACCTTGAACTTGGACAACTCCATCACCGCATCAGCCTCCTGAATCTCCTCAGGTCGGCAATACGCCAGACAGGTTTCCGCGTAAGGGGTTCCAGGCTGGGTGACAAACATTCGTACGCCGATGCCTTCTGCGTCCTGCTTGGCCAGCAACTCAGCGAGGTAATCTTCAGCCCCTTCGGTGACGGTAATAGAAAATGTATCCATCAGATCGAATTCCCAGACGGTTAGAGTGCCTCCATTCTATGCGAAAGGCGCGCGTTAATGAACCCTACTAATTTGATCAATTATTATCCGCCCGTGCTGCCGGTGACAATTCTGTTAAAATGGCCGGCCAGCTGCAAAAATCACCGACCGAGACCGAGCTAGCTTGTTTTTTCACCTGCCGACACAACGCGTTAAGGCTATCCTCTCGCTGGCGCTGCCGATCATCGGGGGCATGCTGTCGCAAAGCCTGCTCAATCTGGTCGACACCGCGATGGTGGGCCGGCTAGGCGAAGAATCGCTCGCAGGCGTCGGCGTGGGTGGCTATGCCAACTTCATGGTCGTAGCGCTCATTCTTGGTCTGTCGTCGGGTGTGCAGGCGATGGTAGCGCGCCGCCATGGTGAGCAGCGCCTGAGCGAAAAGGCGATCCCGTTGAACGGGGGCCTGGTTATTGCTCTGTTGATCGCCCTTCCCCTGACCCTGTTTGGACTGCTGTTTTCTCATCACATCGTCGCTCTGATCAGCACCGACCAGAAGGTTCTGTCGGTCGCCGACCCCTATTTTGACTATCGCATGTATGCGGTACTCGCTGTGGGTCTTAATGTCTGCTTTCGCGGATACTGGAATGGCATCAACCAATCACTGGTCTACCTGCGTGTACTGGTAATGATGCACCTGTTTAACATAGCGATCAGTTACGGACTGATTTTTGGCGCCTTCGGGCTCCCGGAACTGGGCGCGCCCGGCGCCGGGCTTGGCACCTCAATTGCCCTGTATGCCGGTAGCGCCCTCTATGCGCTGTTAACGCTACGCCAGGCGCGCAGCCGCGGCTTTCTGCGGTCCATGCCCAGCCGTGACACCCTGCACGGTATGCTGCGCCTGTCGATACCCAACTCACTGCAGCAGTTCATGTTTGCCGCCAGCGTTACCGTATTGCTGTGGATCATCGCCCGCATCGGCACCCAGGAACTGGCGGTGGCCCATGTGCTGATTCATCTGGCTCTACTGCTGATCCTACCCGCAGTGGGACTGGGTATGGCCGCAACCACTCTGGTCAGTCACGCGCTGGGAGAAAACCGCCCCGACAAAGCCTCCAGGCTCGGTTGGGATGTCGTCAAAGTGGCGCTTGCCATACTGGTCACCCTGAGTTTGCCACTGTGGTTTTTCCCGGAGGCGATTTTGGGGCTGTTTCTGCATGACCCGGCACTGGTCGCCCTTGCCGTCGTACCGCTGCAGATCACCTGCATCGCCATCTGTGCAGACACCGCCGCTATCGTCTTCACCCAGGCGTTGCTGGGCGCCGGGGCCAACCGCACCGTCATGCTGGTCACCACTATCGGCCAGTGGTGTTTCTATCTACCCCTGGCCTGGCTCGCCGGCCCCTATCTGGGTGGCGGCTTGCTCGGTATATGGATGGTACAGCTACTCCACCGCGCAGCGTCCTCGGTGGTGTTTTCATTGCTCTGGTCGCGACAGCGCTGGACCCGCATCACCCTGTAAACCGAGGCGGCGCTGGCCAAATGCGCCGTGAGCTTATACCGCGAGTGCGTTAGACTTAGGCTACTTTGCTGTTTTCTCTGGACTGAACAGATATGGACCAATCACTGGTTTTCTCCTTCTTCCTGATTTTCACCGGTGCCGCCATAGTGGCCTCCGCGGCGCTGTACACCCGCCAACCGTTGCTGGTGGCGTACATCGTGCTTGGAGCATTGCTCGGCCCTTACGGGATGACCATGATTACGGACACCCGGCTGCTGTCCGACATCTCTGAGATCGGCATCATCTTCCTGCTGTTTCTGCTGGGCTTGGATATGCAACCCAGTCATCTTGTCCATATGCTCAAGAAGGCCACCCTGGTTGCTATTCTCAGCTCCATAGCCTTCGCCGCATTGGGGTACGGAACCGGCCTGGCGTTCGGCTTCACCCAGACCGAATGTATCATCATCGGCTTAGCGGTGATGTTCTCCAGCACGATCATCGGCATCAAGTTGCTACCGACTACGGTCCTGCACCACAAGCATACCGGAGAACTGGTGGTCGGCCTCCTTCTGCTTCAAGACGTTATCGCAATCCTGGTACTGATCGCCCTGTACAGCAGCGGCGATGCCGATAGCAGTTACCTTACCTATATCAAAACCCTGGCCGCTCTGCCGCTGCTGGTGGCGGCATCGTTCCTGTTCGTCCGTTTTGTACTCCTTAAGCTGATCCAGAAGTTCGACCGTTTTCACGAGTATATATTTCTCGTCGCCATCGGCTGGTGCCTTGGTTTGGCCGAAGCGGCCGCCGCCGTCGGCTTATCGGCCGAAATTGGCGCGTTCACCGCCGGAGTCGCGTTGGCTACCAGCCCCATTTCGCAATACATTGCTGAAAGCCTAAAACCCTTACGGGACTTTTTCCTGATCCTGTTCTTCTTCTCCATCGGTGCCAGCTTCAATCTGGGCCTGCTGGACGAAATCATCCTGCCCTCGGTCATTCTGGCGCTGCTGGTGCTGGCGATCAAACCGCTGGTATTCCGCGTGCTGCTAATGCGCATCAGCGAAACGCGAGAACTGGCATGGGAAGTGGGGTTCCGTCTCGGACAGATCAGTGAATTTTCGCTACTGATTGCTTATCTGGCGGCAGCTAACATGATGATCGGTGAAGAGGCATCGCACGTAATTCAGGCAACGGCGATCCTGACGTTTCTGATCTCATCCTATATCGTGGTGTTCAACTACCCCTCACCCATCGCAGTAACGGACCGCCTGAGACGCGACTAATCCGAGCGACGGGAGAAAGATTCGGCAAACCGCTCTATCCACTCGCGAGCAGCGGTATCGTCGTTGATCTGCTGCATTAACTCCTGGGCCCGCTGACGCTTGTAGTGTTCGATGTGGCAAAGCTGCTCAGCCATGCGCAGATCAAACGCCTTATCAGGATCAAGCAACCGCACTCGAACCTCAAAACGGTCTCCGTCAGGATGGCAGCCGATCACCCAGGCTTCGCCATGGAACGGCGGGTCAAACAGGTCAATACTGAGCGTCACTCGAGCACAAAGATCGAAGGGGGTGGGCGACTGAAAGCAGAGCTCTTCATCACTGATATTCTGCAGTGCAGCCGGAGTCACCGTACTGGTGGCACTACAACGGCAGTTAATAGGAATTCCTGCCGGATGACTGATCTGATGACTCATTGTTCCAGTTCCTTTGAATCAACACCGGATCTCAAGGTTAGCTTAGTAGAACTTTGCCTACGGATGCTTAGCGAGTCACGCCGCAAGCTGTGAGCACACTGGTAATACTCCGCTGCTGCAAGCGCTCGGCATCCGTCTCATCCTTGACCAACATCATTCCGGCATACCCCAGCGCGTTGACTGAAAAGCCGTCGACCCTGCCCACGCTGCGCGGAATGACCGCCATAAATCGCCTACAGATCAGCAGATTGTAGGGCTGCAGCGGATCTTGGTCAGACCGGCCGAGCCCCAACAGGGTCAGCGCCTCCCGATAGAACCGGTGCCAGCCCCTACCTCGCGCCCTCGCATCCGGGAGGGCATCGAAACGGCGGCAGAGACTCAACCAGGGGAGGTCGCCCGCCAACAGCCCCGGTGCCAGCGGAAAGCCGTCATCAACATCCGGCGCAGGCGAAGGTATCAGCTGCATATGACGGTGGGGCTGACTAGCGCCGGCGGCGATCCCAGCATTGAAAAACAGCAGCCCGTCCGCCGACGCCAGCAGTTCGCTGGCCGCAACGAAATCAGCTTCCGTTAGCGCGGCAGTCTGGGATTGAAACTGCCGCGTGAGCAACAGCAAATGGTCAGGCACGACCGGGAATTTGTTCAATAGCAGCAGATGGGCAGTACCAACCTCACCCACCAGCAGCTGCCGATCATAAGGAAGAAAAGGGTTGTTGCCTGAAGCCTGAGATACTGGTTTGGCCGGTTGCGCAGACAACGAGCGCAGCTGAAAGCTGACTCCTTTTTCGCGCCATCGCGATAACCGCGTGGCTACCGGCAGCAGCGCACCGGCCTCAAGAGCCTGACGGCTGACGGCCGCTGCGCGAGACCAAAGATCGACGGATGATGGGTTAGCGCCCATCCGCCAGATCGCGAGAACGCCGATAGTCATTCATATCCATAAACAGCGACTTTTCGAACCCGAACCAGAAAATAATCAGCACCGCCAATAATATCGCTCCGATCAGGATCAAATTATTGGCTTCATCCCAAAACGCCTGATTGATGTCATCAGTGTAAACACTGCTGGCGATACCCCATCCCCAAGGATCAAAATGTATCAAGAATCCGATTTTATCAACCTCCAGCGTATCACCCACCCGTGGCCACTGGTATTCGAAGAAACCGCGCCCCATGCCGCTCATCACCGGTTGCACCGCCGCGTCAAGATTAGCCGAAATACCGGCCAGAGCCGCACCTTCAAGATCAGGCAACACCGCGTGCATCAACACCGTTCCCCGATCATCAAGCACCCAGAAATACTCATCATCGGCGTAGCGAAGCTGCCGTAAGGTCGACAACGCCGCTATCTGGGCCTGCTGTCGGGTTATATCACCATTGAGTGCCAATAGATGGAAATTATCGACCTGCTGATAAGCCGCGCGGACCCGATCCTCCAGCACCCGGGTGCGCTCCTCCAGCAAACTGCGGTGCAACTGCTGCAGACTTGCAACCAAGATCACTGCGCCAATGCCCGCCAGCGCCAACCAGAGCACTAGCAACCGCCGACTACTGGAGCTCTTCATGAACATACAGGGTTATTCTCCTTGCCAATCATGATCATTGCGCCGCTGCCAGGCGCAGCTTTACCCAGGCAACCAGATTGCGAGCCAGTTGCTGGTTCTCATCACGCAAGTAACGGTTTTGAAACACCGCATCATCGCCCAGCACCAGCACCGCGCCATGGCCTAACGGGCGTACCGCAGCCATCGCATAAGGATACTCAGGCTCGCCCTGATCGAAGCGACGATTACGGTTAAGGTCCATCCAGGCAAGGTCACTGGTGGCGAATAGCACCGTCGCCTCCCTCCCCGGATTCAAGGCCCATGCCCCATACACCGCGATGCGATCCAACTGCTCAGTGAGCGGGTGCCGGGCAACCGCAGCGACGGTGAAATCGCTGCCGTTTTGGTTCAGCCGCTGACGCCGCTCAAGCACCACGCCATTGGAAACCCCAATACCGAAGTGGCTAAGCAGCGCTCCGTTAAGCGGCCCCACATGCAAGCTAATCACCAGCGTGCCGCCGGCTTCGACAAAGTCGTACAAGGTAGATAGTTCACTGGCCGAATAGTCGCTGAAGGCACCGGAGATAACCAGCGCATCAACGCTGCCAAGTACTGTCGGGGTCAAACGTCCGCTTGCGCTGCGCACATCGAAGCCCTCGCTGCGCCAAAGGGCCGCGAACTGGGACAGATCAAGCGCTTGTTCGCGCTCGATCACAAAGCGCTGACCGTGGCCCTGATCGAACAGCACAGCGGCCGCGCTAGCCCAGGGGGACAGAACTACCAAGAACAGCAAGGCAACCCGACACATCGTTAACTCAACTCCGTCATGAGACTCAATGGGGGATCATAACAACGGCGCAAGACTGAGGCACAGCAGCGGTGAGGGAAATGTTGATCCGGCGCACAAAACTGCCGGAAATGATGCCTGACGGACAGCCCGAGCTATCGCGGAGCCTAGCTGTTGGGCTTACCGTCGGAGCTGTCGCCGGGTTGCAGGAAGATACGGGTGAGCTTGGCGTCAGCCATCCGCTTGGCGTTCTCCAGCTGGGCAGCGGACAGCATTGCCGCCACCGCATCGCGCGCCTTAGCGGACTGTTCATCACCCGCAGATACCGCAGCGCTCCACCAGCTGTAGGCCTCTTCGTAGTTCTTGTCGACCCCTTCGCCTTTGAAGTACATCAAACCCAGAGTAATAATCGCGTTGAGATTGCCCTGCTCGGCCGCTTTGGTATGCCACTTCAACGCTTCACGAAAGCGCCGCGGAACCCCAATGCCGTTGTAATACATCACACCAAGCTGATGCTGCGCTGGTGCCAGGCCACGCTCAGCAGCATGACGTAACCACAGCACTGCCTGTGACGCGTCCCTAGACACGCCTTTGCCATCTTTATAGAGAATGCCCAGGCGATACTGGCCCAGCGGGTCGCCCTCTTGCGCCGCCTGATGATAGAGAGACGCCGCGGTCAGGTAGTTTTGCGCCACCCCCAGTCCTTGCTCATGCAGAGTGCCCAGCATCGCCTGGGCCCGGGGTAGTTTTTGTGCCGCGGATTTACGCAGCCAGTAAGCCGCTTTGACCGGATCGATCTCGAGCCCCTGCCCGGAGAGATACACCAGAGCCAGATCGTACTGGGCGCTGGCGTTACCCTGGATCGCCAGTGACCGCCATGCTTTGAGTGCGGTCAAATGGTCGCCCCGCTGGTACGCCTCCAGCCCTTCATAAAAGTCGGCCCGAACGCCCCCACTTAGCAGCATGAGCATAATTAACGGGGCGATCTTTTTCATCCAGCATTCCCTTTGCGTCGTGAGGGGGACAGTAGCAGTCTAGCCCACATGCCCCCGGCGGTGAAGACACCCGAAGATGGTCGTTGCCTTTAAACTACGTCAGCAGCTGATACTTTACCACCTGATATATCAAGCCTTTGATTTCAATCAGAGTGTAAGAGTTTCAACGCCGCCCATGTAGGGAATCAGGGCCTCCGGAATACGTACGCTGCCATCAGCCTGCTGGTAATTTTCGAGAATAGCCACCAGGGTTCGGCCGACGGCCAACCCGGAACCATTGAGGGTATGTAGCAGTTCCGGCTTACCGGTTGCTGGGTTACGCCAGCGCGCCTGCAGCCGCCTTGCCTGAAAGTCCCCCATGTTACTGCACGACGAGATTTCACGATATTTCGCCTGCCCCGGCAACCACACTTCAAGGTCGTAGGTCTTGACGGCAGAGAAGCCCAGATCACCACCACACAGGGTCACCACCCGGTACGGCAGCCCCAGGCGCTGCAAAATATTTTCTGCATGTCCCGTCAACTGCTCCAACGCCTCAAAAGAGTTGGCAGGCTCCACCAGCTGAACCATCTCTACTTTTTCGAACTGGTGCTGGCGAATCATACCGCGGGTATCACGCCCGTAGCTCCCCGCCTCGCTGCGAAAGCAGGGCGTATGGGCGGTAAACTTGAGCGGCAGAACCGCACTGTCAAAGATCATGTCACGCCCGATATTGGTTACCGGCACTTCCGCAGTGGGAATCAGATAAAAATCTTTCTCCCCGGGCACCTTGAACAGGTCTTCTTCGAACTTGGGTAACTGGCCGGTACCCTTCAGGCTATCGGCGTTGACCAGATAAGGTACGTAAACCTCCTCGTAACCATGCTCTTGGGTTTGCATATCCAGCATCAACTGGATCAAGGCCCGGTGCAGCCGGGCCATCGGCCCGCGCATGACGGCAAAACGCGAACCGGTGATCTTGGCGGCTGTCTCGAAGTCCAGGCCCCCCAGGGCGGCGCCCAGATCGACGTGGTCTTTAGGTTCAAAATCGAAGGCAGCAGGTTCACCCCAGCGGCGGATCTCTTCATTGTCGTCTTCGCTGGTTCCCTCCGGGACAGAGCGGTCGGGCAGATTCGGCACCTCCAGCAACAACTGGTCCAAAGCTGACTGTACTTGGGCGTATTCGCCGCTCAGCGCATCCAGCTCCTCCTTGATGCGTTCGCCTTCGGCTTTCAGCGGCGCAATATCCTCTCCCGCCTTGGCCGCCATTCCGATCTTGGCGGCTTGCTTTTTGCGCCGCCCCTGTAATTCCTCGGTGCGAGACTGCAGCGTGCGGCGTGACTCCTCCAGTTCGTTAAAACGGGATATATCCAACTCATAACCTTTTTTGCGCAACTGCTGGGCAACGGCTTGAATATCGGTACGGAGAAGTTTGGGATCTAACATCGTGGAGGCTTAACCTTTTTCGAAGTATCAGTTCAGAAAACAGCGCGAGTCAGCGCACAGCCCGCAGCAGCTGCCGCAACGCAACAAATGACGCTCAATGATATATAAATAACAGCTGCGAGCATATGCCCTTGCTGGATCATCGTCAGGGTTTCGAGCGAGAAGGTCGAGAAGGTTGTAAAGGCACCAAGAAAACCGACCATCAACAGCGGCCTCATCTCCGGGGGCAGCTGCGCCTTTTCCAGAATGAGCACATAGCACACCCCCATCAGCGCGGACCCTAGCACGTTAACCGTAAGGGTTCCGAGGGGGATCACGTGATCCGGATTACGAATCAGCACACTGCCGACCCAAAAGCGCCCCAGCGCCCCAACCGCACCACCCAGGGCAATAAACAGCAGCTGTAACATATCAGTCCCCGTTGTCGTAACGCTTGTATGCACTTTCACTATCAGCAGCTCTAAGCCGCGCCAGCTTGTCGGCAATGCGAATTTCCAACCCGCGCTCAACCGGCTGGTAATAGCGCCGCTCAGCAATCGCCGGGGGCAGATAAACCTCGCCGGCCGCATACGCATCCGGCTCGTCATGGGCATACCGATACTCCGCGCCGTAGCCCAGTTCTTTCATCAGCGCCGTCGGCGCGTTGCGAAGATGTGCCGGCACCTCATAGCTGGGGTCGGCGGCAACGTCCTGGCGAACCTGGTTGAAAGCGCGATAGAGGGCGTTGCTCTTGGGCGCGCAAGCGCAGTATACGGCAGCCTGGGCGATGGCACGCTCGCCTTCGGCGGGGCCCAGCCGTTCGAAGGCGTCCCAGGCATTAAGTGCCACCTGCATCGCCCGCGGGTCTGCATTGCCGATATCTTCAGAAGCGATCGCCAACAGCCGCCGGGCCACATAGAGAGGATCGCCTCCTGCATCCAGCATGCGCGCAAACCAGTACAACGCACCATCCGGCGACGACCCCCGTACCGACTTGTGGAACGCCGAGATCTGGTCGTAAAAAATATCACCCTGCTTATCGAACTGCCGTGCCGACGCTTGCAGCACTTCAGCCAGCACCTCCTGGTCGATCACCTCGCTATCAGCCTCGCGCCGGGCAAGATCAGCCGCCACTTCCAGCAGATTTAGCGCGCGTCGCCCGTCGCCATCAGCAGCACGGGCCAGCGCCAGCAGGCTCTCTTCGCTGATCCGTAACGCCCGCTCTCCCAACCCGCGCGAGCGATCGCTCAGCGCGCGTCGAACCAGATCCAACAGCACGGGCTCCTCCAGCGGACGCAGCAGATACACCCGCGCCCGACTCAGCAGGGCCCGATTGAGTTCGAACGAGGGGTTTTCGGTAGTTGCGCCGATAAAGATGAGGGTGCCATCTTCGACAAACGGCAGGAAGGCATCTTGCTGGGATTTGTTAAACCGGTGAACCTCGTCCACGAACAGTACGGTTTTTCGCCCCGCCCCCTGGTGCATGCGCGCGCGATCAACCGCCGCACGAATATCCTTGACCCCGGACAATACCGCGGACACGCTCTCAAAGTGGGCATCGGTAAGGTCGGCTATCAATCGCGCCAGCGTGGTTTTACCCACCCCCGGCGGGCCCCACAGCACCATGGAATGGGGCATCCCTTGCTCAATGGCTCCACGCAGCGCCTTGCCATGGCCAAGAATGTGATCCTGACCGGCGTACTCATCCAGCGTCCGCGGGCGCATGCGCGCCGCTAGTGGCTGGTAGGGTTGCGGCGCCTCGCCAAACAGGTCCTGCCCCATCATTCGATGATCAGGTCAGCGCCTTGCGGCGGTATGAAGCGGAACCGCCCGGCCTCCAGCTCGGGATTCACGTCGAGCTGGGTAAACGCCACGCTGGTGCGCTGGCCAAGGTTGTCTTCAAGCTGAATCTCTTGGGGCACGCCGGCCGTAAAGGCGATACGCATCACGCTAAACATGGCGTTAGGATCGATCGGCTTAAGCCGGTAGACACCATCGCCCCCCTGCTCCGGTCCGACTATCGCAAAGGTATGCTCCAGTTGGCTTAGATCACCACTCAAGAGTAGAGCCGGCGTGCTGTCGAGGCGCTTATCCAGATCCTGCCGGGTGACCTGCTCCAGATCTTCGTCATAAAGCCATAAATACTGACCATCAGCGACCAGCAGCTGCGGAAAGGGCTCGTCGGTGCGCCAGCGAAACAAACCCGGGCGCTGCAGCGCCATATCACCGCTGCTTTGTTGCAAGCGAGTACCGCTATTGTCCAGCACCATCTGATCAAAATGCCCCTGCAGCGATTCAATACCCCCGAGAAGGCGCTTGAGGTTGTCCGCCGGCGTCGCACTGACTGTAGCGCTCATTACCAGTGCCACCATCAGTCCCAGCGCGGTTATTACCTGTTTCATTGCTCGTCCTGTCGTCACGCTTCCACCGAGGGCGGAACCAATACTTCGCGGGAGCCGTTGTGGGCAGCTTCACTAACCACCCCCGCAGCCTCCATGGTTTCAATCATCCGTGCGGCACGGTTATAGCCAATCTTCAATTTGCGCTGAACCGCCGATATGGATGCCCGACGGCTCTGGATTACGAAAGCTACCGCTTCATCGTAGAGCGCATCCTGATCCTCCTCAAAGCCGCCACTGATGGCGCTGCCACTGCTGGTATAGTCAGCATCGACATTTTCCATCAGGATCTCTTCGACAAACTCCGCCGGCCCCCATTTCTTCCATTCACTAACGACCCGATGCACCTCGTCATCGGCGACGAATGCCCCGTGCACACGGACCGGCATGCTGGAGCCTGCAGGTAGATAGAGCATATCGCCATAGCCAAGCAGGTTTTCCGCTCCCGACTGATCCAGAATGGTGCGCGAGTCAATCTTGGACGACACCTGGAAGGCAATCCGGGTAGGCACGTTAGCCTTGATCAAACCGGTAATCACATCGACCGACGGGCGCTGGGTCGCGAGTATCAGATGGATTCCCGCCGCACGTGCCTTTTGGGCGATACGCGCGATCAGCTCTTCGACCTTTTTGCCAACGATCATCATCATGTCAGCAAACTCGTCGATCACCACCACGATGTAGGGCAAGGTCTGCAATGGCGGTGCCGCAGTCCCCTCTTCAAAGCCTTCCTCTGCAGGATTCCACAGTGGATCAAGTATCGGCTCGCCGGCAGCCTCAGCGGCTTTGACCTTGTCATTGAATCCGGCCAGATTACGCACCCCAAGTTTCGCCATCAGGCGATAGCGCCGCTCCATTTCCGCGACGCACCAACGCAGCCCGGTGGCGGCTTCCTTCATATCGGTGATGACCGGTGTCAGCAGATGGGGAATGCCGTCATAGATCGACAACTCCAGCATCTTGGGATCGACCATCATCAAACGCACCTCGTCTGGCGTCGCCTTGAACAGCAGACTGAGGAGCATGGCGTTAACGCCGACCGACTTACCCGAACCGGTCGTGCCCGCCACCAGCAAGTGGGGCATTTTGGCCAGATTCACCACCACCGGATTACCGGCAATATCATTACCCAACCCCAAACTCAGCCTGGAGTTGGCCTTGTCATAGGCGCTGGAGCCCAGCACTTCGCTCAAACGCACCGTTTCACGGTTCTCGTTGGGAATCTCGATTCCCACTACCGACTTACCGGCGATCACTTCGACCACACGAACGCTGAGTACCGCCATTGATCGAGCCAAATCCTTGGCCAGATTAGAGATTTTGCTGACCTTGGTGCCGGGCGCCGGCTGGATCTCGAAGCGGGTAATTACCGGACCGGGATTAACCTCAACCACTTCCGCCACAACACCAAAGTCACGTAGCTTCTCTTCCAGCAACCGCGACATATCTTCCAGCTGTTCGGAGCTGTACCCTTGCGATTTGATCGCTTCAGGAGGATCAAGCAGTGCCAGCCTCGGCATCTGCTTATCACTCCGATAGGGCTTAGGTGCCGCTTTGGCATCGCCCTCATCCGCATCAAACTCATTATCGAGGCGCGTCTGATGGGTTTCGGACAGGGGCACAATTTTAAGATGACGATGGACGTCTTTGCCCCCGGCGAATTCACCGGGCGACACCGACTCGCCGGGCGGGGCGGATTGCGCGGGCTCTGGCGACACAGATGCCGCATCGCCATCGAGTACGAAGGGCGGTTCATCATCGAACTCTGCCACGGCATCCAACTGCTCGAGACCCGGCTCTGCACGGGCCTCCGACACTTTCAATCCGGGCAAAGCGAGGCGCTTCAGTTCCGCGGCCTCACGCGGCTGCGATGCTTCGCTCCGCGAGGGCTTGGATTTCGGCTCACGCTCGGCCAGCGCCTGCCGTCGCCGTGCCATCCAATTCGAGGCTCTGCCAAGGCTGCGCAGTATCAGCCCGCCCACCCCTTCGGCAAGCGCAAACCATGAGAGGTTAGTAAACAGCGTCACCCCCAGCAGCAGCATCGGCAACAACACCAGGGTGGCGCCGACCAGACCGAACAGCGTGAGTGTTTTTTGGGCGAGATTGAGCCCCAGCACACCACCGGTGGCAAAGGGCAGATTCAACCACTGATTACTCAGATGCAGACTGGCCAGCGCTGCCGCGGCAGCCAGACACAAACCGGCTCCCACAAAACGCAGAAACAGGTAAGGCAAGGTTGAGACAAGCCCCTGGTCCGGCTGGCGAAGCAGCAACAGTGCACGGTAGATCACCATGGCGGGGACCAGATAGGCCACGTAACCCAACATGGAAAAACTGAAATCGGCCAGCCAGGCTCCGGTCACCCCGGCGGCGTTACTAACCGAGCCGCTGTATCCCAGATGAGACCACCCCGGATCACGGGGATCGTAACTGAACAGCGACAACAACATGAAAGCGCAGGCGGTGATTAACACAATCAATCCACCCTCTTTCGTCACCCGCGCCAGAAAACCGAAAAACGCTTGACGTTCCGTCATATGAAACCAAAAAACCCTTCACCAAAGCAGCCAAAATACCATACTTTCAAATTGCTTATTACCGTCTATGGGAGTCCTTCAAAGGCGTTCGGTTCAGACCGATCAGATCGCAGTGGCCATGCGGCGGCCATGGCTAGTCTCGCAACCGAGTTGAAGTTAGGATACCGTACCCCCATATGAGCAACACGAACACAACTGACGAGAACTTTCGATGAGCGACGCCAAGCACTCCCGCCTGATCATTCTGGGCTCCGGCCCCGCCGGCTACACTGCTGCCGTATATGCGGCCCGTGCCAACCTCCAACCCACTCTGATTACCGGCATTCAGGCCGGGGGCCAACTGACCACAACTACCGATGTCGATAACTGGCCTGGCGACTGCGACGGCGTACAAGGGCCCGAGCTGATGGCCCGCATGCAGAAACACGCCGAACGTTTCGATACCGAAATCCTGTTCGATCACATCAACGCCGTGGACCTGTCCCAGCGCCCTTTCCGCCTGACCGGAGATAGCGGTGAGTACAGCTGCGATGCACTGATTGTCGCCACCGGCGCCTCAGCACAATACCTGGGCCTGGACTCGGAAGAAGCTTTCAAGGGCAAGGGAGTCAGCGCCTGCGCCACATGCGATGGCTTTTTCTACCGCAAGCAGAAAGTCGCCGTGATTGGCGGCGGCAATACCGCCGTTGAAGAAGCGCTGTATCTGAGCAACATCGCTGACGAAGTGGTACTGGTTCACCGTCGCGACAGCCTGCGCGCCGAGAAGATTCTGCAGGACCAACTATTGGAAAAGGCCAACAACGGCAATATCCGACTGGCGTGGAACAACACCCTGGATGAAGTATTGGGCGACGAAATGGGCGTCACCGGCATCCGCATTCGCGACGTCAACACTGGAGCCACCGAAGAGCTTGAGCTACAAGGCGTTTTCATCGCGATTGGACACAAGCCCAACACCGATATTTTCGAAGGCCAGCTGGAGATGCACAACGGCTACCTCAAAATCCAGAGCGGCCTTGAAGGGAACGCCACCCAGACCAGCGTGCCCGGCGTGTTCGCCGCCGGCGATGTTGCCGATCACATCTACCGCCAAGCGGTAACCTCGGCGGGCTTCGGCTGTATGGCGGCACTGGACGCGGAACGCTTTCTCGACGCTCTCGACAAGTAACACCGGCCGATGGTGGCAATTCCCTGGCTACCCGAGGACGAGATCTGGTTCCCGCCACCCGAGCAGGCGTTACGGGAACCGGATGGTCTGCTGGCAGCAGGCGGCGACCTCTCCCCTGCCAGGCTGCTGCAGGCATACCGACAAGGGATATTTCCCTGGTTCAGCGATGGCGAACCCATCCTGTGGTGGTCGCCTGAACCGCGTTGTGTCATTTACCCTGCGCAGCAGCACATCTCCCGCAGCCTGAAACGCCGGCTGCGCAAACAGGACTATCAGGTTCGCTACGACACGGCATTTGCTGCTGTCATGTCGGCCTGCGCAGAACCTCGTGGTGACGGTGCAGGCACCTGGATCACAGCGGAGATGCGGGCAGCCTATCAACGGCTGCACCAGCTTGGTCATGCGCACTCGGTAGAGATCTGGCGTCAGGGGCGGCTCATCGGCGGGCTTTACGGCATTGCCATCGGTCGCATATTTTTCGGTGAGTCGATGTTCAGCGCCGAACCCAATGGCTCCAAACTCGCCATCACCCACCTGTGCCAACGGCTGCATCAGCAGGGCTATTATCTATTAGACTGTCAGGTATACAGTGATCACCTCGCATCCTTGGGCGCGGTATGCATATCGCGCCCGGTGTTTTTGGATGCATTGAACCGAGGTGCCGCACCGACAATCCAAGACTACTGGTACCGCCAGCAAAACTGATACGACGCCGCTGTGACAGATCTACATCAACTACAGTTTTATGCCACGCCAGAACACCCCTGCAGCTACCTCCCAGGTCGGCAGGCCAAGACCCTTTTTGTCGACCCCAAAGCGGACCTGAACCAGGAGGATTACAGCACCCTGTCGGATCTCGGCTTTCGACGCAGCGGCCCCCACATCTATCGCCCCCACTGCCACGGCTGCAAAGCCTGCATATCCGCCCGCCTTGCAGTTGACCGATTTCGCCCCAGCAAAACGCAAAAACGGATCCAACGAATCAATCACGACCTCAGCGTCGAAGTCGTCAATCCAACCGATAGCGAGGAGGTGTACCAGCTTTACCAACGCTACATCAGCGAACGCCACCGGGACGGCGACATGTACCCACCATCCCCGGAACAGTTTCATTCATTTTTGGTTGAAAGCGACCAGCAGACCCGGTTTATGCTGTTTCGCCAGCAACGCCGACTACTGGCAGTCGCCGTAGTCGATCAACTTGAACAGGGATTGTCCGCCATTTACACCTTCTTTGATCCCAACGAACAACGCCGTAGCCTCGGTACCTTTGCCGTTCTCAAACAGATCGCCTATACCGCTGAACAGGGCCAACCTTATCTCTATCTGGGGTACTGGATTCAGAATTGCCGCAAGATGGAGTACAAGATCCGCTACCAGCCGGTTGAGTTACTGGTTGAAGGTTGCTGGCTGGAAGTGGATCCGCGCGGTTCGGGCATCAGCCCTTATCGCTAAAATACTTTGATCTAAGACGACAAATACGGCAAAATACCGCGCCTTAGTGATCCACACTCAGGAAATCCCCCAGAGGTTAGCCCAGTAATGGCAAAAGAAGATTGTATCGAAATGGAAGGCACCATTGTCGACACGCTGCCGAACACCACGTTCCGTGTCGAGCTCGAGAATGGTCATGTTGTCACCGCCCACATCTCGGGCAAGATGCGCAAGCACTACATCCGGATTCTGACCGGTGACAAGGTCAAGGTCGAGCTGACTCCCTATGACCTGTCCAAGGGCCGCATCGTTTACCGCGCCCGCTAAGGATTGATCGAGGCAGCCTAGGCTGCCTCGTACTCCAGACTTAACTGCCCTTCCTGGACGGTAATTCTTACCGTACCGCCCTTTTTAGACAGCTCACCAAAGAGAATCTGCTCTGCCAGCGGCTTTTTAATCCGCTCCTGGATCAGACGCGCCATTGGGCGAGCCCCCATCTCCTGATCATATCCGTGCTCAGCCAGCCACAAACGAGCATCGTCGGCCAGATCCAGCTGCACGCGCTTGTCATCCAACTGCGCCTGCAACTGGGTAACAAATTTATCGACGACCCCTTTGATGATTTCTGTATCCAGCGACTTGAACTGTATGATCGCATCCAGCCGGTTGCGAAACTCCGGCGTAAACAACTTGCGAATCGCTTCCATACCGTCACTGCTGTGATCCTGATGGGTAAAGCCCATGGACCGGCGACTGATCTGCTCCGCCCCGGCATTGGTCGTCATCACCAGAATGACATTACGGAAGTCAGCCTTGCGGCCGTTGTTATCGGTCAGCGTACCGTTGTCCATCACCTGCAACAGCAGATTGAACACCTCGGGGTGGGCCTTTTCGATCTCATCGAGCAGCAAAACGCAATGGGGCGTCTTGGTGACGGCCTCAGTCAATAATCCGCCCTGGTCGTATCCCACGTACCCGGGCGGCGCACCGATCAGGCGTGAAACCGTATGGCGCTCCATATATTCCGACATGTCGAAGCGCACCAGCTCGATACCCATAATCCGTGCCAGTTGGCTGGTGACCTCGGTCTTACCAACCCCCGTTGGCCCGGCAAACAGGAACGAGCCCACCGGCTTCTGCGGCTCGTTCAGACCGGCGCGCGACAACTTGATCGCCGCCGACAGGGTTTTGATCGCTTCATCCTGACCAAACACCACCATTTTCAGATTATCTTCCAGCTTCTCCAGCGCCTTCTTGTCCGAGGCGGATACACTCTTCGGCGGAATCCGGGCAATCTTAGCCACGATCGCTTCAACATCAACCACTTCGATCAGCGCCTTGCGCTCCTCAGCGGGCAGTAACTGCTGGTAAGCCCCCGCTTCATCCACCACATCAATCGCCTTGTCAGGCATATGCTTGTCATTGATATAACGATCTGCGAGTTCGGATGCCGCACGCAGGGCGTCATCGGCATACTCCAGCTTATGGTGCTCTTCGAAACGGGACTTCAATCCCTTCAGAATCTCGTAGGTTTCAGCGACAGAAGGCTCCAGCACATCCACTTTCTGAAAACGCCGCGCCAACGCACGATCTTTCTCGAAAATGCCGCGAAACTCCTGAAAAGTGGTAGAGCCGATGCAGCGCAACTGGCCCGAACTCAACAGAGGCTTCAACAGATTGGATGCATCCATCGCTCCCCCGGAGGCGGCACCGGCACCGATAATGGTATGAATCTCATCGATAAACAGAACGCTACCTTCCTTGTTGCTGACTTCTGCCAGCAGCCCTTTGAGGCGTTTTTCGAAATCCCCGCGGTATTTTGTGCCCGCCAGCAATGCCCCCATGTCCAACGAATAGACCACACTGTTGGCAATCACCTCTGGCACCTGATCCTCAACTATCAGTTTGGCCAGACCCTCAGCAATAGCTGTTTTACCAACGCCGGCCTCGCCCACCAGCAGCGGATTATTCTTCCGCCGCCGCGACAGAATCTGGATAACGCGCTCCACCTCTTGCGCACGCCCTACCAGTGGATCAATCCGGCCGCTCGCGGCCAGTTGATTAAGGTTGACGGCGTACTGACTCAGAGGGCTGGCATCACGCGTGTCTTCGGATTCCTCTTCGAGCTGGGGGTTGGCGTCATGATCCTGATGCCCGTCATCCAGCACCTTGGAGATGCCGTGGGAGATATAGTTGATCACATCTATACGCTCTATCCCCTGCTGATTAAGGGCATAAACCGCCTGACTTTCCTGCTCGCTGAAAATCGCCACCAGCACATTGGCACCGGTTACCTCATTCTTGCCCGATGACTGCACGTGGAACACGGCACGCTGTAAAACCCGCTGAAACCCGAGCGTAGGCTGGGTTTCGCGCTCATCATCGTCGGCAGGTATCAACGGCGTGGTGGAATCTACAAAGGCATTGAGGTTGTCACGGAGGCGGTCGATATCGACACCACAAGCACGCAACACCTCGACGGCCGAGTGGTTACCCAACAGGGCCAGCAACAAATGCTCAACCGTCATGAACTCATGACGCTTGTCACGAGCCTCCTGAAAGGCGAGGCTCAAGGTCAGTTCAAGTTCTTTATTCAGCACAGGTAACAGCCTCTCGATGGTTCACGCTTTATCAACTTCGCACAGCAACGGGTGCTGGTTCTCTCTTGAATATTGATTGACCAATACCGCTTTTGTTTCGGCTATGTCTTTAGGATAGACACCACAGACCGCTTTTCCCTGGGTGTGCACCGCCAGCATGATTCGCGTGGCTTTCTCCTGATCCATACCGAAAAACACCCTCAACACCTCGACCACAAAATCCATCGGCGTGTAGTCATCGTTAAGCAGCAACACTTTATACATCGACGGGGGCTTAAGCTTAGGCTTTGCCTCCTGCGTCAGCAGCCCTCCATCGCGCTGCGAATCATCTTCCGGCCCCAGACGGGTGACCTCTGTTTTAACCATTGTAGCAACCTGTCAGCTCACTCGTTGCCCTATGATAACGCTCCGTCGAAACGATAGCACCAACACCACTGGCGACTCTCCATAGCGGCGAATAGTTGCATCTCCGTTAAATTAGGAAAAACTCTGCTTACACAACCCCAGCGTTTGATTTATAACCTTGTTTAAGTTTGGTCATTTGCACCACACGCGTTGCAAATGGCTGAACCCGCACCAGAATTGAGTAGTCCTCCATGGAACGGCTGCTGCAGCAACAAGGGAGAGTTAGCATGTATTCAGGGAAAGTTAAGTGGTTTAACAACGCCAAAGGCTATGGTTTCATCCTCTCAGACACCTGTAACGAAGATCTGTTCGCACACTACTCTGCGATCCAGATGGACGGTTACAAAACACTGAAGGCTGGCCAACCGGTGGAGTTTGAAACCACCCCGGGTCCCAAGGGAACCCACGCCATCAACATCCGGCCCATGGCTGATCAGCAAGAACTCGCTGAACCGGCTTACAGCGAAGAAGCCTAACCCCGCGCAGCCCTGGAAGCCGCACTCAGGAGTGCGGCTTCCAACCGCTCGTATGTTGATCCCGACCCGTCACATATGCGCTACCACGGCCTCGCCGAAGCCTGAGCTGGAAACCAACGTAGCCCCCTCCATCAACCGCTCGAAGTCATAAGTGACGGTTTTGGCGGCTATTGCTCCTGACATACCCCGCAGTATCAGATCCGCCGCTTCTTTCCAGCCCATATGCCGCAACATCATCTCGGCAGAAAGTATCACCGAGCCCGGATTCACCTGGTCCAACCCCGCATATTTGGGTGCAGTACCGTGGGTCGCTTCGAAAATCGCCACCTCATCGCTCAAATTCGCGCCTGGCGCAATACCGATTCCGCCAACCTCCGCTGCCAGCGCATCGGAAATGTAATCGCCATTGAGATTGAGCGTTGCGATTACCGAATACTCCGCTGGCCGCAATAAAATCTGCTGCAGCATGGCATCCGCGATCACATCTTTAATCACGATCTGACGGCCGGTATCAGGGTTGGCAAACGCGCACCAAGGGCCACCATCCAGAGGCGCTGCACCGAACTCATCACGCGCCAACTCATACCCCCAGTCCTTAAACGCCCCCTCGGTAAACTTCATGATATTGCCCTTGTGAACCAGGGTAACCGACGGCTTATCGTTATCGATGGCGTAGCGAATAGCCTTGCGCACCAGACGTTTGGTTCCAGCTTCAGACACCGGTTTGATGCCGATCCCGCACTGCTGATCAAAACGTATCTTGGTAACCCCCATCTCCTCCTTGAGAAACCGAATCACCCTATCCGCCTCTGCCGATCCGGCTTTCCATTCGACGCCGGCGTAGATATCCTCCGAGTTCTCCCGAAAAATGCACATATCGACATCCTGAGGACGCCGCACCGGGCTCGGCACCCCGGTGAACCACTGCACCGGGCGCTGACAGACATACAGATCCAACTCCTGGCGCAAGGCAACATTGAGCGAGCGGATACCGCCTCCTACAGGCGTAGTCAGCGGTCCTTTGATACCCACCGCAAAGTCGCGAAAGGCTGCCAGCGTCTCATCCGGCATCCAGGTATCAGGCGCGTACACCTGTGTCGCCTTCTCGCCGGCGAACACCTCCATCCAAGCGATACGCCGACGCCCCTCATAAGCGCGCTCAACCGCAGCATCGACCACACGAATCATCACCGGTGTTACATCGACACCGATACCGTCACCTTCGATATAAGGAATGATCGGGGTATCGGGAACCTGCAGCGACTTATCGCCGTTCACGGTAATTCTGCTGCCTTGGGACGGGATCTTTATATGCTGATAACCCATGACGCCCTCCTTGAGTCCAGTTGCGGGGAAGACTAATACTGGGGTTTTAGTATAGAGCGCTTCGCCCCACACCCATGGCCAGGCCACAAAAAAACCCCGCTGCGGGTTACCGCAACGGGGTTTTAGCGCAGCCGAAAGGCCGCGAAGACTGGCTGCTTAAGCGTTAAAGTCAGCCAGTGCTTTGTTCAAAGTCGCACTCGGACGCATGATCCCCTTCACCACTTCGCGATCGGCGTGGTAGTAACCCCACTCCATCGCCTGCACCGGGTGACCCTGGTCCTGCTCGAACTCACTGATGATCTGCTGCTCAGAATCAGTCAGCGTCTTAGCCAGCGACGCAAACTGCGCGGCGAGCTCGGGATCCTCAGTTTGAGCGGCTACTTCCTGTGCCCAGTACATACCCAGATAGAAGTGGCTACCACGGTTGTCCAACTCACCCACCTTGCGAGACGGTGACTTGTTGTTCTCCAGCAGCTTGCCGGTAGCGGCATCCAGGCACTTGGCCAGCACTTTCGCCTTCGGGTTGTTCTGCTTGATCCCCATCTCTTCAAGAGAAACCGCCAGCGCCAGGAATTCACCCAGAGAATCCCAACGCAGGTGGTTCTCCTCGATCACCTGCTGCACGTGCTTGGGCGCAGAACCACCCGCACCAGTCTCGTACATACCGCCACCTTTCAGCATCGGCACAATGGAAAGCATCTTGGCGGAAGTGCCCAGCTCCATGATCGGGAACAGGTCAGTCAGGTAATCACGCAACACGTTACCGGTCACGGAGATGGTGTCGCGGCCGCGGATCATACGCTCCATGGAGCGGCGAATCGCTTCTTCGTAGGTGTTGATGCGAATATCCAGACCGGAGAGATCATGCTCCTGCAGGTAGCAGTTGACCTTCTTGATCAGCTCAATATCGTGGGCACGGTTGCGGTCCAGCCAGAAGATCGCCGGCGTGTCGGACTGACGGGCACGAGTTACCGCCAGCTTGACCCAGTCGCGTACCGCGATGTCCTTGGTCTGACAGGCGCGCCAGATGTCGCCCTTCTCGACCTCGTGACTCATCAGCACGTTACCCTTGGCATCAACCACGCGCATGGTACCGTCTTGGTCCACTTCGTAGGTCTTGTCGTGAGAACCATACTCTTCGGCTTTCTTGGCCATCAGACCGACATTGGGCACGGTACCCATGGTGGTGGGATCAAAGGCACCATTGGTCTTACAGAAGTTGATCATCTCCTGATAGATCTTGGAGTAGGTTGACTCAGGCATCACCGCCTTACAGTCAGCGGGCTTGCCGTCACCACCCCACATTTTGCCACCATTGCGAATCATCGCCGGCATGGAGGCATCGACGATCACGTCGCTGGGCACGTGCAGGTTGGTGATCCCTTTGTAGGAATCCACCATCGCCATCGCCGGACGGGTCTCGTACACCGCCAGGATGTCACGGTGGATTTCGTCACGCTTGGAACGCGGCAGCCCCTCGATCTTGGCGTAGACATCGCTCAGACCGTTGTTGGGATTCACACCGAGCTCTTCGAACAGTTCGGCGTACTTCTCGAACACATCTTTGTAGAACACGGTAACCGCGTGGCCGAACACAATCGGGTGAGACACCTTCATCATGGTGGCCTTGACGTGCAGCGACCACAGCACACCGGACTCTTTGGCGTCTTCCATGGTCTGCTCGAAGAACGCGCGCAGCGCCTTAACGCTCATCCGCATGCTGTCGATGATCTCGCCGGTTTCCAGACCCAGCTTCTTCTTGACGGTGACGTTGCCAGCCTTGTCGACAAACTCGATCCGCACATCGCCAGCCTGGGGCATGGTGTAGGACTGTTCCGCAGAGTAGAAATCGCCGTCGCGCATGTAATCGGCATGAGTACGTGAAGCCATGCTCCACTTGCCCATGGAGTGCGGGAACTTACGGGCGTAGTTCTTAACCGCCTTGGGGGCACGACGGTCAGAGTTACCCTCACGCAGCACGGGGTTTACCGCGCTGCCGAGAATCTTGGAGTAGCGGGTTTTGAGCTCTTCTTCTTCCGGCGTTTTGGCGTCCTGAGGAAAATCGGGCAGTTTGTAGCCCTGAGTCTGCAACTCGGCGATACAGGCCTTTAGCTGGGGAACCGATGCGGAGATGTTCGGCAGCTTGATGATGTTGGCATCCGGATCCTGTGTCAGCTCACCCAAAAACGCCAGACCATCCTCAACCTTCTGCTCGTCGGTCAGATAGTCGGGGAACGCGGCCAGGATACGACCAGCCAGGGAGATATCGCTGATCTTAACGTTGATGCCGGCAGCGCTGGTGAAGGTGCGCACGATCGGCAGCAGCGAACAGGTCGCCAATGAAGGTGCTTCATCGGTGAGGGTGTAATAGATGGTGTGCTTATTGGTAGTCATGATATCCCCTGTAGTTTCCGGCTGGCAGCCATTCACCTGCATCACGCAACTTGTGATCGCGAAGCCGGCAGGTCCGAGCCTAAGGTTTAGAAACGCCGCGGCGAATTGTATGGCACCTTGGTCGTAAGACCCAAGTAAAAACGCGCAAAAAGCCTCACCCTGCTACTAAAAGCTAATGAGTTTAACCCCACTACAAGAAAGCGCACCAAAACGGCGCAAACTCGCCACAAAGAGATCAGATTAAAATTAAGTGCATTTAAAACAAAGAGATACAAAACAACACTCAAACATCAGTTTGTGCGCCGCAGCGAAGCCCGATCGACATAGCCGCATCCCGTGCCGCCTCCTGTGTAGTAACACTACAACTACCCAGCTCGCCACTAAGGATCACCCAGACACGTGGCAAAACGGCTCCCCGCTCGCCCAGAAAACAAAAAAAAGGGCGCGATGCGCCCCTTCTCATTCGAAAGTACTGTTCAGCCTTGCCGATGGCGCGGTAACAGCTGGTTCAGCACAATGGCAAGAATCGCAGACAACGCGATGCCCTGCAGGGTGAACTCGCCAAAGCCGAACTGCATACCTCCGATGCCGAACACCAGCGTTAACGAGACGATCACCATATTGCGCGCCTCGGACAGATCCTCCCCACTTCGAACCACCGTATTAAGCCCCACGGCAGCGATTGCACCGAACAGAAGCGTCATGATTCCGCCCATAACCGGCGTTGGTATGGTGGCCAACAAGGCGCCAGTCTTACCGGAAAACGACAGCAAAATAGCGAAGATCGCCGTCCAGGTCATAATCCGCGGGTTATACGCACGGGTAAGCGCCACCGCACCGGTCACCTCGGAATAGGTGGTATTCGGCGGGCCGCCAAAGAAGCCTGCCAGACTGGTCGCCAGACCGTCACCAAGCAGCGTACGCTTGAGCCCGGGCTTTTTAAGGAAATCCTTACCGGCAACGTTACTGATCGCCACCATATCGCCAATATGCTCCACCGCCGGCGCAATGGCGATTGGCAGTATGAACAGGATCGCCTCAAGGCTGAACTGCGGGGCGACAAACGCAGGCACACCAAACCAGGGCGCCGCTGATACCGCCTCAAAACTGACCACGCCCATCAATGCCGCCACGGTGTAGCCAACAATCAAACCCACCAGAATCGGCACCAGACGCAACATACCGCGCGCCATGGCGGCAACCAGCACTGTTGCCAGCAGCGACACCATGGAGATCAGCAGCGCGGTGTCAGCTTCAACCAGCACCACGGCTCCGTCACCGGACTTGCCCAACGCCAGATTGACCGCCACCGGTGCCAGACTCAGACCGATCACCATAATTACCGGGCCCACGACCACCGGCGGCAGTAGCCGGTGAATGAAACCGGTACCGCGCCAGGCCACCAGCGCACTGAGCAGCACATAGAACAGGCCGGCTGCGATCAATCCCGACATGGTGCCAGCAATACCCCAGGTACTGACGCCATGCATGATCGCCGGAATAAAGGCAAAGGACGACGCCAGAAAGATCGGTACCGAGCCACCGGTCACGAGCTGGAACAACAGCGTTCCGGCGCCGGCGGTAAACAGTGCCACATTAGGGTCCAATCCAGTCAGGATAGGCACCAGCACCAGGGCACCAAAGGCCACAAACAACATCTGCGCCCCAAGAATACTGGGATGCAGCCGCGATCCCCCGTTCGCCGCCAGGGCGTCGCCTGCAACAGGCTGAGTCATGTTCTATTCCTCTCGAAAATGCAGTTAGACGGTAGCGTTATTTGGTACCGAAGATCTTGTCGCCGGCATCACCCAGACCCGGCAGAATGTAGCCCTGCTCATTGAGACCCTGGTCGATCGATGCGGTGTAGATGTCAACATCCGGATGGGCCGCGGTGACTTTGGCAATCCCCTCCGGTGAACAGACCAGAAACAGCCCCATAATGCGGGTACAGCCGGCTTGTTTGAGCATATCGATGGTTGCGATCAGGGTGCCCCCCGTCGCCAGCATCGGGTCAATGATCAGCGCGGTACGGTTGTCGATATCACCCACCAGCTTCTCGAAATAGGGCACCGGTTCCAGTGTTTCTTCGTTGCGGTACAGCCCCACCACGCTGACTTTGGCACTGGGAATCAGCTGCATCACGCCATCCAGCATCCCCAACCCCGCACGTAGAATCGGCACCACGGTGATCTTTTTACCCTTGATCACATCCACTTCCAGCGGTTCACCGGTCCAGCTCTCGATCTCCTGCGGTTCGGTTTCCAGCGCACGCGTGGCCTCGTAGGTCAGCAGGTTACCCACCTCCCCGGCCAACTCACGAAAATGTTTGGTACTGATCCCACTCTTGCGCATCAATCCCAACTTGTGCCGCACCAAAGGATGTTTAATCTCGAAAACCGCCATACTGCCCCCTACACTTCGACAAACCGGCCCGTCAGGCCAAAAAAATTATCCGATTGTATTGTATTTTTGACGACCTGTATAATGCGCCGCTTTAACCGCTAACCGGAGTCAGAAACCGATGGAAATCACCGCTGCCGACGCCCTGAAAATCCACCGTGAAGCCGATTGCCTGGTCAGCGGCGACCAGTTGGCCGCAGCCCTGGATCAAATGGCGACGCAGATCACCAAGCGCCTTGAAGATAGCGCACCACTGGTGCTGACGGTGATGAACGGCGGTCTGATTCCGGCAGCAGAGCTGCTGATCCGGCTCGAATTCCCGCTGCAGATGGACTACCTGCACGCCACCCGTTACGGCAACGCTACGGTGGGCAGCGAATTGGAGTGGCGCATCTACCCCACTACGCCGGTAGAGGGGCGCACGGTACTGATCATCGACGACATCTTCGATCAGGGACACACCCTGGCCGCCATCTGCGAGTACCTGAAACAAAATGGCGCACGTGAAGTACTCACCGCAGTAGTGGTCAACAAACTGCACGACCGCAAGGTGGACTTCAGCCCCGACTTCGTCGGCGTAGACGTGGAGGACCGCTTTCTGTACGGTTTCGGCATGGATTACCAAGGCTTTTACCGCAACGCCAACGGCATCTACGCCGTCAAAGGGCTATGAATCTGATACCGGAATCACCGCAACAGTGGCTGATGCTGCTGTTTGCGGCTGCCTCCTTTATAACGCTGGGCTGGCAATACCTGCGCAGCAGGCGCCTGCAGATGCCGCCTTCGGCCCGCAACGACATCAAAGCCAGACGCCTGTGGCGCGGAGACCGCCGCGCCTACCAGCGCAAATACGGCGATATCGACAAACAACTGGAAGAGCGCAGCCGCAACGGCGATTAAGACACTAGGCCGCAGGGCGACCCAATAGTTGACGCAGCTCCTCCAGACGACCGGCCAATGCATCGCTGCTGGCTATTTCGGCTTGTTCGTCAAGCACATCAACCAGGGTCTGCTCGTCTGTCAGCGGATTCGCCAGTACCACCCGAAACACCACGATCGGCTGCTGGCCGTAGCGCTCAGGAGTCAGCCGGGTACGCGACACGAACGCCTTGCCGTGCTCACGCTGGGTCTTCTGAATATGGCGGGTAATACTGTTGAGAATATCGTTAGCCTTGCGCGCCACAGAGGGTGACGCGTCGGCAAGTGCACCGGCAAAGCCGGCCGGCAGCCAGCGATAGGTCAGAATATTAAGCTCGGGATCAGTGATCAGCTCAAAGTCCTGACGTTCGTCGATCAGCTCGGCAAAGCGGGCCGCTTTCTCGATTCCCAGGTCGATCAGCAACTGATAACCCCGGCGTCCGATGATGCGCAACGCCGAATGCACCAGCATCGCCATCCCCGGGCGGGAGCCCTCCAGCGTCGTACTGCCGAGATCCTTCGAACCCTGACGAATGATGTACTGCGCATGGTGCTCGATACTGCCGAGCTTGGCAGGATCCTTGAATACCACCAGCCCCACACCCATGGGCACATAAAGCTGTTTATGGGCATCAATGGTGACCGAATCGGCACGTTCGATCCCTTTGAGCTTGCCACGGTAACGATCGGAAAACAGGGTTGGACCACCCCAGGCCGCATCAACGTGAAAATGCAGCCCCTCGGCCGCAGCAACATCAGCCACAGCGTCCAGCGGATCGATATTGCCGGTCTCGGTAGTGCCGGCGATCCCGACCACCGCAAAGGGTCGGATATTACGCTCCCTCAACTGCCGGATCTGGACCTGCAGCGCATCAACACAAATGCGGTTGGAACCGTCCGTCGGCACCGCGACGATCTGTTCACGGCCAATCCCCAGCACATCGGCGGCCTTGGACAGCGAGTAGTGCCCCCGCTCGGAAACCAGTATCGCAGCGCCCTCGCAATCATAGTGACGCATGGCGGCGAACAGGCCTTCCTTGTTGATACCGCGAAAATTGCCCTGCGGCCCAAAAGCGCTGTTACGGGCAGCCCACAGCGCAGTGATATTAGCCACCGTACCACCGGAACAGAACGCGCCCAGATGCTGATGAGAATCGTGCAGCCAGCGGCCGTAGAACGCCTCATCCTGCTGAAAAACCAAACGGTGCAGCATGCCCAGCACTTGCCGCTCCAGCGGGGTAAACGCCTTGGAGGTCTCGGTTTTGACCAGGTTTTGGTTCAACGCGATCATGATCTTCGACAACGGGATCATGAAATAGGGCAATGCCGAGGTCATATGACCGATGAAACTGGGGGATGCGGTGTGTACCGATTGCGCCACGACCTTATCGAGCAAGAACTGGGTCTGCTCGGATACAAACACCGGGCGGTCGGGAATATCGGTATCGGTAAAATCACGCTCGAGCACCGACAGGTCGGTCTCTTCGGCGACAATATGCTGCTGCAGAAAGCCAGCCAGATTCTGGGAGATCGCCTGGTCCAGTTTGCCCAGCGTCGAATCGGGCGCTTCCGGCACCGTGAAAATGCGGAACAGGTTATTCATGCTGGCGTTAGCATTCGTACCCATATCAAGAATACCTGTACGCTGTTCTGACTCTGATCGTCCGGTACTGCGAGCCCCGAACCCTGCGAGACCGGGGGGATTACACCATTCAACACCGATCGAAAAAGTCGGGCAAGTATTTCAGAGCAAGTGCAACATTGCAATTCTCCCACGACCAAAGGCCGAGCCTACCATCCTTGCAGCAGCAGTATGGCTCAACTCAAGATGAGCGCATTTCAGAGGAATCAACGCTAAAAACCGTTACAATGCCCTCCCTATCAATGGTTTGCGCCAATCCAGCCCACCGAAGTAGAGACCACCATCGTGACGCAACAGACACAGTCCCCCTTATCCGCCGCCCTCAAGCAACGCATTCTGCTACTCGACGGGGCCATGGGGACCATGATCCAGCGCCACAAACTCGAGGAGGCCGACTACCGGGGTGAGCGTTTTAGCGACTGGCCCTCTGACCTCAAAGGCAACAACGACCTGCTGGTACTGACCCGACCGGACGTCATCGCCGCCGTTCATGAGGAGTACCTCGCCGCCGGCTGCGACATCATCGAAACCAACACCTTTAACGCCACCCGCATCGCCATGGCGGACTACGGCATGGAATCGCTGACCGCCGAGATCAACCTGGAAGCTGCGCGTATCGCCCGTGCAGCGGCGGACAAATACAGCACCCCGGACAAACCGCGTTTTGTCGCCGGCGTCCTGGGCCCGACCAACCGCACCGCATCCATCTCCCCCGACGTCAACGACCCGGCCGCACGCAACGTCACCTTTGACGAACTGGTCGAGGCCTACCTCGAGGCGATCGATCCGCTGGTCAAGGGTGGCGCCGACATCCTGCTGGTGGAGACCATCTTCGACACCCTCAACGCCAAAGCCGCCATCTTCGCGTTGGAAACCTATTTTGACGACCACGGCCGCCGCCTGCCGGTGATGATCTCCGGCACCATCACCGATGCCTCCGGCCGCACCCTGTCGGGTCAGACCACCGAAGCGTTCTGGAACTCCGTGCGCCACGCCCAGCCCATCGCCATCGGCCTGAACTGCGCTTTAGGCCCGGAAGAGCTGCGCCAGTACGTGCAGGAGCTATCACGCATCGCCGACACCCACGTCTCCGCCCACCCCAACGCCGGCCTGCCCAACGCCTTTGGCGAATACGACGAAACCCCGGCGCAGATGGCCGAACAGATCGGCGAATGGGCCAGTAGCGGCTTTCTCAATATCGTCGGTGGCTGCTGCGGCACGACGCCCGAACATATTCGCGTTATCGGCGAAGCGGTCAGCCGCCATCAACCGCGCGCCCTGCCGGAACTGCCGGTGCAGTGCCGACTGGCGGGATTGGAGCCATTCAACATCGGCGCCGGCACCCTCTTTGTTAACGTTGGCGAGCGCGCCAACGTTACCGGTTCGGCCAAGTTCAAACGGCTGATCAAAGAGCAGGATTACGAAACCGCGTTGGATATCTGCCGCGAACAAGTAGAAAACGGCGCCCAGGTAATCGACATCAACATGGACGAGGGGATGCTCGATTCTGAAGCGGCGATGATCCGCTTCCTTAACCTGATCGCCGGTGAACCCGATATCGCCCGGGTACCGATCATGGTCGACTCCTCCAAGTGGGAGATTCTGGAGCAAGGCCTCAAGCGGATTCAGGGCAAAGGGATCGTCAACTCCATCAGTCTTAAAGAAGGCGAAGAGAAGTTCATCCAGCAGGCCAAGCTGATCAAGCGCTACGGCGCCGCCGTGGTCGTCATGGCGTTTGACGAAACCGGTCAGGCAGACACCCTGGCGCGCAAGATAGAGATCTGCACCCGTTCCTACGAGGTGCTGGTCAATCAGGCCGACTTTCCGCCGCAGGATATTATCTTCGACCCCAACATCTTTGCCGTCGCCACCGGCATTGAGGAGCACAACAATTACGCGGTGGATTTCATTGAAGCCACCCGTACCATCAAGCAGACCCTGCCCCACGCCATGATCTCCGGCGGGGTATCCAACGTGTCATTCTCCTTCCGCGGCAACAACCCCGTGCGGGAGGCGATCCATGCGGTATTTCTCTACCACGCCATCAAGGCCGGCATGGACATGGGCATCGTCAACGCCGGCCAACTGGCGATCTATGAAGATATCCCCAAGGACCTGCGCGACCGGGTTGAGGATGTGATTCTCAACCGCCCAGTTGCGGGCGACACCGATGCCACCGAAGCACTGCTGGCGGTGGCCGGCGACTACGCCGGCAGCGGCGGTCCGGCAGAATCCAAGCAGGATCTGGCCTGGCGCGACTGGAGCGTCGAGAAACGCCTGTCCCACGCGCTGGTCAAGGGGATCACCGAATTCATCGATCAAGATACTGAAGAAGCGCGTCAGCAGGCGGAACGCCCGCTGCAGGTGATCGAAGGCCCGCTGATGGCCGGCATGTCGGTGGTCGGCGACCTGTTCGGTGCCGGCAAGATGTTCCTGCCTCAGGTAGTCAAGTCCGCCCGGGTAATGAAAAAGGCAGTCGCCTACCTGATGCCCTTCATTGAAGAGGAGAAGGACGGCGCCTCCAGCAGCAACGGCAAAGTACTGATGGCCACCGTCAAGGGCGACGTCCACGACATCGGCAAAAACATCGTTGGTGTGGTGCTGCAGTGCAACAACTTCGAGATCATCGATCTCGGCGTGATGGTACCCGCCGACAAGATTCTCAAAACTGCGCGCGATGAAAAGGTCGACCTGATCGGCCTCTCCGGCCTGATCACCCCGTCACTGGACGAGATGGTCCATATCGCCAAGGAGATGGAGCGCCTTGGCATGAACATTCCGCTGATGATCGGCGGCGCCACCACCTCCAAAGCGCATACTGCGGTCAAGATCGAGCCCAACTACTCCTCACCGGCCGTGTACGTCCACAACGCCTCGCGCAGCGTCGGTGTGGCCAGCGCCCTGCTGAGTAAAACCCAGCGTGAGCCCTTTATGGCCGAACTCAAGGCCGAGTATGACGAGGTGCGCGAACGCCACTACAGCAAGCACCGCGACGCCCGCCGGGTCAGCCTAGCCAAGGCGCGCGCCAACAAGCAACCGACCGACTGGAGCAGTTATCAGCCGCCGGTACCGGCCCAGCCTGGCATCACCGTATTTGACGACTACGACCTTAACGAGCTGACCGCATACATCGACTGGACCTTCTTCTTCCACACCTGGGAGCTGAAGGGGCGCTTCCCGCAGATTCTGGATCACCCGGAGATGGGCAGTGAAGCACGCAAGTTGTACACCGACGCCCAGGCGATGCTCACCCAACTGATCGAAGGCAAACGCCTCAAGGCACGCGCGGTGGTGGGACTGTTCCCGGCCAATCAGGTCAACGATGATGATATTGAAATCTATGCCGATGAGTCGCGCACCGAGCTGCTGACCCGTATCCACCAGTTGCGCCAGCAGACCGAAAAAGCGGAAGGCCGCTACAACCACTGCCTGGCCGACTACGTGGCTCCCAAAAGCAGCGGCGTGGCCGATTACGTGGGTGGCTTCGCGGTCACTGCCGGCATCGGCCTGGATGAGCTGGTGGCAGAGTTTGAAGCCCAGCACGACGACTACAACAGCATCATGGCCAAGGCGCTCGCCGACCGGCTGGCGGAAGCCTTTGCCGAGCGGATGCACGAACGGGTGCGCAAAGAGCTATGGGGCTATGCGGCCGATGAATCACTCAGCAATGAGGAGTTGATCAAGGAATCCTACCGCGGCATCCGCCCCGCCCCCGGCTACCCGGCCTGCCCCGACCACACCGAGAAAGCGCTGATGTGGCAGCTGCTGGACGCCGAAGCCCACACCGGCATCGGACTCACCGACAGTTTCGCCATGACCCCGGCGGCCTCCGTCAGCGGCTGGTACTTCAGCCACCCCGAATCCAGCTACTTCGGCATCGCCAAGCTGGGTGAAGATCAGGTGGAAGACTACGCCCAGCGCAAGCAGATGCCACTCGCAGAGATGGAACGCTGGCTGGCGCCCAACCTGGGTTACGAGCCGGAAGACCGCTAAGAGCCACACCACGGCTGCTGTATTAACAGAAAAGCCGCCGAATGGTTAGCTGTTCGGCGGCTTTTCTGTGCACGGCAAAGCGGCCTGTTCTGGCCGTGTTCTACTAATCGCCCCACCTCTTCGCCAAGGTCCGCTTCTGGCCCCATTTCGGACTGTTAGAACTTTACGGGTAGGGATATAAGCGGAAACTACAAAAGCAGGCTCTACAGCTATCCCGCCTTGGTGACTCCTGATGCGACTAAGCGGTCTTCGCAGAGCACTCAATACCGCTGCAAGGTGGCTTCAGCAATATCGACAATGTGCCCCTTAGCCAAGCGGTAAGGCTAGACATCCCTTATGGATGCCATCCTTATCTGTGAGCACTCTGATAAAACCAACTATGGCGTAGTCACCGCACACTGCAGGTCAGAACAGCTGTCATCTGCTACGCCGTCATGAGGTTTTCCCGCGAGCTGGCAACCACGTCAACACTGCTAAACCTACCGCTGCGGAAACAACGGATGCGACAAAGATTCCCAGCTTCGCGCCGTCAATCAGGTTCTCGCTGAACGCGATATTCGCAATAAACAACGCCATGGTAAAACCGATTCCGGCGAGGAAGCTGCCACCGACCAGCAGCTGCCAATTGAGTCCCGTTGGGAATACGGCGATGTGTGCGCGCACTGCCAGCCAGGTGAAAAACAGAATGCCGATGGGCTTACCCAGCACGAAGCCAAAAAAGATCGCCAGGGTAACCGAGTAGTCGATGCCAGTGAAACTGAGCGGCAAGCCTGCGTTGGCAAACGCGAACAGCGGCATGATGGCAAAAGCCACCCAGGGGTGCAGCGTGATCACCAAACGTTCCACCGGAGACAGCGACTCACGCGCAGCCACTTCGGCCATCTGCAAGGTGTGCCGGTCTTTCGTTTCGCCACTGCTTTCGTCGCGGGCAGGATGCGAGATAACCTGCCCCAATATCGAATAAAGCCGCTCATCATCCACCCAGCGGCGCGCAGGCGTCATCAAACCGAGTATGACGCCGGTGATGGTGGAGTGGATTCCGGACGCATCCACGGCAAGCCAGATGCACACACCAACCAATAGGTAGAGCGGGAAACCACGCAAACCGAGCGCGGATAGGGTGCGCGTCATCACCAAACCCAGCCCTGCCAGCACCAGCGGCCACCAGGAGATATGGCTGCTGTAGCCCACCGCGACAACCAGTATGGCGCCAATATCGTCAACTATCGCCAACGACAGCATAAACACCCGCAAGCTTTGAGGGATGCGCGAACCGAGCAGCGCCAGACAACCGATCACAAACGCGGTATCTGTGGCCATGACGGTACCCCACCCTGGCTGGCCGGCCTGTCCTGATTGCAGGGCCAGATAGATAGTGGCGGGAACGATCATACCGCCAAGGGCGGCAGCTATGGACAATGCTGCTTTGCGCGGCTCGCTAAGCTCGCCGAGAACCAACTCCCGCTTGAGTTCCAAGGCGACGAGGAAGAAAAACAGCGTCATCAGTCCATCGTTGAGCCACTCACGCAGCGAACGGCCAAATTCTAACGTTCCGAGCTGGAGCCCTACATGCGTCTCCCAGGCGTGTTCGAACAGATCAGCCCAGGGCGAATTCGAAAGAACCAGTGCCGCTACGGTAAACACTAATAGGATCGCCCCACTAGCGGACTCGATGCGCAAAAACCTCCCAAAGGGATTGGTCAGCCGATCGATAAACGCCTTCGGCAACCCGGTGGTTTCTAGTTCTTGTTGCTGATCAGTCATCATAAAAGTCGTTCCGGCGGCCAAACGTCTTGCGTTATCTGCCCTATCGAGTCTGGTGACACGCTTGAGTCAGGACCAGCGGCCAGGTCATTGAGCTGCCATCAACCCGGTTGGCTAGTTATGATTATGGTCTTCCGCCCAGCAAATCTTGACCCTGTCGCAATGCTCAGTCGGGGTGACATGAGCAGTGGCGATTGGGCTCTTAAATCCTCACCCATCGATTACCGGTTTAGCGATAGAAGCTGCGATCAGTTCACGTAACCGGCAGTGCAGAATGCCGCCGTGGCGGAAGAAGCGCAGTTCCTCCTGAGTATCGATCCGGCAGCGGGCGGTGGCCGTCCGGGGGGAGGTGCGTTCCGACAAAATCTGTACGCTGACGTCGCTTCCCGGTGCCAGCCCCGCCAGTCCGGCGATGCCGATGCGTTCATCGCCGCTCAGCTGCAGCGAGGCGAGCTGGGTACCTACTGGCAGCTGCAGGGGCAGAATACCCATACCGATCAGATTGGAGCGGTGGATCCGCTCAAAGCTCTCGGCGATCACCGCGCGCACACCGAGCAGGTGGGGCCCCTTGGCGGCCCAGTCACGGGAGGAGCCGGTGCCGTATTCCGCCCCTGCGAATACCACCAGCGGGATGCCCAGCTGCTGAAAATGCCGGGCGGCGGCGAAGATGCTGACCACCTCCTGAGAGGGCACCAGCCGCGTTACCCCACCGCGGTGCTGCGGCGTCATCCGGTTCTGCAGCCGCGGATTGGCGAAAGTACCGCGCATCATTACTTCGTGATTTCCTCGGCGACTGCCGTAGGAGTTGAATGCCGCCGGTTCGATCCCGCGACTCTGCAGGTAAGCGCCGGCTGGGCTGTCCTCGGCGATACTGCCGGCCGGGGAGATATGGTCGGTGGTGACGCTGTCACCGAGCAGTGCCAGGATCCGCGCCTCGACGACATCCTCGACGGCAGACGGCGTCGGTTGCAGGCCGTCAAAATAGCTGGGATGGCGCACGTAGGTGCTGGTGCTGTCCCAAGGATAGCGCTGGCTGTCGCTGACCGTCAGTTGCTGCCAGTGGCGGGTGCCGGTGAATACATCGGCGTAGCGTTGCTGAAACTGCGCCTGGTGGACATGGGCGGCGACGGTGGCGGTGATCTCCTTGGCGTCGGGCCAGAGTTCGCGCAGGTACACCGGCTGGCCGTTGGAATCCTGGCCCAGTGGATCGGTGGAGAGGTCCAGATCGACCCGTCCGGCCAGCGCGTAAGCTACCACCAGCGGCGGTGAGCAGAGAAAACTGGCGGTAACCTGCGGGTGGATCCGCCCTTCGAAGTTACGGTTGCCGGACAGCACCGCACACACACTGAGCCGTTGCTGGCTAATGGTGCCGGCGATGGCGGGGTCGAGGGGGCCTGAGTTGCCGATACAGGTGGTGCAGCCGTAGCCCACCAAATTGAAGCCGAGCTGGTCCAGCTCCGTCTGCAGGCCGGCCGCCTGCAGGTAGTCAGTCACCACCTTGGACCCCGGGGCGAGGGAGGTCTTGACCCAGGGCGCGACCTGCAGGCCGCGCCGGCGGGCGTTGCGCGCTAGCAACCCGGCGGCCACCATCACCGAGGGGTTGGAGGTATTGGTGCAGCTAGTGATCGCGGCAATCACCACCGCCCCCTCCTGTAAGCTAAAGGGTTTACCGAGCACGGGATAGGACCGCGGAGAATCAGGCCGCGAATCGTCAACAGCCTGACCCTGTGCCTTACCTTGCGCCAAGACAAACTGCCGGAAGGCTTCGGCCACATTCGGCAGCGCGACCCGATCCTGGGGGCGGCGCGGTCCGGCGACGCAGGGGGTGATAGCGGCGAGATCCAGCGGCAGCGTCACGCTGTAGGTGGCGGGCGGCGACGTATCATCGTGCCAAAGCCCCTGGGCGCGGGCGTAGGCTTCCACCAGGGCGACCTGCTGCGAGTCACGCCCGGTCAGAGTCAGGTAGTGCAGGGTCTCGGCGTCGACGGGGAAGAGACCGCAGGTGGCGCCATATTCCGGCGCCATGTTGGCGATGGTGGCGCGATCAGGCAGGCTCAGACTGGCTAGGCCGCTGCCGAAAAATTCGACGAAGCAGCCGACCACGCCCTGCTGCCGCAGCAGCTCGGTGACCCGCAGCACCAGGTCGGTGGCGGTGCTGCCCGGCGGCAGCCGACCGCTCAGTTCGACCCCGACCACCCGCGGCAGTTGCAGGCTGAGCGGTTGGCCGAGCATGGCCGCCTCGGCCTCGATGCCGCCCACGCCCCAGCCTAGGATGCCGAGCCCGTTGATCATGGTGGTGTGGCTGTCCATTCCCACTAGGGTGTCGGGGTAGGCCAGTTGCGTGCCACTTTCCAACGCCTGCGTCCACACCACCCGCCCGAGATACTCCAGGTTGACCTGGTGGCAGATGCCGGTGCCGGGAGGCACCACACGGACGTTATCAAATGCCGCCTGCCCCCAGCGCAGAAAGGTGTAGCGTTCGTGGTTGCGCTCCATCTCATGGCTTACGTTCTCGTCGAAGGCACCCGTGTCACCAGCGCGATCCACGGTGACCGAGTGGTCGATCACCAGGTCCACCGGAATCTGCGGGCTGATTCGCCCCGGATCGCCGCCGGCCTCGGCCATGGCGTCACGCATCGCCGCCAGGTCCACCAGCGCCGGCACCCCGGTAAAATCCTGCATCAAGATGCGCGCCGGCATAAAGCCGATCTCTGCGTCCGATTCGCCTTGTATCAACCATCCCCCCAGCGCCTCGATCGAGGCCCGGCTGGCCGGCCCAGACTCACCATGGCGCAACAGGTTTTCCAGTACGATCTTCAAGGCAAAGGGCAAACGCGACAGGTCGCCGCATTCGGCATAGGCGGCGTAGGCGGTTGGTAACGAATAGTAGTGGTAGCTCTCGCTCCCCACCTGCAGAGTGCGTTGGAACGGACTGGTTAGATGTGGTGTTGCGCTCATGGTAACCCCCGCGGAGTGATCCGGATGCTGGCGTGATGGTTCGGTTGCCGGCTAGACTGCGGCGTCCCTGTCCGTGCCTGTGCGTTTAGGGTAGCTCATGGATGGGCGCTCTCCGCCGGCGCGATGCCCTTCAGGTACTTGAACAGCTCGCTGTCAGTGGACAGCACCAGAGTGGTATTTTGTCCGATCACAGCCTGGTAGGCCTGCAGGCTGCGGGTGAACTCGTAGAAGGCCACGGATTCGGGGCTCTGGTTGTAGGCGCGGGCGTAGATTTCGGTGGCCTTGGCGTCAGCCAGGCCGCGTATCTCCTCCACCTGGCGGTAGGCTTCGGACTGGATCTTGTTCAGATCCCGCACCCGGTCGCCGCGGATGCGCGCCGCCTCGCCGTTGCCCTCGGAGAGAAAACGCTCGGCGATCTGGCGCCGCTCGCTGATCATCCTATCGTAAATCTTGGGACGCACACTTTCGTTGTAATTGATCCGCTTGAAGCGAATATCAAGCAGCTCGATACCGAACACCCGCACCTTGTCGGCAGCTGCCATGAATATTTCGCTTTCCACCTGTTTACGACCCTTCTGTATCGCCACCCAGGCACTCGTATCCTGCGCGCGCTCCCCTGCGCTCAGCAACGCATCACGCAGCGGCACCCGATTCTTGGTGGTGCGGATGATCTCGATCAGCTCGTGTTTAGCCACCGCGTTGCGGGTCTCGCTGCCGAGGATGTCATCCAGTCGAGACTGGGCGCTGCGCTCGTCGCGCAGGCGCAGGAAATACTGCAGCGGATCGGTGATGCGCCAACGGGCAAAGAGATCCACGGAGATATAGAGCTTGTCTTTGGTGGGCATGTCCGAGGGATTGCCGTCCCATTCCAGCACCCGCTTGTCGATGGCGTTGACCTCCTGAATAAACGGCAGCTTTAGCTTCAGGCCGGCCTCGGTGACGGGCTCCCCCACCGGCTTGCCGAACTGGGTAATGATCACCTGCTCGACTTCGCTGACGGTATAGACCGAGCTGTACAGCAGGTATCCGGCCAGTGCCGTCAGCAGCAGGATCGTGGTTGATGTTATCCGCGTCATGGCCGACCTCCCCCGATTGCTCCCGGCTTGGCAGTTCCCAGGTTGAGCAGCGGCAAAATACTGCCTGCCTGCTGGTCGACAATGACCTTAGCCTGGATGTCGGGCAGCACCGCCTGCAAGGTCTCGATATAGATGCGTCTGCGGGTCACTTCCGGCGCCTTACGGTATTCGGCCAGCAGCGCGCTGAAGCGCGCAGCATCGCCTTCAGCCTCGTTGATCCGCTTGAGACGGTAGCCGTCGGCCTCGCGGATTCGTTGATCCTTCTCGCCCTGGGCCAGGGGAATCACCTTGTTATAGTCACGCCGCGCCTCGTTGATCAGTTTCTCCTTCTCCTGCTGAGCCTGATTGACCTCGTTAAATGAATCCTGCACCGGCTGCGGCGGGTTGATGTTTTTCAGTTGCACCTGGTCGATGCTGATCCCCATCACATATTTGCTCGAGAGCCGCTGCATCTTGTCCAGGGCTTCGATCTCGATCTCCTGGCGCCCCACGGTAATCACCTCGTCGACGGTTCGATCGCCCACCACTTCACGCATCACTGATTCGGCCACGTAACGCAGGGTTTCGGCGGGCTCGCGCACCTCGAACAGAAACTTAACCGGATCGGCGATGCGGTACTGCACCACCCACTCCACCAGCGCGGCGTTGAGATCACCGGTGACCATCTGGGTTTCACGTTTTTGATCGCGTACTCGGGGAGTCTGGTAGGGATCGGTGGCGCCGGGCGTGGCAAAGCCAAACTCCTGCTTCAACTGCCGTTTGACCGGGACGATGGTGGCGACATCCATTCCCAGCGGCAGTTTGAAATGCAGCCCCGGTGGCACCTCGTAGAGATATTTGCCGAAGCGCTGCACCACCGCCACCGAGTCGCTCGGCACCGTATAGTAGGCGGTCCATAGACCCAAGCCGGCACCCGCTAACACTGCAAATAAAACGATGCCGGTTCGACTACTACCTGGGCGGACACATTGGCAGCGAACCAACCAATCACCGAGCAGGCGATCCAGGTCAAACGTGGGGCGCTTGCCCCCATTCCAAGGATCCTGCTGATCGCTATTGTTGTTTTGAGCTGACATCCTGGGTCCCTCGCCCTACCCCCGCATGGCAGGCGTTGCGACCGCCTCATCATGGAACGGCGCTGCGTCATAACCTGAAGGGGTTTACGTCGTTATAGAACGATGATACTCAGCGTCCAGAGGCGGGTCGGTGCGTTAGCAAACAAACGGTGAAAGTGCGACGACCGGTATTGGAGCGTCATCGGCGAAGCGACGGCGTCTCGTCCACACGCTGCTTCGGCTGACATTCGGCGCCCGTTGCGCTTAGCGCTAGCAACAAGCCGTCATGTCACATTCTGGCCGGCCGTCGATAGTTCCTAGCGGAGCCGGCAGTCCAATCGCTTACTGTGCGAGGCCGACCCAAACAGGGCTAATGATGCGACTTATCTTTGGGCGCCTCTTTCTTGCTCGGCGGCCGCGGGGTTTGCTCCTGGCGGGCGGCCTCCTGCTCGGGGCCCAGATTGCCTTTTCTGGTCCGTCGGCCTTTGTGAGAGAAAACCGGAGCGTGTTCGGTTGCTCTGGAAACGGGTTGCGGTTGGCGTGGTTTGTTCATAAAAACCTCTGAGAAAACCTGCCATGGGCCAAATTGCTCACCGCAGGAGTAATCACCATGGCAGCAATCCACGACGGTATCGGTACGCTACCGCACCCTTATTTTTATTAACCATCAAATCAATGCGTTTTTTTTCGAGCGACGCAGCGATGCTCGGTAGTAACGAGCCCATCAGCCGCTGGCGTGCCGGCAAACGCAGCGCTATGTCTTGTCTGTGGGTAGGGATGAATCGTGGTGCGTATCCAATCGATTACTCGATTGGAACAACGGAATGCGGCGTCAGGTCCACCAGGGCGAATAATTTCATGTGTTCCTCACGGTCGACGGCGGGTAGATCACGGATCTCGACCAGAACCTCCCGCGACAAGCCGTCAGCAGCGGTTAGCGTCAGCTGACCTTGACGTATGGCTGACCGCGCGCCTTTGCCGCTACGCTCAATAACATGCAACCGGTCGGCCATAGCGGAACTCAGGAACGCCCCCAGTCTTCGGCCCCGCATCGCGTCCAGGGTTCTGCCCACTAGCTGTTCGGCGCGATCATTACAGTCGACAATCTGACCCGACTGATCGCACTGAAGATAGGCAACCGGCGCGCCATAAAACAGGCTACGGTAGTGGGTCTGCAGGCGTTTGAGCTCTTCACAGCTTTCGTGCAGGGCGTGATTCTGCAGCTCCAGTTCGATCTGGTAGATCTGCAGTTCGTGCAACAGCTCCAACCCCTGGCCAAGGGTATACTCGCTAAATTGGCTGTCCGATGTGGCGGCCAAGCGTTCCGCCTCACGCCGCAATTGAGCGCGGCTCCTCGGTTGTCTGTGGGTCGATCGATCCGTAACCATTGGCTGACGCTCCTAGCGTGATACTTTTCAACACATGATCGCGACAACCTCACATGAAGTAGTTCAGTATACGCCCCCATCCTAGACAACGCACAGGCAAGCTGGAGCCGTTATCGAACACTCGTTACGACATTCGGCCGATCCGGGATCGCCATCGACAGCCGGGATAGGCCCCATCCATTGCGGGCGAACTTTTCAAACCAGGCGAGCCAAAGGCGGATATACTCGTCGGCAGCGCTCCCGTTGCAGCGCATGAGCTGGGGGCTCAAGATGCCATCAAAATCGTCCAGAAAAAGCCACCGTCGCGCCAGCAATCCGCCAGCGGCCCCCGTTACGGTTGTTGGTATCGGTGCGTCTGCTGGCGGGCTGGAAGCGCTGGCGCTGTTTCTAGCCGCCATTCCGGTCGATTCTGGCCTGGCGTTTGTGGTGGTGCAGCACCAGGACCCCGACCATCAGGGGGCACTACCAGGATTACTGCAGCGCGCGACAACACTGGCGGTCGTTCAGATCGAGGACGGCGCCCGGGTCGAATCGAATCGGGTGTACCTGATCCCTCCCGACCGCGATCTGGCACTGGTGAACGGCACCCTACGGTTGCAGGAACCCACCTCACCACGGGGGCTACGTCTGCCGATCGATGGCTTTTTCCGTACCTTGGCCGATGACCAGCAGAACCGTAGCGTCGGTGTGGTGCTGTCCGGCATGGGCTCAGACGGCACCCAGGGGCTGGGAGCGATCAGAGAGCGCGCAGGAACAGGTTTTGTGCAGGAGCCGGCAACCGCCAAATTTGACAGCATGCCACGTAGCGCCATCGCTGCCGGTTTTGCCGATGTGGTAGCCCCCCCTGACGCGCTGCCGGGCAAGATCATCGCTTACTTGAAGCATCGGCCCAATCCCATGCCACAGCCCTCCCCCCAGCTTTCGGACCCGGAGCGCAACGGCATTGACCAGATTGTCCGGCTCCTGTGCGCCCAGACGGGTCACGACTTCGCCAGCTATAAGAAAAGTACCCTCTATCGGCGTATTGAGCGCCGTATGGGCCTGCATCGTCTACCGGATATCGGCGCCTACCAGCATTACCTGCAGTCCAACCACCAGGAAGTGATGTTGCTTTTCAACGAGCTGCTCATCGGCGTCACTCATTTCTTTCGTGACCCGGAGGCATGGCAACAGCTCCAAAGCGAGGTTATGCCCGCCCTGTTGGCGCAGTACCCCATGGGGGCCGCACTGCGCGCTTGGACGCCGGCCTGCTCCACCGGTGAAGAGGCCTATACCCTCGCCATCGTGTTTTGCGAGGCGTTGGCACAATGCTGCCCGAGCGTTGACTATTCGCTGCAGATTTTTGCCACGGATCTGGACGCTGACGCCATCGCGCAGGCACGTCGCGGGGTCTACCCAGCCAGTATCGCGGTTGCCATGCCGGAGTCGCTGCTCCAACGCTACTTCACCCAAGAAGAGAGCGGTTACCGGGTCTGCGAATCGATCCGCGAGATGGTGGTGTTTGCCACCCAAAATCTGGTCATGGACCCACCCTTTACCAAATTAGATATAATCACCTGCCGTAACCTGCTGATCTACCTAGAAACGGATCTGCAAAAGAAAGTGCTGTCGCTGCTGCATTACAGTCTCAAACCCGACGGCTTCCTGTTGCTTGGCTGCTCGGAAACGGTCGGGGCGGCTAGCAGTCTGTTCAATACGTTAACGGGGAAAAACCGCATCTACCGGCGCAAGGAGATCTATACCCAGCCCCTCTTGGTCGATTTTCCTGCCACTATTAATCCCAGTTTGAGAGGCCTTGTGGATACTACCGACGTTATGCCGACATCTCCCACCCCCGCCAACCTGCAGCCCCTCACTGAGCAACTGCTGCTCCAGCGGTTTTCACCGGCCGCGGTACTGACCACCGAGCAGGGGGATATCGTCTACATCAGCGGCAAAACCGGCAAATACCTCGAGCCGGCCGCCGGCAAAGCCAACCTCAACATATTCGCCATGGCGCGCGAGGGGCTGGCAGGCTCGCTGAACGCGGCTTTCTTGCGCGCCGTTCGCGAGCGCAAAGAGGTCGTACTGGCCAATCAGAAGGTGGGGCCCGAGAGAGAGGCGCTCAGGGTCAAGGTTAGCGTATCTCCGTTATCAGAGCCCGCGCCCCTGGCCTCCATGGTATTGATTACCTTCGTTGATCTTCCCCTGTTACCTTTCAGCCCAACACCGAACAAGACCCGGGGCGGTACAGACCAGGAGCAGGCACTGGCCACGCTGACCGAGGAGCTGAACCTGGCCCACCTGGAACTGCAAACCACCCGCGAAGAGATGCAACGCTCCCAGGAACAGCTCAAGTCAGCCAACGAGGAACTGCAGTCCACCAACGAAGAGTTGCAGTCCACCAACGAAGAGCTGACCACATCGCGGGAAGAGATGCAGTCGATGAATGAGGAGCTGCAAACCGTTAATCAGGAACTGCAGGCCAAAGTGGAAGAGCTGTCTCTGGCCAGTGACGACATGAAGAACCTGCTCAACAGCACCAATATCGCCACGCTGTTCTTGGACGACGAGCTACGGGTGCGGCGCTTCACCCCCCAGATCACGGAGCTGTTCAAGCTGAGACCGGGCGATGCCGGTCGGCCGATTACCGACTTGGCGTCAGAGTTGGAATACGATCAACTGACCAGCGACGCCAGTAGCGTGTTGGATACCCTGATCTTCAAGGAACGTGAAGTGATGAGTCGTGACGGCCGCTGGTTCCGCATGCGGATCATGCCGTACCGCGCTCATAGTAACCGGATCGACGGGGTGGTCATCACCTTTATCGATATCAGTGCCATCAAGGCGCTGGAGCTGTCACTCCATGATGCCCTTCAGGTGCTGCAAGACAAAGTCGCCGAGCAAGCCTCCGATCTGGATCGAGCCAACGTGCTCGAAACCAGACTGCGCGATGCCAAGGCGCTGTTGGAACAACGCCTGCGACAAGAATGAGAGCCGCACGGGGGTGGACCGGCAGCAGTTGAGAAGCGGCTATACCGCCACACCTCGACGCAGCCCCGTTCTGGTCAGGTTTAACCAGCGCTTGCTAGCCGCCACTAGGGTGCCTGATATCACTGGTTGACAATAACGATCTCTACGCGACGATTTTCGGCACGGCCTTCGCGGGTGTCGTTGCTCGCTACCGGCCGGGTTTCGCCAAATCCGCGCGCCATCATCTTGGCTTGGTCGACCCCACCGACCTCCATCAAAAATTGCGAAACCTTCTCCGCACGCGCCTGGGAGAGCGCCTGGTTGTTGGCGTCATTGCCGGTCGCATCGGTGTGTCCGCTGACCTCGATAGTGGCATCGGGGAAGGTGTTAACGGCCCGCACGAGTTTGTTCATCAGTGGAAAATTAGCCGCCTGAATCTCACTGTGGCCCGAGGGGTAGTCAAAGCCATGCACGGAGATCAAAATATTCTTCCGCTGGCGATATACTTTGGCCTCCTGATCGTCAAACATCGCCTGCACCCTTTCGAAGCGCTCCCGCTCGGCTTGCTCCAGTTGGCTAATCTGCTGCCGCTGCTGCGCGGTGGTCTTCATCTGGGTCTGGTATGCCGCCATCTGAGCCACGGTTTGCTGCTCGGCTTTCTGCACTTGATTGCGCACCGCATCGCGCTCGCTGACCAGATCGCCGACCGCTTTTCGCAAACCGCCGACCACTTTATCGCTGGGTTGATTGAACGGTAGGGGGGTGCCCAGGGGCGTATTGATCATCGCGAGTTGCTGCTGATGCCAGAGCACCACCTCCTCAAGGTCATAATCACGGCGGTTGAAGTCTTTGATGGTTTCAGTGATCGCTGCGCTCTGCTGTGCCTGCCAGCGGGCGTTGGATGCGTGCATTTCCGCTTTGTCGGTCTGGGTCCGGTCGGCATCCAGGATCGACAGGGCTAATCGCATCTCCTCCTCAGCCTGAGCCAGAGTTTGGGGGGCATACTTTTCCGCCCCGTGCTGCTTGGCCGAGCTGATGGCTGACCTGGCCTGGTCAATGGTGCTCTGCTTCAGGGCTAGCAGCTCAAGCTGCGAATACCCGGCAAGCAGCTTGGGACGGCTCCGCTTGACCTGTTCCAGCCGGCCTTGCTCCACCAGCGCAGTGGTCGCTTTCAAATCGTTGTCCAGCTCAGCCCATTGCTTGCTGGGCAGCGTGTTGGCGCCGGCGTTATAGGCACGATCACGCTTGCTCAACACATCGGCGAGAAGCTCACGACTGAGCTGGGAGTCCCGCTCCAGCACGGCGATCGTTTGCAGTCCGGCCGCAGCGGCAGCCGTTGCCGCAGTGCGGTCCTGGGTACGTGCCGCTTTGGTCGCCCGCTTCAGCAACCCTCCCGCTTTGGCGTAGCTTTGCGGTGCCAGCAGTTCGGCATCGTCTATGCCCACCTGCTGGTAGGCAGTGTCCAGACGACTGACGGAAGGATATTGATCGAGCATCTGCTCGTGGGTCAGCTGTGGCTGCGAGGCGCAGCCTCCCAGTCCCGTGACCAGGGCCAAAACCAACCCGGATCGATGAATGATGGTCTTCATGTAAATGCTCCTTAGCGAGAGTATGTAATGCCCAGCTCCATTGAGAGCGCAGCCGAAGGCCAACTCAGGGCGGGGTTACGAGGAGGCTCACCGGGCGAACCGCCGAGTATCTCAACGCAAACTCAAAAGCCTATTCGGTTTGGTTATCTAAGCTTGCCGGCCGCTGTCGATCCGGTTTGGGAGCAAGCGCGCCGTCTTGGCAGGCGACCGACGCCGAAGGGTCGGCCTTGGTGTAGATTCCAGCCCCCTGGGGTTCTCCCTGGGAGGACGTTTCGCTGGCCGTACCTGGCCCGGTGGGCGCGTCTTGTTGGCTTGGCTTATTCATAACAACCTCTGCGACGTCCGGCACCGACGTAGTTGCAGGTAACCGGTCTGGTGAGGGTAAGTCCATACGCCCTGTGGGTCGGTGCGCTGGCGCACACTGGGTCTTGGCTACAGCCGGTAACGCATTATTGTCCACCACCGATGGGGCGCCCCCCGGTTTGGCGTTGCCGGTAATCGGCGGCGTGAGCAAATAAACCCTGCCCCCAATGCAAGTGAATAGCACTTTCTTGGCCACCGCTCGGCGCCGTGGTCAGCAATTGGTGTCTTTGGTGTTTAACTCTTTTTTTGCCTTCACAGGCATCCTCAATCTTATTCCCCAGGTCAGTTGCTGCTTTATCAACACTCTGACCCGCCTTTTCTCATTCTTGGGCAGGCGGCGGGCGGCATCGACCACATACCCGGCTCAACATTTCATCCGTTCATTTGCCCAAGCACACAGCCGGTACAAGATCCTTGGCCGGCGAATTGATCAGGCCTTCAGTGAACATACCCGATAACGGAAATAAAATGGCTAATGGAACCCAGCATCACAAAGAGATGCCAGATTCCGTGGGCGTAGCGCAGCTTTGCTTGATGGTCCAGTACATAGAACAGAATGCCGACCGTATAGCTGAGCCCGCCAATGTTGAGCCAGATAAAACCCGGTGTAGCAATCTGCGCCTTGAGCTGCTCATATTCCAATACGCAGGCCCACCCCATGCTCAGGTAGAGGATCACCTGCAACAGCTCGATCCGACGGGGAATCAGCAAGTCAACCAACAGGCCGACAAAACCCAGCCCCCAGATAAAAGCCAGCATCTGTAGGCCGTTGCCGGGGCGCAGCGACACCAGCATATAGGGAGTGTAGGTACCCGCGATCAGCAGGTAGATCGCGCAGTGATCGAGCTTCTGCAACACCCGCTTGATTCGGGGGGAGCTAACGCTGTGATACAGAGTCGACAGGGTGTAAAGAAGAACCAGCGCCATGCCGAAAACCGTAAAACTGATGATCATCCACGGGTCCCGATGCTGAATGCTGACGGTCAGCAGCGCACCGAAGCCCATCACTGCCAACACGGCTCCCACCAAGTGAGTGATGCTGTTGAATTTTTCTCCGTAGTACATGGTGCAGATGGTCCCAAATTGGCGCCGTTAGCGTCGTCGACACGGTAAGAATAGAACGAGACGGATTGCTTTCGATCAGCGCGGTTCACGTGCCCGTCCTGCGGATGGACCCGACCGTGGCTGTCCATGAACACCATGTGCGCTTGCGCACAGACTCAACCCCCGGACTGAACCAACATAGAGCCAATAGTCGGTGGCCCCGCAGAGCCAGATTAAAACCCATCGAGAGGTAGAACCATGCTGTATTTAACCTTCGTATTTTTCATTATTGCGCTGGTCGCAGGGGTCCTGGGCTTTACCGGAATCGCTGCCGGTGCCGTCGAGGTCGCCAAGATCTTGTTCCTGGTGTTTTTGGTGCTGTTTATCGCCTCCTTGATCCTCGGGAGAAGGCGCCGCCGCACAGTGAATAGATGATATGTGGTTACGTACCCGTTGCGATCTGACCTTCGAGCTTGAGATCGAGACCCCGTTCATACTTATGCTGCGGCCGCGTAGTGGCGCCAATCAATGGGTCTCGCGCGAGGAATACCAGGTGGAACCGCAGGTGCCGGTATTCGAATTCACCGATCGCTACGGCAACCTGTGCCAGCGCTTGGTCGCACCACCAGGTCCCTTTGCAGTCCGCACCGTGGCTGACCTGAAGGTCGCCGATGAGATCGACCGCGCCCTTCGCGCGCCCTTTGTCAAGGTGCAGCACCTGCCTGATGGGGTGCTGTGCTACCTGCTGCCGAGTCGCTACTGCGAGTCCGACCACTTCAACGAAATGGCCACCGAAATCAGCGCCGGAGAACGCTTGGGCTACGACCAGGTGGCGGCGATCGAAACCTGGTTACGCACCACCTACCGCTACGCGCCGGGCAGCACCAGCTCCACCCTGTCGGCGGTGGAGGTGAATGCCAGGCAGGTTGCCATCTGCCGTGATCTGGCCCATCTAGGCATCGCCCTGTGCCGCGCCCTCAGTATTCCAGCGCGGATGGTAGTGGGCTATCTGCACCGTCTGGAGCCGATGGATCTGCACGCATGGTTTGAGGCCTACGTGGGTAATCGCTGGTATACCTTCGACGCCACCCAAACTGAATTACATGGAGGCTATGTGGCCCTTGGCTACGGACGGGATGCCGCCGATGTCGCGGTGTTCAACCAATTCGGGGCCATCCCTATTGCCACGCTGCAGCGGGTGCAGGTCGAGCTCCTGCGCGACTGATCAGCCGGTGAGGGGCTGACGCAATCCATCCATTTCACGAGGATCGACAGTTTGCTATTTAATATTCAACATCACACTCGCTACGACTACTCACAGCCGGTGCGGTTGAGTCCGCAGCAGTTGCGCTTTCACCCGCGTGGCGATGGGTCGCAGCGGGTGATCGCACATCACCTCTGTATCAGCCCCACCCCGAGCGGGCAGAACGAATACCTCGATCTGGAAGGCAACCGCGTCACCCAGGTGTGGTTTGAAGGTGAGACCCAGCACCTGGAGGTCAGGCTTGAGATGCAGGTGGAGACCCTGCGCAAGAATGCGTTCGATTTCATGTTGGCGCCGCAATCAATGAGCCTGCCGATCAACCACGAGCAGGATTCGATTTGCGCCCGGGCTTATCTGGATCGCAGCCAAGCAGACGACGCGGTGACGGCTTTTGCGGCGGAACTAAGCGTGGCAGTCGAGCGAGATACCCTGCGTTTTCTCGATCGCCTCAGTCGGCAGTTGTACGAGCAATTCACCCAGATCCATCGACACTCCGGCGCGCCGCAGACTCCGGCGATCACCCTGCAAAGTCGCAGTGGTGCCTGTCGTGATCTTGCGGTGTTATTTGTCGACTGCTGTCGGGCCGAAGGTATCGCGGCACGTTTTGCCAGCGGATATCAGCAAGGCAATCTGCAAAGCGACCGTCGGGACCTGCACGCATGGCCTGAAGTGTATCTGCCCGGCGCGGGCTGGCGCGGTTACGACCCGACCCAAGGGCACGCAGTCGCCGATACCCATGTGACCATCGCGGCGGCGGCGCAGGCGCGCGATACCCTGCCGGTGATCGGGGTGTTCGTCGGCGATGGGGCGAGCAGCGCGCTCGATTTTACCGTGCGCATCGATGTATCCGCCCCCTGAATGGTATGACTTAGCAGGCCGTAGCGACATATTTAACTTGCCGGCTAACCAATCCGGAACTGTACTTACCCTAAAACCCGCCTCGTTTTGCCGTGGCGCTGTTTATCGCGACACAGGGATGAATCATGTCTATCTCGCCGCAACAGAACCGTTTGCTGATGTCTCTGCCCGCCGCGGTTCAGCAGCGCCTGTTTCCCCATCTCGAGCCAGTCGCACTGCCACTCGGCAAAGTGCTATACGAATCGGGGCAGGTTCAGCATCAAGTTATTTTCCCCACCGACGCCATAATTTCATTACTTAACGTGATGGAAAACGGCGCCTCGGCCGAGATTGCCGTGGTGGGCAACGAAGGGGTCGTTGGCGTGAGCTTATTTATGGGGGGTGCCAGCACCCCCAGCCGAGCCCTGGTGCAGAGCGCGGGATCCGCACTGCAGCTCTCGGCGTCACGCCTCAAGGATGAGTTTGATCGCCACGGGGAACTGTTGCTATTGCTACTGCGCTACACCCAGTCGCTGATCACTCAGATGGCCCAGACCGCCGTGTGTAATCGCCATCACAGCATCGACCAGCAACTATGCCGCTGGTTGTTGCTGTCACTGGACCGTTTGCCGGGTGACCAGTTGGTCATGACCCAGGAACTGATTGCCAACATGCTAGGAGTGCGCCGAGAAGGCGTCACTGAGGCGGCGGGTAAGTTACAGAAACTCGGCGTGATCGAGTACCATCGAGGGCATATCAGTGTGCTTGACCGTGCTCGGCTGGAAACGCTGAGTTGTGAGTGTTACGCCGTGGTAAAAAAGGAGACCGATCGATTGTTACCTTGGCATCCTGACACCCCGGCAACCGACCAGCCTACTTGAGGCCTCTACCGCACGGGGCTCATTGGTGTGCTTTCTGACGAACAATTACTCCACGACGACTATGTGCCCGTAGGAGCCACCAGTTCAGCATGAAACGGTGTCCGCTTTCAGGAATTCACGTTTTCTGAATCAGCGATGCGTTAGCGAAGGCTAACAGTCCGATAAGTTCGCATAGCGGACTCCTGAAACAAAAGAACCCCGCTTTGGCGGGGTTCTTCATGCTAGGTCAGCCTTTCTTGAAGGGAGGCCAGAAGCCGACGACTCAGGCGGCATCCTCTTCGATCTGCTTCAGCAGCGCCACCTTGATCTGCTCTTTGCTGGGCAGGTCGTGAAACTCCACCCCGCCCTCACTGCCCTGCGGATGTACCGCTTTTAACTCTTCACCACGCAAGCCGCGAATCCCTTTGGGTCCGATCGCCGCACCGCGCAGGTAGTCCAGCTCCAGCTTGCCACCGCCCAGGGCCTGCGGCAGTTCAACGCTGCCCACGCCCAACTGGCGAATGATCAGTGAACCACCCTCAAGCAGCGCTTCCAGAAAAGTCATGCGGTAGGCTTCAAAGGCTTTATCGTTGGCTCTGGTTGCCTCACCGTCCTGCCATTGGCTGACCTCACCATCAACGCTGACATGAAATCGGTGCTGGCGCTCGCCATAGGTGATGGTGACCAGCTTATCGCCATCGAGGCAAAGCAGCAGTCCATCGAGGTAAGCGGTACTCTTTTGAAAATGTTCAGTGTTCACGGCGTCTCCTGGGTTCGAATCTATGGATCGGGTAACGCGTCCGTGTTTCGATTAGCGGCCGCTAAGGTACAACCTTTACGGCTTTTTTGAATTGCGGTTCACCCCCTTGATCTGGCGCAACCCAGCGTCAGTTGAACACTGCGGCGGGAGCCAATGAAAAAGCCCGGCGAATGCCGGGCTCGGGTTTGGATTGGTTGCCGCCGGGATCAGGCTTTCAGCAGTTCGTAGCCCTCACCCTGCAACCGTTTGGCGTTGTCGGGATCGGTAATCACCGCGATACTGGCCGGCTGATCGATCAGGTAGGTCCGGGCAACGCGCTTGAGGTCATCGAGGGTGACCTTCAGCACGCGGGCGCGGAACGCTCGGCGCTGCATAGGCGTGCGCCCAAACAGGCTGCTGTGATAGGCCTGCTTGGCTTCACCGGCCGGCGAGCCCGGTTTATCGATCGAGCTGACCACACCCAGAATCGCCTCCTCCAGTTTGTTGTCGCTGTGATCCCCATCAACCAGCCACCTTAGCGCAGCGTCAAAGTCATCCAGGGTGCCTTCAATCCGCGGATCGCGGTAAGAGAAGAACCGGAACGCGGCGCAGGATGAATCCTGCCCGGCACCGCCGCCATAAGCGCCGCCCTTCTCACGTACAGCGCGATGCAGGTAACCGTTGCGGAGAAAGTCGCCCAGTACCACCAGCGGAGCCGAGTCCGAATGCTCTACCGGCACCGTGGCGTAGGCTTTGGCACAAAAGTTTACCTGGGTGCTGGTACTCCATGCCTGTTTGACCTGCTGGCTGATCGGGTCAAGACGAAATCCGCTGAACTCTGTCGCCGGTGCCAAGCCGGACCAGGCTGTTGCCAGCGCCTGATCGACCGGCGCTTGCATCTCCGGCTCTGCCACGCATAGAAAGTGGCGCGGTGCCGTGGTCAGTTTGGCATGCAAAGTCTTGAGCTGATCGGCGAAACGCTGCTGCCCCTCCTCACTCTTCAGCGATTCATCCAGCTGCTTGAGGAAGCCGATAGCCGCCAACCCGCGCTGGCGGTGTGACAACTGCGCCGAGGGGCACAGTTCCGATGCGGCGGCCATCATCGCCAGCGCGTGACCACTGCCGGTGATGCTCTGCTGCTTGCGCGCCCGCTGCTGGGACACCAGCTCACGCATCCGTGACAGTTCATCGAAGCGGATGGTGAAAAAGGTTTCTTTCAGCAGGCCGACCATCTGCTCCACATTACGATTGAGGGATTTGGCGCACAAGGTAAAGTAGCCACGCACCGACTGCGGATCATCGATGTCACCGCGCACCGTGGCAAAGGCACTGACCCCGCCGGTAATCGCTGACTGCCAGGCCTGGGTCTGCTGGTAATCACGCTCGCCCACACCCAACTCGGTCAGACAGAGGGAGTACAGCGGCAGCAGCTGTTGCTCTTCCGGGGTCAGTTCAGGCATCTCTACCAAGACCTCCTGGTAGACAATACCGTTGGTACCCTGACCGTAGAACGCCCGCTTGCCGTAACCGAGTTCGGCGACCTCACCCTCGGGTATGCGGGTCTCCTCCGGCACGTCACCAAGCCCGACCTTGGGAAGGATCGATTCATCATCCAGTTGCTGCTGACGTGCCTCCAGCGCCGCGGCCTGTGCCACGATCGCCGCCGCTTGCTGCTCGTCCAGTTTTGCCTTGATCGCCGCCAGACGGGCTCTCTCGGCCGCATCGCGCCGTTTGGCCAGCTCCCGGTCAGGGCGCAGGGTCACCCGCACCCGGTGGGGGTTGTCGAGCAGCAGGCGCTGTACCAGTGAGGGGATGTAGTCGCGATCCTTGATCCGCTCCTGCAGCTGCTCCAGCACCGGATCGAGGTTCAGCAACGAGATCGGATCACCGCGATGAACTGCGGTCGACAGCCCCGCCAGTATGAGCTGCAGGCCGTAGGGATAGCCGTCACCACCGATCTCCCGCTGAGACAACTCCAGTTGATGCAGCACCGCTTCCACATGCTCCTGCGGCACACCCTCGCTGGCGACCCGCTGCAGTACCTCCAGCACCAGCGCCTCGATCGCTTCGGCGTATTCCGGCTCGCTGCCTTCCATTCCGCACATGAAGCTCATCTCACGGTTGGAGTCCTCCAGTCCGCACAGCGGCGAGGGCGATGCCCCGAGGTCGCTGCTTTCCAACGCGTACCGCAGCGGCGAGGCGCTGTTATCCAACAGCACGCGGCTTAGCAGGTGCGCTTCGAGCTGATCCTCCAAATCCGTACTCAGGCCTAACAACCAGCCCACCACCACGTGGGTTTTGGCCGAAGTGTCCTCTTCGTCGAGTGCGTAGGCTTCCTCAACTTTCAGCGGTGCGTGATAGCGCTTCTCGTCACTGACGCTGATCTCGGCGTCCAGTTTGTCGAAACGGGCCAGGGCCAGGGTTTCAAAGCGCTCCTGCTGTTCTGCCGCCGGAATATCACCAAAGGTCATGAACACCGCATTGCTGGGGTGGTAGTGGGTGCGGTAGAAACGGATCAAGTCATCGTAACTGAGATCGGGGATGCATTCCGGCTCACCGCCACTGTTGAAGTGGTAGGTCGTGGTCGGAAACAGATATTTGCTGAGCGTCTGCCAGAGCACACTGACCGGCGAGCTCATCGCTCCCTTCATTTCGTTGAACACCACGCCCTTGTAGGTCAGCTCTGACGAAGGATCCGCAGCCTCGCTGAACTCTACCCGATGCCCCTCCTGGGCAAAGTCCAGCGGATCCAGACGGGAAAAGAACACCGCATCCAGATACACCTCAAGCAGGTTGAAAAAATCCTTGCGGTTCTGGCTGGCAAACGGGTAGGCGGTCCAGTCGCTGCTGGTAAAGGCGTTCATGAAGGTATTGAGCGACCGCCGCGTCATCATGAAAAACGGATCGCGCACCGGAAAACGTTCGCTACCACAGAGCGCGGTATGCTCAAGAATATGGGCAACCCCGGTGGAGTCTCCGGGTATGGTCCGTAACGCCACCAGAAAAACGTTCTCCTGATGCTCGGCATCGATATGAAAGTGCACCGCGCCGGTTTTTCGATGTCGATACTCGGCCACTTCGATACCCAGAGAATCGACAGGCTGGAGGCGAACAAAATCAAATGACGGGTGTGCAGTGCGGGCGGATGGTGCGGATCTTTTATCAGTCAAGCGAGGGTTATCCTTTTCAGTCGTGGACCAGACTCATCGACAGTCGCTGAACGAGTCCTGTTACTACTGTTGATGGGGACGAGTCGGCATGGTTCAACACTGGCACCCATCATAGCGCCTTTTTTCCTCCGGCACCGCACGAGGAGGGCTTTTACCGCAGCAAATATAGACACGGATAGCCGCATCAGGGCGTTGACTTGACTCGTTGGTCATTTTATATTCGACACATCATTGTGCATTGCAACAAGGCAGTGCCAATGCACAGTATTCGCATCACGACTATGGAGCTTGACCGCATGTACGAGAAGACGATCGAAGAGCTGAAATCCAGCCTTCAGCCGATGATGGACCTGGCTGAAATGAACCGCAAAGCACTGGAGAAACTGGCGTCAGTGCAATCTGAATACCTCGCCGATTGCCTCAGTACCAGCATCAAGCAGGTACGCGATCTGGCTGAAGTAAAAGATGCCAGCCAGGCAGCAGAGCTGCAGTTCAAATACCTGAAAGAGTTTGAACAGAAGCTCAACCTGACCGCCGAGCGTAACGTTGAAGCGTTCAGCGAACTGCGTAACGCCGTCACCAAGATGCTGACCGAAGGTTACGCCGAGGGCATGACCAAGTACGCTGAAGGCATCGCCGCGATGGAAGAGATGAGCCCGTTCGCCGAGGCCGCCAAGCCTGCTGCCGCCAAGCCCGCTGCCAAGAAAGCAGCCCCTGCACGCGCCGCCGCTAAACCGGCTGCCAAGAAAGCAGCGCCGGCTCCGCAGAAGCCCGCCGCTAAACCGGCTGCCAAGAAGGCCGCGCCGGCACCGAAGAAGCCCGCCGCCAAAGCAGCGCCTAAACCCGCTGCCAAACCGGCTGCCAAAAAAGCCGCTCCGGCTGCTAAAGCTGCTCCGGCTGCTAAAACCGCCGCACCCAAGGCGCCGCTGGCTCCTATCGCTCCGGCGCCGAAGCCGGCTGCCGCAGTGGCCAAAGAAGCTGCAAAACCGTCCGATAACTAATCGGCTCGCAGGAGCCGCCAAAGCGCGGCTCCTGCTTTCCCGGGCATGACTCGCCCGCCATCACTCCTACCGCTATCAACCCGCTTTGGCGGCGTCCGGCAGATCTCCGGCCAACCCCATCGCGAACCGAACCGCATGCTGCTTGAGCGGCCCGCTGTGCTGCGCCAGTGCCAGACCCAGATTACGCACTCCTTTAAGTAGCGGCTGTTCGCTGCCAAAACCCCGGTAGAACAGCTCCATGGCGCTCATCATCAGCAGATTATGAGGCCGTCGTCTGGCTTCATACCCGGCCAACACCGCCTGCCCGGCGATATCCCTGCCGTCACGTTGAGCACAGCACAACAGCTCGGCCAGCACCGCGGCATCCAGCAAACCGATATTTACCCCCTGGCCGGCCAAGGGATGGATAGTGTGCGCTGCATCTCCGATTACTACGCCGCCCGCCTGGGCGTAACGCAGCGCATGCTGCCTGCGCAGCGGAAAACTGGCACGCCCCAACAGCGCTTTCACCTCACCCAGCTCTGGCGGGAAACGCTGCTGCAACTCATCAATAAAGGCATCGCCGTCCAGCGCCAGCAGCCGTTTTACCTCCTGCGGGCGCTCATACCACACCAACGACGCGTGCGGACCGGTCAGCGGCAACAGCGCCTGCGGCCCCTGTGGCAGAAACCGCTGCCAGGTCATATCCTGCTGCGCGGCAGTGGTTGCCACATACGCGATCAGCGCCTGCTGCCGATACTCCCGAGCATTGACGCCGATCCCCATCGCCTCTCGTACCCGGGAGCGCGCACCATCAGCGCCCACCAACAGACTACAGTGAATCTGGTCGCCATTATCCAGGTGCAGCGTGGAGCCATCGCCGGCGTAGTGTATCTGCTTGATGGCGACGGGCGCGCACAGTGATATCCGTTCTTCCCGCTCCAGGACTTGCCACAGCGCCAGCTGGGTAACAGGGTTTTCAACGATCCATCCCAGCGCGTCGCTACCGGCATCGGCGGCATCGAAAAGCGCGTCGCCAAACGCACGCTGTTCCCACACCCGCATCCGGCGGTAAGGACAACTGCGCATGGCGGCAATACCGGCCCAGGCACCGGCCGACTCCAGAATACGCCGGGACGCCGGACTGATGGCAGAGACCCGAAGATCATGCGGTTGCCCGGGCGCAAAGGACTGCGGTGGCTGTTGTTCCAACAAGGTTACCGCCAGACCGCTGTCTCGCAGCAGGCATGCCAGGGTGGCGCCCACCATACCACCGCCGACAATAGCCACATCCGTTTGGAATCGATTCACGCGCAACTCCTTAGCCTGATTAAACTGGAGGCCGATTATAGCAGCCGGCCGATCTGCCACTAGCCCGATGCCAGACGATGGGCGCAGCGGGTGGTCTCCGGCAGTTTGAACTGGCGGCAGCAGCGCATTACCCACTCCGCCGCGCTCTCCTGACTGATGCGATGCCCGGCGGAAACATACAGGGGGTTGCAGCCTTGTCGCGAACGCAGGGCGTATCCCACCTGCTCGTCGGCAACCATCAACGGCGCCCTTGCACCGCGCTGCTCGCCCAGCTGTTGGTAACGCCCGCTCAGGCGTGTTTTGCCAACGCCGATGGCAGCGCAGTCCAGTAACACACCCAGATGACACGCAATACCAAACCGCCGCGGATGGGCGGTCCCCTGTCCGTCGCACAGAAACAGATTTGGCTGCGTGCTTAACCGGGCGACCGCAGCCAGCACAGCGGGCAGTTCCCGATACGCCAGCAGGCCGGTGCGATAGGGAAAGTCAACCTGCTGCTCGATCACGACCTGCTCACAAAGGGTCAGGTCGGGGTAGCGAAGTACCACCACGGCGGCGCGGGCGCAATCAGGGCGGGGGAAACCGACATCTACCCCCGCCACGAAATTGACCGGGCCTAACCGGTCACTCAGAAGCAATTGCTGCCGCAGGCGCCGTTGCTCCGCCAGCGCCGTGTCGACATCACGCGGCCATGCGCCAGATGGGGTTACCCCTCGCGGATCTTTTCCAGTCGGCGCAGAAATACCTGCATCTCCTTTTCCGCCTGCTTGTCCCCACCCTGCTGCGCGGCAGCGATCCCCTGGCGCCAGGCGTCCGCGGCGGCCACCGCATCCCCTTGTGCCTGATAGGCCTTACCCAGCAGTTTCCACGCCGCGGAGTAACCCTGCTTGTGTGTCACGCAGGCCCGCAGGTGCGCAACCGCCCGCTCCGCCTCTTGCCGCTCGAGATAAGCTTTGCCGAGGCCGAAACGCAGTTCCGGCGAGTCGGTCCCCTTCGCGAGCAAACGTTCCAGACCTTCAATCATCTACATCCACACTCCCGTCAAGCTGAAGGAATTTCAGGCTTAGAGAAAAACAGCGCTCACTATACTGTAGCTGAATCAGCGGCTCCCCTGACTTACCGTCCGGGCAGAACTTACGGAGGTGCACTATGGCGATCGCAGAGGCACTCAGCCACTATCTCAACCAGCATCAGGTTGACTATCACCTGCTCAAACACCGCCCTGCGGCCACCCTGCTGGATGCCGCCCGCGCCGCTACTCTGCCGCCCTCCGCCGTGGCTCATTCGTTGCTGCTGCATGACCATCTGGACCGCTACTGGATCGCGGTCATCGGTAGCGATCGCCACCTCGATCTGCACGCGGTCGAGGAGCTGATCGACTGTGATGTGCGCGTCTGCAGCGCCCTTCCCTGTGGCGATCAAAGTTGGTTTCGCGACTGCGCCCCCGGTGTCGTGCCCCCTTTTGGCAGCCCGTACCAGATCAACACTCTGATCGATGCGGAGCTGTTGCGACAACCGGCGGTCTACTTCGAAGATGGCGATCCCACCGAACTGATCCGCATCGAGCGCCATGCCCTGCACTCACTGATTCGCGACTGCATCGTCGCCGAGATCAGCGCCCGGGCGGCCCGTCACTAGCCTGCCCAATTCGACCGCTCCGGCAAACATCCGCTTCGGAACGATGGTGCGGCCCCTTGCAGGCAAAATGGTCCCTTTGAACGCAACAGCGGGCGAACAATGACCGCAGCCGACTGTTGCGCCCTCGACAGGGATTAAATCCGGCCGGCGGGCAGCATCCGCTGACCATCTGCCTGAACTGACCTGCATCAAGGCCGGCACATCACTTGCTAGAGATACTGCACCTTTGACAAGGAGTACCCCATGGGCAGTATCCAAACCTATATGACCGCTGGCCACCGCCAGTGTGACGACAGCTACACCAGCGCAGAAAACGCTGTTTCCGCACAAAATTGGAGCGAAGCTGACAGTGCCTGGCAGCAGTTCGCCACTGAACTTGAGCATCACCTAGGCCAGGAAGAGCAACTGCTTTTTCCCGCATTCGAACAGCAGACCGGTAACACCCAGGGCCCGACAGCGGTGATGCGGATGGAACATGAGCAGATGCGCGCCCTGGTGGCTGATCTCAGCGGAGCCCTGCAAGCCCGTGACAGCGACCGGTTTCTCGGTCTGGGAGAAACCCTGATGGTGCTGATGCAGCAACACAACATGAAAGAGGAACAGATCCTCTACCCGATGACGGACCAGGTGATCGGCAATAGCAGCGAGCTGGTTACCCGGCTGGACGCGTTCTGATTGATGTCAGAACTGATCGAGTTTGATGTCAGCGAGCTGGAACCACCAGAGCCGCTGATACAGATTATCGCCGCCGCCCGAACCCTTAGCGCCCACCAGCTGTTACGGGTTGTTCACCGCCGCGATCCGCTGCCCCTATACCCGTTACTGGATGAGCTGGGGGTGGGTCATGAGCGCCGTCTTCATCCGTCAGGGGCGGTGGTACTGCTGATCTGGGCCCCCAGCGCGGCGCCTAGCCGCACGCGCATTGAGGACTTGCTCGCCGATGCGCACTGACGGACTGTCGTTTGATCGTATCCCGCCCCTGGCCACGCCGTTAGGCTACTTTTTGCTGGCGCCGCTGTTTGGCCTGCTTGCCGCGTTGATACTGGTTGCACAGCCCGCCATGCTGGAGCAGCGTTGGCTTGGCGCTTCCCTGGCTGCCACTCATCTGCTGGCGTTAGGGTTCGGCGCCCAGATCATGCTCGGCGCCCTCTATCAGGTAATGCCGGTTGTTACCGGACAACCTCTCAGCCAGCACGCCCGCTTGCCGCGCCTGATTCAGCTGCTGCTGGCCACCGGCACCCTGGCGCTGGCTACCGGATTTATGACTGCGGCACCGGTGGCCTTCAGCCTTGCCGCGATCGCCTTACCGCTGGCGCTGCTGCTATTCGTCGGCTGCTGGGGTACCGCCCTGTGGCGAGTTCATCCGCTGGGCGAATCCGCCCGGGTGTTGCGCCTGGCCGCCGTGGGACTGATTGGAGCCGGCGGACTGGGACTGCACCAGGCGCTCTACCACGCCTATCCATCCCTGATCGGCTACGCCGGGGAACTCACCGACGCACACCTGCTGTGGGCGTCGCTGGGATGGGTGGTAATGCTGGTGATGGGCGTCAGCCTGCAGGTGATCCCGATGTTTCACGTCACCCCGGCACTGCCACGCTGGATCGCTCAGTTTGCCGCCCCGGCACTGCTGGCGATGCTGTTTATCGCAACCCTGTGGCCGCCCTCACGTGCCGTGGCCCTGCTGCTTTCCGCGCTGCTGACAGGCGCTTATGCCATCGCCGCCCTCAACGCCCTTGCGGCCCGCAAACGCAAACGGATCGACTACACCGTGCGCCTGTGGCAACTGGCGTTATGCCACCTGCTGATGACGGCACTGGCCCTCGGAGCCTCGGCGGCAGGTATACAGCTGACGAGTCTGGCGGGACCCGTCGGCGTGGTTTTCGGTATCGGTTTTATGCTCAGCGTGATGCTGGGAATGCTGCAGAAGATCGTTCCCTTTCTGATCTATCTGCACCTGCAACGGGCTTGTCTGGGAGACCCGATGGCGATGATGGCACTGCCCAATATGCAAGACCTGTTGCCGACCCAGACCCAGCGCCGCCAATGGCAGCTGCAGCTACTAACGCTGCTACTGCTGTATCTGAGTTATGTGCCGGGCATGATCGAGCTGACCGGGCGTCTGGCAGGAGTGGCTGCCGCGGCCAACTTTATCTACCTGGGCCGGGCGTTGTGGCGGGCAAGGCAACGTTTTTACGCGGCCCTGCCCACAGCCTGATCAGATGCGGAACTGCCGCACAGCATCGCGCAGCTGCTCAGCCTGGTGCGCCAGTTCGTGACTGGCACCATTGATCTGCGAGGTCGCCGCGCTGGAGCGATGCGCCAACGCCCGCATGGTGGTGACGTTCTGGTTGAGAGCGTCAGCCACCTGTGACTCCTCCTCAGCCGCCATCGCGACCTCGTTACACATCTCCTTGATGCTGGTGATGGAGTCGTTGATGGTCTGCAGACTGGTCATGGTTTCGCCGGCGCTCTCGGAGGTGCGCTGGGTCTCCTCCCGGCTGTCGTTCATCACCAAAGCTGCTTGCCCGGAGCCCGCCTGCAGCTGCTCGATCATCAGCTGAATCTCATGAGTGCTTTCCTGCGTACGCTGAGCCAGGTGGCGCACCTCGTCCGCGACCACGGCAAAGCCCCGGCCCTGCTCCCCAGCCCGTGCCGCTTCGATCGCCGCGTTCAAGGCCAAGAGGTTGGTCTGCTCGGCAATTCCCCGAATCACATCGAGAATAGAGCCGATGTTCTCGCTGTCGCTTTCGAGTTTATGGGTGACCGACGCCGCGCTTTCCAGCTTGTCGGCAACGCCCTGAATCGAGCTGACGGTCTCGCGTAGAATCGACTGGGAATGGTCTGCTTCTTCATCGGCGCGCTGGGCCGACTGGGCTACCTCATTAGCGTTGGAGGCCACGTCCTGGACCGAACGCGCCAGGCGGGCAACCGCTTCTGCGACCTCATCCGTTTCATCGCTCTGCTCTTTGATGGTGCCGGCGCTTTCCTCGGTCACGGATGCCAACTGCTCCGCCGCCGTAGCCACCTCTTCACTGGCGCGGGAAACCTGCTCCATCACCCCATGCAGCTTACCCACGAAGCGGTTGAAACTGGCCCGCAGTCGCGAAATCTCATCGTTACCGTCGATGTTCAACTGCACGGTCAGATCACCGTCCCCGGCGCTGATGTTTTCCAGTGCGTGCAGGGTTTCTTCCAGCGGCTGGGTGATGCTGCGCGCGATCATGGTGCTGACCCCGAGAATCAGCACGACCACGCCCCCGAGGATCATGCTGAGATAACCGGCGTTGTTCCAGTACGCGGCTTCGACGTCGTCGATATAAACTCCTGAGCCAATGATCCAGCCCCAGGGAGAAAAGCCTTTTACATAAGACAGCTTCTCTACCGGTTTTTCAGAACCGGGCTTGGGCCAGAAGTAGCCGACAAAGCCCGACCCCTCTTTCTTCACCTGATCAACGAACGCCAGAAACAGCGCCTTGCCGTTCGGGTCCTTCACTCCGGACAGGTCCTTCCCGTCCAGTGCCGGCTTGATCGGGTGCATCACCATCACCGGCTTCATATCGTTGATCCAGAAATATTCCTTATCGTCGTAGCGCAGCTGCTTGACCGCACTGATGGCGGCGCTCCGGGCTTCGTCATTGCTCATGGCGCCGGTTTCCGCAGCGGCATGATAGTGCGCGATCAGACTGTGGGCCGACTCGACCAGATGGCGGGTCTTGATCTGCTTCTCACGCAGCTGGGAATCTTTGAGAGTAGTCAGCGATACCGCCGACAACACCACGAAGCCCGCGGTAGCCAGAATAAGAATGAACCATAGCCGGGGTGTGATATTGAACCGTCTGAATAACATGGGATGCTCCAACCGCTGCGGCCCCGCTGGGACCGCTGAATTATTGTTGTTGTCGGCATCCTGCCGCAGAGCCGTAAACGACTCGCCTCCGTAAGCGCCCATCATTAATACCCCTGCTTTATGCATGGATCAACCGCATGTCGTACGACCAAGGTGGCATAAATGTCAGTTTATTGATCAGGCGCAAATATACTTTTCAGTTACAACGCCCTGATCGCCCCGCCCCCGCGGCAGCGCTCGTTTCTAATCCGGGGCCCCGGTGCTATCTTTATGTTTTTTAGATTATTCCTTGGTTGCCCTGTAACAATCGGGCAGTTTTTCAGTCGTTTGCTACACCGCCAGCATAAATTGCCACCACAAAGGACTCTCAGCCTCATGCGTTCACCCAAGCTCTGGTTATTGGCTACTCTGGTACTCGCAATCGGACTGTTCTTCGGCTTTGGCCTTGATCGCTATTTCAGCCTCGCTGCAGTTCAACAACATCATGCCGAACTGCTGGCGTACACCGACACCTATCCCTGGCGTGCAGCCGGCAGCTTCTTTTTTCTTTACGTGGTCGTAACCGGCCTGTCGCTGCCGGGCGCGGCGGTAATGACCCTGCTTGCAGGGGCGCTGTTTGGGCTTGGCTGGGGCCTGCTGCTGGTTTCTTTTGCCAGCAGTATCGGTGCGACCCTGGCCTTTCTGGTTTCGCGTTTTCTGCTGCGCGACCTGGTAAGGCAGCGTTTTCGCAGCCAGTTGCAAGCCATAGACCGGGGTATCGCGCGTGACGGTGCCTTTTATCTGTTTACCCTGCGTCTGGTTCCGCTGTTCCCCTTCTTTGTGATCAACCTGGTGATGGGAGTAACCGGACTGCGCGTGCTTACCTTTTACTGGGTCAGCCAGGTGGGGATGCTCGCCGGAACCATTGTGTTCGTAAACGCCGGCACCCAGCTGGCACAACTGGATTCGCTGCAGGGAATTCTGTCGCCGGCGCTGCTGATCTCCTTTGCCCTGCTGGGGATATTCCCATTGCTGGCCAAACTGTTGGTGGGCGTCCTCCAGCGGCGGCGACTCTATGACGGCGTGATCCGGCCGCAACGGTTCGACACCGATCTGGTGGTGATTGGTGCCGGTTCGGCCGGGCTGGTCAGCTCCTACATCGCGGCGATGGTGCGGGCCAAAGTCAGCCTGGTGGAGAAGCACCGTATGGGCGGCGACTGTCTCAACACCGGCTGCGTACCGTCGAAAGCACTGATCCGCAGCAGCCGCTTCGTCGCCGAAGCGCGCCGCTGCCAGTCACTGGGGATAGACCGCGCCGAGTTGCAGTTCGATTTCGCTACCATCATGGAGCGGGTGCAGCGGGTCGTTCGCACCGTGGAGCCCCATGACTCCATCGAACGCTACACCGGCCTTGGCGTCGATTGCATTCAGGGGCAGGCACGGATTCTCTCTCCCTATCAGGTGAGGGTTAACGGCGATACCATCTCAACCCGCAACATCGTCGTGGCGACCGGCGCCCGCCCGGCGATACCAGCGATAACCGGGATTGAAGATATGCAGCCGCTGACCTCAGATACACTCTGGGATCTGCGGGTACTGCCTCCGCGCCTGCTGGTGCTGGGCGGAGGGCCGATCGGCTGCGAGTTGGCGCAGGCGTTTGCGCGTCTGGGTAGCCAGGTCACCATGGTGCTGCGCGGGGAGCGCCTGCTGCCCAAAGAGGATGCCGACGTCAGCGACGCCGTGCGCGCCCGCTTCGTTGCTGAAGGCATTGACCTGCGCTTTAACCACCCCATGCGCGAATTTCGCCTGATGGGCGATGCCAAACAGCTGCATTGCGACCATCACGGCCAGCCGGTGGTGCTGGAATTCGACCAGCTGCTGGTCGCCACTGGCCGCCAGGCCAACGTCAGCGGTTTTGGTCTCGAAGAGCTGGATATTGCGCTGACCCCACAGGGCACCATCGAGGTCAATGACTACCTGCAGACCCGTTATCCCAACATCTACGCCTGCGGTGACGTCGCCGGACCATACCAGTTCACCCACACCGCCGCCCACCAGGCCTGGTACGCGGTAGTTAACGCCCTGTTCGGGCGTTTCTGGCGCTTCAAAGTGGACTATTCCGTGATTCCCGCCGCGACCTTTACGGATCCCGAAATTGCCCGTGTGGGGCTCAACGAGCGCGAAGCCGATGCCGCAGGCATCGGCTATGAACTAACCCGGTTCGGACTCGACGAACTCGACCGCGCCATCGCCGATGAAGACACCGAAGGCTTCATTAAGATTCTCACCGTTCCCGGCAAGGACCGAATTCTGGGCGTAACCATTGTCGGCTCCCACGCCGGCGACCTGATTGCCGAGTATGTATTGGCGATGCGTCATAACCTGGGCCTCAATCATGTGCTGAAAACCATCCATATCTACCCGACCCTGGCCGAAGCCAACAAATACGCTGCAGGAGCCTGGAAGCGCAATCACCTGCCGTTGCGTTTGCTTGGCTGGCTGGAACGCTGGCATACTCGCCAGCGAGGCAGCAGCGACCAATCGCCCAAGGCTTGATCCGCATCAGCAGACTTCGGGCGCGCAAGTTCCTATAATTCGGGCAATCAGGATGAGAGACAGCCCATGGAAGCATTGACGACAAGCGCCAGTCAGGTACTGATGGTACGTCAACCGGTGTTCAGCAAAGAGCTGAAAATCGTCGCTTATGAACTGCTGTACGAGCAGACGCCGAAAGCCGAAGATGAGCTGTTCAACGCCGATCGCGCCAGCTCTGAAATCTTGCTGAACACCTACACCAGCTTGTGCCAGGATGGCGCCATTCGCCGTGTTCCCCTGATCCTGTCGCTGTCGCAGGAGCTGCTCGCCAAGGGCTGCATGCCCGACCTGCCGCGCAACCAGATCGTTCTGCAGATCCCCGCCGCCATTCGCGTCGGCCCCAACGTGCTGGCCAACGTGCGTGCGCTGGCAGAACAGGACTTCACCCTCGCCCTCGACGGCTTTGCGCTGCAGCAACCGCTGATCCCGTTGCTGCGTTACATGAACATCATCAAAGTCGATCTCAGCGCCGTACCCGAAGCTCGCCTGGGGCGTCTGGTGTCGGTGCTCAAGCGCAGCTCGGCGACCCTGCTGGCCCAGAACGTGGCCAGTTTCGACCAGCTGAAACGCTGTGGCGGCATGGGCTTCAAGCTGTTTCAGGGCCCTTTTATCAGCCGCCCGGTACGCGTCATGGGCAAACAACTGCCCTCCTCCAGCGTCGCGCTGCTGCAGCTGCTGCAGGAGCTGCAAAAACCGGATATCACCCCGGCGCAGATCGAGGGGCTGATTCTGCTCGACCCGATCCTCACCTTCCGCATCCTGCGGGTGGTCAACTCCGCGGCCTACCATCTCACCACCTCGGTCGAATCCATTACCCAGGCGGTCGTGATGCTGGGTATGGACCAGGTACGCAAATGGGCCACGCTGATCGCACTCAGCAGTCAGGAAGGTAAACCGGAGGAGGTCTCACGTAACCTGCTGGTGCGGGGGCGCATGTGCCAGTTGCTGGCGGAACAACAGGGTGGCATCAATCCCGAAACCGCGTTCATGGTGGGCATCATGTCGCAACTCGACGTGCTGCTGGAGATGCCGCTGGAGGAGCTGTTGCTGCAGATCCCCCTCGACAACGCCATCAAGGCGGCGATTACCGAGCAGCAGGGACCGCTGGGCAAGCTTCTGGGGCATGTGATGCTCTACGAAGAGGGTCACTGGGAAACGCTGAAGGCACAGAATGTGGAAGCTGGTTTCTTTGAAGCGGCCTATCGCCACAGCCTCAGCTGGGCGCAGAGCGCGATGGAATCGCTCAGCGACGATAACTGAGGCGCGACCGCACTAGCTGCCACGCATAGGGCCAGGCCTGACGCATCCACATCCACTGATAGCGCAAGGTCAATCGTGACCAGCCGTGACGGCGATACTTGCGGGCACTGGTAAGTAGCGGAGCATCCAGCATTATCAGCGGCACGCCCGCCAGACGCAGCTGCCACACCAGCAGATGATCCTCACCAAAGGCGGCGGCCTCATCAAACCCCCCGACCCGGACGAAGAGCTCCTTGGGTAGCACAAAGCCCTGATCGCCAAAGGGCACCCCCAACCAGCGTGAGCGCCAGTTAGCCAGGCGGGCATTCAGCCGGGTTATCGCCGGCCCGTCATCCATAAACTGCAACCGGGCATAACTCATCGCCAACAGCGGCTGTCGCACTGCCTGCTGAATCCGGCTGACCAGAGCCGGGCCAAACCCGGAATCCCAGTGCAGAAACCACAACCAGTCGCCGCTCGCTGCGACGGCTGCGGCATTCATCTGCCGTGCCCGCCCCTCTGGCGCCTCAATCCAGCGCAACCTACGCCCGCTCAGAACCCGCTCCAGCGCCGCGCGCCAAGGGTACGCCTCCACCGGGCGGCAGGCGACAAACACCAGCTCACTATCACCGGGAAGCAGGAGCAGGTCAGCAGCCAGGCGACCAAAGGCGTTCTCGTTTGGCCCTAGCGGCACAATCACCGACAGCGATCCCATAGTCAGCGTTGCAGCAGCTCCAGCAGCGAGTGCTGTTCACTGGAAAGGCGCTCCGGCGGGGTCAATATGGCGCTGGCCAACGACTTACGGCAACCGCAGGTAGCGTTCGGCAACGTCCCCTGCTCGGCCAGCCGAACAATAACCCGACGCGCCTTTTCCAGGCTGGCGCCGTAACGGGCGATCACCTGTTCCACGGTGACATGCTGGGCAGGATCATCCATCCAGCAGTCGTAGTCGGTGGCAATAGTCAGGGTGCAGTAGCAGAGTTGCGCTTCACGGGCCAGAAACACCTCCGGCACGTTGGTCATGCCGACCAGGTCACAGCCAGCCGCGTCACGCAAGAAGAAGCTTTCCGCGCGGGTGCCCAGGCGTGGTCCGTCGACGCAGCCATAGGTTTTGTCACGATGAACAGCGATATCGAGACTGGCGGCAGCCTTCGCCACCGCATCACCGAGGCAACCGCAGGTAGGTTCTGCAGTAGACACGTGACCGGCCAGGCCGTGGCCAAAGAAGGTTTTCTCACGGGCGCCTTTGACAAAATCAAAATACTGCGACGGCAGCGACAGGTCGCCCGGCGCGATCTCCTGACGCAGGCTGCCAACCGCGGAGATGCCCACCACCTGAGTAGCACCGGCTCGCTTGAGCGCCCAGATATTAGCGCGATAGTTCACTTCATGGGGCAGGTATTGATGATGCTGGCCATGACGGGCCAGAAACAGCAACTCGCGCCCCGCCAGCACGCCCTTCACCAGAGGCGCTGACGGAGGGCCATAAGGGGTATCAATGCGGATCTCTTCCAGATCGTTCATCTGTTCGATGGCGTAAACGCCGGTACCACCAATAATTGCCAGCACAGTATGTTCCTTGTGTTAGTGCGGATAGATGCGTCAGGGCCTGCCAGGCCAGCATATCTCAGGTTTCGCTGCAGGAGGAACCATAGGCAAAACAGCTGTAGCAGCGGTGGTGGCGCATGCTGACACGCCGCTCCATCGCTTCGCGCAGAGTTGCACCCAGGTCATACTCTTCATCGTCATCAACCAGCGTGCAGGCGTAAACCCGCATCACGCCATCACGCTTGACAACCATCTTGCTGAACGCACACATGAATTGACGCCGACTCTCCTCGGTCTGGTAGGTGGTCATGCAGTGCGTGGTCACCTGGGGCACCTCCGGGTGACTACCGGGCTGGGCAAAATCGGGGAACGCCACTAAGGTCAGGTCCGCTGGCAGCCCCCATTGGGCGAACAGTTGACGGTAGGCTGCCTCCACGGCGGTGCGGTTTTCGTCGGCATCCATATGGCGGGCCACCGAAATGCCATAACCGGCATCATGGAGCATTTTCAGCCCCTTGAGTGCATCGACAAAAGTGCCTTCGCCGCGGCCCCGATCATGCCGCTCGGCATCGGGGTAGTCGAGACTGATCCGAAACCGGATCGGGTGCGCCGCCGTGGCCAGCGCCCGCAACTGTTCGAAACGACGTTGCAACGGAGCGGTGCCGTTGGTCAGCACCAGACAAGGCGCAAACTGTGAGGCGTAGGCCAGTATCTTAACCATATCCTTGGCCAGAAACGGCTCTCCCCCGGTAAATGAAAACTGGCTCACCCCGAGCGCCAACGCCTCATCGACGAGCGGTTGCACATCCTTGAGTTTCACCAGCTGCAAACGTTTGTCCGCCGGGCCGGAGCCCTCCAGACAAAAAGGGCAAGCCAGATTGCAGGCGGTGCCGGTATGAAACCAGAGTTCACGCAGTTCATGGGGGTCGATATAGCCACGGGGATCCCCGTCGGGGGTGTAAAACCAATCGTGACTCAGGGCGGCAATGCGATCCATACAGATATCCTAGCTAGCGTCAGTCATCCGCGGCGACGGTTCCGCGACCACCGGCAGCAGGCGCCCCAGCAACAGATACAGGTCTGCTCGTGCCGGGCGCGAATCTTGTTGCAGGTCCCGCACCAGGCGATAAAGATCCCGCTCGACATCGATATCGTAACCGGGCGCGATATAGCCGCAGCTCAAACCTGCGCTTACACAGCGCTGGCGCAGGCTATCACCGAGGTTGTCGCAACTCCAGGGGAGATCGGCGAGTGGCGGCCAGGGCCGAGAGGCCCCCATCAGAACCACGCCGCCGTCTTCCGCGGCACTCAATACCACCTCTGTCCGGGCCAATTGCTGCTGTGCCGCCTTGAAGTGCAGCGGCGACAATATCGGCGCATCGGAGCCGATATAAAGTATGCGTTCATGCTGCTGCCGGCGAAGGTGCTGATCCAACTGCTGCAAGCGCTGCCCCAGATTGCCGGACGACTGGGGGATAATCTGGCAATCACGGGCCAGCAGGCCCGCTGCCCAGGCGGCATCCTCAGGTGTGGACGGCGCAACAACTACATCGCCAGGCCACACTTCGGCATCCTCCAGCGCACAGGCCAGCAGCGCCTCTGCAATCCGCTGGGCTACCGCGGTACCTAACGTTGCCGCCAGTCGTTGTTTACCCTGCCCCTGAAGCGGTCGTTTGCACACCAGCACCAGGGTCGAATTTTGATCTGTTTTCAAGGAGTTTCCTCACACGGTTTTGCAACTGACGACAACCACTGTCGTTTGTTACACGCTAGCATAACAGGATGCCATTGAGCGTTGGTGTTGGGCGGGGAGTATGGAGAGCTGCGGGCCGCTATGAGGATATGTGCCTTGCAGCAGAACACCGCAAAGGCGGCCCGGTCTGTCACCAAGTGACGAACCGGGCCGGGTATCAGAAGTTAAGCAGCCGCTGAAACAGTCGCGGGGCCCAATCCTTGAATCTCAGCGGGGCGTCAGTGGCCACCAGGCAGATGCAGTCGCGATTGCGGTCAGCGATGGGCTGATGCTCAATGCTATCGTCAAGATCCGCCACATTGCCGGGGGTGAAACGACCGATCTCGTCACTGTAGGAGCCGGACAACACCAGGGTCATCTCACCGCCGCCGTGACCGTGTTCCGGCAGGCAAGTACCCGGAGCGATGCGCAGCAGGTAAAGATCACCACTCACCTCTGGAAAACGGACCTGTTTGATCCCCGGTGCAATCCGCCGCCAGGGCAGTTGGTCCACCTGCTGGTCGCTCCAGTCACGCAACAGCTCGGGCACCGGGGTACCGCGAGGCCGTGCGGATGGGGATTCGTCAGCGGGCTGGTCCAGCATCGCCATAAGTCGGCTTTTGCTGGCAGCACTGAACCTATCGGCGGGTTGCTGACCGAAAAACAGACCAGCCAGGGTTTCTGCCTGCCCAACCCGCTGCCGACAACGATCACATTGGTCCAGATGCAGCTGCATCACGCAGGCGAAATTCTGAGGCGAACCACCGGCGGCAAAGCTTGCCAGCGATGCGTCATCGGGGTGATGGCTAAGTGTCATAAGGCAACCTCCATACTGCTGCGGAGTTTGGCAAAGGCTAAACGGAGCGACGATTTGACGCTGCCGAGCGGGATCTCAAGTTCGGTCGCGATCTCAGCGTGCGTTTTACCCTGGTAAAACGCCATGTACACCACCTGAGCCTGGCGCTCCGGCAGCCGCGACAGCTCCTGCCTGACCTGTTCCTGCAGGCGCTGATCAGTCACCAGACCGTCCGGTGTCTCACCTGATGCACACTCATCGGGCTCGCCACGCACTTCATGGCGATGGCGGCGCAGCTGATCGATGTGCAAATTACGGGCGATGCGGAACAGCCAGGCGGTAAACGCACCCTGTCCGGCATTGAACTGGGCAGCACGCTGCCATACGCGTAGCAGACAGAGCTGCACCAGCTCTTCGGCCTCGTCATGACTGGCGCCACGCTGCAGCAGAAAGCGCAATAGCCGGCCGCCAAACTCATCAACGACCTGCTCGAACGCCTCCCGGTCCCGCTGCTCAGCGATTCGCTGCATCAACTGCAGCCAGCGCGCCTGCTGATTCTTTTCTATAGTCGTTGACAACATCTCTGGCTTCAGTCGGTTACTTATTTTGAATCAAGCCTTTTGCGCTGGCCTGACAGCTCAGTCTCTGTCCGGTATACGCACCGGATGGCGGTTCGGATCACCGCAATCAGCATTTTGCCGCATGGCACTGTGAACTTGATCCGGGGGTGATCCGAACGCCTTGCTCAAGCGTAGACCGGAAAAATGGAGAGACAGGCATGCACATGAAATCCAACATCGCCGTGATCGGCTCGGGAATCAGCGGACTGAGCTGCGCCTGGCTATTGTCGCGACGCCATTCAGTGACCTTGTTTGAGAAAGATGATCGTTTCGGCGGCCACTCCAACACCTGCAACGTCGAGCTCAACAATCAGACTCTGGCGGTGGATACCGGATTCATGGTGTTTAATCCGGTAAATTACCCCAATCTCACTGCACTGTTTAAACATCTTGGCGTAGCCACGCGCCCGACTGACATGAGCTTCTCGGTATCGGTCGATAACGGTGCGTTGGAGTATGCCGGCAGCGACCTCAATGGCCTCTTCGCCCAGCGCAGCAATCTGTTTAGCCCCGCCTTTTGGAGCATGCTGGCGGATCTGCTGCGCTTTTACCGTGAGGCGCCGCAACTCATGGCCGAGATTCCAGCCACATTAACCCTCGGCGAATTGCTCGAACAGCAAGGCTACAGCCAACGCTTTCAACAACAGCACCTGTTGCCGATGGGCGCGGCGATCTGGTCCACCCCCATGGACAAAATGCTCAACTACCCTGCCCTGACTTTTCTGCGCTTCTGCGCCAACCACGGTCTGCTTCAACTGCGTGACCGCCCCCAGTGGTACACCATCGATGGCGGCAGTCGCGTCTATGTCGACCGCCTGCTGGCGCAGTTAGGTTCCGCGGCACGCAATCACGCCGGCATTCGCACCGTCAGGCGCCAGACCCTGAACGGCAAGACCCAGGTCACCCTGATCGACTGGCAGGGTAACGAGCAGCACTTTGATCACGTGGTGTTTGCCTGTCACGCCGACCAGGCGTTGGCGATGCTGCGCGATCCCAGTGACGCGGAACAAAGCGTCCTCGGGGCCTTCCGCTTTGAGCGCAATCGCGCCCTGTTGCACAGTGACCCTGCGCTGATGCCTCGCCGCAAAGCGGCCTGGTCAAGCTGGAACTATCTCAGCCAGAGCCGGGGGGACCAGGCGGTGGCGGTTACCTACTGGATGAATAAGCTGCAGCATCTGCCGGAAAAAACGCCGCTGCTGGTGACGCTCAATCCGATCACCGATCCCAAGCCGGAGTCGATTCACGCCGCATTTCTCTACGATCACCCACTGTTTGATCTCAATGCCCTGGCGGCCCAGCGCAAGTTATGGGATTTGCAAGGCAATCGCCACACCTGGTTCTGCGGCGCATGGTGCGGCTACGGTTTCCACGAAGACGGCCTGCAGGCAGGTCTGGCGGTCGCCGAAGCTCTGGGCGGTGAGGACCGCCCTTGGCAGGTGCCGGGCATGTATGACCGGGTAGTGCTGCCACCGGGATGGAGAGACGTAATGCGCCGTGAGGAGGCCGCCTGATGGCCCACGCGCTCTATCGTGGCCTGGTGATGCACCGGCGGCTGCGCCCCAAACTGCATCACTTTCGCTACCGGGTAAGCAGCTGGCTGATCGACCTCGACCAACTCGAGACGCTCGCCGGCTACTACCCCTTGCTTGGGGTCAATCGCGCGGCACCGTTGAGTTTCATGGAAGCAGACTTCGGCCCCCCCGGCACCGGGTCCCTCAAACAACGCATTCAGGACTTGGTAAGCTCCCAGGAGCTGCCTCGGCCGGAGCGGCTTGAACTGCTGTGCAATCTGCGCTGTTTCGGATTTCGCTTTAACTCGCTGGCGATCTATTTTGGCTACGATCACGCTGGCACCCTCACATCGGTCTCCTACGAAGTCAGCAACACCCGGGGCGAACGTCATCTCTATGCTGCGCCGGCCAGCCCTGATGGAGCGCAACAGCAGAGCGCCGACAAGCAGATGTACGTGTCGCCCTTCATGCCCATGGGGTGCCGCTACCGCTTCCACACCACGCCACCGCAGCAACGATTCCGGGTTGTGATTCACCAGAGCGACCGCCAGGGCGTCCTGTTCAGTGCCCTCTGGCGCGGCGAGCAGCGCCCCCTGGCCTATCCTGCGCTGCTCAAAGAGGTGCTGTTTCCGACCGCGCTTAAGACCTTCGCAGCCATTCACTGGCAAGCACTCAAACTCTGGATCAAGCGGATTCCGCGGGTTGACTTCACCCCGACCGGCGCCTACCGCACAAGTTCGGCCATTATCGACAAGGACCAGGTTTCATGACCACAAGCAACCGTCAATACTCTGTCTCGCGCCGGCGGCGCCAGCCGTCGCCATCCCTTACACTGCGCTGGCTACAGCAACGCCTGGACGAGGTCGGTATCAGCAGCATCCGTTTGCTGGATCCCGACGGTTCCGCCGTGCATGCGGGTGAGAAACGGCAGGATATCGTGGTGCCGACCCTGAGCGTGCGACGCCTTAACGCTCTTTGGCGAGCCTGGCGCGGAGGCCTCATAGGCTGGGCAGAGGGCTACATGGCTGGCGATTGGGACACCCCGGACCTGGCCGATCTGTGCCACTGGGCCGCCGCCAACGAGCAGGCGCTGGAGCGTGCATATGGCGGCTCCCGTTTGCAACAGCTATTCAACCGGCTCCTCCATCGACTCAACGCCAACTCCCGCCGTGGCAGCCGTCGCAACATCGCGTTTCACTATGACCTGGGGAACGACTTCTACCGCCAGTGGCTCGACCCCAGCATGACCTACTCGTCGGCGTTATTTGAGCATCCGGGCCAAACACTGGAGCAAGCCCAGTACGCCAAGAACCGCAAGATCATGGCCCTTTTGCAGCCGCAGCAGGGTGATCAGGTATTGGAGATCGGCTGCGGTTGGGGTGGATTTGGCGAACAGTTGCTGCGCCAGCACCCGGTCGACTGGCACGGCGTGACGCTTTCCCGTGAACAGCTGCACTGGACCCAACAACGCCTGCACTGTTTTGGTCGCCAGGCCAACGCCAGCCTCACCGATTACCGTGATATTCGCGGGCAGTACCAGCGCATCGTCTCCATTGAAATGCTTGAAGCCGTTGGAGAGGAACACTGGCCGCACTACTTCAACCAGCTGCACCGCCTCCTCAGCGAAGATGGCAGTGCGGTGATTCAGGTAATCACTATCGACGAACAGCGCTTCGACAGCTATCGCCGTGGCGCCGACTTTATTCAGCGCTACATTTTCCCCGGAGGAGTGTTGCCCACATCCGCAGCTGTTCACCAGCACGCTGCTCGCGCCGGACTGGTCGTTGACCAACAGTTTGCGTTTGGTCAGGACTACGCCCTGACGCTGCGCCACTGGCGCGAGGCGTTCAACCGTCGCTGGCCGGAGATTGCGGCGCTCGGCTTCGACCAGCGGTTCCGGAGATTATGGAATTTCTACCTCTGTTACTGTGAGGCCGGCTTTGCCAGCGGAGCCATCGATGTCCAGCTGTTCCGCTTCCGTCCTCACGCCTGAGCAGCGCTGGTGCTATGCGCTGCCGGCGGCAGCGCTGGCGCTCCCAACCCTTCCCTTCTACATCCTGCTGCCGGTTTACTACGCCGAGCAGACCGGACTGAGTCTGGTGAGTGTGGGCGGATTGCTGCTGCTGGCACGACTGATTGACGTCGCCAGCGACGTGATGGCCGCTCGCCTGTGTGACCGACCGCTGGGGCGTTACGGGCGCAAGGGCTGGCTGGCGCTGGGCGCGCTGCTAAGTGCCGTTGGGCTGATCGCCCTGGCCCACCCAGACCAGGATCGTCCGGGGTTGTGGCTGGCCCTGTTCGCCGCGATTCTGTATCTGGGCTGGACCCTGATTCAGATCCCGTATACCGCCTGGCTTGCCGGTCTTGAGGGGTCCGATCAGCAGCGCCGTGAACTGGCGGCCCGGCGTGAGCGCTGCGGCCTGATCGGGCTGCTGCTGTCGGCGCTGTTTCCCAGTCTCAGTGCATTGTTCGGCTGGCAGGGCGGCGACCTGTTTCAGTCGCTGGTGTGGCTCACTCTTTTGGCCGGCAGCATAACCCTCACTCTCCTGCTGTGGCGGGTTCCCGAACCTGCCCGCCTGGCACTGACGGCCGACTGGCGCGCGCTGTTCCGGCTCCCGTTGCAGCGCCGCCTGCTGCTCGCGTGGTTTATCAACGGCTTGGCCAACGCCATACCCGCGGTTCTCTTTCCCCTGCTGGTTACAGTGGTACTGTCACGTCCGGAAACTGACCGCGGCATGCTGCTGCTGATCTACTTTGTCAGTGCCGCCGTCGCGCTGCCGCTCTGGATCGCCCTCGCTCGCCGCTGGTCCGATGCGCGCAGTTGGTGTGTGGCGATGATGGCCGCCATCCTGGTCTTCGCCAGCGTCCCACTGCTGCCGCTGGCACTGTTGCCCTTCGTGCTGATGGTAGTCTTCACCGGTTTATGTCTGGGCGCTGATCTGGCGCTGCCCCACAGTCTGCAGGCACGGCTGGTGCGCTGGGAGGCGCGCAGATACCAGCGTTTTCAGCCTGCACTGCATTTTGCCGGCGCCAGCCTGGTCAACAAGCTGGCGCTGGGGATCGGCGTAGCCCTGGCACCCGCTCTACTGGCTCTGGGCAGCTGGGAAGACAGTGCTCCACAGCAGAGTTCCGCGGCTATCTGGCAGCTATTGGTGATCTATGCGTGGCTGCCATGCGTATTAAAGGCAGTGGCTATAGCGCTGATCTGGCGTTTCCCCGACCTGGAGGAAAGCAATGAATGAGACCTTCCCGTTACCGGCCCCTGTGGCTCTTGCTTTGCGGCTTACTGATGTCAGCCTGTAGTTCGGTCGAGCGGCCGTTCCAACAACCGCAACCGGAGTTGGTGCTGGAACAGTTCTTCGATGGCAAGACCCGAGCATGGGGGCTGTTCGAAGACCGTTTTGGAAACCTGAGACGCCAGTTCAGCGTTGATATCGACGGCAGTTGGGACGGCCATACCCTGACCCTCGACGAATCTTTTCAGTTTTACGATGGCGAACAAAGCCGCCGTGTGTGGCGCATCACGCCCGTCGCGGCTGGGGTTTACGAAGGGCGCGCCGATGATGTGATCGGTACCGCCACCGGCGTTGTCGAAGGCAACCTGCTGCGCTGGCAGTATCAGCTTGATCTCAAAGTCGGAGACAGCAGCTGGCGAGTCAACTTCGATGATCTGATGTGGCAACAGGATGGACGGGTGATGATCAATCGCGCCACCGTCAGCCGCTGGGGATTCCGCATCGGCACCCTGACCCTGTTCTTCCTGCGGGAGGGGCCCGATGCATCCTAGGCAGCCGATAAACATCGCGGTACTCGCGGCCCTGCTAAGCAGCACCGCAGCTAATGCGGCAACACCCTGGTACCCCCGCTATGGTGACGAGATCCTGTTTCAGGTCTATCGCCAAAACGAGCCGGTGGGCTTCTACCACCAGCGTTTCTCTGGCGACGGCGAGCGGTGGCAAACCCGCATCGCCATGGAGCTGGAGATCGACTGGTGGCTGTGGCAATACAACTACCGCTACGAGGCCACCGAACAATGGCAGGGCGACCAGCTCACCCAACTTGAAGTACTGATCGATCGGAACGGCGACCAGACCCGCTATCAACTGGGTCCGGGCGACCCCAGTCTGGGTTCTGGCAGTGAACAGATACTGCCCACGCACCACTATAACCCGGCCGTGCTAACTGCCAGCCGGGTGTTCAACACGATCGACTGGGAGGTCAACCGGGTCACCATCGAACCGCTAGAAACCGCAACCGTTAGCACGGGGGTGAGCAGTTTGAGCGCTACCCGCTTCCGCTACGACGGCGAACTCGATCAGGTAGAGTCCTGGTACGACGAGCAGGGGCGCTGGGTCGGTTTGCGCTTTCGCGACCAGTCCGGCGCACAGGTTGAGTTTCGCTGCGTTGTCTGCGCTAACGAGGGCTCCCATGAGTAGCGCCCTACCGCTGGCCTGGATCACCGGCGCGAGTCAGGGGATCGGTCGATCGCTGGCGGTAGAGCTGCTGCAGCGCGGCTGGCGGGTGGCAGCTACCGCCCGCTCAGAATCGCCCTTGCTCCGCCTGCAACAAGCCCACCCCGGACAGCTGTTCAGCTTCCCCGCCGACGTCTGTGACCCGGCGCAGATGGCTCGCACTATCGACGCGATCGAAGATCAACAGGGCCCAATACAGCTCGCCATTTTTAACGCCGGCTCCCATCAGCCGGAACATGCCAGCCAGTTTCAGGCCCGCACGGTGCGCCAGTTGATCGAGTTGAATCTGCTGGGCGTATGCAACGGTCTGGAGCCGTTGCTACCGCGGATGCTGGAACGCGGGCAAGGCCAGATCGCCGCGGTGGCGTCACTGGCGGGCTACCGTGGCCTGCCCACCGCCGCGGCCTACGGTGCCAGCAAAGCGGCGCTGATCAACCTGATGGAATCGATCGCTCTCGACCTGCGCGGCAGCGGGGTAAAGATTCAGGTGATTAACCCCGGCTTTGTCAAAACGCCGCTGACCGATCGTAATAGCTTTGCCATGCCCGGCTTGATCAGCAGCGACCAGGCTGCCAGGTCGATCGCCGAGGGGCTCATGGGCAATCGATTTGAAATCCGCTTTCCTGCCGGCTTTGCTACCCTAATGGCAGTACTGCGCCATCTACCCTATCGCCTTTATTTTCCGTTGGTCGCCCGTCTGACCCGAGGAGATTCATGAGCCCCCCCCGCGATCAGCAACTGCAACACTACCTGACGCTATTCAACAGCCCCACAGCCGACTGGTCTGCAGCGGAGCAGCTGATAGCTCCCGACTATCTTTTTTCCGACCCTTTTCATCAACTGCAGGGACTCACGGAGCTACGTCGCTATCTTGCCTACATGCACCGCCAGTTCGATCAGGTTCGGTTCACCCCGGAGGTCGTTGCCTGGCAGGAGCACCACTGCTTGCTGCGCTGGCGTTGCGAAGCGAGCTGGCAGCGGAAACAGCTGGACTTCCGCGGCGTCAGTGAACTGGAGTGTGACCCGCACGGCCGATTCCGGCGGCACACCGATTACTGGGACGCCGCCGAACACTTTTACGCCGAGTTGCCGATTCTGGGACGGGTGTTGCGCTGGACCAAGGGCCGGGTGCAACGGGATTTTGTTCACGCCGAAGGGCGCTGACAGCGCTCACCGCCAGCGCGACTGCCACTGGTTGCTGCATTAATTTACTTCATGATGGACTGAGAACATTTCGTCTTATAACTAATACCCCAAGTCCAGCCTCATCTATATAATCTTTTTCAACTTAACGACACTCGAATTTTTTGCTGGCGATCCCGACCATGAGCGACAACCTGCTTGAACGATTCTCCGACCCACGCCGCGGGGTGTATTTTGTTGGCACCACGCCACCCAAGGCGAGCACTGATGACGCGAGCATGGCCGAAATCGCCGACAAGCTGCTCGCTCGGCTGGCGCACCTGGAGTACGACGGCCTGATCGTCTACGACATTCAGGATGAAAGCAGCCGCATCGACAAGCCACGGCCCTTCCCGTTTATCGGCACCCGCGATCCGCGTGCCTACTCGGCCCTCCTCAACGAGCGCAGCGGTCGCCCGATTATCACCTACAAAAGCGTCTCCCAGCGCGATCGTGCCGAGTTCGACCGGTGGCTGGATCAGGCCTGGAACGACTATGGCGTTCGCAATCTGGTCCTGGTGGGAAGCCCCTCCGCCAGCGCCGATATCAAGTTATCACTGCGCGAGGCTTACGCCGCCGTTGCTGAGTCGCACCCCTTCGCCCTTGGTGGTGTCACCATCGCCGAGCGTCATGCGATCAAAGGCACCGAGCACCAGCGTCTGGACGCCAAGGGCGCTAATGGCTGCCGCTATTTCGTCTCCCAGGCAGTGTACGATGCCGACGCCACCCTATCGCTACTGCAGGATTACGGTCGCCTGTGTGCCGAGCAGGGCAAGAGCCCGGACCGAATTGTGCTCACCTTCACTCCCTGTGGCAGCGCCAAGACTCTGGAGTTCATGCAGTGGCTCGGCATCTCGGTGCCCACCGCGACCGCCTCGCGGATTCTTGAATCCCCCAACCCGCTCAGCGAATCGATCCGTATCTGCCGCGCCAATCTGGAACAGATTCTTGATGCCTGTCTGCCACTGGGTATTCCGGTAGGCCTTAATATCGAGAGTTTGACCAACCGCAAGGAGGAGATCGAGGCGTCAATTCGCCTGTTCAAACTGCTTAAAGCTACTCTGGAAGAGTGTCTGGCACGCTGAGGTTTCGCGCACCTTGATCGAACCCTTTGGGCGCCTGCGACTCAAAAGCTGCAGCGGATTCCGGTGGCGTGTTTGACGAGTCACGCCAGAGGTTCCATTCTTTCAGTTCTGCAGCCAAGACTCAGCATGATGAGCGACAAACCTTCACCGCCCCAATTACGTCACCAGATAGACCAGTTTCTGCAAGCGGTCGATAACCTGCCAGCCCCTCGCAAGGAGCGCGGGCGTATCATGTTTGCCATGGATGCGACTGCCAGTCGCCAGCCCACCTGGGATCATGCCTGCCAACTGCAATCTGACATGTTCGCTCACACCAGGGGGCTGGGCGGCCTCAGCATGCAGCTGTGCTTTTACCGCGGCTACTACGAATTCCGCGTCTCGCCCTGGTATGACGACCCGGACGAACTGCTTCGCGCCGGCCAGACCGTGCGCTGCCGCGGCGGGCATACCCAGATCGGTCGCGTGTTGCGCCATGCACTGGAGGAACACCAGCGGCAGCCGCTGCAGGCGGTGATCTTTATCGGTGACTGCATCGAGGAGTCGCTTGATGATCTCTGTCACCAGGCCGGTAAACTGGGGCTGCTTGATCTGCCACTGTTTCTATTTCAGGAGGGTAACGACGCGACTGCCAGCCAAGGCTTTGCCGACATGGCGCGCTTGTCCGGTGGTGCCCATTGCGCCTTTGACGATCACAGCGCCAGCCAGTTGAGCGAACTGCTCAACGCCGTGGCCGTCTACGCCAGCGGTGGTCGCGAGGCGCTGCGAGAACTGCTCCAGCAAGGCTCGCCCAGCCTGAAGACACTCGCCCGGCAACTCCGGCTGGAGGTGCACAAACCGTGAATCTTGTCCTGTTGCTGGCGGTATTTGCGTTTCTGTTCCTGCTGGTACGCACGATACTGGTTCGCGCACCCCGCTATGGTAAATCCTTTCTGATCCGCATCGGGTTGGTGGCCCTGGCGCTGGTCATCCTGTGGCTGGCGCTGACCGGTCGGCTGCACTGGCTGTTCGCCCTGGTCAGTGGTCTGTTGCCGTTTATCGGGCGTATCGCCCGTTGGGCGGCTCCGCTGCTGCTCCGGTTATTTCCACTACTGCAGCAACAGCGAAAACAGCGCCGCGCCCGACAACGCAAGTCGGGGCAACAATCAACCGTGAGCAGCGTGCTGCTGCGGATGACCCTCGATCACGATAGCGGCAACATCGAGGGCGAAGTGCTACAAGGCCCGCTGAACGGGCGGGCGCTGGACAGCCTTTCCCTGTACGAACTCAAACAGCTGCACCAGCAGTGTAGCGAACAGGATGGCGAGGGCCTGCGCCTGCTGGAAGCTTACCTGCAGCGCCATCGTCAGCAGGAGTGGGAGCAAGCAGCGGCAGGTGACTCAGGCCAGAGGTTTACAGAAGGCACCATGTCCGATGCCGAAGCGCTGGCGATTCTGGGGCTGGAAGCCGGCGCAAGCCGTGACGAGGTAATCAACGCCCACAAACGGATGATGGCACGGATGCACCCCGACAAAGGCGGCAGCAACTACCTGGCCAGCAAGATCAACCAAGCCAAGGAGCAGTTGCTCCGGTCAACATAATGAGGTTAACAGCATGAAGGTGATGATCGATCTGTGTGTCGTGCCGCTTGGCGTCGGTCTGTCGGTTTCCGAGTACGTAGCCGCCTGCCAGCGGATTCTCGACGAGGCAGGCTTGAGCCACCAGATGCACGCCTACGGCACCAACGTCGAAGGCGAGTGGGACGCGGTGTTCGCCGCGGTAAAGCGTTGTCACCAAGAGGTTCACGCCATGGGTGCACCACGGATCACCACCTCGATGCGGATCGGTACCCGCACCGATCGTGACCAATCCATGGCCGACAAGATCGACAGCGTTAACCAACGGCTGCAAAACCCCTGACCGGGATCACTGTTTGCGTCACTCAACGTACCGCACCGCAGCATTTTTTTGCTACTCTAGGCCCTCGAACGGGAGGCGCGGTGCGCCAATAATCACTACAACAGCCCAACCCCCGCAGTCGTAATTCATTCTTATCGTTGAGGCTCCACGTGACGCACGCGTTAATGGTCGTACCCACCGGTCTGGGTACCGGACTTACCACTACTGTACTTGGGCTGTTTCATGCACTCCGGCGCCAGGGCGTTCGGGTACACTTTTTCAAGCCGCTCACCCAGCCAACCGAGGGCGATATGCACAGCGACCGGTCGGTGGCGATGCTCAGTAACGCCTGTCCGCTGCCGGTTGCTGAACCACTCCCGATCCGCGATGCCGAGCACCTGCTCAGTCAGGACCGTGGCGACGAGCTACTGGAAGAGGTGGTTGCCCGCTACGAGTCCAGCCTCCAGGATGATATCGAAATCGTCATTATCGAAGGCATGGTGCCCACCCGCAGCCAGCCTTATGCCACCCGCATCAACAAAGAGATCGCCCGCGCACTGGACGCCGAGGTCATTCTGGTAGCCGCCCCCGGCAACGACAGCATCGAGGCGTTTCAGGATCACATCGATATCACCGCCCGCGCCTTCGGCGGCACCCAAAGCGGCAAGGTGATCGGCTGTGTACTCAACAAGCTGGGAGCCCCGGTGGATCGCAGCGGACGCATCCCCCTGGACGACCAGTCCGACGACACCCGAGTACTGAGCCTGTCCGAAGCGGTGGTGCGCGAGCACGCACAGATCTTCGGTGACCATTTCCGGCTGCTCGGCTGTATTCCCTGGCGGGAGCGTATCGCCGCGCCACGGGTCAGCGATCTGGCCCAGTTTCTTAACGCCACCATCATCAACCGCGGTGATCTCAACAGCCGCCGTGTCGGCCAGATCTCTCTCTGTGCCCGCACGGTGGCCAATATTGTCGATGATCTCAAAGCCGGCAGCCTGATCTTCACCCCCGGCGATCGCGACGACGTGGTGATGGCCGTCTGTCTGGCCGCGCTCAACGGTATTGATGTCGCCGGCCTGGTGCTCACCGGTGGGTACCAGCCGGGCGAGAAGGTGATGAAACTCTGCCAGGGAGCAATCGCTACCGGACTACCCATTCTCAGCGTCAAACAGAACAGCTGGCAGGTCACCCAGTGGCTGGGACGCTTTGAGCAGGAGATGCCGGTCGATGATCTGGACCGCATCGAGCTGACCATGGAAGTCTGCGCCTCCTTTATCGATTCCGAGTGGTTGCAGTCGTTTTCCGCCACCGTCAGCGAACGGCGCCTGTCGCCACCGGCGTTTCGTTACCAGTTGGTCGAGCGCGCCCGGGAAGCAAACAAACGCGTGGTGCTGCCGGAGGGTAATGAACCGCGCACTATTAAAGCGGCCGCAATCTGTGCTGCGCGTGGCATCGCCCGCTGCACCCTGCTAGGCAATCCGGAAGAGATCTACCGTCTCGCCGAAGGTAACGGCATTGAGCTCGGTTCCGGCGTTGATGTCTACGACCCGGACAGCATTCGCGGGGATTATATCGATCGCCTGGTTGAACTGCGCCAACACAAGGGGATGACCCCGGTAATCGCCGAGGAGCAGCTGAAAGACAACGTGGTGCTCGGCACACTGATGCTGGAGATGGGTCACGTCGATGGCCTGGTGAGCGGTGCTGTTCACACCACCGCCAACACCATCCGCCCGCCACTGCAGCTGATCAAAACCGCACCCGGTTGCGATCTGGTTTCGTCGATCTTCTTCATGTGCCTGCCCGAGCAGGTGCTGGTTTACGGAGACTGCGCGATCAACCCCGACCCCAGCGCTGAAGAGCTGGCTGACATCGCCATCCAGAGCGCCGATTCGGCACGGGCCTTCGGAATTCCGCCACGAGTGGCGATGATCAGTTACAGCACCGGCAGTTCCGGCCAGGGTGACGATGTCGAGAAGGTTCGCGTGGCTACCGAACTGGCGCGAGCCAAACGACCGGATCTGTTGATTGACGGTCCGCTGCAATATGACGCCGCGGTCATGGAAAGCGTTGCCCGCAGTAAGGCACCGGACAGCAGTGTCGCCGGGCGCGCCACGGTGTTCGTGTTCCCGGATCTTAATACCGGAAACACCACCTACAAGGCGGTCCAGCGCAGTGCCGACGTGATCAGCATCGGCCCCATGCTGCAGGGGATGCGCAAACCGGTAAACGATCTGTCACGCGGTGCGTTGGTGGAAGATATCGTCTTCACCATCGCCCTGACCGCGATTCAAGCCAACAGTACGGAGGCGTAGCCCACCATGCCGATTCTCTGGCGCGATTCGATGGCCATAGGCCACCCCACCATCGACAGTGAACACAAATACCTGTTTTGCCTTATAAACGCGGTGGAATTGGCGTTACAGATCGACAACGCACCGGAAGTTGTTCGCTTCTACCTCGAACAACTGATCGATTACACCCGCGCCCATTTCGAACATGAAGAGAAGATTCAACTGCAGATCCAGTTCGCCAAGTACGCCGAGCACAAGATGGAGCACCAGAAGATTCTCAACGAACTGGAGCTCCTGCGCAGCCGCCTGAACGACCTACCGAAGATCAAACCGGACCCGTCGCCGGTAACAGCAGAGCGCGCTGTGCCGGACGACGAGATCGAAGACTACGATCCCAGCCAGAGTTACGAGGCGCCGGCAGAGCCTGCTACCGACGAACCGCATACCGACGCAGCAACCGCAAAAACCCTGGCGCAGGTGGTCAGTTTTCTTCGTCACTGGATTCTCGATCACGTACTGCAGAGTGACATTCATATGAAAAGCCCCTTGCAGTCGCTGCGAAAACGCTAAGCGTTCGCTTAATCGTCCTCGGAGTAGACCTCAACCCGGCACGCGCGCTCCTCATCCAGTGCGCCAAGTTCGAGTACCATCGGACGACAACAAACCGCGCAGTCATGATACAGAGCCTGGGACTCGCTGATAAACTCCAGTTCCAGCGCGTTCTCCTCACCGCAATAGGGGCAGATAACAGCGCAGGGATACAGCAGTGTGGCGACCATTGAACTCACCTCCTGAGTTCAGTCTAATTCAAAAATCCTCCTGGAAACGCTGTGGTGACTGCACCTACTCCAACCGAGACTCAAACCCGACGCATCGGAACCGGCTTCTGGGTGCTGTTCTGGCTGCTCGCCCTCGGTTTCGCAAGCTGGTTTTTCGGCAGTTGGGAGCAGCAGCGCGCCTTTCCCAACCAAGATCCTGCAACGTCAATATCCGCACAACAGACGGAACTGGTGCTGCAAGCGGATCACAAGGGGCACTACCAAGCCAATGGTACGATCAATGGCACCCCAGTACGTTTTCTGGTGGACACCGGCGCGACCCAGGTTGCGATTCCGGCATCTCTCGCCAGAACACTCCAGCTTCCGGCTCTGGCCCGGGGGGCGGCACGCACTGCCAACGGCAATGTGGCCGTTATCCAAACCCGCATTGACCGGCTTACCATCGGGCCAATCCGATTAAGCGCGGTTCCGGCGACCATCATGCCCGACATGCAGTCTCCCATCCTGCTGGGGATGTCCGCTCTGGGCGAGCTGCAACTGCTCCACCGCGATGGCACCCTGACACTCACACAGCACCACTGATCTGCCATTACACCTGCATTTAGTAAGGCTTTGTGTTAGGCTGGAGAGGTTTCATACATCGAGCTCAGGATGAGCCGCCGAATAACGACAACGAGCGGAGGACGCGGTATGAACCTCGAACACCTCTCCAGTAAGCTACGCTTGGATATCGATCACCTGCTGTGGCAGCAGCGCACCCAGCACCTGACGCCGGACCAGTTCCGCGAACGCTTTAACACCATCGCCCGTGGCTACTGCAGCCTGGTTCCGCAGCAGGACCGCGCCGAGGTCCAGCAACTGGTCGAACGATACAAGGCCTCGTTGCTGCACTGATCGAACTATCCCGCAAGGGCAAATCCCCCTTCGTTTCGTGCCCTTGTTATTTTTTCAGCGATAAGGCAGTACGCTGAAATTTTTTTCAATCGCGGCACGTCAGCCTCTTCTAATCTTAGTGACACCGATAGTTCGCTCATCACAGAGGCTTTACCGACCATGCTCACCTACGAAGACTGCTTAGAACTTTGCGAGCTTAACCAAAACGAGATCGACGCTATTGCCGAGCATGAACATATTGACCGCCTGCAGGCGCTGGCGGTGGGGGATCATCTGGTTCATTGCCGTGGCGGAGAAACCAAGATTCGCAAAATGATCATTGACGATATTCGTCACGCCCAGCGCCACGGTGACCGCAGCCACGAGGTTCGTCTTCGTCAGGCGCTAGGCCACTTTATCAAGACTCATCCGCATCAGCGGAGCCCTGGGCGCCTCTAACGCCCGAGAAGCCCCGGCCCTGAGCCGGGGCTTTTTTGATTAACGGATCAGTGCCGCCTGCGTCCGCCGGAATGGTGGTCCCCACGGCCGTGGCGTCCGCCGCGGTAATGCTCCACACGGCCACGATAGGGTCGTTTCCAGCCCCTGTGGCCATGTTTTCTATGCCATCGATACGGACGATATTCACGCGCCCAATGGCGGTAAGGCCTGAGGTGGCCGCGCCATGGTGCAGCGTACTCAAAGCGATAGAAGTCAGGCGCGTAGCTGTAGCCGCCAATCTCGACCTTGAAATAATCACCGGCGTTGGCAGGTCCGGCGAGCAATAACCCACAAAGCACTACCCCTGCCGCGACCCCTTTTACTACTGTACTCATAATCACCTCCGGCTGTTCGGGGATCATTCGAGAAATCGCTGCGGCGACACCCGATGTTCAGCATCAGTATCGAACGGTGCGGCTGAACCGCTGCTTAACACCGAATGGCAATCCCGCAGATTTTTCCCATACTCAGATAACCCTCACCCACTTGCGGAGGTCTGCCATGCTGCTTAAAGACTCCTCCAGCGGCCATCTCGTCGAGGTCATGAACCTTGTTGAGCTGCTCAACCCTTTCGAAGCCCGCACCCAGGTTCAGTTTCAATACGGAGAAGAAGCGCACCAGCCGGAATACGTTCGCAAAGACCATCTCTGCTTTCCCTCCGGCGAAGCGCTGCCCCGCTGCTGGCTGGACAGCCACTACCGGGATCCGGAGTTGCGCCGTCACTAACTCGGACAGCCCGCTACCCAGCGCCGTGAAAATGGCGCTTTCGGGGGCGGGTATTATCGCGAAAGGACTGATAAACAGCCGACCTACCGGCCTGGGCGGGCTTAGCTTCGTGCTCGATTCAGACGTCGGTGAGCTGTTCATAAAGTATCGGCGCCATCCTCCGACCGGATTGTTTCAGGCGGAGGCAGCGGGCTTGGCGGCGCTGGCAGAGAGCAAAGCCATACCGGTAGTTCAGGTGCGTGCGGTCAACGAGCAATGCATCTGCCTGAACCACCTTCCACCCCGGCCAGCAACAGCCAAAGACTGGGCACGAGCCGGAGAAAACCTGGCACGGTTGCACCAGATCACGGCACCGCAGTTTGGATTTGATGGCGACAATTACTGCGGCGACACCCGCCAGATCAATCGCCGAGAAAGGGATGGATACCAGTTCTTCAGTCAGCACCGGCTGCTTTACCAAGCGGGAATGGCGCATCGGAGAGGGTTGCTGAGCAGTCAGCAGGTAAAACAGCTTGAACGACTCTGTCAACACCTGCCGGAGCTGATTCCCCCGCAACCCGCAGCCTTGATCCATGGCGACCTGTGGCGTGGCAATCTGCACTCGAGCGGCGGCGAGCTGGTGCTGATCGACCCCGCCTGCCATTTCGGCTGGCCTGAAGCAGAACTGGCGATGACCACTTTATTTGGCAACCTCCACGCCAATTTTTATGAGGGCTATCAGCATGTTAGCGGTATCGATTCGGACTGGCGCCAGCGCGCAGATCTATACAACCTGTACCACCTGCTCAACCATTTGAACCTCTTCGGCAACAGTTATCTCCCTGATATCGATGCCATAATCCGCCGCTTCGGAGCCGCCTGACGGGAAGGAAAAGTTATCCTTGGTGTCATCGATAAGCTATAGTAACTGTCCAAAATACAGGGACTTGTATGTATTACTCCCTCTTAAGTCATAGTTTTGCCGCAGCACCGGAACCAGAGCATCCCGGCGATGATGTTTAGCGGCGTCAAGCAACGCCTGTATGCCGGTTTTGTTTTGGTGACCCTGATCACCGCCCTATCCTGCGCCGTCGGCGTTTACCTTTTCCAAAGCCTGCATACCCAAGCAAACGAGATAGCCCAGGACAAGGTCCCGGCCATGCGTCTGGTGCTGAGAATCGCCAAGGAGAGCCAGCGCATCGGTACTCTGGTATCGCAACTGCAAAACAGCAGCAAGGCCACCCGCCACCAGACCCTGATCGTCGAACTCCGCCAGCAATGGTTGCAACTCCAGGAGTTATCACGCCAGTTTTCAGCCCTGCGGGGTTATCAGAACGATAGCAACCACCTGCTCCTTCGGCGAGAGCTGATCGACAACGTGGTTTCCCGCTTTGACGAAATTGAGCAGAGCGTGCAACAATGCATCGTCACGACAAACCGTCGCCAGGCTATTAGCAACCACATTGACCAGTTTGGACGCCGCTTCCTGCAACAGCTGCATAACCACCAACTGCAGTTCGATCAGGCCATGTACAGCGTAACCGAAGGTAAACCCAACCTGACGCGGCTCAAGCGCATTCACCAGCAACACCAAGCACTGGTGGCGTTCACCGACAGCGCACAACAGCTGCAACAGCGCGTGAATCAGGTGCCCCAACTAGCTTCAGCGGAGCTGGCAGCGGAACAGCAGCGGGCACGGGAGCAACTTGAAGCGCTGCAACGGTTGCAGGTTCAGGTAACCGGTGACGCAGGCATTGAGGCACAGCTGTGGGTTCAGGCGCTGGCCGACGCGATCAACGGTGAAGATGCTATCTATCAAGCCCGTCGGCACGAGCTAGCGCAACTGGATGCTACTAGCGAAGCGTTGGAGCGACATGGTGAAATCGCCTCGGGCATGATGCTCGAGGCCGACAAATGGGTGCAGAACCTGCACAACGGCATCAATCGCTCAGCCTCATCGCTCAGTCGCCAGATCAACAGCTACACCCTGCTGCTGATCTTTGCCACCCTGGTGTTCCTGCTACTGGTATTCGCGGTGGTCTGGCTTTACGTCGGGCGGGGTATCATCCTGCCGCTGATAGCCACCAGCCAGGCGATGAATGCTATCGCCGACGGCCGTACCGAAACCAGCATGCCCCAGTTCGGCGAAGGTGAGATAGGCTTGATGTTGAAATCCCTCGCCCGCCTCAAGGCCTATGTCGTTCAGGTCAAGAATCAGGCCCAGCGCGACGGTCTGACCGGACTCTACAATCGGCGTCAATTTGACGAAACCCTGGAGCGTGAGTTGCGCCGGGCAGCGCGGGAACAGACCCCACTCAGCCTGATCCTGGCCGATATCGACCACTTCAAGGCCTACAACGACAACTATGGCCATATTGCCGGTGACAGTTGCCTCAAGGCGATTGCCCAACTACTCCAACGCCAATTTAATCGGGCGGCAGATCATTGCGCCCGCTACGGGGGAGAGGAGTTTGCCATCGTTCTGCCGGCAACGCCGCACGATGCAGCAGAGCTGCTGGCAGAGGGGCTGGTCGCTCAGGTTGAAGCGCTGAAACTGCCCCATCAATTCAGTGATACAACCGACTGCGTTACCGTCAGCGCCGGTGTTATTACGCTGGTGCCGAATCAATCACACAGCCCCCAACTGATCATCGACATGGCCGACAAAGCCCTCTATCAGGCCAAGGAGCAGGGGCGTAACCGGATGATCCAGAACACCCTCACCGTCTGACCTGTGCCGTCAGGGCTGTCGCTGACCGTCGCGATAACAGTGACTCGGCTCGCGCATGGTCACAAACTCTTCGGCCGCCGTTGGATGGATACCGATGGTGGTATCGAATACCGCTTTGGTAGCACCTGCACGCAGCGCCACCGCAATGCCCTGCATGATTTCGCCGGCATCGGCTCCCACCATATGGACGCCAACTACGCGCTCACTATCGGCGTCCACCAGCAGCTTCATCAGTGTCCGCTCGTCACTACCACTGAGGGTATGCTTGAGTGCGCGAAACTCTGAACGGTAGACATCCAGGTTGGGGTAACGGGTCAGCGCCTGCTCTTCGCTCAAACCCACCGTGCCGATATTGGGTTGGCAGAAGACCGCAGTCGGTATCAACTCATAATCAACCGGCTTCGCGTTCTCGTCGTAAAGGTGAGCCACCAGTTGCATCCCTTCGGCCAGGGCGACCGGGGTCAGTTGGACCCGGTTGATCACGTCACCAATGGCGTACACCGAAGGTGCCGAGGTCTGGAAGTTATCATCGACCTTAATGGCACCGCCCTGAGCCTGCTCCACGCCGGCACTCTCCAATCCCAGACCGACGACATTGGGCGCCCGCCCGGTGGCATAAAGAACCGCATCCACCTCCAGCGTCGAGCCATCGGTCAACGCGGCGAGCAGCGACCCGGTGGCCGTCTTTTCTAGCGACTCGACGTTCAGGTTAAAGCGCAGGTCTACCCCCTTCTTGCGCATTTCTGCGGCCACAAACTCACGCACCTCCTGATCAAAGCCGCGCAGAAACAGGTCACCCCGGTATAGTTGCGTGGTACGCGCACCCAAACCGGCAAAAATACCGGCAAACTCCACCGCAATATAACCACCGCCCACGATCAACACCCGTCGGGGAAACTCGTCCAGATCAAAAATCTCGTTGGATGTGACTGCCAGCTCGCTCCCGGGAAACTCGGGTACGGTCGGCCAACCTCCCGTAGCGATAAGAATCCGCTCAGCGCGATACCGGCTTCCGTTAACCTCAACCGTATGGGCATCGACAAGCTTGCCGCGCCCGTTGATCACCTGGGCGCCGGAGTTGTCCAGCAGACGCTGGTAGATTCCGTTCAAGCGGCTAATCTCGGCACTCTTGTTATCGCGTAAACGCTGCCACTGGAAAGGCACCTGCTCGCTGTCCCAGCCAAAACCTCGCGCCTCCTCGAACATCTCAGCGTAATGCGCGGCGTAAACGTAAAGCTTTTTCGGTACGCAACCCACGTTAACGCAGGTTCCACCCATATAACGATCTTCGGCGACTGCTACACGTACACCCTTGGCTGCCGCCATACGCGCCGCCCGCACGCCCCCCGAACCGGCCCCGATTACAAACAGGTCAAAATCATAATCCTTGCTCACCATGCATCTCCTTCACGCGTGTGAATGCCTCGTACTCTACCCACTCCAGCCCCCGGCCGCCAATTTAAACTAGCAGGGCAAAACGATAGACAAAAACAATCGATTACCAGATTACATTAGCTCTGGGTTTGGTTACCTTTAGCGCCATGCTTTGTTATCGGATCTTTGCCCATGAAAATTGTTTCATTCAACACCAACGGCATCCGCGCCCGCCAACACCAACTGCAGGCGCTGGTCGAGCAACACCAACCCGATGTGATCGGCATTCAGGAAACCAAAGTCAGTGACGAGGAGTTCCCGCGTCAGGCAATTGAATCGCTAGGCTACCATGTCGATTTTCATGGCCAGAAGGGACACTACGGGGTCTGCCTGATCTCCAGACAGCCGGCCATCGAGATACGCAAGGGGTTTCCCTGGGATAGTGATGACGCACAAAAGCGCCTGATTGTTGGTCGTTACGCACTGGCAAACGGCCAGTCGCTTACGGTTATCAATGGCTATTTTCCCCAGGGGGAAAATATTACTCACCCAACCAAATTCCCCGCCAAGGAGCGCTTCTACGCCGATCTGCAGCGTTATCTGGAATCGGAGTTCAGCCCGGACGATCTCCTGCTCGTAATGGGCGACATGAACATATCACCCGAAGACAACGACATCGGTATCGGCGAGGTAAACCGCAAACGCTGGCTTAAAACCGGCAAAGCCAGCTTTCAGCCCGTTGAACGGGAGTGGCTGCAACGCCTCGGACGATGGGGGCTGACCGATACCTTCCGCCACGGCCACCCGCAGGTATCTGATCGGTTCAGCTGGTTCGACTACCGTAGCCGCGGGTTTGAGGCCGAACCCAAGCGCGGGCTGCGCATCGACCTGATCATGGCGACCCCGTCTATGCTCAGGCGCTGCACTGGCACCGGCATCAGCTATGAGATCAGAAGCATGGAAAAGCCCTCGGACCACGCGCCGATCTGGGCCGAGTTCGAGCTATAGCGGCGCAAAGCGCGCTGCGACAGCAGCGACCGGCGCGCTTCAGTTGATCAGCCGGTAGCGGACCGGCACTTCAACGGTGAGGCGAGCTGCCAGGGATCGTTCCAGTGCACCCACGGCGCGCATACTGGCCATTGCAGCCCGATCCAGCGCCCCGTAACCGGAACTGGCCAGCAGCCTCACCTCAGCGATCATTCCGCCCTCGTCCAGATCCACACCGAGTAACACATCGCCCTCCCAGCCTTTACGACGCGCGCGCAGGGGATAGGAGAAATGGTCTTGCAGTGCAGCCAGCAGCTGGCGTCCTGCTAGCGTGCGGTGATCCTCCGAACCGTGGGTCGCCGGCTCGGCGGCACCTCCGGCGTCCGCTAGCCGCGCCGCCGGTGATACCGGTGACGAGTCCTCCAACACCGCTGACGTTGCGACGGCCTCTACCCGGGCAGCAGCCTTACCAACCTTGGCCACCGTAACTCGGTCAGTGGCATCCGGCTTTGGATCAAACGGCGTTAAAGCCTTGACCGGAGTCGCGACAACGGCGACCGGTTGGGGGCTGGCGACCTGCTTCTGGGCATGGACGGCGCGGGTCACCAGCTTTTCAGGCAGCGCCTTCGCCACAGCCGGTTTCCGGTGCGCGAGAGCTGAAACCGGCGCGGGCGGCATCGCTGCCGGCACTGCCAGCGCTGCCGATGGACCGCTGAGGGTCACCCGCAGCGGCCCACCGTCGCCGGACGGTGCCGGCGTATTCCAGCCGAGACCGAACAACGCGGCAGCATGCGCTCCCGCGGAGACCAGTAACAAACCGAAAAAGCGCGCCCTGCCCGTCATACCACCACCTAACGCTGATAGACCAGGCTGAGGAGATAGCTGCGATCCAGGCCGCTGTAGCTCCGCCCCAGAAAATCGGCATTGGTGGTGTAGTCCTTGCCCGTGAGGTTGTTTACCTTGGCCTCAAGTCCCCAATGCGCGTCGATGGCGTAGCGTGCCTTCAGGTTGAGCAATCCGTAACCAGCCAGCGTACCACTGGACGTGTCGCGATCGCCCTGCGCCAGCAGGGTCAGCAACCAGTCGATCTCACTGTAACGTCGCCCCAGCTCGACCTTGAGGCTGCGCTCAGCACGATTTTTCAGGCGCGAGCCGTCATCGCGGTCGATGGCATCAAGCAGCGTCGCATTGGCAGCGGCCTGCCAACCGGCGAACTCCCCCGTCAGCTCCACCTCCAGGCCGCGAATACGAGCCTGCTGGTTGTCGGGCTGGGAGCTGATCAGGTTATCCACTTGGGTATGAAAGGCCCGCAACGCGTAGGTGGTTTGTTTGGCGCGGCCCTCATAGCCCAATTCATAGGAGGTCGACTCTTCAGGCTTGAGATTGGGATTGCCGAAGCCAGGCCAGTACAGCTGGTTGAAGGTGGGCGCCTTGAACCCGGTACCGACCGACGCCAGCAAACGATGGTCGGGAGCCACACGATAGCCCAGATTGAGATTGCCGGTACTGTGGTGGCCGTAGGCTTCGTTGTCGTCGTGACGTACACCGGCCAACAGATTCAGCTTGCCGTATTGGCCCTGCCATTGGGCAAACAGGGCACGGTTGTCGCGTTCCGTTCGGTCATAGTTGCCGCCGGTTTTACTTACCTCGTCGCGATAGAAATCAACCCCCAGGCTAAGCAGGTGATCGTCATTGAGGTAGTAGTCGCCTTTGAGATCGGCACCCCGACGCTGGGTTTTAATGGTACTGGGAAAAGCGTCGAAGTTCTCGGATTCGTCGCGGTGTTCGTTAATGCCGCCATTAAGGCTTAACTGGTCACTGAGCTCACTGGTGACGCGCAGACCAAGGGTCTGCTGCAGATTGTCGGAGTAATCATCCGCCGGTGCCGCCTGTGAATCATAATGATTTTCCGACTCGGCCCGCAGCAGGCTCATGTCAGCATAGGTAGTTCGGCCCAGTTGCTGGCGCAGATTGAGCCCCAACGAGCTATTGCTGTAGCCGTCATCGTCCGGGTTGACGCCGTCGAGTGCGTCAACACCATCGGTATCGAAATAGCCAAGATTCACACTCGCCTGGGTTGTCTCATCCCCCCAACTGGCGCCGGTCTGAAGATCACGGGTGCCATGACTACCGGCGCCGATCCGTGCACTGGCATGGGTGCCCTGCCCTCCTTTTCGGGTAAATATCTGGATGACGCCGCCAATCGCTTCGGCACCATAGAGACTCGAGCGCGGCCCGCGCACTAGTTCAATGCGCTCAATCTGCGCCAGAGGGATCTGTTCAAACGGAAAGGAGCCCAGCGTTGCCGAACCGACACGGACCCCATCGATCAGAACCAGCGTATGGTTGGAGTTGGTGCCGCGCAGAAACAGGCTGGCTGTTTTGCCATGCCCGCCACTGACAGAAAAGTCCACCCCGGGCAGTTGGCCCAGCAGTTCTGGCAGGGTCGTGGCGGGGCTGCGTTCGATCTGGTCTCGGGTCAGTACGCTGACCGGAACCAACGTCTGATCGGTGGTTTGCGCAATACGTGTGGCGGTTACGACTAGGGTATCCGCAGAGTCAGCCGCAACGGCGGAGCCGGCGGCCAGCGCTGCAAGCGGCAGCAGTATTCGGGTTTTCATGGGTAAAAGCGTTCCTGTGCATGTGCTCACCCGCACATGGGATTATCCATTGGCTCTGAAGCCATCCGCAGTTACCGCAAAGAAGAAACGAGCGCTACCGGCCTCCTGCCGTTGACACTCCCGATCGGTGTTCCCCTTGCGACAACACCATAACGCCGCTCACAGGCAGTAATCCTGAACAGGTCACAAGGGGGGGACTGAGGGGAGAAGTGGCGGAGACACCGCGCACAAATAACCCATCAACACGCCGCCCGCGTGCTATGCGCTCAAAGATTACTTCAGGCCGGTCTCCGGACTTACGAGCTGATTCTATGATCCATCCCTTTCGCCTTCCCATACCGAGGTACAGTGGCTCAATGAAAGGGCTGTGAAGGCGCTACCTTCGCTCGCTTACCGTTGCGGGGGCAGTGACGGACTAGATCTGTGATCGCACCGTCTTCCCGTTTAATCCAAAATGGACACCTGAGGCGTTCGCTATGGCGCCGCCACTCTACCCAAAGGGGCCGCGCCGGGTCAATACGACGTTGGCAGATAAGCGTTTCCTAATGGGACTTCCAGTCGGCAGAAAGCCGCTAGCCCGGCACCATCCAGCACTGTCCACCGTCATGCAGTGCGCGAATCGGATGGCCGTAAAGCCGACTGAGCCGATCTGATTCAAACAGTTCCGCCAGCGGTCCCGCTTCCACTCGGCCGTCACCATAGAGCAGCACCAGATGATCGCAGAGACGCGCCGCCAGATTGAGGTCGTGAAGGCTCATCAGCAGCAGCTGGTTTTGCCGGCGCACCTCGCCGGTCAGATCCTCAAGCAGCTGCACCTGATGATGCAGGTCGAGGTGATTGGTGGGCTCATCCAACAGCCAGATACCGGGCGCCTGAACCATCAGCGTGGCGAGCTTCAGCCGCTGGCGCTCACCGCCGGAAAGCAGCCTCTGATCACGCCCGGCAATGTGGCTCAACCCTACCCGCTCCAGCGCCTCATCGACCCGCGCCCAGTCCTCCGCCGACTCCCATTGCCATGGCTCCAGATGGGGGTGCCTTCCCAGCATCGCGCACTCGCGCACCGGCGCCGGAAAAGAGGAGTCGTCGCTTTGCAGCAGGATACCGAGTTGCTGTGCCCGCTCACGCACCGGCCATTGAGCCAACTCACGCTCGGCCAGCCACACCCGGCCATCCTGTGGCGAATGTAGCCCCGCCAGGGTATGCAGCAGGGTGGTTTTACCGCTGCCGTTAGGACCCAGCACGCCCCATATCTGTCCCGGCTCAAAATCCAGACACAGCTTGTCGCAGAACTGACGGCTACCCAACCGTAGCGTCAACCCTTCTATCGCCATCCGGGTCATCGCTGTGCCTCGTTGCGATTCAGCAACCACAGGAAAAGCGGTACGCCGAGGAAAGCGGTGATCACGCCCACCGGCAACTGCTGTGGCGCGATCACCGTGCGCGCCAGGGTATCAGCCGCTAACAAAAGGGTTGCCCCACCTAACGCCGCTCCGGGCACCAGCCAGCGGTGATCCGATCCGATCAGCAGCCGCAGCATATGGGGCACCACCAAGCCGAGAAAGCCGACACTGCCAGCCTGGGTGACCGCCGACGCGGTCAACAGCGAGGTTACCAGAAACAATCCCAACCGCAGCGGGCGCGGATCAACCCCCAGCGCTTGTGCTTGCAACGCCCCCCGTACCACCAGATTGAGCGGACGCGCAACCGCCCACGCGAACAGCAACCCCACCAGCAGGACTAACAGATGCCAGCCCGGCGCAGGCACATGGCTGAAATCCCCCATCAGCCAGAACAACATGCTCTTCAGCGCCTGACCTTCGCTGACCGCCAGCAGAAAGCTGACCACCGCGCCCCAACCCGAGGCGATGACAACACCGGTGAGCAACAGGCGTCCCGGCGACCAATCGCCGGCGCGGCTCACCAGCCCAAACACCAGCACTACGTTGATCATCGCGCCGGCGAAAGCCGCGGCAGCCACCCAGAAACCGCTGAAGCCCAGAATGAGGGTTATCAAAGCAGCGACCGACGCTCCACCTGAAACTCCGAGCACGTATGGGTCTGCCAAGGGGTTACGTAGCAGTGCCTGCATCATCACCCCGGCCAGTGACAATTGAGCGCCAACCACCATCGCACTGAGAGCCCTTGGAAGGCGCAACTCCAGCATTACCGCGCGTTCCAGAGAGTCGGCAGATCCAAACAGCAAAGCTGGCAGATCGGCAAACCCACGGGCATAACTGCCGACACCAAGGCTCACCACCAGGCTGACAACCAGCAGTAACGCCAGCAACAGCAACACCAGTAGCGGGTTGATCCGGCTCATTCGGCCTCGCCCTGCAGCTTGCGACACACCTCTTCGGCGCCATCGGCTACCCGCAGCGTCGGCCGGGACAGGTGGTCGGGATTGATCACCAGCAACCGATCATCGCTGACCGCACGGAGCTGCGGCCAGCGCCGCCACAGCTCGCGCCACTGCGGATTCGACGACGGCATAATGATCGCCTCGGGATCTGCCGCCAAAACCGCCTCCAGCCCGATACTGGATGCCAAACGAGGCAGGTTAGGAAACAGATTGTGCCCGCCGCACAGGGCCAGTACCTTGCTGATGATATGCTCACCGCTAATGGTCATCAGCGGCTCCTGCCAGACCTGATAAAACACCCGGACCGGCGTCGCGTTACGGTACCGCTGCCCAAGCGATGCCATCCGCTGCTCGAATCCCGCGGCGGCCAGCTCCGCTTTCTCATCGTTGCCGGTCAGATGCCCCAGCTTGCGGATGTTATCGGCGATGTCATCAAAGGAGAGCGGCTCACTGAGAAAGAGCGGTATCGAATGACGCTGGAGAAAATCCAGCGCGCCGCCGGGATTACCTGAAGGCCAACCCACAATCAGGTCCGGTTGCAACGCCAACACCCGCTCCAGATCGATACGATCGTAACTGCCAACCCGAGGCAACGACTTGGCGGTGGCTGGGTAGTCACTATAACTGACAGCCGCGATCACCCGGTCGCCGGCCCCCGCGCTGAAGAGCAGTTCGGTGGTATGGGGCGCCAGACTGATAATCCGTTCAGCGGGCACGGTCAGGCGCACCAGGCGCTGCTTGTTATCGACCACCTCGATACCATCCGCTACGGCGTGATGGACGCTGAACAGCGCCAGCAACAGCGCATGCAATCCAACTCTGATGGCGGCGTTCATCGGCAATCCGGTAGCGGGTATGAGAGGCGGCCAAGGATAATACGTCAACGCAGCGGGAGCAAAACATCCCGACCTTGTCGCCCGGTGGAGTCAGCAGCTGCAACCTGAACAGCCGCCGCACGCATAAAAAAAGCGCTCCGGGGAGCGCTCCTGGCCGCTAAAACAACGGTCAGGAAACCTTGAACTTGCCAACCTCGGCACGTAGCTGCGCCACCAGCGAATCCAGATTCTGGCTGGCACCACTGGACTGCTGCGCATCGTCCAGAGTTCGCTGCGCTTCCTGGCTGATGTTGACGATATTGCGGTTAATCTCCTCGGTCACCTGCGCCTGTTGACGCGCGGCCTCATCGATCTGCTGGCTCATTCTGTTGATGGTCGCCACGGCTTCGGTTATCCGGTGCAACGCTGTGCCCGCTTCCGAAGCGGTCGAAACTGCACTTTGTGCCATTTCACGACCACTGTTCATAACCCCGACCGCATCCCGAGTACCTCCCTGCAGCAGGGTAATCATCGACTGGATCTCTTCGGTAGATTCCTGTGTCCGCTGCGCGAGACTGCGCACCTCGTCCGCGACCACGGCAAAGCCGCGCCCCTGCTCGCCGGCACGTGCAGCCTCAATGGCCGCGTTGAGCGCCAGCAGGTTGGTTTGTTCGGCAATACCGCGAATGACGTCAAGAATCGAGCCGATGTTATCGCTGTGCCCTTCCAGGGTCTGCAGCACGCCGGACGCCTGTTCAACCCGCTCCGCCAGGTCATTGATCGACTGCACTGCACGACCCACGATCGCTTCGCCATCAACCGCCTGAGCATTGGCTTCACTGGCCGATGTCGCGGCCTGGTGAGCACTGTGAGCCACCTCCTCGACCGACGCCTGAACTTCGTTCATGGCGGTAGAAACCTGCTCAGCCTCAGCCTGCAGCTGCTGCATCCCTTGCAGGGTCCGAACCGCCGACTGCTGCATGGCGTTACCCGCATCACGCAACTGTTCGGTGTCCTGATGACTCTGCCCCATGAACGTCTGGATATAGGCGATAAAACCGTTAAATCCTGCTGCCACCTTGGACAACTCGTCGCTGCCGCGCTCATCCAGTCTCAACGTCAAATCGTGGGAGCCGTTGGCGACCTCCTCTAACGACAGCGCCAGATGCTTCAACGAGGGGATAATGCGGCGATACAGGAAAGTCATTACCAGCGCCACCAGAACCGCTACCAGCAACCCGCCAACCAACATCACCACCATGTTATGGTGCGCCGCAACCACTGCGGCTTCAGCCGAGTCTTGCAGCTGCTGATCAAGCTCTGCGGCCAACAGGTCGAGCTGGTCAGCCAATGCTGCGGAGGCATCGTCAAACCCGCCACTACCTTTCATTAACTGATTGCCGGCGTCGAGGCCCTGATCGATATACGCCAACGCCATTCTGGCCCCTGCGGCATGCAGCGCCTGGACCCGGTTTTTAAGTTCGTTTACCTGCGGCTGCAGCGCTGGGATGGACTGAGTCAAGCGATCCAGACTCTGCAGCGCCCCGTCGCGGCTGGCGTCAGCTTCAGCCATCGCCTCGTCGCTGCGCGTGGCACCGACATCGGTCATGAATTGCTGCACCTGAACCACGTAGTAGCGCGTGTCTTTCAAAGCACCCACCGCCGCTGCCTGAACGCTCTGCTGCTTGATACGCTGCTGCGTTCCAGTAAGCTCAACATAGTTGAACCCACACAGCGCCACAATCGCGGCCACGATCACTGCCGGCGCGATAGACATCAGCTGCCGGATCGTAACGTTCCCCATATACTCCCCCTTCGACTGACGCCAGGATGCAGGCTGCATCACGCCAATCCATTAGTTTATTCTAATATTTTTGATTTATCTCACATTGTTGCATCGTACCCTTAACGGTTTCTTAAGAAAATGTTAAGGATCACCGATCCCAGCTCACGCTGTCGTGCATCCGGCCAAATAAGCTATGATGTTCTCCCCTTACTTATCGGCCACGAATTACGGGACCTTACACCCTATGTCACGACAGCAAGACGAACAGGCGATTGCACTTGCAGGCATCTTCCAGGCCGCCGCGCTGGTGGACCAGGTCGCTCGCCGCGGCCTGATCCCGCAGAACGAATTCGAAGCCAGTGTGAACAGCATTTTCATTACCAATCCCAGCGCCACCGAAGATGTCTACGGTGGGGTCAGTGAACTGCCTTATAATCTGCAGCTCGGGCTCAAGCAAGTGCGTGATCTGGCCAGCAAAAAAAGTCCGGAAAACAAAGAGATCACCCGCTACGCCTTGAGCATGCTGCACTTGGAGTCGCGCTTGCGCAAACACCCGCAGATGCTCGACAGCATCGCCTCAAAGCTCGAAACCGTACGCCAGCAGAGCCGCTTTTACGACCGCGACAATGCCGACGACGGCGCCGCTGCCGAGGTGGGTTCTGCCCGCTTCTCGCACCCGGCAGTAATCGCCAACATTGCCAATCTCTATCAGGAAACCATCAGCACTTTCAGCTTTCGAATTCAGGTTACCGGCGAACCCCGCCATCTCCAGAATCAGGATAACGCCAACAAGGTACGCGCGTTACTGCTTGCCGGTATTCGCGCCGCGATCCTCTGGCATCAGGTGGGCGGTCGCCGCTGGCATCTGCTGTTTTTCCGCTCCCGCGCAGGCCGCAGCGCCGAACGCATCCTGAATCAAGGTCGCTCCTGAGCCTCGCCCTCGTCGCGCCCCCTGGGAGGCGTTAACCGGCACCCCTGCTAAATCGGCAGGGGTTGGTGTATAATCGCGCGCTCAATTTACAACCCCCCAGAATGCGAGTGTGTAATGGAGCTTTCCGCCTTAACCGCCCTGTCTCCCGTCGATGGCCGCTACGGTAGCAAAACTGCCGAGCTGCGCCCTCTTGTCAGCGAATTCGGCCTGATCCGCTTCCGCGTCGAAGTCGAAGTGCGCTGGTTGCAACAGTTAGCCAACCACCCCCAGATCACCGAAGTACCGGCGTTCAGTACCGAAACCAACGCCCTGTTGAACAGCATCGTCGAGAATTTCTCCGAGGCTGACGCGCTGCGGGTCAAGGAGATCGAGCGCACCACCAACCACGATGTAAAAGCCGTGGAATACATGATCAAGGAGCGCTTCAAGGGCAACGCCGAACTGGAAGCAGTCAGCGAATTCGTCCACTTCGCCTGCACCTCCGAAGATATTAACAACCTGTCCCACGCCCTGATGCTGCGCTCCAGCCGTGATCAGGTTCTGGTTCCGACCATGGAGCAGGTGGTTAACGCCATCACCGAGCTGGCCAAAGCCCACGCCGCCCAGCCGATGCTGTCGCGCACCCACGGCCAAACCGCCTCGCCCACCACCCTGGGTAAAGAGATGGCCAACGTAGTCGCGCGCCTGCGTCGCCAGCTGGATCAGGTCAAGAAGATCGAACTGCTTGGCAAGATCAACGGTGCGGTAGGCAACTACAACGCTCACTTGTCCGCGTACTCAGAGATCGACTGGCAGAGCAACGCCCAACAGTTCGTTGAAAGCCTGGGTCTGACCTGGAACCCCTACACCACCCAGATCGAGCCGCATGACTACATCGCCGAGCTGTTTGACGCGGTCTGCCGCTTCAACACCATTCTGATCGACTTCGATCGAGACGTCTGGGGATACATCTCTCTGGGTTACTTCAAGCAGCGCGCAATCGCCGGTGAAGTGGGTTCCTCCACCATGCCGCACAAGGTCAATCCGATCGACTTCGAAAACTCCGAAGGCAACCTCGGCATCGCCAACGCCATCATGGCGCACCTGGCCGCCAAACTACCGATATCCCGCTGGCAGCGCGACCTGACTGACTCCACCGTACTGCGCAATCTGGGCGTTGGTTTTGGCCAGAGCCTGATCGCCTACCAGGCCACCCTCAAAGGGATCAGCAAGCTAGAGATCAACGCCCAGCGGCTGGACAGCGATCTGGACAACAGCTGGGAAGTGCTGGCCGAGCCGATCCAGACCGTGATGCGCCGTTACGGCATTGAAGAGCCCTATGAAAAACTGAAGGCGCTAACCCGCGGCAAGACCATCACCAAGGAGACGCTGGCCGAGTTCGTCGAAACGCTGGAGATGCCGGCCGCCGCCAAAGAAGAGCTCAAGCAGCTGACGCCGCACAACTATATCGGCAACGCCATCGATCAGGCCAACGCCATCTGATCATCGGCACCGCTGGTCGATTGAAGGGGGCCATGGCCCCCTTTGTTACCTCAGGACGCCACTGACCATGACCACGCTGATCACCAGTGACCAATGCCCCCTTAACTACCAGATACGCGGCAGCGGGCCCTGCGTGATTTTCCTGCACGGATGGAGCTCCAGCGCCCTGGAATGGCTGCCGTTCGCTGAAGCCCTGAGCCATGAGTTTCGGGTTATCTGCTGGAACGCCCGCGGCCACGGGCTGCAGCAACACCCGGAGAACACCGATGTCAGCCTGGATCGCATGGCCGATGATCTGGACCAGCTACTGACCCGGGAAGCGCCCGAAGGCGCTCTGGTAGTGGGCCACTCCATGGGGGCCCTTACGGCCTGGAACTATGTCCGCAGACACGGCTGCCAGCGCCTGCGAGGGCTCTGCATCGTTGACCAAAGCCCCCGCTTGCTAACCGGAGACGACTGGCAGATGGGCGTTTACGGACGGTTCTGCGCACAGCGTAACGATGGTTTTATCCGCCTGCTCCAGCAGACCTTCCCGGACGCGGTGTGTCGGCTGATCTTCAGTCAACTGGATGACCCTGACCAACCGCTGCCACAGTCACGCTTTGTCGAACGGTTACAGCAGTATCTGGCTAGCCTGCCCGCGGACCTGTTAATCCGCTGCTGGAAGAGCCTGACCGAGGCGGACCTGCGGGATACCCTGCCGCTGATAACGGTTCCAACGCTACTGATTTACGGGGAGCGCAGCCAGTTCTACTCGCGGGAGCTCGCCCAGTGGGTGCATCGCCAGATCACCGATAGCGAGCTGCACATCTACCCTGACGCCGACCACTCGCCTCACGTGGCGCAGCGCGAGCGCTTTATAGCTGACCTGCGGCAGTTTGCCGCCGGACTGCCACAACCTGTCGCCGTCGAGGCTGGATAACCCATGCTGAGCAATGTTCGTATCGTGCTGATCAACACCTTTCACCCGGGCAACATCGGCGCTGCCGCCCGGGCGATGAAGAATATGGGCCTCAATCAACTCTTTCTGGTCAACCCGGTCGAGTTCCCGCACCCCGAAGCCAGCTCGCGAGCAGCGGGTGCGCTCGAACTACTGGAGCAAGCCACCGTGGTTGATACGCTGTCAGAGGCGATCGCCGATTGTCCGCTAGTGATCGGCACCAGCGCGCGCAGCCGCAGTTTCCCCTGGCCGATGCTGAACGCCCGCGAGTGCGGCCTCCAGGTCGTGCGCGAAGCGCAACAGGCCCCGGTTGCGATCGTCTTTGGGCGGGAACGAATGGGGCTGCACAACGACGAACTGCGGCAATGTAACTACCACGTGGCAATCGATGCCGACCCTGAATACCCGGTCCTCAACGTGAGCGCCGCGCTACAAGTGATCTGTTACGAGATCTGGATGGCACACCAAGCCCTCGCCCCGCACGCGGGCGCTGATAGCCAGCAACTGCCGAGCTATCCCGATCAGGCCGCCATGCAGCACTTTTACCAGCACCTGGAAGCCACCCTCAAAGCGATCGGCTTCATTTTGCCCCAACACGAGGGCAAAACCATGACCAAGCTGCAGCGTTTCTTCAATCGCGGCCGGCCGGAGCAGATCGAACTCAATATGCTGCGCGGCATCCTGTCAGCCATAACGCGCCATGCAGGCGATCAAGACAACTAGCTGACAGCGCGGCTCGAATCGCAAAAAATGCGCCGCCTCAAACAGTTGCCGAGCGCCCCGCGGCTGATAGAATAGCAACCCAACCCCGCCGCATGTTGATTCAGGAGCCCGCGTGCCATCGCTGCTTAGATCTTTTCTCGCGCTCATACTGATCGCAGCCGGCATTTCCGTACAGGCCAGCGTCAACGCCACTCTGGACCGCAAGCAAGGTGCCGTTGGCGCACCGTTGCTGCTGACCCTCGAAGCGCAACAACCCGCGCCTTCAGAGCCCGATCTGTCAGTCCTCGAAACCGACTTCACCATCCTCGGGAGGCGCCACAACACCCTCTCCAGTTTCAGCAACGGGCGCACGCTGTACACCCAACGCTGGTTGATCACTCTCAGTCCGCGACGGGCGGGCCAGCTGACGCTGCCGGCGATCACGCTGGGCAACGAGTCCAGCGAGGCGATCATTTTCAAAGCCCTGGAGCAAGCGTCTAGCCCGAGCGGGCCGGCACTGCTTGAAAGCAGCATCGAACAACCGATCATCTACAGCCGAACCGCCACTGTTCTCAGCGTGCGTCTGTATTACCAGGCCGGCCTGACCCATGCAGAGATCACCGAACCGTTGATCGACGGGGTTCAGATCTACCCCCTGGGTGATCAGCGATACTTCCGCGAGCAACGCGACGGGCAGCGCTACAGCGTGATCGAGCAGCGCTACAGCCTGCTGCCGGAGCAGCCTGGACGCTACCGCATTCCCACACTGCAGTTCAACGGCCTGGGTGGCAGTGGCAATCCGCTCAGTGCCGAATCTTCACCGCTGGAGTTTGAAGCGCTACCCTGGCCTGAGGCAGCAGCCCCCGCCGAAGTAGCGGCCACCGAACTGCGCCTTGATGCGCGCTGGTCTAATCCACCCGGTGCGGTTCGGGCCGGCGATACCCTCACCCGCACCCTGATCGTCGAGGCCCACAACGTGCCCGCTGCCTGGCTGCCGCGCCCAGCGCTGCAGCCGCCGCCCAACGTGCGCGCCTACCCGCAACCGGAGAAACGCCAGGAATCGATCAATAACGGAGTATTGGTATCACGGCTGGAACTGCCTTACCAACTGCTCTTTACCGCCGCAGGCCCGGCACAGTTTCCGGTTGTGACCATCAACTGGTGGGACTCCGTACGCGAGCGCCGAGAACAGGCACGTCTGGCGGCGGAGCGCATTGAAGTCGGCCAGTTCCTGGCACCCGCCGCGGCCGAGACCGCAGTGGCTGCCCAACCTCAGGCAGCCTCCAGAAGCGAACAACAACCCGCGCCGCCCTCGGCGGATAGCGTTGCCGGCTGGAGTGGCTGGTTATGGGCGCTGGTGGCACTGGTATGCGCCGCCGGCTGGACCCTCAGCCGCGCACAGGTCCGACAACTGGAGGCGGCGCTCTCCAAGGCGCAAGCCGGGCTGCAGAGCGAGACGCAGAACCGCGATCAGGCTGACCAGCAGCAACGGCATGAACTACAGGCACTGGATCAACTGCAGCGCAGTTGCCTGAGCGGCGATGCCGCCGCTGCCTATGAAGATCTGCTGCAATGGGCGGGCGAGTACTGGCCCGATGAGCCTGTCACCAGCCTGGCCGATATCGAACGACTGGCATCGGCGCCGACACTAAACTATCTGCTGCGAAATCTGGAGCACAGTCTCAGGCGCCGCCATGACGACGAGCCCTGGCACGGAGATCTGCTCTATGAACAGATCGTTCGACTCCGAGAACGCCGACAACGCAGCTCTGCCTCCCCTCAGCAACGGACCGCCAGCCATGTTGAAGTTTGACCCCCGCACTCTTCTCAACGCCGCCGGCCTGGGCGGCGTCGCCGCCGATGAGAACGCCGAAGCGCAGCGCTGGGGCCATCTGTTAGAGATCCCGATGCTGTTCGTGGCGATATGGATCCTGATCAGTTGGTATCTTGAGCATAAAGGCATGATCACCCCCGAAATGGGCCTGATGACCGACGTGGTGATCTGGCTGATGTTCGTGGTGGAAACCATCGTGCTCGCCCGGCTGGTGGATAACCCCACGCGTTACCTGAAACACAACTGGCTTAACCTGTTTATCATCGCCGCAGGGGTCCCCATTCTCTGGGGGCACAGCAATATGGCACCGATGTTGCGGACCCTGCGGATGCTGATTCTGCTGCGGCTGCTGCTGCGTATATCGGGTGACGCCCGGGCCCTGCTGGCACGCCATAATCTGGGTACGACCCTGATGGTCAGCTTTGTGGTACTGCTGATGTCCGGGTTTATCATCGCCGGTATCGACCCGGCAATAAAAACCCCCTGGCAGGGGATCTGGTGGGCCTGGGTCACAGTCACAACGGTTGGTTACGGCGACGTCGTTCCGTCCAGCTGGACCGGCAAAGCGTTCGCCGCACTGCTGATTCTGATGGGTATCGGCCTGTTTTCGATGCTAACCGCGAGCTTTTCGGCCTTCTTTATCGCTCAGGATGAAAAGGAGGTGCTCGATGCCGAACACGAAAACATCGAACGTCTGCGCCAACTGGAGGAGCGGCTGGAACGCATTGAGGGACAACTGGAACACGCGGTAGAGCTGCTTGAAGTTCATAGCAAGCATCCACCGCCCACACGCGCGCCCGATGACAGCCGCGAGCAGAACTAAGTCAGAATACTTTGCAACGCTGGCTTTAGCTCCGGATACCTGAACTCAAACCCCGCTTCCAGTAGACGCGCCGGCACCACGCGCTGGCCTTCGGTCAATAGCGTTGCGCCTTCGCCCAGGATGAGTTTAAGCATCAGCGGCGGAACCGGAAGTACAGCCGGCCGGTTGAGAACCGCGCCAAGCGTTTGGCTAAAGGTTTTGTTGGTCACCGGTTCCGGCGCAGTAGCATTGAATACGCCACTTAACACCTGATGATCGAGCAGAAAGCGGATCAGGGCGACCATATCCTCCAGGTGCACCCACGACATCCACTGCCGCCCCTGACCGATGGGGCCGCCCAGACCCAACCGGAACGGAGGCAGCATCCGTTTCAACGCGCCCCCCTGCCCCAACACCACTCCGGTTCTGAGCAGGCAAACCCGCAAACCGAGGCCTTCTGCCTGTTGCGCGGCAGCCTCCCAGTCACGGCATAACTCATGGGCAAAGCAGGCGCGACCGTCATCTTGTTCCAACAGCACGCGGTCACTGTCGTGGCTGCCATAAAAACCGATGGCAGATCCGCTGACCAGCGTCGCGGGACGGGTGTCCAGCCTCTCGATCAGCGCCACCAGCTGGCGCGTAGTATCGAGGCGACTGTCATACAAGACCCGTTTGCGCGTTTCACTCCAGCGCGCATCCAGTATCGGCTCACCAGCCAGATTGACCACTGCGTCAATGGTGCAATCCGCTGTAATCTCATTCAGATCGGCCACCACGCGTATGCCGGGAAACCGGCGCTGCAATTTTTCCGGCCGGCGAGACAGACCAATAACCCCAATGCCGTCAGCCAACAGGCTGTCGATCAAAGCGCCACCAATAAAGCCGCTGGCACCGGTAATAAGAACCTCTGTGTCGGAGTCGCTTTTCATCCTGGTACGGTATCCCTAAAATGCGATGCACTGAGCATAGCAATCGATACGGACAGGAGCGAACCGGCATGTTTACAGGAATTGTCCAAGGCACCGCTGAGGTCGTCGAGATCGAGCAGAAAGCTGACTTTCGCAGTCACACCCTGCGCCTGCCTCTGCCCCTGCTCAGCGGGCTACAGCCCGGCGCGTCGGTGGCCCACAACGGCTGCTGCCTGACGGTAACCGCCATTGATGGCGATCTGGTCCGATTTGACCTGATGAAGGAAACCCTCGCGGTTACCAACCTTGGCGAATGCACCCCGGGCTCCCGCGTCAATGTTGAACGCGCCGCTCGCTTCGGCGACGACATCGGCGGACATGCCATGTCCGGTCACGTACACTGTACCGCGCCACTGGTCCAGCGTATCGACAGCCCCAACAATCGCGAACTCTGGTTCGAGCTACCGCAAGCGTATAGCCGCTTTCTTTTTGCCAAGGGCTATATCGGCATTGACGGCGCCAGCCTCACCATTGGCCGGGTCGACGGCTGCCGCTTCAACGTCAACCTGATCCCGGAAACACTTGAACGCACCAACCTCGGTTGGCGGCAGGAGGGCGACCGGGTCAATATTGAAATAGACCCCCAGACCCAGGCGATTGTTGAAACTGTCGAGCGAATCCTGACCCAGCGCAGCTAAGCGCCAACTGACGCTGTGTTTTACTCAGGGACGGTGATAAGGTTGGATCACTTCGTGATCGGCGACGGACCAGGATGAACCCGCTCGAACAAGAAAACCGCAGTCTCAAGCGGACGCTGCACCTACTTATCAGCAAAGCTGAGCGCAACCGTGACATACTGCAGACCTTTCAGGAGATAGAGCTACGGCTGCTCTCCTGCGACTCGCTTGCCGACCTGCTGGATATGCTGCTGATCACGGTAAAGGAGTACTTCCGTCTGGATGCGGTTAACCTGACCCTGTTCGACCCTGAGCATACCGCCCGCGACCTGATCCCCCAGTATGAGGCACCCGCAGCCGACAGTCTCTACTTTGCTGACCGCTACGGCGAGCTGAAACAGCTCTATCGAAAGTCCCCTAAACCCTGGCTGGGGGCGCCCGACAAGGAGCTGCGCACTCGCCTGTTTCCGCGCAACAACCGCATTAGCAGCTGCGCCCTGCTGCCACTGGTTCGTCAGGAAGTGATCATCGGCAGCCTGCATCTGGGCAGTAACGACATCAGCCGCTATACCCCTAACGTAGCCACCGATTACATCAGCCATCTGGCATCGGTGGTCAGCGTCTGCGTGGAAAACTGCATCAGCCAGGAAACCCTGCGCCGGCTGAGCATCATCGACATGCTCACCAAGGTCAACAACCGGCGCTCCTTCGACCAGGAGCTGCAGCGCGAACTGTCACGCGCCAGTCGCAATCACTACCCGCTGAGCTGCCTGTTTATCGACCTCGACCACTTCAAGCAGATCAACGACACCCATGGCCACCAGACCGGCGATCAGGTGCTGCGGCAAACGGCACAGACCATCGCCGAACAACTCCGTAAAACTGACCTGATAGCTCGCTACGGGGGTGAAGAGTTTGCGGTGTTGTTGCCTGGCTGCGTAGGACAACAGGCACTGGAGGTGGCGGAATCGATCCGGCAACGCGTTAGCGCCGTGACCTTGCACTCGGAAGCCGGCACGCCACTGCAGGTCACCCTTTCTATCGGCGTTTCGACCTGCCCGCCGCAGCCGCACGAGCCCGGAATCGGAGAGACGATGGCCAAACGGTTGGTGGCTTGTGCTGACAAAGGCGTTTATCAAGCCAAGCGCGACGGGCGCAACCGGGTCGCCTTTATTCCCATCGGAGAAAGCGGCGGCATGACTGAACTGGCGGCTAACGCCTCTGCCTAGGTCAAATCTGCGGGAGTGCCGAACTCCTCCATCCAGAGCATCAGTTGCTCCAGCAGCGCCAGAGACGCTTCGCCGATCTCGACGAACTGCAAGCCGATCTGGTATCGATCCGCGCCGACCCTCCGCACATACACGGTCTGGCAACTGAACGACACCGAGCCGGCCGGCTGACCGATCTCCTGTCCGGTTTCAAACAACACATCAACCGGTGGCCGCCGAGTCCCCTTGGGCGGATTGAAATTGGGAAAAACATTCTCGACCAGTTGACGAGCACCCTCCACCCGAAGTCCGTGGCGTGACAGATCCGTGACCTGCGCCGGGGTTGAATCCTGCCAGTCAGTGCGCACTTGAGCGGCGAAGTCCACCCGGTATCGGGCTTCGGTCCGCTCTTCCGGCATACCTTTAAATCCGCTCATCAGGCCAGATCTTCGATCAGCGCTTGGGCCAAATGGCGATAACGGGCTTCAAACCCGGCCGATGCCAGCGGGTCGTCCCGCTGCGGCAACTGTTGACTCACGGCGTGCCACTCATCCCGGCTCAATGTCCTCTGGATCAGCGGAAAGACCTTGTTTTCCTCCTGACTAAGGTGATGGCTCTGCTTGTCGATGAAACGACTGAGCTGACGGCTGAAATCGGATAACGATACCGGTGCGTCCATCAACGCAGCGTCAATGGTGCGCGCCAATGCGTGAGTCAACTGAGCCAGCTCTCGGTGCTCGTCAAACTGCTGGGAAATTACAGTTGCCGTGTCGGGATAGTGTGCGCGCAGGTAATGGTAGAGGTGGTCTTCCTTCTCATGATGGAAACTACCGGCGTAGTCTTGCAGATAATCAACCACCTCCGCCATCAGGGCAAAGTTGGGCTTACCGCCCTGCTGGAGGGTAACCAGTTTATTCTTGAGAATCGTCAGCAGGACGGTAATCTGCTGGTGATCCTGGTGCAACGCGTTCATCAACTGCTTCATCTGATGACAACCTCCCGGCAATACGCGATGGTCGGCAGCCGGGCCCTACACCTCCCCGGCAAAGGATCCACTATAACGACTGACGACTCCGAACCCCTTGACGGATATCAACAAATTAATCGCGCGGTAGAGAACTGATATGCTGGCAAAGCCGTTTGACCTCGACGTCATGGGACTTTGCCTTGTGGGCTCGCCGGAGCATCACGGCAACGGCGTTGAAGTTATTTATAAAGGTGCGGCAATGATGACACATCATCAGATGCAGGCGGTACTGCAGACGCTGACCGAGCGACAACTCGCCATCGACATAGGCGCTGGATTTCTCCGTGATCTGTTTGCAACTTAGCATTCGCCGCTGTCCTGAAAATGTTCGATTTTGCCAAACAGGCTGATGCGGGCGCGATGAAGCAGTACCCGGGCATTGGATGCGCTGATCTGCAGAATGTTACAGATCTCTTCGAAGCCGTAGTCTTCCAGATCCTTGAGCACGAATACCGCCTGCTGCAGCTCCGGCAGCCGTCCCATGGTCAGTTCGATGCAGTCTCGCATTTCGGTGCTGGTGAGCAGCGTATCAGGGCTATCCTCATGCCAGGTGCTCGGCGGTATGGTCCAGTGCCCATCATCCGCGAAACGCCCGGTCAAAACCCCATCTCCTCCGGGCGACAGCCCTTCAACCGCTATCGTACGCGACTCTTTGCGCAGGCGCGTGCGCGCTTCGTTGGCGGTAATCCTGAGGATCCAGGTTTTAAGCGATGAGCGGCCTTCAAAGCGCGGCAGAGCACGATATACGGAAACCCAGGCCTCCTGCACCACCTCATCGGCGATGGCATCACCGACCATACTGCGAGCCAAACCGATCATGGCACCGTAATACATACCAACCAACTGGTTGAAGCTCTGCTCATCCTGCTGTTTGAGCGCCGGCAACAGTGCCGCTTCCTTCGCCGTATCAATGCTCATTGATGGTGTGTATACCCTGTAGAGTCTGCCGCTACACCACGTCGCGTCAATCGCTCACACCATAGCAAATTGCTGCGAACATACAACCGGCTAGCTGCCGTTCACCCGCCAGTCATAGGGTAGATAACGAAGCGTATCCGCTTCACTCATCACCCCGTAACGGCGCAACCATGCACGCACGCCGCCGCCACTCTCAAAGTCGGCGGCAAACCAATCGAAAATCTTGGAGATCGCCAGGGCTTCGCCGCGTTCAGCAGCGCCCTTTTTGGGGTTAGATAGAAATAGTCGGGTCTGGTGGTCAAGTTGCTGCTCCAGAGCAGATCCACGATAGGGCCTGGCCGCCAGATCCGGGCAACTCAACGACGCGCAGACTATCGCCATATGGATGCGGGGGTCACCCATGGGCCGCAATATCTCGTGCTCCACCTGATGCAGCGTTACCGGTTCACCAGCGATCTTACCCGCCTCGCGCCGCCAAACCGGCCTGATCCAACTGCCGATATCGCGAATGCTCTCTACCGGCCAGTGCTTCAGTACCAGATCAATAGCAAGGATATTATACGCATTGATATAAAAGGCCTTCTTGGCATTCGCCCCGGACAGCGTGGAGGGATCGGTCCGCTCCAGCATCGCGATGACCGCTCGCCACCTTGGATCGCTACCCAAGCCAGTGTAATCGACCCAGCGTAAATTCAGCCCCTCAATCTCACGCATCTCGCTGTACTCGTCGAGCAACGAGGCATACAGCTGCCAATCAAGATCGTCTGCACGTGCGGGCGATACCAGCAACATCACAACCAGCAACCATAGCGACGGGAACTTAGCCACTGAAAAACTTCCTAATCAAGTTAGAGTCTGACCCTGCAATGAAGGCAAAAGCCGTTATACTTCAACAGATTTAACCAAGGGCCGTTTGTTACAAGCGGATCGGATACCGTTGACTACCAAGGATATCGCCATGCGTTTCACTCCCTTAGCTGTCCTGTTCGCCAGCGCCATGATCGCGCTACCCGCGGCAGCCTTTGACAATACAGATCTCAACCAGCTCAGATCGCAAAAACGCTGCATCGGCTGTGACCTGTCCAATGCCAACCTGCGTGATGAAAGCCTATCGGGTGCCGACCTGCGCTGGTCCAACTTGCGTGGCGCTAATCTCGAGCGAGCCGAACTTTCCGGCGCTAACCTCACCGGAGCCAATCTCACGAATGCGGCCCTACTGCGAACCAATATGGAGCGGGCAACACTTCAGGGGGTTATCTTCCACGGGGTCGATCTTACCGCCACACGCCTGAGCAACAGCGACCTGCGCTGGAGTGATATGACCCATCTGGATATCAATCGCGACTTGTCACGAATGGATGTCAGCGGCGCTCAGCTGGAAGGCGCGCGCTTCAAGGATCGCTACCGTTGCAGTGATCGCTCCCAACCGGGACGCTGCGCACCTGAGCGTCGCTAGCCCCGGTCCCGCTCTGTTTGACCGGCATGACCGGCACAGTACAAAAACCCTGTGCCGGCACATCCAGCGCGCTGTTGAACTTGCTCGACAGGTTCTGAAATGCGATCAGTCCGGTCAGCTCCACCAGCGCATCGTCGTCAAACCACTGCTTGAGTTTTTGTATCAGCTCGGCGTTTACCCGACGCCCCGTGATGGTCATCGCTTCCACATACTCCAGTACCGTTTGCTCGCGCAGGTCAAACAGATCACTGGCCCGCCAGTTGTCAAGGGCTTCAGCCTTGGCACTTGAGCCGCTGCGGCGCGCGAGTGTCGCTGCGTTGATATCGACACAAAATTCACACCAGTTAAGCTGGGATACACGCACCGTTACCAGCGAGCGCAGCACCGGGTCGACCGGCGATCTTTTGCGGTCAAGAACACCGTAAAGCAGTGCTACAGCGGCAAATAGCTTGGGCACCCGCGCCCATAACAGCCCTGGCTTCAACACTTCGCCATAACGACGCTGCTGACTCCAGAAAAACGGGCGCAGCCATAACGGATAGCGGGACAGCGGTTTATCTTTCACAAACACGAACACACTCCCATGCAACAAACGACACTACCTGATCAGGCCTACTACTGGTGTCGGGCAAGAACAATCCTCCAATACTCCACCAACGCCCCCGCTTTCATGACAGCCAGGCGTCAAGGATTAGACTTTGAACTGTCCAAGCGTCTGGTGCATGTCGCCTGCCAGTGCACTGAGCCCAACCGACACGTCCGCCATGGCCTGCGCGCTGCTGGCTGCCTCGTTGGAAGCCTGATTGATGGCCCCTACACTGGCGTTGATCATCTCTACAGTCGAGCTCTGCTCTTCAGTCGCTGAGGCGATCTGCAGCACTCGATCGGAAACCGATTGTATTTCAGCACTGATCGCCGTCAACGCCTCACCAGCGCGAGCCGCACGGCTCACGCTGGCTTCAGCGTCATCGCGCCCCTGACGAATCAGGGCGGCAGAGCTGCGCGCACCGTGCTGCAACTGTTCGATCATCGCCTGAATCTCATCCGTGGACTCCTGGGTTCGCTGGGCAAGACTGCGCACTTCGTCCGCGACCACGGCAAACCCCCGTCCCTGTTCACCCGCGCGGGCGGCCTCGATGGCTGCATTCAGCGCCAACAGGTTGGTCTGGTCGGCAATGCCGCGAATAACATCGAGAATGCTGCCGATATTCTCACTCTCGCGCTCCAGTGACTGTACCGACTCCGCGGCCGTTTCAATCCGCTCGGCCAGCGCGCGAATGCTCCCGGCACTCTCGTTGGCGACTGCCAGCCCTTCCTGGGCTTGATCCCTCGCCGCCTGAGCAGAGCGGGAAACGTCCGCAGCGTTCTGCGCCACCTCCTGCACCGTGGCGCTCATTTCATGCACCGCAGCGGCCACTTGCTCGGTTTCCTCCTGGTGGGCGCGAAGGGTATCCCGTGTAATACGGGTGGTCGACGACATATGCTCTGCTTCCGACACTAACTGCTGGCCGTAGCCGCTCAGCGTGATTACCGTCGCCTGCACCTTGCCAGTATATTGATTAAAACAGTCCGCCAGGAGCGCCAGTTCATCCCGGCCATCAGCCACCAGACGCACGGTCAGGTCACCATCTCCCTCGGCAATTTCACGCATCGCTGCGGTGGTCTGCCCCATCGGGCGGGTAATCGAGCGAATGATTCCAAACACAGCCAGCAACAACAACAGCAGTAATGTTGACAGGGTGATCAGGTGATTGACCAGCTCGGTGGAAAACTCCTTGTCCACATCATCGATATACACCCCGGTACCCACAACCCAACCCCAGGGCTGAAAACCCGCGACGTAGGAAAGCTTAGGAACCGGGTCCTCGGATCCCGGCTTCGGCCAATAATAATCGACGAAGCCGGACTGCTCCGCCCTTACCACCCGAACAAACTCACTGAACAGTTTTTTACCCTTGGGATCCTCTAACTGCCCCAAAGCTTTGCCGTCGAGTGCGGGCTTGATCGGGTGCATCACCATGGTCGGCCCCATATCGTTAATCCAAAGGTACTCGCCCCCTTCATAACGGATATGGCGAATCACTTCGGAAGCCAGGGATTGTGCTTCCTGCCGCGATAGCTCGCCCGCTTGTTCCTGGCTGTGGTAACGATTCAGGGTAGCCAGCGCAGTATCGACAACAGCAACCAGCTTCTGCTGTTTTGATGCGATCAGATCACCCCGTTTCTGAAAGGTCTCAAACAGATAAATGGCGGTGAACACCCCAAGGGTGACCAACGCCAGCAACCAGATACGGTGAGCAATCGAGATTCGAGCAAGCATGAGCCACCCCTTAAGAGACGTGCAGTAAAGGCCGCTAACAGCAGCGGCCTCACTAATTTAGTAACTAAGGGAGTATAGATGGCCGCCACGTCTCCATGGCGAAGAGAGTCATTGAATTGAGGTTACGAGGCGAAAAACCTGGCCAGTTGGTCGTTGGATAAAAGCTCGCTCTTGCCACCACGCATGACCCGCAGCAACTCATCCTTGGCAATGGCATGAGGCATTCCGCTTTCTGTCAGCAAGGTCAGCAAGCGATCAAAAATCTGGCGCCGCTTCAATCCCAATGCGTCGGTTGCACGGCGTTCATCACAGTCTTCAACCAGAGTTGAACCGCAGCCACAACGGCGCGCCAGCGTCAGGGAGTCATCGGTCTGGCTTAACCCGGTTGCGCTATTCACCGCATCGGTTTCACGTACCAGCTGCGCCAGATCCGCAAACACTTTGGCACAACCTGGGCACTGCTTGGGAAAGGCGGTATCCCCAAGCAACTTGAGTCCATCGAAGAGCTCGTTCATCCGTGACTGAGAGTCTTGCATTCCCACCTCCTTCTCTTATCTGCTGTTACGATTCCAGCATAGACGACGCAGTCGCCTGTCACACCCGACCGGCCACTGCGTCCAGTCCTCGTTGCATATCCCGTTGCAAGTCCGCTAACGACTCCAACCCCACAGACAGTCGAATCAGGTTTTGCCCGATACCGGCCTGACGCCTCTCTTCGTCGCTCAGGCGGCCATGGGTGGTGGTCGCCGGATGGGTGATGGTTGACTTTACATCACCGAGATTGCCGGTAATTGACACCACCTGGGTGGCATCAATGAAGCTCCACGCCTCGTCACGACCGCCATGGAGCTCAAACCCGAGCACTGCGCCAAATCCGCGCTGCTGTTTTTTTGCCAGCTGGTGCTGGGGATGGCTCTCCAGACCGGTGTAATAGACCCGCGCAACCTGAGACTGCTGCTCCAGCCACTGCGCCAAAGCCAACGCACTGCTGCTCTGGGCGAGCATTCGCAGTTCCAGCGTTTCCAGCCCTTTGGCAAACACCCAGGCGTTAAACGGGCTCATGCAGGCGCCACCAGTGCGAATGAAGCCGAACACCTCTTCCATCAGCGAATCGGGACCCACAACAACGCCACCAACACAGCGTCCCTGGCCATCAAGAAACTTGGTTGCGGAGTGCATCACAATGTCGGCGCCCAGGGTCAGCGGACGCTGAAGTGCGGGGGTGCAGAAACAGTTATCGACCACCAACAGTGCATCGGCCTGGTGGGCAATATCCGCCACCGCAGCGATATCGGCTAGCTCTGCCAGCGGATTGGAGGGGGTCTCCAGAAACAGCATTCGGGTTGAAGGTTCGATCGCCGCCTTCCAGGCATCAAGCCGGGTAGGATCAACGAAAGTGGTGCGAATCCCGGCCCGAGTGAAATACTTGGTGAACAGTGAAACAGTCGAACCAAACACACTGTAGGAGCACACGATGTGATCGCCCTGCTGCAGCAGGCTCATCCCGAGACTGAGAATGGCAGCCATGCCCGACGCCGTCGCTACAGCGCGCTCACCGCCTTCGAGTGCAGCCATGCGTTCTTCAAACAAGCGAACGGACGGATTGGTAAAGCGGGAATAGATGTTGCCTTCTTCATCGCCACCGAAACGGGCTGCCGCCTGAGCAGCACTGTCGAATACAAAGCTTGAAGTAGTGAAGATCGCGTCGCTATGCTCGCCTTCGGCCGTGCGCCGATGCCCTGTGCGGATAGCGAGGGTACTCGGATCGGCCGACTCCAGCGCGGCTTTCAGTTGTTCGTTACGGTCACTCATCTGCGCACTCACAGCTTGGGGTAAAGGTCGCCCGTTTCAGTACTCTCGCTGCCACCCTTGGCGGCGTCATTGCGTTGCGCATCGATCTGCATCAGGTACCCCTGATCGACATCACCGGTGACGTACTCACCATTGAAGACCGAGCAGTCGAACCGATCGACCTGCGCATCCCCACCCTGGGTACTGCGTATCAGGTCGTCCAGATCCTGATACACCATCCAGTCGGCTCCAATCAGCTCACCCACCTCTTCATCGGTACGATCATGAGCAATCAGCTCGCTGGCGCTGGGCATATCGATACCGTAAACGTTCGGGTAGCGCACCGCCGGTGCGGCAGAGGCAAAATAAACCTTCTTTGCTCCCATTTCGCGCGCCATCTCGACAATCTGGCGAGAGGTGGTGCCACGAACAATGGAGTCATCCACCAGCATCACATTCTTGCCTTTGAACTCAAGCTCAATCGGGTTGAGCTTGCGCCGCACAGTGCGTTCCCGCAGCTGCTGCCCGGGCATGATGAAGGTACGACCGATATAACGGTTCTTGATAAAGCCTTCACGGAACTTGACCCCCAGCATGTTGGCCATCTCCATCGCCGCAGTGCGGCTGGTGTCCGGAATTGGAATAACCACATCAATATCGTGATCGGGACGCTCACGCAGCACTTTTTCAGCCAGCAGTTCACCCTGCCGCAGGCGCGCTTTGTAAACGGAAATACCATCCATAATCGAGTCTGGACGGGCCAGATACACATATTCGAACAGACAGGGAGACAGTTTGCTTTGCGCAGCGCACTGGCGGGTAAACACGCCGCCGTCATTGCTCAGGTAGATCGCTTCTCCCGGGGCCAGGTCGCGCACCAGCTCAAAACCGCAGCTGTCGAGGGCCACACTCTCGGACGCGACCATATAATCGTACCCCTCTTCGGTCCGGCGACGGCCATACACCACCGGACGAATGCCGTGGGGGTCACGAAAGGCGACTATGCCGTAGCCTGTAATCATGGCCACCACCGCATATCCTCCGCGGCAGCGTTTGTGCACCTGTTCAACGGCGGTGAAAATGTCGTTCGCTCCCGGTTGCAGTTTTCCCAACTGCTGCAGCTCGTGCGCAAAGACGTTGAGCAACACTTCCGAGTCCGAGTTAGTGTTGATGTGGCGCAGGTCGGTACGAAAGATATCCTCAGCCAACTCCGCCGCGTTGGTCAAATTGCCGTTATGGGCCAATGCGATGCCATACGGCGAGTTGACATAAAAGGGCTGGGCTTCGGCGGCGCTTGAACTGCCGGCGGTGGGGTAACGGACATGACCGATCCCCATAGTGCCGAGCAGATTGCGCATATGGCGGGTACGAAACACCTCGTTAACAAGGCCATTGTCCTTGCGCAGGTTAAAGCGACTTCCCTGACAGGTCACCATGCCGGCGGCATCCTGGCCGCGGTGCTGAAGCACCGTTAAGGCATCAAAGATGCTCTGGTTTACATTGGATTTGGCAACGATGCCAACTATGCCGCACATTGAATGTACCTCATCAAGGTTGAGCCAATCAGTAAAAACAAAAGCCCGCCGGACGCTTGTTTTTAATGACGAGCGACACCTGCGCTACTGACTTGCGTCCATTATCAGGCGAGAGGTTTCGCCCGCCAAGCTTCGCGTCCACTCCTCCATCAGGGTGAAGTGCGGAATCAATGTAGACTGGCGCCACCACTGGTCCTGATTCACCGGCGTCATATCCAGCAGTGCCACCAGCACTACCACTAACAGCGCCCCACGAGCCAAGCCGAACCCCATCCCCAGTACCCGGTCAGTGCCTCCCAGTCCGGTGGCCTTGATGAGCACGCCAATCAAGTTGTTGATCAGGGCACCGGTAAACAGAGTGGCGATAAACAGCAGCAGAAACGCGGCGACGACCCTGGCCGAAGGGGTTTCGATATAACTGGCAAGCAGCGCACTCAGATGGTCGGTAAACAGACGCGCGATAATAAACGCGGCCACCCAGGTAAGCAGCGAGATCGCTTCGCGCACAAATCCTCGCTTGAGACTAATCAAGCTCGATATGGCAATAATGGCAACGATGACCCAGTCGGCCCAATTCATAATGAAACTCGCAGCAACGAGGCGCGCATTCTAGCAAAGCCCTTGGTGATACCCAACAATGACGCCTCGCATTCAACTGGTGGAGAAGCGCAGGATCAAGCCATCAAGCTTCAGCTCGCGGCTCAACTTGCGCTTCAATGCCTCTAGCTCGCTACGCTGCACCTCCGGTCCAACGTAGACTCTGGACAGGGCGTTCTTTTCGCGTATGTAGGCGCTGTAGCCCGCCTTGTTCAGCCGGTCACGCAAGCGTTCGGCATTTGCACGCTCTTTGAAAGCCGCCAACTGCAGGGTCCACGCCACAGGCACGCCCTGCTTATCCAGTACCGGAACCTCTTTTTCCAGCGTAGCCGGACGTGGCTGCTTGGGCGTCAACTCCGGCGCCACTTCTGCCGGAGCGGATACTTCGCCGTCATCGGGCTGCTCGGGCGTATCCGAAAGCGGGGTGGCCACCTCAGCCGTCACCTTCATCCGCGGCTGGCGCAGCTCCACTCGCTCCGGCATCGGCTCGGCCGGCTTTCGGGTATCGTCGAGGATTCTGGCTTCGGGCACGGGAACAGACATAACAGGGAACCGCGGTGCGTCGGGAATAGACACCTGCAGCTGACTCTCACGAACCCCCTGGCCATCAAACAACATCGGTAGCACAATCACTGCCAACAACCCCAGGGCAACGAATCCGATCAGGCGTTCCTTCTGATGTTCCATGTCGTTACTCCTGCAGTGCGTCCAGCGCGGCGGCCACGGTATAGAACGACCCCATCACCAGGATACGATCACCAACTGCGCTTTCGGCCAGAGCCGAATCCAGCGCAGCAGCAACAGACTCCAATGATTCGGCGTCGGCCCCCTCAAGCGCGGCCAGCAGACGCCCTGCCTTTTCGCCGCGCGGGCAGCCAAGGGAGGCGACTCGCCAGCGATCGATTCGCGGTCGCAACGCCGCCAGGGTTGACTCAACGTCCTTATCGCCCAGCATCGCTGCCACACACCAGGTGGTACCGTCACAGGGAGGCAGTTGCGCGGCAAGATACCCCGCTGCATGAGGGTTGTGGGCCACATCAAGCACCAGCTCCCGACCATCGCGCCACATACATTGCATTCGACCGGTCAGCGAAACGCCCTGCAACCCCTCGCGCACCTCAGCCGGCAGCAACTGGACTCCGGCACTAGCAAGCGCCTGCAGCGCGGTAGAGGCATTGGCGAACGGCAGTTGCGGCACGGGCAGATCACTGAGCGTCAGCGACGTTCCGTCAGCGCTCAGCCCACGCCAACACCAGCTCTCCTGCGGCTCAGCAGCCGGACCAAACTCGATTCCCCAGCGCAACAGGGGCGCCCCCAGATCAGCAGCGTAGCTGGAAACCGATGCCGGCAGATCGGCATCACCAAAGATCAGCGGACGCGCGGGCCTGGCAATTCCCGCCTTTTCATAGCCAATTTTGTCACGGTCACTGCCCAGCCAATCCTGATGATCGAGCGCAACGGTGGTGACTACCGCAACGTCAGCATCAACCAGGTTGACGGCATCCAAACGACCGCCCAGACCAACCTCCAGCAACCAGAGATCCAATGACTGCTGACTAAAAAGCCACAACGCGGCCAGAGTCCCGTACTCGAAGTAGGTCAGCGATACCTTTGCCTGCTGACGAGCCTGTTCCACCACCACAAACGCGTCGCAGAGGGAATCGTCGTCGACCAGGCTACCGTCGATGCTTACGCGCTCGTTGTAGCGAATAAAGTGGGGGGAGGAGTAACAACCGACCCTGAGGCCATGGGCTACGGCGACGGCACGCATCAGCGCCACGGTGGAACCCTTGCCATTGGTGCCAGCTACCGTTACCACCCGAGGTGGCGTCAGCTGGAGTAGGGCCGCAACTGCAGCTACGCGCTCAAGGCCCAGATCAATCTCAGAGGGATGGCTGGCCTCGATAAAGGCCAGCCACTGGTGCAGATTATTCGGCAGTGACGTCATCGGAACTATCTGCGTCCACGCCAATTGGCTTTTGATGCGTCAGCTTCCGAAGAATCGAACCCAGCTTCTCACGTAACTGGGTACGTTTGATGATTATGTCGATGGCGCCGTGCTCCAGCAGAAACTCGCTGCGCTGGAACCCTTCCGGCAGCTTTTCCCGCACCGTCTGCTCGATAACCCGCGGGCCGGCAAAGCCAATCAGAGCGTTAGGTTCGGCAACGTTCAGGTCACCCAGCATCGCCAACGATGCGGAAACGCCCCCGTAAACCGGATCGGTCAACACGGAGATATAGGGAATACCTTCTGACTTCATTTTTTCCAGCGCGGCGCTGGTCTTGGCCATCTGCATCAGCGAGAACAGCGCCTCTTGCATCCGTGCTCCACCACTGGCCGAGAAACAGACCAGGGGGATACGCTGCTCCAGACAGACGTTAACGGCACGGACGAAACGCTCGCCGACGACCGCCCCCATGGAACCACCCATGAAGGAGAATTCGAACGCGACCGCGACCAGGGGAAGGCCGTCAACGCTGCCTTTCATGGCAACCAGCGCGTCCTTCTCACCGGTCTGCTTCTGAGCCGCAGACAGACGGTCCTTGTATTTTTTGGAATCGCGGAATTTAAGCCGGTCCACCGGCTCCACATCGCTACCGATCTCAATGCGATTTTCAGCATCAAGGAACAGATCCAGACGCTTACGCGCCTCAAGGCGCATGTGATGGTCACACTTCATGCAGACATTGAGGTTGCGGTCCAGCTCCGGCCGGTAAAGCACGGCTTCGCACTTGGGGCACTTCTTCCACAAACCTTCCGGAATATCCGCTTTCTTTTTGGAGTCGGCCCGAATCAGCGAGGGCACAATCTTGTCAAACCAGGTACTCATGGTGATCCCTTATCCTTTGTTGGGAGAACGTTGCCTGTCAGGCGTCGTCCATCCCGGCACGCAAATCCGCAACGATGGCGGCAACCTCTGGCGCAATGCGCTCAGGGTGATCCGCCAGCTCCGCAATTTTATTAACCAACACGCTGCCAACAATTACGCCGTCTGACACGCGGCTTACCGCTGCTGCCGACGCGCGATCTTTGATGCCAAATCCGACACCAACCGGCAGATTGGTCATTGAACGAATGGCAGTGACACGCGACTCGACTTCATCAACATTGAGTGCCGCCGAACCGGTGACCCCTTTTACCGACACATAGTACACGTAGCCGCTTCCGCGCTCGCAGATCTGTTTCATGCGGGCATCGCTAGTGGTCGGTGCCAGCAGAAAGATCGCGTCCAGACCATTGTCTCGCAACGCGGCACAAAACTCGTCTGCTTCCTCGGGCGGCAGGTCAACCGTCAGCACCCCATCGACGCCGGCTTCGCGCGCTTTTTCCATAAAAGTGCGATAGCCGATGGCCTCCACGGGGTTAAGGTAGCCCATCAACACCACCGGTGTATCGGTGTTGCGCTGGCGGAATTCCGCCACCATCGCTAACACATCCAGCAGTCGAGTGCCGGCGCGCAGCGCTCGCTCGCACGCCAGCTGGATTACCGGGCCATCAGCCATGGGGTCAGAAAACGGGACCCCCAGTTCGATGATATCGGCACCGCTATCCGCCAATGCATGCATCAGATCAACGGTCACCTCCTGCACCGGATCGCCAGCGGTTACATAAGGTATCAGCGCCTTACGGCCGGAGACTTTCAGCTTTTCAAAACAACTTTGTATACGACTCATTGAAACCCCTTAGGTCCGACTGCCGGCACCGCTTAGACGGTAATTCCGTCGATGTCGGCCACGGTATGAATATCCTTGTCACCCCGGCCAGAGAGATTAACCAGCAGCACCTGATCGGGTGACATCTGCGGCGCCATCTTGATCGCGTGGGCGATGGCGTGCGCGGACTCCAGCGCCGGCATGATACCCTCGACGCGAGTCAGTCGCCGGAAGGCATCCAGCGCCTCGTCGTCATTGATGGCGACATATTCGGCACGGCCCGTATCCTTCAGCCACGCGTGCTCAGGGCCGACGCCGGGATAATCCAATCCAGCAGAGACCGAGTGCGTGCCGATGATCTGTCCGGCATCATCTTCCATCAGGTAAGTCCGGTTGCCGTGCAGCACGCCCGGGCGACCCTTGCACAGCGGCGCCGCGTGTTGACCGGTCTCGAGACCGTAGCCGCCGGCTTCAACGCCTACCATGCGAACATCTGCATCACCGATAAAGGGGTGGAACAGACCAATGGCATTGGACCCACCACCGACACAGGCCACCAGAGCATCCGGCAACTTACCCGTTTGCGCCAAGCACTGCTGGCGCGCCTCACGTCCGATGACGCACTGGAAGTCGCGCACCATTTTCGGGTACGGGTGCGGACCGGCGACGGTACCGATAATGTAAAAAGTATTGTCCACGTTGGTGACCCAGTCCCGCATCGCCTCATTCAAGGCATCCTTGAGGGTGCGCGTACCCGACTGGACCGGCACCACCGTGGCGCCCAACAGCTTCATGCGATAGACATTCAAGGCCTGACGACGCACGTCTTCAGCCCCCATGTACACGACACATTCCAAACCCAGACGGGCAGCGACGGTCGCACTTGCCACCCCATGCTGGCCGGCTCCGGTTTCCGCAATCACACGCGGCTTACCCATAAACTTGGCCAACAGCGCCTGGCCGATGGTGTTGTTAACTTTGTGTGCGCCGGTATGATTGAGATCTTCCCGCTTCAGGTAGATCTGCGCACCGCCTAGTTCGCGGCTCAGGCGCTCGGCATGATAAAGCGGAGACGGGCGGCCAACGTAGTGCGCCAGGTCTCGATCGAACTCCGCCTGAAACTCAGGATCCCGCCACATCTTTTCATACAGCGCCGCCAATTCATCCAGGGCGCCCATCAATGTTTCAGATGCGAACCGGCCACCGTAAGGGCCAAAGTGGCCGGTGGCGTCGGGGAGAGCCATAAGTTCATTCAGATCGACTGTTGTCGGCACAACACACCTCATCGAAAAATTGTTGAAGTAACGCGTGATCTTTAACACCTTTGTGCGCTTCCACCCCGCCGCTCACGTCAACGGCATAGGGGCGCACCTGCGCGATGGCCTGACCCACATTAGCGGGCGACAAGCCGCCGGCCAGAATGATATCAGGAGCCATAGACGGCGATATCAGGCTCCAATCGAACGCCTCACCGGTTCCTCCCGGCACGCCCGGGCGATAGGCATCCAGCAGCACTCCCTTTGCCGATTCGAAGCGGCGCAGTTCAGTCGCAAGATCGGTCTCGGGGCGCACCCGTATCGCCTTGATGTAGGGTCGACCAAACTGTTGACAAAACTCCTCTGTTTCATCGCCATGAAACTGCAACAGGTCCGGTTTCACCTTGGCCAACACCTCCTCAACCAGAGAGGGGTCGGGATTGACAAACAGCGCGGTGACAGTGACAAAGGGCGACACATCCGCAAGCGCAGATACCGCCTGCTCAGGCGTCACCGCACGAGGGCTGGGAGCATAAAAAACCAATCCCAACGCGTCGGCACCGGCGGCCACCGCTGCACGAGCATCTTCGGCGCGGGTAATCCCGCATATTTTCACTCGGGTTCTCACCGTGAGAGGACTCGGAACAAAAAGCGAATCTTATCAGATGGACGCACGCATGGTTAGTCGAACTGGGGCAAAAATACCGGCCCCAGTTGCGATGGCGGCAAGCCATAGCGCTCCGGATAGCGGGCATCGATGAAGTAAAGACCAAAAGGGGGAGCCGTCACTCCGCCGAGACGCCGGTCGCGCCCCTCAAGCACCTCTCTGGCCCAGCAAGGCTCCGCTTCGCCGGCGCCTATTTTCATCAACACCCCAGCTATATTGCGGATCATATGATGGAGGAACGCATTGGCTGTCACGTCGATAACCACCAGCGCACCATGACGACTGACTGTCAGCCGACGCAAATCCCGCACCGGGCTATGGGCCTGACAGGCTACCGCCCGATAAGCACTAAAGTCATGCTCGCCAACCAGGTAGTTCCCAGCTTCCTGCATGCGCGCCTCATCAAGCGGCTTGAAGGTCCAGGTAAGCTGCCGCGCCAGCAACGCCGGCATTACATCCGCGTTATAAATAACATAACGATAGCGCCGCTCCAGGGCCCCAAATCGGGCATGAAAAGCCTGATCTACCGGACGCGCCCAACGGATACTGATATCACGAGGCAACTGCGTATTGCCGCCGCGCACCCAGGCACGCTCCGGGCGTTCAGCATGAGTATCGATATGCACCACCTGATACGTTGCATGCACACCGGTGTCAGTACGCCCAGCACAGACCACCTTGACCGTCTCATTGGCAATCTGCCCCAGAGCTCGCTCTACTTCAGCCTGAACACTGGGAACACCATCAGCCTGACACTGCCAACCGTGATAGCGACTGCCATCATACTCAACCCCGAAGGCATAACGAAAAAGAGGCCGGGAACCGGCCTCTTGATTAACTTCCTCGACCATTAACTTTTCAGACTATCCAACAACTGTTGCGCTTCCTTAACCTGATCATCGTTACCTTCCTTGATAACCTCGGCGAGGATATCTGCCGCCCCTTCACTGTCATCCATATCGACATAGGCCCGCGCCAGATCCAACTTGGTACCAACCTCATCAGCATCCTCAAGATAATCCAACGCCTCATCGGCACCACTTTCCTCCAGCGCCAGGTCATTACCTTCTTGCTCCAGCATCAGATTGAGCTCAGCCTCCAGATCCTCGTCATCGGCGGCATCGAGATTATCTTCCAGCACCAGACCACTGACACCAGAGGCCTCGGACTTGGCGGAAGCTTCCGTCGGAACAGCCTCATCGTCTTCCAGAGATAGTCCGCCGTCTATTTCAGCGGCCAATGCATCCAGATCAGCTTCGGCGTCATCACTCTCGGGGAGACCATCGAGCAGCGAGTCCAGCACCTCGTTGCTCTCTTCCACCTGGGGCTCTTCAACTTCAGGCTCCGGTTTCGCTTCCGGCTCTGCCACCTCTTCTTCCAGCAACAACTCACCGACCGTCAGATCCTCATCCTCGTCGGAGGGCACAGGCTCTTCAGGCTCTTCAGGCACCTCATCCGCCAGTTCCGATGCTTCGCCGTCGTCATCCATCTCAAGATCAATCGCGGACACAGCCCCCAGATCGATCTCGTCAGCGCCGGTAGGCTCATCGTCGCCATCCCCTTCAGCCAACAGCGCATCCAGCGCATCGTCAGTTTCGACCTCTTCCTCATCGGTCAGCGGCTCAACGGTCTCGATGTTCAGCGACTCAAGATCATCCTCACCATCGACCGTCATCGCCTCATTGGCTCCGGACTGTTCAGACTCTTCCTGCCCATCTTCTGCCAGCAAGGCATCCAGATCACTATCATCGAAAGCATCGTCCGCCGAGGCCTCTTCAGCAGCGTCCTCAACCGGCAGATCCAGATCATTACCCGCCAAAAGTGCATCAAGATCATCTTCCAGCTCATCCGCCGAGCTCGCCTCAGACGTTTCAGCAGCGGAGGAATCATCACCCGCCAGAATCGCTTCCAGCTCATCGTCTAGGTCATCAGCCGCAGAGGCTTCTGACGGGGCCTCATCCGTCGCACTATCACCGAGCACAAAATCGAGATCATCCAAGGCATCAGCTTCAGCCGCTTCGGCATCACCCTGCTCTTCGTCGGTCGCCGCGTCATCAACCGCCAGGTCATAATCCTCATCACTCAGGAGCGACTCGGAAAACTCGTCCAGATCCAGATCATCAACCACCGGCTCGTCGATCTTGAGATCCATATCCAGATCATCACTATCATCCAGGCCTGCGAACTCGTTGACATCCTCATCACTGACCGCATTGAAAGGATCGTTGGGATCCTCTTCCACCGGCAGCGCCTCTTCGTCAACCTCGGCTAGCTCATTGACTGCCGCGGCTGCAGCCACAGCGGCAACACCAGCCTCCGCGACCTTGGGAGAGGTCGCCTCTTCAGCATCCAGCGCAGCCATGGCTTCCTGCACAGCCGCTTCCTCGGCCGCCTCATCACTCTTGCGCTTGCGCAGGAACCAGAACAAACCACCCAGCAATGCAAGCAAACCAGCGCCTATGCCTCCAAGCGCAGCGGGAGACTGCATCAGGCTATCGACCAAGCTGCGCTCGGGCGCGGCAGGTGCCGGCGCGGGTGCAGCTTGCGCCGGCGTCTGGGCTGCACGATTCTGCAGCTCAGCCAACTGCTGGTCTTTCAGCTCAATCAGCCGTTGCATCGCAGCCATCTGCTCACTGATCTGCTCCAGACGCTGGAACATTTCCGCGTTATCACGCTCGACCTTATCCAGGCCTTCGAGGGTAACTACCAACTGCTCTTCAAGTTCACGATTCTTGGCCACGAGCTCCTGCTCGACAGCACTGGACTGCTCAGCGTCGGAGGTATCGGAGCTGACCTTCGCTGGCACCTCAGCAGCTTCTTCTTCAACCGGCGCTTTGCTGACTATTCGCAGCTGAGAGTCACCGGAACTGGCTGCCGCGCCATCACTGGCTGCGTTTCCGGCATCCAGCTGCTCGGTTTTAGGCGCGGCATCAGGCTTTCCCGTATCACTACCACCTCGCCAAGCGCTGTTCTGGCGCTGTACTTCGGTGACCGGATTCTGCAGCGCCATGGCGTCGATATCGCCTTGGGTCGGAATATCCAGCACCACGCCAGATCGCAGCTTGTTGATGTTGTTATCGATAAATGCACCGGGGTTGGCGCGCTGTATAGCCAGCATCATCTGCTGTGGAGAGACTGAGCGGCTAGGACGGGTTTTGAGCGCTATCTGCCACAGGGTGTCATCATTGCCCACAGCGTACTGCCCTTCGGCGGCGGGCATCATGCGCGGTGCTGGCGTGACCGGCGCGGGCTGCATCAACTGCGGCGCCACGGTCATCACTTTCTGCGGCTGACGCGCTGTGGTCATCGGTACTGAGGGTGTTGCGCGGGGTGCCAGATCTTCTGCGCTGAACACAGGAGGATCCAACAACAAGGGTACTCTTTAACCAAACGACCGGTAGGCCAATTCACCTCCACCAGAAAATTCAGAAAAGGCTCACGTATCGGTTCGCGGGTTTTCAGGATCAGACGCCCGTTACCGGAACTCAGATCCAGTTCAAAACGCAAATCAGAGAGGATCGCGGTCGGCTTAACTCCCGCTAGATAAAACTCATCCGCTTCCGCCAAACCGGCAACAATCTGTGAAGAGGTCAGATCCCGAATCTGCAGCAGATCGATTTCCGCGTTCAGAGGCTGGTTCAACGCCGAATGAACCGTCACCTCCCCCAGACCCAACGCCTTTACCTGTGCCGCACTTAACGCACTCAATGCAGCCAGGCCGACCGCGACTTTACGCAACATACACTCTTCCTTTTGATCGTTTCCGATACACGGATCCAAGTTCCTGTTCGGATATCGGGGCAAACACAGAAAACTTGAACGTCCCCGAATTAAATACAACGAGCCAATATGGGGTCAAAGTATTATTTAATCATAGGTTTTAATCAACAATACCGCTCATCAAGCCCCAATTCTTCGAAATGAATGACGACTCAGGTCAATATTCGAATGATGACGATAAAAAAATGGCCGACTATGAAGCCGGCCATTTTTACTAATTCCCCCTGAACTTAACCTTCCAGCAGGATCCGCAGCATGCGCCGTAGTGGCTCAGCCGCACCCCACAATAGCTGGTCGCCCACCGAGAAGGCGTTGAGGTACTCAGGACCCATATTCAGCTTGCGCAGACGCCCTACCGGCACCGTCAAAGTTCCGGTGGTAGCCGCCGGAGTCAGCTCACGCATGGTGATATCACGTTCGTTGGGAACCACTTTAACCCAATCATTATGCTCCGCCAGCATAGCCTCGATATCAGACAGCGGCACATCGCGCTTCAGCTTGATGGTGAACGCTTGGCTGTGGCAACGCATGGCACCGATACGGACACAAGTACCATCAACCGGGATCAGATTACCGCTTCGCGCCAGAATCTTGTTGGTTTCAGCCTGCCCTTTCCACTCTTCACGGCTCTGGCCGTTCTCAAGTTGGGTATCGATCCAGGGGATCAAACTGCCCGCCAACGGCACGCCAAAATTATCGGTACTCAGCGCATCGCTACGGATAGCCGCAGCCACATCGCGGTCGATGTCCAGGATAGCCGCCGCCGGATCTGCCAGTTGATCGGCAACGGACGCATGGATCTGCCCCATCTGGCTGACCAGTTCACGCATATGCTTGGCACCGCCACCGGAAGCCGCCTGATAGGTCTGTGAAGACAGCCACTCGATCAGATCGGCTTTGAACAGACCACCCAGCGCCATCAGCATCAGGCTCACGGTGCAGTTACCGCCAACAAAGGTCTTCACGCCCTTGTCGAGACCCTGGCGAATCACCTCGCCGTTGACCGGATCCAGCACGATGATGCTGTCATCAGCCATCCGTAGCGACGACGCCGCGTCGATCCAGTAACCCTGCCAGCCACTTTTGCGCAGACCCGGGTATACCGCCTTGGTGTAATCCCCCCCCTGACAGGAGATGACCACATCCATCGCCGCCAGCTCGTCAATATTGTGCGCGTCTTTCAAGGTTGTGGTTTCTTTACCAATCGCCGGCCCCTGTTGGCCAACCTGTGAAGTGGTAAAGAACACGGGCTCGATCTGATCAAAATCCCGCTCGTCCATCATTCGCTGCATCAGCACGGAACCCACCATGCCTCTCCAGCCTACAAAACCTACGCGCATCTCGAATTCACCTTTAAATTGAAAGTGCAAAAAACGGGCTATCAGAACCGCCCGTGCATTGACGTCTACAGCTTATCAAGCCTGCAGCGCCGCGACTACCGCATCACCCATCTCTTTGGTCGATACCTTACACATCCCCTCGGAATAGATATCCGCAGTCCGTAGCCCTTGATCCAGCACCCTGCTGACTGCCTGCTCAATCTTGTCCGCCGCTGCAGTATGACCGAGTGAGTAGCGCAACATCATCGCCGCCGACAGAATGGTTGCCAGCGGATTGGCGACCCCCTGGCCGGCGATATCCGGTGCTGAACCATGACAGGGCTCGTACATTCCCTTGCCGTTGGCATCCAACGAGGCTGACGGCAGCATGCCGATGGAGCCGGTCAGCATCGCGGCCGCATCGGAGAGGATGTCACCGAACATATTGCCGGTGACGATCACGTCGAACTGTTTGGGCGCGCGCACCAGCTGCATCGCCGCGTTGTCGACATACATATGGCTGAGCTCCACATCCGGATACTCCTTGGCCACCTCTTCGACCACCTCGCGCCACAGCACGGTTACTTCCAGCACGTTAGCCTTGTCCACCGAGCAGACCTTCTTGCCCCGCTTGCGCGCTGACTCGAACGCCACCCGAGCGATCCGCTTGATCTCGGACTCGGAATAAACGTAGGTGTTGTAACCCTGACGCTCACCGTTTTCTAGAGTGCGCACACCGCGCGGCTGACCGAAGTAGATACCACCGGTCAGTTCGCGCACGATCAGAATATCGAGACCCGCCACCACCTCGGGTTTGAGGGTCGACGCTTCCGCCAACTGCGGGTAGAGGATCGCCGGGCGCAGGTTACCGAACAGATCCAGCTGCGAACGAATACCCAACAGACCTTTTTCCGGGCGGATCGAGCTATCCAGTGCATCCCATTTGGGGCCACCCACGGCGCCGAGCAGAATCGCATCAGCGGCTTTGGCCTGCGCCAGCGTTTCGTCCGGTAAGGGCACGCCGGTGGCATCGATGGCGGAACCACCCAGCAGCGCTTCGTTGAGGCTGTAATCGAGACCGTCCTGCTCACGCACCACCTCCAGCACACGCACCGCCTCGGCGACAATTTCAGGACCGATACCGTCACCCGGCAACACGAGAATTGATTGAGTCATCTGTTTTTTCCTTTGCAATCAGTGAGCGGCCGGGAACAGCCAGGGAGTCACGGCGGCACGACGCTGCTCATAGGTTTTGATATCGTCAGCGTGCTGCAGTGTCAGGCCGATATCATCCAGCCCGTTGAGCAGACAGTGGCGACGAAAATCGTCGACACTGAACTCGAAGCGATCCCCCGCGGGAGTCACCACCACCCGCTTCTCCAGATCGATAGCCAGCTGATAGCCTTCGGATGCTGCCACCTCGCGGAAGAGCTGATCGACGACGGTCTCGTCCAGCACAATTGGTAGCAGACCGTTCTTAAAGCAGTTATTAAAGAAAATTTCGGCAAAACTGGGCGCAATCACCACTCGGATACCAAAATCATCCAGCGCCCAGGGAGCGTGCTCACGACTGGACCCACAACCAAAGTTTTCCCGCGCCAACAGTACGGACGCGCCCTCATAACGCGCTTGGTTAAGCACAAAATCGGGATTCTTGGGCCGCTGACTGCAATCCTGATCCGGTTGCCCTTCATCCAGATAGCGCAGTTCATCGAACAGGTTGGGGCCGAATCCCGTCCGTTTGATCGACTTCAGAAACTGCTTCGGAATGATCATGTCTGTATCGACGTTAGCGCGGTCCAGCGGAGCGACGATGCCTTGGTGTTGTTCAAATTTACGCATGCGGTTTCTCCTCAGGACGCCATCAGTTCGCGCACATCAACAAAGTGGCCGGCAATTGCTGCTGCCGCGGCCATACCCGGACTCACTAGGTGGGTTCGGCCGCCAAACCCTTGCCGGCCTTCGAAGTTGCGATTAGAGGTCGATGCACAGTGCTCACCGCTACCCAGCTTGTCGGCATTCATCGCCAGACACATGGAGCAGCCGGGCTCGCGCCATTCCAGGCCGGCTTCAATAAACACCTTATCAAGACCTTCCGCTTCCGCCTGCTGTTTGACCAAACCCGACCCCGGCACCACCAAGGCCTGCTTGAGGCTCGCAGCCACTTTGCGGCCTTTGACCACCGCAGCTGCTTCGCGCAGATCCTCAATACGCGAGTTAGTACAGGAACCGATAAAAACCCGATCCAGCTGAATCGAGGTGATCGGCTGATTGGCACTCAATCCCATATACTGCAACGCACGCTCTATCCCCTGACGCCTGACCGGGTCGGCCTCTTGAGCCGGGTCTGGAACAGAGGCATCCACCGGCAGCACCATCTCCGGCGACGTACCCCAGGTCACCTGCGGCTTGATCGCAGCGCCGTCAACCACCACCACCCGCTCAAACTCGGCATCATCGTCGCTATGCAGGGTTTTCCAGTACGCTACCGCCTGCTCCCACTGTTCGCCCTGAGGGGCAAAGGGGCGCCCCTTGACGTAGTCGATAGTGATCTGGTCCACCGCCACCATGCCCGCGCGCGCGCCGGCCTCAATCGCCATGTTACAGATGGTCATGCGACCCTCCATCGACAGCGAACGGATCGCTTCGCCACCAAACTCCACGGCGTAGCCAGTGCCACCGGCGGTGCCGATCTCGCCAATCACCGCCAGCACCACATCCTTGCCGGTCACGCCAGGCGCCAGTTGGCCATCCACGCGCACCAGCATATTTTTCATTTTCTTGGTCACCAGGCACTGCGTCGCCAGCACGTGCTCAACTTCGGAGGTGCCGATACCGTGCGCCAACGCGCCAAAAGCGCCGTGAGTCGAGGTGTGAGAATCGCCGCACACCAGCGTCATACCGGGGAGCGTGGCTCCCTGTTCCGGCCCGACCACGTGAACAATTCCCTGACGGATATCTTTCATCTTGAATTCGGTAATCCCGAACTCATCACAGTTGTCGTCCAGGGTTTGCACCTGGATTTTTGAGATCGGATCTTCGATCCCCTCAACCCCGATTTCCCGTTCGGTCCTGGTGGTCGGCACGTTATGATCCGGAGTAGCCAGATTGGCATCCAGTCGCCAGGGCTTGCGCCCGGCCAGGCGCAAGCCTTCAAACGCCTGCGGCGAAGTCACTTCGTGCAGCAACTGACGGTCGATATAGATCAGCGAACTACCATCATCCTGCTGACGCACCAGATGGGCGTCCCAGAGCTTGTCATACAGAGTTTTGCCTGACATGCGCCTTACTCTCCTCTCTGTTTTAGGGGCTGCGCCCCGGCCTTGATGTTGACGATGCTACTGTCGCCCATAAAATAAAACAAATTCATTTTTTTTATGTTTTTGATTCCAGATAGGAATACAAAATATGGACAGTCACAATCTCAGTGCGTTCGTCAGCGTCGCTGAACTGGCCTCTTTTTCGCTGGCGGCAGAACAACTCCACCTCACCCAACCGGCGGTCAGCAAACGGATCGCCAATCTGGAGGAGCAACTCAACTGCCGCCTGTTTGACCGCATCGGCCGCAAAGTAGCGCTGACCGAGGCCGGTCAGACGTTGCTGCCACGCGCCCGGCGCATCCTGCAGGAGATTGACGACAGCTGCCGGCTGCTGGGCAATCTCGGAGGGAGCGTCAGCGGGCGCCTGACGTTGGCCACCAGTCACCATATCAGTCTGCACCGACTACCACCGATGCTGCGCCGCTACCGCAATCAGTACCCCGAGGTGGAACTGGAGATCGATTTCACCGAATCAGAACTGGCCTACGAGGCCGTCCTCCAGGGACATGCCGAACTTGCGATTATCACTATGGCCCCAGCCCCGCATCCCCAGATTGAATCCTGTACCCTGTGGTTGGATCGATTACGCTACGTGGTGGCGACGGACCACCCGCTGGCGCAGCAACAGATCAGTGGACTGGCGGACCTGACCCGTTATCGCGCGATCCTGCCCGGGCCTGCGACCTTCACCCGCCAACTGGTAGAGCAGCGCTTCAGCGAAGCCGGACTGAATCTGGATGTGGCGATGTCCACCAACTACCTCGACACCATTCGCATGATGGTCAGCATCGGCTTCGGCTGGAGCCTGCTACCAGAAACCCTGATCGACAGCTCCCTGACCGAAATACCGCTTGAAGCCGCTCCAATAACCCGGCCTCTGGGCTGTATCCACCATCGTGAGCGCACCCTATCCAACGCCGCCAAAGCACTGATTTACGAGTTGCAACAGCAATGTGATACATAAGCTTATTGGTGTTCCTTGCGCTGACCGGTAACATGGTGACTGGTAGAATGCGCAATCCGCATCAGGACGGGTGAACCAAGTGGAATTCAACGAGCTACAGAACTGGCTGCACCGGCAGACCGAACTGTGGCAAAACTTTGCAACCGAACAGGGCCAGATCGACGCTAACAGCATCGACTGGACACCCCTGCAGGAGGCTTGCCGGCAGTTGGCGAGCCAGCAAGGCATTGGGCTGCAAAGTGAACTCGCTGAAGCCATGGCCGCCCAGCTGCAGGGCTTTTGCCGCTTCGGACTGCGTGTTTTGGCGCAGCTGCGCGATCCGCAACCACACGGCGGACTGGAAACACTGGTGTTCGATTTCAGCCAGCATCTGCAGCAGCAGGCGATCGGGGTGCTGCTGCGCCAGTGGAAACTGCCCGACAACATCGCCCGCCTGGCCGACTGTATACCGCCCCAACAGGACGCCCTGAACCCCTTCGCCTTTAGCAATCGGCTACTCGAGCAGCTCGCCCAACAGCTAAAAGAGCCGCGACTGCAAGCGATCGCCACCGAACTGGAGCACTTCAACCGGGCCTTGGCGCGCTACCAGAGCCAGCTACAACAGGTTCACGTCCAGGCCAGCAGCGCCCTGCTTCAACAACTTCAACAGCAGCCCGCTCCGGATAGTCTCAGCCAACTGCACGCCCAGTGGGTCGAGTGCTACGAGCAAGCCTACGGCACCATGCTGCAGCAACGCGATTATCAGCAGCTCTACGCCGAGCTCACCAACAGCAGCTTACGCCTCATCCAGTTGGGACGTAGTTACTGGCAGCATGAATACCGCCAACTCGGCCTGGTTCCGCAGCGGGATTACGACGACCTGCTGCGCAACCACCATAGTCTGCGCAAACAACTGCGGCGCTCCGAAGAGCAACAGCAGGCGATCAGCGAGCGTCTGGCGCAGCTTGAGCGACAAGTCAGCCAGCAACAAAACTCTGCTCAGCCGCTGCCGGCAACCAAACCACCGGTGGCCACGCTACGGAAACGCAAGGCATGAAGCAGCTGTTTCAGCCTGAAAAACTGATTACGGAAATGCTTAACCTTAGCCGCGAAGCGGTAGAGGGGATGCAGACATTAGGCAAGATGGACGGGGTCGAGGTTGACACCACGCCGTGGGAGTCGATCTATCAACAGGACAAACTCCGGTTACGTTATTACGCACCATCGCAGCCGCGCCTCAAAACCCCCTTGCTGATCGTCTACGCACTGGTCAATCGCCCCTACATCCTCGACCTGCAACCTGATCGAAGCCTGATCGCCGCGCTGCTCCAGCGCGGCATTCCGGTGTATCTGATCGACTGGGGATATCCTGATCATGCCGACCGTTTCATCGACCTGGACGACTACCTCAACGACTATCTGCACCAGTGCGTCCGTCAGGTGTGTCAGCACGCCGGCACACCACAAACCAATCTGCTCGGCGTTTGTCAGGGGGGCACTTTCAGCCTCTGCTACAGCGCCATACACCCGCAACAGATACGCAACCTGATCACGTTAGTCACCCCGGTCGATTTTCACACCGCCGACAACACCTTGTCGGGGCTGGCGCGAGACGTCGATGCCCAGTTGGCGCTGGACACCTACGGCAACTTCCCAGGATCGCTCATGACCCGGGCTTACAACTCGTTGATGCCGATGCGTTTGGGGCTGCACAAAGAGCTCAACCTGCCGCGGCAGCTGAACCAGCACCAGACCGCGGCCAACTACCTCCGCATGGAGCGCTGGATCAACGACTCTCCGGATCTGGCAGGCTCCGCATTCAAGGAGTTTTTGCAGCAGTTTTTCCAACAGAACAGACTGGTAACAGGAGGCTTAACGATTGGCAGCCATTCCGTCGACCTACAGCAGCAGCAGCAGCCATTGCTGAACCTGTTTGCTGCCGGCGATCATCTGGTGCCACCATCTGCTTCCCAAGCCTTGGCCAAACTGACCGGCTCGAAAGACTATACAGAGAAGGAGTACCCGGGCGGGCACATCGGCGTGTTCGTCGGCCGGCAAGCACAAAAAGTGCTGCCGGACGACATCAGTAACTGGCTCAAGCAGCGCGATTAGGAGTCGCTCTTATCCTTGCTGCTATTGCTGCCATCGTCTGACACCGGCTGCTCGTCACCCGGGGCAGAAAACATATTCCACATCGCCATGTTCTGGCCGGCGATTTTATTCATCATGTTGAGCGGATTGGCGGCGTCGATCATCGATTCCATCTGCTCGCGAATACGATCCTGCTGTGACAGGAACGCTCCGATGCTCTGCTCCAGATACTGCCGCATCATCCCCTGCATACTGTCGCCGTAGAAACGGATCAGCTGCTGCAACACCTGGTTGGTGAGCATACCTGCGCTTTCTCCCTCCTGCTCGCTGATAATCTGGAGCAGAATATTGCGCGTCAGGTCCTTGCCGGTTTTCGAGTCCTGCACCTCGAACTGAACGTTATCCAGCACCAACTGTTTAACGTCTTCCAACGTGATGTAACAGCTCTTGGACGTATCATAGAGCCGGCGATTGGTATATTTACGAAGTACACGCAAGGCTAAGCTATCCTCTTCCGCCAGAACGGGTTGCTCCGTTCCTGTTATTTTGATTTGCGCTGCAGTATAGGTGTTACTCCGCGGTTGCAGCAAACCCTGACCACCAGTGCAACATTACTCCCTTTGGTCATCTTAACTCAATTTGTGCACCAGCGAAGTGCTACACCTTGATCTCAGTCAACCCGAAGCATGCGCCAGGCCAGTATCGCTCCAGCAGCACTGACAATAGCGGCGGCCATAAACACCTGTGGCCCGCCCATCATGCTCCAGGCAACGCCACTGAGATAGGCCCCCAACGCACCACCCAAGCCAAATCCGACACTGCTGTAGAGCGCCTGCCCCTGCCCCTGAGAGGCGGAAGGAAAGTATTGATGCACAAAAGCGATACTGGCCGCGTGCAGACAACCAAAGGTAACCGCATGCAACAACTGCGCGCCCACGACCACCACCGCCAGATCCGGCCATTGACTGATCAGCAGCCATCGCAAGGCGCAGATCCACAACCCGCCGATAAAAATCCGCCGCAGCCCCCAGCCCTGCAACAGGCGATGCATCACCAGAAATACCGCCACCTCGGCAATAACACCCAGCGCCCACAATGAACCGATGGCAGTTTTACCGTAGCCGTGCTCCTGCATGAAGACCGAATAAAACGTGTAATAGGGGCCATGGCCCAGCTGCACCAGCATACAGATCAGTAGAAAGACCTGGATCTCCCGACGCTTCAGCACCGCCCAAAGCGCCGGTGAGTTGCTCGACTCAACGGCACGGTCGACATTCACCTTCACCCATAGCGACGCCAACCAGATACTCGCCAGCAACAGCCATAACGTCGGCACCAGCGCCGCCATGCCCACCCGATCGAGCAGCGCGCCAATACCAACGACCGCAAGAATAAAGCCGATCGAGCCCCACAACCGGACGTGACTGTAGCGATTGCGGGCCGTCCCCATGGCACGCAAAGTCACCACCTCGAACTGAGGCAAAACCGCGTTCCAGAAAAAGGTGAAGCCAAACATCAGCAGCGCCATGGAGGCAAAGCCATCAACCCAGAAAGCGGCGGAGAAAACCAGTAACGCCACTAGGCTGCCACCACGGATGATCGCCAGACGCTGACCGCTGTGGTCAGCCAGCCAACCCCAGAGATTAGGGGCAATGATGCGGGTCCCCATCAGAATGGCCATCAACAGGCCGATCTGCTCAGGGTTAAAATTTAACGACTCAAGATAGAGCGCCCAGTAAGGGACCAGCCCGCCCAGCAGGGCGAAGTAGAAAAGATAGAACAGCGACAGCCGCCAGTAGGGATAACTGCCGCTCATGGGATCAGGCTTGTGCAGGCAGCACCGGTACGCTGGAAACCACATCGCCGCACTGGGCACGATGGCGTAGCAGGTGATCCAGCAGAGTAATCGCCATCATCGCCTCGGCAATCGGCGTAGCACGAATGCCGACACAAGGATCATGACGCCCTTTGGTCACCACCTCGATCGGCTCGCCAGCCAGATTGACGCTGCGGCCGGGAATGCGAAGACTGGAGGTCGGCTTCAAGGCGATATGAGCGACGATCTCCTGACCGGTAGAGATACCACCGAGAATGCCGCCGGCATGATTGGACAAAAAGCCCTCCGGCGTCATCTCGTCACGGTGCTCGGTGCCGAGTTGCTCCGCCACGGCAAAGCCGTCACCGATCTCCACACCCTTGACCGCGTTGATGCTCATCAGGCCGTGGGCCAGTTCGGCATCCAAGCGATCGAATATAGGCTCACCCAGCCCCACGGGGACGCCGCTAGCCACTACGGTGAGGCGCGCACCCACGGAATCACCGGATTTTCGCAGCGCATCCATGTAGTTTTCCATCTCCGCCACTTTGTCCGCGTCGGGGCAGAAAAAGGGATTGTCGTTGACGATACTCCAGTCAACTTTTTCAACTTTGACCGGCCCCAGCTGGGACAGATAGCCACGCACCTCAACCCCCTGAGCGGCTAACAGCTTCTTGGCGATAGCGCCCGCTGCAACGCGCATCGCGGTCTCCCGTGCTGACGAACGACCGCCACCACGGTAATCTCGCAAACCATATTTCTGCTGGTAGCTGTAATCGGCGTGCCCCGGACGGAAGCTGCTGGCGATGTCGCCATAGTCCTTGGAGCGCTGATCGGTGTTCTCAATCAATAGCCCAATCGGGGTACCAGTGGTTTTGCCTTCAAACACCCCCGAAAGAATCCGCACCTGATCCGGCTCGCGGCGCTGGGTGGTATGACGAGAGGTCCCCGGCTTGCGACGGTCAAGGTCACGCTGCAGATCCGCTTCACACAGGTCTAGCCCAGGAGGGCAGCCATCAACGATGCAGCCGAGGGCCGGGCCGTGACTCTCACCGAAAGAGGTAACGGTGAACAACTTACCAATGGTATTTCCTGACATAACGCTCTCCGGCCGCAGCCGCTCTCAGGGATCAGAACCGATCCCGATATTCATTCAATTCCTGCGCGCTCAACACAAACACACCGTTGCCGCCGCTCGGCAACTCTACCCAGATGAAGGGCACATCGGGATAAGCTGCCTGCAATGCCACTTCAGAATTACCCACTTCCACCACCAGCAACCCGTCCGCTGTCAGATAGTCGGACGCCTCGCGAAGAATCCGCCGGGTAATATCTAATCCGTCTTCGCCTGAGGTCAATCCCAGCACCGGCTCATGATGATATTCCGGCGGCATACTATTGTAATCGTTGGCATCGACGTAAGGCGGGTTACTGACTATCAGCTGGTAACGCCGCCCGTCAGCACCGGCAAACAGGTCCGACTCGATCGCCTGAACCCGATCATCCAACCGATGACGGGTAATATTGCGCCGGCACACCTCCAGCGCGCCCGCGGAAAGATCCACCAGATCCACCTCGGCGTCGTCAAACAGCAGCGCGCAGGCGATACCGATGCAGCCGCTGCCGGTGCAGAGATCCAGCACCCGCGCCACCGGCGTCTCGTTGAGCCAGGGCTCGAATCCCTCACGAATCAGATCAGCGATGGGAGACCGCGGCACCAAGGTGCGCTCATCGACGTAGAACGGCAGTTCGCAGAACCAAGCCTCGCCGATCAGGTAAGGAGCGGGTATACGCTCCTCGATGCGGCGGCGGAACAGTTCCAGCACCTGCGCTTTCTCGCTCTCCAGCAGGCGCGCATCCTGAATGGCGGGATCCACGTTCCAGGGCAGTCCGGCTACATGCAACACCAGTTGCACCGCTTCGTCCCAGGCGTTATCGGTGCCGTGGCCATAGTAAAGATCAGCGGCACGCAAACGGCTCACCCCCAGGCGGATGAAATCTTTTATACTGTGAAGCTGGTCCAAGGCGGGATCCCGCTGACTCATACGGCCATCTGCTCCGATTAGTCTCTATCGACGCCCGAGGGCGAAAGGGGCCTTATAGTAAAGAATTATGGTTAGGTACGCCATGGCGCCCAAACAACAAAACACAACGGATGACGCGGATTTCGCCAGCCTGGTTGGCGAAGTCAAACGGCACCATCATGACCGTGCGGATCTGCGCACTGAGCCAAAAGCGGTCGGTGACAGTATCGATTACCGCCGCGAAGCGGCAACCCGCGAGCAGGAAGGCTTCAGTGACGGACTGAGCGACCGTTTAAGCACCCTGGTGGACTCGGAAGAGGAACTGATCTTCGCCGTCCCCGGTGTCCAGCAACGCTTGCTACAGCGGATGAAACAGGGTCACCTGCCTTGGGAGGCAGGATTGGACCTGCACGGCTACAGCGTGGACGAAGCGCGCGACCAGCTCAGCAGCTTTATTCGCGATGCCCTGCGACAGGGGCTCCGCTGTGTCATTGTCGTGCACGGTAAGGCCGCCAATACCGAAGGGCGTCAACCCCTGCTAAAATCCTACGTTAACGACTGGCTCAGGCAGATCCCCCAAGTGTTGGCGTTTGTCTCGTCACAACCTCAGGATGGCGGCACCGGCGCCCTCTATGTATTGCTGAAGCGACATCGATAGCACCAGCGCTTTACCCCTGCGGCGGATTCGCGTACCGTAGCCGCTTTTTTTCTACCATCGAGCGATAGCATGAAAGACGCATTCACCACCATCATTCGAGCCGTTGGCGAAGATCCCGATCGCGAAGGGCTGGTTGATACGCCCAAGCGTGCGGCCAAAGCGTTCGAATACCTGACCTGTGGTTATCGCCAGACGCTTGATGAAGTAGTCAATGGTGCCCTGTTCGACTCCGACAACAGCGAAATGGTGCTGGTCAAGGATATCGAGCTGTACTCCATGTGCGAACACCACCTGCTGCCCTTTATCGGCAAGTGCCACGTGGCGTACATCCCTTCCGGCAAGGTAATCGGCCTGTCCAAGATCGCCCGCATCGTCGACATGTATGCCCGCCGCCTGCAGATTCAGGAAAACCTGACCAAGCAGATCGCTGACAGCATCATGGAGATCACCGGCGCGGCCGGCGTCGGCGTTGTTGTTGAAGCCAAGCATATGTGCATGATGATGCGCGGCGTTGAGAAACAGAACGGGGTGATGAAAACCTCGATGATGCTGGGCCAGTTCCGCAGCAATCTGGCTACCCGCTCCGAATTCCTGTCGCTGATCAATTAACACCCACCGGATAACGAGAAAGGCCCGCGTTGCGGGCCTTTCTCGTTATCGTTTACTCAGACAGATGGCCAACCTTCACGTAGATCAGCGCCCCCTCCGCACGGGTAAAAGGGGTATGCCGGCTCATATGCGGATTACGAATCCAACTGCCGGCCGGATACTCCCCGTGCTCGTCACAGAACCGCCCCTCCAGCACCAGAATCTCCTCGCCACCATAGTGAGCATGGGGCTGAAAGCGGGTAAAGGGCGCCCAGCGAACCAACGCTACCTGCTCGGCCTGATATTGATGCAGCGGTAGCACCGACAGCCCCTCAACCAGCCCCGCCGACCAACCGGCACTTGCCGTATCCAGCACCACTTGGCGCTCGTCCGCCGGATCAAACTGATGCAGCTTGACGAAGATAGTGGCACCTTCCGCCCCCACTACGGGGGAGTGCTCGCTGCCGACAGGATTACGCAGGTAGGTGCCCGCCGGGTAACGCCCTTGTTCATCTCCGAATACCCCCTCCAGCACCAGGATCTCCTCACCACCTCCGTGCCGGTGCGAGGGAAACTCGCTATTGGGTGCGTAGCGGACCAGTGAAGAGGCCCGCCCCACCTCGTCACCGATGCGGTCCAGCATCATCCTCTCGACACCCGCGACCGGTGAATCTACCCAGCAGTAATCCGCCGGAGTAACCACCACCCGCCGGGACAGATCAGCATGGAGCATCATGGTTAATCCTCACGCCTGTAGATTGTTGTTGAACGCATACTCTGCGCTTCCTGCCCGGATAGTATGTGTCACCACTGCCTACCACCCCGGCCACAGACGTGCAGCGACCAAGAACCGATGAGCACAAAAACCGGATCGAGCAACGCCAAACGATCCCAGCCCCTCCATCTGCCAGCTCTAATGGTGATGCCGGCAGTGCTGCAGGGATCACAACCCCGGCTTACCGGCACTTCCGCCGCCAGCCCCCGCCAAGTTTTAATAATAGTCACCCCACCCATAAAGGGTTACGGCGCACTCAAACCAGCGGCCGAGGGACGCCGGCGAACGGCAATCCGTGATCCATAATGCCCCCTTACTTACATCGCTGAACGACGTAAGACGCAGTTGCCAAACCCCAAACAGCCTCGCGTTACGCTGGCGAACCACCGGACAGCAAAACTACAGTTAAAGACTGCGGGCCAGCCAGTCCCCACTGAGCGGGGCCCTGATGTTAAGATGCCCTCTGAGCTCACAGCAATGCCAGACCCAACTCCCGCACGCCGCAAGCTGCGGCCATACACTACGGATACCACGGACTAGACGGACCTACATCATGCTGCGCCACGCCCTCAACGCTTTTATCTGCACCGGAATGTTATTAGCGGCAAACGCCAACGCTGGCGAAAATGATGAGATCGCCCCCCAGAGTGAGCCTACTCGTTACGTGACGCCCGAGAGTCAGGAAGGGTCTTTTTACCAGCAGCAGGTCAAACCGATTATGGAACGGCGCTGCGTGGTATGCCACGCCTGCTACGATGCCCCCTGTCAGCTGAAACTGGGCTCTCCCGATGGTATTGACCGTGGGCTTCATCCCAGCAAGGTGTACAACGGGACCCGTATACTGGCCGCCGAGCCCACCCGCCTGTTTGAGGATGCACAAACCGCGCGCGAATGGCGGAGCAAAGGCTTTCACCCGATCCTGCCGCCAGCTGACGCCGGTCAAGACGAGATCGAACAGAGTCTGCTTTTTCGTGTGCTGGCATTAAAACAGCGCCACCCCAATCCGGATAGCCCGATTCTGCCCGCAAGTTTTGACTTCAAGCTCGATCGTAACCAACAATGCGTCAGCGCCGACAACTACCACCGCGTCGAACAAAAACGCCCCCTTTGGGGGATGCCCTATGGCCTGCCGGGCCTAACCGCACGCGAGTTCGACACTCTCGGTCGCTGGCTGAACCAGGGCGCGCCGCTGCCAGACGTCCCTCTGCTCTCGGCCAATACCCGGGCACTACGCCATCACTGGGAGCGTTTTCTGAATCAGGACAGCTTCCGCCACCGCCTGGTCAGCCGCTATATTTATGAACACCTATACCTGTTCAATCTGTACTTTGAGCAACAGCCGCAAGCCGGCTATTTCAAACTGGTGCGTTCAAGCACGCCTCCCGGTGAGCCGGTAAAGCGCATTGCGACCCGTCGTCCTTTCGATGACCCCGGGGTAGAACGCGTCTTCTACCGGCTGGTCGCAGAACGCTCGGCAGTAGTCGCCAAGAACCACATCCCCTACCCGCTGGGACCCGCACGCCAGCGCCGCTGGCAGGAGTTGTTTTTCAGCAGCGACTACAGGGTTGAACAATTGCCTGGCTATGAACCGGAGCTGGCCGCGAACCCTTTTCTCACCTTCCGCGCTCTGCCTCCCCGCGCTCGCTACCGCTTTATGCTCGACGACGCGCAGGACACAATTATGGCGTTCATTAAAGGGCCGGTATGCCGCGGCCAAATGGCCGTTAACGTGATCAACGAACACTTTTGGGTCTACTTCTTTGACCCCGAGTTCCGCATCTCTGACGACACCCGAGAACTAGTACAAAAATCGCTGCACCAGCTTACCCTGCCAGCCGCGGCAAGCAGCAATGCACTGCCCATATCGACCTGGCTGAAATACGCATCGTTGCAAGATGAATACCTGCAGACCAAGGCCACAATACTCAATCGTGAACTGGGCAAAAAGACGCCCATCGACGAAAACCTGATCTGGGATGGGGACGGTCACAACAGCAACGCGGCACTGACCATCTTCCGCCATTTCGACAACGCAGCGGTGGTCAAGGGGCTGGTGGGAGCCCCTCCCAAAACCGCCTGGGTGATCGACTACCCGTTGCTGGAACGGATTCACTATCTGCTGGTGGCAGGCTTCGATGTCTACGGCAATTTAGGTCATCAACTGGTTACCCGCCTGTACATGGACTTTCTGCGCATGGAAGGCGAGCTGAACTTTCTGATGCTTCTCCCCAAAGACGCACGCAACCGGGAGCGGGATTACTGGTATCGCGATAGCGGCGCCGGAATCCAGAGCTATATCTTTGGACGCCACAGTAACATCCACCCGCAGCCGGCCATCAACTATCAGACGGCAGAGCCAAAGCAGGAGTTGTATCAGCGTCTTAGGCGGCGCTTACAACCGATACTTGAAACTCGCTACGAGCTCTCCAGCAGCACGCTCAGCGCAGAGAGCCAACAGCTGCTGCAGCGGGTTGAACAACTGCAGGGCAACGGTTTGAGATTCTTGCCGGAGTACAGCCTGATACTGGTGCGCACCCATAGCGGCGATGAGCAGCTGGTCAGCATGGTGCATCACCGCGCGCACGCCAACATCTCCAGCTTGTTCGATGAAGCCAACGCCCTGCGCCCGGATGAGGACAGCCTCACCTTCACTACCGGAGTGGTTGGCGACCATCCCAACCTGCTGCTATGGATCGCTGAAGGGCAACTGCCGCAGATGGTGAACCGGATGACCGGATTGCAAACTGAAGAAGACTACGCCAAATTCGTCGGCCGTTACGGCATCCGGCGCTCGGACGTGCGCTTCTGGCAGGTAAGCGACCGCATTATCGATCGTTACCAGGCCAACAGTCCGATCGAGGCTGGCCTGCTTGATTACAACCGCTTGGAAAACCGATGACTCACGCACTCATCATTTCAGCCGCAAAAACCATTGACCAACAAGGATCAATGAGCCACTGCCTGGAACTCGAACATGAACTGAGGCGGCTCCATATCCCGCTACACCATCTCACCATTGAGCCCCTGCGCGCCGATTGGAATGCTCCCGAATCGGTCGATCACTTTCGCAGTGGTTGTGCGCCCATCGAAGCGCTAGAACGTGCCCACCAGTTGATCGCATCAGGCACTCCGGCCGTTCTGATCAGCGGCGATGACGATATCCGCAGCGGTTACGAGCGAGGCGAGCGCCTGCAGCGAATGGCTGTATACGGCCCCCATTATCCTCTCACCCAAGCCTACACCGATCTGGCTCAACGGTTTGTCGAGTTGCAGCAGGGGAACCAGACGCTATTCAAGCAGGTAGCCGCCGCACTGTTCGACAACCACCAGCTCAGCTTTCGCAACGCTCTGGCAGACCGGTTCGAATCGGAGCTGATGCCGGGTGAGCGCTGGTTCCGCCCGATAACCAGCCTGTTTCGTGGTGTCGATTGCGCCAACCCGCTGGTCGACTTTAGCGGACGCCTGCTACTGGCCAACCGCGCAACCGCCGACCGTTTGCAGATCCCCCTTTCTGAGCGTATCGAGTTGCGCGCCGTTGCCACTCGCAGGCTGCCGGGTGACGGTCCGGAGTACCTGCAACAGATTGCCGAGTACGAGCACCTGCGCGAAGCCTACAATAGCTGCTGCGATCAGGGCGGCGTAGCTTTCGCCGAGGAGTTCAGGCGAGGCAACGCCCTGCTGGAGGTATACACCTGCTATCCGGTGGTACCGATGGCCTTCCTGTTAGCCAGCGGCCTGGTAGACCTGCTCGAACAGATTCCGGCATTTCTTGAACAACACTCCATTACCGTCACCGGCGGCATGAATCTCGCCCGGGCGCCCTGGAACAACCCCGCCCTCAACGCGCTCATCACCATGCACCATCGCCTGCTGGAAGGTAGTGAGCAGTACGGCATGGTCCAGGGAAACGGCGGGTTGGGCTATCGTCAGGGTGTGGCGCTGCTAGCCCGCCCGGACTGAGTGTTTCAGGTAATCATCGAGCGCCCGGCACGCGGCCTCACGACCAATTTCGATTAACTCTTCAGCACGGTAGAACTCGTAAAAACGGCAGCTGTCTTTGGGGATTCGAACCAACACATCGGGTGGATAACCGGCAATCTTGTACTGGGTCAGGGTGGCCTGCATCGCCTCCACCGACTGATAGATCACCTCAAGCCGCCCCAGTCGACTCTGGCGACGGCGCCGGGGCTGCGGCTCGGTGGCCGAACGTTCCATCTTGCGTTTGATATTGGCGCCGAGCGAGCTCAGGCTCCAGCTCTCCAGCAGCCCTGCGTCCTCATGGCTGCCCTCAGAGCTGTCGTCATGCCCACTGCTGGTTGCCAGTTCCTGCTGGGGCATCTCCACCGTCGCAAACTCAGTCTGTGCGGCGGCATTAAGATTGACCGCAACAATCAGGTCTGCATGGGCCGACACCGTCGGCGCGATAGGTATGGGATTGAGCAAACCACCGTCAACCAGCACCCGCCCGTTACGCACCACCGGCGTAAACAGACTGGGGATCGATATGGACGCCCGGATCGCTTCCAGAAGATCACCCTCCTGAAACCAGATCTCCTTCAGTCGCGTCAGGTCAGTGGCTACTGCGGTAAAGGGTAGCTCCAGCGACTCGATCGTCCGTCGCCCGACCATCTCATTGAGCATCGCAAAAACCTTGTCGCCCCGTATGAGCCCCACCGAATCAAAGGACAGGTCCAGCATCCTCAGCACATCTACCGAACGCTGGTCGATAGCCCAGTGGCGAAACTCGTCCAGACGACCGGCAGCGTAAAGGCCGCCGACCAAGGCCCCCATAGAACTGCCGGCCACGCTGACAACGCGCAACCCACGGCGCTCCAATTCATCGATCACGCCGATGTGGGCATAGCCGCGTGCACCACCACTGCCGAGGACCAACGATACGGTGGTCACAGCCCCCCCTTGAGGAGCTCTACCCGCACCGCGGGAATCGAGGGATCATAGGCCGGTACCAGATCGCCAACGCCATGGGCTTCCAGCGCCACCGCCGGAACCCCGAGCACAATCAGGCGGTCACGTACGCGCTCTGCATCGACGCGTGACGACGCGATCCGCGCGGCCAGATCCCCGCCACGGTTGGAGTGACCGACCAGCCGAAGCACGGCTCCCGGCTGCTGATTCAGCAACTGGTTGATACTTGCCGCCAAACTATCCAGCGGGTCGCCCAATTCAACATAGAGGCGCTCGCCGCGATTAAGCTGACTGGTAACAACACTCGAAGACGCCGCGTTACTACCCTGTTTCACCAGATCCAGATGCAGATAGACCCGCTTATTGCCGCGCTGAACCGCATACAGGGCGATCACCCGTTGACTGGCAACATCTTCAAACGCACCGTACCACTGCTGCCGATCCAGACCGTAGAGCTGGGCGATACCAAACTGGGTATTGGCCCACTGGTTACTGCTACCGCAGCGCCGGCCCTCACACAGGTACAGAGAGCGGTAGCCGGCGTTATCCAGCTGTTGACGCATGAAGCCAAAAGCTTCTTCACTGCCGTGACCGTCGGGAATGCGGTAGGTCACCCGCACCAAAGCCCCGGCCAGGGCGCGCGAGCGCTCCGCACTGATCACGCCGTTAACTTTCTTCATCGGCCCCAGGGCCAAACGGTACTCCGGAGAAACTTGTTGTTGATATTCAACAATATAGGATAGAGGGTAACGCTCCAGCCCTTCCGGGTCTGCGCTCCCCGGAATATCGCCGCGCGCCGTAGCCGCCATCGACACCAACAGCGCGGCAACGATGCTAAAAACCACAGACCGGTGGCGAAACGGCAGGTGTGGGATCAAAAAACCACTAAACAACATCGCTGGGGGGCGCTCCTCGCTATACGTCATACCCTAGGTTCGCTATCATCGGGCGCTCACCGATAGCGAGCGCAGGATGATGTTCAGATTAGCAGATCCCATTACGGACAAACGGTTCAATCGAGTTTTCCTTTTTCTTTTCATCTGCTTGTTCCTTGTCGCACCGACCTACTACCAGGACAACCCCGGTGGAGAAGGGTTGTTCCTGCCGTTCAATAGCACGGTCTGGATCGCCGCCAGCTTTCTGATCGGGCTGGGGCTATTACGGGTCGTGCATACCGGCAAGCTGGTTATTCCATCGCTGGCGCTACCCATGCTCACCTTCCCCGTCATCATCACTCTGATGGGAGCACTGATGTCGGTGGCTCTACCGGTAAGCTGGATGTTCCGTTTGCTGGCGATCTGGGGCGGCTTTCTGGTTTATTTCTCCATCAATCAGTTCCGCCTGGAGCGCCGCTGGCAGGATAACCTGATGCTGGTACTGGTCGCCTCATCAATGGTCCAGTCGCTGATCAGCCTCGCCCACCTGTATCTCGACCATAACCTCTGGGGCTTCATACCTCACTCCCCCGGTATCCCTCGGGGAATCTTCCAGCAGGTCAATCTCAACGCTTCCTACGTTGCGACCGGTCTGCTGGCGGCAATTTACTGCCTGAGCCTTCCCTCCTTCCGACAGCGGCACCGGGCCCTTCGACTAATGATCATCGCCGCGGTGGGACTGAATACCCTGGTGGTTGCCACCACCGGCTCGCGCCTCGGCATGATCGCGGCAATAGCGGGGGTACTCCTGATGCTGGCGGCCCGCTACCGCCAGCTGTGGGCGGGGCGCAAAGCACTGTTTGCCGCCTTGGGGGTGGTAGCGTTAGCTGCAATCGCCAGTCTGCAGATCGAAACCAAGACCGGGGGACTTCTGGGCGGTGTAGAGAAGTTCGAGAAAATGACCCAATCCTCCAGCGACCCCACACGCAACGACGTTCGCTGGATGATGTACGATTCCAGCCTGGAGCTGATGCTGGAACGCCCAATCACTGGCCACGGCATCGGTCGCTTCCAACCGGCCTGGCACGATAAAAAGGCGGAGTACCACCAGCAGCATCCCGAAGCCGCCATTCTGGAGCCACGCCTCAGCCACCCGCACAACGAACTACTCTACTGGGGGATTGAAGGTGGTCTGCTGGCACTGGCAGCCATATTCTTTGTCGCCGGGGCAGTACTATGGCGCCTGTGGCAGCTGGGCTGGCAGCGCGGCGGGGCCTACTTGGCGTTACTGCTGCCGATAACCCTGCATACCCAGGTGGAGCTGCCATTTTACATCTCGCAGCTCCATTGGCTGCTGTTTATCTGCCTGATCGCCTTGATTGCCAGCCATCGTCGTCGGGTCGCCAGCTTTGGCCTCAGCAGCTTCGGTCGTGCTACCGGACTCGCCATCGCGCTGGTATTTCCGGTTCTGGCGACGGTTTTTTTCACCCACTCTTTGCTGGCAAACAAAGCCAACATGGATTTTCAACTGGCGAAGGTGAAGGACGTCAGCAAGCTGGAGTTTCCGTCAACCAACATCTACTTTGCCGAAAACACCGCCTTTCTGCACATGCAGACCTTACTGCGCTATGGCTTGCAGACCGGCAACACCAACGCTCTCAATGCTTATATCCCCTGGGCACAGGAGCACCTGCAGTATATTCCCGACGCAGCAGTGTATATTGGGCTGCCACTGGCGCTGCACAAACTGGGGCGCTTCGAGGAAGCCTATCGGGTAATGGACCGTGCCATTGCCGTTTACCCCAAAGGGCGGCTGACAGAAACCGGCAAGAATGCCTTAAACGACATGGATGCGCGGCGGGGGCGCCCGCCACGTTATCAATTGGATAACAGCCATTAAGCCTAAAAGCCGGGGTCAAACCACAGCAGCTCGCCACAGCCGGCGGCTACCAACGGCAGCTCTACGGCTGCCATCGCGCTGGTTCCTAGGTGGTAGCGACCGGGCTCCGCACCCAGCAGCCGGTTCAGTAACCGGGTTAGCAGCGGATTGTGCGCCACCAGCATCGCGGTATCGGCTGACAGGCTTGCGGCAAGCTCGGCAATTACCCGTTCAGGATCGCTGTCGGGCGTGAGCCAATTTGCCCTGCTGTGCTCAACACTGGTGTTTAATGGCAGCATTTCTGCCGTCTGCCGGGCGCGCAGGTAAGGGCTGACCCATAGTCTACCCACTCCCTCAAGCTGCTGGCTTCGCGCAGAGATCTGTCGCTGGCACTGCTGAATGCCCGTTGCACTGAGAGGCCGCTCTTCATCGGGGGTCACCCAGTCAGCCGCACCGTGGCGCATCAGAATCAGCGTGGTCATAGGTTATCGCCGCGGCGGCAGCTGGAACGCAACATCTTCGCTATGCGCCGCCATCATCAGCTCACCAATCACCTTCCTTACCGGCTCATGCCCGTACACAACCCGATACAGCCCCTGAACCAGAGGCATATAGACGTTCAGTTCATCAGCACGCGCCTTGACGTACTTGAGCGTGTTTACCCCTTCGGCGACTTCGCCCAGGTCAGTAACAATAGTCTCGAGATCCTTGCCCTCGCCGAGCGCAAAGCCAACCCGGTAGTTGCGACTGAGCGGCGACATGCAGGTCACAATCAGGTCACCAACACCCGCCAGCCCCAGAAACGTGAGAGGATCTGCACCCAACTCAACTGCGAAGCGACTCATCTCGGCCAGACTGCGCGTCATCAGCATGCTGCGCGTATTTTCGCCCATGCCCATGGCGGCACTCAGCCCGGCTGCGATGGCATAGATATTTTTCAACGCCCCACCCAGCTCCACACCGTAGGTATCGGTGCCGGCATACACCCTGAAATAATCACCATGCAACGCCCTTTGCACCTGCTCGCACAGTTTCGGATCATCGCTGGCGATAACCGTCGCGGCCAACTGCCTGGTGCCGATCTCTTTGGCCAGATTAGGACCACTGAGCACCCCCACGCTAGCGTCAGGCACTTCGTCACGAAGAATATCGCTCATCAACTTGAACGAGGCGCCTTCGATCCCCTTGGTGGTACTGATCAGCATCTGCCCCGGCTGGAGATGGGTACGCACCGAGTGAACCACTTTGCGAAAGTTCTTGCTGGGAATCGCCACAAACACCAGATCACTGCATCCCAGGTGCGAAAAATCCACCACCGGGTGCAACCCTGGATGCAGTTGGCAACCGGGCAGGTAGCGACTGTTTTCGCGCGTTCTGCGCATCGATTCAGCCTGCTCCGCTGAGCGCATCCACTGATACACCTGATGGCCGTTCTCGGCCGCGATGTTCGCCAACGCGGTGCCGAAGCTACCACCTCCCAGCACCGAAATAGTCAGGGCTTGTGTCTCTGTTTTACTCATTGCGGTATCACGCGGGCCGTTTTAGCAGCTCTTCATCCGGATGCAGACACTGCAGCCGGTTGCCGATCAGAGCCTCGATATCAGGCAACATGAACGCATCTGTTTCGCAGGCGAAACTGAACGAGATCCCCTCCGCACCGGCACGGCCTGTGCGACCAATGCGATGAACATAATCTTCTGGATCCTCGGGCAGATTGTAGTTGATCACATGACTGACACCTTCGACGTGGATACCACGGCCAGCTACATCGGTAGCGACCAACACTTTGATTGCGCCGCTGCGAAAAGCCTCCAGCGTCTTGATGCGCTGCTTTTGCCCCACTTCTCCTGACAACAGGGCGGCGGAAATCCCACTCTTGGTCAGGCGTTCGGTGAGACGACGCGTCTGGTCACGTCGATTGGCGAACACCATTACTCGCTCCAGCTCCTGTTGGCGGACCACGTTATAGAGCAGGTTAAACTTATCCTTCTCGCTCACCATGTAGACGATCTGTTCCACCGTGTCAGCGGTCAAGCGCTCCGGCTCAATCTCCACCTGGATAGCATCTAGAGTCCACATATTGGCAAGATGCAAAATCTCGTCCGAGAAGGTGGCGCTGAACAGCAGCGTCTGCCGATCACGTTTGTGCGGGGTGCTGCGAATAATCGCCCGCACGTCGGGAATGAACCCCATGCTGAGCATTCGGTCAGCTTCGTCAAGCACCAGAATCTCAACCTCGCTGAGATCGACATCGTTCTTGCGATTAAAATCGAGCAACCGCCCTGGGGTCGCCACCAGAATATCGACCACCTGTTCGCGCAGCTGACGCTGCTGCTTGTCGTAGTCGATCCCACCCACCACGGTTTGCACCTTAAGTCCGCTGTGCTTTACCAGTTCCGCGGCATCGTTAGCAATCTGCATAACCAGTTCGCGGGTGGGAGCCACCACCAGCGCCCGCGGCTTACCGGGACGGCGCCGGCCAAGATACGGGTAATCGATAAGATCCGTAATGATACTGATGAGAAACGCCGCCGTTTTACCGGTACCGGTCTGCGCCTTGCCGACCAGATCGCGCCCGTCCAGGGTATGCACCAACGACTTGGCCTGAATCGGTGAGCAATATTCGAACCCCAGATCCGCAACAGCGCGCATGACGACGTCAGGCAGATCGAGGTCGTGGAAACGGACTTTGCCCTCGCAGGGCTCGACTTTAAACTGGTCTGGGGACCACTCAGAAGCAGAAGGTGTTGATGCGGTGGAATCAGCAGCAGAAGACGGTGCGTTACTCACGAAGTCGTTATCCTTTTCTGGTCGTTGGCTGAGCGAAGTGGCTGCCAACCCTACATACTAGACATCGGCGCATCAGCATAGACGGTGCCGGTATCGGGCCTGAATTCTAACGGAAAACGCCGCTATCTCCCATCTTTTTAGCCCTGATGGTCACTCGGCGACAACCCTGAACGGCGGCAAAGCAGCGAGCAAATCGCGCCCGTATCGGCGGGTTTTGAGACGGTTATCCAGAATCATCACCTCACCGGAATCGCTCTCCGAGCGGATCAGGCGGCCGCAGGCCTGAATCAGCCGTACCGACGCCAAGGGCACCGATATGGCACTGAACGGATCCTGCCCCTGCTCCCGCACCCACTCATGCAGCGCCGATTCGACCGGATCCCCAGGCACAGCAAAGGGGATTTTGGCGATCACCACTTGGGTCAGGTAATCACCGGGCAGATCGATACCCTCGGCAAAGGACGCCAGCCCGAAGATAACGCTGCCCTGACCACTGTCGATACGCTGCCGGTGGGATTTTAGTATCTCCTGCTTGCCCAGATCACCCTGAGCCAGAATACGGCTGCGCCAGACATCACCTAAACGGTCACGCACCCGGTTCAGCTGTCGCCAGGAGGTAAACAAAACCAAGGCGCCCTTTTTAGGATCGAGAAATGCATCGAGCGCCTCGGCTACCACCCGGTCATGCTCCTCAGGGTGGCCCGGATCGGCCTCAAGCCGAGGCAGTCGCAGCACCCCGTTACTGGCATAATCAAACGGACTGGGAACGCTCGCAAAACGCGTACCGGCAGGCACCCCACTGCACAGCTGAAAATGATCGAAGCGCCCCAGTGCGGTTAGCGTTGCTGAGGTAACGACCGCCCCATGGCAACGATTCCACAGCGATTCCTGCAGGGTTTCTGCCGCCAGAATAGGACTGCTACAGAGTTCGACATCATCGCCCTGCTGGAAGGGATAACGACTGAGCCAGCGAGCTTGGGGAACAGTACCCCGATGTGCCGGTTCAGCGTAGTCCTGCAGCAAACCATAAGCGGCCTCTGCCCGGCTCAGAGCCCGACCAAGCACCGGGTACCAACGCTCGGCCAACTCGCGCGAAATGCCGTGCAGCGGCTCCGACAGTGCTTCTTTCAGCACCTCCACCATGGAATCCAGCTGTACGGCCACCCGGCGTAGCGGCTGCCTCAAGCGGGCACACTGGGCTGAAATCGGCTCCGGCACGACACCATTGGCAAAACGGCTGTGCTGCACCACCGGCTCCCGGTCGTCCTCCTCCAGCGGCAACAACGGCTCGAGCAGGACCAGCAGTTCGGGCAGCAGCTCTTCCGCGCTAGCGATCGACTCGGTGACCGGCGGGTAGTAACGCAGTAATGCTTCAGCTTGAGGCAGATCCTTAGCCAATCGCGCCAAGGTCTTACTCAATTGCTTCAACCAGCTTCGGCTCGAACGGAGCCGCAAGCGATGGCTGAAATGCTGCACCGCCTTATCAGCCAGATGATGTCCCTCGTCGAACACATAGAAGGTATCCTCGGGATCGGGCAATACCGCACCGCCACCCAACGCAAGATCCGCCAGAACCAAGTCATGATTGGCGACGATGCAGTCAGCCTGATCGAGGCTTTCGCGAGCCTTGAAAAAACAGCAGCCGGAAAAATGAGCGCAGCGGCGATTGCTGCACTGGCGATGATCAGTGGTGAGCAACTGCCAGTTCTCCTGCGCAATCTCATCACGCCAGCTGTCCCGGTCGCCGTCCCAGCGCCCGCCGACATAGGCGTCGGCGAGTTCCTCAAGCAAACGGGTCTGCTCGCCATCTAGCCTCAGCGCCAGCTCATCGTCATACAGAGCCAGTCCTTCCTGCTGTTGATCTTGGCTCAGCAGCTGATCCAGCTTGCTCAAACAGAGATACCGGCTGCGCCCTTTTGCCAACGCATAGGTAAACTCCAGTCCACTGTGCGCCGCCAAATCGGGAAGATCCTTACCGATAATCTGATCCTGCAACGCAACCGTGGCAGTAGACAGCACCAATCGTTTCTTGAAGTGTTTGGCGGTCGGCAAAGCAGCAAGCAGGTAGGCCACCGTCTTGCCGGTGCCAGTTCCGGCCTCTACCACCACCACCGACTCGTCACCGCCAACCAACCCCTTGACGATTTCAGCGATCATCAACCGCTGCCCGTAGCGGGGCCGGTAGCCTTTGGCCTCCAGGTAGTGACGATAGGCCGCCTGTACCTGATCCTTGAGCTGGGCAGGAAGCTCCGCACTAGCTGCCATGAGCGACGCGCTCCCGCAAGAAACCAATAATATCAGCCGACTCGTACAACCAGCGGTCATTGTCCGGGCCGGCAATACGCAAACAGGGAACCTGAACCTTCCCGCCCTCACACAGCAGTCGCTGCCTGGCTAGAGCATCCCGGTCGATATCAACCAGAGCGACCTTCACCCCCAACCGGTTCAACTCTCTGCGAACCCCGATGCAATAGGGGCAAACAACGAATTGGTATAGCTCCAGCCCCTCAAGCTCCGGTACCCGCCCTCCATCGCGCCGAGTCGGCGCCAGCAGAGCAACTATCCAACCAAGAGCCACACGAAAATAACGCATCAAAAAATTCACCCCTTGACTGGACAGCTGTATAAAAACACATATACTGTATAAAAAAACAGCATGGCAACACAATGATCAAATTAACCCAACGACAGACCGAAGTGCTCGATTGCATCCGGCACTATATAGAAACCACCGGTTACCCGCCAACTCGCGCCGACATCGCCCGCGAACTGGGGTTTCGCTCTGCTAACGCTGCCGAAGAGCACCTCAAGGCACTGGCGCGAAAAGGCGCAATCGAGATGATACCAGGCACCTCACGCGGTATCCGTATACCCGACCTTGAGGAGCACGAGGCGGGCATTCCGATCATTGGTCGAGTCGCTGCGGGTTCACCATTACTGGCGCAAGAACATATCGATTCGCATTGCGAGATTGCGCCGGATTTCTTCACCCCCAAAGCGGATTACTTTCTGCGCGTCCAAGGCCTGAGCATGATCAACGCAGGCATTCTCGAAGGCGACCTGCTAGCGGTACACACCACCCGGGAAGCACGCAACGGCCAGATAGTTGTTGCCCGTATCGACGAGGAGGTCACCGTCAAACGATTCCAAAAACAGGGTAGCAAAGTGTTACTCATCGCTGAAAACGACGATTTTTCGCCGATAGAGGTTGACCTGAAGAGCCAGGAACTGGTGATCGAAGGTCTGGCTGTCGGCGTACTCAGAAGAGGTCACTAACTATGTTGTATTACGATCAGCAAGCGGTTGCACCATTGGATCAACCCCAACAGGACCGGAGATCAACCCACCGTCTGAATAACGGCATGGCCGGCAAGATCACCCAAGTCATTCTTCCTGATGACGACGAGTACAATTTTCAGCTATTGATGCCGCTACTAGCCCAACTCAGCCTCGACGACCGCTGGTTCGCCTGGATCGCACCACCACTAAAAATGCCCAAACAGTGGATGCTGCATGCCGGTATCGACCCTCAAAAAATCATGCTGCTTCAGCCGCGCGGCAACCTCAGCACCCTCGACCTGGCTTGCAAGGCGCTGGCATCCGGCAACAGCCATGCCGTCATCAGCTGGCCCGGAGGGTTGAGCCAGCAAGAGCTCAATACGCTGGAACAGGCAGCACGCTCCGGTGGCAGCCACGCCATTCTGCTACGCCCTCGCTAATCCATTCCCCTTACGCCGGGCTTGCCTGCTTGCAGCTCGGCGGCTTTCAGCCCGCCGTCCTGCCTTAACGCAACAAAAAGGGGCGACCAGCTTGTTCAGCTGCTGCCGCCCCTTGCCATACAAAGGATAGTTGGCGAAAGGATCACTCCTCCATCGACTCTTCCGGGATATCGGCGTTGTGATAGACATTCTGCACATCATCAAGATCTTCCAGAACATCAATCAGCCGCAGTAACTTGCGTCCAGCCTCGACATCGAGCTCGTTAGTGGTCGCCGGAATCATTGATACTTCAGCCATTACCGGCTCCAGACCAGCCTCTTCCAACGCAGACTTGACCGCCATATAGTCCTGCCGCGAGGTAAAAACATCAATGGAGCCGTCATCATTGGCCACCACATCGTCTGCTCCGGTCTCCAGCGCGACCTCCATAATCTGGTCTTCGTCGGCGCCCTCTGCAAAGGTAATCTGGCCCTTATTCTCGAACAGATAGGCGACTGAGCCGGACGTCCCCAAGTTGCCGCCAGCCTTGCTGAAGGCAGCCCGCACTTCAGACACGGTCCTATTGACGTTGTCAGTCATGGTTTCAACCAAGATCGCGACACCACCAGGCGCATAACCCTCATAGGTGAGCTCGTCGTAGTTATCGCCTTCACCGCCGCCGGCACCGCGCGCGATTGCCTTCTCGATGGTGTCCTTCTTCATATTGGCACCCAGCGCCTTATCGACCGCCAGACGCAGGCGCGGATTATCGGCAATAACACCGCCACCCTCTTTGGCCGCAACGACCAATTCACGTATCAGCTTGGTAAAGATTTTGCCCCGCTTGGCATCCTGTGCCGCTTTACGGTGCTTAATGTTGGCCCATTTACTGTGCCCTGCCATAGTGTCTTCCTCGATCTGTTGCGTTGGACAGAGTCTGCCCCAGATGCTCACCGGGGCGGTAAACCGCCCCGGAAATCATTCCTGCCCGCCAGCCGACGTTATTCCACGGGCTGCGGTTTACGCACACGAATACTCAGTTCACGCAGCTGCTCCGCGCTCACTTCACCCGGTGCTGCTGTCATTACACACGCCGCACTTTGGGTCTTCGGGAAGGCGATCACCTCGCGGATAGAGCTGGCCCCCGTCATAAGCATCACCAGACGGTCCAGACCAAAAGCCAGACCACCATGGGGAGGCGCACCAAACTTCAGCGCGTCAAGCAAGAAGCCGAACTTCTCCCGCTGCTCCTCGGCACTGATACTGAGCACCTCGAATACACACTGTTGCATTGTCTGGTCGTGAATACGGATCGAACCGCCACCGAGCTCGCAACCGTTAAGCACCATGTCATAGGCTCGCGACAGCGCACTTTCCGGATCGCTCTTCAACGCTTCAGGAGAACAGGAAGGCGCAGTGAACGGATGGTGAAGCGGCGTCAGACTGCCATCACCGGCCTCTTCGAACATCGGGAAGTCAACCACCCACAGCGGAGCCCACTCGCAGGTATAAAGATCAAGATCTTCGCCCAGTTTGCAACGCAGCGCACCCAACGCCTCGGTAACGATCTTGGCCTTGTCTGCGCCAAAGAAAACGATATCGCCATCTTTCGCATCAACCGCCTCCATCAGCGACAAGGACACCTCATCACCCAGGAACTTGACGATCGGCGACTGCAAGCCTTCGACACCCTTGGCCAGTTCATTGACCTTGATCCAGGCCAGACCTTTAGCACCGTAAATACCCACGTACTTGGTGTAATCGTCGATCTGCTTGCGGGTCAGCTCGGCACCACCCGGAACCTTCAGCGCAGTAACGCGCCCCTTGGGGTCATTGGCCGGACCTGCAAACACCTTGAAGTCCACCGATTTCATCAGCTCCTTCACCTCGACCAGTTCCAGCGGAATACGCAGGTCTGGCTTGTCCGAACCGTACCGCTCCATCGCCTCCGCAAACGGCATCCGAGGGAACTCGCCAAGATCCACCCCTTTAATATCGAGGAACAGCTTGCGAATCATCTTTTCGGTGATCGCCATAATCTGCTCTTCGTCCAGGAACGAAGTTTCGATATCGATCTGGGTGAACTCGGGCTGGCGATCAGCGCGGAGGTCCTCATCGCGGAAACACTTGGCGATCTGGTAGTAACGATCCATACCCGCCACCATCAACAGCTGCTTGAACAACTGCGGTGACTGCGGCAGTGCAAAAAACTGACCTTCGTGGGTACGGCTGGGCACCAGGTAATCACGCGCACCTTCCGGCGTGGCCCGGGTCAGAATCGGGGTTTCAATATCAAGGAAACCATTGTCATCAAGGAAGTTGCGAATGGCGCTGGTGATTTTTGAGCGCAGACGCAGCTTGTTGAGCATCTCCGGGCGACGCAGGTCGACATAACGATACTTAAGGCGCACATCCTCGCCAACCTGCTGGTGATCATCCAACTGGAATGGCGGGGTCTCTGCCTTGTTAAGAATAACCAGCTCTTTGCCCAGGACCTCGATCTGCCCGGTAGCCATATCCGCATTTTCAGTTCCGGCCGGGCGAGCACGCACCAGACCCGTTACCTGGATCACGTATTCACTGCGCACGCTGTCCGCCAAGGCGAAGCTTTCCTCGGTATCCGGGTCGAACACGACCTGAGCAATACCGTCACGATCACGCATATCGAGAAAGATTACGCCGCCGTGATCACGACGACGGTGCACCCAACCACACAGGGTTACGGTTTCACCGATGAGAGAGGAGTTGAGAACGCCACAGTAATGGCTACGCATAATTGATTCCTGTTAACTCTTTTAATAGTTCGAAGGCGAAGAAGTGCCGACAGACGAGGATTTAATTGGTGCTGGCAGAGCTGGAGCCGCCACCATCACCGGCAAGATTTTTCTTGCCGCCGGTTTTGAAATCGGTTTCGTACCACCCGGAGCCAGCGAGACGAAATCCCGCTGCAGAGATCTGCTTCTTCAGGGAGGCTTTTGAACAGGAGGGACAATCCAACAACGGCGCATCGCTGATCTTCTGCAGAGCCTCCAGCTGATGACCGCAATCAGCGCATTGGTATTCATAGATGGGCATAGTTAATCCACCGGTTGAAGCTAGACGACACAAACCGGCGATTATAACCCGATAGCCTGAAGCGAGGCATCCCCTGTCCAGGCCATTTAGCGCTATTTTTGAGGAGCGGATTGAGGGATTGCAGAAACGAGGCAGGCTCTCAGCCTGCCTCGTTGATCAGCTACGACTGACTGCCATGGGAGTTGCGCCTAACGGCCGATAAACCAGTCATCGGCCCAGAACACAATTGAAATAACACGCGCAGCGAGACGTAAGTCGCCATAACCGTGAGCGACACCAGCACCAGCGTCAGCAAGACACTTCCGTTGGCCAAATAGAGTGTAAACATGATGCGTCCCTTTTGATCAGTTCACAGGGGTCCTTTCGTGCAGGGGAACTTTAGCCCACTCCAAGCATTTAGCAAATATCAATTTCAGCTCTAGTTAGAACAATATTGCCTTAGCAGGGCCGGTATAACTCCCCCTGCTGCAGTAGTTCAATACGCTGACGGATAGTCTCGATTTCGACATCCGTGTAGGGCTGCGGCGTCACCGCCCCCCATACCGGCGCAGGCCAGGTCGGGTCATCGCTATAGCGAACCACGTGATGAAGGTGCAATTGCGGTACAACATTACCAAGCGCGGCTATGTTCATTTTCAGCGCGTTGAAGGCGTCTCGCAGATTCTCTGCCAAGTAACTAGATTCTTTCAGCAGTTGTCCCTGATCCTCGGCGGAGAGGTGGAAGATTTCGGTTACGCTCACTCGCCGCGGTACCAAAATAAACCAAGGGTAGTTGGCATCGTTCATCAACAGCAGGTCGGAGAGCGGAAACTCACCCAGTTTGACTGTATCGGCCGCCAGTTGCGGGTGCAGTTCAAAGGGATGGGTATCCGGATCCAGCTCATGGCTCTGCTCATACTCCAGCTCCAGTTCGTTCATAGCTCCTCCTGAATCGGTTCCACCCGAGTATAACCAGCACCAGCAACAACTGCCTGCTTACGCCTGATCATTCCCTGCCGCCAGGGCCTGACGATAGCTTTCCTTGCTCCAGAGCGCAGCCGACTTGTGATCCACAATCGGCTCAGGGTAACCAGCGGGGGCTCCGCCACACTCCAACTGCAATAGCGCCTTAGCGCCAAGCCCCGCCAGCTCCGGCACCCAAGATCTTATATATTCACCTTCCGGGTCGAAGCGCTGCTGCTGCCGCCAGGGGTTGAAGATACGGAACCAGGGCTGGGCATCACAGCCGGTACTTGCAGCCCACTGCCAGCTACCATTATTGACGCAGGGATCATAGTCGATCAGACGCTGGGCAAAATAGCGCTCACCCCAGCGCCAATCGACATGCAGATCCTTTACCAGAAAAGAGGCAACAATCATGCGCAGACGATTATGCATGTAGCCGCTGTGATTGAGTTCGCGCATTCCCGCATCCACAATCGGGAACCCGGTACGCCCCTGACACCAAGCCTCAAACTTCGCCTTTTCATTAGGCCAGCGCATCGCCGTCAGTCGGCGATCAAAAGGCTGCCCAAAGACCTGTGGATAGTGCCAGGCAATCTGGGTAAAGAAATCACGCCAGTGAAGCTGTCGCAACAGAGGGTGATCCTCTCCCCAACAGTGTAAAACGCGATAGTACACCTCCCGAACCGAGCAGGTGCCAAACTTCAGGTGGGCCGACAGGCGCGAGGTCCCGCGTTCTGCAGGCAGGTCGCGGCGTTCGGCATAGCCACTCAAGGTGTCAATTGCGTCCAGTAAAGACAGCGCTTCGCTGCGCCCTCCCCGCCACGCCGGTTCGCCGTCGGTGCGCCCAGCGTCAGCCGCAACAAGGGACTTCAATGCGGATGTTGCCGGTTTCTCTGTCTTGTCCCGATACCAGCCGCCGCGACTAAGGGGCTCAGGAACCGCAACCGGGATTCTCGCCGCCGAACGATAGTACGGTGTAAACACCCTGTAGGGCGTGCGATCCGCTTTGAGTGTCTGCTCCGGCGGATGCAGCAACAGGTCATCTACGGCATAAAACCCGCAACCCAGGCGTTGACAGAGCGCGGCTATTTCCGCATCCCGCTGACGACTGAAGGGGGTGAAATCACGGTTCACAAACACCGCCTCGATGCCTTCGGAACGAATCAAAGCCTCCAGTTCCCGTGCCGGCGAGCCTCGTCGAATCCACAGATCACCGCTTTCGGCGCGCAGCTCCGTGATCAGGTCGCTCAGTGAGCACTGCATGAACGACAGCGCAGGCGCGCTGCGATAGGGATGCGGCTCGACCTGCTCTGGGTCGAGAACAAACAACGGCAGCACGCTCTCGGAGCGCTCACGCGCCATGTTCAAGCCACTGTTATCAACCAGCCGCAAATCACGCCGAAAAAGAAAAACAGCCACACGATATTGACGCCCAGCCACTCACACCCTCCCCTGTAACAGCGCGTCAATCATCCGCGCCTGTGGTTCGACAAACCAGAGACCGACTATAGTACTGGGTCTTGATATAACACAACGCCCCGGCACCCATGCTTGATGTTCATCATTGCGACCGTATCAGCCAAGTCCCCGCAGATCACTGGGCCGCGCTCATGCCAGACCGCTATCCGTTTTTACAGTACGCGTATCTGCGAGCTTTGGAGCACAGCGGTGCGGTCTCGACAGCAACAGGTTGGGAACCGCACCACCTCGTACTGAGTCGAAGCAACCAAGTGATGGCGATTGTGCCCTGCTATCTCAAGCACCACTCTCGTGGCGAGTACGTGTTCGATTGGAGCTGGGCTCAAGCAGCGGAGTCTTTGGCCTTACCCTATTACCCCAAGCTACTGGCCGCCATTCCCTTCACCCCATGCCCCGGCCCCCGTTGGCTGGCAGCAGAATCGGTAAAACCTGAAGAGATCATCGCAGCCCTGGACCGGGAGACAGAGCGCCTGCAACTGAGTTCCTGGCACCTCTTGTTCAGCAACGCTGATGGCCTCTGCCTCGACCCTGACGGACGGGCGCTGCCATTGCTGGCTCGGGAAGATTGCCAGTTTCACTGGCATAACCGCAACTTCGCCGATTTTGACGCTTTCCTGCAGCAGCTCCGCTCAGACAAGCGCAAAAACCTGCGTAAGGAGCGGCGCAGAATCGAGGCACAAGGAGTTCGAATCAGTCGCATCCGGGGCGACAACCTCTGCCAGGCAGACCTTGACGTTTTCTATCGGTTCTACCGTCAAACCTACCTCTGTCGCGGCCAGACACCCTACCTGAACAAGTCATTTTTCGATGACTTGGCGGCTCACATGGCAGACCAACTGCTAATGGTCTGTGCGTATCAGGATCAACGGCCCTGTGGCGCCGCACTGTTTCTGTTTGACGACACCACCCTTTATGGGCGCTGGTGGGGCGGAGACCCGCAGATTAACGGACTTCACTTTGAAGTGTGTTATTACCAGGGAATCGAGTTCGCGATCGAGCAACGACTAGCCCGTTTTGATCCGGGCACCCAAGGGGAGCACAAGCTGATCCGAGGATTCGAGCCGATGATTACCCGCTCACTGCACCGGGTTTACGACACCCGACTAGCACAACCGCTGCAGCGCTGGACCGCCGAAGAACGCCGCCATGTCGCTGCCTACCGTGACGCGGCAATTGCCGCTCTGCCTTTTGCCGCACAACAGAAGCCATAGTTATGAAGAGGTCGGGCGCCCGCCCCCCCCTCCTGAGAACTATCGCACTCCCGTCCCCAGCATTCATTGCTAGCGGCATCAGGTAGCCGCCAGGGCGGTGGCGTGGGATATCCCGAGCTCAAGCTCATCGATCGGTTGCGCCAGCCCAAACAGCGCGCCCTGGCCGATGTCACAGTGCAGACGCGCCAGATAGCGCCCCTGCTCCGCGGTCTCGATACCCTCTGCGACCACAGCCAGACCCAGCCTTCGCCCCAGAGACACAACCGCCTCGACAATGGCCACATCTTTGCAATCACCGGGCAGTCCGGCCACAAAGCTGCGGTCAAGCTTGAGCACATCGACAGGCAGTATCTTCAGATACTCCAGCGAAGAAAAACCGGTGCCAAAATCATCGATGGACACGGTGATACCCATCGCCTTCAACTCGCTCAGCACACTGATGCTGCGTTCGATATTGTCTAGCAGCAGGGTTTCGGTAATTTCCAGTTCCAGTAACGCAGGCGGTAGTTGAGTCTGGCGCAAAATAGCCGCCACCCGAGCAACAAAACCTTCATCGATAAACTGCCGCGCCGACAGATTTACCGCGATGGGTAGCGCGTATCCATCGCGCTGCAATCGACTGCCCTCTTCACAGGCTCGTCGCAACACCCATTCGCCGATGGGCAGGATCAAACCGGTTTCCTCGGCCAGCGGAATAAACTCGTCCGGTCGAATATAACTGCCATCCTGTAACGGCCAACGGATCAGCGCTTCAAGACCACAGGTATGACCGCGGCGCAGATCGACCTTGGGCTGAAAGTGAACATCGAACGCTTCGCTCTCGATCGCGTCGCGCATCGCCGCGATCATCCGAATCTTGTGCTGCGCTTCTTCGTTCAACTGTTCGGAGAAGTAGTGGAAACAGTCGCGCCCCAGCGCCTTGGCCTTGTAAAGCGCCATGTCGGCATTGCGCAACAACTCGACCATAGACTCGCCATCTTCACCGATACGGGCGATACCGATACTGGTACTGATCTGCAGACGGTGGCGCTCCAGCATGATCGGCTCTCGAAGCGCTTTCAGTATCCGCTGGGGCAACTGGGGTAACGAGGTGCCGTCGCGCCGGGTCAACAACGCGAATTCATCGCCACCCATGCGCGCCAGATGATCCCCATCACGCACCGTGTCACGCAACCGCTGGGCAACAATTTTCAGCAGTTGATCGCCGGCATCATGTCCAATGGTGTCGTTGACCGCCTTGAAGCCATCCAGGTCCAGCATCAGTAACGAGGCGCTACTGCCACCCCGGCGCACATCGGCAAACGCCGCAGCCAGATTACGACCGAACAAACGTCGATTCTCCAACCCGGTGAGCGGATCATAGTAAGCCAGCGTCTCCGCGGTTTCGGTCGCGGCACGCGCTTCGCGAAACAGGCGGCGGATGCGCCGCGCCATGCGTGACATTTGTGACGCAAGTCGGCCGGTAGGGTCACGGCTTTTAAAGGGAGGTAACACCAACTGCTCCACCGCAATCTCCTCGGCATAGCGGGCTAAGGCCCGCAACCGCTGTTGAAAGAGCAGGAAGAGATGGGATGTCGAGCCGGCCAGAACCAAAAACACCGCAATCAGGGTAACCAGCAACACCTCGCCGATGCTGTCAAATAGCTGCCCCATGCGCTCACTATTGCGTTCCACCCGATCAATGGTGTGACCGACCCGTGAGGCCAACAGCTCCGTTTCCGCCTCCACCGAGGCTTCGATACGGCCGATTTCAAAATTGATAGCAGAGAGCGCCTGGTCACTGTCGCGGTAGATCTGGAGGCGAGAATTGCCACCTTCGGTGAGCAGCAGGTCATAACCGATACCCAGCATCATGTCGAGATAATCACGCAGTGGCAGCAGGCGATCACCAAAACTTTGCGCTTTGTCGGTTTCCAGCTCAGCGCGCAACCCCGTCAGTCGCTGGTGGACCTGGCGCACGATTTCGTCACTGCGCTCAGGGTCCAGCACCAACAGTTCAAACTCCAGCTGGAAGCGGCTCGCTTCAAGAGACAGCTGATGCAACAGGGACAATAGCCAGGCGTGCCGCTGCTGAAGCGTGCGCGCGTTGATCAGCGTTTGGCTCAGCTGCTGCTGACTATTGGTCGACAAGCTTGCTACTTCATGCTGATGACGCATCACGTAGGAACCGGCACCCAGCAGAATGAGCGCGGTTAATGCCAGATAAAGCACCTGCAGATGGGTCAGGGAGATCCGGGCACGACGGCGTGAAGAACGGCGGCTCATACCGGCTCCTAAAACTGTATCCGGAGGGTTTGGGTCAGCATATGATCGGGGTTCTCGGAACGATCAAACACTGCGATCCCCGCTCTGACCATCTTGCCCCGAGCGAAGCGCACATCATCATCATGACCGGTATCCAGCTTGCGAAGCAGCTCCACGCGCCAGAATCCGTCGCGCCATTCGCCATACGCACGCACATCGGCTACCGATCCAGAGGGGGCCTGAGCTAGCACATATTTAGGCATGACGGGCTGGTCCTTGCGACCATACAACAGGGTTCGGTAGAGGGGGTCGCCGGCATCAGATTCGCGCAGGATGTAGAGCGGGCGCCCCTGCTTGTCCTGTGTACGATAACTGCGTAACAGCTTAGTGGCGCTAATCCGGGTCAGTTTATCGTGCGCCAACCCCAGCGGATTACTCCGTGATGCTTTCCAATGCCACATGTCGGCAACAAACTGGTTTCCGGACAACCAGTCAGTACTATAGTCGCCGCTTATTTCAAATTGTAGCGCCAGGCGATCTTCGCGCTCGACACCACGCACATAGCGGCCCGACATATCATCCCAGACATAGGGTTTATGCAGCAGATCGGGCTGATCATCGCGCCACTCCACGTAAACCAACACCTGATCGTCAAAGCGCCCAACCTTCAGCAACAGTTCGCGCGCATCGATAACCGATGCCGCCTCTGTAGTGCTGGGGTGAAGGGGGAGAACGGTGCCGGCATCACCGCGCCACTCGTCAGCCCGTGCATCCAGCACGGGCGAGGAGCCAAGGATAGCAACGGGTATTAACGGCTCTGGTGCTGGCTCATCTGCGGCAGCAATAACGGGCAAGCACAGGACCAGCAGCGCTGCGAACAACTTCATCGATAGTACCTGAATCGCGTGAACGGCCAGTCCATGGCTTGCTCCGTGGCTCAAACCATCAGGCTATCAACGGGGCAACACACTTTGATAATTAATCAATAAACAAACTGTGCGCAATATTAACCTAAATGACGACAAATCGTCATCCCGTGACGGTAGATCGATACCAAAAAGGACACCTGGCGCCATTAGCATCACCAGGTGCCCCGCGTTTGCATCCGCCTTGAGAAAGCCGGCGCGCGACTAGCGATAATCCTCCACCGCCGGACAGCTGCAGAACAGGTTGCGGTCACCGTAGACGTTGTCGATCCGGTTCAGTGTCGGCCAGAACTTGGCGTGCTTCAGCCCGGCCACCGGGAACACCGCCTGCTCGCGCGAATAGGGGCGGGTCCACTCGCCCTCGATTACATCCGCCTGGGTATGTGGCGCATTCTTCAGCGGGTTGTT
>NZ_JAERQK010000020.1 GCF_017912535.1 Motiliproteus sediminis
AAAAAAGGCCCCAGTCGCATGACTGGGGCCTTCTCGTATTAGGCGCTTGGCGATGACCTACTCTCACATGGGGAAGCCCCACACTACCATCGGCGCTGAGTCGTTTCACTTCGGAGTTCGGTATGGGGTCCGGTGGTTCCAACTCGCTATGGTCGCCAAGCAAAAAAGGTAAGCAGAAATGTGATCATTATTGAGTCTTGATAACCCAATACGTGATGTTGAATCTGTTCTTGCGCCAATCGTCTATCTGGCTTGGTTCGTATCAGTGCCTTATCCAAACACCGCTTTGGTGTTATATGGTCAAGCCGCACGAGCAATTAGTACTGGTTAGCTCAACGCCTCACAGCGCTTACACACCCAGCCTATCAACGTCCTGGTCTTGAACGGCTCTTTAGTGGACTCAAGGTCCAAGTGAGATCTCATCTTGAAGGAGGCTTCCCGCTTAGATGCTTTCAGCGGTTATCCCGTCCGAACGTAGCTACCGGGCAGTGCCATTGGCATGACAACCCGAACACCAGTGGTTCGTCCACTCCGGTCCTCTCGTACTAGGAGCAGCTCTTCTCAAATCTCAAACGCCCACGGCAGATAGGGACCGAACTGTCTCACGACGTTCTAAACCCAGCTCGCGTACCACTTTAAATGGCGAACAGCCATACCCTTGGGACCGGCTTCAGCCCCAGGATGTGATGAGCCGACATCGAGGTGCCAAACACCGCCGTCGATGTGAACTCTTGGGCGGTATCAGCCTGTTATCCCCGGAGTACCTTTTATCCGTTGAGCGATGGCCCTTCCATACAGAACCACCGGATCACTAAGACCTACTTTCGTACCTGCTCGACGTGTCTGTCTCGCAGTTAAGCACCCTTATGCCTTTGCACTCATTGCATGATTTCCGACCATGCTGAGGGTACCTTCGTGCTCCTCCGTTACTCTTTGGGAGGAGACCGCCCCAGTCAAACTACCCACCACACACTGTCCCCGATCCGGATAACGGACCTGGGTTAGAACCTCAAACATACCAGGCTGGTATTTCAAGATCGGCTCCACCATGGCTAGCGCCACGGCTTCAAAGCCTCCCAGCTATCCTACACAAGTAGGTTCAAAGTTCAGTGTGAAGCTGTAGTAAAGGTTCACGGGGTCTTTCCGTCTAGCCGCGGGAACGCTGCATCTTAACAGCGAGTTCAATTTCACTGAGTCTCGGGTGGAGACAGTGTGGCCATCGTTACGCCATTCGTGCAGGTCGGAACTTACCCGACAAGGAATTTCGCTACCTTAGGACCGTTATAGTTACGGCCGCCGTTTACCGGGGCTTCGATCAAGAGCTTCGCCGAAGCTAACCCCATCAATTAACCTTCCGGCACCGGGCAGGCGTCACACCCTATACGTCCTCTTTCGAGTTTGCAGAGTGCTGTGTTTTTAATAAACAGTCGCAGCCACCATTTCACTTCGACCGGCCTCAGCTTAGGGAGCAAGTCCCATCACCAAAACCGGCGTACCTTCTCCCGAAGTTACGGTACCATTTTGCCTAGTTCCTTCACCCGAGTTCTCTCAAGCGCCTTGGTATTCTCTACCTGACCACCTGTGTCGGTTTGGGGTACGGTCTCAAATAAGCTGAAGCTTAGAGGATTTTCCTGGAAGCATGGTATCAACCACTTCGTCCAAAAGAGGACTCGTATTCGGATCTCAGTCTTAGGTGTCCGGATTTGCCTAAACACCCAACCTACATCCTTAAACCGGGACAACCAACGCCCGGATGGCCTAACCTTCTCCGTCCCCCCATCGCACTTACTTGAGGTGCAGGAATATTAACCTGCTTCCCATCGACTACGCATTTCTGCCTCGCCTTAGGGGCCGACTCACCCTGCCCTGATTAGCATTGGACAGGAAACCTTGGTCTTCCGGCGGGGGTGTTTTTCACACCCCTTATCGTTACTCATGTCAGCATTCGCACTTCTGATACCTCCACGGTGCCTCCCGGCTTCCGCTTCAACGGCTTACAGAACGCTCCTCTACCATGCGCTTACGCGCATCCGCAGCTTCGGTGTACAGTTTTAGCCCCGTTATATCTTCCGCGCAGGCCGACTCGACTAGTGAGCTATTACGCTTTCTTTAAAGGGTGGCTGCTTCTAAGCCAACCTCCTAGCTGTCTGAGCCTTCCCACATCGTTTCCCACTTAACTGTAACTTTGGGACCTTAGCTGGCGGTCTGGGTTGTTTCCCTTTTGACGACGGACGTTAGCACCCGCCGTCTGTCTCCCGTGATTGCACTCTTGGGTATTCGGAGTTTGCATCGGGTTGGTAAGTCGGGATGACCCCCTAGCCGAAACAGTGCTCTACCCCCCAAGGTGAGACACGAGGCGCTACCTAAATAGCTTTCGAGGAGAACCAGCTATCTCCGAGCTTGATTAGCCTTTCACTCCGACCCACAAGTCATCCCCTAACTTTTCAACGTTAGTGGGTTCGGTCCTCCAGTTGATGTTACTCAACCTTCAACCTGCTCATGGGTAGATCGCTCGGTTTCGGGTCTATTCCCAGCAACTTGACGCCCTATTAAGACTCGGTTTCCCTACGCCTCCCCTACACGGTTAAGCTTGCTACTGAAAATAAGTCGCTGACCCATTATACAAAAGGTACGCAGTCACCGTCCGAAAACGGCTCCCACTGCTTGTACGTACACGGTTTCAGGGTCTATTTCACTCCCCTCACAGGGGTTCTTTTCGCCTTTCCCTCACGGTACTGGTTCACTATCGGTCAGTCAGGAGTATTTAGCCTTGGAGGATGGTCCCCCCATATTCAGACAAGGTTTCTCGTGCCCCGTCCTACTCGATTTCACGTTAAGAGCCTTTTCGCATACGGGGCTATCACCCACTATGGCCACACTTTCCAGAGTGTTCTGCTAAAACTCAAAACGCTTAAGGGCTGCTCCCCGTTCGCTCGCCGCTACTGAGGGAATCTCGGTTGATTTCTTTTCCTCCGGGTACTTAGATGTTTCAGTTCCCCGGGTTCGCCTCCTACACCTATGTATTCAGTGCAGGATACCCAGCTTACACTGGGTGGGTTTCCCCATTCGGAAATGCTCGGATCAAAAGTTGTTTGCCACTTCCCCGAGCCTTATCGCAGGCTACAACGTCCTTCATCGCCTCTGACTGCCTAGGCATCCACCGTGCACGCTTAGTCACTTGACCATATAACCCAAAACAGTGTTTCAGATCAGTCTCGCAACCAATACGAACAATAATTTATCGCCAGATAAACGCTTGATTGAACGCAAAATTGAACAGATTCAATTTACTTACAATCACATTTCCACTTTGTTAAAGAGCGTGTT
>NZ_JAERQK010000021.1 GCF_017912535.1 Motiliproteus sediminis
AACAACATGATCGTGGCTTTGGACATCGGCACCAGCAAGGTGGTGGCGCTGGTGGCGGAAGTGGACGTCGACGGTCGGATCGAGGTGGTGGGCGTAGGTTCACACCCGAGCAAAGGGCTGAAGCGCGGGGTGGTGGTCAACATCGAATCCACCGTCAGCAGCATTCAGCGCGCGGTGGAAGAGGCCGAACTGATGGCTGGCTGCAAGATCCACTCGGTCACCGCCGGTATTGCCGGCAGCCATATCAGCTCCATGAACAGCCACGGCATCGTCGCCATCCGTGACCGTGAAGTGGAAGCCCACGACATGGAACGGGTGCTGGAAGCCGCCAAGGCAGTGGCCATTCCCGCCGACCAGAAAGTGCTGCACACCCTGCCGCAGGAGTACGTGATCGACAACCAGGAGGGGATCAAGGAACCGCTCGGCATGTCCGGCGTGCGCCTCGAAGCCAAGGTCCACCTGGTCACCGGCGCGGTCAACGCCGCCCAGAATATCGAAAAGTGTATCCGCCGCTGTGGCCTGGAAGTCGACAGCGTGGTGCTGGAGCAACTGGCCTCCAGCTACTCGGTACTGACCGAAGATGAAAAAGAGCTCGGCGTGTGCATGGTCGACATCGGCGGCGGCACCACCGACATCGCCATCTTCACCGGCGGCTCCATCCGTCACACCGCGGTGATCCCGATCGCCGGCGACCAGGTCACCAACGACATCGCCATGGCGCTGCGCACCCCCACGCCGCACGCCGAAGAGATCAAAGTGAAATACGCCTGCGCCCTGGCGCAGCTGGCCAGCGCCGACGATATCATCAAGGTACCCAGCGTCGGCGACCGCCCGCCGCGGGACCTCAGTTGCCAGGCCCTGGCCGAAGTGGTCGAGCCGCGCTACGACGAACTCTTCACCCTGATCCAGGCGGAACTGCGCCGCTCCGGGTTCGAAGACCTGGTCGCCGCCGGCATCGTCCTCACCGGCGGTGCCGCCCGCATCGAAGGCGCGGTGGAACTGGCCGAAGAGATCTTTCATATGCCGGTGCGCCTGGCGCGCCCGCACGGGGTCGACGGCCTCGACGACATCCTGCACAGCCCCATCTACGCCACCGGCGTCGGACTGCTGCTGTATGCCGAAAACGAACTGCGGAAGCATCCGCACACCTCCCAGCAGTCGGTCGAACAGGGCCCCAGCATGCTGGAACGGATGAAAAGCTGGTTTCAGGACAACTTCTGAGACCGAACGGAAACAAGCACGGGCTTGCAGCGGGAACCCAATAACCCGTACCAGCCAACCATTGAACAGAACGCACTAACAGAGCGAATTTACGAAAGGGGAGAGGGATCATGTTTGAACTGGTGGACAACGTACCCCAGAGCGCGGTGATCAAAGTGATCGGCGTTGGCGGTGGAGGCGGCAACGCCGTCCAGCACATGCTGAGCAGCGACATCGAAGGGGTCGACTTTATCTGTGCCAACACCGACGCCCAGGCGCTGCAGCGTCTGGATGGTGCCAGCGTACTGCAGGTAGGCAACACCCTGACCAAAGGCCTCGGTGCCGGTGCCAACCCCGAGATCGGCCGTCAGGCCGCGTTGGAGGATCGTGAACGGATCGCCGAGATGATCAAAGGCGCCGACATGGTGTTCATCACCGCCGGCATGGGTGGTGGTACCGGCACCGGTGGTGCCCCCATCGTCGCCGAGATCGCCAAAGAGATGGGCATCCTCACCGTCGCCGTGATCACCAAACCCTTCCCGTTCGAAGGTCGCCGGCGGATGAAAGTGGCCGACGAAGGGATCCGCGCCCTGGCTGAAAACGTCGACTCCCTGATCACCATCCCCAACGAAAAACTGCTGGCGGTGATGGGTAAGAGCGCCTCCCTGATCGATGCCTTCAAAGAAGCCAACGGCGTTCTCCAAGGAGCGGTTCAAGGGATCGCCGACCTGATTATCCGTCCCGGCATGATCAACGTCGACTTTGCCGATGTGAAAACCGTGATGTCGGAAATGGGCATGGCGATGATGGGTACCGGCGTGGCGCGCGGCGAAGATCGAGCCCGCGAAGCGGCTGAAGCCGCCATCCGCTGCCCGCTGCTGGAGGATATCGACCTGCAGGGCGCCAAGGGTATTCTGGTCAACATCACCGCCGGTCTTGATCTGACTCTGGGTGAGTTCCAGGAAGTGGGTGACACCATCGAAGAGCTGGCGGGCGAGAACGCCACTGTGGTGGTGGGAACGGTGATCGACCCGGAGCTCAGTGACGAGCTGAAGGT
>NZ_JAERQK010000023.1 GCF_017912535.1 Motiliproteus sediminis
TCGGCCAGAACTTGGCGTGCTTCAGCCCGGCCACCGGGAACACCGCCTGCTCGCGCGAATAGGGGCGGGTCCACTCGCCCTCGATTACATCCGCCTGGGTATGTGGCGCATTCTTCAGCGGGTTGTTGTCGGCATCGATGTGCCCCTCTTCCACCGCGCGGATCTCCTCGCGGATGGTCACCATCGCCTCGATAAAGCGGTCCAGCTCCATCTTGGATTCCGACTCGGTCGGCTCGATCATCAGCGTGCCCGGCACCGGGAAGCTCATGGTCGGGGCGTGGAAGCCGAAGTCCATCAGCCGCTTGGCAATATCTTCCTCGGAGATGCCGCTGGCCTCCTTGATGGGGCGGATATCGACGATGCACTCGTGAGCCACCCGCTGGTTGCGGCCGCGGTAGAGAATCGGATAGTGCGCGGACAGTTTCTCGGTCAGGTAGTTGGCGTTGAGGATCGCCACCTGGGTGGACCGTTTCAGCCCTTCAGCGCCGAGCATGACGCAGTACATCCAGCTGATGGTGAGAATCGAGGCGCTGCCGAAGGGGGTGGCCGATACCGCACCGATGCCGCCCTGTTGATACACCGGACTCACGGCGTGGTTGGGAAGAAAAGGCGCCAGATGGCTTTTGACCCCGATCGGGCCCATGCCGGGACCGCCGCCACCGTGAGGGATGGCGAAGGTCTTGTGCAGGTTGAGGTGGGAGACGTCGGAGCCGATCAGACCGGGCTTGGAGAGACCCACCTGGGCGTTCATATTGGCGCCGTCCATATACACCTGGCCGCCGTTGTCGTGGATGATCTGGCAGATCTCGACGATCTCCTCCTCGTACACCCCGTGGGTGGAGGGATAGGTGATCATCAGGCAGCTGAGGTTGTCCTGGTGTTGCTCGGCCTTGGCCTTGAGGTCAGCCACATCGACGTTACCGTTCTTATCACACTCGACCACTACCACTTTCAACGCCGCCATTGCCGCGGATGCCGGGTTGGTGCCGTGGGCAGAGCTGGGGATCAGGCAGATGTCACGGTGACCTTCACCGATACTTTCTTGGTACTTGCGGATCGCCAACAGGCCTGCGTATTCGCCCTGGGCACCGGAGTTGGGTTGCATCGAGACGTTGTCGTAACCGGTGATCTCCACCAGCATCGCTTCCAGCTCGTCGATCAGCTGCAGGTAGCCGCCCACCTGCTCGCGCGGAGCGAAGGGGTGGATATGGGCGAACTCGGGCCAGGTCACCGG
>NZ_JAERQK010000002.1 GCF_017912535.1 Motiliproteus sediminis
AATCTCCTTTACCGGAATCCCGGCATCACCTTCTTTCAGGATGTTGATGATCTGTTCGTCAGTGAACCGCTTTTTCATATCCGCTTTCCTCTGCTAAAGCGGACTTTACTAGATTCGGAATGGACCGAAAATCGGGGAGCAGGTCACTCTGCCTTACCGCTTTTCTTGTGCGTATTCCTCTGCAAAAGCGGACTTTACTGATTCAGGCTGGGCTGGAAATCTAGGGGTTGGTCGGGTAGCGATTGATAGCGCGCTTCGGTCGTCGATTTGGATAGGTTGGGTGACAAGGCAGCGAGAGCTTAATGGATCCACTGACACAAGGCGCGCTCGGCGCAGCGCTGCCTCAATCGGTAGCCCCGAGGCGAGAGGTAGTGATCGCGACAGCCGGCGGCTTTTTGGCCGGCATGGCTCCGGATCTGGATGTCTTCATTCGGTCCGCCACCGACCCGCTGTTATATTTTGAGTATCATCGACAGTTCACGCATTCCCTGATTTTTATACCGCTGGGCGGGTTGATCGTTGCCAGCCTGTTGTGGCTGCTAGGGCGGCGGTGGTGGACTATCGGCTTTGGGCGCTTGGTGCTGTTGTGTGCGCTTGGTTATGGTACGCACGGCCTGCTGGATGCAATGACCTCCTACGGAACACTATTGCTCTGGCCCTTTTCTGATCATCGTTTCGCCTTCAGTTTTGTCTCTGTATTTGACCCCCTGGTTACGGTGCCGTTGGTTATCTTGGTGGCGGTTGGTTTATGGCGCCGGCAACCAGTCTTTGCGCGTTTAGGGCTGGTATGGGTTGCTGTCTATCTATCCGTCGGCGCGATACAGCAGCAACGGGCGCTGAGTGTGGCAATGGATCTCGCCGATGAACGGGGCCATCAACCTTTGCGGATGATCGCGAAACCGACTTTCGGAAATCAGCTTGTCTGGAAAACGATTTATGAAACGAGGGACGCCTATTATGTTGACGCCGTGCGTACGGGATTGAACGTGATGGTCTACGAGGGGAACTCTGCACGACGGTTGACCCCTGATTCGATTCCGACTTGGTTGGATACTGATAGCCAACAAGCCAAAGATCTGGCTCGGTTCAGCAAGTTCAGTAACGGCTTCCTTGCGATCACCCCCTATGATCCTTTGTGGATCATCGACGTACGTTACTCTATGGTGCCTAACCGGGCAGATGGCATCTGGTCTGTGCGCCTCAACCCCGATGCCGGTCCTGACGACCATATCATCACCGATGCGGTCAGGTCCGACCCTCGACAGGGCATGGCCATTCTTTGGTCAATGATTAAGGGGACATATTGATTCGACAGCGTCAAATCCTGTCGGCGAGGTCAGCTATAGGCTCCGCTGCCATGGATCGAAGTAACAAGCGCAAAACCACAGACGCTCCAGCCTGTTTATGTCCGCTTGCCAGAGCGGTGACTCGCTGCCAATAATCTGCCTACCAGACCCGCGGAGCCGACCATGCACTATTTACCCCTCAACTATATCGAGCCGGTGTTCCGGCCGCCGAGCGAAGCGCGCTCACTGATCCTGCAGGTAACCAACGGTTGCAGCTACAACGCCTGCACCTTTTGCGATATGTACACCGCGCCGCAGAAGAAGTTTCGGGCCAAGGCAGCGGCGGAGATAGAGGCCGATATTGATCGGGTAGCGGGGCTGATTCCGGGCGTGGAGCGGGTGTTTCTCGCTGATGGTGATGCCATGGCGCTGTCGGTGCGGCGGCTGGAACAGACCCTTACGGCCATCCACCAAAAGCTGCCCGCGGTGCGCCGGGTATCGGCCTATTGTTTGCCACGCAACGTGAGCAAGAAGAGTGTTGAGGAGCTGACCCGGCTGCGCGAGCTGGGCCTGGGTATCGTCTATGTGGGGATTGAGTCGGGCGACGACACCGTGCTGGCCGGGGTGCGCAAGGGTGAGACCTACCAAAGCTCGCTGGAGGCGTTACAGAAGTTGAAGGCCGCCGGGATCAAGACATCAGTCATGGTGCTGACCGGTTTGGGGGGCACCCGTTTCTGGCAGCAGCACGCGATCAACTCGGCCAGACTCTGCTCAGCGGCCCAGCCGGACTATCTGTCGACGCTGGTACTGTCGCTGCCAAACGGCGATGCCCGGCTACGAGAGGGTTACGGTGGTGAGTTTAAGCTGCCCGATCAGGCGGGGCTGCTGGCGGAGATGGCGCTGTTTCTGCGTCATCTGGAGCTCGACAGGACCGTATTTCGGAGCGATCACGCGTCCAACTATCTGGTGCTGAAAGGCATGCTCGGGCGCGACAAGGAGCGTTTGCTGGCCCAGGTGGAGGCCGCCATCAATGACCCGGATGGAAGTCGCTTGCGCCCGGAATGGGCCCGTGGCTTCTAGGCTCGTGGCGGCGGTTTCAGCTCAACCGACGACCCGCTGCTGCTCATAGCTCTTGAGCAATCGGTCCGCTTTTTTGAAAAACTGCGACAACGCCTGTTTGCTCTCGCCCGTTTCCAGATAGGTGTTGTGGAATCCGATCGAAATACGGACTCCGTTTGAACGAAACTCCAGCTGATAACCGTCAGCATCACTGCTGACCGTAATCCCCTGCAGGGCTTTCCCCTCGGACGTTGGCTGACCGTGACGCGTGATAATTTCGAACAGCTTCAGAAGTGAATAAACCTTTGCGTTCATGTTGAAACCCCTGCTCCCGGTTGTGCTGTTGTTTGGCTATTTCTTTGACTACGCAGGCGGACAGTTATCAGTTCACAGGATTTGGCAAAGGGCAGATGCGGCGGGTGAGAGCCAAAAAGGCCTCCACAAGGAGGTTGAACTATCCTGAGCGTGACCGCCAACGGCTGTTGTCGGTATCACACCGGAGCTCTGTTGATGTACCTGACCCTTGCCGAAGCGCTGTCGTTTCATAACAGCCAATTGGATACCTACTACTCGCTGTGGGTTTTTTTCTTTACCGCCAGTATCGGCATCGTCGGCTTTTTCTATGGCAGCAGCCAAGTGCGCGAGAGCCTGCTGGCCAAAGCATCAGCGACGGTAATCTATCTGGCCCTGGTGATCGGCAATCATCATGCGATCACGTCGACTAACAACCTGTTAAATGAGCTAAAGACCAACATTCAGCTCACATCGAAACACCCCCAGCAGGAAGGTGTTGAAGTATCAGCGGCGGTGAAGCTTTTGCAGGACAACAGCCTGGATGTTCCAAGTCGGGTGGCGGCCTTGATTGGTGACGGTTTTTATCTCTTTCTGGTGCTGTTCGTTATCGGTGGTATCTGGTGCTCAAGCATGGTGGTTCGAACAGCGGAGAGTTGAGTACCGCGACGCCATTCAAAGCGTGCATAAAAAAGCCCCCGGTCCTATTCGGACCGAGGGCTGCTTAGCTCGCGCGGGTGGCCGAGATTAACCGGAGATGCAGACCCCGTGGTCAACGTAATGCACGGTGCCGGTAACGCCGCGGGACAGGTCGCTGAGGTAGTACAGCGCCGCGCCGCCAACCTCGTCAATGGTCGGTAGCCGGCCGTCACAGGAGACCTCTTCGTTGTGCTTGAGCATGGCGTCAAAGTCCTTGATGCCGCTGGCGGCACGGGTAGGAATAGTCCCCGGTGAGATGCAGTTGACGCGGATATGGTCCGGTCCCAGGTCGCGGGCCAGATAACGGGTCGAGGCTTCCAGTGCCGCTTTGGCAACCCCCATTACGTTGTAGTCTTCCACCGCCATGGCGCTGCCCAGGTAGGAGAAGTTGATCAGGCTGCCGCCCTCGCTCATCAGCGGGCGCGCAAGGCCGGCCATTTCGATGAAGGAGTAGCAGGATACATCCATCGCCTGCAGGAAGCCTTCACGGGAACACTGGGAGATCGGCGCATGCAGGTCTTCCAGCGGGCAAAAGGCGATGGAGTGAACCATGCCGTGAAGCACACCCCAGGTTTCCTTGATGGTGGAAAACACTGCGGCCAGTTCGCCCGGCTGGCTGACGTCGAGGGGCAGCAGCAGTTCGGCGTCCAGCTCCTTGGCCAGCGGCTCGACAAAGCGCTTGGCCTTCTCGTTCAGATAGGTGATGCACAGTTCGGCACCTTGCGCTTTCAGTTGCTTGGCGCAGCCATAAGCGATGCTATGTTCGTTGGCGATACCGACGATCAGAATCTTTTTGCCTTGCATCAATGGGGTAGTCATAAACAGGGTCCTGTAACTCATAGACTAAAGCATGGTGCCGCATGACGGCGATGTGCGGATCATAGCAACCAAATGTTGCAACGCAACGATAAGTGCAACCTTTGTTGCTTAAGGTCAATTTCAGCGGGGCTGGGTGCCGCTTTGCACAACGTTGGTGCAGAGACTGGTTGTAGCGAGCCGGTCTGGCTTACACTGAGGGCCGGTTTAACGGAGAAAGAACATGCGATACCTGTTACTGACGGTGGCTACCCTGCTGATGCCGGCGGCCCATGCGGGACAAGCGCCGACGTTTGACAACGCGATCAAGCCGATCATGGAGAAGCACTGCGTGTCATGCCATTCCGGCTGGTTCCCGAAAAGCGGCCTGCGCCTGGATACACGCGAGAACATCCTTGAAGGCGGCAAACAAGGGCGGGCGGTGATACCGGGCAAGCCCGAAAAAGGCTGGCTGGTAAACATGATCCAGCCGCAGGGCGGTAACCCCAGTAAAATGCCGCCGGGCCCGGTGCAGCTGACACCGCAGGAGATCACTACCATCAAGCGCTGGATTGCCGCGGGAGCGCGCTGAAGCATGCCTCCGCGCCAGCTGGCACGTTCACTGAAAGCGGAGTTACGGCCTCCGGCCGGGGCGGCGGATAACGGAGGCCGCGGCAAGCTGGAGAGCAAGGGCTACAGCGATGGCCGACAGCGACTGGAGATCCAGCTGACGGGACTGGCCGTGGTGGGCGAGGCGCACACGGTGATTACTGTGGCCGGGCGTGAACTAGCCCAGCTGCCGGTGACGCGGGGTGAGGTACGCTTTGATCACTCGGCCCCCACCCCGGAACAGATGCCACAGTTCAGCCCCGGTGACCGCGTGGAGGTAAAGATCAGCGGACTGCTGCTGTTGATCGGTGTAATACACGCAGGCTGACTCATTGGCCGCAAAGCAATACCAAAAAGCCCCGCGGGCAGAGCCGGCGGGGCTTTTTATCGCCTTGCAGCAGGACTAGGCGAGCATTTCGCGGCCGTGCAGGGCCAGCATCGCCTCTTCATCGGTCGGGATCACACGTACCCTGATGCGACTGCCCGGAGTGCTGATAATGGCGGCGTTGGCGGCATTGGCCTCGGCGTCAATCTCAACCCCCAGCCAGGCACTGCGGGCGCAGATGGCGGCACGAATCGCCGCGCTGTTCTCACCCACACCACCGGTAAACACGATCTGATCCAGCCCCTGCAACGCGGCTGACAGACTGCCGATCTCGCGCGCAGCGCGGTAGGTGAACAGGTCCACCGCTTCCTTGGCCTCCGGCTTGTCGCTTGACAGCAGCTCCTGCATGTCACTGCTGATACCGGATACGCCCAGCCAGCCACTCTCCTTGTAGAGCAGGGTTTCCAACTGGTCGGCATCCATACCGTGGTGGCGCATCAGGTAGAGCAGCACGCCGGGATCGATGGAACCGGTGCGGCTGCCCATGGGCAGACCTTCAACGGCAGTAAAGCCCATGGTCGAGGTGACACTCTTGCCATGATTGATGGCACACATGCTGGCGCCGGCGCCCAGATGGGCAACGATAGTACGACACTGGCCCGCGTGCTCTTTATCCAGCTGGCGCTGGATAAACTCGTAGGAAAGCCCGTGGAAGCCATAGCGGCGCACGCCCTCATCGGTGTATTTGCGCGGCAGGGCAAACTGCTGTGCCTCTTTTGGCTGCCCGACGTGGAACATGGTGTCAAAGCAGGCAACTTGCGGCACCTCCGGCAGCAGGTTGTGGCAGGCTTCGATCAGACAGAGATTGTAGGGCTGGTGCAGCGGAGCCAGCGGCACAAAAGCGCGCAGCTGCTCCAGCAAGTCGTCGTTGATGACGATGGGGTCGCTGAACTGCTCGCCGCCATGCACCACCCGGTGGCTGATGCCACTGATATCGGGCGCGTCGGGCTGCTGCCGCAGCCAGCTGAATACCAGATCCAGACAAGCCTGATGACGCCCTTCGCGCGGAATGGCCGCAAAGTCCGGGGTCAGTTCGGCCAACAGTTGGCCGCTGGCATCACTGATTTTGGCGCGCGCCTCACCCAGGATATTGGCCAGCTTGAAGCTGTAACGCAGCCGGGCATCGCCGTTGCTGAGGGTAAACAAGGCACACTTAAGGCTGGAGGAGCCGCCGTTAACGGTGAGAATACTGCTCATTACAGACCCTTCTTCGGATTGTGGGCGACTTGCAACGCGGCCAGCGCGCAGGACGCCAGCCGACCCAGGGTTTTTTCCGCCCGGCTGGTCAGTACGATCGGCACCCGTGCGCCCAGTACCACCCCGGCGGATTTGGCGTCGGCAAGGTAGATCAGCTGCTTGGCGATCATGTTGGCCGCTTCCAGATCGGGGGCCAGCAGGATGTCGGCATCACCGGACACCGGCGAGTTGATATGTTTGTCTTGCGCCGCTTCCAGTGAGATGGCGTTGTCAAACGCCAGCGGGCCATCGAGAATGCCCCCTTCAATCTGACCACGGTCAGCCATTTTACACAGTGCGGCGGCGTCGATGGTGCTCATCATGCTGGGCTTCACTTTTTCCACCGCCGCCAGAATAGCCACTTTGGGGGCTGCGATGCCGATGGCATGGGCGAAGTAGATAGCGTTCTGGACGATATCCCGTTTGACGCTGAGGTCAGGCACGATATTGATCGCGGCATCGGTGATCATCAGCGGCTTGTGATAGTTGGGCACGTCGAGCATAAACATATGGCTCAGGCGGCGTTCGGTGCGCACTCCCTTGGTTTTGTGCACCACCGCAGAGAGCATCTCGTCGGTAGAGATTCCGCCTTTCATCAGGATGTCGACCTCGCACAGACGCGCCAGATCCACCGCTTTTTCGGCGGACTCATGACTGTGGGCGGTATCGATAATTTCGAACGCGCTGATATCCAGCTGCGCCTCATCGGCGGCGGCGTGAATCTTGGCGGCGGGGCCGACCAGCACCGGTTCGATAATGTTGTGATGCGCCGCCTCAACCGCACCCAGCAGACTGTTTTTGTCCACCGGGTGGATCACCGCGGTGCGGATCCTCGGGGTCTTGGTGGCTTGCTCGATAAAAAACTCCAGCTGGTTGTGGGCCGGCGGGGGCGTGTTGATAACCATGATGACACCTGTAACGGTCGGTAAATCGGGTGTACGCCGGTGCGTACGGATGAGCGGATCATAACAAGGGAATGTTGCAGCGCAACGTTAAGCGTAGCAGAGCTTGAGCAGGATCAAGGTTCGCGCGGGGCAGCGCACCGCCGGCGGTCACCGGCGGTGCGGAAGATCAGCCAATGGCCGTTTTCAGGGTTGAGCTGTAGGGTGGCCAGCCCATCGCCTTGCCACCCAGCAGATGAAGGTGAATATGGTACACCGTCTGGCCGCCATGCTCGTTGCAGTTCATCACCGTGCGGTAACCACTGTCAGCAAAGCCGAGCTCGCGGGCCAGCTTGGCCGCCGTTACCGACAGCAGCCCCACGGTGGCAGCATCCGCATCGCTGAGGTCGTTGAGGGTGGCGATGTGCTGTTTGGGGATCACCAGCAGGTGGTTCGGGGCCTGCGGGTTGATGTCGCGGAATGCGAGCACGGCGTCATCTTCGTAGACGATGTCGGCAGGAATCTCCTTGTCGACGATCTTGCAGAACAGGCAACTCATAAGCGTCTCCTTGCAAACGGGTATGGCGCATCATAGCCAGCGTGAGTCGGCTTGGCCAGTCTGCCGCCGCCGCTTGACCTGTCTACCATAGACAGGCTCAGGATGATCACCTCCAACACCTATAACGGGAGTAAAACGACGATGAACAATGACTTCGGAAAAAAGCAGTGGAGTGCTCTGTTTACCGAACTGGGTCTTAGCGAGGCAGAGATGCGGCGCTGGCATCAGCTGTTTGAGCGCCATCATCCGCAGGATCACGGCCGCTTTCTGAGCTGGCTGGGACTGAACAACAACGAGGTACAGGCCCTGCGCCGAACCTGCGCGGAGCAGACCGATGGCTGACTATCGCGTGGGTGAACTGGCCCGTGCCTGCGGCATCTCGCGCACGACACTGCTGCACTACGAGCGACAGGGCCTGCTGCGGCCGCCAGCGCGTTCCCAGGCGAACTACCGCCGCTATAGCGAGGCGGACCGGTTGCGCCTGTTACGCATTCGCGAACTGCGTTCTCTGGGTCTGTCGCTGACACAGATCGCACCGTTGCTGGACGATAGCGGCAGCGGTGTAGAAGCGGCCCTGCGCCAACGGTTCGACCAGTTGGGAACCGAGATCGCCCAGGCGCGCCGGCAACAGCAGCAGATAGTGGAGTTGCTGCAGGGGTGTCGCGAACGCCCGGCGGGAGCCATGGATAAAAACGCCTGGAGCGCATTGATGCGCGCCAGCGGCATGGACGACGATGGCATGTGGCGCTGGCACGCCGCGTTCGAACGACGCGAACCGGACGGGCACCGGCAGTTCCTGCTGGGACTGGGCGTCGATGATAATGAACTAGAGCGGATACGTCGTTGGTCGCGGGAGTATCCCGTCCGGCCGGCAGATGCAGTAGAATAGCGCCGTTACCGCAACCCTGAAGAGGCCTTGTCCATGCCAACTTACGATTACCGCTGCACCGCCACCGGCGATGTGTTTGAGGTGCGTCACCGCATCAGCGAATCGATCAGTACCTGGGCGGAACTGTGCGCGCTGGCCGGAATTGAGCCGGGAGCCACCGCGGCTGATACGCCGGTGGAAAAGCTCGCTACCGGTGGCCAGGTGGTTAAAAGTTCGTCACTGAAAAACCCCGAGGCACCGCCATGCGCCAGCGGTGGCGGCTGCTGCGGTGGCGGCGCCATGTGCGGGTTCTGACCGCATCCAGTATCAGACAGGCGGGTTACTGCGGTTCGGGTTTCGGTGTTCGCACAGCGTGGTTACCACACGCGCGCAGCGAACCAACCCGCTCTCCGCTCCACGCAACGACCATAAAAAAGCCGGCCCAAGGCCGGCTTGCACTAACAAGGGGTCTGATTACAGAACCTGACCCAAAAACCGCTGCAGACGTTCGTTGCTGGTGGATTCGAAGAACCGCTCTGGGCGTTCTTCAAACACCAGCTCGCCCTCTTCCATAAACACCACACGATCAGCCACTTCACGGGCAAAGCCCATCTCGTGGGTCACCACCACCATGGTCATACCGTCGGATGCCAGACTCTTCATGACGTCGAGCACTTCACCAACCATTTCCGGATCGAGCGCACTGGTGGGCTCGTCAAACAGCATGATCTTGGGCATCATCGCCAGCGCCCGGGCGATTGCCACCCGCTGTTGCTGACCACCGGAGAGTTGCGAGGGGTAGCTGTGCATCCGCTCAGACAGACCCACTTTATACAGCAACTCGCGGCCTTTCTTTTCAGCTTGCTCGCGTGATTTTTTCAGTACCTTCATCGGTGCCAACATCACGTTCTGCAGCGCTGTTTTGTGCGGAAAAAGATTGAACGACTGAAACACCATGCCCACCTCTTCACGCACCTTGTTGATGTCGGTACGTTTGTCGGTCAAGCTGATGCCGTCGATGCGAATATCACCGTCGGAGATGGTTTCCAACTGGTTCAGGGTGCGCAAAAAGGTGGATTTACCGGAGCCGCTGGGCCCGATAATAACCACCACCTCACCACGATTGATCTCCAGCGACACCCGCTTGAGCGCATGGCAGCCATTGGGATAGATCTTGTCGACGTCGCGGGCGACGATAATACTGGGGTCGAAATGTTCAGTCACTGGCAGCCAACCTCTTTTCCAAACGCTGTACCGCCCAGGACAGGGCCCCGGTCAACACCAGGTACAACAGGGCGACGGTGAACCAGACCTCAAACGGCGCAAAGGTGGAACTCACCACCTCGCGCCCGGCCTTGGTCAGGTCGGTAATCGCAATGACCGACACCAGCGACGAGTCCTTGATCAGGTTGATGAACTGGCCCGCCATCGGCGGCAGGGTGCGCTTGAACGCCTGCGGCAGGATAACGTTGGTCATCGCCTGAACGTAATTCATCCCCAGACTGCGCGCCGCTTCCATCTGCCCCGGCGGAATCGACTGAATCCCCGAGCGCACAATTTCCGCAATATAGGCGCCGGTAAAGACCGCCAGCGCTGCCACCCCGGCGGTGAAGCGATCAAGATCCAGCACCGTGCCGATAAAGAAGTAGAAGATAAAGATCTGTACCAGCAGCGGCGTGCCGCGGATCAGTTCGATGTAAGTAATCGCCAGATTACGCAATGCCGGGTTATCCGAGATCCGCGCCAGTCCGGTAAACAGGCCAATCACCATCGCGAACACCAGCGACACCACCGACAACTTGAGGGTCGTCAGCAGACCCCAGCCGATCGGCCCCAGACGCCACTCTTCGATACCGGCAACCGCGTCGCCTTCGAATACGATGTCGCCATCATCCGCCAGCAACAGGTCGAACTTTTCCACCACAAAGGGCTCATCACCGCTGTCGGGGTCAACCAGGACACGCTTACCGCCCTGCTCGACCACCACGGTGCCGTCAAACGGCGAACGGATCTCCGTCGGATCGGTACTGATCAGATACTGGGGGATCCTTTCCCAGCGCCAGGTATAGTCGATGCTTTTACTGGCCGCATAGATGCCGTAACCCAGACCGAGCAGGATCACGGCAAAAATGGCGTTCCATAAAAGCGGGTTATATTGCTTTTGCATCGGCCAAAAGGTTCCCCACAGTTAACGCGGCTAGTTACTGAACGTCGCCGATCCAGTCGTCGCTACCAAACCACTTCTGGTAGTACTTGTCGTAGGTACCATCACCCTTGATCTGGGCCAGGAAGTTGTTGAGGAAGTTGAGGAAGTCCGGATCGCCCTTACGAATCGCCCAGCCCAGCGGCTCATAGGTAAACGACTGGTCCAGGTGCACCACCTTGCCCTTGTTCTGGGAGGAGTAGATGGCGTTGAACGGCAGGTCGTAAACGAACGCATCGGCGTTGCCGTTGATCACTTCCAGCGCGCCTTCGGACTCGGTTTCGAACAGGTTGATAGTGGCCTTACCCAGATACTTCTTGGTGGCAAAGTCAGAGGTGGTACCCAGCTTGGCGGTCACCTTGTACTGGGGATCGTTCAGATCCTTGTAGCTGCTCACTTTGCCTTCAAGGCCCGGGCGCAGCAGAATGGTCTGGCCAACGACAATATAGGGATCAGCAAAGTTAACCTTCAGGTTACGCTCTGCGGTGACCGTCATGCCCGACATGATGATGTCGCACTTGGCGGTCAACAACGCCGGAATGATGCCGTCCCAAGCGGTGTTACGCAGGTCCAGCTTCACGCCCATGGCCTTGGCCATCTCCTTGGCAACATCGACGTCAAAACCAACGATGCGGCCCTTTTTGTTGCGCATTTCGAACGGCATGTAGCCTGCTTCCAGGCAGACTTGCAGTTCGCCACGGGTCAGGATTTCATTGAGCGTGGACTTCTCCCACAGGCTGATATCAGACGCGGACGCCATGTTGGCACCCACCAGCATTGCAACAGCAACAAGCAGTTTTTTCATCGTTTTTATCTCTCGCTTGAGTTAGCAGGGTAAATAGAGAAGTGCGATATTTTGCACAGGTTTGCGGAATATTGCACACCCGGAGGGGAAATTTGTGCCAAATCGCGCCCTAAAACCCATCAATCGTAGCAGATCAGCAGCATGACATAAGGCTAAAAAGCGAGGCGGTTACAACAGGATCCAGCGCGACACCGGGTCGCGCCAGAAAAATTTGTGCTGAGCAAGAGAGGGGGATTAACGCGCCTGGGTAAAATCCAGTCGCAACTCGCCGGACACGCTTTTGTGTTCGGCAAAGCCCTGATCGAACACGCCGATCTGAGAGCGGATGGAATCGATGCCTGCCAAGCTGACATCGTCAGAGTGACCGGTGTCCAGCTTACGTTTCATCTCCAGATGCCAGTAGCCATCCTTCCACACCCCTTTGGCGGCCACATCTCCGATGCTGCCACGCGGCTCGCCCACCAGTTCAACACCGGGGAGCTCATCGCCCTCGAACTCCTTGCGTTTGGGCTTGTTGTTCTCGAAGCCGGCCTGGCCCTCATCGGACTGCTTCTTGATGTAGATGACCGTACCATCGTCCATCTCATACTCAGCTGCGTCCATCTGCAGCTCAAAGCTGATCCGGTGCCAACCGTCAGTGGCATAGTTGACCTGATCACTGCGTCCTGCCGACCACAACCATACATCGACGTCATAGTTGGCTTTTTCGATCATGCAGGTGCGAAAATCGCCACCCATGTCGAACCGCAGCGCAAACATATCGTCACGGTCTTTACCCCGGCTGTAGCGTTTGCGCGCTTTCTTCCAGCTCCAGGGTTTGTAGGCGCGGCTCTCGGACTTATCAGGCCAGCGCGCAGCAACAAAGATCTCGTCACCGGCAACGGCAACCTGAAGCTCCACATCGACCTTACCAAGGCGGTTTTTATTGTCACCCTCAATGGCTTCATCGACCGGGATCAACTCCCACGCGGAGCCCCATTCCGACAGGTTACCATCGATTACTGGCGCAGTGGTCATCTTCTGGACCACCAGATCACGTGGTGCGGCCATCTCGGCAACTGCCGAGCTGGCCAACCCCAGTGCCGCCACCATCACGCCATAGCGCGCATGTTTCGGCAGTTTCATAGGCCTATCCGTTACTTAACGGTAATGATCTCTTCCATGCCCTCATCGCGGTGATCGTCGATGGTGCAGTAGACCGGGAATTCACCTTTTTCATGGGCGACAAAGTACAGATCCAACTGGCCGCCGGGCAGAACCTCAATGGCAGTAAAGTAGTCTGCCTTGATTTCAGCCTGGTCATTAACCTGTGCCTTGCGGGTAGCAATCTTCTTGAAGAACTCCGGTGCGGTGAAGTAGTGCTTCTTCTCACCCACGTTTTTCAGCTCGATCTTGTACGCCTTGCCGCTTTCGAACGTCAGCTTGCCATCGTAGCTGAACTCGTCCATTTGGATGGTCACTGTCTCCATCGCTTTCCAGTCCGCTTGCTTGACGATCTCCTGGTAGTTCTCTACGTAGTCCGCTGCTGAAGCCGCTGCTACCGCACCCAGCGCCAACGCACCTACCAAACCCGTAACCATTTTTTTCATTCCGATACTCCTCGGTTAATGTCGTAATCCTTCACTGGCCCGGCCAGCGATAATCGCTTACAGATGAAACCGACCGACCAACCGTTCCAGTCGCTCGACCTGTTCCGCCAATTCACTGCTCTGACGCGACGCCGCGCCGGCATGCTCCGTCGTCCGGTGGGACTGCTCTGCGATGCCGCTGACCGACTCGTCGATACGTTCGATCGCGGCCGCATTCTCGCTCATGGCACCGGCGATCGCGGTATTGATCTCAACGATGCGGTGCGCCGCCTCGGTGATCTGCGCCAGTAACGCACCGGACCGGTCAGCCTGTTCAAGGCTTACGTCCGCCTGCTTCAAGCTGGCGTGAATCATCGCCTGAACGCCGCCACTGCCCTGCTGCAACCGTTCGACAAATCCGCGAATATCACCGGTCGACTCCCGCGTCCGATGCGCCAGATTTCTCACCTCATCGGCCACCACCGCGAAACCTCGACCATACTCACCTGCTCGCGCCGCTTCAATACTTGCATTCAATGCCAGCAGATTAGTTTGATCCGCTATGCTCTCGATCAAATTTACCACCGTGGCAATCTCTTCGACCCCCGCGGTCAGCGTGGTCAACGAAGCCTCTGCACCCTGAATACGTTCCATAAGGCTGCGCAGTTCACTGGCGGTCTTATCGACCTCGCTGCGGCCATGGGTCGCCAGTTGATCGACCTCCGCCGACTGCACCCGTGCTTCGTCGGTGTTGGTACTGACCGACTCGATGGTTACCGCGATGCCCTGCACCGCCTCACGCACCCGGTCCGTCGCCTGTTCCTGCGCTTCAACCGCGCCGCGGGTCTGGGAAGAGATCTCATCCACCTGCTGCGCCACCGCGCGCAGGCTCACCGTTGATTGCGCCACCTCGGCCACGGTGTGATTGATCTGACCGACAAAATCATTGAATCCGGCCGACAACCGGCCCACTTCATCCTGGGTGCGCACCGGCAGCTTGGCCGTCAGATCGCCGCGCCCGCTGGCGATCTCGTGCATCTCGTCAGCGACGGCCAGAATCGGCATTGAGATACGTCTTACCAGCAGGCCGATAGCCAACGTCACCAGCAGGGTCACCAGACCGATGGCGACCAGCAATGCGACCCAGCTTTGCCGGACCTCGGCATACACCGGCTCCAGCGACGTAGACAGCTTAACCACGCCGCGCACCTCGTGATCCGACCCGTGACAGCGGTGACAATCCTTCTGATTGGGAATCGGTGCCAGAAAGGTCAGCAGCTCTTCGCCGCTGGCGCTGGTTTCGTAGTAATGCACCGCGTCCAGCTGATCCAGCAGTCGCCGCAGCGGGCCTTCGTCAGGGTTGAGCAAGGGAACATGCTGCTCTTGATCGCGAGGGAAAAACTCCTCATCACCGATACGCCGGTTGACTTCATCGATGGTGTTGTTCTTGCGGAAGGCCTCGTAACCGTCGCGATGAACGATGCGAAAGTCCACCACACTGGGCAAGGATTTGAGGTTATCAGCCAGCGACTGGGCAATATCAGCATAACCCGCCAGCATGATGGTCTTAACGCTCTGGGCGGTAGACTCGGTCAAACTATGAATGGTGCGCTCATGCTGTTCCAGCACGCTACGCTGCTGCTGCTGCGTAGCGATCACCGCCAGCGCTGTCATCGCCAACAACACGCAAACCACGACGCCGGCGAGAATTTTGTAGCCGATATGATGCTGCAAGCCCAAGCTAAAATCCCTTTGTTATCAGCCCGATTAATTACCGCGCTGTACATCCTTCAGACTTGCGGGCCCCGCTGGCGCCGCGCACAAACCCAACCCCGGCCGCACATTCTGCGCCCGGACAGCCCGGAAGCTCCACTTAGTTCATGGCAAAGCCCAGCTTCACCTGCTCATACCACTCCCCGCTCCACATCTTTACCTGCTCGACGTAGGCCTGCTTGAGCGGATCACGATGGAGGTTATCACGATGCCAGGGCGACTGCGCCCAGCCCACCCGCGGCGCCGGCGCGATGCGGGTGCCGTACTCCGGATTGAAGTAATACTGAACGGTCAGGTTATCGGTGTCGGACATCAACCGGTATGCCGTATATACCGCGAAGTTGGGCACCTGAATACGGTTACGATGCAGATAGGACAGAGTTTGCGCCGACACCTTATCCGTATCCCGCCCTACTGCCGCGCGGAAATAACTGGTGACCCAACAATCCTGATCACGCCCTACCTCGTTGCGGACCACTTGCTTGTGGTAAACCACGTCACGCTCGCAGAATGCGGCCTTGGGCTCCTCGGTCCGAGCGGCCGACTCGAGGTTGGCACTGATCAGAACGCCACGCGTCAGCACCCGCTCCCCTTCGTCTATCTGAACCAACTGCACGTCAGCGTAGGCCTCACCATTGCGGTTCTGATACACGTTGTGCGCCACCAGGCGCCACTGCCCTTCCGGCAGCGGGATCTGGTGACTGCCAATCACAAAGCGCTGTTCATAAAGCGGCGCACCATCCTCCGATACATGTTGACTCGCGGAGCAACCGGCCAAGATCGACAACACCCCCAGCACAACCCAAAGCCGAAACACTTTCCACCCCCCTCGACGGAACCGACCACCGATTGAGCGGTCAGTTGATCGTCCATCACCATACAGTTAACGCGGTCAAGGTGACATTTATACAGAACCCGATCCACTCGTATCAAATGGATTTTATCGATAGAATGCCGGATTCAAGGACGACGCCCGAAAATCACCCCCTGACATTGACGCAGGTCATGCGGACAGCGCGTAACCACTGCGACAATGGCGGGATGATTCGAGCTGACTAGCTGCTGCACGGTACATGCGTTTGATGAACAGAACAGGCTCCTTTTCCACTCTGTCTGCTGCCCTCGCGGGGCTGCTGGCGGTCGCCTATCTGGCCAGCCTGCCACTGGGTGCAGCCGAGCGCCGCGCCAGCGATATCCGCAGCACCAAGCACAACCTCAGTAACAGCGGCGGTCAGGATGTGCGTTCCCGCACCGAAAGCAATGGCGGCACCGAAGAGGTATGCGTGTTCTGCCATACCCCGCATGGCGCTAGTACTAGTCCGGGCCAGCCGCTATGGAACCGCTCCGACAGCGCTGAAACCAACTACGACGTCTACGAATCAAGTTCGTTGAACGCCGGCTCCGGGGCGGTACCCGGCATTACCCAGCCCACCGAGCAGAGCAAGCTGTGTCTCTCCTGTCACGATGGCACCCTCGCCATTGGCGCCATCGGCAATGCGCCGGGCAGCGGCAAAGGGCAGACCTATTCGGACACATCCGCCTCCGGCACCTACGATGTGCGCATCCGCATGCGCCATGACAGCGGCCCCACACCGAACACCACCGTGGGCACCATGGCCGATGTCCCCAACGTCGACACGGATACCGGATCACCCAGCGTCGATAGCCTCAGCGGGTTCACCCGTAACCTCGGCGTAGACCTCAGCAACGACCACCCGATCTCGTTCCCCTACACCACCGAACTGGCGGAAGCCGATGGCGAGCTGCGCGATCCCGACAGCGAGAGCCATATCGGCACCCGATCAGCGGGCGTGCGGCCGATCTACCCGCTGACCGGCGACAACATGCAGTGCACCACCTGCCACGACCCGCACGTCAAGGGGATCGATGACCCTACTGGTACCGCCAACCTCTCAGAGAGCAACAGCAAGTTCCTGCGCGGCCCGCGTTTTCAGATGTCGGTCCCCTCGGGGATCAACTTCCAGCAGGGGGTGTTTGATCCGAGCACCGGCAACGCCCAGAGTGGCGATATCGTCTGCCTCGCCTGCCACAACCGCGAGCTGGACAATCAGGTCTGGTCCACCTCGGTGCATGCAGATGACACCGTTGCCGACGAGGTCTATACCAACGAGGCGGCGGATTTGCGTCAGTTTCCGCGCGGCATCAAGGTTTGGCAGGCGTCCTGCCTCAATTGCCATGATACCCACTCGGTTTCTGGTTCGCGCCGTTTGCTGCGTGAAGGCACCGATGGTAGTACCAACAACGACGGTGCCAAATCCGGTGGCAAAGCGGCATTGGAGGAGACCTGTTACCAGTGTCACTCCAATCCCAGCACTCTCAGTGTGACCTTTGGCGGTACTGGGGGCAGCGGCATCGGTACCGGCTTTGATGGAGGTATCCCGAACATCAGGTATGAATTCGAAAGCCGGACCTACCATATGCCGATCGTGACCAGTGACCAGCGCAACGGCAAATCCGGCGGCACCAACGAAGAGGTACACGACGTCAGAGACGCCGACTTCTCTGAGACCGGCCAGAATCTCGGCAAAGGAATGCTGTTGAACCGTCACGCTGAGTGCACCGACTGCCACAACCCGCACCGCATGCAGCGCAATAGCCGCTTTAACAAGGATGGCGTAGACGATGGACAGACCGCTTCCAATCTGCGTACCCACATTGCTGGTCTGTCACAAAGCAGCGATGGCGCCAATGATGGTCGTGAAGGTAATGTGGCCTCAGGTGTACTGCGCGGCGTCTGGGGCGTAGAACCCTCCGACACCTTCCTCGGCCAGGCCCTGACCTCCACCTGGCCACAGGACATGGACGAGTTCGACTTTGAAGTCCGCTCAGGCGACCCGGGCACGCGCACGGTGGCCCAGGCTGACACCAACAACAACCTGACCCGCGAGTACCAACTCTGCTTCAAGTGTCATTCGGCCTACAGTCAGGACATGCGTAACAACACCACCTTCCAGACCGACATCCAGCTTGGTTCAGGCAACCAGGGGGGCTCCACCAACTCCGGCACCAATGGACTGACCTACTACACCAACGTGGCTGCCGAGTTCCTGTCAGTCAAGGCAACCACACCCGCGACCAGCAACAAAGATCAAGGCGAGGTCAACGGCAGCGGTATCAACCCGAGTGCCGTCAACCACCGCTCCTGGCACCCGGTTGTCTGGCCCACCGGGCGCACCCCGGCAGAGCGGGGCAACACCGGGTTCGCCAATATTCGACCGCCGTTCACCAACAACGTTGGCACCCAGACCATGTACTGCTCCGACTGCCACGGTTCCGAGGTCTCCTGGTCGCAGGGCAGCGGCCCCAACAGCTCACAGGTGCAGGGCCCCCACGGCTCCAACCGACCGTTTATTCTCAAGGGGGACTGGGATCTTGGCGTCACGCCGAATGCTGCCAGCGACAACAATAACAGCGCCGGCACCCTGTGCGGGCGCTGTCACGACCCCAAATCCACCAGCGGATTCTCAGGCGATACCGACGCCAGCCATAACTTTTCGGAAAAACGCACCCGACCTTGCATGTGGTGCCACGTAGCCATCCCTCACGGTTGGCGTAACAAGGCGTTTCTTGCCAACCTGGAGTGCGTCGGCCCGGAAGGCGGGCGAACCAATAACTGCACCACGGTCGGTTCCAACGGGCATGAGAAGCTGGCTCGCGAGCCCTACTATAACAACGCTCTGTTACGCATTCGTACCTGGAAGCGCAGTGGTGACTGGCGCGAATCCAACTGCGGCTCAACCCTCTCCTACAGCGGTCGTGACTGGATGGAAGCAGCCTGTAACGTCGGCTCTGGTCCGATCAACTGAGGTGCAGCGTGATGGCTTATCGGATCTCAATCGGGTTGCAACGACTGGCGTCCCCCAGGCTGACGGCGCTGTTTTTTGTCACCTCGGCGATCGGTGCCTTGGCCGTGGCTCAGTACGGCGTACTGGCGACCACCGCGATGCTGCTGCCGTTTACCCTGCTGATCCTGAACCTGCTGGCAGCCATCGTCACCCTGCCGCGCTTTCGCGCGGACCTGCCACTACTGGTTTTTCACCTGGCCCTGCTGGCACTGGTGGCTCTGTTTTTGGCCGCACGGCTAGTCTATTTCAAAGGGGGCTTTATCCTCTCGGAGAACACCGCCTTTGAGGGCGAGTTGCAGGTCGAAAACAGTGGCCCGCTGCACCCCCGTGATTACCGCAATTTGCGCTTCCGCAACGAAGGCTTCACCGATGCTCTGAAGCAAGGCGAGAACGACAACCGCACTTATAATCGCGTGCGCTGGTGGAACGCTGATGGGCGGCCACAGGTCAGCGTAATCGGCAACGACCGCCCGGTTATCGTCGATGGCTACCGTATCTTCGCCACCGGCTTCTCGGGCTACTCGCCGGTCTTTTCGTGGCAAACCGATGCCCAGCCTGCGGTGTTGGGCACCATCCAACTGGGCAACCGCGAAGGCACCGGCTTTGCCCATGCGGCGGCCTGGACGGCTCCCAACAGCCAAGAGTTGTGGTTTATGCTGGAACGCGACGAGAACGCGCCGGCACCGGCTCTGCTCGGCGGCCAGATCGACACCCGCACACTGGCTCACTCGTTGATCGTCCGCACCGACGACCAGCGCATCCGGATCCGCCCCGGAGAATCGCTGCAACTGGGTGGAGCCACCCTCACTTACCACCACCTCAACACCTGGATGGGCTACCAGATCGTCTACGAACCAATGACTCCGTGGATTATCGCCACCGTCGCCACTGGCATCTTGTCGCTGCTATGGCTCTACGGGCGGATTCTTTTCCGTCCCCTTCGTCAAGGCAAAGAACTGCACCATGCCTCGCTTGCGTCCTGACTTGTCGCTGCTGCTGATGGCGGCGCTAGCCAGTCACTCACTTGCAGCCCCGCTTGCACACTGGAGCGAGCCTTCGACCGGCATCCTTTTTACCGCCGTTCCCAAGGGCTGCTTTGAAATGGGCATTGACGCCGCTGTGCCCCCCAAGAATCTCTCGATTATCGGCCGCCTGGGCTACAACCTGGCCATCGGCGAAGATGCCATTCCACGCCACAATGTTTGCCTTGAGAGTTTTTGGATCGCCACCTATGAAGTATCGGTTGAACAATGGCAAACGCTAATGCCGCTTCCCCCGGGGAACAGCAGCCCAGAGCAGCCCGTGCGCGGGGTCAGCTGGGTGATGGCAGAGGAGTTTACCAAGCATCTGAACAAGCGCCATCAGGGGCCGTATCATTTTCGCCTGCCAACCGAAGCTGAGTGGGAGTATGCCTGCCTCGGCGGCAGCCAACACCCGGCAGAGGGGGTGCCTTTGCACCAAGTGGCACGCTATGAGCAGGATGGGCCGCAAACCAGCGGCATGCTGCAACCCAATGGCTACGGCCTTCATGATATGTTAGGCAACGTATGGGAATGGACAGCCTCCCCCTACCGCCCCTATCGTGAAGTAGGCCATATCAGCTACGCCCCCACTGCGCCCGACGAACCGCACTCACTTCGCGGCGGCAGTTACCGCACTAATTACGACCAGATGGGGTGCCAACGGCGTAGTTACGCCCCCTCCCGAGAGGAGCTACCCACCTTTGGGCTGCGTCTGGTACGCACGGAGAAAGAATCATGACCACCGTGAAACAACTCGTACACGCCGCTGCGGCCTTGCTTATGGTGCAAGGCCTGCCCGCTGTCGCCGACACCCCAGTCCCTCCCCGTGAGGTGATCATCAACGGTGTTGAGTTTGTGTACGTGCCGGAAGGCTGGTTCTGGTATGCCACCGAACTCGGCTCCCTGCCGCCGGAGCTGGACCCTAAAGATGGCAAAGACCATTGGTACAAAGAGGTTAAGATCTGGCAAGACAGCTACTACATCGCCAAGTACGAAGCGCGCGCACGTCATTTCCGTAATTTTATGCAGCAAGATGCGGTTACCCACAGAGATCAGTACATCAAAGGTGAAACTGAGGGCTGTGGCGTCCGGCGCAGTCCCGATGGCGAATATGTTCTGGTTGACGAGCAACGCGACCTGCCTGTTACTCACCTGAGCTGGAATCTGGCTACCGAATTCGCAGACTGGATGGGCTTCCGTCTGCCCACGGAGACCGAATGGGTCAAAGCGGCACGTGGCACTGACAAACGCATGTACCCCTGGGGGAACACCTTCCCGGACGACACCTTCGCCGGTTTCGGCACCAGCTCCGGCTGTAACTCAGTCCCTGTCACCGCTTACCAAAAGGGACAGTCGCCTTACGGCGCCTACAATATGGCCGGGAACGTCTACGAGTATGTGCAAGATTGGTTCAACCTGCCCCACGATCTGGCGCTCAAGGATGGCGACCGCAACCCGGTCTCCGACAAAGAGGGCTATCCGACGGTGGATGACGAGGACCCATCCAAAGTGCTGAAGGGCGGCCGCTGGGCCTCCAATGCTGATGGCCTGAACGTCTTTTCCCGCGCCCGTCATCACCCGGACTACAGCTTTGTGTGCTTTGGTGCCCGTTTTGCTATCGACACGGATCAGGTGATGGCCCACCTGGAGCAAGGCACAGCGGAAATAGTGGTACCTTGACATGAGCGACCATAGCCCCGCCCCAGCAGCGCGCCGGCGCCGCGACTACCGCATCCCCGCACTGATCGGCGTTATGCTGGTGGTTGCGGTTGCAGGACGACTGATGGATAACTTTACCTCGCCGCAAGTCGCCCAGCCTTTGAGCGACTCCCGCAGTGTATCCGAGTCACCTCACAGCCCGCGCGATGTCGTACCGGATGGTGAATTTAACCGCAATCTGGTGCAGCCTGTGCAACCGTTCCTACCGACCGCCGATCCGCGCGAGGAACCCCTGCAGCACCAGCGAGAAGCCAAGCAAGCTGAGGTAGCGCTGCGCTTCAATCAGGCCCTCGCCATGTTGCATGCAGAGCGTTTCGAGGAGGCCAAGGTTGCCCTGCACCGGGTGATTGAGCTCGATCCCCGCCGGCCGGAAGCCTATGTCAACATGGGATTTGCCCTGCTGAGGACCGGCGACCCAAGCATGGCGCTGGACTTTTTTCTCGACGCCATCGACCTTAACCCGGGACAGGCCAACGCTTACTTCGGTGCTGCCATCGCTTACGAAGGTTTAGGGGATCTGCAAGCCGCGATGAGTGGCATGCGCAGTTTTTTACATCTGGTCGATGAGCCAGATCCCAACCAGATCCACGTAGCCCAAGCCCGCTCGGCGCTATGGGAGTGGGAGGCCAAGCTTGGCAAAGGCCCCTGGGGACCAACCCAAGGCGTTCCACCGGGATTGGAGCCCAGCCAGATTCGAAGAGATGGTCTCGGTACCGCGACCATGATGCCCAAATGGGACACCCAACAATCCGATGGCAGTATGGAGTTTGAAATTCGCCATTCCGACCGCACTCCGGGACTGTTTAAACCATGAATCTGTTGCAACTGGAACTGATCGCTTTTTGGGCCTCTTTAGTGGGCTATACCTTGGCAACGGTGATCGCAATTTTTACCGCCGTGCTGCAAAAACGAACCGAGCGCACGCTACTGGCCTTGATGGCAGCATCCTGGCTGGCGCACAGCATTGCCATCGGGCTGCGCTGGGAGCGAATCGGTCATCTTCCGTTTATCAACATGTTCGAGATGCTCTCCGCCAACATCTGGGGGCTGATGGCCGCAGTCGTGCTTGGATACTGGTTACTGCCACGTGTACGGATTTTCGCTGCGCTGCTACTACCGATAGTGTTGATCGTCATGGCCTGGATGCTGATGGTACCCATGACCGATTCGTCGCTCCCGCCGACCTATCACACCATCTGGCTGTTTGTTCATATAGGTTTCATCAAACTGTTCCTTGGGGCTGCCTTTGTAGCGCTGGGGATCGGCGGTATCGTGCTGTTGCGCCGCACCCACTGGGGCGAGAAGCGCTTCGCCCGTCTACCGCCGAACGCCACCCTCGACGATGCCATTCACCGCTGCATGGCGTTGGCCCTGATTTTTGACACCTTGGGTATCGTCGCCGGCGCTATCTGGGCCAACGATGCCTGGGGACACTACTGGTCTTGGGATCCATTGGAGGTCTGGTCACTGATCACCTGGCTGTCAATCGGGTTGACCCTGCATGTAAGGTCACAGTTCAAGACCTCTCCCGCGACCAACGCCTGGTTGGTCATCGCAACCTTTGTAATCGCGTTCTTTACTTTCTTTGGCATTCCCTTTGTATCCGTTGCGTTGCATAAGGGCGTGGTCTGATCCGTACCTTGCCCACCCCCGGTGTGTGCCCGCTAGCGACCCGACTCAACCGCAGGCCGCTCCGTGACTAGCTGCGCCGAATGCAACCATCCCCGGCATTGGCTCTGGGTGGCTATCACCGCCTCCGGCGGATACGCCCTCCTTTCCGCGCTCGGCGCAGTGCAACTGGAACAGGTCGCTAGCAGCGCCAATCCGGCGGCGCAGTCCGACGGCCTGGCTATTGCGCTGGCCAACCTGACCGCCCTGCTGCTCTGGGGTGGCATGGTTGCAATGGTTGCCCGCATCCCCGTCACTCGCTGGGTGGCACCGGCGCTGATGCTGGTTCTGGGCATGCTATTTTGCGCAGACCTGGTCGCAATCAGTTTTTTTCACCATCACCTGCCCTGGGCACGGCTGGCTGACCTTAAAAATCTGCCATTTCTGGCCAGCTCCCTAAGCGACTATCTGTCATTCACTACCGCGCTGGCGATTCTGTTCTCTCTGCTCATATCCCTTCTGATAACGCCCCCCGCAGCACCTCTACTGAATCGGCTGTTTCCGTCCCGCCCCCCGGGCTCCCCTTTGATGGCGGTGACCTGCGTAGTCATACTGGTTGCCGTGATGCTGGTGGCCCACGGCACCAAATACCCGAGCCTGCTCGTCTATTGGGCACTTCAGGAACAGCAACGCACTCTCCTGACAGAAGAGGTCGATTACGACCTTGAGCTGTACTCCCTACGTTTTGGCAACCCCGCCGCAGACCACTCAACTGATGAACTGCAAGCCATTCTCGATGCAGCGTCTCTGCGCCCTGAAGCACCTGACCTGGTTCTGATCACGCTGGAGTCTGTCGGTGCCAGCGAGCTATTGAGCGCAGATGGAGAGCTGTCAGCCGAACTTACCCCGCAACTCGCAGCGCTGGGCAAACGCGCTTTGCTGTTCGACCAGCTTTATGTAACGGTCAGCAGCAGCGAACACCAGAATATGGCCATGGTCACCGGCGGCCATCAGCCCACCTACAACCAACCGCAGGAACTCACCACCTACCGCTATCAGGGCCCGTTCCTGGCGCAGCAGCTGCGACAGCAGGGCTATCGTACCGGCCTTTTCAGCGCAGCGGACCTGCGGTTTCGCCATATGGATCACTTCTTTGATCAGGCTGGTTATCAAACTCGTTACGACTTCAGTCAATTATCGCCCAGCAGCCAAGACATCCTGCGTCTCAACAGCTGGGGGGGCGACGACCGCCACTTTATCGACAGCGCCATCAACTGGCTCGATCAGGCTGCGCAGCAAGAACCGGTTTTTCTCCACTACCTCAGCAACGCCCCGCACCATCCGTACAGCCTGCCACAGGACTTGACAGTCAACGACAATCCAGGCGTTAGCGAAAAGCAGCGCTACCTGCGCGCATTAAGGTTCATCGATGCCCAGATTGGCAAACTGGTCACGGCGCTCAAGCGACGGGAGCGGGACACCATCATCCTGGTTACCGGAGATCACCCGCTAGCACGCAATCAGCTGCATAACGATGCCGTGCGCGGATGGCTGATGCTGTATGCCAGCTACAGTCCGCAGCCACTGCGCAGCCGGCGGGTAATTACTCACGCTGATCTCATGCCGACTCTGTTGTCTTTCGGGCGCCTGCCCGTGATTCCACCACTACCCGGCCAGAACCTGTTATCCGCCCAATTTAAGCAACGCATCGTCTACTTCCATGACGGCAACCAGCCTGGCCACTGGGGCCTCAGAGACGGCTCCTGGCTTTACGTTGCCAACCACGGCATCCAATCGCCAGCACTCATTCACCTCAGCAAGCAGGAGTCGGTGCTGGATGACGAGACGCTAAAGTCCCGCATGACAGTCTATGAGCGTCTACTAAGCAACTGGTACCAAAGACAAAATCAGGCCTTTTTGGCACAGCTCGAGGGGTTCGAAGAGACAGGGACACCCATGCCACGCCAGGGGCCGACGCCCCCCGTAACCGGCCACCTGCGCCAAACCGTGCCCCAGATGCCTCCTCGGTTTGACATTGCGCCGGTATTCTCGACCAGAGATCCGATCTATGCCCGCAGCCGCTGGATACGTCCGCGGACAGAACAGTCCGTCGAGATCAGTTGGCTCTCCCCCAGTGGGCAGCAGTTCAGACAACAAACACAGGTCACACCCGACGCCAACCTGCTGACAATGCAACTACCCGCCTCTGCACCGCTGGAATCGGGCCGCTGGACTTTGCGCGTGAGTGGCGACGAGCAGCAGGCAACAACCACCTTTGAAGTCAGCTATACCCAGCCCTCCGCCAACGCCGGAATTCTCAACTTCCTGCAATCGGTCCGGGTTGGCTATCTTGCGCTGAAAACAGAAGAGTTTCTCGGCTACAACCGATTGTCTGACCAGCACAGGTTCACCATAGAAACACGCTGGCACCGGCTTGATCGGGAGCGCCTATTTACCCTGGTACTAGTCTCTCCTTCACTTCAGGCCCACGCCTTTGACGCCCGACTCGCGCCAGGCTGGAACACGTACTACAAACAACTAACTCCGCCCAACACTCTTGAGCACGGCCGTTGGCGGGTGGAAGTATGGGAACACGGGCAGTATCTTGGCAGCGTCGATTTTGACGTGGCGGCGCAACCACCCACTGACGAGGGCCAGCCGTGACCCGCACCACCTTTGCTCTGCTGGCCCTGTATGCGCTGCTGCTGTGTATCTCAGTTCAAGGGCTGGCTCTGATCCTGAACGTCAGTCAAACAGGACCGGCAACGGGATGGCAGCTGCTGTGGGATTCTGACAGTTATCTGTGGCTGAGCTGGGTTAGAGATGCCTGGGAATCAGGCACCCTACCCGCCCAAGCTCAGCCCCGCATCAACCCTCCTGACGGCAGCTCGATCCACTGGAGCCTCCCTTACGCGATGCTTTTGCTCGCTGGCGCAACAATCGGCAACTGGTTCACTGACTTTTCCCAGGCGCTGCACATCTGGGGCATGATCAACGCCCCCCTGCTGCAGTGGGTGCTGATGCTGCTGCTGATTTTCGCTTGCCGCACCTGGAAAGTGGCTCACCTGGCCCTGCTCCTGACCCTGTTCGCCACACTGCGAGGGGTTTATCACCAAACAGCATTAGGGCAAGCGGATCATCATGCACTGCTGCTGATTGGATTCCTGGCGACGTTGTTGATGCTGCGCCGCCTGGCCAAAGAGCCGCGGGCAGGCCTACTTGCATACTACTGCGGGGTCACCAGCGGGTTCGTCGTCTGGATCTCGATCGAATCCTTAGTGCTGGTAGCGGCCTGCAGCCTTTCCTTGTTCTGCTGGTGGCTGAATGGATCGCGCCACGCTATCTCTGACCTGGCTCGCTACGCAACTGCGCTCTGCCTGACCTTAGGGATTGCCGTTATGGCACAACATCCCGTCGAAGGCTGGTTCGAACCACTTTACGACCAGGTGTCTATCGCACAGCTTTGGCTGGGCGCAGCGATCTGGCTGGGCGCGCTACTGCTTGAACGAGTCGATCACCACCGAGCACGCAGCAAAGCGGCCGTTGCCGCCACCATCACCCTGACCCTGGTGGCTGCACTACTGGCTGTTTATCCGGGCTACCTGCAGGGCCCCCACCCCGAGTTATCTCCGCTGGTACAGTTCCTGATGGATGAAAGCAGTCAGGACGAACGCTCTTATTTGGCAAGCGGAACCCTGCTTGGCGGATTGATCGACTTCTTCCCGCTGGCCGTAGCACTGGTTTTTTCATGGGGATTACTGCACACCAACAATGCTGCAAGCCGCCGCAGGGCCGCTCTCTATCTGGTGTTCGCCACGGTGACAGCCATCTACGCACTGCTGCGGTTTCGTGGTCTGGCCATGATGCAGTTGGCCTGCCTCCTGCCTTGGACCGAGGCCGTACTGTGGCTTGGCACTCAGTACCGTCACGGTGCCAGCCGGGCGGTATCCAGCGGTCTGATTGCGGCCACACCATTGCTCCTTGCCAGTATTTCAGGGTTGTCCCTGGTACCCCGTCATCCACCGACATGGGGGTTGGAGCGCGAGGGCTATTGCCGCATGTACGACCTTGCCCAACATCTGCAGCGGAACGCCAGCAGCATGAACGCTGACCGCGGCGCCATCGTTACCTGGCTGTACGACGGCCCCAAATTCCTGTACTACAGCGATTTTTCCATTATCGGCGCACCCTACCATCGCAACGCAGCAGGTATCGAGACAGGCTTTAAGCTTCAGTGGGACAAGGGCATCAGCCCGCAAACCGAACTGCTGGCTCGTCAACATCAGGTGGAATACTTCGCCTACTGCTACAACTATCTCGCGCGCTATCTTCCGCTGCTGGAGCAGTCGCCGCAGTCAACCATCAGTCTGCTTGCCGCGGGCACTCCTCCTCCGTGGTTGACGCCGGTTGAGTTGCCGCTTTCACTACAACGCGATTATCTGCTATACCGCGTCATACCCGAGTAGGGGCCCGACCCGGCTTTATGCTGCACCGAGCAGTTGAGCAAAAATCGCCCTGCGCACTACCACGCCATTGGCCGACTGCTGCCAGTAACAGGCATGAGGATGCTCATCAAATGCAGTCGGCAGTTCATCCATCCGCGCGAAAGAGTGAACAATCAGCGCTTGCGGGGCCAGACGCTCATACGCCTCAAGATCCAGCCGGAAAGCAGGAGCGGTTTGGCCGTAGCTTTCAGGAGCTGCTTCGCGGCTGTGGGTGTAATCGGGCTGCACCACTGGTTCCATGTAAATCACATCGGTACCACCCAGTGCCGCCGACACCGACTCCGCACGCCGCCAGCGCAGCCCCATCGCCCGGGCATCGAGCAAGCGGGCCTGATCTGCCTCCATCTCATCGGGATGGACCAAGGTGACGTCGCAGTCAAACCGGGCCAGCGCGTGCAGCATTGAGTGCATGGTCCGCATTCGCATATCACCAACCAGAAGAAACGAGAGACCTTGTAAACTGCCAAGGCGCTTCCAGATGGTGTACAGGTCGGTCAACACCTGAGTTGGGTGGTCGCCCCAGCCATCACCGCAGTTAATCACCGGAACGCGCACCCAGCGCGCCATCTCCGCTGCGGCCCCCTCCTGAAAGTGGCGCAACGCAATCAGGTCACCGTAGTTTTCCAACATCCGGGCCGTATCCTTGAGGGATTCCTGATAAAAATCACCTGCGCGGGTCATCCGGTGATCGGCAAAGCCGAGCACGCGCCCGCCGCTTTGCCACATGGCGGCTTCGCTGGCCAGCCGGGTACGAGTGCTGGGCTGGTAGAAAGCTGTCACCAGAGTTTTATGACGCAATAACTCAAGCTGGCCGCTAGCACGGTAGTCAGCCTCAAGTTCATCGGCTAGTTCAAACAAGGTCAGATAATCGGCGGGGCGCCAATCGCGTAGGGTTATCAGACTGTCTTCTCGACCAGGCATGGGGCCAAACCTCAGGAGTCAGTTGGACGGGGTGCGGCCAGGTGGCTGGCCAGTTGCTTGCGATCCACTTTGCCCGTGCGACTTTTGGGCAGGGGCGACAGCCATCGAATGACAGAGGGGATCTGCGCCCTCGGCAGTTCTTCGGTTAATGCCGTTATCAACGCCGCGCGCGGGGCAGGCTCGCCCTCCAGGAACAGCGCCAGTCCCTCCACCCTTGAGTCAACGACAGGCCAGGGAATCACCGCAACCTGTTCGCAACCGCTGCAGCGCCGCGCAACCGCTTCAATATGGTCAATCTCCACCCGCATGCCCCGCAGCTGAATCTGGTTGTCGATTCGGCCGAGAAAATGAAAACACCCGCTACGATCGCGGTATCCAAGATCACCACTGCGATACCAACGCAGGTCGCTGTCATCCAAGCAGACGAACGCATCGCGAGAACGTTCCTCATCCCGCCAGTAACCGCTGATAACCTGGGGGCCGCTCACCAGAATTTCGCCCGATTCACCGTCATTGCAGGGTTGCAAGGCAGAATCAACCACTCGCATTACAACACCTGGCAGAGGAAACCCCACCGGTACCGAGTTCCGCTCCGGTGTGACCGCTGTCGGTTCCTGATAGTGAAACGAGGAGCACGCCACCAGAGTTTCCGTTGGCCCGAAGTAGTTATGAACAGAGCTTTGCGGAGCAACGGTACGCCAGCGTTCAGCGATCGTTGGTGTCAGTGTTTCGCCGCCAAACAGGGTATGCTTCAAGGCCGGCAAAGCGATGCCATCGCGCATAGCCAGGGCCGCCAAGGACGGCATACAGTAGAGTACCGTCACCTCATTTCGGGTCAAATATGACCAGGGCAGCAATACCTCGGTTTCACTCATAACCCAGCAGCTGGCGCCCACCGCAAACGCACAAAAAAGATTGATGACCGAGGGGTCAAAGTCCAGTTCGACGTACTGTCCGAAACGGTCAGACGCCGTGAACTGAAAACGCTGCTGCATTCCCCGGCAGAAATGAGTCACGTTGGAATAGGTTGGCGCCACGACTTTAGGCAGGCCGGTGGTGCCAGACGTAAACACCATGTAGGCCAGCCCATCAGGTGCGACCGCTGCGGGAGGCATTAACCCCTCTGCGGGGGTATAGACCTGCGCAGGTTCAGCGATCTGTCGCACCGGTCGTGAGGTCAGTCCTGCCAGACGCGAACACTCGGCGGCGCTGTCGGCAAGGATCAGAGTCGGCTGCAAGCGCTCCAGGAGAGGCGCAATATATGCGTCAGGATAACGGCTCAGCAGAGGAATATAGGTCCCGCCAAGCCACGCTACCGCCAATGTGCCGACATAGGCCGAGACAGACCGGCGACCCACAACCACTACGCGACTGCCGGTTTCGACCCGATCCGTCAACGTGCGCACCTGGTCGCAAACGGCAGTCGCCAACTCGCCATAGCTGAACTGGCACCCAGCGATCGATAAAGCGACCGCTTCGGGGTGCTTCAGCGCATGTCGGTATAGGTTGGAACATAGATTCAGGTTGCCATCATCGGCCATCATTCAGCCCGTTTTCCACCAGCACGACCATCTGATCCAAGGTATCGAAATCCTCCAGTTCGAACGATAACTCATCGAAATACACGCCAAACTCCTGCTCAATGTGCATGACGATAAACAGCACCGCAAGCGAGTCGAGCCGTGCGCTGAGGATTAACGATTCGTCACCGTCAAAGTCCGGGGTATCGCCATATTCCAACAGCCGCTGCTCAATAAACTGCCTGAGTGAAGACCGGATATCCACGTTAGTTCAGCCCAAACAGAGACAATATGAACTTCAGCTGCGATTCGATACTGGTCCCTCGGCGGTGATCCACAAATACAGTGGCCAAACAGAAGAAACCAAGGACAATTACTGGTGTCGCTATACGTCTCTCAAGCCAGCTTTTACGACCACGCCGGCGTTCATTAATGTACTGGGACAGGAAAATACCGTGGGCCAGTATCAGGGTGTAGAGAAAGAATGTCCGGAACTCCCACACGGCGTCCCAGACACCATAGCGAATGGTGCTATCAATTCCTCTGACCAGATGAAACAAAAAGTTGCCGAAGCAGACCGCGAATATAACCGCCAGATACATTCGCAGCCACGGTGGGCAGAACCGCAGGGACAGAAACGCTGGGAAATAAAACAGGTTTACCAATAGCTCTTTAAAGTAGTAATTGTATCGATTCCAGAAGTCCGCAATGCTGCGCGAAGCAACCGGATTAACAGTATTACGCAGCGCGTTGTAGCCCGCCAGTCGCACGATTCCGATCGCCACATGTCCCATCACCGCAGTCCACAACAGATCCTCGATAAAGCGTGCCCCGATTGCCTTCCAGTTGCGCCAGCTATCATCGCATGCAGTTACTGCGCAGTAGTCAAAGGTCCGGAAGTAGTCATCGACATGCAGCCACTGGGGAATCACAATTCCCGTTGCCACCGCCCATGAATCTGCCCCCAGCAGCAACTCCCCCTGGTCACGGACCAGGCGGACATAGCCTCCGAACAACTCGCCGTAACCGTAAAAAGTCGCCTTGAACAACGCGGTAAACAGAACCAGCCAAAGGGCCCAGTAAAGTAGTTTAACCCCCTTCAATTGGCTCACCGCGGCCGCCTCGGCATCTTTCGCTTCGATCCGTTGCAGATAAGCGGCGGCTTTGGGATAGGGGATATCACTCGGCGACCAAAAAGGCAGGGCGTGACTGAGTTGTCGCCACCGACCGGGGAGCGGTCTGTTCCAGTCATGCAGCGTATAAGCACCGAACCAGAAGAAGCGACTCCAGTAGATCAGAAACAGCCACAATACCGCGCGCCAGGGTTCCGCTAACGGCGCATACGAAGCCAAAATAGCGAGTACGGCGTAAAGAATTATGGCCCCGGCCAGCGGACGAATGTTCCAGCGCGGCAACTGGAACAGGAGCGCGTGAATACCACCGATAAGCAGCACTGCCAGCGCCAGGCTGATTAGCGGCGCAACGGCCGACGCAGCCGGACCCAACGCAAATAACTGCAGTTGTTCAGCAATCGCCTGTTCGCCAAACCATTGAAAACCAAAAAGCCAGAACCCAACCGTCGCCAGCGATAGCCACTCTCTTCGATACTGGGGCCATAATATGAACAGAGCCAGAGCCGCCACGGTTGGTAGTGGCCATTGATAATTGAGCAGAACCAGTAGCAGCCAGGCGATGGCGATAAGGACCAACCGCCCGACAAGGGTCTGAGCCGCTGTCAACAGGCGCGGCGAGCGCTCAATAGCCGGCACCAAGGTTAGTTGCATAGGTGTTACGCCCGTCCGCCTGACGAAAGTGAGGCGATTGAAAATTCGCACGAATACTAGGGTTTAACCGGCTAACAAGTCAATTTCGTTAGCCTTTATTCCGGTGCCGAATTACTTTAGTCTGCCCCCTCGTTCCCCCCAGTAACCAGCGACCCCACTACCGTGCCTTCATCGACAGTACTGATTATCGGAGCAGGTCCCGCGGGGCTGACGGCCGCCTATGAGATTGCCAAACAAACATCGTTAACACCGCTGGTAGTCGAAGCTTCATCCCAGATCGGCGGCCTGTCACGGACGGAGGAGCGTGACGGCAATCGTCTGGATATCGGCGGCCATCGCTTTCATAGCAACTCAGCGTGGGTACGCAACTGGTGGCAGCAGTTCATTCCCATCCACGCGGCGGCAACTGATCAACCTCTCGATCACATGCTCGTGCAGCAGCGAAAATCACGTATTTTGTATGCCGGCCGGTTGTTCGATTACCCGCTGTCTCCGACCCCGGCCACCCTTAGCCAACTGGGCTGGACACGTGCCGTAGGATTCCTGTTCAGCTACCTGCACGCATGCTGCCGACCGAGATTGCCGGAGCGCCATCTGGAAGACTTTTTTATCAACCGCTTCGGCGAACGGCTATATCGGACTTTTTTCGCTGACTACACCGAAAAAGTCTGGGGAGTGCCTTGTAGCCAGATCGCTGCCGACTGGGGAGCTGAGCGCGTCAAAGGAATTTCGATCAGCCGGGCCTTGCTCGATAGCATCATTCCCCGTTCCGACGAGCCCAGCCTGACGCGAGAGTTCTGGTACCCGCCTCGAGGACCGGGGCAACTATGGTCGCGGGTCGCCGACGCGATCACCGATAGCGGTGGACAGATACGGCTCAATCACCGACTGGCGCGGCTGACGTTGCGAGGCCAGCGTATCGTCGCAGCCGAAATGGAAACCCCTCGGGGGCGTCAGAGTCTTACCTGCACGGCGGTATTCAGTTCGATGCCGATTTCCCACCTTGTCGGGGCGCTGGAAGCGCACCCGCCTGAAAGCATTCGCCAGCAAGCCAAAGCGCTGCCTTATCGGGACTTCATCACCATCGGGCTACTGCTGGACAAAAAGCTGCTTGATGCCAACTGTCTGGTCGCCACGGCAGAGGACCATTGGATCTATATCCAAGAACCGGGGCTACGGCTGGGCAGGGTGCAACTGTTCCACAACTGGAGCCCCCATCTGGTTGCCGATGCCGACCGTCATTTATGGCTCGGCTTCGAGTATTTCTGCGCTCAAGGCGATGATCTCTGGGAACAGAGCGATGCGGAACTGCGTCGCCTGGCGATCCGTGAGGCCGAGCAGATCAACCTGTTCAATGGTTCAGCGTTGGCAGCGAGCTATCCGATCAGGGTTCCGAAAGCCTATCCGGCCTACACCGGCAATTACCGTCACACGCAGGGCCTGTTCGACTATTTAACAGGAATCGAAAACCTCTCACTGATCGGCCGTAACGGGCGGCACAAGTACGACAATCAGGACGTGGCTATGCTGAGTGCCCGGGATGAGGTTGCCCGCTTGGTTCAGCACTGCAGACCAGCATCGGGCAAAGGGTCAACCCAACTCTAACGGATCAGAGTAAGCAAACCGGCAGTTCACGCAGTAATCTGGCAAACGCCCCTGGCGAAAATCTCGCCGCAGATGCTGACGCCAGGGAGCGTTCCAGCCGCCCTCGGATGCAAACAGTGAGCCATGGTAGGTAGCCAGAGGAGTCACACAGCACGGCCCGACCTGCCCATCCAGCGTTACGACCATGGTTGACCACAATTCGGCGCAGCGTGGTTCTGTGGCCCGCGGCGCGGGCCAGACGATGAACAGCTGCCGCCCGAAGCGTCGTTCGCAACGCCGGCGAAACTCCGTATTGATCAAGTCGCGGCCATCCGCCCCGGCCACTACCCCATTGCCACAGACATACTCGACGAATACGGCCTGCACGCCGGTATCGGCAGCCAACTGCAATGTACGCTCAACTACTGACTCCTGGCCGGCCTCAAACAGCACACCGAGTTTCACCGGCACCACGGGGGTCAGTCGCGGCAGACTGTGCCGCAAAGCGTCTATATCCTCAGGATAAGCACTGACACAGAGCAGGTCCGGCATCACCGCGATCAGTTCCGCAGCACGCTTGGCCAGCAGACGCCCGTTGGTATTGATTGACACCAAGTGCCCACGGTGACGGGCCAGTTGAATCATCGCCGGCAGATCCGGATTGAGTAACGGCTCGCCACCATAAAACGACAGCCGCAGGCTACGTTTCAGATCGGGATGTTCAAGCATCGCGAGGAACGTTGAAACCGACAGGTCCTGCCCCTCCGCAGAGGGGGCAGCAAGTTCGCCGTGATAGTGACAAAAGTTGCAACGCTTGTTGCAGCGGCGACTGGCCCAGACCAGCACATTTATCGGCCCGCAAGGCAGGCAATCTCGCCGAGTCCCTACCCACAGCCGAAACAGGATCAGATTCCACACCTGTCGCCAACGCGCGTGTGGCAACCAGCGCAACAGCAGCCGGAGGTAGAAGCGATAACGACTAACCGACATCCACTGCGCCTCAATACTTCTGATCAACATACTGCTCCGACAACCACCCACATACCCAATTATTGGAGGAGTGGTTACTATTAACCTTTAACACTCGATCACAACGGTGACGGCTATTAACCCCATATCGCCGATTCTCGACCACGCCAGCAAAACACCCGACGCCCTGGCGCTGTTCGTCGATGGACAATATTACACCTACCGCCAGCTGACGGCATTGACCGCAGCCCAGGCCGCCAGGATAAATCAACTGTCAACTGCGCCATCCCGCGTTGCCGTTCTCTGCGCCGGCGGAGCTGAAGCTTACTGCGGAGCGCTGGCTGCTCTCTGGATGGGCGCCACCTATATTCCATTGGCCACCGATACGCCGCTGCCGCAGCTCCGCGATATGCTGACCGACGTGGCGCCGGATCTGCTGCTGACCGATCCGTCCGGAGCTGCTTTATGGCATCGCTTGGATCTGCCTGGTAAACGGCCCCGGCATCTGTCCATCGAGCTGGACCCAACCGGTGACCCGGCACTCGCACCGCCGGTAGCCGGATTCGATACCGATAGCGCAGTGTATGTGGTCTTCACCTCCGGGACTACAGGCCACCCCAAAGGGGTACCAGTGAGTGCCCGTCAACTGACTCATGCCTTGGAGTGTTTTCAGCGCCGCTACGTGATCAAACGCGATGATCGTCTGTCACAGAGTTTCCCGCTAACCTTTGACCTGTCAATGTTCGATCTTTTCATGGCCTGGCAGCAGGGAGCCTCCCTCCATGTTATTCCAGCGCGGCAGCGCCTGGCTCCGGGACCATTCATTCGCCAACAGCAACTAACGCTGTGGTTTTCAGTACCCTCGGTCATTGCATTCATGCACCGGCTGGGACAGCTGAAACCCGACAATCTGGCGACCTTACGCTGGTCTCTGTTTTGCGGCGAAGCGCTGCCGCTAGAGCTGGCTCGTCGCTGGCAAGACGCGGCCCCTGATGCACAGATGGATAACCTTTACGGGCCGGCAGAAGCGACTATCGCCTGTACCGCCAAACGACTTTACGATCTCCACTGCCCTGACTATGAAATGACCATCGGGCAGCCACTTGATGGCACACTGCTGGCGACCATTGGCGAACAGGAGCAGTGGACGCCGCCAGAGATTGGGGGGGAGCTGCTGATATCAGGACCGCAGGTAGTTGATGGCTACTGGGCCCGGGAGGAGGAAACCCAGCATCGATTTACAGTTCGTAAACACCCACAGCTTGGCGCACACCGCTGGTATCGCACCGGCGACTTGGCCCGGTTGGGCGACGACGGAGACTGGCGTTTTCTGGGTCGAGTCGACCGGCAGCTCAAAATTCGCGGAATTCGCACCGAAACCGAGGCGATAGAGCAGCTCGTGCAGCAGCACTCGGGGGCCGATACGGCGGCTATTCTGCCGCTTTACGAGCAGCAGCTATGCGTCGGCGTCGCGGCGTTTGTTACCCCCGTTCCTCTACAACCCGAAGTAGAAGCACGCCGAAAACTGATACGTTCGCTCAAACCCTGCCTTCAGGGCGCGCTGCTGCCTATCCAGGTCCGCTATCTGCCTCAACTCCCTCTTACCCGGCACGGCAAAATCGACTATCGCCAGTTGGCGGCAGTGCTTGACGAGCGCGAAGGCTAACCGCGTAACTGGTGCAAGATACCCGCAGCCTGCCGCCGGGCCATCGCCATCACTGTTGCCTGAGGGTTGGCTCCGGGGTAGCCCGGCAAGCTGGAAGCGTCGCACACCCATAGATCCGGCGCCGTAAAAACCCGCCCCTGGCTATCGACCACGCCCTCGGCGGCGGAGGCGGCCATGTGACAACTGGCGGTCGGATGCAACATCAACAGCTGCGGCTGCCACTGCCGCAGTTCCTGCCCGCTGACAATGGGCAGGTGTGTGGGAGCCAGCATCGGGGCCAACTCTGCAACGGGATAAAGCGCTCTGGCACCACTGGCAGCCAGCAGTCGCGCCAGCGCGTTAACTCCCTCGGCAAGTGCCTGCCAGTCGCTCTCGGCCAGCGGATAACGCACACTGCCAGCGGTCACCTCACCACGGGATTGCGGCGACAGGATCACGCTGAAAACCCCCATATGGCGCCAACGATCAAGCAGGGCTTGCGGGCCGGGGTAAACAGCCAACGCCTGCGCCAACTGGGCCCGATGACTGACGGCGCAACCCAGAGTCAGGCGGGGGGCAAACTCACGCACCTGAACCGCACCGATCGCCCCTCCCGTGTCGTTAACCGGTTGCTCAAACTCCGCCACAATCTTGAGCACCACCGAGCTGTGCAGTCCACGCCCGACATGGGGGCCACCCAACTTGCTACGGCGCAACAATCGCGGTGTCTGGTAGGCGCCTGCGGCCAGCACCACCGCGGCCGCTGAAAGACTCTCACCCTCGGCGCCATCACAACTGACCAACCACCGATCATCCCAGCGCCGAATGTTCTCGACCCGGGCCGCGCTGCACAGCACACCACCGGCTGCCTCGAACCGCGGCAGCAATGTTGTTGCCATCGAACGATAGTCGGAGCGCAATGAAAGAGGCACCGCACTACGCTGAAGACGCCCCAGCGTCTGCCACTGCCAGCCCAGCCGGCTCGCGCCCTGTGCCAGTCGAGTCGACAGCGGACTGCCGTCAGCGGCCGCAAGGTCGAGTCCCAGCTCGGTCTCAAGTGCCGCATAGTGCTCGGTCAGCCCCAAGCCGCAACCCAGGGTCTGCTGCCAACCGGCCAGGATCGATGCTGGCGCGCGCAAATAGAGTGCGCTGTTGACCTCGCTGGCGCCACCGACAGCGCACCCCTCGAGGGTAACCAACGGCGGGCGGCCGGGAATCAGGTCGATCCCGCCCCAGCGCATCCCCTCCAGCATTTCACGCCAGCCGTAAGCCAGTCGGTCGCTCTGCCAGCCCCCCTCTTCCAGTAGCACCGTGTTGATGCCACGCTCAGCAAGATAGGTCGCCACCACCGCCCCGGCGGGCCCAGAGCCCACCACCACCACCTCAGCCCTGCTCGGCACCCGGGCAGGTCTGCGGGCGAGCGGCGCCGCGGCCGGTTCCTGTCCCGCAAACAAGCGCAGCAGCACCAGGCTTTGAATAAACTTGGCCAACAACCTCAGAGGGAACACCCGTCCGCGGCGAGCCCTGCCGAGGTGTGCCCGGAGCGCTGCATCACCGGGGTAACGCACCGCGCACCAGAGCCCCCAAACGCTTAACAACAATCTCAGCCCGGTAGCGCGCCACCATGGCTGACGTTGCAATTGCTGGTCGATGAACTCGGCTGACGCATGGTCATCAGGCAACCGTTCGTCACCGCGATATGAAACGGCATAACATCGACACAGGCGAAGCAAGAACGGCTTCAGCATGACCGGTTCAACATGATAAAAATGCTCTCGACCACAGGCCGGTCCAACCTTTGCCGGCAGACCGCGAAAAATGAGTCATGGTGTTGATTGAACTCCCACTCGCGGGCCATTACCATCGTTCCAAACTGAATGAATAACAACCGCTTGACTGCGCTTATCGCCAGCGCCGCCCACACGCCCCGCCAATGGTCGGGCGATAGGGTATCATCCTATCGAGCTGCGTTCTTTCTCTACCCGCACATTCAGGCGGGGCGACCGGGAGCGGCACTGGACAGGAGATATCTACGCTACCGGTGCCCACGCTGGGAAGCGCCCGGCGGATCAGGGAGTCTGGCAACACAGCCCCTTGAAACCCACTGCACAGCACTTACATATACAGCGGAGACCGTTGCTCCGCGCTGCCAGGCTCATCCACAGACCCCCTGATGGCTGGCAGCAAATGTCGCGGTTACCCACTAACCCTACTTGATGGCGATTTAAGGATGACCAACCAGCAACAGTTTCAGGCTTTGCGCGAATGGCTCCAAACCCAGATTATTGGCCAGCAGGCGCTCACCGATCGTCTGCTGATCGCCCTGCTAGCGGACGGACACCTGCTGGTAGAGGGCGCGCCGGGGCTGGCCAAAACCAAGGCGATTAAAACCTTGGCCATGGCGATTGAGGGGGACTTCCACCGGGTGCAGTTCACCCCCGACCTGCTGCCCGCCGATATCACCGGCAGCGACATCTACCGCCCCGAGACCCACAGTTTCGAGTTTCAGCCCGGGCCGCTATTCCACAACCTGATTCTCGCCGACGAGATCAACCGCGCGCCAGCCAAGGTCCAGTCGGCACTGCTGGAGGCGATGGCGGAGCGGCAGATCAGCATTGGTAAGCAAAGTTACCCGCTGCCGTCTCTATTCCTGGTAATGGCGACCCAGAATCCGATCGAGCAGGAGGGCACCTACCCGCTGCCGGAGGCTCAGTTGGACCGCTTTTTAATGCAGGTGAACGTCGCCTATCCGAACCGCGACGCCGAACTGGCTATTCTGCGGCTGGCACGCCAGGAGGACCGCAACCAGCAGCGTGCCACACCACCGCTGCGTCTTAGCAGCGACGACATTACCGCCGCGCGAGCCGCAGTCCAGGGGCTCTACCTGGCCGAACCGGTGGAGCGCTACATGGTGGAGCTGATTCTTGCCAGCCGCGACCCCGGCCGTTACGCCCCGGAACTGGCACGCTGGATCGAGTACGGCGCCAGCCCCCGGGCTACCATCGCTCTGGAGCGCTGCGCCCGCGCCCATGCCTGGCTCCACGGTCAGGATTACGTCAGTCCCGACAACGTGCAGGCGGTGGCCCACGATGTGTTGCGTCACCGCCTGCTGCTCAGCTTTGAGGCCCAAGCCAATGGCCAGAACAGCGACGCGGTGATTCAGCGTCTGCTGGAACAGGTTCCGGTCAGTTAAGGGGCGCCCCATGAGCCGGCACGCCCTCGCCGATCCGTTCGACCAGCACCGTCTGCACGGGATCTATCCCGCACTGGATGAGCTGGTGGCGCTACACCGCTTTGCCGGGCGCTGTTCGCTGGCGGCGCGCCGAGTCAGCCACAGCCCGCTGGCCGGCGAGTGGCGCACCCACCAGCGCGGCCGTGGCATCGATTTTGACCAGGTACGCGCCTACCAGGCCGGTGACGACATCCGCGCCATCGACTGGCGCGTCACCGCACGGCGCCAAGCCCCGCATACCAAACTTTACCGCGAGGAGCGCGAGCGTCCGGTGCTGCTGGCGGCCGACCTGCGCTCACCGATGTTCTTCGGCAGCCGGGTCTGTTACAAGTCAGTACAAGCCTGCGCAGTGGCCACCCTCTTGAGCTGGATCGCGCTGGCCGGCCGTGACCGAGTGGGCGGGGTGGTCTTTGGCGACGACCAGCACTATGACATCCGCCCCCAACGCAGCCGCCACAGCGTATTGGCGTTGATTCAGCAGCTACAGCAGTTCGCCAGCCGGCTGACCACGCCCTGCCCGATCACACCGGCAGCGCCGCTCAGCCAACTGCTCGACAAACTGCTGCCGACCGCGCACACCGGCGCCGCGCTGTTTATTCTCAGCGACTTTCACGATCTGGATCAACGCTGCGAACAACGGCTGTTCCAGCTCGCCCGTCACAACGATCTCACTCTGATTCAAGTGCGCGACCCGCTGGAGATGAACCTGCCACAGGATCGTTCCCTCTGGGTCAGTGATGGTCAGCGCCGCGTCAACCTGCAAGACCTGCCCCCCCTGCTACAGCAGCAACAGCAACGGGATGACGCCCTGCGCCAACTGTGCCAGCGCCTCGGGCTGCCGCTGCATTCGATCGCTACCGATGACTCCCCGGTGGCCCGCGTGCAGCAACTCTATGGACGCACCCGCAACCCGCGTACCGGAGGCAGGGCATGAATCCGGCCTCGACCTCACTGGAGCAACTGCGCGACATCCATCTGCCGCCGGCGATCGGCTACTGGCCGCCGGCACCCGGCTGGTGGTTGCTCGCCCTGATCGCCCTGGCCGCCCTGGCCGCAGGCTGTTGGTGGGGATGGCGGCGCTACCAACAGCGGCGGTACCGCCGTGAAGCGCTGCGACTGCTGGCTGAGTACCGGCATCGATTTGAGCGCGACCACGATCTGCCAGCTCTGCTGGCGGCGCTGTCGGCGCTGCTGCGGCGCACTGCCCTCAGCGCCTATCCCGCCGCGCAAGTGGCCGGACTGACCGGCAACGACTGGCGCGACTTTCTGCGCCAGCACAGCGGCCTCGCCGAATTCGACACTTCGGTTGGCGAGGCCCTGATCCGCGGCCCCTACCAACCGCAACCCAAGGGCACTGACCACTGCGATGCGAATGCCCTGCTCCATCTCACCGAGCGCTGGATAAAAGCGCACCGGAGGCCATCATGCTGAGTTTTGCCTGGCCGCTGGTGCTGCTGCTGGCACCGCTGCCCTGGCTGGTTTATCACTGGTTGCCGCGCGCCCGACAGGATCAGTCAGCACTGCGCATGCCACTACCGGGGCACCTTGTCGGCGTAGCATCGGCCACCGCCGCCCTGCCGCGTCGCCGGCTGCGCAACCGGCTGCTGTTGCTGGTGCCGGTCTGGCTGTTACTGCTGCTCGCCGCCGCACGCCCGCAGTGGGTCGGCGAGCCACTGCCGCTGGCTCCCTCCGGTCGCGACCTGCTGCTGGCGGTGGATATCTCCGGCAGCATGGCGACCGAAGACATGCCTTTGGATGACGAGCTGGTGGACCGGCTAAGGATCGTCAAGCAGGTGCTGGCGGAGTTCGTCCAGCGCCGCAACGGTGACCGGCTGGGGCTGATTCTGTTTGGTAGCCGCGCCTACACCCAGGTGCCATTGACCTTCGACAGCACCACCTTCGCCCAACTGCTGAATGAAGCCCAAGTGGGGTTTGCCGGCGACCGCACCGCCATCGGAGATGCCATCGGCCTCGCAGTCAAGCGCCTGACCGAACGGCCACAACAGAGCCGGGTGCTGATTCTGCTGACCGATGGGGCGAACACCGCCGGTCAGGTAGAACCGCTGGACGCCGCCAGAGTAGCCGCCGACGCCAAGGTGCGCATCCACACCCTGGGTATAGGCGCCGACGAGATGCTGGTCCGCAGCTTCTTTGGCACCCGCCGGGTCAATCCCTCGGCCGATCTGGACGAAGCGCTGCTAGCGGAGATCGCTACCCGCACCGGTGGCCGCTATTTCCGCGCCCGTGACCCGGCCCAGTTGGCCGAGGTTTATACCGAGCTGGACCGGCTGGAACCGACCCAACAAGAGGCGCAACTGCTACGCCCCCGGCAAGCGCTGTTTCACTGGCCGTTGGCGATCGCGCTGCTGCTCACGCTCGCCTGGACAGGTATACGTTATGCGCGGCAGCTCCAGCCACGTCACGGCCACCCCCACCGGGAGGAAGCCACATGAGCGAGTTCCACCTGCTACGCCCCGAATGGCTGCTACTAGTACTACCGGCGCTGGCGCTGTGGATTGCGCTTTGGCGCCAGCAGGCGCGGGGTAACGGCTGGCAGCGGCTGATCCCGGCCGCGCTGCTACGTCCACTGTTAGAGCGCTCCGGTGCGCCGCGGCGCACGCCACTGCTATTGCTCGGTGCCGGCTGGCTGCTGGCAATCCTGGCTCTGGCGGGGCCTACTTGGGAGCGCTTGCCCCAACCAAGCTATCAGCCGCAAGCAGCACTGGTAATATTGTTTGATCTCTCCCCTTCAATGAACGCCGCCGATCTCAAACCGTCGCGGGTGGTACAGGCCAGGCTGCGGTTGATCGACCTGCTGCGTGAGCGCCGCGAGGGCCAGACCGCGCTGGTCGTCTACGCCGGTGACGCTCACGTAGTCACCCCGCTGAGCAGCGACCGCCAGACCCTGTTGGCGCTGGTGCCGACGCTATCGCCAGAAATCATGCCGCTGCGCGGTAGCCAGGTGGAAGCCGCAGTGGAACGCGCACTGCAACTGCTGCAACGCAGTGGCCATAATGAGGGCGACCTGCTACTGATCACCGATGGCGTTGCCGCCAGCGCCAGCGCCGTCATCCATAACCTGCTCAACGACAGCCCCTACCGGCTGTCGATCCTGGGTGTCGGCACCCCGAGCGGAGCCCCGGTGCCGCTGAATAACGGCAGTTTCGCCACCGATCGTGCCGGCAACACTGTATTGGCCCGGCTCGACAGTGCCCCGCTGGCGGAGCTGGCCGCCGCTAATGGTGGCATCTACCGGACGTTGACGCCCGCAGCCACTGAACTGGCCGATTTTGCCACCCAGTTCGCGCCACGACTGAGCAGCCAGAACGCGTTGCAACCGCAGAAGCAGGACCACACGTTCGATCAGTGGCAAGAGACCGGGCCCTGGTTACTACTGGCGCTGCTACCGCTGGCGGCGCTCGGATTCCGTCGTGGCTGGCTGCTGGGCTTGGCACTGTTGGTCACCCTGCCGCTCGCCGCTCCGCCCACCGCCCTGGCCGCTGATAACAACGACTCAGCAACGGCTCCGCCGCCACCCGGCTGGTGGCAACAGTTATGGCGAACCGATGATCAACTGGCCCGGGAACGCTTCAGCCAACAACAGTACGGCCCCGCCGCCGAACTGTTCCGGCAACCCGCCTGGCAGGGTAGCGCCTATTACCGCGATGGTGACTATGCCGCCGCGGCCGACGCCTATCGCCGCGCCCTTGAGGCCGCCCCCAGTGCTGACAGTCACTACAATCTGGGCAACGCCCTGGCCCGTAGCGGCGACATGCAGGCCGCGCTGGACGCCTACGAGCAGGCGTTGCAACAGCAGCCCGAGCATGCCGACGCCCAAGCAAACCGCGCACTGGTGGAGGAGCTTTTAAAACAACAGAACGAACAGGATCAGCAGGATCAGCAGGATCAGCAGGATCAGCAGGATCAGCAGGATCAGCAGGATCAGCAGGATCAGCAGGATCAGCAGGATCAGCAGGATCAGCAGGATCAGCAGGACAAGGCTAGCGGCGCTCGTAACCAAAACAACCCGCCAACGCCACCCAGCGACAACAACGACGATCAGCAACAGCAGCAGGGCAGCCATCAGCCAGATGAGTCGACCGATGGCGAGCGCAACCCGGAGGAGCCGCCCGTCGAGGAGCACACGCAGGAGCAGTCACCTGAACGCAACCAGCACCAGGAGTCACCATCTTCCTCTGAGGCCAAAGACAGTGATTCCCCGAGTGCAGATACCACGGCGCAACCAGCTGGCGAATCGCCGCGCCCCGAGGAGCTGGAGCGCTGGCTCAGACAGCTGCCGGATGACCCCGGTGGGCTGCTAAAACGTAAATTCGAGTATGAATACCGGCAAAAACTGGAGGCCTACCGTCAGGGCCGCTGGACGCCGCCGGAGGAGACACGATGGTAACCGCCCTTCAACCCGTCAGAGACTGGCTGCTGCCTGCGCTGTTGATCCTGCTGAATACGCTGGTCGCAGTCACGGCACAGGCTGCCAGCCTCAGCGCCAGCGTTGATCGCAACCAACTGGCGCTGGACGAAACCCTCACCCTGACCCTGCGCTATGATTCGCGCGATATCAGCGGCCAGCCCGACCTCAGCCCTCTGGAGCCTTTCTTCGACATCCTTGGCCAAAGCCAAAGTCGCCAACTGCGCATCATCAACGGCCAGAGCGAATCCTTCACCCAGTGGCAGATCAGCCTGGCACCAAAAATGGAGGGGCGCATTCTGGTGCCTGCATTTGAGCTCGGCGGTGCTCGCAGCCAACCCTTTGAGGTGCAGGTGAGGGCTCCGGCGGTCAGCCCCAACCGGGCCGGCGGTGACACCTTTATGGAGCGGATCGTCGAGCCGGAATCCGCCTACCCGGGCCAACAGCTGCGCGTACGGATTCGGCTAAACACCGCCGTTGGCTTATCGGATCTGCAGCTGACACCGCTAGAGGTAGACGGCGCCAAGCTGCTGCAGCTGGAGGATCGTCAGTACCAGCGCAGCGTTAACGGCCGTCCCTATCTGGTGTACGAAAAGAACTACGCCCTGTTTCCGCAGCAGGAAGGCCCGTTGACCCTGCCGGCACAGGCGCTGACCGCTGTTAAAGGTGCCAGCCGCTCGCTGTTCGACCGCAACCCTGGCCAACGGGTGCGGTTGCACCAGCAACCACAAACCATCGAGATACAGCCCGCGCCGGTTAGTTCCGACTGGCTACCTGCCGAGGCGCTACGTCTCGAACAAAGTGTGATCGGTAACGGCACAGCCCGGGTGGGCGAACCGGTAACTCTGCAACTCAAACTGGTCGCCGAAGGTGCCGATCCGGCCCGGCTACCGCTGCTGACCCCACCCGACCTGGCCAACGTCAAGGTCTACCCGGAACCCGCCGAAGATGACCAGCAACTCAGCGCCAACGGCGTGATCACCGTGCGCAGCCAGCGCTTCGCGCTGGTGCCAACCCAACCCGGCACACTCACCCTGCCAGCCCTGCGCCAACGCTGGTGGAACAGCCAGCGACAGCAGTTCGAAACCGCCGAGTCACTGGCGCTGGAGCTAGAGGTTCAGCCGGGAACCGGACAAGCGAACAACGCCACTGCGCCCGTCGCACCAAGCCGAGCGCCAGCAACTTCGGTGGCCGAGGTGGCTCAGATGACCAAAACCGCACCTGCAGCGGCCCCCGTCAGCACCACCAGTTCCCCTCCGCAGCAACAATCTTCGCAAGCCGGCTGGTGGCTTTGGAGCCAGCTAATCTGGGCTCTGCTCTGTGGCGTTCTCGGCTGGGGCTGGTGGCGCGCCCGGCAACGGCAACCGCTACCCTCCCCTCAGCCCTCGGCGGAAACCAGCCCCCAAGCCGACAGCCACGCCACCGAACAGCAACTGCGCGCAGCCTGCAGCGCACAAGATCCCGCTGCCGTCCGGCAAGCGATTCGGGCCTATGCCCAAGCCACCAGACTGGTTCCGGCACCGGTCACGCTAACGGCACTCATGGCATTGGCTGCCGGCGAACTGCGAACGCAACTGGAGCGGCTGGATCAGGCACTGTATGCACCGGATGCGGCACCTGCTGTGAACTACGAGGCGTTGCTGCAACAGCTGCTCAAACTAACACCACGAGCAACCGCTGCAACCAAGGCTGACACACTGCAACCGCTCTACCGCTAATTAACCCACTCCGGGGCGGCGATCCGTGGTATCGGTTGCTGTTGTGCTCACCAGAGCCGAACTGCGAATGGTCGGGTGCGGCACCGTCGAGCAGTTAAAAGAATTGAAGCCTGAGATCAATGCTGCTTAGTCAGAATCTTGCTGTCTTCGTTGAGGATATGGTCGCGAACCCAGCCCCGCAGAAAGCTAAGCATCTGCAGAGTGAGCACCACCTGCCCCTGTTTGGCGCGGTCTCGTACCTCACGCACCTGTTCTAGCAGGCGCTGGTGTTCAGCCCTGTGTGAGCCAAATTCGGGGTGACGCAGCTGCCGCATCAGCGCCTCTTCATCCCGAAAGTGGGTTTCGATATGGTCCACCAAGCCGATGAACATTCGGTTTAGTTGTTCAGCGCCGGCCTCAGCGATGAAGGCATCACACATGGCGTTGTATTCAGCGAATAACGCCTGATGCTGGGCATCGATGGCGGCAATACCCAACTCAAGTGCCGGTTCCCAAGACAGCGGTTCGAGGTTCGTCATGTTGCGTTCGCCGGTAGAATCTTTTGTGCAACGATAACCAATTGGCCGGGCAAGAGAAAAGTATCCAAAGTGATAAACAGCCAGACTGATCTCGCCGGCTACCTGCCGATTCATCGGCGCAACCAGTTAAACCACCATCAACCCACCACTTGCTGCTGCCAGCTGCTGCAACCGCTGCCGCAACAGCGCTATGAATTCCTTGCCCAGTTGTGACTGCGAGCGGGTAACCGGGTAAAGAATGTTGTAATTGAACGGAATCATCGGCTCAAACGGCTTGACCACCAGCCCACGCGCTGCGTAGTTGATGGCGGTAGCCGGATCGACCAGCGAGACTCCGCCACCGGCGAGCACATAGGCGCACGCCACATGGGAGACCTGAGTATCAAACAGTAACTTGCGCTGTACCCCGGCTTTTTCAAACACCTCGTCGACCTGGTAGCGCACACTCTGCTCAGTGCCCAGCGAGACAAACTGCTCGCCCTCAAGATCCGCGGGCACGATCACCGCTTTGGTGGCCAACCGGTGCCCCGGCGGCAGTGCACAGAGCAAGGCGCTGCTGGCCAGTTCGCGGACCTCGATGGCGGGATCAGAGACTTTGATCGCAGAGATGCCGATATCAAAGTGCTGGTTGGCGATCCAATCCGCCACCTGCTGCGAGCTGCGCACCTGCAGGGTCACGGCAACGCCGTCGTGGCGTGCCATAAATTCGCTCACTACCTGCGGCAGAAAGTCCTGCGCCAGCGCCGGCATGCAGACGATCCGCAGCGTACCGCGGTGAAACACCTTCAACTCCTCTGCGGTACGCGCCAGCTTTTCTATCCCGACGAAAGACTTTTCCACCTCTTCGAACAGGATCATCGCTTCCGGTGTCGGCACCAGCCGCTTTTTCTGCCGTTCAAACAGTTGCACCCCGACACTCTGCTCAAAATCACTGAGCAAACGGCTGACCGCTGGTTGGGATACATACAAGATCTCTGCCGCGCCGGTGGTGGTGCCTGCGATCATCACCGCGCGGAACGCCTCCACTTGCCTGAAACTGATCCGCGCCATCGGCGGTCCTCCCTAGGTTATGCGCTGAGTGTCATTGCCCCGAGGGCTCAGACCATATAACACCATATTATCAACTACGCAAAACAAACGATTTGATGTTATTTGTACAGATCACCAAACTAATCCCATACCGAAGTGAGGCTTTCTACACTCAGAACGCCTCGTGAAGCCTCCAATAAAGAGATAAAAAAATGGAGAAGCTCTTTCGCTATACGCTAGCGCTGTTGATCAGCACCGTGGCCGGATTCCAGTTCGTCCAGGTGATCACGCGTTATGTGTTTGAAACCCCAGTGATGGGGCTGGAAGAGGTAGCGGTGATCCCTACCCTCTGGCTCTACATTCTGGGTGCCGTTAACGCCTCCCGCGAAGACACTCAGATTCGTGCCAACGTGCTGGAGATCTTTTTAAGCACCGAACGCGCGCGCCGTATTCTGTTGCTGGTATCGGAAACCTGTAGCTTGGTGATCTCGGTCTGGCTGACCAGCTGGGCTTGGGATTACTTCCGCTACGCCCTGCGGGTGAGCAAGGAAACACCCACCCTCTATCTGCCAACGATCATCTACGAATCAGCGCTCTTTCTCGGGCTCGCCGCAATGACGCTTTACACCGCCTGGCACCTGTTTGGTCACCTGCGCAAGCTGCTCAAGGGCGGCACCGAGCTCAACGCCCCGATTGATCACGAACACCCCCATACCAGCGAACTGGACGAGTTCCAGTTGCTTGAGCGCACCGAGGACAAGAACCATGGTTGAGATAGCCCTACTCGCTTTTCTGGTGCTGGTATTTCTGCTCAGCCTGGGCGTGCCGCTGCCCTATTGCTTTGGTGCCGGCCTGATGGTGATGACCCTGGTAGGCGACGCCACCATGAAAGGGATGATGCTGTGGGGCTTCAGCCAACTGACCAACCCGGTGCTGCTGGCGATTCCACTGTTCGTATTCGCCGGCACCATCATGAGCGTCAGCGGTATCGCCGCCAGTCTGCTGAAATTCGTTAACGTCTTTGTCGGCCGTATCCGTGGCGGTCTGGGTGTGGTCGCCTCGGTCAGTTGCGCCATTATCGGCGCCATCTCCGGCTCCGGCCTCACCGGCATTGCCGCTATCGGCCCGCTGCTGATTCCGGAGATGGAGCGCAAGGGCTACCCCCGTGCCTATGCCACCGCACTGATCGCCAACTCCTCCGTGCTGGGGCTGCTGATTCCGCCGAGCGTCACCATGATCGTTTACGGCTGGGTTACCGAAACCTCGATTCTGGCCAGCTTTCTCGCCACTCTTGGCCCGGGTCTGCTGATCATGCTCAACTTTGCCATCGTCAACCTGATCATGGCCCGCAAGTTCCCGCTGATACTGGATCAGCAGCTCGAATTCGGCGAGTTGATGAAGCAGGCCGGACGCAACACCGTGCATGCCATTCCTGCGCTGTTGATGCCGGTGATCATCCTCGGCGGCATCTATGGCGGCGTCATGACCCCGACGGAAGCGGCTGCAGTGGCGGTTATCTACGCGCTGCCGGTTGGCTTCATGGTCTACAAGGGGCTCAGCTGGCGCTCGTTCCTGGAAGCGGGCAAAGAGTCGGCAACCGCCGTCGGCGCCATTCTGATCATGATCCTGTTCAGCCTGATGCTGAGTCAGATCTTCGTGATGGAGGATATTCCCCAGGCATTGGTGGAGGCGATCTTCGAGATCACCTCTGACAAGACCACGCTGTTGCTGCTGGTGACTCTGTTTCTGTTCCTGATCGGCATGGTGGTTAACGACATCACCGCCATCATCCTCACCGCACCGCTTTTGATGCCGTTGATGGAGGCGCTGGGCGTCAGCCCGATTCAGTTCGCCGCCATCATGGGTGTGACCACTGCCATGGGCGGCGTTACCCCACCTTACGCCAGCATCCTCTATCTGGGTGCCCGTATCGGCAACGTCAAATTCACCGAGATTATCAAGCCAGCGATGCTGCTGCTGCTGTTCGGCTACCTGCCGGTGGTGGCGCTGGTGCTGATCTGGCCTGAGCTGTCCGAATTCATCCCCCAGATGCTGGGGTACTAAATGCACTGACGATTTTCCTTCGGGAAACCTAAAAAAATAAAGGAGAACACCATGCGTAATACGCTAACCAAGAAGCTGGCCCTGACGCTGTCGCTATCGCTGGGCGCCATGGCTGCCGCCGAGGCCGCCACCCTGAAGATCAGCCATGTTCGCCCCCAAGGTGCGATCATTGACCAGGAGATCAAGGAGTTTGCCGACCAGGTCAAGCAGGCGACTGACGGTGGCCTCAAGGTCAAGATCTACGCCGCCAGTTCTCTCGGGGACTATACCTCCGTGCAGGAACGTATCTCGGTAGGCGCCATCGACATGGCGGTGCAACCGGCCGCCGCTGCGGTGGACCGCAAGATGCAGATCAGCTCGTTCCCCTATATCGCTGAAAACTGGGAGCAGGCGCGCAAGATCTACGGCCCGGACGGCGCCATCTACGACACCATGAAAGAGCTCTACGCCAAGCAGGACATCACCATGCTGGCCGCTTACCCGGTCTACTTCGGCGGCATCGCCCTCAACCGTGACGCGGTCTCACCCGGCGATGTCGACGCCGCCAAAGGGATCAAGGTGCGGGTGCCGGGCATCAAGAGCTTCCAGCTGACCGGCGATGCGCTCGGTTACATCAGCTCGCCGATCCCCTTCTCTGAAGCCTTTACCGCGGTGCAAACCGGCGTGGTCGACGGGGTGATCGGGTCCGGTGCTGAAGGCTACTACGCCTCCTTCCGCGACGTCACCAAATCCTACATCCCGATCAACACCCACTTTGAGGTGTGGTACATGATCATCAACTCCGGAACCCTGGCAGACCTCGATAGCGACGAGCGCAACGCCCTCCAACAAGCGGCAAAAGCGTTCGAAGCCAAGCGCTGGGAGCGGGCCAAGTCTGACCAGGCCGCGTACGAGCAGAAACTGGCCGATAACGGCGCCACCATCGTCCGCCTGAGCGACGCCGAGCTAGCAGCCGCGGCGAAGAAGGTCCGTGCCGACGTTTGGCCGCAGATCCTCGAAGACGTGGGTGTCGACTGGGGCCAGAGCATTCTCGATCAGGCAGCAAACTGATCCCCCGCCGAGTAAACCAAAGCGCCGGTCACCCCATGTGTGACCGGCCATCCGGCCCGAGTACAGGGCCGACCCAATGGAGAGAAAACGATGAGCGCAGCATTGACGCCTGGCCACTCGGATGTCGACGCAACCGTCGTCGGCGGCGGGTTGGTTGGCCTGGCGATAGCGCTGGGGTTGCAGGACCAGGGCCGTCGTGTCGTCATCGTCGATGAAGGCGACATCGCTCTGCGTGCTTCCCGCGGTAATTTCGGTCTGGTGTGGGTCCAGGGCAAAGGCGATACCTGCGCCGATTACGCCCGCCTGACCCGACTATCCGCGCGCCAGTGGCGTGCCTTCGCCGACGATCTGACCGACGCCACCGGCATCGACATCCAGTTGTCGCAAATCGGTGGCCTGTACATCTGCCTCAGTGACGACGAGCTGCAACAGCGCCAGCAGATGCTGGCCAGCATGCGCCTAGAGCATAACGACGACTATCCGTTCGAGCTGCTCGATCACACCGCCCTCAAAGCCAAGGTGCCGGCGATCGGTCCTACCGTCGCGGGGGCAACCTGGGGGCCGGAGGATGGCCACGTCAACCCACTGCTGTTGCTGCGGGCGATGGTCGAACGCTTTCTGCAACGTCAGGGGCAACTGCTCACCTGCGGCCCGGTAACACGCATCGAACCGATAACCGGCGGCTTTCGCGTTCATGCCGGCAAGCAGTGGAACGAGAGCACCAAGGTGGTCCTCGCAGCAGGGCTTGGCAACAAAACGCTGGCCCCCCAGGTAGGACTGTCTGCGCCACTGCAACCCAACCGTGGCCAGGTGTTGATCGCCGAGCGGGTACGCCACTTTCTCGACTATCCCACCGGTCACGTTCGTCAAACCGGCGAAGGCACCATCCAATGTGGCGACTCAAAGGAAGATGTCGGCTTTGATTGCGGCACCACCACCGATGTGTTGGCCACCATCGCTGCCCGCGCGGTACGGATGTTCCCGTTGCTGGAACAGGTGCGGCTGGTACGTTCCTGGGGAGCGCTGCGCGTGATGACGCCGGACGGTTACCCCATCTACCAACAATCCGAGCAGTATCCCGGCGCTTATCTGGTGACCTGCCATAGCGGCGTCACTCTGGCGGCGGCCCATGCCGGACCGATCGCTGCCTGGATCGATAGCGGACAGCATCCTGACGACTTTGCACTGGAGACCTTTCATGGCCAGCGATTCAGCGTTTAAACGCCTGCCGGCTAATCCCGCCGCCGTGGTCAATATTTGGGTGGAGGGACAACCGATAACCGCCCGCGCCGGCGAAAGCGTTGCCGCGGCGGTACTCGCGGCGGGCCTCGGCCCCACCCGCACCACCCCGGTATCGGCGGCACCGCGGGCGCCCTACTGCATGATGGGCGTGTGTTTCGAGTGTTTGATGGAGATAGACGGCCAGCCCAATAGCCAAGGCTGCATGACCCAGGTGTCCGAGGGGATGCAGGTGCGCTTTCAACAGGGTGCCCGTGAACCGTTGGAGAACGCCTCATGACCCGAGCTGATTCGAACACCTCCACCGACTACGTTGATCTGGCCATCATCGGCAGCGGCCCGGCCGGCATGGCCGCTGCCATCGATGCCGCTGAGCTGGGCCTACGCGTTGCAGTGATTGACGAACAACCCCTGCCGGGCGGACAGATCTACCGTCAGGTAAGCCAGCCCGCGTTGCAGGATCGCAGCGTGCTGGGGCCCGACTATTACTATGGCGAGTCGCTGGTAAAACAGTTCAGCACCGCTGCGATCGAGCGAATCGGTAACGCCAGTGTCTGGGAGGCAAGTGCCAACCATCTCTGCCTCACCCGCGACGGACGCAGCCACCAGTTGCACTTCAAAACACTGCTGCTGGCCACCGGCGCGCAGGAACGCCCTGTTCCCTTCCCCGGCTGGACCACCCCTGGAGTCATGACCTGTGGTGCGGCCCAGATCATGCTCAAAAGCAGCGGTCTCGCACCGGCCGAACCAGTCGTGATCGCTGGTAGTGGTCCGCTATTGTTGCTGGTTGCATGCCAGCTGCTACGTGCCGGCATTCGCATCGAGGCATTGCTGGAAACCACGCCTGCAGCAAACTATCGCGATGCCCTCAAAGCGCTGGCAGGTGCCGTCAGCGGCTGGCGTTACCTGCTCAAAGGCGCACGTCTGATGGCCGAACTTAAGCGTGGCGGCGTCAACCGCAGGAGCGGCATCACCAACCTACGGGCACTGGCCGACAACCAAGGCAAACTGGATCGCATCAGCTATCACCATCGCGGACGTGAACATCAGCTGGCCTGCCGCACCCTGCTGGTCCACCAGGGTGTAGTTCCGAACGTACAACTGAGCCGCGCCCTCGGCATTGATCACCATTGGGACGAGCTGCAGCAATGCTGGCGGCCCGGTATTGATCGTTGGGGTGCCAGCAGCACCGCCAATATATTCATGGCTGGCGATGGCGGCGGTATCGGCGGTGCCCTGGTGGCTGAACTGCAGGGGCGGATCGCCGCGCTGGCCATCGCCGCGCAGCGGAAGCAGCTCAGCGACTCCGAGCGTGATGCGCGTGCCGCGCCCCTTCAGCGCGAGCTTGAACGGCAACTGGCGATCCGTCCTTTTCTCGATCGTCTCTATCGGCCGGCACCGGCATTTCTGCGCCCCGCCGACGAAACCCTGGTCTGTCGCTGCGAGGAGGTGACCGCGGGCGAGATTCGGCGCATAGCCCGCGAAGGCTGCGCCGGCCCCAACCAGGCCAAAGCCTTCAGCCGCGCCGGCATGGGGCCATGCCAGGGGCGCCTGTGCGGGTTGACCGTATCCCAGTTGATGGCGGAAGCCCGCGAAGTTCCGGTCAGCGAGGTGGGGTATTACCGCATCCGCTCACCTATCAAACCGATCACCCTGGGGGAACTGGCAGCGATGGCAGCCCCCACAAACCCCGTCAAGGCAGCGCGAAAGTCCGCCCAGAAAGGCTGACGCTGTGCGCTACAACAACCGAATTTACGCTTTCAAACCGAGTGAAACCGATGTCTATTGATCGTTATCAAACCAGTGCTCGCATGAGCAAGATCGTGGTCCACAACCATACCGTTTACCTTTGCGGCCAGGTAGCCGAAGACCGCAGCGCCGATATAACCGAGCAGACCCGTACCATGCTGGCCAAGGTGGATCAGCTGTTGGCCGAGGTCGGCAGCGGTCGCGACAAACTGCTGAGCGCCACCCTCTACCTCAAGTCCATGGATGATTTTACCGCCATGAACGCGGTGTGGGACGCCTGGGTGCCGGAGGGCCATGCTCCGGCGCGAGCCTGTGTCGAAGCGGCCATGGCCAGCCCGGAACTGAAAGTTGAAATTTCGGTGATCGCGGCATGCTGATCGCGTACTAGTTTTCCTCAGACTCAACCGAGTCCGTTGCCCCGCTTACTGATGTGAGCGGGGCTTTTTTTTGTTTTTTGGAAGGGTAGCGGGGATGACTTGAATCGGCGCGGAGCGGTCATTGACTTGGCTCGCTTGGCGAAGTGTTCAAAGCTCTTTTCCGCGTTGCATGCCAGCCTCTGTTCCGCCCACCCGGGCGGGTTACTTTTTATCAGTCGTGACAAAAAGTAACCAAAAAGCACTCGCCCACGAAAGTCGCCCTGCGGGACCTGCGCGCTGACGCCACTTGAGGGGCACAACAGAATGGCCCTCCCTGGCCATACTGTTGCGGCTGCGGCCATCCCGGCCTTGCCCCTGAAGGGCTGAAACCCTCAAGTGACACCAGTGCTCGTCGACTTTCTAACGGGCCCTGGGTGCCAGCCGCACCTATGTCACCTATGTAACCTAAGTCCCTTTATTCGCTGGATATAAATCCCAAACTTTCCGGCAGCTCCATCTTCCCCCTTTTACGCAGCCGGAGCAGGGTGCGAACAATCCGATTAAGGCCCGCAGGGGCGAGCGCTGGATGCGCGAAGCGGCGGCAGTATGGCCAGGGACGGCCATTCTGACGATCCCCGGATTGTTCGTGCCCTGCGCAGGGAATCGGCGTAGCCGACAAGTAAGCGGGGGCGGTTTTCTTTTGATTCGTTTTCTTTGAGCGTTCAAAGAAAATGAATGCGCCCGGGTGGGCGCAACAGGACGTATCGGTAGGCACGACAAGGAGCTTGAAACGCAGATTTAGTCGGCCACCTAACATGACCGCTCCGCGCCGAATCCGGCCCTTTCACCGAACGCAACTACCAAGCTTTATTGCAAGCTGCAAAGCCAAGCTCGACAGCGCTACGGCGTATGGTCGTTAGCATCCCCGGCTCGCCAACTGAGCACCACTCCAACCACCCAGCAGCCCATAAACACCAGCGATGCCAGATTGGCTTGTGGACCACTGGCTGCGGCGACACTGTGAACCGCGTTCAGTATCGCGATGGGCTCCAGCGGAACGGTTCCGCTCAGGATCTTTTCGCTGATCGCCTCGGCCATAACCAGCGCCGCGCGCAGCAGCATGTAAAGCGCCACTGCCGCTGCACCACTGAGCGCCACCGCCGAAACATAGCGTTGCAACAGAAACAGGCCGCTGCCCGGGAACAGCAGCAACGACATCAATACCGCTTTGGTTGTTCGGGTCATCCTCCACTTACCCCTTGCCTGCGCGCAGATGGGGCTGCTGGTTCAGCCCCAGCTGCCGTTGTAATTTTTTGGTTAACCCCAAGGATACGATCCGGTAGGACTCGCGCAGGTAATAGCACAGATCATCATCGGCCTGCGGGGCATTATATTGCTGGATCCAGCTGAAGCCGCGGGACGCCAGATAGGGCGCCGGCTGGTACCCCTCCTTGGCGGACAGGAAATGAAAATTCAGCTCCGAGGTTTTAAAACTGTACGCGGGGTTGCCCGTTTTACCGGTGCTGCCAATGGCGAATACTTTGCCGCCTATCTTCCACACATCACAACCGCCCCACTGCACCACCCACGTGGTGGCCGGCAGTGCGCGGCAGAAATCGTTGAACTGCTCCCGGGTCATGGTTATCGCGGCCTCCTGCAACAGAGCTCAGACTGCAATCGGCAGCATGAACGCGCTTGTTGTACCACAGCCGCAGCCTCCGCTGGAAGCACACCAACACCAGCGGCGGCCGGGCAGGAATGGGGATCATTCCACCCATAGTGCGCAGAAAAAACGGCGAATAACCACCCAAACGCACCACCCCGCTGTCGCCCCGTAAAACCAAGCCGATGGCGAGCGTTAACGAGCATTTACAAAAGTCAAAAAACACCCCTTTTCAACCCTGTTTCGGCGCAGCTTTGATTGAATTTTGACCAGAATTAAAAACTGGCTCGCTGCTTGCTAAATAGCGACGTTCGAAGATCGCAAGAGACTTCGAAACCACGTCCCTTTCACCGGCCCGCAGCCACTTTGCCGTGCCGCTGCGCCGATCCGCAATCTCTGCGCGGATCGAGCCGCTTGCAGGGAAAGACGTGCGACACCAACAGCGTTATTTGAATGAGGATAGGTCTGTAGTGGCAACCGACAAGCAGGGCGTTCACGCCCACGACGAAGATTATCTGGCACCGGGCGACCGACGGGATCCCGATTACAAAAACCGCCCCGAGCCGTCAGCAACACCGATAAGCAACCTGCGCTTGGCCGGTCTGGTGGGTGGGCCGCTGGTAGCGGCACTGCTGCTACTGGCGCCCGCGCCCGCCGATATGCCGCTGGCAGCCTGGCATCTGGTGGCTATGGCCAGTTGGATGGTGATCTGGTGGTTGAGCGAAGCCGTGCCGATTCCCGCTACCGCGCTGCTGCCGATCATCGTGATGCCGCTGCTGAGCATCGACAAGATCAAGCCGGTCGCCGCCAACTATGCCCATCCGCTGATCTTTCTGTTTCTCGGCGGTTTCCTGCTGGCTGCGGCCATGCAACGCGTGGGGCTGCACCGCCGAATCGCGCTACAGATCGTTACCCGGATCGGAACCTCACCGTCGCGGATTATTCTGGGGTTCATGCTGGCTACCGCGTTCCTGTCCATGTGGATCTCCAACACCGCCACCACCATCATGATGTTCGCGGTTGGCCTATCGGTGATCGACTTTATCTCGCGGCAAACAGACGACCAGCGCGTGGTGCGTAACTTCGGCGTAGCATTGATGCTGGCCATCGCCTACAGCGCCTCGATCGGCGGGGTTGGCACCCTGATCGGCACGCCGCCCAACGCGCTGCTGGCCAGCTTCCTGCAAAACACCTACAACATCGAAATCAGCTTCTTTAACTGGATGCTGCTGGGCATTCCGGTGGTCGCGGTAATGCTGCCCATCACCTGGCTGCTGCTGACCCGTTTGCTGTTCCCGTCACACCAAATCGCCATCAACGACCCTTCCAGCGTGGTTAAACGGGAGCTGGGCGCTCTGGGAGCGATGTCGCGAGGCGAAAAGCTGGTCGCTATCGTGTTCGTCGGCGCCGCCATGGGATGGATCTTTCGCAAGCTACTGGTCGATCTGACCGGTCTGCCGCTGAACGACACCATCATCGCGCTGCTGGCAGCGATGATTCTGTTCACCGTGCCGGTGTCCCGCGCCAAGGGCGAATTTGCCCTCGACTGGGAGGCGGCGCGTAATGTGCCCTGGGGGGTATTGCTGCTGTTTGGTGGTGGCCTGGCGCTGGCAGGCGGCTTCAAGCAGACCGGGCTGGCGGAATGGATCGGTAACGGCGTTGCCGGGGTCGAGATCAGCACCCTGGCGCTGGTACTGCTGGTGACCATCGCCATTGTCTACCTGACCGAGATCACCTCCAACACCGCATCGACTGCGACCTTCCTGCCGATTCTCGCAGCGGTGGCAGTGGGCCTTGATCTGGATCCGATCATCCTCTGCGTGCCGGTGGCGCTGGGCGCGTCGATGGCCTTTATGATGCCGGTGGCCACGCCGCCGAACGCGATCGTGTTCTCGTACGAGAAAATGGAGTTGCGCGACATGGTACGCGCCGGCTTCCTGCTTAATCTGGTGGCCATCGCGGTCGCCTTCGGCCTGTTCACGCTGCTGGCCAGCTTCGTGTTCGGCATCGAGATCTAAACGCCGTGATACCAGGGCCTCGCGCGTTAGCGGGGCTCTGGTTCACGCTCTCACCCGGCCGAGTATCCGCTATCTCTGCCAGCTCAGCCCGCCAGCTCCATAAACTTGGCAAACAGCTTACTGCGCACAAACTTCACACACAGCGCAATCACCCCCTGCGCCAGAACGTGCTCCAGCGACATTAACGCCTGCTCAACGTCAGCCTCGCCCGCCACTAGCGGCGGCGACAGCACCAGCAGCACCTCTCGATTTTCGGCGTGGTACAGCAGCAGATCCTCGCCACGGTAGCACTCGTTAATCACCGCAGCAGTCACCAACTTTTGCAGAAAGCGCTCGTTCTGCAGCAGTGGCAGTGGTATCAGTCCGGTGAGTTTTTCCAGAAGCGTTGAACCGGTAGCAAGCTTGAGCCCCCACAGCGCGCCACTGCCGCGCACCTCCAACACCCGTTCCGGGAAGCGTTGCTGCAGAGCGTTCAGCCCCTGTTGCAATTGAGTGCCCAACGCTGCACTGCGCTCCACCAGACCTTCGTCCACCAGCACGTTGACCGCTTCCAGCGCGGTGGCGCACTCCTCGCCGAAGCCGTTATAGGTGGTACTGTGCAGCAGCGCATCGTTGAGGTTGCCGTAAGCCTGTTTGAACACCGGGGCACGGGCCACAAAGCCAGCGATGGAGGCCTTGCCGCCACCCAGCGACTTGGAGGTGACAACGATATCCGGCAACAAGCCGTCGTAGCGCATAAAGTGGAACAGGGTGCCGGTCTTGCCCCAGCCGCTGAACACCTCGTCAAAGATCAGTATCACCCCCTCTTGATCGCAGAGTTCACGCACCCCGCGCAGAAACGCCTCGCTGCAGGCGGTCAGGGTGCTGGCGCTGAAGGGCTCGACAATCAGCGCGTAAAGATCACTGCTGCCATCCGCTTTGCGGCACTGTTCAAACAGCACCTTAACCGAGTCCAGATCGTTGTAGACAAAGGGCTGGCAACCGGGGATCTCCGGATAACGGAAGTGCAGTTCCGCCGAGCCGGATACCGAGGCCGAGCCCAGCAACTTACCGTGGTACGACAGGTTGCTGTAGAGCACCTGACTACGTTTGCCCTGATGGGCCTTGTAGGCCAGTTTGAGTGCCCCCTCCACCGCCTCGGCACCGGAGTTGGGGAAGTAGCTGATATCCAGATCGCCCGGCAGCAGCTGGGCGATATTGTGGCTGAGCGCGGCCAAGTGCGGACAGAGGTAGTTTTTGTGCACCTCCAGCCGCTGCGCCTGCTGATAGCGTGCCCGGGCAGCGAGGATGCGGGGGTGGTTATGGCCATGGTTGAGCACCCCCATACCGCCGGTAAAGTCCAGCACCCGCCGACCGCTGTCGGTCTCTATCCAGCAACCCTCGGCACGCACCGCCCGCTCCTGGCCAAAGCTGAAGCTGGAGATCATGGCGATCTGGCCGGGATTGACGTAATCGCGATACAGCCCCCACAACTCCTGTATGGAGAGCTGTTCGGCGTCATCGGTGGTCAGCAGGCGGGGCATGGGGAATCCTTGGTATCAACAACGAGCGGTCACCGCCACAGACTGCGACAAAAGTCGCTGCGATTCAACGGGCTGCCGTTAACGAGAACGTATAAATCGGTTACTTGCACGCCAAGGCTGGCAACGACCACTGAGGCTGGCTGGGCTCTTATTTCCGTTGCGTGCAGATACAGGCAGAAAGACTACGAGGCGTCGCTCTCTATGTCAGTTGGTTAGGAATAGTGTCCGCATTGCGAACAAAACGGACCGTTAGAAACTACTTATATAATGAAAATAAACTTGTCCTTAACCATAAAGCGAAAATTTCCGTGCAGAACTAGATCGCAGTAAATACACCATGCTGGTCATACTCCAGAGGTTGTTGTATTCCCGATAAATTCCATTCTTTTTTTAAGAAGTTCATCCTTGTCACGACTATTGTGAAGTGAACTCCATTTATTGATTCTAATTTTCTGCTGAATGCTGGTATTGATGTTTCTTTCAAGATTATCGAAGATCAAGTATTCAAACCCCATGCTTATGAATGACTCTATGTAATCTATGTTTTTTGTTGTTTCAATAACATATCGAGCACTATGTCTAAAGGCATATGGCGATAGCCAATCCGACTTAACACTTTTTACAATATAGTCGTAAGCTCTTTTTTCAATATTTTTTCTGGCGCTTGACGACAGAGACTTTTTTCTAACAATATACTCATCTACTTCGCTTAGTGCACATGATGCTAAAAACTCCACAACATTGGAATTATTAGTTTCCCTAGATATTGATCTTAATATATCCATGTTCATATTGACGTTGCGGTTTTTAGAAAATTCAGAGAATGCGAACTTGGCTGCCCTAAGTTGTAAATATGGTGGTGTATGAGGATGATTTGATATAGATAGAATGATTCGTGGATTACTTTCATCGTAACATCCGACGATATATTCTGGTTCCAGTTCTCTATACTCCAACAAATTAGTGCATGGCACCCCACTTGTGACTATATCTCTTAAGCATTGCCCAATTAGAATTTGACTCTGCCGATCAAGTAAACTATGGGCGAGTGGATTGATTTTAGTGTCATTGTTTTCGCTTATTGTCGCCAACTCACAGACCAGTCGCGCAAGCTCCTCATCTTTATTAATCCTACTGAGAATATGCTTTTCGATTTTTCCAGCTGGATCTGGCATTGACCTGAAAGACACCATTTTCAGATATAGCAGGTCTAACTCGCCACTTGCATCATCACTTTTTAATAAGTTTTCGTATATCGTTTGTGATGCAGCAAGTCCGATATGCTCGTCGTATTCTGCGTTAGACAAACTTAATTTTTTGTTACTATGGACATCGCGCCAGAATATGCGCTCGACGTTATAACGCTTTGCTCTTTTGATATCGCTTGGAAGAAAAACTAAGTCGGCCACAAAAGAAACTGGTATATCAATGATTACGAAAGGAATGCCAATCCAAGCAACAGGACCAAACCAACTGTTCATCGTTGTTGCTTTTAATAGCTCAAAGTCACGACTAGTTGCATGGAAGTAGTTCTGGTTTAATCGCTCTAGCTCTTTATCCTTATCTAGTTTGTAAACTGTCCCACAGCCTGATAAAAAAATCATGGCTAACATTGCTATAAATTGGGTCAGTTGTTTGTGTATCATACAGAAAGTCCATTTCTTAGATTGGTTAAAGCACACGTAAGGGATTCCATCGCCCAAGTCTATCTATAGCAAATTTGATAATAAAGATTATTGGCAGTATCTAGTTGACCTCTTTTCAAGCCGCTCTCGTTCTTATCGGCACCTAATGAAATGACTACTTAGTGGCCAGAGGGATAAGATACAAGTTGCTTGCTTGCATGTCTCCTATTGGCGGCCTCAGTGGTCGAGCAGTAGTCTTCCACAGACAACGCGTTGGGGCGGAATCTGCCACTGGCGAACTTCGTATTAGAAAGCGCTTACAGTCCGCTTTGGGGCCAGAACCGGAAAGGCCTCCCATCCAACCGGGACACCGGCTCAAGCCGAATCGCAATTTGCTAATAAAAAATCGGCGGCGCGATCCCAATGATCGCCTGGTGGGCAAACAGCAGCAGCCCATACAGCAGCAGCCCAGCCAATACGCGCCACCAGCCGATACCGCGCCAGTCGATACGGGTAAAAGCGGCAAACGGCAGGTTAACGGTCCCCCTGTGCAAGCGTTGCCAGTCGTCCTCACTGTAGCGGCGCCTGCGCGCCCGCTCCAGGGTCCAGGTGCCAGCCAGACTCAGCAGCAGCAGCAAGCCGAACAGCAGCAGGCCGGCCACATCGCCGTTGGCGGGAATATGACTGCCGGCCCAGAGCGCCAGCCCCCACATCAGCGGGTGGCGGGTCACCGACACGATGCCGGGACTGGCCGGATCATAGCCTGCGCCGCCGGGACCCAGCGAGAAGGGATTCCTGGTGCTGGCACCGGCCACGATCAGCACGCAGGCCAGCGGCATCAGCAGTACCGGCAACCAGGCAGCCCACTCGACCCAGGGCCAAAGCTGGATAAAGGGAGCGGCCTTGAAGGCATGAGCCAGCCAATAGATGATCGCCAGCGACAGAATGCTGTAACCGATCAGAAAACCGGGGGTGCCCAGACGCGCTTCCAGCGGTCGGCGAAAACGCGGCCGCATCGGAATCATATGGCTGAGCAGAAAACCCCCCAGTGCTGCCAGCAGTTCGCCCACCGTCAACCTCCTGTCGTCAGCACGCGATCAATAGATCGCCTTGGCCAGATCCTTGAGCCCCGGCATATCGTGGGGAACCTCCATATCGCCGAAGTCGAAGTGGGTGCGGAAGTCCTTCATCATCGCCTTGAACGCGCTCATCATGTAACGGCGCTTGAAGCCGTCCGGCAGCGCCATCACCTCTTTCATCTTGTTGCCGTAGAAGGTCATGTAGCAACGCGCCAGCTCGCGTTTGACCTGGTCCAGAGTCATGTTGTCCGGCTCGATGATCGGCGTCATCAGGTTGTACTTGGACCAGTCGTGGACGCGGATACGCGACTTCATCTGCTTGTACAGCGGCGTGAAGGGCATCGGCGTGATCAGCGGAAACACCGCGATATCGGGGTTAAGGCGGATCGCCTCGTCGATGGTGGCGGTGATCTTCTCCGGGGTGTCCTCGGGAAAGCCGATCATGAACGAGGCTTCGGTCATGATGTCGACCTCGCGCAGCAGGTCCAGCGCCAGCTTGTTGGTCTCGACGCTGGTGCCCTTGTTGAGACTGTTGAGGGTGTCGTCGTCGCTGCTCTCGGCGCCCAGGTACATGTGGATAATACCGGCGTCGCGGTACTTGGGCAGGATGTCGCGGTCACGGATAATATCCTCCACCCGCGTTTCCATAAGCAGTTTCACCGGAATCTGCGCCTCGATCAGCAGGTCAAGCTGGCGCTCCCAGCGCTCGGCGTCCTTGGTCGGGTAAGGGTCGATCAGGGTGATGAACTCCACCTGATACTGCTCCACCAGCAGCCGGATCTCGTCGATCACTTTCTCGGGATCACGCACCCGCCAGTCGCCGCGCCAGAACACCCGGTGCGAGCAGAAGGAACAGTCCATCATGCAGCCGCGGGTGGTCATGATGGAACCCATCCGCCCCCAAGGCTCGATGTTGTAGTGGTAATCTTCCCAGTCCAGCAGGTGATAGGCGGGCAGGTAATCGTCCAGTGTATCAATATGGGTGCGCAAGCCCGTGTTCACCACCTCGTCGCCGTCGGCAAACGCCAGACCCTTCACATCACGCCAGTTCACCGCCAGCTGACTGTCGTCGCCCCACAGGCGCAGAAACTCGTCGAAGGTCGCTTCGTTCTCGCCGCGCAGCACAAAGTCCGGAGGATGATCCCCCTCGGTCAAAATCTCTTTGTACATGAACGTCGGGTGCGGGCCACCGATCAGGGTGACCGTGGCCGGATTAACCTGCTTGGCGATCGCCAGCGCTTCCAGCGCGGCCGGCACCGTGGCGGTACTGATGGCACCGGACACTGGCAGGTAGTCGAGGGAAATCACCGCGTCGGGCTGATAGGCTTCGATCTCGGCGCGCACCTCGTCAAAGGTTTTGTACTTGTTCATCGCATCGAAAATACGGCACTCAAAGCCCGCCTTGACCGCCACGCCAGCCAGATACGCCAACTGCAGCGGTGGCCAGGTGCCGATCACCTGAACGCCCCAACAGTGATAGGGAGGCGCGATAAACAGTAGTTTTTTCATGCTAAATCTTTAGAAATCCGATTAATCCAACCAGCCGGACGAGCCGACACAAATGACAAAGCGCAATTATCTCACAGAGTTCACCGCTTGTGGTTGTCCTTATCGCCCTGCTCCACCAACTGTTCGATCCCTTCGCCACAGGGGCAGTCCGCCCCCATCGACAACGGATTCGGCTGGCGCGCCTTGCGGCGGCTCAACCCCATCTTGAAGCGAATGGAAAAGTTCACGTAGGTTTCGAGAAAGCGGAAGATCTTGTTGTCGCCCATCGGGCCAACCGTGCGCTCGGCGGGCAGCAGGGAAACCTGACCATCAATCACTTGGGCGCGGCCCAGAATACGAAAGCTGCCATCCTCGAGCATGACCCCAAGATTATCGCTTTGCACTCCCAGCACTGTGGGAAGATTGGCCAGATCATAGTGGCGCAGCAGGCCGGGCTCCCCGGCGGCCAGGGGTTGCAGGGTCATCGGATCAACCACCTGGGTGCGAGTCCAGGGCGGTGGTATCAGCCGGCGCTCGGTGCGCGGCGCGCCCTGCCCCTGTTCGTTCAGGGTCCGCTCACGCAACGTGTTCTCGAAGAAGTTGGTAGCGCTCTCTGCCATGCCGAGCACGTTGACGCAGTGGTCCGCATCGATACCAAGCACCCCTTGCACCAAGTCGTAATACTGCTGCCGGTCCAGTTCGCCGAAGCGACCACGATAGCCACCACCGTCGCCGATACGGCTCCCCGTCGGCAGCTGGAACCGCAGCCCGCGTTTCTGGCAGGCCTTGAGAAAATAAACAAAGGCGCCGGTGCCGCCGATAAAGGCCACCGGCTGGCCACTGGCTTCAGCTTCTTCCAGCGCAGCAACCATGGCGTCGATATCGATACCGCTGCGCGCGAGCAAGAACTGGCTGTTGTCGGCACCGAAGCGCACCCGGGTCTCTTCCATCCCCATCGCCATGCCCATGGAGGGCGCCATCTGCGGGCTGGGCGCCAGAATCAGCACCCGACAGCGCGGCAGACCGGCGGCTTCTCGGGCTTCGAAATCGGGAAACAGGTAAGCAGCGGTCATCACCCGGTTGGCGGCAAACACCAGTTCTTTGCCCAGAGAATCGCGGTAGATCTGGCCGCGACGGTTGGCGGTGGTGCCGCTGGTCAATTGCGCCATAACCGCCTCTTCGGCTGGAAAGGAGGTCACCAGTTCACGCTTGAAGGCATCGGTAGGAAACGCCGGGATCTCATCCCAGCGGCTCACTGATTCAGGCGTGACGCCGCGGGCGTCGCAGAACTGGCGGTAGGGCTCATTGGCTTGGTACTGGTAGGCGAAGAGCTCCAGCGCCAGTGGTTCGAAATCAGCGGGATCGCCGGCCACACCGGCGGCAATCAATTGGTGGACGGCGGCGCCCAACTGCTCCCGGCTTCGCATTGTCAGTGGGTCCAGATATAGCTGAGCCAGCTACCGCCGACAAAAGCGGTTCCCAGCACCGCGTGCTTGACGATCAACATCTGCTTCTTCACCTGCCAATTGTCTTTGCTGATACCGCCGTCACCCTTGCGATCGAACAGAAAACGGAATAGCCCGGTCAGACACACCAGCAGCAGTGATACCCAGCAGAAGGTGAAAAAGAAGCTGTTCAGCTCCGCCAGCCAGGGGCCCGGCGCGCCCAGTTCGAACGCTTTTTCGCGCAGCACGAAGATGGTAACGAAACTGCCAAACCAGAGGCCGGTAAACAGGTCGTGACAGAAGTTGTTAAGCAGAATCAGCCAGGGGCGCATGAGTAGTCCTAAAAATATAAAAGGTGGTGTGTCAGGTCGCAGCCAGTTTTTCCACTTCAGCCCGGCAAACACCCTCCACCAGATCCAGAGTCACCAGTCGATGGCCGGTTGCGGCACACCAGTCGGGCAGATCATCAACAAAACCCGGGTCGTCAGCCAACACCAGACAGCGACAGCCTCCGTCGAGTTCCTCAAGGCGGGCGGTCAGGCGAATAAGCGGCAGAGGGCAGACCAGCCCGCGCAGATCGAGCTCTATCGACACGCCGTATCTCCCTGCGGATAAAGACCCATAGTCGAGCATCAAATACGGCCAGAAGACTACCGGAAGCCCCCAGCCGGCACAAGGCGCGCGGCGCGTGGCATTCCGCACGATCAAAGGGAACGCGCCAAAACAGCTGCAAGGAGCTAAATAGTCTGTAACAAACACCCAGCGATAGTGGCTATATCGGTATATCCAAGCGAACACGGCAGCAACATAGCTATGAGGCTATTGGCTGTTGATGACTACTGGACGAGTAAAGCGGCTTTTCCTGCTCAAGCAGATGACGCTCGTGATCCCGCTGCTGGAGCGCATACTCTATCTCGGTTAGCCGCTGTAAAATACCGCTGCTGTGATTCATGTCGCAAGGTGATTAATCCCGTTCCAGCAAGGATATAAATTCATCGAACTTGGCCAGCTCGCCTTCATGCTCAGACCAAGCTCTAATCGCATTCAGGTCGTACTCCCCTCGTTGGTCTTTTGCGACCCAAAGCGCTTGCTGAAAAGCCTGCCGATCTCTCCAGTGAAAAAACGCCGCTAAGCGGTCCTTAATGCAGTCTTCAGCAGTGATCAGCGAAAACGTGCCGAGCGGTGTGGTCAACGTAGCCCACTGACGAATCGGTTGATCACCTACGGAGAGAGGTCCTGGCGGGAACTCCACTAAAAAGGGGCAACAGGGATGTTCGTAGTAGCGACCAATCGGGTAAAATCCGAGTTTCGCCATCGCTGCTTTTAAGTGTTTGCTCGGAGTGTAAGAGCGATCGACAAAGTCGAGATCGTCTGACTGATAGAGGTTATCAGAATAGATCGATACGCAAGTGCCGCCGACCAGAGTGACATCAATGCCCTCGTTTGATAGATGGGAACCAATCAGCCCGGCCAGGTCTCGGGCGCTAATGGTGGAATAGTCAATCTCACTCATGCGCTGTTCCGCCGTTGAAGTGGTTTATCCGGTTTGCGTGGCCGTCGACGATTTTCCAGCAACGACTCTCGCAGCGTCTCTGGATAGAACTCAATGATTCGCTCGATCAATGCTCTTAATTCGTCACGATAAACACAGCGGGGATTCAAACTGAATACCCGCGTGCGGCCTACAAAACGGCTGCACAAGACGCCCGCAGTCTCAAGCTTTTCAGCTTGCGCCTGGATGGGCGTTAGCGGTGCATCAAAGAAGGCAGCAATTTCCCGCGGATAGCCTTCACCCCGGGCAACTAAGTAAACCAGCACCCGCTCTTTATTGATGTTACCAAGTAGCCCTTCCAGCATGTGATGGTGTCCAGTGATTGTGCGATCAATAAACCAACATAAAACCCATATGAACCAAATAGTAGTTCATATCATCCTGTTTTTAAATCATGGTGATCGGGGCGTATACAGGTACACTGAACCTTGACCAATACAGGCTTGCTGTACCTGTCCGCTGTTCATGATGTGGCCCGCCTTGGCTTAAAGCCTAGTTAGACGACTATTCTGGAACTTCGGTAGCTATTCTCTGAGGGTAGCGCCATTGCTCAACACCAAAGCGCTGGAATTTCCATCGACACCCGATGAGCATGAAGGACTGGGGCAGTAATCCCGGTGTGACGTATTCAGACTTAAGGTCGTTTTTCCGGGCACCGCTGTGAGCAACTTGAAGCCCGTGCCACAGAATCTGTCACATTTTGTCACATGGCCATTTGCTGACCCCAGAAACGGAAAAGGCAGATCAGTAAGTAACTGATCTGCCTTCCGAAAATTGGTAGCGGGGGCCAGATTTGAACTGACGACCTTCGGGTTATGAGCCCGACGAGCTACCAGGCTGCTCCACCCCGCATCAACGTGGAGCGCATATTATTGATCGGTTGGAGGTTCGTCAAGCGGATTTATGAAAGATTTACGACTTTTCCATAACGCGACCTCTGAAGATGCGTTGTATTACGTCATGGACCCGATGTGTAGCTGGTGCTGGGCCTTCGCCCCAGCGCTCCAGTCGGTGGTGGATGACGACCGCTTGAACCAGCCGCTGGTCTATGTGATGGGCGGACTGGCGGCGGACACAGACGATCCTATGTCGCCCGCCATGCAACAGCAGATCGCGCGGATATGGCAGCACATTGAAGCGCTCACCGGGGCCCGTTTCAACCATGCTTTCTGGCAGCAAAACAACCCTCGCCGAGCCACCTTTGCAGCCTGCCGTGCCGTCATTGCGGCAGAGGCTCTTGCTGCCGGCGCATTCGCAGCGATGATTGATGCCATCCAGCGGGGTTATTACCTGCGCGCACTCAACCCCTCCGAAACCTCGGTTTTAGTGCAACTGGCGGAGGAGACAGGACTGCCGTCCGCACCCTTTGCCGACCTGCTCGCCTCTGAAGCGGTCACGATTCGGCTGACCGAGCACCTGCGTTGGCGTGATCGACTGCTGGTACAGGGTTATCCGGCGTTGGTTTACTGGCACGAGCAGCAAGCGATACCGGTGATCAGCGGCTATTGCGCCCGGGCCGAGCTAGAGCAGGCCTTGCGCAGACGTGGTCTGCTGAGAGAATGAAAACCGGAAAAAAAGAAGAAAAGAGAAGAGAGGTGCGACGGCGACGCCGCCGCACCGGACAGCTTAGCTGCGAACCACCGATACGTCTTCAGCCTGCAACCCTTTATCGCTCTGAACAACATCAAAGCGTACACGCTGACCTTCGGTCAAAGAACGGTGCCCCGTGCCACGGATGGAACGAAAATGGACAAATACGTCGTCACCCTGATCCCGGGTAATAAAACCAAACCCCTTGGTCACGTTGAACCATTTCACCGTGCCGGCCTCGCGATTGTCGTTAGCGTCGTTGACATACTCGACGCCATCATTACCGGACACGACAGCAGAACCGCCTGACGCGGACAACAAACTACTGAGCAGACAGAGCACGAACACCGTGCCGCCGGCTGCCACCAATTGTCCCTCAGGTAATCCCGCCACCGCTTGCAGCACAAACGGTGCGACCACCGCCGCAATGGCGCTATATACAACACTTTGTAACATTGACTTTGTTTTCATTATAAACTTCTCACAACATGAAGAATTTAAACAAATATCTCGGGGACCCACTCTAAACACCCCCGAAAACTGGCAACATAGTTAGATTCGTTCCACGCCGTTTACAGCCTGAAAGGTCTCGCCAACCGTTGCCTTGGTCGAGCGCGATCCTTCCTGAACGTGCGGAACAGCCCCACTATATAACGATTGCCACCAAAAAATTCAACAGCTTAATCCGGCAACAGCAGCCGGCGAGGGACAGCAACATGGATCTGGAAGCACGCCTGATCGAACTCGAAACCAAACAGGCGTTTGGTGATGACGCGCTGGAACAGCTGAGTGATGCGCTGGCCCATCAACAGCGGGAAATAGAAGAGCTGCGCGAAGCAGTTAAACTATTGCACCAACAGCTGAAAGCGGTGCAAAACAACCCTGGCAGCAATGCTGCGGACGAACCGCCACCACCCCATTACTGAGATCGCTGCAAAGCCTTCAGTGCGTAGATATCAAAACGCCCGGACTTGCCCTCCAGACTGTGACTGGGGCGGTGATCAGCCAGGTAAGGTGCCTTGCGCGGCCGCTTAACCACCACCCGTGCCAATGCCACATCGAGGGCCATAGGCAACAGTTCGCCGGCATCCTCGTCAGCGCCGACCAGATCGCGAAACAGGCGCATCTCCTTCTTCACTTGTGCGCTTTTGTTACTGTGGGGAAACATGGGATCGAGGTAGACCACCTCGGGGCGCGACGACTCCGGCGCGCCAAGCCGTGACCGTAACCAGTCATGAGCAGAACCTGGCTGGAACGTCATTCGGGCAACGATCTCACCCACCTCAGGGTCATCCGCTGCCCGCCGCAGCCCATCATCCAGCAGCAAGGCAACCACCGGGGCTCGTTCGCACAGCGTTAGTTCGCAGCCCAGCGACGCCAGTACGAAGGCATCACGCCCGAGACCGGCGGTCAGGTCCGCGATCCGGGGGCGAACGCCACTCCGAATGCCGACCGCTTTGGCGATCTGCTGACCACTTCCGCCGCCAAACTGGCGCCGGTGAGCGACCGCGCCGCCGAGAAAATCGACGCGCACCGGCCCCGGTGCCTTGCGCCCGGTTTCCTGTGCGGCCAGACCATCAGCAGCGACCACCAGAACCACGCCCCCCTCTTCGACTTGACGCAGATCTGTCAGCACCGGCAGCAGCGGTACCTGCAACTGGTCGGCAAGGAGTCGAGCACGGGATTGTTCAGTTTCAGTTGCAGCAACCACCTGCAACGGCGGAGTCAGAGGTGAACTCATCAATTCAGGCGTACAGGTCGATACCCAGCAGCTCGCTTTCACCGGGCTGCCAGTTAAGGCTGGCGTTGGTCAGATAGAGAGAGATCGCTTCCCGCCCGGAGAACGGCAGGGTGCGATCAGTGGAGTAGAAACGGCTGTTGTCACTTTGTCGGGCAGCGTCAGCGCGCTCGAGCGGCGCCGCCGAGCGTTGCTTGCCGCCACCCTCATCCTGCTCGCCGACCGCAACAGGCGCCTGACGGGCCGATGGTTTGGGCAGAAAAGGAGGTAAGTTGGAGGCGGCGCCAATCCGCATGCAGTGATGTCCTTAGCCGGCAGCAGTGATTGCTGGCATTGTAGCCGACTCTCGCCAGCAAACCAATGCGCTAGCGTCAGGCCGGCAACATCATCCAGACACCGACCAGGGCGGTCCCCAGCAGCAACCGATAGAGCACGAATGGCCACATACCGATGCGGTTCAGCAACACCAGAAACACGTGAATACAGGCATAAGCACTCACCGCGGATAATCCGGCACCGAGGCTGATATCGAGCCAGGGGGCGCGTTCGCCCATCTGGATCAGCTCCAGTGTCTTGTAGCTACCGGCGGCCAGGATCAGCGGCGCCGACAGGTAAAACGAGAACCGGGCCGCCGCTTTACGCCGCAGTCCCAGCATCAGGCCCGCGGTAATAGTGATCCCCGAACGTGACGTACCCGGGATCAGCGCCAATGCCTGGGCGCAACCAATGATCATCACGTCGCTAAAGCGCATGTCACGGGAGATACGCCGCTCGGTTCGGGCATGATCCGCCCAGCCCAACAGCACGCCAAAGACCACCGTGGCGATCCCGATCACCAGCATCGAGCGTAGGTGTTGCTCGATAAAATCATTGAACAGCAACCCCGCCGCTACCGCAGGCACAGTGCCCACAATCAGCATCCACCCCAGGCGGGCATGGTAACTGGTGCCACCGCCGCTGACCTGACGCAACCAGCCGTAGATCAACAACATGAAGTCGCGGCGAAAATAGAGCAGCACCGCGGCCAGGGTCCCGACATGGACAGCGACATCGAACGCCAATCCCTGATCCGGCCAATTGAGCAGCTCACTGGGCAATACCAAGTGCGCCGAACTGGAAACTGGCAGGAATTCGGTCAGTCCCTGAATCAGCGCCAATACCACGATATGGAACAGCGGCATCAGCGCGCGCCCCCCTTCTTGTGGGCCACATCATCACGCAGGTAGAGCGGCTGCGCCGCTTCTGGCGCCATCGCCTCGCCACGTTTAAACGCCACAGCCGCCAACCGGGCCATGGCCCCTGCGGCAGGTTGCAGTTCCGGGTCTATCGCGTGAATGCTGCCTGTTACCGCCGCCGGCATCTCGGCCGCAAACTGCCAGCCGGTGCCCGCGCCAAGCCAGTGCTGGCCCAGATCCAAGTCGTCTGGCACCGCAATTCGCGCAGCCGCCCCCACATGCTCCGCACCCACCAGCGTCACGCTGCCACCGGCGCGGCGATAAAAACCCCAGTAGACTTCGTTCATGCGCGCATCAATGGCGGCCAGTACACCCTCACCCGGCTGCTCCTGCAGACGCGCATCGGCCAATGCGGCCAGAGTCGAGATCGGCAGCAGCGGCAGATTCGCTCCCAACGCCAGCCCTTGCGCCACGCCGGCGCTAATACGCAAGCCGGTGAACGAGCCGGGACCGCGCCCAAAAGCGATCGCATCCAGATCCGTGAGCACCAGGCTGGCATCGATCAGCAGTCGTTCGACCATCGGCAACAACAGCTTGGTATGCTGACGCGGCGCCTGCTCATACAGTTCGAGGCAGCGACCATCCAGCCACAGGGCGGCGGAACAGGCCTCCGAGGAGGTATCAAGGGCGAGGATTCGGCTCATGGCGCACGGGGTCCGGATTCAAGGTCGAAAAGAAAAGGCGCCATTCTACCCCGAGGAGCGCGCTTAATCAGCAGCCGTGTCCTGTTCCCAGCGAGTCAGTATGGTGAGCGCCTGCTCACGGCTCTCTCCGCAATGCTCCGGGTGGGGTTGAAAGCGCCCGCAAACAACCGGCCGCTGCGGCAGCCCAAACAGCTTGCAGTCGAGATTTTCAGTTAACTGTACGCAGGCGACACCGGCCGGTTTACCCTCGGGCATACCGGGGATGGCGCTGGATATGGCAGGTGCGATACAGCAGGCAGCACAGCCGCGGCGGCACTCCATCAGAGGCGAATCATGCTGACGGTTCACCCCAGCGCGGCAGCAAGGTTTGCGCCACGCCGAGATGATCGAGAATCCGCGCCACCACAAAATCGATCATTGCCTCGACGCTTTGCGGTTTCTGGTAGAAACCGGGACTGGCGGGCAGGATCACCGCACCCATGCGGGTCAGGCGCAGCATGTTTTCCAGATGAATCTCCGAGTAAGGTGCTTCACGCGGCACCAGGATCAACTGTCGGCGCTCTTTCAGCGCCACGTCCACGGCGCGTTCGATCAGGTTATTGCTGGCACCCGTAGCAAACGCCGACAGACTCCCCGTGCTGCAGGGGCAGACCACCGTGGCCGAGGGCGATCCGGAACCGGAGGCCACCGGCGCCATCCACTGCTCGCGGGAAAACACCCGTATCTGTCCGGGACCGGCTCCGTACAGCTCGCTCAGATAGGCTTCCGCCTTGGTGCTGTCAGCCGGCAGCGACAGCTCGGTTTCAGTGGCGACCACCACCTGCGCCGCCTTGGACACCATCACGTAGACGCCGACATCGGCCGCGACCAGGCACTGGATCAGACGCAGCCCGTACTGCGCGCCGGACGCGCCGGTCAGAGCCACGGTCACTTGAGTGGGCGCGCTCATGGCGCCGCCTCCAGCGCCGCCATCAGCTTGGCGTGGATACCGTCAAAACCGCCATTACTCATGATCACCACGTGCCCCCCGCTGTGCCGATAGGCCTTCACAGCCTCAATGATAGCATCGACGGAATCGTAGACCGCCGCCGGCACCGGACTGTCATCCACCACTGGTTGCAGCGCCCAGTCCAGCCCCGGCGGCTGATACCAGAATACGCGGTCGGCGCTGGCCACGCTGGGTGCCAACAGGTCACGATGGGTACCCAGGCGCATGGTATTGGAGCGTGGTTCGATCACCGCCAGCAGCGGCGCGCCCCCCAACCGTGCGCGAGCGCCCGCCAGAGTGGTGGCGATGGCCGTTGGATGGTGGGCAAAATCGTCGTAAACGGTCAAGCCGGCCGCTTCACCAACCTTTTCCATTCGCCGCTTGACCCCCTGAAAGCAAGACAATGCGTCAGCGGCCAGCGCCGGCACTACACCGACGTGGCGCGCCGCCGCCATGGCAGCCAGCCCGTTCATCACCGAATGCTGACCACTCTGGTCCCAGTCGACCGTCGCCACCCGCTCGCCGTTCAACCACGCCTCGAAGCGGCTGCCGTCATCCTGCAGCAGGCGCGCCTGCCAGTCCGACTGCCGGTCACTGCCAAAGCGCACCACCGGCGTCCAGCAGCCCTGCTCCAGCACCCGCGCCAGATTGGGATCGGCACCGGCAACTACCAACTGCCCGGACGCCGGCACGGTACGCACCAGATGGTGGAACTGCCGCTCGATCGCCGCCAGATTGTCAAAAATGTCGGCGTGGTCGAATTCGAGGTTATTCAGAATCGCGGTGCGCGGGCGGTAGTGAACGAACTTGGAGCGCTTGTCGAAAAAGGCAGTGTCGTATTCATCTGCTTCGACCACGAAAAACGGCGTATCCCCCAGGCGCGCCGAAAGGCCGAAGTTGCCGGGCACTCCGCCGATCAGAAACCCGGGGGCCATGCCGGCATGCTCCAGAATCCAGGCCAGCATGCTGCTGGTGGTGGTCTTGCCGTGGGTACCGGCTACTGCCAGCACCCAGCGCTGCTGCAGCACTTCACGGGCCAGCCACTCAGGGCCAGAGGTGTAAGGAATATTCTGATCCAGTACGTATTCGACGCAGGGATTACCTCGCGACAGCGCATTGCCCACAATGACGAGGTCCGGTTGCGGATCGAGGTGCTCGGGCAGATAGCCCGGCAATAGTTCGATCCCCTGCTGTTCGAGTTGAGTGCTCATGGGGGGGTAGACGTTGGCGTCACAGCCGCTGACACGATGACCCAACTCTTTGGCCAGCAGCGCCAGACTGCCCATAAAAGTACCGCAGATACCAAGAATATGAAGATGCATGAACAACCTGAAGCCTGTGGTTAAGGGGAGCAATAATACCAGCTCGCGCAATGCCGGTTGAACAGGATCAGAAACGCTCTGCTAGGCTAAGTTCAAATTGCCCGATTTGTGTCATAAATTACCGAATTTCATATGCAATGGCGACGAGCTTCACGTATCATGCACAGCTCATTTTTTGACCCGCAACGCACCGTCGCGATCGACTCGAGTTTTCACTCCGAAACACCCGCTCAATCAAAGGCAAATCAATGCTCCGGCTTACCCAATTTCTGAAGCAATACAACACCGACACCGAACTGGTCGAACTGATCAACCTGATGATGTCCGCCTGCAAAGAGGTCAACGCCAAATTGCACGACGGTGCACTGGCCGGTGTCCTTGGCGAGACCGAGCAGGAAAATGTTCAGGGCGAAACGCAGAAGAAGCTGGACGTACTCGCCAACGACCTGCTCAAGCATGACCTGGACGAATGCCATCTGGTGCGTGGCCTGGCATCTGAAGAGGAAGACCTGCCGGTCGCCTGCAATCCTGACGGCCGTTTTCTGGTTGCCTTCGATCCGCTGGATGGCTCATCCAACATCGACATCAATGTCACCGTGGGCACCATTTTCTCCATTCTGGAAGCCCCGGCTGACTGCCACGGCGACGAGGAAGAAGCCTTCCTGCAGCCGGGCGACAAGCAGGTTGCCGCCGGCTATGTGCTTTACGGCCCCTCCTGCATCCTGGCCATCACCACCGGTAAGGGCGTCCACATGTTCACCCTGGGCCACAACGGTGAATTCTATCTGACCCGTGAAAACGTGCGGGTGCCGGAAACCACCAAAGAGTTCGCCATCAACATGTCCAATCAGCGCTTCTGGGAAGCGCCGGTGCAGCGTTATATTGCCGACCTGCTTCAGGGCGAAGAGGGCCCGCGCGGCAAACGTTACAACATGCGTTGGATCGCCTCCATGGTGGCGGAAGTGCATCGCATCCTTACCCGCGGCGGCGTGTTCATGTACCCCTGGGACAACCGCGAGCCCCACAAGCCGGGCAAGCTGCGGTTGATGTACGAGGGCAACCCCATGAGCATGCTGATTGAACAGGCCGGCGGTCGCAGCATCAATACCCGCCAGCGGATTATGGAGGTGCAGCCGACCCAGATTCACCAGCGGGTATCCGTGGTGCTGGGCTCGCGTGAAGAGGTGGATGTGGTACAGCGTTACCACGAGGAAGCCGACGCCAACTAATTCCGACTACCTTCCTTGGTCTTATTGGGTTAATGTCACGCCTCTTCTATAATGCGTGACATCCCCAATCATTCACGTTCAAGGAATAGGCACAGATGAGCTTCCAGAAAGTCCCCGCGGGCAAAGACCTGCCGAACGATATCTACGTTATCGTCGAGATTCCGGCCAACGCCGCTGTACCGGTCAAATACGAGATCGACAAGGACTGCGATTGCGTCATGGTCGACCGTTTCATGACCGCTCCGATGTTCTACCCAGCCAACTACGGCTATATCAACAACACCCTGGCCGACGACGGCGACCCGGTTGACGTGCTGGTTATCGCTCCGCACCCGGTACTGACCGGCTCGGTGATCCGTTGCCGTCCGGTGGGCATTCTCAACATGACCGACGAAGCCGGCGAAGACGCCAAGCTGGTGGCCGTGCCGCACGAAAAACTGTGCAAGGAGTACGGTCACATGCAGGATGTCGAGGATATTCCGCAACTGTTGCGTGACCAGATCAAGCACTTCTTCGAAAACTACAAGACGCTGGAACCGGGCAAGTGGGTCAAGGTTGAAGGCTGGTCCGATGCCGCCGCCGCGCGTGCGGCCATCGAAGCAGGCGTTAAAACCTACGAAGCGGGGAAATAAACAGCCATCCGCCACAAGCCCGGCCGATCAGCCGGGCTTTTTATTTGCTCAATAAAAGTCAAAAGTCGCGCCCAAAATAACGTAATTATCGTCACTATCCAGCGCGAACTCCCCCAGAATAGCCCGCCCGCTCTATAACTCGAGACTCAGACGCACATCGGTGCTGCTGGCATCGCGTTTGACCAGGTATCCTAGCTGCAGGCTCACGCCGGGCTCCCAGTCGGTTTCAGCAAAACTCCTCACATGGAGGCCGCCATAGAAAGCAGCCCTTCTGCCCCAATGCTCAAAACCGCCCTGATACTGGACACCGCCTTCCAGCGCCGCGCGTTGCTGACGCTTTTCATTGCCCATACCAAACGCCCAGCTCGGCTCGACGTAACTTTGCCAGTTTTGCTTCCAGGTCCATGCAACACCGACCGCGAGTGCATCACGGGTATACCCAACTCGCTTGCGCCCGGTAGATTCGATGTATTCATCACCGAGATGCGCCGACAAATGCTTGTAGCCGACACGCAGTGCGATGGTGTCGTGCCAGTCATAAACACCGAACAGGCCATACACTCCGTCCCAACCAACCGCATCCAACGAATTACCGGCATCAAACTGGGTAAACAGCCCGCCTTCCATGTCGATAGACCATTCGTTCCCTGACGGATCAATAGCCCGGAATAAAGTGTAGCGGGTGCCGGCATCGAGTACGATCCGCGCGGCTGACGTTTCAGCAATCGTGCTATCGATCAAGCCGGCGGCCACCTGCATTCGAGGCCGACGCGGATCCGCCACATAGGCGGGGTAGGGTTGATCATTGGGATCAAACTCCCATTGCCAAGCCACCGTTTCGGCAGCGGCATGAACATCAACGGCGCCCCCCAGAGCAAAGACCGCCAACACCCCATAGCAACCTGCCTTACCTCGTCTGGCCACGACACCTCCTCACCAAGATCAGTGTTATACCTGCGACTCAAGGCTCGCAACGGATCAGCGGTACATATAGTTCATCTTCGCTGAGCCCGCCGTGCACCCCGATCATGGGGTGGAAATGCTCTTGGAGCAGCGTATCCCGCACCACCCAGCGCTCCCGGGGCAACAGAATACGATCACCGATGCGGCGTCCCAGCTCGGCCATCGGCACTCCCAGCCCAAACAGCCCTTGATCCATTAACTGCTCGCTGGAGTAATTATCGATTGCCGGTAGCTCGCTGCGCAGATAATCATCGAAAGCATCGCCACAACCTTCACGCAGATAACAAAAAGCGGCGCGCGGTTCACCACACAGCGGCAAAGCAAGCAGATCCTGGAGCTGCGGATGCCGGCTGAGCATCACTGTCTCGGCCGGCGACGTATCGACCAAGCCATGATCAGCGGTAACCAACAGTAGCGTATCCGTCCCCGCCAGATCCTCGGCAAGGCGCCGAATCCCGCTATCGAGTTCGGCAAAATGGGCGGCTACTTCAGGGCTGTTGATGCCAAACTGATGCCCCAAAGCGTCCAGCTCGGTCCAGTAACCCCAAACCCAAACCCCTGAGTCCTCGCGAGCGGCACTTTGCAGCTGCTGAAAGAACTGCGCCAGCGACCGGTGCGGCCGCCGCGGCACGTCGCCGAACAGCGCCACCGAGTAGGGCGAATCAGCGATATAAGCCGGCTGAGCCACGCTGACCGAGCGCCACAGTCGCGGCAGCAGCGGCTGACAGCCGAGCATGCTTTCCGCCCTGACGCCCTGCTCGGCAAAGCTCGTTGACCCGCCCCGCGGCATGAAAGGCAGCGGCATCACCACCCCTCCCAACTCGCGCAGATAGGTAAACCAGCCGGGGATACCATGCTGCTGTGCAGGTACGCCCAACGCCAGCGCGGTTACGGCGGCAGCAGTGGTAGTGGGAAACACCGACGTCAAACGCTCTCTGCGGTGACGGGCGAGAAAGCTGCCCGGATACTGCTGCAACCAACGGTCGCCAAGACCGTCGATAACCAGCAGCACTACCGGACGCTGGTCTAGACGGGCATCAGCAAGGCTTGCAAGCGGGGGATAAAGCTCCGCTGCTGGCGCATGGGTACCAGCAAGCGCGGAGATCAGATTGACGATCGAGCGGTGATAATCGGGTTTAAGCATCGCCCGATTATAGTTGGTCAGCGCTCCAACGCCTCGAACAGCGCCACAAACTCCTGCGTCAGCTTGTGCTTGGGCGCGTAATGGATCAGCGGTACGCTTTCGTTGTGGGATTCCTTCATCTTCACGGAGCTGGAGATATAGGTATCAAGCACAGGCAGGTTGTCTTCGCGCAGCCCGTCAACGATTCGCTGCGGCAACGATGCCCGCGGCTGGAACTGGTTGACCACGATACCCTCGACATGCAGCTCAGGGTTATGGTCCAACTGAGTTTCCTGCACGTTTTCCAACAAGGCATAAAGCGCCTGGCGAGAGAACTCATCGCAGTCAAACGGAATCAAACACCCCTTGGCCGCCACCAGTGCCGACAAGGTATAAAAGTTAAACGCCGGCGGGGTATCAATATAGACAGCATCGTAGCCTTCCAGGCTGTCCAATGCTTCGCGTAGTTTGTAGATCTTGTGCTTGGCTTCAAGCTTGGCGTGGAGATCTCCGAGCGCCGGGTTGGAAGCCACCAGATGCAGGTTTTCGAATGGCGTTGCGGTGACATAGGCCTCAAAGCCGCTGCCGTTAAGGCGAAAGGTGAGGCTCTGCTCGAAAAAGCCCATCACATCATGTTCAACATGATTCACCCCTTCACCGAGCAGGTACTGACTGGCGTTGCACTGGGGGTCGAGATCCACGAGCAGAGTACGCTTACCGCGACTGGCACTGATGGCAGCCAGATTAGCCGCGATGCTGGATTTACCCACTCCACCCTTCTGGTTGAAGACCACTCTACGCATCGAACACTCTCCCATCCCTTGATCGCGCCCGCTGAGGGCTGTTGTCTCGACTATCAGTCCAGCAACCGAATACGCGGCTGCTCGCTAATCCGGAAATTAGCCCGGATTCGGTACTCTTCCCGGCGGTCATTGAGGCGCTGATAGAGCCAGCGACCGTCAGCATCCGTCGGCGCCTCTATGGTGACCCGTGAGTTACGCGCTTCGATCAGATCGGCAAAACCCGCCAGTTGCGCCTTCAAATCACCACTGCGGCGGCGAAGTTCGCGCCGGTTGATCGCCAGTTGTGACTGCGCACTATCCTCAACGGGAATGGCGACAACAGGAGGCTCAGCCACCGCGGGCTCAGGTGCCGCCGGGGCCGGTTTCGCAGATTGAGCCGGAGGCGCTGCAACCACCGGTTGACGGACCTTGGCGACGCTTGGCTGACGCTTGGGAATAGCCGCCTTCAACCCCGCGATCGCCGGGTGATCCGGCATCACCATGGTCGCCCTGCTCAGGTAGCTGCGAGCCGACTCGTACTGCCCTTCTCGCAACGCAGCATAACCCCAATCCACATAGCTGTCAGCGATTTTTCTCAGCCCCGTAATGGCCTCTTCATGCTCCGGCAACAGCGCTATCACCTCGCGATAGTCTTCCCAGGCATTGTTCCCCAGGGGCGAGGTATAACGGCGGGCTTTCATCGACTGCTCCGCCCGATCCAGCAGCATCAGCACCCGCTGGATCTGCTCAGCAGATAGCGCAGCGGCGGCGGCACGCGCCCTATCGCCGCGCGCTGACGCACCGACAGACGCCTCCACCACCAGCGGTTCCGACGGCGGTGACGAGGCACACCCGCCCAGCAGGAAAACCGCCCCGAGCACCACCACCGAAGCCAAAAATCTGCGCATATAAATCTCCCCACGACCGAGCGCTCATGCTAACACGGCAGCAAGCCCACCAAACAGCCTCAAAAACCCTGCGCCAAGTCAAAAAAAACCGACTAAAATGCAGCCATTGTGACGCTAACTACCGTGAAAAGATCAAAAACGTTTAGCTGTCTGGACAGCCCTTTGCAATGCTGGCAAACTAGCCCGCTCGACGTGTCACGCAACCCATTCAAGGCGATTTAATGGCCCGCATCCTGTTGATCAACGGACCCAACCTGAACCTACTGGGCACCCGCGAACCTGAAATCTACGGGGCAACCACCCTGGCAGATATCGAGCGTTCCGTCACCCGGCAGGCAGAAGGGGCCGGCCATCAGCTCGATTGCTACCAAAGCAACGCCGAGCATCAGCTGGTGGAGCGCGTACATCAGGCACAACAGGATCAGGTGGCCTTCATCCTGATCAACCCGGCAGCGTTCACCCACACCAGCGTTGCCCTGCGCGACGCTCTGGCCGGCGTGGCGATTCCGTTTATTGAAATCCATCTTTCCAATGTGCACCGACGCGAACCTTTCCGTCACCACTCCTACTTTTCCGATATTGCGGAAGGAGTCATTTGCGGCCTGGGTACGCAGGGGTACGAATTCGCACTGCAGGCGGCCATCAGCCGGCTGGCAGATCACTAATCGTTACAACCGTTCGTTTTAGAGAAGCATCATGGACATCCGTAAAGTCAAAAAATTGATCGAACTGCTGGAAGAAAGCGACATCAACGAAATCGAGATCAAGGAAGGCGAGGAGTCGGTACGCATCAGCCGCACCTCCAGCGTTGTTCCCGCTCCCGTTGCGGCTGCGCCGGCTCCGGTTGCCGTTGCCGCCCCTGCACCTGTCGCCGCTCCCGCTGCGCCGGCAGCCGCGCCGGCCGAGCCGGCTCTGGAAGGACACGTTGTTCGTTCACCGATGGTCGGCACCTTCTACCGCTCCCCGTCTCCGGGTGCGGCGGCCTTCGTTGAAGTGGGCAAACAGGTCAAAGCGGGCGACCCTATCTGCATCGTTGAAGCGATGAAAATGATGAACCAGATCGAAGCCGACAAGTCAGGCACTATCCTGGCCATTCTGGCGGACGACGGTGAGCCGGTCGAATACGACCAGCCGCTGGTCACCATCGGTTAATTCAGGTTCTCAGCCAAAAGGCATCGCTATGCTAGATAAAGTTATCATTGCCAACCGGGGTGAAATCGCACTACGAATCCTGAGGGCCTGCCGCGAGCTGGGCATCAAGACCGTTGCGGTTCATTCGCAGGTTGACCGGGACCTGCTGCACGTTCGTCTCGCCGACGAAGCGGTCTGCATCGGCCCCAACGCGTCAAAAGACAGTTACCTCAACATTCCCAGCCTGATCTCAGCCGGCGAAGTGACCGATGCGGTGGCGATCCACCCGGGCTACGGGTTTCTGGCTGAAAACGCCGATTTCGCCGAACAGGTCGAGAACAGCGGCTTTGTCTTTATCGGCCCCAGGGCCGACACTATCCGCCTGATGGGCGACAAGGTGTCCGCCATCGAGGCGATGAAGAAGGCCGGCGTCCCTACCGTTCCCGGCTCCGATGGCCCGTTGACCGACGACAACCAGCGCACCATGCGTATTGCCCGTGAAATCGGCTATCCGGTCATCATCAAGGCCGCCGCCGGTGGTGGTGGTCGCGGTATGCGCGTAGTCCATACCGAGGCGTCGCTGATCAGCTCCATGCATGTCACCCAGAATGAGGCGAAGGCCGCCTTTGGTGACGACACCGTTTACCTCGAAAAGTATCTGGAAAACCCGCGCCACGTTGAGGTACAGGTACTGGCAGACGGCCAGGGCAACGCCATCCATCTGTTTGATCGCGACTGCTCCATGCAGCGCCGTCACCAGAAAGTGGTTGAGGAAGCCCCCGCGCCCCACATCGATGAAGCGGCTCGCGCACGCGTACTCAAGAGCTGTGTCGATGCCTGTATCGAGATCGGTTATCGCGGTGCCGGCACCTTTGAGTTCCTGTACGAAGACGGCGGATTCTACTTCATCGAGATGAACACCCGTGTTCAGGTGGAGCACCCGGTGACGGAAATGGTTACCGGGGTCGACATCGTCAAGGAGCAGCTGAAGATCGCCAGCGGCCACCCCCTGAGCATCAAGCAGGAGGACGTCAAGCTCAACGGTCATGCGTTCGAATGCCGCATCAACGCCGAAGACCCCAAGACCTTCCTGCCGAGCCCGGGCAAGGTCAACTACTTCCACGCCCCCGGCGGTCTGGGAGTACGCGTCGACTCGCACCTCTATAGCGGCTATACCGTACCCCCCTATTACGATTCGCTGATTGCCAAACTGATCACCCACGGTTCGGACCGTGAAACAGCGCTGACCCGCATGGAATGCGCGCTGGAAGAGATGGTAATTGATGGCATCCGCACCAATATCCCGTTGCAGCAGGAGATCTGCCGCGACGCCAACTTTGGCAAGGGTGGGGTGAACATTCACTATCTGGAGAAGAAGCTCGGCCTGTGATGCCGGACTGAGCACTCCCCAAGCCTCTTTGCCGCGCGACGGCAAAGAGGCTTTGTTGTTTTATCCGCATGACTTTTGACCGAGAGCGACCCGACCATGCCCTGGTTACAGATGAAAATGGACATCCCGCCGGCACTGGCCAGCGACTATGAAGACCTGCTGCTGGAGGCTGGCGCCTGCGCCGTCACGCTGGAAGACGCCGCCGACCAGCCGCTGTTTGAGCCGCAGCTGGGCACCACCCCGCTGTGGGATGCCACCCGCATTATCGGCCTGTTCGATGCCGAGAGTGACGTCACCACCATCCAGCTGGAGATCGCTGCCGCCCACAGCCGACTGGCGCCAGAGCTGTCGCTAACCCGGGCCAAGTTTGAGATCCTCGAAGACAAGGACTGGGAACGCGAGTGGATGGACAGTTTTCACCCCATGCGTTTCGGTCAACGACTGTGGGTCTGCCCCAGCTGGAAGGAGGTTCCGGACCCCGATGCCGCCAACCTGATGCTGGACCCGGGCCTGGCATTCGGTACCGGTACCCACCCGACCACCGCCCTCTGCCTCGAATGGCTGGAAGCGGAAGACCTCAACGGCAAGTCGGTGATCGATTACGGTTGCGGCTCCGGTATTCTCGGTATCGCCGCGCTGCTGCTGGGCGCCGCCGAGCTGAACGCCACCGATATCGATCCACAAGCATTGCAAGCCACCCGCGACAACGCCAGTCGCAACGGCATCGATGCCGACAGCATCAAGCTGGATTACCCGGACAAGCTAGCCTGCGCGCCGGCGGACCTGCTGGTAGCGAATATTCTCGCCGGTCCACTGCAGGAACTTGCACCGACTCTCAAGGCACTGGTCAAACCGGGCGGCCGACTGGCGCTTTCCGGCATCCTCGACACCCAGGCGGCAGCCGTGGTCGAAGCTTACAGCCCCTGGTTCGAACTGGAACCGGTGGTAACTCGTGACGAGTGGGTTAGAATCAGCGGCACGCGTCGTTAAACGGACTTGCCGGCCTCATGCACCAGCGCCTGATCACCCAATGCCCCTGCTGCTTCACCCGCTTCCAGATCACACTGGAACAGCTGCATACCGCTGATGGCCTCGCCCGTTGCGGCAAGTGCGAGGCCATCTTTTCCGCCACCAGCCACCTCGAAACCTCTATTCCCGAGTTGCCTGAAAGACACGGCCGACCCGCCGCCTCCCCGATTGACGCCCTTGACGCAGAACCCGTGCTGTTGATGGCATTGCCGCGCAAACGATCACCCTGGGTAGCTGCATTCTGGACCCTGACCACGCTCACCGGCCTCCTTTTCGCCCTGGCCCAGTACGCCTGGTTCGAGCGGGACCGCCTCGCGGCCGATCCGCGTCTGGCCCCTCTCTACCAGCTACTGTGCCAGCGGATAAGCTGTAATCTTCGCCCGGCCACTGATATCGCAGCCATCGTCAGCCATCGTCTGATAGTGCGCGACCACCCCCGCCGCGACGGCGCGCTGGCCATCGACCTGCTACTGGAGAACCGCGCCAGATTCGAGCAACCCTTCCCGGCACTTAAGCTGGTATTCCAGACTCTGGATGGCCGCCCTACGGAGGCGCGTATCATCCATCCGCGCGACTACCTGCGCAGCGACTTTAATAGCGAGTCGTTGATGCCCCGCAATAAAACCGTGCAACTACATCTGGAACTCGCCGCACCGGCGACGCCCAGCCCCGGCTACCAGCTGGAACTGGTTCCGGCTCACCTGAGCGAAGGTTAAAAGGGGTCTTTTTCCTTTTCCACGACCGCCCCAGAGGGTATCATTGGCGGTTCTGTGTACGGGCAACCGTACCACCTGACCCGATCCAATTTTTCAGCCTGAATTCGAGCCCACGTGTACAGCATCGGTCCTTATCGTATCGACAGCCGCACTATTCTCGCGCCCATGGCCGGCGTGACGGACCGACCTTTCCGTCAGCTCTGCCGCCAACTGGGTGCGGGGTTGGCGGTGTCCGAAATGGTGACGGCCGACAAACGCCTCTGGAACAGTCGCAAGTCTCGCTTTCGACTCAACCACGAGGGGGAAGCCGCACCACGCATCGTCCAGATCGCCGGCGGAGATCCGGCCATGCTGGCCGAGGCGGCACGCCTGAATGTCGAACAGGGCGCCCAGATCGTTGATATCAACATGGGATGCCCGGCAAAAAAGGTGTGCAACAAGGCAGCGGGCTCAGCCCTGCTTCGCGACGAGGCTCTGGTGGCCGATATTCTCGAAACGGTGGTAGCTGCCGTTGAGGTGCCGGTGACCCTGAAGATTCGTACCGGCTGGGATACCGACAATCGCAACGGCCTGCGCATCGCGCGTATCGCCGAGCAGTGCGGCATCCAGGCACTGGCGGTCCACGGGCGCACCCGCGCCTGCGGCTACCGGGGCGAAGCGGAGTACGACACCATCGCGGCGATCAAGGCAGCGACCTCACTGCCGGTGTTCGCCAATGGTGACATCACCTCACCGGAAAAGGCGGCCGAAGTACTGGCTTACACCGGTGCCGATGCAGTAATGATTGGTCGGGCAGCACAAGGGCAACCCTGGATCTTCCGGGAGATAAACCACTATCTGGCCACCGGCGAACGCCTGCCAGCCCCAGATCACGCAGAGATAGAAACGCTGCTGGTGGGGCATATTCAGGCACTGCACCAGTTCTACGGTGACTATCTGGGTGTACGCATTGCGCGCAAGCACCTGGGTTGGTATCTGACCGCCGTTGCAGGCGAGTCAGCCAAAGCATTCAGACAGCGGTTTGTCGCACTGGAATCGAAAGACGAACAACTTCAGGCTATCGGCGCATTCTTCGCCGGTCTGCAGTCTCAGGATACACAAGCGGCATGACGACAATGGCACTAGGTAACTTACAAAACGTGAACGATTCTCTTCAGGAACAGCCGATTCAACTGGCAGAAACCGCGGCCAACGAGCCTACCCAGCAACCCAAGCGCCTGCGTGACAGCGTTGCCGAGGCGATGCAGCACTACTTCCAGCAACTGGACGGCCAGCCTGCTACCGAGGTTTATCAGATGGTGCTGGCGGAGATCGAGGCGCCGCTGCTGGAAGCAGTAATGCGCTACACCCGCGATAACCAGACCAAGGCCTCCGAGCTACTGGGCCTTAACCGCGGCACCCTGCGCAAGAAGCTCAAACAGTACGACATGCTGTAACCACCACCAAATTTGGTCGCCGGCGCACGCCCGCGGCCTTTTGCACTTTCAGAATTTACTTTTGCAAACCCAAACCGGCACCGACACATGACCCAATCCCTCATCCCCGTACGACGCGCGCTGATCAGCGTTTCCGATAAAACCGGCATCGTCGAGTTTGCTCAGGCCCTGGCGGCTCAGGGCGTCGAGATCCTCTCCACTGGCGGCACTTACAAACTGCTGCGTGATAGCGGCGTTGATGCCGTGGAAGTGTCCGATTACACCGGCTTCCCCGAGATGATGGATGGCCGGGTCAAGACCCTGCACCCCAAAGTACACGGTGGCATCCTCGGCCGTCGCGGTCAGGACGATGCGGTGATGAGCGAGCACGGCATCAATCCCATCGACATGGTAGTGGTCAACCTCTATCCGTTCGAACAGACCATCGCCCGTGAGGACTGCACCCTGCCGCTGGCGATCGAAAACATCGACATCGGCGGCCCGACCATGGTGCGCTCCGCGGCCAAGAACAACGCCTTCGTTGCCATCGTCGTCAACGCCGACAGCTACGACGTGGTGCTGAATGAGATGAAAGCCAACGGCGGCGCCCTGTCTCAAGCCACCCGCTTTGACCTCGCCGTACAGGCGTTCGAGCACACCGCAGCCTACGACGGTGCCATCGCCAACTACCTCGGCTGCCGCGTGGGTGAAGACGCTCCCAACACCTTCCCGCGCACTTTCAACACCCAGTTCATCAAGGCGCAGGAGATGCGCTACGGCGAAAACCCGCACCAACGTGCGGCTTTTTACGTCGAGCAGAATCCGGCGGAACCGAGCGTCTCCACCGCCCACCAGTTGCAGGGCAAGGAGCTGTCCTACAACAACGTGGCTGATACCGACGCGGCACTGGAATGCGTCAAGCCGTTCCGTGAGCCCGCCTGTGTGATCGTCAAGCACGCCAATCCCTGTGGCGTGGCCATCGGCGACAACATTCTGGAGGCTTATGACCTGGCCTACGCGACCGACCCCACCTCCGCGTTTGGCGGCATCATCGCCTTCAACCGTGAGCTGGATGGCGCCACCGCCCGCGCCATCATCGAGCGTCAATTCGTTGAAGTGATCATCGCCCCGACCGTCACTCAGGAAGCCTCCGACGTGGTGGCTGCCAAGCCCAATGTGCGCCTATTGGAGTGCGGCCAGTGGGATGCCGAGCGCCCCACCTCCTTCGATTACAAGCGGGTCAACGGCGGCCTGTTGGTGCAGGACAACGACCTCGGCATGGTCGATGCCAGCGAACTGAAAGTGGTTTCCGAGCGCGAACCCACCGAACAGGAGTTGCGCGACCTGCTGTTTGCCTGGCAGGTGGCCAAGTACGTTAAATCCAACGCCATCGTCTACGCCAAGAACGGCCAGACCATCGGCGTCGGCGCCGGCCAGATGAGCCGCGTCTACAGCGCCAAGATCGCCGGCATCAAGGCCGCCGACGAAGGCCTGGAAGTCCCCGGCTCAGTCATGGCCTCCGACGCCTTCTTCCCCTTCCGCGACGGCATCGACGCCGCCGCCGCAGCCGGTATCACCGCGGTGATCCAGCCGGGCGGCTCCATGCGCGATGAAGAGGTGATTGCGGCGGCGAACGAAGCCGGAATCGCCATGGTGTTTACCGGGATGCGCCACTTCCGCCATTAATCGATTTCTGGGCTACTGCGCTCGGCCATGCATCGTTGAAAGCCGGTTCAGAATGCTCACCTACTTCAGTAGGCTGCGCTTCTTCACCGGCTTTCGCCTAGCCTGACCTTGGCTCGCGAAGCCCAGACTCCCGATTAATTTACTGGTCAGATTTTGCGAGGAAAAAAGATGAAAGTTCTGGTTATCGGTAGCGGTGGTCGTGAACACGCCCTGGCCTGGCAGGCCGCCAAAGATCCACGCGTTGAAACCGTTTACGTGGCACCGGGTAACGCCGGCACTGCGCGCGAACCGAAGCTCGAGAATGTCGCCATCGACGTGATGGCGCTGGACCAACTGGTTGCCTTCGCCCAGGATAACCGCGTTGGCCTGACCATCGTCGGTCCGGAAGCACCGCTGGTGGCCGGCGTGGTCGACAAGTTCGAAGCCGCGGGCCTGGCCTGCTTCGGCCCTTCAGCGGGAGCCGCGCAGCTGGAAGGTTCCAAGGCCTTTACCAAGGACTTCCTCGCCCGCCAGCAGATCCCGACTGCCGAGTACCAGAACTTTACCGAAGTCGAACCCGCACTCGCGTACCTGCGCGAGAAAGGCGCACCGATCGTGGTCAAGGCCGACGGTCTCGCTGCTGGCAAGGGCGTGATCGTGGCGATGACGCTGGATGAAGCGGAAGCGGCGGTGACCGACATGCTCTCCGGTAACGCCTTTGGCGACGCCGGCTGCCGCGTGGTGATCGAAGAGTTCCTCGACGGCGAAGAAGCCAGCTACATCGTGATGGTGGACGGTGACAACGTGCTGCCGATGGCCACCAGCCAGGACCACAAGCGTGTCGGCGATGGCGATTCCGGTCCCAACACCGGCGGCATGGGCGCCTACTCACCCGCTCCAGTGGTGACCGCGGAGATCGACGCCCGCATCATGAACGAGGTGATCATGCCCACCGTGCGCGGCATGGCTGCCGAAGGCAACCCCTACACCGGTTTCCTCTATGCCGGCCTGATGATCATGGCTGACGGCACCCCCAAGGTGATCGAGTACAACTGCCGTTTCGGTGATCCGGAAACCCAGCCGATCATGCTGCGCCTCAAGAGCAGCCTGGTGGAACTCTGCCAAGCCGCGCTGGCCCGGCGCCTGGATCAAACCAGCGCCGAGTGGGACCCGCGTCCCGCCGTCGGCGTGGTACTGGCCGCCAAAGGCTACCCCGGTGATTACCCCAAGGGGGATGTCATCAGCCTGCCCACCAGCGAAGCCGAAGGCAGCAAGGTGTTTCACGCCGGCACCGCCGACAAGGATGGCCAGGTGGTCACCGCCGGTGGCCGTGTGCTCTGCGCCACCGCCATGGGCAACAGCGTTACCGATGCTCAGCAGCGCGCTTACGAGCTGGTGAAGCAGATCGACTGGAACGGCGTTTACTACCGCAACGATATCGCCTACCGCGCCATCGCCCGCGAAAACGGCTAGCCAATATCACCAAGCCCCGCATGACGGGGCTTGGTGATATTTATCACAAGATCATCCAAATTAGGAGATTATCCTAGCCTCCAGATCGCTCCGCTCCGGTAAAATCGATAGCTTGCCGCAAGGTGAATCGGAGTACACATAGCCATGGATTCTGGCGCCCACCAATACCCAAGCGTGCTGAAGCGCCTGTTACCTCTTTTGCTGCTCTACGCCACCCTGGTCGCGGTCATACTCTTTGTAACTGCCACCGCCGAGGTCGAACGAATCCGTGACGAGTTCGTCAGGGATGCCAAGGAGCTGTTCCGCGAAGCGGATCTTAAAGCAAAAACGTTCGAAATCTGTCTCGAGGGCTTTGCCCAACACCTGCAAACCCACCCAAGCCTTGATTACGACAAAGCCCGTCGCTTCGCTAATACGATTCTTGAACACTATCCGGAGCTCTACATGCTAGAGCTTGCCGAGTATGTACCCGCCTTCGAACGGCAGTCGTTCGAGCGTAAGATGCGCCGCAGGACAGGCGCCGAGTTCGCCATACACCGTTTTGATTACGCCAGCTCCCGCACCGTTTTACCGATAACTGACCGCGACAGCTACTACCCCATCACTTTTATCGCCCCCCACCTGCCGGGGGTTACAGATGTGCTGGGGCTCGATCTGACCAGCACCAGCCCGGTGCATCAACAGGGCCTCTACCGCGCCATACGCAGCGGCAAGCAGGACGCCTCGGAGCTGTTCCATTTTCTCGAAGGCGAGCTTGGCTACCTGCTCTATCGACCCTTCGACGTTGGCGGAAAAGGGGCATCCAGCCCTACACCCTTTATCGCCATCGCCGCCATCCGCCTGATAGATCTCATCACCCCTTCAATAAGAGAGCAGGCCGACTGGACGATCACCATCACCCACCCGGCAAGCGATGGTGGAATAGAGATAGACAACCTGTTGCACCCTCACCAGCCTGAGCGCCTGTCCGCAAGTCTGCTTCCCGCACTCACCCTGCACCACCGGCTCAGCAGCAGTTCCCAGCCCTTGTCCATGAAGGTCCAGTACATGCCCCCCTGGAGCGTACTGAATATCCGGCTCATCAGCACCGTATTACTCTGCATCCTGCTGCTCACCGGCATCTTTATCTACCTAATGCGGCGCAGCGTCATCCAGATGCGCTCGGAGTTGGGCTTTATCCAGGAGGTGATCGGTCAGGCTCACTACGACACACTGACCGGTCTACCCAACATCAACCTGCTGATGGACCGGGTCGAACGCAGCCTGATCCAGTGCCAACGGGAACACAAGCAGGCCGCCATCTGCTACGTGGACTTCGACAACTTTAAAACGATCAACGACACCTTCGGCCACGATACCGGTGACGAGTTGTTGATTCAGGCGAGCCAGCGCCTGTTGAGAGCACTGCGCAGCGGTGACACGGTATCGCGGATTCACGGCGATGAGTTTGTCGTGCTCCTCCCTTCGGTATGCAGCAGTGCCGGCGCCGACTACACGATCAGCAAGCTCAAAGCCGCCTTTGAAACACCGTTTAACCTCAGCGTAGGCCCGGTCAGCGTTAGCCTCAGCGCCGGGGCGGCACTTTATCCTGATGATGGCGACAACGCCGAATCACTGTTCGCCATCGCTGACCGGCGAATGTATCTGGACAAGGCCAACCAGCGCGGCTGAACTCCTCCACGAACGGCAGCGCAACATCTCCTTCAGCATCGCTATAATTACCATTTGTCACTTTTGTCGCCCAGGTCAATACCACTATCAATATCATTAATCCTTTTAAATCAGCATGCTAGGAATATTTCCTATTTTATCACTCCGCACTTGCGCTGACCTTTGTCATAAATACACAATTTAGCCATGGTTAATATTTTCGCTTATGCAACATCAAGGAGACGATGATGAAAAAAGCAATCTGGTGTGCGGCAACCGCGATCGCCCTGTCCAGTCCGGCAGCGATGGCTTTTGAAAGCGGTGACATCGTTCTGCGCGGCGGCCTGACCCATGTCGCGCCAAATGATGATAGTGGCAAGGTTTATACGGAGTTCGGCAGCCTGGGCACTACCCAGCTTGAAGTGGGCGTCAGCAGCGATACCCAATTGGGTATCAACCTGGTTTACTTTTACAGCCCCAAAATCGCGGTTGAATTGCTGGCAGCAACACCCTTCAGCCACGATATCAACCTGCAAAACGACAATCTGTCGCTCGGGAATGGCGCCCTGGGTTCAACCAAGCATCTGCCGCCAACCCTGAGCGTGCTTTACTACTTCGCTCAGGCCGATGCAGCATTGCAACCCTATGTAGGAGTGGGCCTGAACTACACCACCTTCTTTGAAGAGGATTTCGAGGCAAGCCGTAAGTCCCAAGGCTTCAGCGACCTGAAGCTGGATGACTCCTTTGGCCTGGCAGTGCAAATCGGTGCCGACTACATGCTCAACGAACACTGGATGGTGAACGGTTCGATCCGCTACATCGATATCGACACCACGGCCGACTTCAAACTGGGTGGCCAGAATAGCCACGTCGATGTCGATATCGACCCGTTCGTCTCCACCCTGTCGGTGGGTTACAAGTTCTAAGCCTGCCCCGGCAGCTGACCGGCGCGTCGCCCCCTGGGCGAGCGCCGGTTTTTTCACGTGAAGCACAACCAATTGCATTGTGTCACTGCTCCATCTAGCCTATCGAAAACAATAACAAAAGCTTAGAAGGGCCTCTCATGAGTAAAGCACGTACGAGTGACAGCACACTGCTGGAACAAGAGGAGATCGCCATCGAGTCGATGCAGCCCAAAACTGAAGTGGGTAGCATCAGCATCCGCAAACACAGCAAGTTCGAAGAGCGCGGAGACCACCCTGAAGAGGGCAAAGACCGCCGCAAATCGCTACCAAAGCTAAAAAACAGCGAATACCTTGAGCTGATCGCACCACTTCACGTGGAGCTATTGAAGCTGCAGAACTGGGTCAAGGAAAACAACATCAAGGTATGCTGTCTGTTCGAAGGTCGCGACGCTGCTGGCAAGGGTGGCACCATCAAACGGGTTATCGAGCACCTCAACCCTCGCGGCTGTCGGGTCGTTGCATTGGAAAAACCGAGCGAACGCGAACAAACACAATGGTACTTCCAGCGCTATGTCAGCCACCTGCCGGCGGGGGGAGAGATCGTGTTGTTTGACCGCAGTTGGTACAACCGCGCGGGGGTCGAGCGGGTGATGAACTTCGCTACTCAGGCGCAGGTCATCGCTCACCTTCACGCCACACCGGACTTTGAAAAACTGCTGCTCAGTTCCGGCATTCACCTGCTGAAGTTCTGGTTCTCGGTGAGCAAGTCCGAGCAGCAACGCCGGTTTAAAAAACGCGAAACCGATCCGCTGAAGCAATGGAAGCTGAGCCCCATCGACAAAGAGTCCCAAGACAAATGGGACGATTACTCACGCGCGAAGGAGGACATGTTCTTTTACACCTCCATTCCCGAGTCACCCTGGATCATCATCAAGTCAGATGACAAGAAACGTGCACGAATCAACTGTATCCGCTACCTGCTCAGCCAGTTCGAATACAGCGGCAAAGACCACTCCCTGCTTGAACTCGACCGTCGAATCGTAAAAACGGTGCGCGACGAGCTGCCTTAAAACAGCCAGCCGCGATCAGGTCAGACCTTGAACTGTGACAGCGTCTGCTTGAGTGAGCGAGACAACGCCCCCAGCTCATCGGTAGCGGTGCGATTCTGCCTGACAGCCTCGGCCGTGGTATCACCATCGATGCGGATCTGGTCAACGCTGGCATTGACGTCACTGCTAACCTGGGACTGCTCCTCCGCCATCGCCGCGATATCGTTGGTAAGGTCAAACAGACCCTGTACCGACTCGGACACCGCGTGCATCCGTTCGTCAGAGGCTTCTATCGCGGTAATTCCGGACTGCGCCTGAACCGACGCCTTGTCGATCACCGTAACCGCCTCCTTGGAGGCCTGCTGCAGCTCATCGATTCGCGCACGGATATCCGCGGTACTCTCTTGAGTCTTGCTCGCTAACGCTCGCACCTCATCCGCCACCACCGCAAATCCACGCCCCAGGTCGCCGGCGCGCGCGGCTTCGATGGCGGCATTCAGCGCCAGCAGATTGGTCTGGTCGGCAATGGCGGTGATCATGTTAAGCACCTCCTCGATCTTGCCGCTATGCGCCTCGACACTGTTGACCACCGATGCGGCATGCTTAACCTCGTCCACCAGCTCCTGAATACTGCGTTTCACCTCGCTGGAGATAGAGCTGGCTTCACCGCTGGCGGTACGAATCTGATCCACGTGACCGAGGTTTTGCTGGATCCGCTCGGCCACCTGATGAATAGTGGAGACCATCTCACCCATCGCCTGGGAGACTTGGCCGACCTGCTGATGCTGGCGCTGGGCCGCCTCACTGGCCTGCTGAGAAACCTCATCCATAGTGTGAATATGGGCCACCGTATCGTCTGCGGCCTTGTTGGCTGACTGCACTATGCCTTGAGTCTTGGCCACAAACTGATTAACCGCCGCAGCCATATCGGCAATTTCGTCACGACTATCGATGGTTATACGATGGGTCAGGTCGCCATCACCGGCGGCCAGATCTTCCAGCGCCAGAGTTAAAGTGCGGATCTTGGACGTGATGCGCCAGCTCATCACCATCACCAACGCCACCACCAGCAGCAGCGCCATTACAATCTGTCCGCTGGTCAGCCGCCCCATCAGCCCTGCGGATTCGGCGTTAATCACCTGCTGCAGATCTTCACCGGTGGCGCGGTTAACCTCCGCCGCCTGAGCCAGGCTCTGTTGTAGCTCAGCCCCCGCTTGATCAGCCTCTGCGGCGATAATGGCAGCCACCCCCTGGCCGGTTTGCTGGATCAACTGCGCAAAGCGTTGATTCAGCGCGTCGGCTTCCGCAAAGGCCGCCGCTTCGGAAACGCCCAGTACAAAACGGCCGATTACCGCCCCCTTGGGGTTGATCGGCATATCCACCACAAATACCGAGGGGTCGCGCTTGGCCGCATCCACCACCTTATCGAGCGACTTGGCGCCCTGACCGGTTTTGATAAAGGTCTTGACCTGCTCATTGGTACGGTCGAGATACCGGGTCAGCGGACTGCCATCGGCGTCGTAGTAGCCGGCAAAAACCACCTGGGGATCACGATGCAGGTTGCGCACAAACTCTGTCAGGCGGGGTGAATCGCCGTCCCAGATAGCCTCCGGCGCCACCAGCGCCATCATCTGCGCCAGCGCTTCGGCACTGCCGTGCACAGCATCAACCAGTGTCTGGCGCACCTGTTGCTGCTCGCTACCCAAACGCTCCTGGAGCGTCTGTGCCAGCGACCGGCTGACGCCCTCCTCCAGCCGCTGCATCGCTCCACCGACAGTAGCATTGGCCTGTTGCAACTGCTGCGATAGCCGAGCGCCACCTTGCTCACCGCTGGCGACCACATTATCGGCCAGTTGATTAACGCTGGTACGCGCCATCAGCAGCGCCACCCCAACCTGCAACGCGGATATTACCAATACCGCCACGATAACGGGCAGCAGCAGGCGACTTTTAAAATAAGAAGCAAGAGATTTCATGAGTTGTCAGAACCTGTGTAAGTAAAAGAGCATCCGGTTCCTTCCGAGAGCGCTCATAGTAACCAAATCGCACAATCATGAGTTGCGCTATATCAAACACCTTGCACTAAATTATTGAACAAACGTTAAATTCATGAAGCCTTAAAAAAGATAGCTACACTCTGGCTGTGGTGAGCAGATATCAACGGCAATTATCCAAGGTTTAGCTCGCAAGGACTCCGTACCATGACTTTAGGTCAGCTACCCAGTCTTATCGACAGCAACGATCCACCGCCGGTGCGGGTCGAAAACGGTGCCGGCTCAACGCCGCTGCTACTGGTGTGTGATCACGCGTCCAATTACATCCCCCGGCACCTCAATAGCCTCGGTCTCAATCAGGAGGCGCTCCACGATCACATCGCTTGGGATATCGGTGCCGCAGACCTGACCCTGCAACTGGCACTCAGGCTCAACTGCCCGGCGGTGCTGGCCAACTATTCCCGCCTGCTGATCGATGTCAATCGCGACCCGACAGTCGATGACCCTTCGCTCATTCCGGAGCAGAGTGACGGCAGGGTGATACCCGGCAATCAGGCCCTGAGTCGCGCCCAGCGCCAGCAGCGAATTGATCAGCTCCACCAGCCTTACCATCACGAGATCAGCGGCCGCCTGGAAGAGCTCCAGCATCTGGTAGACGCTCCCGCGCTGTTTTCAATTCACACCTTCACCCCGGCACTGAAGGGCTCTTCCGAGCCTCGCCCCTGGCATGCAGGCATGCTGTGGAACCGGGATCCGCGCATTGCCCGCCCGCTGATGCAGCATCTGCGTCAACACGACCACCTGGTGATTGGCGACAACCAGCCCTATTCCGGTCGTGAGATCGCCCACACCATTGATCGTCACGGGCACTTTCGTGGCTTTCCCAACTGCGCCATCGAAATCCGCCAGGACCTGCTGCAAAGCTACGAAGATACCCAACGCTGGGCTGACTGGCTCAGCGAGGCACTGCAGCAAACGCTGCAGCAACCCGACCTGCATCAGGTCAGGGTGTTCGACTGACGCCGGCCGTTACCATCCAGGGAGTGCCACCATGAACCTGTCGACAACAGATTTCACCCTGGGAATAGAAGAGGAGTACCTGCTGGTAGACTTGGAAACCCGGCAGCTGGCAGGCGACCCGCCGGAGGCGCTCTTCCGGGCATGCGCCAAGCGTTTACCCAACATGGTGACCCATGAATTTCTGCGCTCGCAGATTGAGATAGGCACACCGGTCTGCAACAGCGTCAAGGAAGCCCGCGACAGCCTCTTTTCCCTCCGCCACCAGGTGGCCGATGTGGCTCGCCACTTTGGCCTCGGTATCATCGCCGCATCAACCCACCCGTTCGCCTTCTGGAGCGATCAGCAGCACACCCCCCAGGCCCGCTACGACCTGCTGGCAGAAGACCTGCAGGGAGTGGTTCGCCGCCTGGTCACCTGTGGCATGCACGTTCATGTTGGCATCCATGACGACGACCTGCGCATCGATCTGATGAATCAGTGCGTCTATTTTCTGCCCCACCTGCTCGCCCTCAGTACCTCATCGCCCTTTTGGGGCGGTGACGACACCGGTCTCAAGTCCTATCGACTATCGGTCTTCAACGAGTTACCCCGTACCGGTCTGCCCGATCACTTCAGCAGCCATGCGGAGTATCAGCGCCACGTAGATGTTCTGACCGCCACCGGACTGATCAAGGATGCCAGCATGCTGTGGTGGGACCTGCGCCCTTCCTGCCGCTTCCCCACTCTGGAGATGCGGATAACCGACGTCTGTACCCGACTTGATGACGCTATCGCCATCGCGGCGCTGTTTCAAGCCACCCTGCGCATGCTCTACAACCTGCGCAGCCGTAACCAGCGCTGGCGTCAGTACTCCCCCATGCTGGTGCATGAGAACCGCTGGCGCGCCCAGCGTTATGGTACCGAGGCCGGCATGATCGACTTTGGACAGAGCCTGAAAGTCCCGTTCGACGAACTGCTGGAGGAGTGGATTGAACTGCTCGACGAAGCCGCCACAGAACTGGACTGCAAAACCGCTATCAACGCCGCCCGTGCCATCCTTGACCGCGGTACCAGCGCTGATCAGCAGCGTAACCTGTATGCCGCCTCGCGGTCTGAGGGTGCCAGCGCCCAGCAAGCACTCAACGCGGTGGTGGACTGGCTGGTGGAGGAAACCCAAGCCGGCTAGAACCACCGTCCGTGTAAAATAGTTGTAAAACCCGCAAACCCAGCAACCATCGGCACTGCACCGCTGTCAAACCTTGTGAATCGCAATATCCTCCTTATAAGTAGCGGATTTAAAAAAAGAAACGCAGCTACACTGAAACAATACAAGAATCCGGAGAAGCAATACCCCGCAGGGAAGAACATGGGCTGAATTGACGACAAGTTGTCTGTGCAGAAGGTGACTGGCTATGAATATTTTCAGTAACTATAAGACCCGTTACGATGCCACCCTGCAGGAAGAGATGAGCCTGCAGGAGTTCCTCGAACTCTGTAAGCAAGACCCCAGTGTCTATGCCTCGTCGTCCGAGCGAATGCTCCAGGCTATCGGCGAGCCGGAGCTGGTCGATACCGCTCGCGACCCGCGACTCAGCCGCATCTTCTCCAACAAGCTGATCAAACGCTATCCCACCTTCACCGAGTTTTACGGCATGGAGGAGGCGATCGAGCAGATCGTGTCCTATTTCAAGCATGCTGCACAGGGGCTGGAGGAGCGCAAACAGATTCTCTACCTGCTGGGTCCGGTCGGTGGCGGTAAATCCTCGTTGGCGGAGCGCCTGAAGGAGCTGATGCAACGCATCCCCTTCTACGCCATCAAGGGATCCCCGATCAACGAATCGCCGCTGAACCTGTTCAACCCCGCCGAGGACGCAACCATCCTCGAAGAGGAGTACGGCATTCCCAAGCGCTATCTCAAGGGGATCATGTCCCCTTGGGCAGTCAAGCGAATGCACGAATTCAAAGGTGACCTGTCGCAGTTCCGGGTGGTCAAGCTGTTCCCCTCGATTCCCGACCAGATCGCCATTGCCAAAACCGAACCCGGCGACGAAAACAACCAGGATATCTCCAGCCTGGTGGGCAAAGTGGATATCCGCATGCTGGAGGAGTACGCCCAGCACGACCCTGACGCCTACAGTTTCTCTGGCGGCCTGTGCAAAGCCAACCAGGGGGTGTTGGAGTTTGTCGAGATGTTCAAGGCCCCGATCAAGGTACTGCACCCGCTGCTGACCGCCACCCAGGAGGGCAACTACAACAGTACCGAAGGGATGGGCTCGATTCCGTTCGAAGGGATCATTCTGGCGCACTCCAACGAGTCTGAATGGCAGACTTTCAAGAACAACAAGACCAACGAAGCGTTCATCGACCGGGTCTACATCGTCAAGGTGCCCTACTGCACCCGCGTCAGCGAAGAGATCCACATCTACGAAAAGCTTTTGGAAAACAGTTCCCTGCGTGCCGCCCCCTGCGCGCCGGACACCCTCAAAATGCTGGCCCAGTTCACCACCCTGTCGCGCATCATCGATCCGGAAAACTCCAGCATCTACTCCAAGATGCGGGTCTATGACGGCGAAAACCTCAAAGACACCGACCCCAAGGCCAAGTCGCTGCAGGAATACAAGGACAACGCCGGCGTCAACGAGGGAATGGATGGCCTCTCGACCCGCTTCGCGTTCAAGATTCTGTCCAAAGTGTTCAACTTCGATCCGGCCGAGGTCGCCGCCAACCCGGTGCACCTGCTTTATGTGTTGGAAAAAGAGGTCGAACAGCAGCAGTTCCCGCAGGAGACCCAGGAGAAATACATCCGTTATATCAAAGAGTTCCTGGCCCCTAAATATATCGAATCGCTGGGCAAGGAGATTCAGACCGCGTACCTCGAGTCCTATAGCGAGTACGGCCAGAACATCTTCGACCGCTACGTCACCTACGCCGACTTCTGGATCCAGGACCAGGAATATCGCGACCCCGAGACTGGCGATATCCTTGACCGCGCGGCGATTAACGAAGAGCTGGAGAAGATCGAGAAGCCGGCCGGCATCAGCAACCCCAAGGATTTCCGCCACGAGATCGTCAACTTTGTGCTGCGCGCACGAGCCAATAACAACGGCAACAATCCGGCCTGGCTCAGCTACGAAAAGATGCGCTCGGTGATCGAGAAGAAGATGTTCTCCAATACCGAGGATCTGCTGCCGGTGATCTCCTTCAACGCCAAAGCCTCCTCCGACGAGCAGAAGAAACACGCCGAGTTCGTCAAACGGATGATCGAACGCGGCTATACCGAGAAACAGGTACGGTTGCTGTCCGAGTGGTATATCCGGGTCCGCAAGTCCCAGTAACGGGGCTGTCCACTCACCCGGCCGATAGGGAGGTTGCATGAGCTATATCATCGACCGGCGCCTGAACGGAAAGAACAAGAGCTCGGTAAACCGCCAACGCTTTATGCGCCGCTATCGCCAGCACATCAAGCGGGCCGTCGCGGACGCGATTAAACAGCGTTCCATTACCGACCTCGATAGCGGCTCGGAAGTCACCATTCCCAACCGCGACATCTCCGAGCCGCTGTTCCATCACGGTAAGGGAGGTATCAACCACCGGGTATTTCCCGGTAACAAGGAGTTCGTCACCGGCGACCGCATTCCGCGCCCTGAGGGTGGTGGTGGCGGGGGAGGTGGCGGCAAGGCCAGCGACTCTGGCGAGGGCGAAGACGACTTTGTTTTCCAGATAAACCGCGACGAGTTTCTGGAGTTCCTGTTCGAGGATCTCGAACTGCCACACATGGTCAAAAAACAGTTGCAGGACAGCGGCGACTACAAGCTCACCCAAGCCGGCTTCACCAGTCAGGGCAATCCCGAGCGACTCAACATCATCCGCTCCCTGCGCAGCGCCCACGCCCGCCGGATCGCGCTGTCGGGCAGCACTCGCCGCGAGATCCGCATGCTGGAGCAGGAACAGCAAGAGCTGATGGCGCTGGCCGAATTAACCGAGCAGCAGAACCAACGTCTGGGCGAGATCGAACTGCGGCTGATCGAGCTGCGCAGCAAGGTCAGTCGCTTACCCTTTCTCGATACGTTCGATCTGCGCTACAACAACCTGATCCGCACGCCGGTTCCCAGCTCCAAGGCCGTGATGTTCTGCGTGATGGACGTCTCGGGCTCCATGACCCAATCAATCAAGGACACCGCCAAGCGCTTCTTTTTACTGCTCTATCTGTTTTTACAACGCGCTTACAAACGCATTGATGTGGTGTTTATCCGCCATCACACCCAAGCCAAAGAAGTTGATGAAGAAGAGTTCTTCTACAGTCGCGAAACCGGCGGCACCATCGTTTCCAGCGCGGTCGCCTTGACGGGTGAGGTAATTGCCGAACGCTACCCGCCTTCGCAATGGAACATCTACGTTGCCCAGGCATCCGACGGCGATAATTGGGACGGCGATTCAGACGCGTGCCGGCAACTGCTGTTCGAGCGGGTAATGCCCTTCGTGCAGTACTACGCCTACGTCGAGATCACCACCGGCGAACACCAGAACCTGTGGTTCGAATATGAGAAGGTACGCAGTGCTTTCCCGGACAGTTTTGCGATGCAGAAGATCGAGTCGCCCGGCGATATCTACCCGGTCTTTCGCGAGCTGTTCTCGCGCAAGGAGGCATGAGCATGCGATGTATTGGCCTGCCCTTCTTTGCCCTGCTGCTTGTCGGCTGCGCCAGCGAACCGATGATTGTTACTGCGGTGCATTGCAGCGAACCGCGACCGATGGTCTGCACCATGGATTACCAGCCGGTATGCGGCCAGCGTGAGGACAACGTCCGTCAGACCTATGCCAATGGCTGCAGCGCCTGCGGCGACACCGAGGTGTTGGGTTTCGATCAAGGCGCCTGCCCCGAATAACGGGTTTAGGAGTGGTTTATGAGCAAAAGAAAACCTCTGTCAACCGGTTCGGAATGGACCTTCGAGCTGCTGGAAAAGTACGACACCGCAATCGCCAAGGAGGCGGCGCACTTCCAGCTCGACACGTACCCCAATCAGATTGAGGTAATCACCTCCGAGCAGATGATGGATGCCTACTCGTCAGTCGGTATGCCGCTCAATTACAATCACTGGTCATTCGGCAAACAGTTTGTTTCCACCCATCAGAACTACCGCCGTGGCCACATGGGGCTGGCCTACGAAATCGTCATCAATTCCTCCCCCTGCATCGCCTACCTGATGGAGGAAAACACCATGACGATGCAGGCGCTGGTTATCGCCCACGCCTGTTACGGCCACAACTCCTTCTTTAAGGGCAACTACCTGTTCCGCACCTGGACCAATGCCACATCGATTATCGACTACCTGTTGTTCGCCAAGCACTACATCGCCAAGTGCGAAGAGCGTCATGGCATCGACGAAGTGGAAGCGCTGCTGGACTCCTGCCATGCGTTGATGAACTACGGCGTCAATCGGTACAAACGCCCTTCACCGATCAGCACCGAAGAGGAGCAGAAACGCCAGCAAACCCGGTCAGAGATTCTGCAGCAGCAGGTCAACGAACTGTGGAACACGATTCCCAAGCCCCAAACCGAAGAACATGAGCGGGAACAACCGCGCTTCCCGCGCGAGCCAGAGGAAAATCTACTCTATTTTCTGGAGAAAAACGCACCGCTACTGGAGCCCTGGCAGCGCGAGATTATCCGCATCGTACGCAAGGTATCCCAGTACTTCTACCCCCAGAAGCAGACTCAGGTCATGAATGAAGGCTGGGCCTGCTTCTGGCACTATACCCTGCTGCACAGCCTGTACGACAAGGGCCTGGTCACGGACGGATTTATGATGGAGTTTCTGCACTCCCACTCCAGCGTCATCTACCAGCCCCCCTACGACAGCCCCCACTTTTCCGGCATCAACCCCTACACCCTTGGCTACCATATGATGCAGGACCTGCGGCGAATCTGTGAACACCCAAGCGACGAAGATCGGGAGTGGTTCCCGGAGATAGCCGGCAAGGATTGGCTGGAGGTCATGGACGGGGCCATGCGCAACTACAAGGACGAAAGCTTTATCCAGCAGTTTCTGTCACCGAAACTGATGCGTGATCTGCACCTTTTCAGCGTGGTCGACGACGACAGCAAGAACCACCTGTTGGTTGGTGCGATTCACAACGAAAGCGGCTACACCGAGCTGCGCCGGGAACTGGCGGAACAGTACAACCTCGGCACCCGCGAACCAAACATACAGGTCTACAACGTCAATGTCCGTGGCGATCGCGCGCTGACTTTACGTCACTTCCAGCACAACAGTCGCCCGCTGGGCGACAGTACCGACGAAATGCTCAAGCATGTTCGTCGGCTATGGGGCTTCGATGTTCACCTCGAATCGGTTCGTCATGATGAGGTGATAAAAACCTGGCACTGCCCGCCCAAGGAGGAAACCCCGAGTGCGGCCTGATCGGCTGCGCTCACACTACTAACGCTTATAGTCACCATTCCCTGAAGCGATAAGACACCGCCAGCCGCGGTGGATAAAGTATCGATATTCCTTCTTATCGATCCACTCGGGAGTAATGCCGATGAACATCCTCACCAGCCCAGCTGCAGCACACCTTCACGTACCGCCTACCCTGCGCGAGTTAGAACCGGAATCACTGCCGGAACAGCCAAGTCGGCAGCCGACGGGAAGAGCGCAAACGGCAGCACCTGCATCACCCGACGGAAGCACCTCGAAACAGGAGTTATGGAACTTCGCCCTGCAGTTGAACCATCAACGCCATCAGCAGCGGCTGCTGGATACCTACGCCAGTGCATCGGGCATCGAGACCGGCACTAGCCAGCTTAGCGGCACCCTAACCGCCGCTCTTCTGCAGCAGAGCCAGCAACCCACTGTGCCCCTTCCGCTGCCAGCCGCCCGGTTGCAGCAGCGGACCGAGCTGGCACTCGGTAGCGAACGCCAAAGTCATTTTCTGGCCACAGCCTGAACTCCGACGCGCCCTTACGGCGACTTTAGGGCGCGCGCGGCAGCAATCAGATCAAAAGATGGTCGTAGCCATAGAGCAGAGCGAACAGGGTCAATACGGAAAAAACCGTCGATAACAGAATCACCGACGAGGTGCGCTGCACATAGACACCGTATTGCTGCGCCATCACGAAACTACCCGCCCCGGTCGGTGTCGCGGCCATCACCACCGCCACCGCCGCCCATAACGGTGACATGTCGAACACCGACACAGCCAGCCACCAGGTTACCGCCGGCTGGACCAGCAATTTGATCACCAGCGCCACGCTCACCTCCCCCAAGCCGCTGGATACCGGCTTGCCCACCAGAAACAGTCCGATGGCAAACAGCGCACAGGGGCCCGCCGCCGCCCCCAATAGTTCGCAGAACTTGTCCAGCGCCGGAGGCAGGGGCCAACCTGCCAGCGCCCAAAGAATGCCGGCAACAGGCGCCACCAACATGGGGTTTTTGGCCAGCGCCAGGACGACATCCTTAACCAGCTCGGCCGCGCCGGAGGCACGATTGAGGGAAAGCTCCACCAACACCGTTGCAACCCCCACCACCAGCGCCGAGTTGACCACCACCGTGATAATGGTGGGCACGGTCGCGGCGCTACCAAAAGCGGCCAGCGCCAACGGAATCCCGAGAAATCCGGTATTGCCGTAAATAACGTTCATGCCGTTCAGCGCGCCTTCGGCCAGGGTATTGCGGAAAAACCAGCAACCGATGGCAATACCCAACACCATGGTGAGCGCCTGCCCGCCAACATAGGCACCAATAAAGTCCCAGTTAAGTAACTGCTCAATATCTACCGCTGCCATGGCGCGGAACAACAACGCCGGCAGCGCCACCCAGTAAACGAACTTGTTCAGCCCCTCGCCGGCCCCCTCTCCCAGCAAACGCCTTCGGCCACAGAGGTAGCCCGCCAGAATAATCGCGAATACGGGAAACACCACATTAAGCAAAATCGTCATCTGCGCACGCCCCTCTCAACGCTCGCCGACGCGCGATTCCAGCGCTGCACAGAGGCTGTGCAGGAAGCGAACGTCCTCGGCCGTAGCGCCGGCGACACGTTCCAGTGCCCACTGTTGCAGTTTGGAATCGGCGTCGTAATTAAGGCTATCCAGTTGTGCGGCCAGCCGTTGTTTCAGCGCCTCCCGCTGGGCGTTCGCGTTTTTAGCTGGCTTGATATGTCGAGTCTCCGCTTCCACCCCCGAGAGCGCATAGGCATAAAGCATCACTGCCTGCCCCAGATTAAGAGAGGGATAGCTCACAGCCAGAGGGATAGAGGTTAACAGCTCGCAAGACTCCAGCTCCCGGTTCGATAGCCCGCGGTCTTCGCGCCCAAATACCAGCGCCACTGACGCTGCTCCCGCCTGCGGCAATTTCGCGGCCAACTGCTCGGGGGTATAGAGCTGGCGGTGACCGCTGCGCAGCTTGGCACTGGTGCCCACCACCAAGGCGCAGTCGGCCACCGCCGCATCCAGGCTGGAAAAGGTCTCAATGCGATCGATGATATCCCCGGCACCATGAGCCAGCCAGCGCGCGGGCGGCTGCCGATGGGCATCAGAGCTGACCACGCGCATCTTGGAAAAGCCCATGGTTTTCAATGCTCGTGCCGCGGCACCGACGTTCTCAGGCACTTGGGGTTCAACAAGAACAAAGATAATCTGCATGCTGCCTCCGCGTAAGCCGCGCACTATAGCACCAAAGCCTTCCCCCCAATATGCCGCGGCCCCTTTTTGCCCTGTTCAGCGCAGCGCCAAGCGAGTAGCATGACCGCCCCTCCTCATAATGAGCCAACGCTTGATGCGCAATCAGGAACAGACACAAGGATTTGTTTTAGGCCTCGCCGCCTACGGCATCTGGGGACTGTTTCCGCTATTTTTTAGCCTGCTGACCAGCATTCAGCCGACCCAGGTACTGCTGCACAGGGTGATCTGGTCCTGCCTGTTTGTGGCCTTGCTGATCACCCTGCGCCGTGGCTGGACAAAACTCGGCCCCCATCTGCGCAACGCTAAACTATGGCGCGCGCTGGGCGCCTCCTCGCTGCTGATCGCAGCCAACTGGCTTATTTTTATCTACGCCGTCGGGCAACAAAAGGTGCTCGCCACCAGCCTGGGATACTTTATGACCCCGCTGGTTAGCGCAGCATTGGCGGTACTGTTTCTGGGCGAGCATCTGAACCGGTTGCGCTTGATCGCGATCGGTCTGGCGCTTGCCGCAATCGTTTGGCAGGTTATCCAGCTAGGTGCCTTACCCTGGATTCCGATCAGTCTGGCGCTAACCTTCGGCATCTACGGATTGGTGCGTAAGCAAACACCAATCGACACACTATCGGGTCTGCTGTTGGAAACAGCACTGCTGCTGCCAGTCGCGCTGGTTTACTGGCTGTGGTTAAGCGTGCAGGGGAACAGTCAGTTCCTGGAACAAATGGACCTAACCCTGTTGATGATGACATCCGGTGTGGTTACCGCACTGCCGCTACTCGCATTCGCAGCAGCGGCCAAGCGGCTGTCACTGATGGCCATCGGCTTTATGATGTACCTCAACCCCACGCTGCAGTTTCTCACCGCGGTGATGTTATTTGAGGAACCTTTCGCAGTGGATCAATTGATAAGCTTTGTCTGTGTATGGACCGCACTGGCAGTGTTCAGCTATGACGCACTGCGACAGCGCGGACCCGGAGCCTGATTCAGGCTGACTTTGCGGTGCTGGCCAGCGCGGTAATGATCGGATGCCAATCGCGCAGCTGCTGCTCAACCAGCCGCAACTCATAGGGCCCCTCCGCCAGCTGCGCATACTCGCGGCGCAGTTCGTCGAAGCGAACTTCAATGTCCTGAGGTGAGAGGGCGTAAACTTCAGCCCGCCAGAGCAAAAATTTAACGTCGAACCGAAGTCTTTCGTTGATTTTCTTACCTTCCATGATGGCAGTCTCCCTGCTGGAGGCTTAACTTACTGCGTCATGGTTAGTATTCGTCAGCGCGCCATTTTTTTCTCTAGGAAAGAGGCCTATTTAGCAACCTTTTGGCTCCACTGCTGACCAATCAGGCCGGCCATAATCAGCGCCAGACCAGCCAGGGTTGATGGCAGAATGGGCTCCCCCAGAAACAGCGAGATAAACAGCAGCGACAGAAAGGGGGATATAAATATCAGGTTGGATATACGCGCCGTGCTGCGGGTATATTTCATCGCGTGTAGCCAGAGCACAAAGGTCAGCCCCATCTCGAACACCCCCACATAGGCGGCCCCCGGCAGACCGGCCCAGTTAATCGTATGCAGCTCGCCCGTTGCCAGGCAGTAGAGTGCAATCATCGGCACCCCACAGCTGAAGTTGAGAAACAGCGCCACCACCGGGTCACGGCTATCGCGGGTATTGAAGATCCAGTACAGCGCCCACAACAAGGTACTTAACAATGCCAACAACACCCCGCTCAGGCTGCCGAATTCAAGTGCCCAGGGTTGTCCGCGGGTGGCGATGACCAACACCCCGCCATAACAGACCAACGCCGCCAGCCCTTCCCCCAGCCGCAGCCGATGCCCCAGCAGAGGCACCGCCAGCAGGCTCATGGTCAGCGCCCAAGTGTAATTGATCGCTTGCGCTTCTTGTGCCGGCAACAGGTCGTAAGCCTGAAACAACACCAGGTAGTACAACGCGGGGTTAAGTGCCCCGAGCAAAAACGAGCCCCCCCACTCTCGCCGACTACTGTGGGCAATCTGGCGCCAGCGTCCGTTAAGCAGCAGATACCCACCGAGCACAGCCCAGGAAACCAGCGCCGCCCCCAGCAGCAACTGCGCCGGCGACAGATGGGCTAGGCTCAGTTTGAAGGCCGTCGCTACGGTGGACCAGCACAGTACCGCGGCCAAGCCAAAGACGTATGCACGGGTCTGGGATGAAATAGCGGCTGCAGCCACATGGCCTCCGGACACAAAGGAAACGGGTTTGATAACGCAGGCCGCAGTCTAGGGCGTTCCGACAGCCAATACAAAAAAAGACCCCGCGGAGGGGCCTTTAAGGGGGGAATCGCATGCCGAACTCAACGCTCGACGAATGCCCTTTCGATCACATAATGGCCGAGGTCGCCATGGCGGGCTTCGGTAAATCCCATTTGGTCGAGGATAGCGCAAGTATCCTTCAGCATCGAAGGGCTGCCACAGATCATGAAGCGGTCGTTTTCCAAACTGAACTCCGGCAGCCCCAGATCGCGACATAATTGGCCGCTTTGTATCAGGTCGGTCAGGCGCCCCTGATTGTGGAAGGGCTCGCGAGTGACGGTTGGATAGTAAAGCAGCTTGCCCCGCACCAGGTCACCAAAATACTCGTTACTGGGCAGCTCGTCAGTGATCTGGTCACGATAGGCCAGCTCCGACACGTAACGCACCCCGTGGGTCAGAATCACCCGGTCGTACTGTTCATACACCTCTGGATCCTTGATGATGCTCATAAAGGGAGCCAACCCGGTCCCGGTACTGATCAGATACAGATTACGCCCGGGTAGCAGATGGTCCATGATCAAGGTGCCGGTCGGCTTGCGACTCACCAATATCTGATCGCCCACCTGCACCTGCTGCAGCTTTGATGTCAACGGTCCATCAGGCACCTTGATACTGAAAAACTCCAGCTCATCTTCGTAATTGGCACTGGCGATACTGTACGCACGCATCAGCGGGCGCCCCTCATGCTCCAGCCCGATCATGGTGAAATGTCCGTTCTTGAAGCGAAACCCAGCAGAACGGCTGGTCTTGAAACTGAACAGGGTATCGTTCCAGTGATGGACACTGGTCACTTCCTCACGCAAAAAACCGCTCATTGTTCGCCTCTATTTATATAACCAAATCAGATAAAAACAGGCCACGTTAAACCTTGAACACAAGATAGACCGCCCGTAATCTATCGGTAAAACAAATAGTTTAAATTTACCTTATCGATTATTTCGATTATGAGATACAGCCTGCGCCAGCTCGAGGTCTTTCTCGAGACCGCCCATCAGCAAAATATCACCCGCGCAGCCGCGGCTCTGTCGATGTCGCAAAGTGCCGCCAGCAGCGCCCTGAAAGAGCTGGAGCAGCAGTTCGATATCCAGCTATTCGACCGGGTGGGCAAGCGCTTGCAACTGAACGAACTCGGGCGACTGTTGCAGCCGCGGGCGCAAGCGCTGATGGAGCAAGCACGAGCGCTGCAGCGGGACATGGACCAGCATGCCGATGCCGGCGCCCTCAAGCTGGGGGCCACCCTGACCATCGGCAACTATCTGATGGTACCGATGATGGCTCGCTATATGGAGATGGCTGGCGCCGCAGTGACACTGGAGGTGGCCAACACACGCACCATCGTCGAGCAGGTAGCCGCTTTCGAACTGGATCTGGGGCTGATTGAGGGCGAACTCCACCACAAGGAGCTTCACAGCCAGATCTGGCGCGACGACGAGCTGGTGGTTTTTTGCGCCCCCGGCCACCCGCTGGCCAGTTTGAAGGCGCTGGATGACGACGCCCTGACCAGCGCGCGCTGGATTCTCCGTGAGCCCGGCTCAGGCACTCGCCAAACGTTCGATCGCGCCATGCGCGGATTGTTGCCCCAACTGGACGTGGCGCTGGAGCTGCAACATACCGAAGCGATCAAACGCGCGGTCGAAGCTGGCCTGGGCGTGGGCTGCTTGTCACGGATTGCCCTGCAGGAAGCCTTCCGCCACCGTACACTGATACCGTTGCTAACACCGGGCCGCGATCTGCAACGTCACTTTTACCTCATCCATCATCGCCACAAATACCGTAGTGCCGGTCTCGAGCGCTGGCTGCAGCTATGCAAAGAATACGGAAGAGGCGCACAGACGAACCCGGCAGATAGCTGCTGACGCTCCTCAGGCAACCGGCTATGATGAGACCCTTTTTCAGTACTCCCCCTTTGTTACGAGGATTCCCCATGTCTCAATTCGACAAGGTCAGCGTGGTCAAAAAGGCCAACATCTATTTTGACGGCAAGGTTAGCAGCCGGGTCGTGCTGTTTGCCGACGGCAGCCGCAAAACCCTGGGCATCATGCTTCCCGGCGAGTATCAATTCGGCACGGAGCAGCGCGAGCTGATGGAGATTCAGCAAGGCGAGCTGGAAGTGTTGCTGCCGGGCAGCAACAGCTGGCAAAGCATCAGCGGCGGGCAGTCATTTGAAGTGCCGGCCAACGCCAAGTTCGATCTCAGGATCACCAGTGTGGTTGACTACTGCTGCTCCTACTTCGACTGAGTAGATCCTTGTGTATCTCGCCCTGAGCGACATTGCCTGGTGCGTCGGCTTCGGCGCACTGGTACTGGTCTGGTGGCACGGACGCGGCATCAAGGATGCCGCCCTGCGCGCCACCCGTCGCCACTGCGATGAACTGGACCTGCAACTGCTGGACGAATCCCTGGTGCTGCGCTCCATTCGCCTTGGCCGCGACCCGGGCGGCTGGCCGCGGCTGCGCCGGCGATATAGTTTCGAGTTTTCCGCGACCGGCGACGAGCGGTATAGCGGCGAAACCCTGCTGTTGGGGCGACGCGTTCAGCGGATAGAGCTGCCACCGCACCGTAACCCGGAACTTTAGGCGCGACTATACTTTCCCAAACCCGTTACTCTGGAGTGATTCAATGATGAAGACTTTGCCTATCCTGAGCGCCGCGCTGTTAACGACCCTGATGATACAGCCGGCTATGGCCAAAGAGGACAACTACGGTCAAAGCGTAAAGAAAGAACGCCACGCCATGATCGAGGAACGGAAAAGCGAGCGCGACACAGAGCGCGAGCAAGCCAAAGCGGAGAAGCGAGGAGACGATGACGACAGCTCCGGCGCGGAACGTCGAATGGAAAAGAAAATGGAGAAAAACAAAGCGGGCCGTCCGGAGTAACTAGCCCGCGATAGAACTCGGCGGCACCTCAGCACCGCCCGCCACCCAGTCGGTTAGTGACCGCAGCTGCCATCGTGCACGTGACCGTGGGCTTTTTCTTCCTCGGTTGCGTCGCGCACTTCAACCACTTCCACTTCAAAGTTAAGCACTTTACCCGCCAGCGGGTGGTTGCCATCGACGGTGACTTCCTCACCCGCCACCTTGGTTACCACCACGGACACCGGACCGCTCGCGGTGCTGGCCTCAAAGCGCATGCCCTCGGCAACGTTATCAACGCCACTAAAAGCTTCCATCGGCACGGTCTGAACCAGCTCGTCGCGCACCGGGCCATAGCCCTCTTCGGGCTCAACCCGGACACTGAGGCTGTCGCCATTGGTTTTGCCGACCAGCGCAGCCTCCAGACCGGGAATGATGTTTCCCACACCGTGGAGGTAGGCCAGCGGAGTGCCACCCTCGGAACTGTCGAGCACCTCGCCCGCGTCGTCGCGCAGGGTGTAATGAAAGCTGGCTACTTTGTTGTCGGCAATCTGCATGATGATCCCATCTGTTGGAGTGAATGTAGGGTCAGCATAACGCCTTTGACGATCACTGCAACCCGCGACAAAGTCAGCGAGCCGTATCGGCGTAATCGCGCCCGATAGCGCTGACCGGGAGTTCCAGACCCAATTCAGGTACTTGCAAACCTATCCAGGCAGGAAAGGTATTGCTGTTGGGGCCGGGGAAAAGACGGTATTCATTCGCCCAGGGATAGCGTTTGGCAGCCTGATCCACCGCCTCGATCAATTGTTCTACTCCCGCGCCCCGACGATCCAACAGCAGCTGCGGCCGGCTCCCAAACCAGTAACGGTCCGGATAATCCTGATAAACCCGCAGCGCTGGCTGGCCATGATTCACACGCCAACCTACAACGTCATAGACGGTATAGCGGCTGGCGCCCTCCGGCTTGACCGCGATCCAGGTATGAATACCGAACCAGCCGCGCCAACCATAGGCCGAAGCCCCGTAGACCTGCAGCACCGCCTCATCCGTTACCATCGGGTCCGGGGCGATTCCTGCCGGTTCGCGACTGGCCGTGCGCCAGCCGTCATCATCCCGAGCCACCAGAATGACGGCGAGAACCGGCACGATCAACCACAGACTGTATAAACGCATACCCCCTCCTTGTTAGCTGTGACAGAGCGCTGACGCACAGGTTCGATCCGCATTGCTGTCAAAGCGGGCCGCCTATATCATGTAGCTTCCTCTGGAGTACCTCATGCAACCCTCTGATCCCAATCATAGCGTCAACCGCCAGCGCATCCTCAAACAGTTAGGGCTGGATCGGTACCTGACGCATCGCACCTGCTGGGAGCTGGGCGAACTGCCCCTGCACTGCGAACTCTATCCGGCCGACCCGCATGACCCCTTGGTGATTTTCATCCCGGGTATAGGTACCTACAGCGAGATATACACCGAGTTTCTGTATCGCTTTTCCCAACGCGGATACAACCTGCTGAGCATAGACCTTCGCGGCCACGGGTACTCCGGCGGCCCCCGAGGTGACTATTCAGTGGAAGAGGTTATCCGTGATCTTGGCCAGGTCATCGACTACGCACGTCAGCACTTTGACGGGCCGCTGGTGCTGTTCGGCTGCTCCATCGGCGCCCGTCTGGGGTTGGCATTTGCGGAAGCGGATTCACGCCTCGACGCGCTGATCTGTCACACTCTTTTTCTTAACGAGCGGCCACCGGACCTCTGGCATATGCTGGGCTGGAGTTGGCTGTCGATGAATGCGATGTGGATGCCGCAATTAAAGACCGATTTCCGCCAGTTCGTTGATGTCAACGCACTACTGGAGCACAACCCCATGGGACAGTTTGCCAGTCAGGACTCGCTGCTGGTGTGGGAGTACCCCCTGCGCACGCTTAACAGCGCCTATTCCCATCCCAGCCGGATTCTGCAGCAACCACTGGGGATTCCCGCGCTGTTGCTGTTTGGCGAAAAGGACCATGTTCTGCCACCGGACTACCTTCGCAGCCTGGCGGGGGCATCGAAGCAGCCCTTCACCCTAATCGAGATCGCCGACGCGGGCCACATGTTGCCCTTTGACCATATCGAAGAAACGCTGGAAGCCACCGACAACTGGTTGAAAAATAACGTCCGCTAGCCACCAGATCATCTATGCTTAGTGAACCGGCACCAGCGCCGGTTCACTAAGCAGCTATTAAGGGTCCGGCATGCACGCCAACGCGCTATCTCTACTCCTTATTACCACTCTCCTCGCCGGCTGTGCGCCTTCGTTCGAAGAGGAGTACAAAGCAGCACAGGCGGAGATTGCCAGCCTCAAGCAGCAGCTGGCGGAAACCCAGCGCAAGCTGCGCGCAGCCGATAACGAAGTGCGCCACAAGATATTCACCCTCGCCCGGCGCGCCAATAATTACCTGCAGTCGACCACCTTCGATGCGGCCGAGATCGATAGGCTGCACAAGGAGCTGCTGGTCCACCTTGACAGCTATACCCAGCTGAACGGCGCGGCCGATCAGGTCGCCCTGGTGGCGCGGTTCTATACCGACAAGCTGGATACCATTCTGACCCTGCGCAAAGATGCGATGCGCGCCTACGACCGCCAGTACAACGCTTGCCTGTCAGACCTCGACAGTAGCGGCAAGAAAAGTGACATCAGCACCATGTTGTGTGAAGTGCAGGCGGATGTAGCACGCAAAGACCCGAGCACGAAACTGCTCGCGTCCACCGCTGCGCTGATAGAAGTGGGACGGGAACTGCTCGATAGCGAACGCCAGGACGGCACCGCCAGCATGTCGCTGGAGCAGGCAGAGAACCGCTTTCAGGGACGTATCGATGAGCTGGTAAAAAATCCCGCCAGCTGACCCCAAAAATGAAAAACCGCGGACATCCTGTCCACGGTTTCACAAGTCTCTCTGGTGAGCAGAGGGTAGGCTATCTTCCGTCATAGCAGTCAGATCCATCTGCTACCCCGGTGCTCGAAAGCCATTATTGCCCTTACCAATGGCAGGGAGAATAGGAAAAAATCCTAATCAGTGTCACGCCGCACACGCTTGCGCACAGCCAGGGTCAAGCGCGACAGGCACACCAGATCTCCACGTTCGCTGGTGATGCGAATCTCCCAGACCTGACTCGTTGCTCCCAGCATCACCGGCCTCGCCGTACCGGTAACCCGCCCGCGCCTCACCGGACGCAGGTGATTGGCGTTGACCTCCATCCCGAGGCAGCAGTAGCGCTCGGGATCAACGCAATAGTTACCGGCTACGCTACCCAAGGTTTCCGCCAGCACCACCGAGGCGCCGCCATGTAGCATACCAAAGGGCTGGTGGGTTCTGGCGTCTACCGGCATGGTCGCAACCAGATAATCGTCACCCACTTCGCTATAGCGAATGTCAAGGTGAGCCATCAGCGTGTCAGAGGACGACCCATTGAGTTGGTCGAGGGATGGGGGGCGATGCCAAATCGCCATATGGCGCTCTCCGCTAAGCAAAAGCTTAACGCTATCACGCACGCCTCCGCCGGACCAGCGTCCACTTGCCTGCCCTGCGGCAGCGGCTTAAGCTAGCCCTCTTCAGAAAGGGAACCACCGTGCATCCGTATTTACCTCCGCTCCGCCACCTGATGCTGCCAGTGCTGTTGCTGAGCACCTTCGCTATATCCGGGCCATGGTTCGGGCGCCTGCTGTCTCCCTGGGATACTACCCTGACACTTCTTCCGCCCCTGCTGACACTGCTGCTTCTGCTGCTGGCCGGCTACTTCAACAGCAGTCGGGCACTTCTCGGAACTCTGCTACTCGCCCTCCTGTACGCCGCCCCGCCAACACTGCCGGCAGCAGCCACCCTGCCACTGTTCGCCTGCAACCTGGCACTGATCAGCCTTTACCGCGAACGCGGAACACTCAACCGCTGGGGGCTCCTTCGGCTTGCAGTGATCCTCATTCAGGCCGCACTAGTGTGGGCCGGCGCTCAGCATCTTCCTGACCTAGTAGCGCTGGCCGCCTTTCACCCAACCTGGCTGCCTGCGTATATGCCGCCGTTACCCGTCGTAGCGAGCCTGTGCCTGTGCAGCATCTGGCTACTGGTACTGACAGTGCAACGCCAGCAGCGGGTAGAGGCGAGCCTGCTGGCAACGCTGGTGATTGGGGCCTGGCTGCAGCTGGCATCACTGCCAGGTCTTGAACGCCAGATTCTCCTGGTGCTCGGACTCGGCTTGTGGACTCTGGCACTGCTTGGCCATGGTCACGGTTTAGCCTATCACGACGAGCTAACCGGCCTGCCCGGCCGCCGGGCCCTCAACGATGCGCTACTCCGACAGGGGCGCCGCTATGCCGTGGCGATGTTGGACGTTGATCACTTCAAGCGCTTTAACGACCGCTACGGCCATGAAGTCGGCGATCAGGTACTCAAACTGGTCGCATCCAAACTGGCACGGGTCAGGGCGGGAAAAGCTTACCGGTATGGGGGTGAAGAGTTCAGCATTCTGTTTTCCGGCCGTGATAGCCAAGGCGCACTCGAAGCACTGGAGCAGGTTCGGGTCGATATCGAGCAGGCACGGCTGCAACTGCGCAGCCCCGAGCGCCCCCGTTCAACCCGACAGGGCAAAACACAGCGGGGGAAGAGCAACTCCGGCAATAAACAGGTCGCGGTCACCATCAGTATCGGCGTCAGCGACAGCCATAGCGACAACCCCATTGGCGCTGCCGACAAGGCTCTCTATCGCGCCAAACGTCAGGGTCGTAATCGGGTCTGCCGTTGATCGCACGGACAAGGCTATCGGTGTAGCCGGCGTAACACTTCATAGGCTTCGCGCACAGCCACGAAACGGGCCGGATCGCCTCCGCGATCAGGGTGATGGCGGGCGGCCAGATCACGGAAGCGACAACGAATCTGAGTCCAGGATGCTTCGGCGTCCAGCTGCAACTGCTGCAACGCTCCCTGAACTTCGTCACCCGCCCACAACCGTTGCCAGAAACGGTCCAACATCGCCCGCACCCCATCGCCATCGGTCTTGTCCAGTACCGACATATCAAGATAGTAGGCACGCAACTTAGGCTCGGCCGGATCGGCGGCAACAGCGCTTCCGTTGCTATCACACAAAGGGACCAGCTCTATTTTCAGGGGGGATATGAGCAAGCGCAGCCCTTGCTCGGCATAGTGGGGTTGCAGTCGATAAAGCGCATTCATAACCACAAAGTGACGCTGAAACAAGGCCTGATCGGCGTCCCCCTGCACCGCAGGCAGCTCCACGTTATTACGTCGCAACCAATCAAGCAGCAGATACTCGGATATACCTTGCGGGTGTTGGGCAAGGCAATCGATGATGGGATTGATCAGAGGGTTGGGGCGGGGCATAGGGTCTCCAGCAACATCCAGCCCAAGCTACCAGCCTACGGCGGTGATCGCCAGTCTAACCCGGACCAGATCAGCGTTATGCTGAGTTCCAAACCGCAGCAACGGCATGACGCGTTGCACCCGATCCAGGCTATCGCCCCTTCGAACCGCCGCCTGCCCCCCTGGATCAGGATATCCCGCTACGCCATACCGCGACACAAGCGAGTTGCAACAGCGTTTATGCTGCGCTTCGGAATCCGCTCAGGCGAGCACCCGCTGCCAGGCAATAACGGTATCCAGCATCCGGTTGGAGAAGCCCCATTCGTTGTCGTACCAGGCCATAACTTTCAGCAAGCGCCCCTGAACTCGGGTCTGGCGTGCATCGAAGATTGATGAGGCTGGATTGTGGTTGTAGTCGATCGACACCAGTTCGATATCGTTGTACCGCAGCACCTCCGATTCGCCCGCCGCGATCAACATGGCGTGATTAACCTCATCGACTGTCACCGCCCGCTTCATCACCAGACTCAAGTCCACCAGTGACACATTAACCGTTGGCACCCGCACCGCCATGCCATCCAGACAGCCGTTCAGCTCCGGCAACACCTGCCCCAAGGCGGTAGCAGCCCCGGTCTTGGTAGGAATCATCGACTGAGTCGCCGACCGCGCCCGGTAGAGGTCCTTGGCATGCACATCGGTCAGCGCCTGATCATTGGTATACGCATGAATGGTGGTCATCAAACCGCTTTCAATGCCGAAGGCATCGTTCAGTACCTTAACCACCGGCGCCAGGCAGTTAGTGGTGCAGGATGCGTTGGAGATGATTTGCTGCTCCGCCGACAGCTGATGATCGTTGACACCGTACACAATGGTGGCATCAACCTCTTCGCCCGGGGCCGAGATCAGCACCCGCCCCGCACCTGCAGTCAGGTGGGCATCGGCGGTTTTCCGTGAACGAAACTTGCCGGTACACTCCAGCACGAAGTCCACCTTGAGCTCATCCCATGGCAGTTTGGCGGGATCGGTCTCAGAGAGGAAACGGATAGGATCACCGTTCACGACAATGGTGCCGGCCTGCTCCTGCACGTCAGCCTCGAAGCGGCCATGGATGCTATCGTACTTCAGCAGGTGTGCGTTGATATGGACGTCGCCCATATCGTTGATCGCGACGATTTCGATGGAGCGGCGATAGCCTTCCTCATACAGCGCGCGTAAAACATTGCGACCGATACGGCCAAAGCCATTAATCGCGACTCGAATGGTCATAGTTCATCTCCCAGATATCGGGAGCCGGCAACGTTGCCAGCCTGCCTATAGGATTAGCCGGTTTTGATCGCTAAGGCTATGGGTTGGATCAACTTTTTTATCAGCGCTGGATGCTGTAGGTTTTGAAACGATCGAGATTACGGCTTTCGCGGCTGGGCTGCGCTTCGGCGGGGGAAGCCGGTTCAGCAGCCTGCCCGGCGGGCGGGCTGGTGCCTTTGAGAGTATGACGATTGAGAAACTCGATATAGCGGCGATCAGCCTCAGGACTGATGCCGACCTGACCGGCGTTGGTGCGGGAAGGCACGTAAATCTCGGCATCAGGGGCACATTGAATGGAGCTAAACTCCTTCAGCTTCTGCAGGTCTTCACACTTCCAAATCACCAGCTCTTCAGCCTGCACGGTGGCAGCACCCAGCACCAGTGACAGCATCAATACGTGAAATCGCAATACCGTGCTCCTTGGCCTCGTCCTAACCGCACCAGTATAAAAAAGAAAACCCCCGCCGACCACAGGCCGGCGGGGGTTTCGAGATGCGTTAAGCGAGAGCCTTAGGCTGCTTGCTTGGCCGCTTTCTTAACCGCTGCTTCAACTTCAGCAGCAGTTTTCTTGGCAGAGTCTTCAACTACAGCAACGAAAGCTTCTTTAGCTTCGGTGATAGCTGCGATGCTCTTCTCAGCGGTCTGTGCCATTTTGGCTTCCAGCGCCTTGTAGTAAGAAACCTGCAGGTCCAGAGCGGACTTGGGGTCTTTGCACTGAGACAGCGCTTGAAACTGCTCCAGGCTGGCGTTAACAACTTCAGTGAAGCTGTCTTTCTGGACGTTAGCCAGAGTTTCCAGAACCTTCTTGTTGGTCTCGGCCAGATCCATAACAGGCTGCAGGCGCGCTTTCATATCTTCAAACATTTTGTCGTACATGGTGTATACCTCGGGCGGTAAGGGTTAAGTACTTTTTGCTGCGTTGCAGCATGGAATCCACTATAGCACTGCCAAGACACATGTCAATACTTTTTTTGTGCGCCGCACAAAACACATAGAGACCCTTGTTACTGCCCGTTCGCAGGGCAAAAAAAATCCCCCGGGTCGCTACCACGGGGGATTCTCTGATCGCTAACTGGGAGTTACTTGCCAGTCGCTTTCTTTACCGCGCCTTCAACCTCAGCGGTTGCTTTCTTGGCAGCTTCTTCAACCGCAGCAACGAAAGCTTCCTTCGCCTCGGTGATAGCGGCAATGCTCTGTTCAGCACTGTTGGCCATCTTGGACTCAAGGTCCTTGTAGTACTTCATCTGCAGGTCCAGGGCCGCTTGCGGCTCTTTTACCTGAGACAGCGCCTTGAACTGTTCCAGGCTGGCGTTAACCATTTCAGTCATGGAATCTTTCTGCACAGCAGCCAGCTTTTCCATGGCTTTCTTGTTGGTTTCAGCCAGATCCAGAACCGGCTGCATGCGGGACTTCATGTCGTCAAAGATTTTGTCGTACATTGGCTTTCACCTCTATGTAATCTGATTGTTGCACTGCAATAACAGCTAGGTTCGGAATATAGCGATGCCAGTAGCGGCTGTCAACACTTTTGTTGCACTGCAACAAACTAATTTTCTGCCGCCTCTCCGCGCTCAAAATAAAGCTCCAGCGGCACCGGCAGCTGCTGGCGCAGAAACGCACCCAGACAGCGCATCTCCTCGTCACCCCAGGCTTTGGCCGCACTTTCGGTCGGCTGGCGCGCCAGCGTATAAGCCTGAATTTTGGTGATCCGACACCCCTGTTTCAATCGCTCTTTCACACAGTCCCGGTAACCGGCGTAGTCTTCCACCCGAAACGGGATATCTCCCCAGTTGAAGAAACAGGATTGCAGCGTAACCGGATAACGAGCCGCAAAACGGTCGAGTGTTGCCAACAACCGGTCGCAGCGCAAGCGGGTGCGATTCAGCGCCTCCAGCGAAGCCTGATCCCAGTAATCGAGCTTGAACCAGACCTCACCATCGGCGGCGTAGAAGCCATCCCACTCTGCCACCAGGTCCGCACGCTCCAACCCTGAGCCGTTGGTGAACAGTACCAGCCGCACCCCCTGCAGACGAAACTCCTGCTTGAGCCGCCGCAGCAGAGACAACACTGCAGGCAACTCCCGGACCACGCTGGGCTCGCCATCACCCGCTAGCGCAATATCTCGCAACGGATAACCGCGAAACCCCTCGCCGGCAATGCGCTCGAGCCAGAAACGCAGTTCCTGCTCCAACTGAGTCAGATCAGGCGCCCGTGGCGGAAGGCGACCCTCTCGCTCCACCTGGCAGTAGACACAGTCGAAGTTGCAACGTTTGTCCGGGTTCATGTTGATCCCCAGCGACAGCCCGCGGGAGCGACGCGACACCACCGGATATACCAGTCGGTCGAACTCGCTCAGGCGGCTATGATGCTGGTAGCCCAGCTGGATCTGGGCATCGATATCGGTCATCTCAGCCCTGAGCCTGCCGCAGAATCTGCTTGTAAGCCGCCACTGCCGGCCCCAGACCCATCATCAGGGCATCAGCGATCAAGGCGTGGCCGATCGACACCTCTTCCAACCCATCGATGGTGGCCATCAGTCCAAGGTTGTCCAGATTAAGATCATGGCCGGCGTTGACTCCCAGGCCGACAGCCCGTGCCCGTGCCGCCGCATCGACAAAGCGCTGGAAAGTGCTTGCCTGCGCCGTCGTGCCGTAATCATCGGCATAGGATTCGGTGTACAGCTCAATGCGGTCAGCGCCCAGAGCCGCAGCACGTTCAATATCGGGTGAGTCGGCATCCATAAACAGGCTGACCCGGATTCCCTGCTGCTTGAGCTGGGCAATAATCGGCCGCAGGTGCTCGCCATCGACGGCCAGATCCCAACCGTGATCCGAGGTCAGTTGGTCCTGGGCATCTGGCACCAGGGTGCACTGCTGCGGTTTCACCTCGGTTACCAGCGCCAAAAAGCCGGGATAATCTCCCACAGCACCCTCAAACGGATTACCCTCGATGTTGAACTCCACCTCAAGCATCGCTGCCAGTTCGCGCACATCGTCAGGGCGGATGTGGCGGAGGTCCGGACGGGGATGAACCGTGATCCCGTCGGCACCGTGCGCCAATGCCACGCGGGCAGCCTCGGTAACGCTGGGAATACCGGACAGGCGGGAGTTGCGCATCAAGGCAACTTTATTGAGATTGACACTTAGCGCCGTCATCAGAGCTCTCCTCAAAAACAAGGGGATTATTGTAGGCGCTTTCGCAGCCGGCATCACCCACCGACAGGCATCTATACTCTGCATAGCCGTTTCAGGAAGACATCATGAAGAGCACCATAACCATTGCCCCCCTTGTCGCCCTTGCGCTGCTGACGGGATGCGCCACCAACCCCTGCTCGCCGCTTTACAACGAGCTGACCGAACTCGACCGGTTTATGCAGGAACCGGGCTACGCGCGTCAGCATATCCGCTACCCGCTGCGCTACACCGAAATCAAGGATGGCGAGGTCAGGCTGGACACCGAGCTCGACGAAGCCGAAGCGTTACAGCGACACGCTGCGATTCAGCAGGGACGCGCTCTGACTCAATACCACCAGCGCATCGCCGTCCCCATTCGGGAGGGCGACAGCTATGTAATCAGAGCCGGGCCTGCCGGACAGCCAGCGACCGACATCTACCGCTTCGAGCCGGGATTATGCGAGGTCACGCTGGTCGAATACCGACGCTATTTATGAGCGCTGTCGGTGACCAGCAAGCGACCACAGAGCAGACGAATCTGGTCCAGTTCATCCTGATGGCCAACGGCCAGAAGACTTTGACCAAAGCAGTAGCTGTAAAAAAGGTAGGCCCGGGCTTCCGCCTCAGCATCTGCGCACCCGAGCGAGCGAAACAGCCCCGCCACCGCCGCCAGGCGCTCACGGTCAACAACCGCGATGGTCGCTGCGGCCGCCTCCGACTGCCGCGCCCAGCTGCGCACTGCCAGTTCAATGGCATTGCCGCGGGGGTTGGTCTGATCAGTGTACAGCCCCAGCAGGTAGTTCAGCGTCGCCACAGGATCAGTCTCGCGCGCAACCTGACCGCGAATGGTCTCGATACGGCGCTGGCACCAATGCTCCAGCATGCGCTCAAGCAGATCGCCGCGATTTTTGAAATGCCAGTAGAATCCGCCTTTGGTGACGTTCAGCCGCTTGGCCAGCACTTCGATCTTGATGCTGTCGACGCCGCCTTCGGCCAGCATCGCGAACGCTTCGTTGATCCAGTCTTCAGGCAGTAATTTGATGTTCATGAACGGAGTCCGGGACGGTGAGCGACTATACGATAACGTATAGTCGCTCAAAGTAAAACGTCATGAACTGCATTCACAGGCCGAGAACCCGCCCCGCCCCCTCCGGCATTGCCAGGCTGCGATGCTGGCGCGCCATCTCTTTCAGCTGCGCCAGCGCCTGCGGTGGGAAGGGACTACTGCGCCGAGTTTCCATGCTGACATGAATCAGCAACAGCTCGTTGGTCGCGGCGAGATAGCCCTCGTCACGATGAAACATCTGGTGGAAGATCCGCATCTTCTTGCTATCGAATCCCAGCAGTTGGGTGGTGACATAGAGAGGGGCGTGTTCCAGCAACTCACGTCGGTAGCCAACGTTCATATCGACCACAAAGGCCGAATGAGAGCTAGCGCGCGCATACTCTGCACCGATGGTGAGGTTGTCGAGAAAAAGATCGGTGGCCTGATCAAATGCCGCCACATAATGGGCCACATTCATATGGCCGTTGTAGTCGATCCACTCCGGCAGTACCCGACAGTGGAATACGCTGAACGGAACGCGAGCGTCCATGGCAGCACCTCTTGTTGTTGTTTTTAGGTGTTACGATGGGAAAAGCCTAACCCCTGACAAAGCCCTTTGCCAATAAATTTGTGCAATCGCAGCATTTTTCTATAGATCCAAACGACCTAGCGCCGTTCTTAATAGTGTCACTCTAGCCAGAACAAGCTCTGCATTGGCCGGCCCCAGCCGCAGCATCTGCTTGTGCACCGCAGAAAGACGTTCCAGTTCCGGGTCAGCAAACTTGTACATCACTGACGGCTGCTCCAGCGCCAGCGCCCGCGATTTCAAGGGACTGTCGAGCAGATGATCCAGCGCCTGCAACAGGCGCTGGTGGAACGACCGGCGCGGGTATCCGAGCTCTGCGTAAGCCTGTTGCATCAGCGGATAGTAGCGCTGATACAACCCTACCGCCGCATCCGTCGGCAGGCCTTCAACCAGTCCCACGTACAGACTGTAGCGCCCGAAGTTATAGCCATCGAGCCACAGTCCGCTAGCGGTTTCCGAGGCCTTGAAGCCCTCTTTAGGCCCACGCAACAGGCTGTGTTTACGCGGAATCCGCCCCTCCGCCATGTTGTCCACGACCACCACAAACTTACGGATCAATTCTGCGTCGATCAGCAGGTCGGCCAGCGCGTTACTGGGATCTAGGCCCAACAGCCCGTCACGAAACAGCGCATCGCTGTCGTCGAGCGTAGGCAGGGACGGCTTGGGTGCCACGACGGCAGCCTCGGTCGCACGCTCATCCGCCAGAGGCGGACTGTCCAGAGCATCGGGCGGCGACTCAACCTGCTCCGGCGGGGCTACCAGCTGTAATCGCTCCTGCGTCAGCACAGGGTCAGCAGCCGGAGGCGAGTCTGCAGGCAGGGGATCGGAGTTCACGGGCGTCGGTGAGAGTGTAAGTCCAGACGGTAGAGCCCCCGGCTGTAGCAACAGGTAACCTACAGCGGCGACCATGCCGACCGCGGCCAGCGCCACCAATCCGCGCAGCAGACCAGCGCCGTGCTGCACCTGACAAGAGGAAGTTCGATCAATACTGCGTTGCGGCCACCCGTTCAACTGATGTGCTCCGATACCTTTGATTAGACGTTGGTAAGCTTAGATCAGAGCGAGTTCCACTGAACAGCAAAAAGCGCCCTGAGCCGATGATTGCCCACACCCGGCACTCAGTCACCACGAGCCCGGATCATGATATAGGTCAGCCGGACCACGAAAAGTCGTCAGCCTCAGGATAGTGCCTCTTGGCGTCATACTTTAGTCGGTATACATTGACCGTCTACACCCACGTACCACCCAAAACCAACAATAAAATCAAAGGGGTTGTCAGATGCGCATTCGCACCATCAGCATCGTGCGCCAGATCAGTCTGGTGTCGCTCGTTCTTATCCTGCTGGTGTTCACCGCCACCGGTGTCGCCACCTACCGGCAGATGTCCACCATCTTGCTCGACAAAGCGGAAACAGAAGTGGACAAGCAAGTGCTGATCATCAGGGACCTGATGGAGCAGCAGTTCAACGCTTACGCGGTCCAGGCCAAATCACTGGCTGAGTCCTTTGCCAAGATGTTCCCCAACGGCATTCAGAAACAGAGCCGTACGGTCGAGGTCAATGGTCACCAGACACCGATTCTGTCGACTCTGGGTGCCCACCTCAACAGCAACTTCAGCATCCCTGACGTGTTCAAAAGCCGTACCGGTGCGGTAGCAACGGTATTTGCTCGCGTCGATGATGACTTTTTGCGTATCAGCACCAGCCTGACCAAAGATGATGGCTCGCGCGCCTTCGGCACCTTCCTCGGCCAGCAACACCCCGGCTATGAAAAACTGATGAACGGCGAATCATACACTGGCTGGGCTCGGCTGTTTGGTCGCTACTACATGACCGTCTATGACCCGATCGAGCACAAGGGCGAGATTATCGGCGCACTGTTTGTCGGTTTCGACATTACCGACGCCATGGGGCTGCTACTGGACGGGCTGGCTGACATCAGTTTTGGCGATACCGGCTACCTCTACGTGGTGCGTGCCGACAGCGGCAATAAAGGGCAGTTCTTCTATCACCCTACCCTGGGACAGGAGGTCAACATCCTGGAGATCAGCACCCCCGACGGTGAGCAGCCATTCGCCCAGCTGCTGGCTAACGATGATGGTCGCTTTACCTACCTTTGGAACGATGCCAACGGCAAGCCGGCACTGAAGAACGTGTTCTTCCACCGAGCCCCACAGTGGAACATGGTGATCGCAGGGGGCTCCTTCATACGCGAATATCAGAAGGAATCCAGCGACGTGGTGATGCTGATCAGTGCCATCTCCGCGCTGGGTGCCCTGGCCACCGCGGTGCTATTGGGCTTGTTGCTCAAACGCACCCTGTCGCCGCTGAAGACGCTGGTAGGCCAGCTCAATCGGGTCGGTGACGGCGAAATCAGCATCAGGGTTGACCATGCCGAGGCCGATTCAGCCAACGAGGTCCACCAGATGGCGGCCGGAGTGCAGGATATGGCTGCCAACATCCGCCAACTGATCGACCGCTTCCGGGCCTCAGTGGCAGAACTGGATCAGGCCACCGAGCGGATGCACGACTCCGCCTCGTCAAGTGGTAGCGCCGCCAGGGATCTGCAGGCGCATACCGATCAGATCGCCACCGCCATCGAAGAGATGTCGGCCACCGTCGAGGAGGTGGCGCGCAGCGCCCAGGAAGCCGCCGGCAACGCCGCCTCGGTGGATCAGGATACCCGCAACGGCGCCCGCCTGGTGGAAGAGGTGATCGCCGAAATCGAAACCCTGAACGCCCAGATTCTTGAATCTGCCGATGCGATCGAAGCGGTCAACAGCGACAGTGAGTCGATCCAGTCGGTGATCAAGGTGATCAACGATATTGCCGAACAAACCAATCTGCTGGCGCTCAACGCGGCCATCGAAGCCGCTCGCGCCGGTGACCAGGGGCGTGGCTTTGCCGTGGTCGCCGACGAGGTTCGTCAACTGGCGCAGCGCACCCAGAAATCCACTCAGGAGATCGAAAACACCGTCGTGCGTCTGGGCAACAGCACCCATACTGCGGTCACCCGAATGCAGCAGAGCCGGGAGAAGGTCAAGGTGACGGTCGAGAAGGTCGGGCAGGCGGGGCAATCCCTGCAGTCCATCACCGACAGCGTATCCGGCATCGCCGATATGTCGACCCGCATCGCCACCGCCGCCGAACAGCAATCCGCGGTGGCCAGCGAAGTGGCCCAGACCCTCACCACCGTGCGCCACAAAGCGGATGACACACTGGCCAACTCGGAGCAATCGGAACGGGATGCCGAGCAGCTCTCACAGCTCGCCAGCCAGCTCCATCAACAGCTGGCAGTCTTCCGCTAGCCTGCGCGATGCAGAAACTGCGGCCGGCGGCTCAGGCTGTTTCCGCAGTCGCCTGCCGGCGCGGATCGCGAGGATAAAACCGTTCCGGCAACTGGTCGATATGACTGAACCGGCGGGTGTCCTTGTAAGGCATTTTCATGAAGCCGGAGATACCAAGACCGTTAATCTCCGGCACCGCTGCCAGCACCCCCTGCAGGCAGCGCCTGAACTCTGCCTCCTGCGAAGGGTCGAGTAGTTTGAAGTAGCTATGGATTTTCAAGTGGGTTTCCAGGCTTTCGAAGATGATCAGCCCGGTGTGGTAGATGCCGTTGAGCTGTTCGATCAAGCCCATGATCGATGGCGGTAGCTCCAGATTTTCCTCCGGGTCACGCCCATCCTCAAAGTAGGAGTGCACCCGGCTACCATCCTCCAGCTCCGGTACAGCCACCACCTCGTAGGGAATCGCCAGCTCACTCCCGGGTACAAAGGGCTGACTGACATCGCGACGTTCGATATGCAGTGTGCGCCGGGCATCGAACAAACAGCTCTTGAATACCCCCTGACGGTAGATCGCCCGGGCCAGGTTGACCATATTGTTGATGGCCTGCACAAAGGACTCACGGTAACGCTCGTCGTGCAGGTTCAGGCAGGAGTCGATCGACACCCCCTCCTGCTCCCAGCGCACCGCCAGCCCACCCACCACGGGGTACTTGCCGAGACGCCCCACGGCCGCCAGAAATGCTTTCTCGGTGTCGCCCATGCCCTGCAAGAAATTCTTGTAGTAACGGTCGAACTGCACATCATCGATATCCTGCATCACCTCGGCCACCCCCTCCTCCTTGAGGAACGCCTTGCGCGAGCTGTAGACCACGGTGTCGATCTCGCGATCACGCTTGTGCACCCAGGCCGGTATCAGCCCGGTGGCTGGCTGGCGGGGCAGGTCGATCATCAGGGTGCGGGCCATCAGCGGCATATTGCGCAGGAAATAATCGCCGGCCCGTGCCCGGGTTTCCGGTTCCGGGTCAAGCATACCCGCAAGCACGCGGGCGAACTCCTGCGGCAATCCCAACGAGGTAGGCGGAATAGCCCGGTAGCCAAAGCGGCAGGACTGGCCAGAAGCCAAGGCGTAGAGGGTTCCCGCCGCACCCTGCTCGTCAAAGCGTGGAGACGACAGGGCGCCATTAAGCTGTTCCTGACCGATAAAATAGACGTCGCCCAGACGGGCGTTGGTGTTCTGCAGGTCACCGGACATCAGCTCCATCACGCTGCTGGCGATAGGCTGGCCGTTTTCATCGAGCTGCGCGAATACCGACGAACCCCAGTCGATCAACGCAATCTCTTCACTGGCGGGGTCAAACACCACATTGGAGGGTTTGATATCACCGTGCACCAGCGGCCGGCGCGCTTTGACGCTGTCCCCGCGCAACGCCCGCAGAATCGTTGCCAGCTGATCGGCAATATGCACAATCGACCGTGGCGACAACGGCCCCTCTCGCAGCGACAGCAGCTCAAGATCCAGCCCGCGCGCGCGCTCCATCACCAGAATGGCCTGCCGCCGAATACGCTGAAACTGCACCAACCGCGGCACCCGGGCGTGATCCACCTGCCCCAGCATGAACGCCTCCTCTTCCAGGCGATCCTGCACATGCTGCGGCAGGGTGATACGGGAGAACTTGAACACATACTCGCGGCCGCCCGGACTGACACCGCCGAACACGAATCCGAACGCCCCCTTGCCGATCATCTCGATGCGAGAATACCCGAGCTGCTCCAGCTGCTCCTGGCATAGACAGACCCAGTTCTTCAGCTTCTGGGCGTCGTCATGGCTGAGCAGGTAGATCGACTGCTCTTCGGGAATGTAAAACTGCTGCAGGTTAGGCTTGTCCATCAACACCTCAGCACCAACAAAGGGGAACGAGGGCCGAAGCCCTCGCTGACGATGCTACCTCATCAGGCCAGATCCAGCAGCATGGATGCCGGGTCCTCCAGATAGGACTGCCACAGGCCACTGAAGCGTGCGATGGTACCGCCATCGATCACCCGGTGATCGCCCGACCAACTGATATTCATGATCGAGCGCGCCACCACCTGGCCACTTTCATCAAAGCGCGGCAGCTGCTGGGTTTTACCCAACGCCACGATCGCCACCTCCGGTGCATTGATTACCGGCACCGAGTAGGTGCCACCCAGCGCACCGATGTTAGAGATACTGATGGTTCCACCGCTCAGATCCTCCTGCGCCACCCGCCCGCTGCGCGCCGCTTCGGTGATACGCTGCACTTCTGCCGCTATCTCCAGCACGCTGAGGGTCTCCACCCGCTTGATGTTAGGCACCAACAGACCGATCTTGCTGTCCACCGCCATGCCGATGTTGCAGTGAGGCAGGTAATGGATCTCGGTGCAATCGTCGTTGACCCGACTATTAAGAATCGGGAACTGCTGCACCGCCAACGCCAGCGCCTTCATGATGAACGGCATCAGGGTCAACCGCACCCCTTGCGCTTCCGCTTTGGGTTTCAGCTGCTGCCGTAGGGCCAGTAACGCGGTTACGTCCACCTCGTCACCGTAGGTAAAGTGCGGAATGGTAGAGGTAGACAGCACCATCTGCCGGGCCATCGCCGCCTTGATCCCCTTAATCGGCTCCACCCGAATCTCAGCATCTGCCGCGGCTGGTTTGCTAGCAGCCGATTGCGCCGGCACCGTTGCCGCGCTCTCCTCTTTGCCCGGCAGCTCACCGACAAAGCGCAGAATATCCTCCTTCAGCACCCGACCGTCGCGACCGGAACCAGGCACCGCAGCGATATCGATCTGGTGTTCACGGGCAATGCGACGCACCGCGGGACTGGCCAGCGCCTTGCCGTTGCGACCGCTGGTAACCGTTGCCGAACACACACCGGAACTCGCCGCGGGAGTGGCCTTGGCCGCAGCCGGAGTGGCCTGCGGGGCGGTTGCCGCAGCGTCATCGGGGCGCAGCGCAAACAGCGGCGCATGCACCTTGGCGATCTCGCCCTGGGCGTGATACAGCTTGGTGATAACGCCGTTATTATGCGCCGGGATCTGCACCACCGCCTTATCGGTCATCAGCTCCACCAGCGGCTGATCCTCGCTGATGCGATCGCCCTCAGCGACCAGCCACTCGACCACCTCGCACTCGACGATCCCTTCGCCAATATCCGGCAGAATAAAATCCTCATCCGCGTGCCCTGTCGCCGCGGTCGCCACAGGCTCAGCTTGCGGCGTCTCTGCGGCCGTGACTCTGCGGTCGGTGTCCGGTCTGTGCGTCGGCTCGTCAGCGCCTGCCGCATCGGTTTCCACCGCAAACAGCGGAGCATGCACCTTAGCGGTGTCACCCTGCCGGTAATAAAGCTTGGTGACCCTGCCTGCGAACGGCGCGGGTATCTGCACCAGCGCCTTGTCGGTCATTACGTCAGCAACCGGCTGGTCTTCGTCAATCTGCTCGCCCTCAGCGATCAGCCATTCGACCAGCTCGCACTCGACGATCCCTTCGCCAATATCCGGCAGAATAAAATCTCTGATCATCGTTGCGTCCCCCTAAAACTGCACACTGGCTTTAATCGCTTCGTAAACCTTGAGGTGGTCAGCCATGTACTCCTTCTCCAGCGCAAGCGGATAGGGAGTATCAAGGCCGCACACCCGGGCAATGGGCGATTCCAGATAGAGGAAACAACGCTCCTGAATGGCCGCGGCGATTTCACCGGCAAAGCCACCGGTTAACGGTGCTTCGTGAGAGATCAGCAGGCGACCGGTCTTCTGCACCGACGCAGCCACCGTATCCACGTCCCAGGGCAGAATGGTACGCAGGTCGATCAGCTCGCAGGAAACGCCATCCTTGTCCGCCATCTCCGCGGCTTTTTCGATGATCTCCATCTGCGCACCCCAGGCCAGCAGAGTGATGTCGCTGCCTTCACGGGTCACCTCGGCTTCCCCCAGCGGCAGCTGGTAATCCTCTTCCGGTACCTCACCAACGGAGGCGCGGTAGATCCGCTTGGGTTCAAAGAACACCACCGGGTTGGGGTCACGGATCGACGCCAGCAGCAACCCCTTGGCCTGATGGGGATTGCGCGGCACCACCACCTTGAGCCCCGGAGTATGGGCAAAATAGGCTTCCGGCGACTGGGAATGGTAATGACCACCGGCGATACCGCCACCGTAGGGGGTTCGAATCGTCAGGCCACCGACATCGAACAGGTTCCCGGAGCGATAACGGAACTTGGCCGACTCGTTCACGATCTGGTCAAAGGCAGGAAATATGTAGTCGGCAAACTGAATCTCCGCTACCGCCCTGGAGCCCTGAGCCGCCAGGCCATTGGCAAAGCCGATAATCCCCTGCTCCACCAGCGGGGTGTTGAAACAGCGATCACGACCGTATTTCTCCTGCAGGTGACTGGTGGCACGAAACACCCCGCCAAAGCTGCCCACATCCTCGCCAAAGCAGATCACTTTGTCGTCTGCCGCCATGGCGATATCAAGGGCGTTGTTGACCGCTTGAAGTAGATTCATTTTAGCCATGGTCGATCCTCCCTGATGTCTTGGGGTAGGCATCCGGGTAACGACGGATATGCGCTTTGAGTTGTTCCAACTGCTCGGTCAGATGGGCTGTCGGCTGGTCATAGACGTCGGTGATCATCTCGTCCACCATCGGTGCCGGACGATGCTCGGCGGCCTTCAGCGCCTCCAGCACCGCTTGGCGCTCGCGCTCAAACAGGGCGCTATCTTCCTCCTCGCTCCACCACTTTCTCTTCAGCAGCCAGTTCTTGAAACGCACTAACGGGTCCTTTTCGCGCCACTTTTCCTCCTCTTTCTTGCTGCGATAACCCGAAGGGTCATCGGACGACGAATGCGCGGCCAGCCGATAGCTCATCGCCTCGATCAACACCGGCTCGTTCTCTTCGACTGCCAGGCGCCGCGCCTCTTGCATGGCAGCGTACACCGCCAGCACGTCATTGCCGTCAACCCGAATCGCGTGCATGCGATAGCCCAGCGCCCGCGGCGCGATGCCATCAGCGGCAAACTGTTCGCTCGACGGGGTGGAGATGGCATAGCCATTGTTGCGACAGAGAAAAATAACCGGAACCTTGAGCACCGACGCCATGTTGAGGGCGGCATGAAAATCGCCTTCAGATGCCGCGCCCTCACCAAACACAGTCACGGTGCAGCGCTTGTCGCCGGCCAGTTTCTGGCCGTAGGCGTAGCCGGTCGCTTGGGGGATCTGGGTCGCCAAGGGGGACGAAATAGTCATGTAATGCAGCTGGCGGGAGCCGTAGTGAATCGGCATCTGCCGACCCTTGCCGTAATCCTGTTCGTTACTGAACAGCTGATTCATGAACTCGTCGAGGGTGAAACCACGGAACACCAGCGCACCCTGCTCACGGTACTGCGCCATGATCATGTCGTCGTCTTCAAGGGCGGCAGCAAAACCGACGGTGGTCGCTTCTTCACCGGTTGACTGCATGTAGAAACTGAGGCGTCCCTGACGCTGCGCTGCCAGCATGCGCTCATCGAGCACACGGGTACGGGCCATGGAACGGTAGATTTTCAGCGCGAGCGCCTGATCCAGATCCGGCACTTGGGCGCCCTTGTACGGGGTGCCGTCCTGCTTTACCACCTTGTAGGTGGGAATCTGAAGCTCGTCGCCACGCATGAACTCGAGCTGATGCACAGCCCGCTCTCTTGTTGCGGTACTCATAGCTACCTCATTCTTTTTATTAGAATGTTGTGCTGATGCCTCTTGTGGAGGCGCACTGTTAATATAGTTGCTGCCCGGTAGAGCAGCGGATGTTATACCGCACCTTTACGTAAACGTAAACTACCAATCCCGCCGACCGCCGTCACCGTATTGCCATCTTGCTGGCACCAAACCGTCATCAAAACTCCTTAATCTGGGCGCGATTGCCAAGCAACCGCTGGAGTTTAAGCGTGATTCAGGTTGAGCAGATGGTGGCTGACAAAGCCCCGGATTTCATGGCCCGCAGTCCGTTGATTACCCGCCCGACGCTGGGGCTGCTGCGAAAGCTGTTTCATGAGCGGGAGGTCAATCGGTTCCTGCGCCAGCACGAGGACTGTCACGGCTTCGATTTCATTGACCGGGTGCTGGAGCATTTCAATTTCACCTATCAGGCCAGTCAGGTCGACCGGCGTAACATTCCCGCCACCGGCCGCGTGCTGATCATCGCCAACCACCCGCTGGGAGCGCTCGACGGTCTGGCGTTGCTGCGTCTGATCGGCGAGATTCGCGCGGATGTGCGGATCGTTGCCAACGAGCTGTTGATGGGGTTTGATCAGTTGCAGAATCTGTTTCTGCCGGTCGACAACCTCAAACGGCGCACACCGCGTGCGCAGCTGAAAGCGATCAGCGCCTGTCTGCAGCGTGAAGAAGCGGTGATTATCTTTCCGGCTGGAGAAGTGTCGCGACTGTCACCAGCCGGTATCCGCGACCGGGCCTGGAACAGCAGCTATCTGAAAATTGCCCACAAGAACAATTCGCCGTTGCTGCCGATTCACGTGGGTGGCCGCAACTCCTGGCTGTTTTACACCAGTTCGACCCTCTACCGCCCGCTGGCGTCGCTGCTGCTGGCCCACGAAATGTTCAGCCAGCGCAACCGCCAGATTCCGATCCGAGTCGGACAACCCATTGCGGTCAGCGAACTTGACCGGATGCCGCTGGGAACTAAAGAGAAGAACAAGCTGGTGCGGCGTCATCTCTACCGCATCGCCCGTGGCAAAAAACCACTGATAAAGACCGAAAAAACCATTGCCCACCCGCAAAACCGCCAACGGTTGCGGGCTGAGCTGAAGCTGGCCCAGCGCTTGGGAGAAACCAGCGACGGCAAGCAGATTCTGTTGTTTGACTACCGCGAAGACTCCGCAGTAATGCGCGAACTGGGGCGATTGCGAGAGGAGGCGTTCCGCCAGGTGGGTGAAGGGACCGGGCAGAAAAGCGACCTGGATCGTTACGACCGCCACTACCGCCATCTGATCCTCTGGGACGACGAGGATCTGGAGATTGCCGGCGCCTACCGCATCGGCGAATCCTGGCAACTGCTGGACGGCCCCAACAAACGCTGGCTCTACAGCGCAGAGCTGTTCGATTACAGTCGCGACATGGTCCCCTTTTTTGAACAGGGGATCGAACTCGGCCGCAGTTTCGTGCAACCCCGCTACTGGGGCCGCCGCAGTCTGGACTACCTGTGGTACGGCATCGGCGCCTATCTACGCGCCAACCCCCAGGTGCGCTACATGTTTGGCCCGGTCAGCCTGTCGGCCCAATACCCGCAGCTGGCCCGTGACCTGCTGGTCTATTTTTACCGGCTTTACTTTCCCGACCGCGAGCGGTTGGCGCGCTCCTTCACGCCTTACCAGCACGATGACGCCAATCTGGAACTGATCATACCGCTGTTTAGCGGTGACGATTATGAAGCCGATTTCAAAACCCTGCGCCAGCAGCTGCACCATCTGGGCGTCGCAGTGCCGACCCTCTACAAACAGTACAGCGAACTGTGCGAAGAGGGCGGCGTTCGTTTTCTTGATTTCGGTGTCGATGCCGACTTCGGCTTCTGCGTTGACGGCCTGGTGCTGGTGGATCTGGAGCGGGTAAAAGCGCACAAACGGCAACGATATCTGGGCGAGCTGCCTACAACGGCTTCTCCAGAAACAGCGCCTGCCCCATGAGCGGATCCAGCTCATAGGCGGCAAATCCGGCTTCAGCATAAGCCTGCCGCGCCGCCTGGTTGCCGGACAGCACCTCCAGCGTTACCTTGCAGCACCCCCGTTGCCGGGCGATTTCCTCGACCTGCTGCAACAGCGCCTGCGCGAGCCCTCGTCGGCGATAAGCGGGCAGAACCGCCAGGTCATGCAGGTTGATCAGCGGCTGGCAGGCAAAGGTGGAGAATCCCTGAAAGCAGTTCGCCAGTCCTGCCGGCTGCTGGTCAACATAAGCCAGCAGGCTGAACGCCCCCGGCTGCTGCGCCAGCGCAGCTACTACTCTATCCCGCACCCTTTGCGACAACGCTTTGCCGCCGCCCATTGGATCCAGGGCGTAGGCATCAAGCAGAGCCACGATGGCATCAGCGTGATCCGGCCGCTCGTAATCCGCATTCACGATGGTCACCGACATTGTCTATATCCCCTTATGAAAAACCGGATCACGCCGCCAGATCGCTGCGCTCAGCGCCGCAGCGGCACCCACTCAAGCCCAACGCCCGTTTGGCCTTTGCCTGCCGAGGGCACCCCGCTGACACTACACTCAAACCGGACAGGAGACCTCTGGGAGGCCATTATGAACCGGGAACAGCTTAAACAGGATATTCGCACCCATGAAGGGGTGATCAATCATCTCTACCAGGACACCCGCGGCAACGCCACCATCGGCGTAGGGCAACTGGTACCTGATGCCGCCTATGCCCGCACCCTGCCGCTGGTTCACCGCGATAACCGCCAGCCCGCGTCAGGCGAAGAGATCGATGCCGAGTATGCGCGCGTCATGGCGGAACCCCCGGCGATGGTGGCCTCGCGTTACCGATCCGCCACCGAGCTGATACTGCCGGACGACGAAATCGACAAGGTGCTCGACCAGCGAGTTGATGAATTCATGGCCGGCCTCAGCCGTCATCTTCCCGGTTTTGAGCAGTTTCCGGAAGGGGCACAGCAGGCGCTGCTGGATATGGCCTTCAATTTGGGTGTCGGCGGGCTAACGCGGAAATTCCCCAAGCTGATGCGTGCGGCCAAGCAGCAGGACTGGCAGACCTGTGCCGCTGAATGCAGCCGGCGCGGCATCGGCGATCAACGCAACGCCGCCACCCGGGCTCTGTTTGACGGCGCCTGTCGGGCCTGAGTCACAAGTTCCAGACAAACCACGGCACCGGTCGTGCATCGCCGCGGCGGCACGCCGGCAAACAGCTGAAACGGGAAACGGGAAACGATCATGCCGCAGACGTCGGGTTCGCCCGCAGTGCCGGGAAAGCTGACCGTCTTCTACGACGGTGCCTGCCCCGGCTGCCGCCGCGATCGCAAACGCTATCAAGCCTGGGCCGGCGAAGCCGGGCGAGAGGTGGAGTGGTTCGATATTACCGGCCAGGAGCAATGGCTACGCCAGCACGGCATCGACCCGCAACGGGCGCTGACGGAGCTGCACCTGATGGATGCCAACGGCCACATTCACGCCGAGCTGAACGCCTACATTCTGTTGATGCGACGCGTCCCGCGCCTGCGCCCGCTGGCGTGGCTGATCAGCCTGCCGCTGCTGCGCCCGCTGCTTGCCAGCCTCTATCACAGCATGGTGCGCCGCCGCTTGCGTCGCAGTGGCCGTTTGCCCTAGCGGCTATTTACAGCGCTGCGCCGCCGTCCGCAAACGCGCGGTAGCATCGACATCAAAGTGAGCGGATACCGGCACTGCCAACCCGGGCAAACGCACAGAGACACCATCTTGCGAGGTGCGAATCAGGTCCAGCACCGGTGTTGCCGACAGGGTTACCCCCACATCCTGCACCGGTCCGAGCTTGAAAGCACGCAAGGTCACCGGCAGCAGTTGCGACTGGTTGCCGGCGCTGACTTCCAGCTCGGCACGCTCCGGAATCTGATGCTCATGGGGTACCTTTTCGAAGCGCAGATGGAGATCGGCCCCTCGAAAACAGCCAAAGGCGAACGTTGCGCCCTCTGCCACCTGAGCGTCCGTGGTTTTCACCGTCAGTGAAGCCGCCTCAGCAGTGAAGCTGAGCGCGGCGGTCAGAGCAATAAGATAGGTTTTCAAAAGTGCACCTGTAGGCCTGCATAAGGACCTGAAAAGGTCAGGTCGGTATCTAGGTTATCGACATCATCCAGTTCAAGCCGCGTCTCCCGGTAGCCCAACTGGATACCCACGTCGATGGCCATATTATCGATCACATTGTACTGAATCTGTACCTGGTAATCGTAGAAGCTGCTGTCGCCAACTGCCAGACCACTGAACTCACCGCCAATACTGAGTCCCGTTAACGGCAGCTCTGCCTGTGCGGCTATGTAGAGCGTCGGCAGATAGCCATCAAAGTCTACCCGCTCTCTATTGGCGGGGTTGGCATCTTCAGTCACGGTCACGAAGCCGTCCATCTGCATCACGTTCAGTCCCAGATCCAGACTGACCACGTTATCCAACAGTTCGTAGTAAAGAATAATATCGTTGTGGCTAAAATCGACATCAGTGGTCACATCACCGGTAAAGGTCGAGCCCTCGAAGGTAAAGTTAACGCTACCCGTGCCGCGACTTTCGAGATCGGTGTGCTTAAGCTTGATATTGGGAATCAGCGGAATCGGATGCTCCAGCGCCACGTAATAAACATTCTGTTTATCCTTGGCAAAATCGAGATCGCCGCTCTGCGGTTGTCCGGCCGTACCGATACCACCTTTACCGTCCATGTCCCACACCTGCGCGCCGGCGGTCAGTCCCAACACCGTGTCCGCCTGAACCGGCGCCGCCACACCCAAGGTAGCCAGTGCGCTGATGCCTAGCCAATTCTTCAGTTTCATCGTCATATCCTTTATCGCTGTCCTGAAAAGCAGGGCTCCACCCTGGTAGCGCGTCCCGAGCCAGAGTGACCGCCTTGGCCAAGAGTACCCCCGCCGTGCTCTGCTGCCCACCCCCGCACTGCGGTTAAAACTGCCAAAACATGATCCGGGGCAAACCTTTAGCGCGCCGACCAGATGGAGGCATGGGCACTATACTGTCGGAACCTCTGTCTCGATAACAGATCAGCGAGCCGTTTCTGCCATGTGGCAACATATTTTTACCCACAACTCCCGCCGCCCGGCGGCAAGGAACTCAGTTCCTCATGGATAACCAGTCCTATCGGCAACCCCCTTCTCAGCCGCCAGAGCGGGTGCGCTTCCCCTGGCGTATTTTTTCGCTGGTCGGAGTAGCCACCGTGGTACTGCTGCTGGTGATCGGATACAGCTTTCGTCTGGGTCACCATATGACTGCGCAGTATGCGCCCCTGATCGGCGCGGCCCAAAGCCTGCGCATAGAAACCACTCTCGCCCACCTGTGGCTCGAAGAGATACTGAGCGGTGATGACAGTGAAGAGTTCGCTACCGTTGAAGGGCACCTGCATGCAGCGCGCACCTATGCCAAGCTGATGCTGCAGGGGGGTGAGTATCGTGACGGCCTCTATCTGCCCCTCAGCGACCCGCTTCTGCGCCGGCAGGTCGAGAACCTGCAAAGCTCACTGGGTCGCATCGAAGCGATCACCCGGCAGCGCTACCAGGCACTGGGAAGCGACGCCCCCGGCTCACCCATCGACCGCCAGTTCGACACCACCTTCAGACAGTTTTCAACCCAGGCGGACGGCGTCGCCACGGAGCTAAAAAAACAGGTCAACGCCGAGCTGAACCGTTTTCGCCAGCTGCAGTTCAGTCTGATTGCAGGTTGCGTGCTGCTGGCCGGTTTGCTGCTGCTGACCCTCTACCGATATGAACGCCAGAGGGTGCGTCACCTACGCACCATCTACCGGACTAATCAGTTACTGGATCGCCTCAGCCTCACCGACGGGCTGACAGGCATTCCCAACCGGCGTTACTTCGATCAGCAGCTCGCAGCCGAATGGCAGCGGGCCCAGCGAGAACAGACACCGCTGACGCTGGTGATGGTCGATATCGACTACTTCAAGCTTTACAACGACCATTACGGCCATCAGCAAGGCGACCACTGCCTGCAACAGGTCGCCTCGGCGCTCGAGTACTTTTGTCAGCGCCCTGCGGATGTTGCCGCCCGCTACGGGGGCGAAGAGTTCGCCCTGATACTGCCCAACACCGCGGGCGCAGAAGCGCAGATAGACCGACTCGGAGCCGCCATCGAGGCACTCAACATACCCCACCTCAACAGCCCCATCGCCAGTCACATCACCGCCAGTATCGGCTACTGCACCCTGTTACCCCAAGCGGGACACTCCTCGGCACAGTTGGTAGAGGCCGCCGACGGCGCCCTCTACCGCGCCAAACACAGCGGCCGCAATCGCAGCGAAGCCTGCTGCCTGCCGGACGATGCCTAAACCTCACTGTTGACCCGCGACAAGCCCAGCTCGGGGTAAGCGATTCGTTCATCAGCATTCCCGGTTTGCCACGGACGGACCGCATCGCGCTGGCAAGCCACGGAGCGAGAGATCAGCGCACCATGCCCACTGATACCCTCGATACAGGGGCTAGCCGGCCACATCCGGAGGCGTCGACGGTGCCATCCGGGTGTGGCCGTCAACAGCCCGCACGGCTATCGAATCTGACTCGTGCCATCACCGAGCAGATCAATCGCACCAGCCACAAAACCGCCAACGGACAGGTAGCGGCGCTGACCAAGCGGCTACGGCAGTGAGCGGGTCGTTTTCCACGCTGAATGGGCGATAACTACGCCCCGGCTTCCCGTCACCAGCAAGGCCATACTCTTTTCTGACCATTCGGTCGGTTATTGACTTTAGTCAAGGTTACAACACATACAGGCCCCTATACTCGCCGCCTAAACAGAGCCCCGATCTTTCTTGTTCGCACCGAGCGGGGCGGCATTTTCGCACCGGAGTAATCAATGCCCACTTCTTCGAACGCCATCCAAAGCCTAAGCTTCAAAATCAACCTCTTACTAGTAACCCTAGTAACTCTGGTACTGGTAGCTTTCGGCAGTTACAACTATCTGGACCAGCGTGATGCTCAGCTTGCCCAGCTGCGCACTGCGGCAGAGTCCAGCCTCAACCGGCTGTCCATATCACTGGGTGAACCTTTGTGGAACTTTAACGACTCGTTGCTCAATCGCATCGTCGAATCAGAAATGAGTGCGGACGGCATCGCCGCAATATGGGTAGAAAGCGAAGGCGACAAACGCGCAGCGATGGGGCGTGATCAAGGTTGGCAGGCCGTTGCCATCGAAGCTCCTCCAAGGGCCAGCAGTTTTGAACTGAATCAGGATGTGCTGTTTCAAGACGGTGATGAAAGCCAGATAGCTGGCAAAGTCACGCTTTATCTCGACCAACGCTTCGTCGATGCTGCCCTGTTACGCGAACTGGTAAAGCTGGCAGTGCAAACCCTGCTGCTGGACATCATTCTATTCGCACTGATCGCGCTCATCATGCGCCGCCTTATCATCGAACCGCTGCATTCGGTCATCCGCACTGTCGAGGACATTGCCGACGGCGAGGGCGACCTCACCCAATCCCTCAATGCCTCGCGTAAGGACGAGTTTGGCTTGCTTGCCAGCAGCTTCAACCGTTTCACCGGCAAGTTACGCGAACTGACCGGAAACATCATCGGTGTGTCCGAGCAACTGTCCACCAGCGCCCAGACCACCGCCAGAATCACCCAGGACTCCAGTGACGGGCTCAGAATTCAACAGCAGGAGATGACGCAGGTCGCCACAGCAACCACTGAGATGGCGGCCACGATCAAAGAGGTGGCTCGCCATAGTAACGATGCCGCCGGTGCCGCCCAGCAAGCCAACGCCAAAACCGGCGACGGGCACAAGATTGCCGAAGATACGATCGCTTCTATCAACCAGTTGGCCTCGGAGCTGGAGAACACAACCAGCGTGATCCGCACCCTGGCAGCAGACAGTGAAAATATCGGCTCGATTCTGGAGGTGATCAACGGCATCTCCGAGCAAACCAACCTGCTGGCCCTGAATGCAGCGATAGAGGCGGCCCGTGCAGGTGAAATGGGCCGAGGATTCGCTGTCGTCGCCGACGAGGTTCGTAATCTGGCACAACGCACCTCCGCCGCAACCCACGAAATCCAGGAGATGATCGAGCGTCTGCGCAAAGGGGCTGGCGACGCCGTATCAGTAATGGAGCGGAGCCGCACCCGTACCGACGAGTGCGTCACCAATGCTGGTCGTGCCGGTGAAGCCTTACTGTCGATTCGCGAAGCGGTGACATTGATTAACGACATGAACCTGCAGATCGCCAGCGCCGCCGAGGAGCAAAGCGCCGTTAGCGAGGAGATCAATGCCAGCGTCACCCAGATCGCCGACATCGTCGATCAATCCGTAAGCCGGGCAACGGATGCGGCCCAGGCCAGCGACGAACAGGCCCAGCTATCGGCCCGACTGCAACAGCTGGTGGGCGTATTCAAGATCTAGTCAATTCAGTTTTCTTTGCAGGGACGGCAAAGAATCTGTACTACGGATGCGGCGACATGGACCAGCTGCCGCTCTGCAATGAGAGCACAACTATGAAAATGGCAAAAAACCTGATGCGGCTTGCAGCAATCCTGCTGTTGGGAGTATCCGGCACGGCTTGGGCACAAACCGTCAATCTGTATACCTATCACCTGTCACCGCCCTTTGTATCTGGTAAAGGCGCGGGGCTGACTTACGACCTTGCCACCTATTTGAGCGAGAAATCAGCGGGTAAATACCAGTTTCAGGTCCAGGAACTACCACGCAAACGCCTCAACGAAGTGATCAAGAGCGATGACGCGGGCGTGGTGCCCTGGGTGATGCCGGCATGGTTCCAGGACAAAGAGGAAACCAGCTATCTGTGGACTCAGGGCTTTTTCCCGGACGGCAACGCTCTGCTCTCGCCCGCCAGCGCCAAGATTGAGTACAACGGCGAGATCACCTCGCTTCACGGGCTGAAGTTTGGTGGCGTGCGCGGCCACAAGTATCAGGACATCGACGCTGCAGTCGAGGCTGGCAACATCAGTCGCCAGGACGCCCAGGATATCGATGCCAACCTCAGAAAGCTGGCCGCTGGTCGCATCGACTTTTCCTCCGCTGCAGATTCAGCCTCGCGCTATCTGGTTGCCGAGATGGGACTGAGCAGCAAGATCCACTTCTCCAGCACACCGCATACGCAGTACAACCGCCGTTTCCTGGTGATGAAAGCACTGCCTGAGGTCAAAGCCTTTTTGAGTCAGGTGGTGGCGGAGATGCCCACGGACGAAAAATGGGCGGCGATCGTGAGTCAGTATCAATAGCCGCACAGGATCAGCAAAACCGGGCCAAGCCCGGTTTTTTTTCGGGTCTGTCAGCGCCGCTCCCGCTCGGCCAGCTGCTGTTCGAGCTGTTCCAGCTTGGCGTAGAGGTCAGCGATGGTCGGCTCGTGCGCTTCCAGCGCCTGCTGCTTGAGCAATTTTTCATGCTCGTCGTTCATCACGTTGACCACGATACCGATCACCATATTGAGAAAGGCAAAGGCGGTAAAAAAGATAAAGCTGAGGTAGTAGAACCAACTCAGGGGATAAACCGCCATGGTTTCGTACATGACGTCGGTCCAGTCCTCAAAGGTCATCACCCGGAACAACGTCAGCATTGAGATAGCGATATCACCCCAGAGCTCCGGGTTGATGGTTTCGAACAAGGTGGCACCGATGGCGGCGTAGATGTAGAAGATGATAAACATCAGCAGCAGCACGTAACCCAGCTGTGGCAGCGCCTTGATCAGTGAGTTGAGCAGCATCCGCAGCTCCGGCACGATGGAGACCATCCGCAGCACCCGAAACACCCGCACCAGACGCGCCACCAGCGCCATATCGCTGTTATCGATCGGGATCAGACTGATCAGCACGATCAGGGTATCGAACAGGTTCCAGGGATTCTTGAAAAAATCGCGCCGATTGGCTTCACCGAGGAAACGGATGGTGATCTCGGTCAGAAAGAAGGCGGTGATCAGGTGGTCGAGCCAACCCAGCAACCGCTGCGGCGTCGGCGGCAGTTCGTAGGTTTTCACCCCCACCAGCAGCGCTGAGGCGATTATCACCGCCACCACAAACAGCTCGAACGCTTTGTTGCTGCGGATTCGGTCGAAGGTAGCCTGAAGTTCTGAGGTATTCATGGGCAGGGTCTCACCGGCGACGAACGAACGTCCGCCGCCATGTCGGTTGCATCACTGACGGGTTTATTCGCTGATATTGTCCAACCCGCGGGTCGCCATCGCGACGGCGCGGAACACCGCCCGCCCCTTGTTCATGGTTTCTTTCCACTCCAGCCGCGGGATGGAGTCGGCCACCACCCCGGCACCGGCCTGAATATGCAGCGTGCCATCCTTGATCACTGCAGTACGAATGGCGATGGCGGTATCCATGTTGCCGTTCCAGGACAGGTACCCCACCGCGCCGCCGTAGACGCCGCGTTTGACCGGTTCCAGCTCGTCGATGATCTCCATCGCCCGGATCTTGGGCGCACCACTCAAAGTACCGGCAGGATGGGTGGCGCGCAGCACATCGATGGCGCTCTTGCCCGGTTTGAGCTTACCGGTGACGTTGGAAACAATATGCATCACGTGGGAGTACCGCTCGATCACCATCTTGTCGGTCAGCTCGACCGTGCCGATCTCTGCCACCCGACCGACGTCGTTACGGCCAAGATCGATCAGCATCAGGTGCTCGGCGATCTCCTTGGGATCAGCCAGCAGCTCCTCCTCCATCGCCTTGTCCTGCTCGGGAGTGGCCCCGCGCTTGCGGGTACCGGCAATAGGACGCACGGTGACCTCACCGTCTTCAAGCCGCGCGAGGATCTCCGGCGACGAGCCCACCACATGAAAATCACCCAGATTAAGAGCGTACATGTAGGGCGAGGGATTGAGGCAGCGCAGCGCACGGTAAAGATCCAGCGGCCGGGCGCTGAACGGAATCGACATACGCTGGGCGATCACCGTCTGCATCACGTCACCGGCCAGGATGTACTCTTTGATCTTGTCTACCGCCGCTTCGAACGCGTCCTGCTCAAAGCCGGGCACGAAGTCGTCTTCGTTCACCCGTCCGGTTGCTGCAGGCGGCTCCACCGCGCCCGGCACGGCAAAGCGCAGCCTCGCCACCAGCTCATCCAGACGCAGCCCGGCCTGCTCAAAGGCGCCCTCTTCAGCCGGATCGGCGTGCACGATCAGGATCAGCTTGCCGCTCAGGTTATCGAACACCACCAGCTCGTCAGACACCATCAGCAGAATATCGGGGGTTCCCAGTGCATCCGGCGGAATATTGCTGAGCTTGGGTTCGATATAGCGCACGGTGTCGTAGCCAAAGTACCCCACCAGCCCGCCGTTGAACCGCGGCAGACCATCGATATGGGGTACCCGGTAGCGCTGGTGAAAGCTCTCGACAAAGGCCAGCGGGTCATCGCTGTGCTGCTGCTCTACCACCTCACCGTCCGTGGTGACGCTGACCTCGTGGTCGTGCACCTTGAGCACGGTACGACAGGGCAGGCCGATGATGGAGTAGCGCCCCCACTTTTCTCCGCCCTGCACCGATTCCAGCAAGTAGCTGTAAGGGCCATCGGCCAGTTTCAGGTAGGTGCTCAGCGGGGTGTCGAGATCAGCCAGTACTTCACGGCTGACGGGAATACGGTTGTAGTTGGCGGCGGCCAGTTCGGCAAAACGTTCAGGGGTCATGGGTCTATCCATTCAACAAAGATCAACAACAACGAGGCGACAGTATGTTCTCAGCCTCGCCATCGTTGGCTGCGCGCGATTGCTGTGGGGCGCATATCGGCCATCGGTAGACCCTTAGTCAGACGTTAGGTAATGGGTAAATCAAGGCAAAAAACCTTATAGCAGCTCGGTCAGTGAATCAACCGTCCAATCGGCCCCCGCCTCACTGATGGGAGTACCGTGGTTATAGCCATAGCTGACACAGGCCACCGGCATCCCTGCGGCGCGGGCGGCGCGCACATCGGTCATCGAATCACCCACCATCAGGCAACGCTCGGGCGCCACGCCGAAATGCTCGGCCGCATGCTGCAACGGTGCCGGATGGGGCTTTTTGGTTGCCAGGCTGTCGCCGCCCAACACCAGCGCGAAGTGGCCGTCGATCCCAAAGCTGTCCAGCAGCGGCGGCACAAAGCGCTCCGGCTTGTTGGTCACCACCGCCATCGGCACCTGACGCGCACTCAGTTGTTGCAGGCATTCGCTGACGCCGGGATAGAGCCGGGTGCCCACTTCCGGTTGTTCGCCATAAAACTCCAGAAACAGTGCTAATGCGTCCTCAACCTGATCGGCAGCGGGTGCGGGAAGCGCCTCACGGTTGCCCGCCAGCGCGCGCTCGACCAGCTTCTGCGCACCGTTGCCTACCCAGTCGCGCACCTTGTCGACACCTGCTTGCGGTCGCCCCAGCGCGGCCAGAGTACGGTCCACCGCGGCAGCCAGGCTGGGTACGCTGTCTACCAGGGTACCGTCGAGATCAAACAGTACCGCCTCCGGCGGCAGGGTGGAAAAAGGCGACATCGATCAGACCCTGGCCAGTTCGGCGCGCATGGCGGCGATGGTGGCGGCGTAATCGTCGGTATTGAAGATGGCAGAACCAGCGACAAAGGTATCGGCCCCCGCGCGGGCGATCTCGGCAATATTGCCGACCCCCACGCCACCGTCGATTTCCAGGCGAATATCACGACCACTGGCGTCGATCAGCTGGCGCGCTTCGGCCAGCTTGTTGAGGGTATGGGGAATAAACTTCTGCCCGCCGAACCCGGGGTTGACCGACATCAGCAGCACCATGTCGAGTTTGTCCATCACGTGCTCAAGACAGTGCAGCGGGGTGGCGGGATTGAACACCAGTCCCGCCTTGCAACCACCATCGCGGATCAGCTGCAGACTGCGGTCGATATGCTCGCTCGCTTCCGGGTGGAAGGTGATATAGGTGGCGCCAGCCTCGATAAAGTCGCCAATAATCCGGTCCACCGGCTTGACCATCAGGTGAACGTCGATCGGTGCCTGAATGCCGTGGTTACGCAGCGCCTTGCACACCATCGGGCCGATGGTGAGGTTGGGCACGTAGTGGTTGTCCATCACGTCGAAATGGACGATGTCGGCCCCGGCCGCCAGCACGTTGTCGACCTCTTCACCCAGGCGGGCGAAGTCGGCGGAAAGAATCGAAGGTGCAATCTGAAAATCGGTCATGGAGTCCCCGGACGGCTGGTCGCTGAATTCGGCCGCTATTCTACCCCAACCGCGGCCAGCTCAGAACAGCCGTGTCCAGCTGAGCGACAAGGAACCGTAATCGTGGCTGCTGGGCTGAGTGGTGAACTCCTTGGTTCGCAAGATACGGGCGTAAGAGATCTCCAGATCACCCAGCACCAGCGCCACGCCGTAGGCCAGGTCCGCCACCAGCGGCTCCTTGTCAACACTATGACTGTCGCTGAAGCTGTTGCCGTCAAGGAAGATATCCCGCAGCACCCAACGCCCGTCCAGCGATGCGAACAGGTGCACTCCGCGGCGCAGTTTGTCCAGCCGGGCCGCGTCCAGCGGCGAGGGGTGATAATCAGCCCCGGGGGCGCTGTTGTCACCTCCGGGCCGCAGCGCCGAGGTGCCGAAGTCGTCGGGGATATTCCAGCCCAGGCGCACTTCGCCGCCGGCATTCAGGTAGGTGGCCACATTACCCAGACTGCCGCCCCCATGGAGGATAAGATCGCTCCCCCAGCCACCGAATGCCCGCGTATTTCCCCACTTGCGTTTCTGCTCCCAGATCAGTTGCAGCCCCGGTTCATTATCGAGCTGGTTATCCCAGCCCTGAAACTTGGCAAATCCGCGCAGTTCATGAATAAAGTCCTGCGTTTCCTGCCCCAGCGCCGCCGGTCCCACCATACCAAGATTGAGGCCAAGGGTATCGAGCCGGTTATCACGGCGCAGATTATAAGCCACTCCGGTGTAGAGCCAGCCTGCGTAGGGGCGCTGGTCCGACACCACCTCGGTGGCGTTGATATCCTCGGGGGTATAAATTGATTGGCCAATACTGAATACCAACCGCCGCTCCTGCAGACAGTTACCCTCGTCGCCGGGCAACACCCCCCGCATCGCCTTGTTGAGCGCGATGATCCAGGGCGCCAGCTGTGGGTCATCGGTGAAACTGGCGAGAACAGGTGAGATCAGCGACACCCGAATGCCATTGGTGTAGTTCTGATCAGTCTCCTCGAACAGGTCATTTTCAAAATACAGGTTGCCTACCCAGTGTTCCCGACCCTGTACTGTCGAAGGGGCCGCACAATCAGCCACCGCGCTTTGTCCCAGCAGAGAGAACAACAGCAGCATCCCTCCCAGCATGGGCCGCACGCCACTACAACCGGAACTCACTCCGGCGTGGTAGGTTTCAGTACTGAAGCTGCGTATAATCGCCGCCATGCATACTCCCCTCTGGCGTACCTGTTTTTTAGCCCTTGGCCTGTCGCTGCTGGCGGGCGCGGCGCTGGCCGCCGACCCAGCAGCCGACGCTACCCCGCCCGCAGGCGACAGCGAGCGGCTGCTGCCTGACAAGGAGCAGGAGCGGATGATCGCGCTGGCCGCCAGTCAGCCCGCCAGCACCACTCCATTGTGGCTGGAAACCCAGCACGAATCCTATCTGGCCCTGTACCAGCCCGCCAACCGCCCCCAGCCCCGGGGCGGAGTTCTGTTGCTGCCCCACGACCGTACCAGCCCCGACTGGCCCGGGGCGATGCAAACACTGCGCCGCGGACTACCGGATAAAGGCTGGCACACCCTGGCCATCGCCCTGCCGGACGAACCGCTGCCACTGCTGCCGCGCTTTGAGAGTGCCAGCGATGCCGCAACCAGCAACGAAGAGTCACCATTGCAGGACCACTACCTGCGCATCAGCCAACGGATAGAGACCGCGCTGGCCGCTCTGCGCGAACGCGGCGCCACCAAGATCTACCTGATCGGTGAAGGCAGCGGTGGCTACTGGACCAACCGCTACGTCAGCGAACACCTGGGGGAGCAACTCTACCCGATTCTGATCGATGCCAGTGAACCCAACACCGCGGTGCAGCCGCTGCACCAACTGACCGATGCCCTGTCGATGCCGGCCCTGGACCTCTACCACGGCGATGGTCTGGGCCAGACTGCCGCAGCGCGCGCCGCCAAGCTGCGCGCCGATGCCGCGCGCCGCGCCGGCCACTCAAGCTATTTCAGCGTCCGCATGCCACCGCAAGCCGACGATTGGCGTCAGACCGACCCACGCCTGCTGTCCCTGATCAGCGGTATGATCGACAAGCGACTCGAGGCCGCTTCGCAACCCCAGCCCCAGCCGGAACCGGAGCCGGCCCGTGGCCAGCAGCGCCCGGGGCGTCGAGGCTAGATCCTGTGCCCCACACCCACGGCCTGAAGTCCGGCACAGCATGGCGCTTGTCTAGCGCTGTCCACGTGCCTTGCGCACCCGGTCGTAGGCGGCCTGAATCTCCTGAGTTTTCTCTTTAGCCAGCTGCATCATCTCTTCCGGCAACCCCTTGGCGATCAGCTTATCGGGGTGATGCTGGCTCATCAGCTTGCGATAGGCGCGCTTAACCTCGGCATCAGTGGCGCTTTCGCTTACTCCAAGCACTCCGTAGGCATCGGCCAGTCGCTCGCCGCTGGCCTCACCCTGCTGGTGCGAGCGATAGGCCTGCCCGTGAAAAGCCTGCTCGGCGCGGCAGCGAAACAGGATCTGCTCCAGGTCGGCGTAGCTGATCTGCAGCTGGGTGCAGATCGCCTGTATCACGCTGAGTTCTTGCGGGCTGACGTCACCATCAGCAAACGCCGCCTGCAGCTGGATTTCGACAAACATCTGCTTGACCGAGCGGCGGTGACGTATCAGGCGCGCCAGCGGCACCATCACCTCATTGATATCAAAGTCGGACTGTTTGCCGCGGGTAAACAGCTCGATCGCCTGCTGGCGTTTATCTACGGACAGATTCATCCGCGCCATCACATCGCGGGCAAACTGGATCTCGTTCTCGGATACCCGACCGTCGGCCTTGGCCAGCTTACCCATTACCGCAAAGGTAGCCTCGAAGAACGCCTGCTGCGGATTGAGCGTACTGAGCTTGAAGCCGTTGAAAGCGTTTTGCAGACCGTAGCCTACAGCTGCACCAAACAGCAGACCGATGAAGCCACCGCTGAACAGCCCCAGCAGCGCGCCAATCAGAATGCCGGTGCGATTGTTGTACACCAGACTGCCGAACTGCTCCGCTTTCATAACTCCTGCTCCTTGCTCCGAAAATGCTGATCCAGCTGTTGCAGCCGCGCCGGTGTTCCCACGTCGAGCCAGAACCCCGAATGATACTGTCCGCCAACACGCCCCGCCGCCATCGCCCGGCGCAACAGCGGCGCCAAGGGAAACGCACCATCGCTCTGGCCGTTAAACAGTGCCGGCGAGAGCAGACTGACACCGCTGAAGGTCAGGCGCTGTCCGGCACCGTCACTGCTCACCCGACCGGCATCATCGAGGACAAAATCCCCGCCGGGGTTGTGCGTCGGATTATCGACCAGTACCAGATGGGCAAGATCATCACCCAGCGTCGGCAACGTGCCAAAATTGAGGTCGCAACTGATATCGCCGTTAACCAACAGAAACGGCTGATCACCCAGCAGCGCCAGCGCACGGTAAATACCGCCGCCAGTTTCCAGAGGTTCGCCCTCGCGCGAATAAGCGATCTGCACACCCCAGGGTTCACCGTCGCCCAGTGCCGCTTCGATCTGCTCGCCGCAATAAGCGGTATTGATCACCAGTTGGCGGAAACCGGCCGCGGCCAGCTGCTCGATATGGTGCACGATCAGCGCTTTCCCACCCGCCTGTAACAACGGTTTAGGGCAGTGGTCGGTCAGCGGCCGCATCCGGGTTCCAAGCCCGGCGGCAAGAATCATCGCTTTCACCCGATCGCCTCCAGCGCCTTGGCGTCAAAGTAACCACTCTGCGCCATCGCCGGCAGCAACCGCTCGCGTAGCAACAGGGAAAGGCCGGCAAACTCCGGGTAGCGCTCCCCAACGCTGAGCAGGTAATGAAAGGTCAGCGGAATATCCTTTAGATAGCCGACTTTGCCATCTCGTAGCATCAGGCGGGCAAAGATGCCCAACACTTTAAGATGACGCTGCATCCCCATCAGGTCGAACCAACGCAAGAATTGCGCTGCCGGTACTACCGCCATGATGGTGGCCTCTTCTGCCATCCGCTGATACCTCAGAGCCCAGCTTTCCACCTGTTCCTCGGGCCACTGGATATAGCAATCACGCAACAGCGATACCAGATCGTAGGTCACCGGCCCCAGTACGGCGTCCTGAAAGTCGATCACACCCGGCGTCGCCTCCGCGGTGACCATCAGATTGCGGCTGTGATAGTCGCGGTGGACGCAGACCTGCGGTTGATCCAGCGCCGAATCCACCAGACGCTGCTCTACCGCCGCCAGCATATTTTGCTCTTTATTGCCCAGCTGCTGGCCCAGCAGCTGGGTGACAAACCAGTCGCCAAACAGCGCCATCTCACGTTTGAGCAGCGCCTCATCGTAAGGCGGTAGCGGCTTGCCGAGGATTGAGCGGCACTGTTGGATGTGGGTCAGGGTCAGCATCGCCTTGTGGTAGAGCTGATCAGCATTGTGCGCGTTGAGATGGGGCAGATACAGCTCATCTCCCAGATCTGACAGCAACATGAACCCCTGCGTCAGGTCGGCCTCATGCACCTTTGGTGCATGGATCTCCAGCGGTTCCCAGGCGCGGGCGATCGCGACAAAAGGCGCGCTGTCCTCTTTATCAGGCGGCGCATCAACGGCGATCCAGCTCAGGTTGTGGCTGCGCACGCGAAAATAGCGCCGAAAACTGGCGTCGCCAGAGACAGTGTCCAGCGACCAGTCCGGTGTCAGGTCTATACCCAGACGTTCAAAGGTCGCTGCAATCCAGGTACGCAACTGTTCACGCCGCTTATCCATCTAATTCTCCGACTCCAGGGGGTGCACAGGGATTTCCCCCTTCTCCCCGATGCTTTATCATTCGCGGTTGCTGTGGAAACGCGCATAGTAACAAGAAAACCATCATGATCGGACAGGGCATTCCCGTCCGGCACGCTGCCCCGGGAGCCAGCACCCCCTCATGTCCCTGCAACCCTGTTCACGCCTTGCTGCCCTGTCGCTCGCTCTGGTTCTCAGCCAGCTCCCGGCAACGGCGACCGCAGCAGCCGGCGGCGGTTGGGACTGCAGTGCCACTGACGATGGCTGGAACTGCAACGGCCCGGCCACCCCGGCAACAGCAGCCACCGCCAGCGCCGTCCCCGAACAGAGCGCTCGGTTGACCACGGCCAGGGCTAGCGGGTTCCTGGTTGCCTACCCCGACGCCTATGCCGACCCCTTCAGTGGCAACCCGTTCGCCTACCTGGACTGGTACCCGCACCCTGACGGAGTCTCGCCGCAAACCCACTGCGAAGGCGGCTACCTGACCCCTCGACTGCGCTTCGACGACGGCAGGCTCCCGGATGACCAGCAGCCCATTTTCGCCAGCGCCGACAGCAGCAATACTGAAGGCAACCGCCTGACCCGACTCGAGGGGAATGTTTACCTGCGCAAGGGCGATCGCCAGATCCGCAGCCAGCAAGCCTCCATCGAACACCAGGCCGAACAGGCCCAACTGGACGGGCTGGTACAGATACGAGAGCCCAACCTGCTGCTGCTGGGCGAGCGCGCGGAGATCGACTTTGGCAAAGGGGGCGCTACGGTGCGCGACGCCGAATTCGTGATCCATGCCAGCGAATTACGCGGCGACGCCGACTCCATTGAGCGGCTTGAAAACGGCCATGTGGTGATTCACGACGGCCGCTACACCCGTTGCCAGCCCGGCAACGACTCCTGGACCATCAACGGCAGTGAGATCGTACTCCGCCCCGACACCGGACTGGGATCGGTCTCCCACGCTACCCTGAGGCTGGGAGATGTGCCGGTACTCTACGTCCCCTATATGTACTTCCCCATCGATGACCGTCGCATGTCGGGATTCCTGCCGCCGCGCCTGTCGGTGGATAAAACCAACGGCGTTGATATCACCGTTCCCTATTACTTTAATCTCGCTCCCCACTACGATGACACCCTGACCATCCGGCAGATAGAAAAACGCGGCACCCAGCTGGAGAACGAGTTCCGCTATCTGCACCCGGTGGGGCTGTTTGCGCTCAGTACCTCCTGGCTCGGCAGCGACAAGATTCAGGGCGACGACCGCTGGCTGTTCGGCTTCGACCACAGCGGCAGTCCCGCCCGCGGCTGGCGCTCCCAGATCGACTTTACCCGGGTCAGCGATGAAACCTACTTTGACGATCTGGGCACCCATCTGGATATCAACCGGGACACCCATCTGCAGCAACTGGGCAGCGTCAACTACAGCGGCAGCAGCCACAATTTTTCACTGGTGGCGCAGGATTATCAGGTGATCGACCTGGCCACCACCGACCCCTACGCCAAACTACCGCAAGCCACCTTCTGGGGTTCGCCCGCAGCCTGGAACAGCGACCGGCTGCAGCTCAAATACCTGGCGGAGGTCACCCGTTTCGACCGCAACCCCGAGGACTTCACCGGCAGCGCCCGTACCACGGGTGATCGCGCCTATGTCGAGGCAAGCATCGGCACCCCCTTTAACTGGCCCTGGGCTTTCATTCGCCCCAGCATTGAGTTGAGCCATACCCGCTACGCGCTGGAAAACCAGCCTGCGGGCACAGACGATGCGCCCTCGCGTACCCAGCCGCGCTTCAGCCTCGATACCGGCTTGTTCTTTGAACGCCCGGTGAGTCTGGGCGAAGATGCTTACATTCAAACGCTGGAACCGCGGCTGTTTCTGGTGGAGGCACCCTTCAGGGATCAGAGCGAGCTGCCCAACTTCGATAGCGGTGAACTCACCTTCGGCTTCGGCCAACTGTTCCGCAAGGACCGCTTCAGCGGCCGCGATCGTACCGGCGACACCCGACAGGCCACGATCGGCGTAACCAGCCGCTTTCTCGAAAGCAGCGGCCGCGAACGTTTCGCCCTAAGCGGTGGCCAGATTTTCTATTTTGAAGATCGCGAGGTGCGCCTGGACGGCGGCGCGCCGGCACTGGAAGAGGAGCGTTCGGAGTTCGCCGCCGAAGCCTCCTGGCGCGCCAGCGACGCCCTGACCCTGAGTGCCGACGCGCTGTGGACCGAGGACTTCAGCCACAACAGGGTCCGCAACTTCAAGCTCGGTTACCGCAGCGATCTTGACCATCAGTTCCACACCAACTACCGCTTCACTGACGACGAACTGGAACAGCTCGACCTGTCACTGATCTGGCCGCTCAACAGCCGCTGGAGCGTGGTCGGCCGCTGGCTGCAGGATCTGGAAAACAGTGAACCTCTGGACCAGATCGCAGGTCTGGAATATGAGAACTGCTGCTGGCAGGTCCGCACCCTGTACCGCTACTGGATCAACGACAATAGCGTGCAGCGGGAAAACGAAGGTATCTTTTTCCAGATTGTGCTCAAAGGCCTTGGCAGCCTGGGTGCGCAAGCTGCCGGTGACAGCGGCGGCAGTGCCAAGAGCTTCCTCAAAGACATTACCGGATTCGAAGAACGAGAGGATTTATGACAAGCCGTTTCTCCGCCCTCAGCCGCACCCTGCTGCTGACTACGTTATTGACCGGTGGCGCCGCCCAGGCACAGGAGCAGTTGCTCGACCAGGTGGTCGCTATCGTCAACAGCAACGTGATCATGCAAACCGAACTCGAACGCCGCGCCGCGGTGATCGAACAACAGCTGCAGGAACGCAACACCCCGATCCCTGCGCGCAAGGAATTTTTACAGCAGGTACTGGAGAAGATGATCTCCGACGAACTGCAGATGCAGCAGGCGGAGCAGAACGGTTTCAAGGTTACCGACCCCGACCTCAACCGCACCGTAGAACGCATCGCCGCCAGCAACAACCTCAGCCTGGAGCAGTTCAAGAACCAGCTGGAGGCGGAAGGTCAGGATTATCGCGAAGTCCGCGAGCAGATCCGCAGTGAGATGCTGATTACTCAGGTGCGCGAGCGACTGGTGAACCAACGGATCCAGATCAGTGACCAGGAGGTGGAGAACTTTCTCGCCTCGGAGCAGGGGCAGCGCAGCGCCGAACCCGACCTGCACCTGCAGCACATCATGATCCCCATTGCTGAACCGGGCACCGCGGCTGAGCTCACGGCTGCCAGCGACAAGGCCGATAAACTCTACCGCGAACTGCAGCAGGGAGCCGACTTTGCCCGTCTCGCTGTGGCTCACTCCAAGGGTCAGAGTGCGCTGGAAGGCGGTGACATCGGTTGGCGCAACCTCAGCGAGTTGCCGGAGAAACTCGGTGAGCAGTTGGCTGACAAATCCCCCGGCGACATCACCCGCCCCTTTCGGCTTGGCGGCGGCTTTCACCTGCTCAAGATCATCGAGCAACGTGGCGGCAGCGTGCAGATGATCGACCAGACCCGAGTGCGCCATATCCTGATCAAGACCAGCGAGATCCGCAACGAACAGCAGGCCGAATCGCTGATCAATGAGATTCACCAGCGGATCAGCAACGGCGAACCCTTTGACGAGCTGGCGCGCCGCTACAGCGATGATCCCGGCAGCGGCAGCGAGGGCGGCATGCTGGGCTGGGCCTCACCGGGGCAGATGGTGCCGGCTTTCGAAGGCGCAATGAACCAGACCGCGGTAGGCGAACTCAGCGCCCCGTTCCAGAGCCGCTTTGGCTGGCATATTCTTGAGGTACTGGAGCGCCGCTCGCAGGACTTCGGCGACCGGATTCTGGCCAACCAGGCCCGCGAAACCATCCGTAAGCGCAAATTCGCAGAAGAAACCTCCAACTGGATGCGAGAGCTACGGTCACAGGCCTACATCGAGTCCAAACTCTGATGCCCGCCGTCACCCGCCTGGCACTGACGCCAGGGGAACCGGCCGGAATCGGCCCCGATCTCTGCGTGCGTCTGGCACAGCAGCCGCAACCGCACCAGCTGATCGCCGTCGCTGATCCGGCGCTGCTGCTGGAGCGCGCCAAGCAACTCGGGCTGCCGCTTGAACTGCGACCTTACGATCCCTCCCAACCGGCTCACCCCAGCGCTGCTGGCGAGCTGTGGATCGACCCGATTCCGCTGCGCGCAGAGGTCATCTGCGGCCAACTCGACCCGGCCAACGCCCGCTACGTGCTCGACACCCTGACTCTGGCCGCCAACGGCTGCCTCGACGGCCGCTATGATGCGCTGGTCACCGCCCCGGTGCACAAGGGGGTGATCAACGACGCCGGCATCCCCTTCAGCGGCCATACCGAGTTTTTGCAGCAGCTCACCGGGGTCGACGAGGTGGTGATGATGCTGGCCACCGAGGGACTCCGGGTAGCGTTGGTCACCACTCACCTGCCGCTGTCTGCGGTGCCGGCGGCCATCACCCCGGAGCGGATCAGCCGCGTCACCCGTATCCTCGCCCGCGACCTGCGCCAGCGCTTTGGGCTGGCAGCGCCGCGCATTCTGGTCTGCGGCCTCAACCCCCACGCCGGCGAGGGTGGACACCTGGGACGCGAAGAGATCGACGTGATCGAGCCGACACTGGCACAACTGCGCAGCGAAGGCCTCGATCTGGTAGGCCCGCTGCCCGCCGACACCCTGTTTACTCCCCACAGTCTGCAGGGTGCTGATGCGGTGCTGGCGATGTATCATGATCAGGGGCTGCCGGTGCTCAAACACAAAGGCTTCGGTGCCGCCGTCAATATCACCCTGGGGATGCCGATCATCCGCACCTCAGTCGATCACGGCACCGCCCTCGACCTTGCCGGCAGCGGCCGAGGTGAGCTGGGCAGCCTGCAAACCGCTATCGCCTGCGCCGCCGAAATGGCCGGTGCGGACACCACAATCAGGTAACTCATGGCTAAAAAACCCGCCGGCCATCAGGCGCGCAAGCGCTTCGGCCAGAATTTTCTGCAGGACCCGGGCGTCATCGCTCGGATCGTGCGCAGCATCGCCCCCAAGCCCGGCGAGCGTCTGGTCGAGATCGGCCCCGGCCTCGGCGCGCTCACCGAACCGCTGCTGGAGGGTGCGGGCGAGCTGGACGTGGTGGAGCTCGACCGTGACCTGATTCCGATTCTGCGCACCCAGTTCTTTCGCTACGAGGACAACCTGCGCATTCACCATGCCGACGCCCTGCAGTTTGACTTTGGCAGCCTCAAGCATGACCAACGCCCGCTGCGAGTGGTGGGCAACCTGCCCTACAACATCTCCACCCCGCTGATCTTCCACCTGCTGAGCTATTCCAATCTGATCAGCGACATGCATTTTATGCTGCAAAAAGAAGTGGTTGAGCGGCTGGCGGCGCAACCGGGCGAAAGCGCCTACGGCCGCCTCGGCATCATGGCCCAGTACCGCTGCCGGGTGGACAACCTGTTTCTGGTGCCGCCGGAAGCCTTCGACCCGCGCCCCAAGGTCGATTCCGCCATCGTCCGCCTGCAGCCCTACGCCGAGCTGCCGCTCAGGGCAGCCGACGACGACGACCTGGCGACGCTGGTCCGCACCGCCTTTGGCCAGCGTCGCAAGACCTTGCGCAACAACCTCAAGCCGCTGATCGACGCCGAGCAGATCGAAGCGGCCGGCATCGACCCGGGCATTCGCCCCGAACGCCTGACGCTGGCCGAATTTATCGCTCTCGCCGATCGCTATACCGCCGTCAAGGCGGAGGAGACCGACCCCTCATGATCAGCGACGACCCGCTCTATCCGCCCATTCGCGTGGATGTGGAAACCCAGTACATCGATGAACAATCCGACCCGGATAACCAGCGCTACGTGTTTTCCTACCACATCACCATCACCAACGGCCTGATGGAACCGGTGCAGCTGCTCAGTCGCTACTGGCGGATTACCGACGGCGACGGCAGCCTGCAAGAGGTTCAGGGCGAAGGCGTGGTGGGTGAGAAGCCCCGTATCGCCCCCGGCGGCAGTTACAGTTATGCCAGCGGCACCGTAATCGGCACTGAGGTGGGCAGCATGGAGGGCCACTACGACATGCGCACCGACGACGGCGAACACTTCAAGGCGCCGATTCCCGCCTTCACCCTGGCTGTCCCCCGCGCCCTGCACTGATGGCTACTTACGCAATCGGCGATATCCAGGGGTGCTATCGCGAACTGTGCCAGTTGCTGGACCAGATCGGTTTCGGCGATCAGGACCAACTCTGGCTGACCGGCGATCTGGTTAATCGCGGTCCCGACTCGCTCTATACCCTGCGTTTCGTGCGCGAGCTGGGGGCACGTGCGGTCACCGTACTCGGCAACCATGACCTGCACCTGCTGGCCGTGGCCCACGGCCAACGTGCCGGCAGCAAGGACACCCTCGACGAAATACTCCATGCGCCCGACCGTGACGAACTGCTTCACTGGCTGGCGCAGCAGCCGCTGCTGCACCGCGATCGGGAGCTGGGGTACGCCATGGTCCATGCCGGCATTCCGCCCACCTGGAAGCTCAAGCATGCCGAGCGCCATGCCCGCGAGGTAGAGACCGTGATCCGCTCCGAACAGGCGCCGGCATTTTATACCGCCATGTACGGCAATACGCCCGCCTGCTGGAGTGACGACCTTGCCGGTTTCGACCGTCTGCGTCTGATCACCAACTACCTCACCCGCATGCGCTTCTGCCGCGCCGACGGCACCCTGGAACTGAAAACCAAGACCAATGCCGATCAGCCTCCCGTCGGCTACCGCGCCTGGTTTGAGCATCCCGGGCGCAAAAGCCCCAACAAGCGACTGATCTTCGGCCACTGGGCCTCGCTCGAGGGACACTGCGCCACCCCCAACTGCTTCGCGCTGGATACCGGCTGCGTCTGGGGCGGCAGCTTGACCGCGCTGCGGCTGCAAGACGGCACCCGCTTTGCGGTTCCCAGCAGCGGCTATGCTTAATCGCCGTCAGCACCCGTTCACAGGAGATTCCCGATGACCGACCTGCCCTTCAAACGGATCGATTGCCACCAGGCTCTGACGCTGATCGAAGAGGGCGCCGTCGTCGCCGATATTCGTGACGAAGCCAGCTTCGAACGCGGCCATATTACCGATGCCCGCTACCTCAGCAACCACAACCTGCAGCAGTTTATCGAAGAGAACGACCTCGACACGCCACTGCTGGTATGTTGCTACCACGGCAACTCCAGCCAGTCGGCGGCGGCCTTTCTGGCCGAGCGCGGCTTTGAGCAGGTCTACAGCATCGACGGTGGTTACGAAGCCTGGCAGGCGCAGTTTCCAGATCGTTGCGAGCGCCCGTGACCATGCAGATCTATCTGGTCGGCGGCGCGGTGCGGGACCGACTGCTCGGCCTGCCAGTCTATGACCGCGACTGGGTGGTGGTCGGAGCCACCCCCGAAGCGATGCAAGCGCTGGGCTACCAGCCGGTGGGCAAGGACTTTCCGGTCTTTCTCCACCCTGAAACCCACGAAGAGTACGCACTGGCGCGCACCGAACGTAAAGCGGGGCGCGGCTATCAGGGATTCGAGTTTCACACCTCCCCCGAGGTGACGCTGGAACAGGACCTGCAGCGGCGCGACCTGACCATCAACGCCATGGCGGAGGATGAGCAGGGGCGCGTGATCGACCCCTACGGCGGCCAGGCCGACCTGCAAGGGCGACTACTCCGCCATGTATCACCAGCGTTCGCCGAGGACCCGCTGCGGGTGCTGCGGGTAGCGCGATTCGCCGCCCGCTTCGATCACCTCGGATTTCGCGTCGCGCCGGAGACGCTGCAGTTGATGAACCGTCTCACCGCCAACGGCGAACTGGCTGATCTCAGTGCCGAGCGGGTATGGAAAGAGCTGGAACGCGCCCTTGGCGAGCGCAGCCCCTGGACGTTCTTCACCACCCTGTCAGCCTGCGGCGGGCTCGATCACTGGCTGCCCGAACTGCGCCCGCTGTGCCCCCCCGGTGCCCCTGCACCGGCGGCGCTCGAACGCATCGGCGCCCAGACCGGTTCGCCAGCGACGCGGCTGGCGGTGCTGCTGGCCTCGCTGGCGGGAAGCGGCTCCGGTGAAGCCCTGCTGGAGCGCCTGAAGGCCCCCAAGGCGGTGCGCGAACAAACACGCCTGCTGACGCAACACAGCGCCGATATGGCGGCGCTGCAACGCCTAACGCCGGAGCAGCAGCTGGCGCTGTACGAGTGCCTCGACCTCGCCCGCCGGCCGGAACGACTGACTTCCTTTGTCGCCGGCAGCCAGGCACTCGATCCGGCCACCGATACCGATGCACTGGCTCGCCTCTGTCAGCAGGTGGAGTCCATTGCCCCCGCCACGTTGGTCAAGGAGGGGTTCAAGGGCCCGGCTCTCGGCCAGGAGCTGCGCCGGCGCCGCCTGGCCAAAATCGCGGAATCCGCCCATGTCTGAGCCCGACCTGATTTCCAGCAATGAGCCACCCGTGGTGCTCATCACCGGTGCCGCACGACGTATTGGCGCCTCCCTGGCGCGTCACTTTCACGCCGCCGGTTACCGGGTGCTGCTGCATTATCGCGGCTCTGCTACCGAAGCCGCCGCACTAGCCGGGGCACTGAACCAAGAGCTCCCGGGCAGCGCTAATATCCTGCAGGCAGACCTGGCCAATGAGGGTGAGCCGGAGCGGCTTGCCAAGGAGGCGGTAGCGGTCTGGCAACGCCTGGACCTGCTGATCAACAATGCCTCCAGTTTCTTTCCTACCCCCTTTGGCAGCACCGATCGCAGCCAGTGGCAGGCACTGATCGGCTCCAACCTCAGCGGCCCCTTCTTTCTCTGTCAGGCGCTGGCCGATGAACTGACGCGCCGCCAGGGAGCGATCATCAATCTGGTTGATGTTCACAGCGAGCGCGGTCTCAAGGGCTACGCCGCCTACAGTATCGCCAAGGCAGGCACCGCGATGATGACCAAAGTGCTGGCCAAGGAGCTGGCACCCAAGGTGCGGGTCAACGGCATCTCCCCCGGACCGATTCTACCGCCGGAGGGCCCGGCCGCACGGGATCCGGAGTCGCAGCAGCTGGTGCTCGACAGCACCCTGCTGGGGCGTTTCGGAGCGCCCGCGGATATCGCCGCCACCGCGCTGTTTCTGGCTCGCCAGAGCTACGTCACCGGTCAAATCATTGCGGTAGACGGCGGCAAAAATCTGTATCCTTAAGCGGTTGGTGAGGCGACACACCAACTCGTACACCGCTTTAACCCCAAGGACGAACATCATGCTGAAAGGATTGTTACCCCCCCTGCTGATCGCGCTGACCCTTTACGGCTGTGCCGGCCCCGCTTCCCGCGTGGTGGACCCGCGCACCCTCAGCACCCTGACCGTGGTAGGGGAGGTCTACACCCAGGGCTACAGCGCCCTGGACCCCGGTCATGAAATGCACATGCAGGTACGTCGCTACAGCCGCGACGGCAACGAACTGGTCGCCGATATTCCGATCCGGCCAACCCACGTTTCCTCATCGCTCGAATTTGCCATTTCGGTTCCGGCGCCCAGAGATCCGGCCTCGCTCGACGAGATGCGGGTGGTGGTAACCCGCGGCCAGCGGCTGGAACTTGCCTCAGACCCCATCCCGCTGAAAGTCACCCTCGACCCGGTTCCCGCCGGTCAGTTGCTGCTGAAAACCGCCGACGAGGTCCGTTTCGGCCAAACCTACCAGTGCGGCGACCAGCAGATCGTGTACGGCAATCTGGGCGGACACCCGCAGTTGCTGGCCCGCGGCATGCTCCACCGACTGCAGGCCCGCGGCAGCAGTGACGCCGGCCAGCGCTACTGGTCACTGGATCAGGACACCACCCAACTGGTGGACAATGGCGAGCGGTTGCTGGTCGCCCTGGCCGATCAACGCCTGCCGGAATGCTTGCCCCGCCAGGGGTTGTCACTCCCGCAAAGCGCACGCGGGCAGGGCCCGGACTGGTATCTGCATCTCTCATCTCAACTGCTGCAGTTCGAGCAACTGGGCAGCAACCAGCGCCTGAGTGCCGCTAATCTCGGCGACCACGGCGGCGGTGAAGCCCTGCGCTACCTGGGCGCAGAGAACTTCGCCCCGATCGTGGCCCGGTTCCAGGCGCAACTATGTCGGGGCTCAGACAGCCCGTTGCCCTACCCCTATGCAGTCGATGTCATCACCACCGACGACCACTTCGAGGGCTGCGGTGGTGAACCGCATGCCCTGCTGACCGAACGCTACTGGCAAGTCAATAGACTCGGTGATGTACCACCGGTGAGCCGGGCACCGATCAACTTCCGTTTTGAAGCCGATGGCCGACTCACCGGCTACAGCGCCTGCAATCGCTTCTCATCCCAGTGGAAGCTGGAAAATGGCCAGCTGCTGATCGGCAAGATCCAGGCATCGAAGATGGCATGCCGGCCACGACTGGCCAACCAGGAACAACTGCTGTTCGGACTGCTGGAGAACATGCAGCGTTTCGACATCACCCCTAACGGTGCGCTGGAACTGGAAGGCTCGCTGGGAACGATCAAAGCGTTCACCGATCCGCGCCAGCTGCGCTAGAAGACGCTTCCAACGGGCTGTGATAGCTACCCCGCCTTATCACAGCCTGTTGCCATATTCGCCGCTACCCCGACACCGATTCGGCCTCCAGCCGTCCCGCCTTGGCAACCTTGCATGAACCATTTTTCATTTACGCCCACACAGGATGTCAGACCGCCCTCATAAAAGACCACATCAAAACCAAGAATATATCTAAAAAATACAATAACTTATAGATCACAAAGACGATCAGCCCGCGTCAGCCCAAGTCCACAAAAATGAGATATGGTCATATTTTACGATTCATGATCCAGATCAGCACGCCCCTTGTATTAGCCACATTACTATTAAGTAATTCTAATATCTGGAGGTTTCCATGAAGTACATCCGCTCAATCCTGACTTTTCTCACCGCCGCCCTGTTCGCTGTCACCGCCGCCGCCGGCGATATTCAGCCCATGAGCTTCCCCAACGTGACCACCGTCACGGCCGAGGAGCTGCTGGACCTGGTTGATAGTGAAGACAATCTGGTAATCGTTGACTCCCGTACCCGCGGCGATTACGACAAAGGCCATATCCCGGACGTGGCTTACCTGATCAATACCGAGACCAATGCCGATTCGCTGGCCAAGATTCTTGCCAGCAAGGACACACCGGTATGCTTCTATTGCAACGGTCCCAAGTGTGCACGCAGCGGTGAAGCAGCACAGATCGCCGTTGAGGCAGGATACAGCCGCGTTTACTGGCTCCGCGGCGGCATCGCCGAATGGACCGAGAAAGGCTACCCCATCGAACAGTAACACCGCTTTCTCCTCAGGCCGGCACCCTGCCGGCCTCCCCGCAACCCAGGTTTCACCATGATGTCGTTTATCAACCGGTTCTCAATCAAGCAACTGGCTATCGGGCTTTTCTGTCTGGTCGCGGTGGTGTGTGTGGGTATCAGCTACGCCCTCAGCGAACGCGCCGAGCAGACAGCCATATACCACCAAAAAAACACCCTCACGCGCATTCTCGGCGTCGCGGTTAATCAAACGCTGCAGGATACCGGCGAGCTGGGGCAGAAGATCGGCTTGGATCTGACCGCAGGCAAAGCGTTCAAGAGCGCGCTGAAAGGGGCTGAGCGCGGCGACCTGGTGCGGGTAATGGATGATGCCTTTAACCAACTACTGGTCAGTGAAGGCTACGTGGAGCTGGCCAAACTGCGCGCCTACGATAGCGACCTCAATTTCCTTGCGGCCAGCCGCAAAGGCGAATCGCTGGAGCAGGTCCTGCCCAGCGTACTGGCACCAGTGTTGAAGAACCGCAGCGGCGCCGAACGGCTGAAAATTGTTCAACAGGCATGGAACAGCAACGGCGACAGCTACATCTCCGTGGTTGTACCCGCGGGTGGACTGCGCCTGCGGGGTTACGTTGAAGTGGTGCTGAAAACGGCACACAACCTGCGCCAGGTTGTTGACCAGATCAAAGCGCCCATTCAAGTTACACGCGCCGATGGCCACACCGTGTTTCAAAGCGAACGCTGGCAAGAAACCATGGGGCATGGTGGCTTTTTCGCCATTAGCCACCCCCTGATCGATGATGCCGGCAACGCGGGCATCATCATCACCGCGTTAGAAGACAGCAGCGCGTTCATGTCCGACATGGACCGGCAAAAGCTAATCGGCATTAGTTCCATGCTGGTGGCCGTGATGCTTATCACCATCGTCGCAGTGGCACTGTTAACCACCAAAGTGTTCCGCCCCATGGCCTACATTCGCCGTGAGATGGAGTACTGCGCCAAAGGTGACCTCAGCCGTCAGATAGAACCGCTTGGCTTGATCGACTCGCAGCAGATGGCAGCAACCTTGATGCACTTGGTCGCCAACCTGCGCCAACAGGTGCAACAGATTGATAATTGCGCCCAACAGGTGGAAACAGCCAGCTCCCACATCACTGAAGTTGCCGAGCTCACCCGCCACCACTCCGAACTGCAGAAAAGCGAAATGGAACAGTCGGCACGCTCGGTAGACGAAATGACCTCCACCGCCGACGATGTTGCCGCCAGCGCCCAAAAAGCGGAGAACGACGCGACCCAGACCCAGCAGGCCGCGCGCCAGGGTGATCACTTGGCCAACCAGTCCATTCAGCGGGTGACGGAGCTGGCGACCGGGGTCACCAACGCCGCCGACTCAATGACGCAGCTGGTTAACAATGTCGATCAGATCGGCACCATCACCAACACCATCCGCGGCATCGCCGAACAGACCAACCTATTGGCCCTGAATGCCGCCATCGAAGCGGCGCGCGCTGGTGAACAGGGTCGGGGCTTCGCCGTGGTTGCCGATGAGGTGCGTAGCCTGGCCGGCAGAACCCAAAGCGCGACCGAAGAGATCCAGGGGATGATCGAGCAGCTGCAACAGGGGGCGCAGCAGTCGGCCGCGGTTATGAATCAGAGCCTGGCGCAAACGGAAACCTGCAAAGCCCAGATTGAGGAAACGGGTCAGGCACTTACCGAGATCAGGGCTGCATCGGACCGTATATCACTATCCAACACCCAGATTGCCAGCGCTGCCGAAGAACAAAGCGCGGTGGCCAACGAGATCAATCGCAGTATCATCGCGGTGAACCAAACCGCGACCGAACTGGCTGCCGGCTGTGAACAGATGAGCGGTGCGTCGCAGGAGATGCGCCAAGCCTCGCGCCAACTGCGTGCCGTAGTGGAGCAGTTCAAAATCTAGCCGGACGCCCCGCTAGTCTTGACACCCGTATTGCTTGTTGAGCATCACGGCGAGACTTACGGGGCGACCCAGCCAGACCAACGCCTCACCCGAACTGCGAAATACGCCAACCTGCGCCTTGCGGTGATCCTCCGTCAGCTGCTGCCACATTCTTGCCACGCCAAAGTTCAGGTCTGAGGGTGCCACAATGGCCACCTTGATCGGTGGCAGCTCACTGGCATCAAATTCGAAAATTTCATCTGCAGAGTACTGGCTGTTCAGGCGACTGGAGTCATTCAGCACGTCATAACTTGGCGAGTAATTGGAGTCGGCGTGCAAACGCTGGCGCATTCGGGTGATGTCGTCGATGGAAACCAGATCCCGGTTGGTCACAACGATCAGACGATGCTCAGGAAGAATCAGGTAGTCAATCATGCCAACTCACGAGCTGCAATCCGGGGCGTTCAGGCAGTGTAGCGCAGAAGCTCCCGCCCCTGCCAAACAAAGCTGACCGGCCACAGCGCCTGCCGGCTTTTATCGTAATTCGCCCACAACTGACCGTAGCGGATCCCCAGCCCCGGGTGGCGGAGATCCGCGGCGATCTCAGCCAGCGGCCAGAGCACGAACGCATTGCGGGTGATCTCTTCACGCGGCAATTCGCCGCCGGCAAACGGGCCCACGTAATCGTCATAGGTAAGAATGTCGATATCCAGCGTGCGGGCGCTGAATTTAGCCGCCTTACGGCAGCGGTCATGCGCGTGCTCGGTCTCTCGCAGAAATTCGAACAGCGGATCCAGAGCCAGCTCGGTCTCAAGCCCCACCACCAGATTGAAAAAAGGATCGCCGTCGAACCCTACCGCCTCACTTTCGTAGACACTGGAGATATCAAGCTCGCCAAAGCGGTGGGCCAGGCCATCGAGACAACTGCTGATGTAGTGCTCGCGGCGAATATTACTGCCGAGACTAAGATAGACGCGAGCCATCAGAACCGCTCGCCGCGCTCGATAATCACCCCCACATCACGCGCGCCGCGCACCGCGCCGGGCTTACCCAGACGCAGTTTCAACCAGGGTACCGGAAACTCCTGCATCACCAGCGTAGCGATCTCTTCTGCCATAGTTTCCACCAACAGAAATTCGCTGGCGCCGATAAACTCGATCAGCCGCTTGGAAACGCTCTTGTAGTTGAGGGTTTTATCGATATCTTCGCTGGCAGCCGCCTGGCGGATATCGGTACCCATCTCCAGATCCAGATTGACGGTCTGCCGGATCTTGCGCTCCCAGTCGTAGATCCCGATGACGGTATCTACTTCCAGGCCGTGAATGTAAACGATATCCATGGTCCGGCTCCTTGGTTTACTCGTTTTGCTGCATCTGCTAAAAAAGAGGCGTTTCCTCAACGCCGGGCAGCCTCCCATGAGCGCCACCGTCACGTCAACCGCCGTCGCCCTGATCCTGCTGGCCTATCTGCTGGGCTCGGTATCTTGCGCGGTGCTGGCGTGCCGACTCTACGGCCTGCCCGATCCCCGCAACAGCGGCTCCGGCAACCCCGGCGCTACCAACGTTTTCCGCAACGGCCATCGTGCGGCAGGAACCCTCACCCTTTGTGGCGATCTGCTCAAAGGAGTGCTGCCGGTGGCTATCGCCCGCGCTCTGGAACAACCCAGCGAGGTAGTCAGCCTGACCGCTCTGGCCGCGGTGCTCGGTCACTTGTGGCCGGTATATTTCGGCTTTCGCGGTGGCAAGGGCGTGGCGACCACCCTGGGGGTCTGCCTGGCGATCCATCCGCTACTGGGACTGGCGCAGATTGCGATCTGGCTGGTACTGGCCAAGTGGTTCCGCATCTCATCGCTGGCCGCGCTGTTGATGGCGATTCTGTCGCCGCCGCTCTGTCTGATGCTGGCGCCCGACTACCTCACCCTGGTCGGCATTCTCTGTGCGCTGATGATCCTGCGCCACCGCAGTAACATCCTGAAGCTGCGCCAGGGGCTGGAAAGCCGCTTTTAACCTCCGCCTCAGCCGATCGGCGGCAGTTCACTCATCGGCCAGCGCGGGCGGGCCTGAATCACCAGCTCATCCTGTTGGCCAGCCAGCAATCGCTGGCAACCGGCGTAGGCGATCATGGCGCCGTTGTCGGTACAGAATTCGGGCCGGGCATAAAACAGCGCGGCACCACGCTTGGCCACCATCGCCTCCAGCCCCGCGCGCAGTTTGCGGTTGGCGCTGACCCCGCCGGCGATCACCAGCCGTTTGAGCCCGGTCTGCTCCAGCGCGCGCTTGCATTTAATGGCCAGGGTATCCACCACCGCCTCTTCAAAGGCGCGGGCGATGTCGGCTTTATCCTGGTCCGCCAATTCACCGTCAACCTTAAGCTTCTCAGCGGTATTGAGGGTAAAGGTCTTAAGGCCGCTGAAGCTGAACTCCAGCCCGGGCCGATCGGTCATCGGCCGCGGAAAACGAAACCGCCCCGCCTCGCCATCGGCGGCGAGTTTGGCGATCATCGGCCCGCCGGGGTAATCCAGCCCCAGCATCTTGGCGGCCTTGTCGAACGCTTCGCCGGCGGCATCGTCCAGAGATTCACCCAGCAGCTCGTAGCGACCGATACCGTCAACCCGCACCAGTTGGGTGTGGCCGCCGCTCACCAGCAGCGCCACGAACGGAAACTCCGGCGGATTATCCTCCAGCATCGGTGCCAGCAGGTGGCCTTCCATATGATGAACGCCGAGGACCGGCACCTGCCAGGCAAAGCCCAGCGCACGCGCCAGCGACGCCCCCACCATCAGGGCACCGATCAAACCGGGACCAGCGGTATAGGCGATGGCATCGGCACGCTCGACACCCGCCGCGCTCATCACCTCGCGAATCAGCGGCACCAGCTTGCGAATATGATCACGGGACGCCAGCTCCGGCACCACACCACCGTACTCGGCATGCATATCGATCTGGCTGTAGAGCGCATCGGCCAACAACCCCTGATCGCTGTCATACAGGGCAACGCCGGTTTCATCACAGGAGGTTTCGATCCCCAGAACGCGCATGCGGACTCCGTTTCATCGTGGCTAAACAAGGGTACCGGACACACCGGACCGGCGCATTCTAGCAGCGCCGCTACGGCAGGAACAGAATATGCGTACAGGGGTTTGCTTTCGCACGCCGCCGGGACTAGAATATGCGGCCCTGCAACTGCAGGATTTTGATGCGTTCCCGCTGGAAAGGCCCACGGGAGTAACCAAAAGCTTAATTAAGGTAATACGATGCCAAGCGTTAAAGTACGTGACACCGAGCCTTTTGACGTAGCACTGCGTCGCTTCAAGCGCTCATGCGAAAAAGCCGGCATTCTGGCCGAAGTTCGTCGCCGCGAGCACTACGAGAAGCCGACTTCCGTGCGCAAGCGTCAGGCCGCTGCTGCCGTCAAGCGCCACGCCAAGAAGGTTGCGCGCGAGACCCGTCGTCAGGTTCGCCTGTACTAATCCGGTATCACGAGCCTCGAGCCTTGGCCAGAGACAGATCATGAGTGACTGCCCCATCAAGCAAGCGCTGAAAGATGCGCAGAAAGCAGCGATGCGCGCCAAAGACAAACCGCGCCTGACTACGCTGCGGGGTATGCTTGCAGAACTCAAACGGGTCGAGGTGGACGAGCGGATCGAACTGGACGATGAACGCGTGCTGGTTATTCTGGACAAGATGCAGAAACAGCGCCGCGATTCCATCAGCCAGTTCGAAGCCGCCGGACGTGATGATCTCGCTGAGGTGGAGAAGAACGAACTGGAGGTGATCAAAACCTTTCTTCCTGCCCAGTTAACCGACGAAGAGATCGACCAACTGATCGATGCTGCGATCGCCGCCACCGGCGCCAGCACGATGAAGGATATGGGCCCGTTGATGGCACAACTCAAGCCGCAGCTGCAGGGCCGGGCCGACATAGCCGCCGTCAGCAAACGGATCAAAGCCCGCCTGGGATAAACCCCGCTACGCGCACTTTCCTGATCGCCAGATCCTGTTAAGCTAGCCCCCTCAGCTGGAGCAACAGACCGTTCATGGCCGGACGCATTCCTCAGGATTTTATCGACGACCTGCTCAACCGCACCGACATTGTCGATGTGGTGGACGAGCGCGTGCAGCTGAAACGCACTGGTCGCAACTACTCCGGCCTCTGCCCGTTCCACAAAGAGAAAACCCCTTCGTTCAGCGTCGACCCGGACAAACAGTTCTACTATTGCTTCGGCTGCGGCGCCGGCGGCAACGCCCTCGGCTTCGTGATGGAGTACGAACGGATCGACTTTCCTCAGGCGGTTGAAATGCTCGCCCGCCGCCAGGGCCTCGACATTCCGCAAGCCGCCAACGAACACCAGCAGCGCGAACGCGAGAGCGCACTCAAGGGCACCTACGCCCTGCTCGAACGGGCCGACCAGTTTTATCGCCAGCAGCTGCGCCAACATCCCGAACGCGCGCGCGCGGTGGACTACCTCAAAAATCGCGGACTCAGTGGCCAGATCGCCCAGCAGTTCGGTATCGGCTACGCCCCGCCGGGCTGGGACAACCTGCTCCAGCACATGGGCGACGACAACAAACAGCGACAACAACTGGACGCCGCCGGTCTGGTGATCCTCAAGCCGGACGAGCAGAAGTGCTATGACCGCTTCCGCGATCGGATCATGTTCCCGATTATCGACATGCGCGGCCGCGTAATCGCCTTTGGCGGCCGGGTGCTGGGTGACAACAAACCCAAGTACCTCAACTCGCCGGAAACCGACGTTTTTCACAAGAACCGCGAACTCTACGGCCTCTATCAGGCACGCAAAGCCAATCGTTCACTGGAACGACTGGTGATCGTCGAAGGCTACATGGACGTGGTCGCGCTGGCCCAGTTCGGCATCAGCAACGCCGTAGCCACTCTTGGCACGGCTACCAGCGAGCACCACCTGACCCGGATCTTCAAGCTGGTGCCCGAGGTTGTGTTCTGCTTCGACGGCGACCAGGCTGGCCGCCAGGCTGCACGCCGTGCACTGGAGACCGCCCTGCCGCAGATGCAGGACGGCCGCCAGGCCCGCTTCCTGTTTCTGCCCGACGGCGAAGATCCGGACAGCATGGTCCGCGCCGAAGGCAGCGAAGCCTTCAATCGCCGTGTCGGTGATGCCCAACCACTATCGGCGTTCATGTTCGACACCCTCGCCACCGACATTGACCTCTCCAGCGGCGAAGGGCGCGCCCGCCTCAGCTCATTGGCCATGCCACTGATCGACCGTATTCCCGGCAAAACCCTGCAGCAATTGATGCGTCAGCGCCTGGGCGAGCTGACCGGCCTTGACGCCAGTTTTTTCAGCAGCACAGGCACCCCCGCTGCAACCAGCCCCGACCACCACCCCAGCGAGCCCCCGCTGGCCAACTACGACGATTATGACTACGGCGACTACCCGCCAACTGCGGAGCTTCACGACAGTTTCGGCGCACCGGCCTACCCCCAGAAAGAACGTCGCCCGAACCACAAGTGGCGCCAGGACAAACGCAACCCGTACGGTAACGACCTCCCCCGCACGCCACTGCTGCGTCCGTCGTCGCTCGCCGCCCGCGCCCTGACCCGACTGCTGCGCCACCCAAAACTGGCGGCCAACGTCGACTTTGAAACCAGCGAAGCGCTGGAGCAACTAAACGAACCGGAACTGTCACTGCTCGCCGCACTGATCGACCAGGCGCGACGCCAACCCAACATGCCAGCCGCTCTACTGGTCGCCAAATGGCGTGACACCCCTCACTTCGACCTGCTCAAGCAACTGGCGGAACGCGAACAGCTGATTCCTGACCCCGAGCAACTGCGTCAGGAGTTTCTTGACTGCCTGCAACAGCTGGTAAAAAAACGCGAAGAAGCGCGCCTGGATGAGTTGAAAACCCGCAAACCGTCCCAATTGAGTGACCAGGAACGCCAATTACTGACTAAACTGTTGGTCAGCCGCGCCAGACGGCGCTGACGAATCCCCCGAGCGCCCGAACCCGCAACGGCCAATGGGGTCTATCCTATTTATAAATTAAGCGAACGCATGTACAATATGCGGCTATTTTTTCATCATCCTTGGACGCAGGGCAAAGGGCATCTATGTCGAATACTTCTCAGCAGCAGTCTCGTCTCAAAGAACTGATCGCACGGGGAAAGGAGCAGGGCTACCTGACCTTTGCTGAAGTTAACGACCACTTGCCCGAGGATATCTCCGACCCCGATCAGGTCGAAGATATCATCCGCATGATCAATGACATGGGCATCCAGGTCTCGGAAGAAGCACCGGACCAGGACAACCTGATCATCGAAGGCGGCGATTCCACCGACGAAAGCGCAGTAGAAGAGGCCGCGGCCGCATTGGCGGCAGTCGAATCCGAAGCAGGCCGCACCACCGACCCGGTTCGCATGTACATGCGCGAGATGGGTACGGTTGAGCTGCTGACCCGCGAAGGCGAGATTCTGCTGGCGAAGCGGATCGAAGAGGGCCTGCGCGACGTCATGTCCGCCATCGCCTACTACCCCGGTTCCATTCCGCTGGTGCTCGAAGCCTACGACCAGGCACTCAGCGAAGAGGGCCGTCTGACCGACCTGCTCAACGGCTTTATCGACCCCGATGACGAGATCACACCGCCGGCGGCCCAGAAGAGCAGCGACGATGATGACGAGAATGACGATGATGACGACGCCAACGAAGGCGGCCCGGACCCGGAGGAGGTCAAGCGCCGCTTCGGTGAGCTGATCGAGAACTACAAGCAGGTGATGACCGCAATCGAAAAGCACGGCCGCGCCAGCAAGCAGGCGGAAAAAGCGCTGGCTGAAATGGCCGCCACCTTCGCCCCGATCAAACTGGTACCCCGCCTGTACGACGCACTGGTCCAGACCGTGCGTGACGCCGTGGAACAGGTCCGCGCGCAGGAGCGGATCATGATGCAGCTGTGCACGCGCCGTGGCGGCATGACCCGCAAACAGTTCGTGAAGGAGTTCCCGGGCAACGAACTCAATCCCGAGTGGGTGGAAAAACTGTGCGCCAAGGGCAGCCCCTTTGCCGCCAAACTGGCACCGTTCAAGGTTGAACTGGTTCGCGCCCAGCGCAAGTTGCAGGAAGTGGAGAACACCACCGGCCTGACGCTGGTCGAGGTCAAAGAGGTCAACCGCCGGATGTCCATCGGCGAAGCCCGCGCCCGCCGCGCCAAAAAAGAGATGGTCGAGGCCAACCTGCGCCTGGTTATCTCTATCGCCAAGAAATACACCAACCGCGGCCTGCAGTTCCTCGACCTGATTCAGGAAGGCAACATCGGTCTGATGAAAGCGGTCGACAAGTTCGAGTACCGCCGCGGCTACAAGTTCTCCACCTACGCCACCTGGTGGATTCGTCAGGCGATCACCCGCTCCATCGCCGACCAGGCGCGCACCATCCGTATTCCGGTGCATATGATCGAAACCATCAATAAGCTCAACCGCATCTCCCGCCAGATGCTGCAGGAGATGGGACGCGAAGCCACCCCCGAGGAGCTGGCCGAGCGGATGGAGATGCCGGAAGACAAGGTTCGCAAGGTGCTCAAGATCGCCAAGGAACCGATCTCGATGGAAACCCCCATCGGTGACGACGAAGACTCCAGCCTCGGTGACTTTATCGAAGATACCGCGGCCAACTCGCCGATCGATTCCGCCACCAGCGAAGGCCTGCGCGAAGCCACCCGCGGCGTGTTGGCCGGACTGACCGCCCGTGAAGCCAAGGTGCTGCGGATGCGCTTCGGTATCGACATGAACACCGACCACACCCTGGAAGAGGTGGGCAAGCAGTTCGACGTCACCCGCGAGCGGATCCGTCAGATCGAAGCCAAGGCGTTGCGCAAACTGCGCCACCCCTCACGCTCCGAACACCTGCGCGGCTTTATCGACGAGTAAACGCCGCCGCAAGCAAAAAAGCCGCTCATTGAGCGGCTTTTTTATGCTGTCTGTCCCGTCCTGAATAGCGTTACCACTTTTCGATGAATGAATCGGGAGGTGTTATGCAATCAAGTGATAAGCGTACCCCGGGCGATTATTCCCTTGCCGCCAAACTTGGGGTTGTGATCCCGTGGAAGCGGGAGGGTTGACCGCCAAGCAGGCCAGCTCAACCGCCACTCTCCTGCACCAGTTCCAGCTCAATCACCTGCCGCGCCAAGGCATCGGCGGTCTGATCCAGACTATCGATCGGCTCGCTCACACCCACCGCGTCGAGCTCCTCTTTCAGCTGCCGGTTGGTTGCACACACCATGATCGGCACATCGGGTGCTACGCTGCGTACCGACTGGGCCACCAACAGGATACGCGGTTCGTTGCTCATCGCGATCACCACCGCGCGGGCGTGGTCGATCTTGATCTTCTCAAGAAACTGGCGGTTACCGGCATTACCGAAATAGACCGGTGCCCCCTTCTCTTTCGACGCCCGGAACGAAGTACCATCGTGCTCAACCCCGACGAAAGGCACTCCCGCCTCATCCAGCTGCGCACCGATCCGCTGCCCCAACACACCATAGCCGCAGATCACCACATGCTGCTCGTCCACTTCCTCTTCAATCTCGTCGACGCTGTGGCCGGCCTTCTGCTCCGGCTCTCGTGCCAGCATCTGGGTAATCCGGTCCAGATACTGAAACACGAACGGCGTCAGCATCATGGTCAACACGATAGCCATCACCAGCACCTGCCCCAGCTCCGGATCCATAAACAGGTTGTTGGCTTGCGCGGTTTCAAACACCACGAATGAAAATTCACCGCTCTGTGCCAACAAGAGCGCAGTTTTCAAGGAGGTGTGGGTACCATTGAAGAAGCGCAAAAAGGCGAACAGCACCAGACTCTTGACCGCCAGCAAGGTCACCATCACCAGCAGAATCATCGGCAGGTTGGCAACCACGAATAGCGGGTTGACCTGCATCCCCACGGTAATAAAGAACACCCCCAGCAGCAGATCGCGGAACGGGGTCAGGTCGGCTTCAACCTGATGCTTGTACTGGGTTTCAGACAACACCATACCGGCCAGAAAAGCACCCAACGAGTAGGAGAAACCAAGCCCATGGGCGAGCTGCGCGGCACCAACCACAAACAACAGAATCGCGCCCACAAACAGCTCGTTGGAGCGGGTACCGATGACGTGCTCCATCACGTGCGGAGTCATGATCCGCCCACCGAGGAACAGCAGCAGAAATACGATACCGCCATCCATCACCACATCCAGCATCAGCTGCGAGATGCTGTCCTGACTGCTGGAGAAGATCGAAACCATCAACAGAATCGGGATCACCGCGATATCCTGGAACAGCAGCACGCCGACGGAATTGCGCCCATAGCGGCGACTGATCTTGCGGCTTTTGGTCAGCAGGTTAAGGACTATAGCCGTGGACGACAGCGACAGCGCCAGGCTGACGATAAGATTGACCGTGGGCGCTATACCCAAGACCCAATGCCCGATGGCAAAGAAGATCGACGCGGTGATCGCCATCTGCAGCGGACCGTAAACGAACACCTCTTTTTTCATCAGCCGCAGCTTTTCCGGCGAAAACTCCAGCCCGATGGTAAACATCAGAAACACGATCCCAAACTCGGCGATCACCTCAAGACTGTCACTATGCTGCAGGTCGAAAGCGAACCCCACCGCCATGCCGGTGAGGATGTACCCGATCACCGACTCGACGTGAAACTTCTTCAGCAACACGTTCAGCAGCAGCGACACGCCGGCGCAGATCAGAACCAGAGTAATGATGTTATCCATGATCGAAGGCCGCCTCCGGGCCAGCAACAGAACTCAAACCGCCCCATGTTAGCGGATTACGGGTGGTTTATGAACGCGTTAAAACGCCCGAATCAGGGCTGGCGATTGGCGATCCCGAACGGGATGTGAACCGCCGGCGAGATCTCCGCCGCGGCATCCAGATGCAAGCGCTGATCGTCGAAGAAGATGTGTGGTTTTAACACCTCCAGCACCCGCCGTTTCTCCACCCCTCCGAGAAAAAAGGCGTCGTTGACCATGATTTCCCAGCTACGCATGGTATTGATCACCCGTTCGTGGGCCGGCGCGTTGCGGGCGGTCACTATCGCTACCCGTAGCCGTGGCTGATAACCGGGATCAGACTCGGCGCGCGCCTGTTCCAGCTGCTGGATCTGTGCGATCTTGCTCAGAAATCCCTGCAACGGCCCCGGACTGTGGGGTTGGTCAACCCGCTCACGCTCATACTGTTTAAACTGGTCCAGGTCGCCGCTCTGATAAACGGCTTCAGCCTCATCGTCCGCCAGCACCCCATCAAAGTCGAACGCCAGGCGCAGCTCGTCATCCTCGGCATCGTCAGCCGCATAGGAGCGCAGCACCAGCCCGGCCGGGAACCCCTTGGCTACCGCCTCGCGAACATCTGCCTCATTGGCGCTGAGAAACAGGCTGATATTGAACGCCGGAATATAGTCGTGGGGCGAGCGCCCCTGCAGAAACACCGCCCGCGTCATCCCAAGCCCGTAATGTTCGATCGACTTGAACACCCGCAAGCCGGTGTCGGGGTCGTTGTGCGACAGCAACACCACCTCCACCGGCGGGTTGTCCGGCGCCAGTGCATTAAGCGCCAGCAACCGGCGCACAAAGGGGTAGGCGACCCCGGGGCGTAACGGCTGATGCTGGTGCTCACGCTGGTAAACCCGATAGGCACGCTCACCTTTAACACGGAACACCTTGTCGGACTCGTCCAGATCAAACAGCGCACTGGATGCCAGACCGATCACCAGGCGTCCGTCGATATCAAATCCCATTCTTGCCCCCTTGTGGTTGATGGCGCCGCTTTGCCAGCGCCACCAGGCTTACCCCCAACGGCAACCGCCCCCACCCCAGAACCCAGCGTTCGCTGGCAAACACGGCGCGCAAACAGCCATTCAGCCAGCCAGGGGGCAAGCGTTCGTCGGTCGTTTCACCACCGCGCCAGCGTCCCAGCGCCCGCGCCGCAGCGATTAACGGCAGCAGCCAACAGTTATAGTAGCTACAGTACCGCACCTCGAGTCCCGCCTGTTGCAGCAGATCGAGCAGGCGGCCGCGCTGATAACGACGATGGTGGTGGTGACTGTGGTCGTGATGACTCCAAAGCCCCGGCAACGCCGGCACCGTCAGCAGCAACCAGCCTTCCGGCGTCAGCAGTTCAGCCAGTGCCGCGACCGCAGCAGCGTCATCTTCCACATGCTCGATCACATCTAGCGCACAGATCAGCCCAAACTGCTCGCGGGCAAAGGGCAACGGCCCCGGCAAACGCCCCTCCAGCGGCACAACAGCGGTCGCCTCGGCGCAGAGCGCGCGCGCCAGCGGCTCCGGTTCCAGCGCACTGACCAGGCCAAAGCGACTCAGCCAGGGCAGATTACCCCCGGTGCCGCTGCCCACCTCCAGCACCCGACGCCCGGCGCTACCGTCCCCCAGACCAAAGTGACGCAGCAGGGCTTGTACGATCTGCCGCCGGGCAACGAACCACCAGTGGCGACGCTCCAGCGCCGCCATCCGCCGATATACCGACTCATCCATTCGCTGCTATCCGCCCCTCTATCGGTGGTGGCCAAGAAACCGCTGTGGAATAATCCACTTACGGCCATTGTTGCAGCGTCCCGCACGTTTTCCAACGGCCGCAACCCAATTCGTTTATTCACGAGGCAGCCGTTGAACCACCTCCTGCTCTCCCGCGCCTCCGGCTGGGTTCCGGGCCTGCTGCTGGCAATCTTCGCCGTGCTGCTGGCGGAACCCATCTGGGATGCCGACTTCTGGTGGCACATCGCCTCGGGCCGCTGGATCTGGGAACAGCAGGCGCTACCCGGAAGCGATCCGTTCAAGGTTTTCGGCGACGGCAATCCGATCCGCCTGTCCACCGTGCTCCAGGGTCAGTGGCTGGGGCAACTGATACTCTACGGCCTGTTCCAGAGCGGCGGCGCCGATGCCGTGGTGGGCGCACGGGTCGCGCTGCTGCTGCTCACTCTGTGGCTGCTGTGGCAGCGCATGCGCCAGCGGGGCTCATCCCTGCTGAATCTGCTGCTGATCAGCGCCGCCGGATTCTGTCTGCTGGCCTACACCGGTGACCGGCCGCAACTCTATTCGATTCTTTACGCAGCGTTATTGGCCTGGAGTATTGAACGCGCCGAAACACGCGCCGACGCCCGCTATTACCTGCTGCTGCCATTGATCGGCCTGACCTGGGCCAACAGCCATGGCGGGGTCATTCTTGGCGTTGTCATTGTCAGCGGTTATGGTCTGATCTGGTGGCTGCCGCGGCTGCCGCTCCCCTGCACCGCCCCGCGGCTGCGCTGGCACTACACACTGGCATCCGCCGCGTTCGCGGCAACGACCCTGTGTACACCCAACGGCGTTGACACCTACCGCTACCTGCTTAACCTGCAGGGCAGCGAGCTGCAGGCTCGCACCTCCGAGTACGTCAGCTCTTTGCTGCTGTTCCAGCAGGGCCACTACGGCTTGCAGCTGTGGGCCTTACTGATCCTGTTCTGCGCGCTATTGGCATTGCCGCTACTGGTCCGTCAGGATGCGCGCAAGGCAGCGCTCACCGCCGGACTCATCTTGCTCAGCCTGGAGTCCTTCCGTTACTTTGTGTTCCTGCTGGTAGTGGCATTGCCTTACCTGAGCGGTGCACTCGGCGGGTACTGGCAGCAGCGCGCCGCAGCCGGTTTCCAGCGTTGCCAACAGCCGGGCTGGAGCCTGCTGCCGCTGGCACTCACCCTGATTCTGGCCCTGACGCTCTACCAACCGGGGCCGCGCAGCGGCATCAACCCCGACCGCTACCCCCGACAACTGACTACAGCTCTCACCGCAGCGGCGACTTTGCAGCCCGCCCGCAACGGTGGGCGCACTTTCAACTGGATGCGCTGGGGTGGCTACCTGCTGTGGCACACCCCGCAGCTGACCCCTTTTATCGACGGCCGCATGCTCAACGACGACCGCCTGGTGCCGTACACCCACATCCTCTGGGCTACTCCGCAAGGCGTGCAGTGGCTGGAACAGGGCCAGTTTGACTGGATCATACTGCCGGCCCGCAGCCCCGGCGGTGAAAGCTATGCCCTGCATCAACACTTGGCGCGTCAGCCGCGCTGGCAGATAGCCGCCCGCAACGCGGAAGGCTATCTTTACCGACGACACTGATACGGCACCCACGGAGAAGCCCATGGCCGGCCCGGAACTGACCCTGATTGCACCCGCGTACAATGAAGCGCCCAATATCCGTCCGCTCTATGAGGCCGTGCTCAAGGTGCTGGAGCCGGCCGGGATCAGTTTCGAGCTGCTGTTTATCGATGATGGCTCCCGTGACGGCACCGACGCCGAGATCGCCCTGCTGGTCGCCGCTGACCCGCGAGTCCGCTACGCCCGCTTCAGTCGCAACTTCGGTCATGAAGCCGCCTCCAGCTGTGGGTTTCGGCTGGCCCGGGGGCAGGCGGTGGTGCTGATCGACGCCGACCTGCAGGACCCTCCCGAGGTGATCCTTGAACTGCACCAGCGCTGGCGCGAGGGTTACGAGGTGGTTCACGCCCGTCGCCGCCAACGCCACGGCGAAACCTGGCTCAAACGCGCCAGCGCCTACCTGTTCTATCGCGGCTTCAATCGCATGGTGGAGCGCGCCATACCGGCTGATGTCGGTGACTTTCGCCTGGTAGACCGGCGAGTGGTGGATCACTTCAACGCCCTGCCCGAACGCAACCGCTTCGTTCGCGGCATGTTTTCCTGGCTGGGCTTTCGCCAGACCGTGGTGGAGTTCGATCGCCAACGCCGCCAGCGCGGGGTTACCAAGTACAACTACAGCAAACTGTTATGGCTGTCACTGGATGCACTGACCTCGTTCAGCGCGGCGCCGCTGCGGGCCTGCATGGCCTTTGGCCTGGCCATCACCCTGTTCAGCTTCCTGATCGCCGGCACCATAATTTTCCAGCGGCTGTTTTTCGACCTCGCCGTTCCCGGCTACGCCCTGGCCACCTCCGGGATCTTCCTGCTGGGGGGGATTCAACTGATCTTCCTCGGCGTCATCGGCGAATATATCGGCAAAATTTACACCCAGGTGCAGGGCAGGCCGCTCTACATTGTCGCCGGCAGCAGCGACGATCTGCCGCCCGCCCCCACCAAGGAAACCGCCGACCCGTCCCCTGAGTCGCATCCGCCCGGCCGAAGCTGATCTCCCGCCGTGCATAGGGGTGACTCCCCGATTTCTGCGCTTTATTTACTTTTTTCATCCCTGTCCGGGGCCGAAAACCCGCCGCCAGCCCGCGCCATTCCTGAGCCATATGTTTAATTAATGGCCAGCATTAGACAAAAGAATTAGTCACTCGACCATAATTGACATATAACAACCAGCCTGAATCAACTTTGACCTACACAGCCGCCCTCACCACAGGGCGCAGGGGCGTAGCGCCTCCGGGAGATAGAGTGATGAAAATAGGGGTTCCCAAGGAAGTCCACGCCAACGAGAAACGGGTGGCCACCACACCAGCGCTGGTAACCCAGCTGCAGAAGATGGGGTTTGAGGTCGCGATTGAATCCGGCGCCGGTACCGGTGCTGAATTCGCCGACGAAGCCTACCGTGACGCGGGCGCCGAGATTATCGAGGGGGCCGACGCACTTTGGGCCAACAGCGATATCGTGCTCAAAGTCCGACCGCCGGAGGAGCACCCGCAGCTGGGTCGACATGAAGCCGACCTGCTCAAGGAAGGCGCAACGCTGGTCTGTTTTCTGTGGCCAGCCCAGAACCCGGAACTGATGGAGCGCCTCTCCTCGCGCCGCGTCAACGTGCTGGCGATGGATTCGGTCCCGCGCATCAGCCGCTCGCAACGCTGCGATGCCTTGAGTTCCATGGCCAACATCTCCGGCTACAAGGCGGTGATCGAAGCCTCCAACCTGTTTGGCCGCTTCCTTAACGGTCAGATCACCGCGGCCGGCCGGGTCAAACCCGCCAAAGTGCTGGTGATCGGTGCCGGCGTCGCCGGCCTGGCTGCCCTCGGCACTGCCGGCCGCATGGGCGCCATCATCCGCGCCTTCGACACCCGCCCCGAGGTCAAGGAGCAGGTCGAAAGCATGGACGCCGAGTTCCTCACCGTCGAGATCGACGAGGACGGCAGCGGCAGCGGCGGCTATGCCAAGCAGATGTCGCAGGAGTTCATCGACGCCGAAATGGCACTGTTCCGCGAACAGGCCAAAGAGGTGGATATCATCATCACCACCGCGCTGATCCCCGGCAAACCGGCCCCCAAGCTGATCCTTGAGGATATGGTCGAACTGATGGCCGACGGCAGCGTAATCGTTGATCTGGCCGCGGAACAGGGTGGCAACTGCGAGCTGACCGTCCCGGGCGAGGTAGTGGTCCGCCACGGCGTCTCTATCGTCGGCTACACCGACCTGCCCAGCCGCCTGCCCACCCAGGCCAGCCAGCTGTACGCCACCAACGTCCGCAACGTGCTGTCCGAGCTTTGCCCGCAAAAGGACGGCGCGCTGCACTTCAACATGGACGACACCATCGTCCGCGGTACCACCGTCATTCACGATGGCGAAATCATCTGGCCGGCACCGCCGCCCCAGCTCTCCGTGGCCCCGCCCAAACCCAAGGCAGAACCGGCACCGGAACCGGAGCCGATATCGGCAGGCAAACGCAGCGCCATCACCCTCGGAGCCATGGGCGCCGCACTGGTTCTGCTACTGATGCTTGGCAGCGTGGCGCCTGCCGCATTCATGTCGCACTTTATCGTCTTCGTGCTGGCCTGCTTCGTCGGCTGGCAGGTGGTGTGGGCGGTGTCGCCCTCGCTGCATACACCCTTGATGAGTGTGACCAACGCCATCAGCGGCATCATCATCGTCGGCGCCCTGCTGCAGGCAGGCTCCGGCAGTAACGTGGTTTCGGTGCTGGCGTTCCTCGCCATCCTGATTGCCAGCATCAACATCGCCGGTGGTTTCTACGTCACCCAGCGCATGCTGAAAATGTTCGTACGAGAGGATTGATCATGGGCGGTTTAACCACAGCGGCGTACATCGGCGCCAGCGTACTCTTTATTCTCAGCCTTGGAGGTCTCAGCCACCAGGAGAGCGCCCGTCGCGGCAACCTCTACGGCATCGTCGGCATGGCGCTGGCGATCATCGCCACCCTGATCAGCGACCAGGTGTCCGGCCTTGGCTGGATCATCATCGCCATGCTGATCGGCGGTGCCATCGGCATCTACTTTGCCATCAAGGTGCAGATGACCCAGATGCCTGAGCTGGTCGCCATGATGCACAGCTTTGTCGGACTGGCGGCGGTCATGGTCGGTTTTGCCAGCTACCTGGATCCCGCCAACCATGTCATCGGGGTGGAAAAGACCATCCACGACACCGAGATCTACCTCGGCATTCTGATCGGTGCCGCCACCTTTTCCGGCTCACTGGTCGCCTTTGGCAAGCTGCGCGGCATCGTGATGAGCAAACCGCTGCACCTGCCCGGTCGCCATTACCTTAATCTGGCGGCACTGGTGCTGGCCATCCTGCTCGGCAACAGCTTCATCGGCAGCCATGACAGCGCCCTGCTGCCGCTGATGCTGATGACCCTGATCGCGCTGGCGTTCGGCGTCCACATGGTAATGGCGATCGGCGGCGCTGATATGCCGGTAGTGGTGTCGATGCTCAACAGCTACTCCGGCTGGGCCGCAGCAGCGGCGGGCTTTATGCTTTCCAACGACCTGCTGATCGTAGTCGGTGCGCTGGTCGGCTCCAGCGGCGCCATCCTCAGCTACATCATGTGCCGGGCGATGAACCGCAAGTTTGTCAGCGTGATTCTGGGCGGCTTCGGCAGCGCCACCAGCAGCAGCGCCGGCAGCGATGAGGAGCAGGGTGAAGTATCCCCCACCAGCGCCGAAGAGGTGGCCGAAATGCTCACCAACGCCAACAGCGTGGTGATCGTACCCGGCTACGGTATGGCGGTGGCCCATGCCCAGCACCCGATCTCCGAGATCACCAAGACCCTGCGCGCCAAGGGGGTTGAAGTACGCTTTGCCATCCACCCCGTCGCCGGTCGTATGCCCGGCCACATGAACGTGCTGCTGGCAGAAGCCAAGGTCCCCTATGACCTGGTACTGGAGATGGACGAGATCAACGACGACCTGGGCGAAACCGATGTGGTACTGGTGATCGGCGCCAACGACACCGTCAACCCCGCCGCCGCCGAAGATCCGGGCAGCCCCATCGCCGGGATGCCGGTGATCGAGGTGTGGAAGGCCAACACCGTAGTGGTGTTCAAACGCTCCATGGCCACCGGCTACTCCGGGGTTGAAAACCCGTTGTTCTACAAGGACAACACCCGCATGCTGTTTGGCGACGCGCGCGAAAGCGTTGACGCCATCTTCAAGCATATCTAGGCGGAGCAACGCAAAACGGCGGAGCCTGGCTCCGCCGTTTTCTTGGTAACTCACCGGTTTTTCAACCGCGCATCAGCGTGCGGCGAAAAAACCGCCCCCATGCCGCCACGTCCCTTGGCGCACCGACCCCAAGTCGCTATAATCGCCGCTCCTTTCCAGGGCCTATAGCTCAGTTGGTTAGAGCAGTGGACTCATAATCCATTGGTCGCAGGTTCAAGTCCTGCTGGGCCCACCACCACTCCCCTATGGCGCACCAATGGCGCACCAACCAGCAACAAACCACAGAACATCAGGCATATCACCTACTCCGATTACAGTCCTACATTGGATAGCCAGAACCAACTCTCAAGCACCTAAGAGCGGTCATAAGCACTGCCGCAGAAAGTGACCGAAAAGGGCACATAGTTGCCGTATTCGGTATGGACCTAGCACTTAAACTCCAACCAAACCAATTACTGATCCTCCTTTGTGACTAAATCACTTGCGCATCAGCGCCGACAATGGAACTATCTGCCTCCAACAGGCTCTGAGCAGCTTGTACCACCGCGAAACTGGCAGGAACGCCCGTGAGCCTGATTTTTGGACAGCAGAAACTCCGCCACACCAGCCGCATGAACATTTTGGTGCTGGTACTGACCCTGTTTGTGGTCGGCAGTCACTGTTCGGTGGCGATGGCGCAGGTGAGCATGTCCGAGCTGGAGCGGCCCGACGTATCCTCTCATGCTGCGATGGAGCACCATTGCGGCGAGACGCTCAGCCTTGATGCCGATAATGGCGATGGGCTCTGTCTGGACGATCATTGCCCCGATTCTTTGACCCCCTTGCAGACGCAGTCCCACAAACTGAGCAAGCAGGGCCTGGATACTCCGGATCTGCTATTAGCCCCGTCAGTGACATTGCCGCTTGCGCGCGCCGGCCCTTGTGGTTCCGCGACTGAACTTCATTCTGCTGAGTTTCTCTCCCCCCCTCTCTTCACCACGCTCTGTGTTCTGCGGCTATAAGCCCTGCGCATCGCGCCGTTGATGGCGCTGAATCTCCACAAGTTTTGATGTGATCTGGTGATCGGTATGCCCTTTTTGCGGCGCATGGCCCGATCGCTGCGACAGGAGTCAACTGGATGCGTATTTTGGCAGCACCTGCCTTGGTGGCAGGTCTGATTCTGGGGCTGAGCGTGGCCCCGCATGGTTGGGCCGAGGAACGACTGAGCCTCGCCGCGGCCCAACAACAGGCGTTAGCGGATAATCCTCGTCTGGCACAGATCGAAGCTCGCTACGAGGCAGCTTTGACCCGGCCGTCACAGGTCGGTGCGTTACCGGACCCGACCCTCAATCTGGGGATTATTAGTCTCCCCACCGATACCTTTAACCTCGACCAGGAGCCGATGACCCAGTTGCAGGTTGGGATCAATCAGCCGATCCCCTGGTTCGGCAAGTTGGAACTGGCCGAGGCCGCTGCCCAGCGGGATGCCGACGCTGCCGCCGAAGAGTTGGCCGAAGCGCGAGTATTGTTGGCGCGGGACGTGGCCCGTGGCTGGTGGGCGTTGTTTTACCTCGACCACGCGCTGGCGGTGGTCGACGCCAACCTTGACCGGCTGCGCGAATTTAACCGTATCGCCCAAAGCCGCTATCGAGTAGGCAAGGGGCTGCAGCAGGATGCGCTGCAGGCGCAGCTGGAGCTCTCGACCCAGTTGGAGCAGCAGATCCGCCTGGGTGGTGAGCGGCGCCAGGTGGTGGCGCAACTCAATGCACTGCTGGGGCGTGCCGGTGATATCCCGATCACGCTGCAGGAGCCGCCATCGGTGACCTTGCAGCCGCTGCCCGATTCCGGGCAATTGGTGGAGCGCGGGCTTACGCAGCGCCCAGCCATCCGACGCCAGCAGCGACTGGTCGATGCGGCTGGTGAGCGGCGCGCGCTGGCGGAACGCGATCGCTACCCGGACCTGAGCCTTGGCGCAGCCTACGGCTATCGCCAGGATGCGCCCAACGGTAGCTCCCGGGCCGACCTGCTTTCGGTGACGCTGGGGATCAAATTGCCCCTGTACGCCGACCGCAAGCAGCATCGAGCGATCGACCAGCGCGGAGCAGAGCTGATTGCCGAGCAGCAGGCACTGCGGGAGTCGCAATTGGCGATGCGCGCTGAGGTGGAGCAGTCCATCGCAGATTACCAGCGCGCGCGGGAGCAGACCGAGCTGCTGCAGCAAGGGATTATTCCTCAGGCGCGGCAGACCGTCGCCTCCATGTTGTCCGGCTATCAGGTGGGCAAGGTGGATTTCACCGCGCTGGTGCGAGCGCAACTTCAAGTCAATCGAGTTCAGTTGCAGTACTGGGCCGCTCTGCGCGATGCGCAGCAGGCGCGCGCCCGACTGGTCGCCGCGGTGGGGGGCGAGATAGATGAATAAATCAGTATTCGGTATGGCAGTGACGCTGCTGTTGGGTATCGGCGGCGGCTTGGGGCTGAGCTACTACTTGCCCATGATGAATGGTGCTGGCGACGCTGCAGCGACCGCGTCTTCTTCGAGCGATGAGGCTGGCAATAAACCGCTGTTCTACCGCAATCCGATGAACCCGGCGATCACCTCACCGGTACCGGCCAAAGATGAGATGGGAATGGACTACATTCCGGTCTATGCCGATAAACCCAAGGCCGAGAAGAAACCGCTGTTCTACCGCAACCCCATGAACCCGGCGATCACCTCGCCGGTGCCGGCGCAGGATGAGATGGGGATGGATTACATTCCGGTTTATGCCGACGACGACGGTGGCAGTGACGAACCGGCCGGCACGGTCAAGATCGATCCGGTGGTGGTGCAGAATATCGGCGTGCGCACCGTAGCGGTTGAACAGCGCGATATGGCCAAAACCGTCCGCGCCAGCGGTCGGATCACCGTTGATGAAAGCCGGATGGCGCGCTTGCATCCGCGCACCGAAGGCTGGGTTGAGCAGCAGCGGGTGGCGCGCATCGGTGACAGCGTTATGCGCGGCGATGAGCTGCTGCAGGTTTATTCGCCGCAGCTGGTGAACTCGCAGCAGGAGTACCTGCTGGCGCTGGAGAACCTCAAGGCCCTTGAGGGCAGTGATTACGCGGATATCCGTAATGGCGCTCGAGAGTTGGTGGACAGTGCCTACCAACGGCTGCGGTTGCTGGATATGCCCGAACATGAGATTGCTGAATTGCGCCGCCGCGGCAAAGTGAGCCGGCAGGTCAGCATCGAATCACCGGTGGATGGGGTGGTGCTCAGCATTGGCGCCCGTGAAGGGCAGTTTATTATGCCTAACACCGAACTCTACATGCTCGCCGACCTTTCCAAAGTGTGGTTGCTGGCAGATGTGTACGAGTATGAACTGCCCTGGGTTCGGGTCGGCGATCAAGCCACGGCCCGGATTACCGGTCTTGGTGACCGTCGGTTTACCGGCACGGTGTCCTACATCTACCCCTACGCTGAAGCCAGAACCCGCACGGTCAAAGTGCGGCTGGAGTTCGATAACCCTGACGGCGAACTGAAACCCGACATGTTTGCCCAGGTCCGCATCGGCGCCGCCGAGCGCCAGCAGGCGCTGGTGATACCGAGCGAGGCGGTGGTGCGCTCTGGGTCCCGTGAGCAGGTGTTTGTGGTGCGTGGCGAAGGCAAATACGAGCCGCGTGAAGTGGAGCTGGGTTACAGCAGCGATGGCCTGGTTGAGGTGCGCTCCGGGCTTAAATTGGGTGATCGGGTAGTGAATTCGGCGCTGTTCCTGATCGACTCTGAATCCAAGCTGCGCGAGGCCACCGCCAAGATGATGGAAGCCAGCCAGGCTCCGGCTGGCGATGCGTCCCTCGATATGGGCGATATGGATATGAGTGGCATGGATATGGGCGGGCTGTCGATGGACGGCATGCAAATGGACAGCATGAGCATGGACGGCATGTCGATGGATCAGGCGGCGTCGGATCAGCTTTCCATGGAGTCCATGAGCCTCAGCCAGGGGGAGGCCAAAGCGGATGATTAACGCCACCATCAACAGCTCGCTGCGCAACCGCTTTCTGGTGCTGATCGCCACCGCGCTGCTGGTGGCGGCCGGTATCTGGGCGGTCAAGAAGACCCCGCTCGATGCGATTCCGGATCTGTCTGATGTGCAGGTAATCGTGTTTACCGAGTTTCCGGGGCAGGCACCGCAGGTGGTCGAGGATCAGGTGACCTATCCGCTGACCACCGCCATGCTCGGGGTGCCCTACGCTAAAGTGGTGCGCGGGTTCTCGTTCTTTGGTTACTCCTTCGTCTACATCATCTTCGAAGATGGCACCGATATGTACTGGGCCCGCTCGCGGGTGCTGGAGCAGCTCAACTACGCCGCCAGCCGGCTGCCCGACGGAGTGCAGCCGGTGCTGGGGCCCGACGCCACCGGGGTGGGTTGGGTGTATGAGTACGCGCTGGTGGATCGCAGCGGTCGCCACGACCTGGCCCAGCTGCGCTCTATTCAGGACTGGTACCTGCGTTACCAACTGCAAACCGTGCCCGGGGTGTCTGAGGTCGCCAGCGTGGGCGGCCACGTCAAGCAGTATCAGGTCGAGGTAGATCCCAACCTGATGGCGCGCTACAACGTGCCGCTGTCTCGGGTCAAACAGGCGATCAAACGCTCCAATAACGATGTCGGTGGCCGACTGGTAGAGATGGCCGAGACCGAGTACATGGTGCGCGGGCTGGGGTATATCCGCACCCCGAGCGACCTGGAGAACATTCCGGTCGGTGCCGCGGTTGACGGTACCCCGCTGCGGCTCAAGGATATCGCCCACGTGCAACTGGGGCCGGAACTGCGCCGCGGCATCGCCGAACTGGACGGCGAGGGCGAAACCGTGGGCGGTATTGTGGTGATGCGTTACGGCGAAAACGCCCAGGCTACTATCGAGGCGGTCAAGGAGCGGCTGGAGCAGCTCAAGCCCGGCCTGCCCGATGGCGTCGAGATCATTCCGGTTTATGACCGTAGCGATCTGATCGAACGGGCGGTCGACAACCTGGTGGTCAAGCTGGTGGAAGAGTCGATCGTGGTGGCGGTGGTGTGCGTACTGTTCCTGCTGCACGCACGCTCGGCGCTGGTAGCGATTGTTACCCTGCCGATCGGCATTCTGATGGCGTTTATTGTGATGCAGTGGCAGGGGATCAACGCCAATATCATGTCCCTCGGCGGGATCGCCATCGCTATCGGGGCGATGGTGGATGGCGCCATCGTGATGATAGAAAACGCCCACAAACACCTGGAGCTGGCCCACGATCGGCTTAAACGGGAGCTGACCAGTGGTGAACGCTGGCGGGCGGTCGCCGATGCCGCACGCGAGGTGGGGCCGGCGCTGTTCTTCTCACTGCTGATTATTACCGTCTCGTTCCTGCCGGTGTTTACCCTGCAGGCGCAAGAGGGGCGGCTGTTCAGCCCGCTGGCCTTTACCAAGACCTACGCCATGGCGGCAGCGGCGCTGCTAGCGATCACCCTGGTGCCGGTGCTGATGGGCTACTTTATTCGCGGCAAGATCCTGCCCGAGGCTAAGAATCCGGTGAATCGCCTGCTGCACTGGCTGCATGCGCCGGTGCTGGGGCTGGCGCTAAAAGTGCGTTGGCTGACTTTGTTGTTGGCTCTGGTCGCGGTGGCCGCCACCTGGTACCCGGTGTCAAAACTGGGCAGCGAGTTTATGCCGCCGCTGGACGAGGGCGACATCCTCTATATGCCCACCACCTACCCGGGGGTATCGATCACCAAGGCGAAGGAGCTGCTGCAGCAGACCGACAAAATCCTTGCCAGCTTCCCCGAGGTGGAACGGGTATTTGGCAAGGCCGGCCGTGCCGACACCGCCACCGATCCGGCGCCGCTGGGGATGCTGGAAACCACGGTCAAGTTGAAGCCCAAGGATCAGTGGCCTGACCCGACTAAGACCACTCAAGAGCTGATGAACGAGATGGATCAGGCGATCAAGTTCCCCGGTCTTGCCAATGCCTGGACCATGCCGATCAAGACCCGCATCGACATGCTTTCTACCGGGATCAAGACCCCGGTGGGGATCAAGGTCAGCGGCCCCAGCCTGGCCAAACTGGAAGAACTGGTGTTGGAGATAGAGGGCGTGGTTCGGGAGGTGTCGGGCACGCTGACCGCGTTCGGTGATCGCGCCGTGGGTGGTTATTACCTCGACTTTGAGATCGACCGCGAGCAGGCCGCCCGTTACGGCCTGACCACCGGCGATGTGCAGGATGTGATCCAGACCGCCATCGGCGGCATGAACGTCACCCGAACGGTCGAAGGGCTGGAGCGTTATCCGGTCAATATCCGCTATCCGCGAGAACTTCGCGACGACCTGGAGTCGTTACGGCGGGTGCTGGTGCCGACGCCCGGCGGTGCCCAGATTCCGCTGGCGCAGTTGGCCGATCTGGAGCTGCGCCGGGGGCCTCCTGGAATTAAGAGCGAGGATGCCCGGCTGACCTCCTGGATCTATGTTGATATCTATGTCTCTGATATCGGCGGCTATGTGCGTGCCGCGCAGCAGGCGGTGGCTGAAAAGATCGATGTGCCGGCGGGCTACACCATCAGTTGGTCGGGTCAGTTTGAGTACATGGAGCGTGCCGCTGAGAGGCTCAAGATCGTCATTCCGGCGACGCTGCTGATCATCTTCCTGCTGCTCTACTTCAACTTTCGCAATATCAGCGCGCCACTGGTGGTGATGCTGTCGATCCCGTTCGGCCTAGTGGGCGGCATCTGGCTGATCCACGGACTGGGTTTCAACCTGTCGGTGGCGGTAGCGGTGGGCTTTATCGCTCTGGCTGGAGTTGCTGCCGAGATCGGGGTGCTGGTACTGACCTTTATCGACCAGGCGGTAGCGGCCAAGCGTCAGGCGCTGGTGATACCACGCAAGCTGACGCGCGAAGAGATCTACCAGGCCGTATTGAAAGGTACGTCTGAGCGGGTGCGCCCTATCGCCATGACCGCGGTGACGATTATCGCTGGTCTGCTGCCGATCATGTGGAGCGACGGTACCGGCTCCGAGGTAATGCAGCGGATCGCCGCGCCGATGGTGGGCGGTATGGTCAGCGTCACCCTGCTCTGCCTGGTGGTCCTGCCGGTGATCTACGGTCTGGTGCTGCAAGTGAAAGAACGCTTGCGCAAACAGCATCACCCGGTCAAGGAAGCGGCGCAAGAACAGCCGCAACTCAATTAACATTTTGATTAAGCAAACAACAAAGGAATCAAAACCATGAAACTCAAGCAACTGTTGATCGCTTCTTCTGTTTCCGCGCTGATGGCCAGCACCTCATTGCAAGCGGCTCCGGGGAAAGATGACGGCCACAGCCATGGTCACGCCAATCACGGCCAAGCTAAAGCCGCAGAGATGAATCATGACACGATGAACCACGACAGCATGGGCCACGGCGCCAGCAAGATGTTTCTCGAAAAGCGAGATATCGACGGCTACACCGTTAGCTTTCACGTGATGGAGGCTAACGCAGGGATGCAACACGGTGGCTCCCATAACCTGATGGTTAAAGTGGAGCAGGGCGCCAACGTTATCGGTGATCTTAAAGCCAACTCCAAGGTGATCTACCCTGATGGCGCCGACGAGAGCAAGCCGCTGATGAAGATGGGTGACTGGTTTATGGCCGGATACGACCTCAAGCCGGGCGGTAAGCACCAGCTGATGGTGTTGTTTATGACCCCGGACGGCAAGAAGCACTTTGGTGGTGTCTATTACGGCGAATAAGCAGTTAGGGCAGGGGGCGACTCCTGCCCACAGAACAATAACAAGGAGAAGCGAGCGATGAAGAAACAGCTGACACTGATCGCCGGCACCTTGCTGGCAAGCGCTTCGCTGCTGGCCAGTGGCGCTGGGCAGCACAGCGGCGGCCATGGTATGTCCGATAGCAACATGGATATGGGTTCCATGAGCATGGACAACATGGATATGAGCCAGATGAAAAAACTGCCGGTCAAGCCGGGCGATGCGCCAACAGGCCCTGGCATGCTGGATGCTCACAGTATGCATGGTGGTCATAGCATGCACGGCGGTCACGCCCATGACTCCTGGGTTGAGCCACCGGCCGAGTTTGCCGATGCGGTGTACGATCAGTGGGACAACTTTGAACGCGCCAAGGCCGGCATGGCGGTTTACCGCGATAACTGCGCCAGTTGTCATGGCCTTGATGGTCGTGGCAGCGGACCGCTGGCATCCAAGTTAAAACATCCGCCGGCCGACCTCACCAACCACTTTCATGAAGCGCCGGGCAAGGGTGATCAATACCTGTTCTGGCGGGTGACCGAGGGCGGTACGGTGGAACCTTTTATCTCACAGGACTCTGCCATGCCGGCGTTTAAACACAGCCTCAGCGAGCAGCAACGCTGGGAGGTGCTGGCCTACCTGCATCAAGCGTTTCACCGTGGGTTCAAATAGACCGCAACAATTGGCCGAGGACATTCCCTAGGACACCACCGAGTTTTTTTAAGAGGGGGCGTCTGGTAAGCCGATAACTTGGTGGTATCGGTTATCAGCGAGCTTTAGCGCTGCGAACAAATGACTGCTTAGTCGCAGAAGCTGCCGTCATCGGGTAGCTATTGCTAGACGCAAATCTTCCGGCTAGCAGTAGTCGTCGGTATCCGAGTCTTTTTACTCTAGCCTCTTTTAATGCTTTGACCGGTTCGATGGTCGTCATCATCCCTGATGCCCCCGTGCTATATAGCGAGCGCGGTTTGCTTTTCCGAATAATCTCAACCTGGAAATGCCTAGAAAAGGGAACCTAGTTTCGAGCCAGTTGATCGTGACGACGGAAGGCCCTATACGGGCATCAGCCGTCGAAGAGGGGAGTGTGCCGGGAAAGCTGCTCGGAAATAAAATTTGTGTAGCGTAATGTGTAGCGGAAGTCTGATTGCGGGGGCTTCTTGGGGTGGATTGTGTTGTTGTAACCATAGTGTGGCCATCGATTGTAACCATAGTTTGGCCACATTGCCCCAACTGTCTGATAACGAAGTTATTTCTTCGATGGATCTTAAGAGCGCCCGTCATTAGCGGGCGCTTAGCAATCATACCTCTGTATGTTCGGCCAACTCTAAAGCATCGTCTACGTCTATACCAAGATAACGCACGGTGCTTTCAAGTTTCGAGTGTCCCAAGAGAAGTTGAACAGCCCTGATGTTTTTTGTCCGCTTGTAAATGAGCGAGGCCTTAGTCCTTCTCATCGAATGAGTGCCGTACAAACAGGAATCGAGGCCAATGTCTTTTACCCAGCCATTGACGATTCGTGCGTATTGCCTTGTAGATAGGTGTGCTCCGGCAACTTTTCTACTCGGGAATATATAGTCGGTTGGGCTAAGCTGCCGCGCAGCGATCCACTCCGTCAAGGATTCCCTGGTTTGTTCCGTGATTTCAAATTGCACCGGATTGCCCGTTTTATGCTGAGTGATGATTGCTCTAGTGGCAACGTCACCACCTCTGGCTATATCTCGGACCCGCAGGCTGACCAAGTCGCATCCCCGTAGCTTGCTATCAATCGCTAGGTTGAAGAGCGCCAGTTCTCTAAGGTCATTATTGATTTGTAATCTGATTCTGATCGCCCAAATCTCGTTGAGTTTCAGAGGACGTTTTTGGCCAACCAATTTGCCCTTATTCCAAGGCTCGGTGTGGTTCTGATGGTTGATTGAACGGTTCATGACGTGACTCCTTTTCTGATGAATGGAGTCACAGTATGAATTCAGTGGGACGGAGGCAGTTGCGACTTACCCGACATGACCTTTCGCTCGCCGTGACACCTATAGCCTGGCCGCAACATCCAGAAGGTGGACGTTCTTCAGTTCACGTTCAATGCCATTCGCCTTTTTCTCAAACTGAAGAAGCGGCAATTTGCCTCAGTGCAAAACGTTGGCCGATTCGCAGAATATCAATACATCAGAACGAACATGCCGAAGAATAAATACTGTTAGGCAACATGGGGACTAAGCATGCTATTAGCTTGTTCGAGTTCAGGCCTTCGCAGCTAGAATACAGGGTACCGACAAGCGTGGCTTTCCGGGTCTATACCGAAACGCAGGCAAGTATGATTCACTATGACCTGCTCCCCGATTTCCGGTCCATTCCGAATCTAGCAAAATCCGTTCTGGTAGCCACATACCGGCTACCACATCGAGCCGCCAATAACAGACAGATGCTACTTACGCTATGGGCACTCACCCCGCAGGCGAACTACTCCCAGAGCATGAGCAGCCAAGCCAGATGCCGTTCTTCGGTTAGGGTATGGACTATTCCGGCAAGGGGTTTACCGCGGTTGGGTGTGGGACTAGGGATCCGCTGACAGTGGCTTTTTGGGATCCGAGCGCAGCTTGCCGCCTTGCTTGAACGTTAGCCAATACGACACACCAAGCGCGATGGTAACCAGCGCAAGGCCAATGATCTGTTCCGCTGACACCAACTTCAAATCCAGAACGATCACCTTTCGGGCGACCGCCATTAGCGCCGTCGCCAGGACCAACTGTACCGGTATGACGTTACTGCCCAGATACAGCCTGATGTTGATGAAAATCTCAATGGCGATGAGAACCGCCATAAAAGCACCGAACGTCTGGAGAATGTCATCCAGATCCAAGAGCAAAAAAGGAGGCGAGCTCAGCCGGTCATAAAGCACATAGACCACATCGGCGATGCTCCAGAAAATAACCAGTACCATCAGCACTGCCAGTACTTTGACCGCACTTCTGATGGCGCGGTGAAGAAAGCCGATTAACGGATCCGCGTGCTCAGGTGGAAGCTCTTCATGGAACATAGAATGCGGCTCTCCGTAGCGCCTGTGGAATGGGTGTTATAGCACGATATAAACACCGTCTGATATGGCGGACTTAGTGCCCCACCGCCTGATCCCGGGCAAGGCGCGTTCGCTTATCCGGCGCTCGCCAGCATCCTGCCCGACCGGGGCCGCCGTTCATTTGACATCCCCGGTCGCGGTAACCGCAAAAAAGCGCGGCGATCTAGGCGCTGGCGTGACCGCCCCGTTCCGCTTCTTTCACCAATGCTTCGATATCGAGAATCATGGCCACATCGCCGGATCCCAGGATCGTAGATCCGCTGATCCCACTGAGACGGGCGAAGATCTGGCTGAGGGGTTTGATCACCGTCTGATACTCACCCAAGAGCTGGTCGACGATCAGCCCCGCCTTCTGACCACCGCTGCGGACTACAACAATATTCTCCCGTTCGGCGTGGCCGTCCTGATCCCCGAACAGGGCGCGCAGATTGAGATAGGGCAGAACTTCACCACGCAGGTTGATGTAGTGGCCGCCATGCTGGCGCACGGTTTCCAGCTTGGCGAACTCGATGCACTCCACCACGCTGTCGAGTTGAATGACGTAGGACGAGTCGCCAACACCGACCAGAAAACCATCAATGATCGACAGGGTCAGGGGCAGTCGAATGCGCAGGGTGCTGCCCTGCCCCAGTTGACTCTCGACCTCGATGGTTCCGCGCAGCGCCTCGACGTTTTTCTTCACCACATCCATGCCGACACCGCGCCCGGAAAGATCACTGACCGCGTCTTTGGTGCTGAGGCCGGCTTCGAGGATCAGGCGCAGCTTCTCCGCCTCGCTGAGGGGCTGCGCTTCACTTACCAGGCCCCGCTCGACGGCTTTACGATAGACCTTGTCGGCATCGATCCCGCCGCCGTCATCGGCTACTTCGATCACGATATTGCCGGAGTCGTGATAGGACTTCAGGGTTACGGTGCCTTGCGCGGGCTTACCCGCCCGGGTGCGCTCCTCACTGCTTTCGATGCCGTGGTCGATGGCGTTGCGGACCAGATGGGTCAGCGGATCGCCGATTTTCTCCACCACGCTCTTGTCCAGTTCGGTGTCACCGCCCTGGATCTCCAGGCGAATGGTCTTGCCAAGTTCACGGGACACATCACGCACCACCCGGTTAAACCGGTTGAAGGTTTCACCAATATGCACCATGCGCAGGCGGAGGGAACGATCTCTGATCTCTTCAACCAGACGCGACACCACCGATACCGATTCCTGCAGGCCCTCATCGCCCAACTGCTCAGCTTTCAGTTGGGTACCCGCACCGGCAATTACCAGTTCGCCGACCAGATTGATCAACTGATCCAGGCGCTCGGCATCAACACGAATCGATTTGCTTTCGTGGTGATGGCGCTCTTTTTCCCGTTTCTGTTTGGCGAGAGCCACACCCAGGGTACTGCGATCAATCGAGCCCTGTTCCACCAGAATTTGCCCCAGGGGAAGGTGTGCCTCGCTGGCGACCTTAGACTGCTGCTGCGCCAACGCCTGATTCAATTCACGTTCGGTGAGCGCGCCGGACTTGGTTAGCAGCTCGCCGATACGGTAGTTGGCATTTTCCAGTTTGAGCTGTGTGATCAACTCGGCATAGTCAGCCAGCTTGCTGTGCGGGGGTAGGATGCTGATGCGCGAGTCATCGGCAACAAACTCGAACACGTCCATGATCGTCTGTTTGTCGGTATCGCTATCAAAATCGATCTCAAAGCCGATGAAGCAGCTTTCCGGATCAAGCTGTTCGAGACAGGGGATCCGGTCAACGACCGGCTGAATGCTGGTTATCCGCCCCAACTGGCCCAGATAGCGGATAAACGACAGCGGTTCCATACCATTGCGAAAGACGTCAACACCGAAATGCAGCGATATGTGCCAGTTGCAATTGGACACACGGAGGTCCTGTTCACGGTCTACGTCGGCGGTATACTCCGCCGGCGGCTTAGCACTGATGGCTGCCGTTGGGTCGTCCGCGGGCGACTGCTGCGCTTTATCCACATTGCTGCACAGCTGTTTGAGCTGATCCAGCAGCCGCCGGGAATCGTCTACGAGCGCTCTATCCGGCGGCTGGTTTATCCCCTCGATCAGGCGTTCGAGGTGATCCCGGCACTCCAGTAACAGATCAATCATGCGGCCGTTGATCGTCAGCAGGCCGTCGCGCACCCGATCCAGTGCGTTCTCAACTCCATGGGTAAAGCTGACGATCTCATCCTGGCCAAAGAGTCCGGCTGAGCCTTTGATGGTATGGGCAACCCGAAACACGGCATGAACCAGTTCCGGGTTTTCCGGTTCGACCTGCAGCTGCTGCAGGTTTGTCTCCATCTCCGCCAGCAGGTCAAAGCACTCGCTGATAAAGGTGTCATGTGCCTGATCCAGAATGTCGCTCATGCCTCCCCTCCTTCTGCCAGATCGGCCCGCGCCGGCATCAGCACCGGATCACCAAACAAGGCGGTCATGCCCAGCAATTCCATCGCCTCCAGTACGGCGCTGCTATGATCCGTCAGGGAAAAGTCGGTGTTTTTAGTCGCGGCAAAGGCTTTAAACGCGTACAGCAGTTGCAATCCGGCACTATCGATCTCATCGATCTCACGCAGTGACACCTGAACCTGACAACGGTGGTCATACTGCCTCATAAAAGCCTGTTTAATATCGGCGGCACCATAAATGGTGAGGCCACCTTTAAGGGCAAACCGTTGCAGGTTGCCTGTCGTTTGGGCGTGAAGCGTGCATTCCATATGCGATTACTCCGTTGCATCCGGGCAATAGACGCTGGGGTACAGAAGGAACCCGGGGCGCCGCTGAACACAGCGGCCCCAGGGATAGCGCTGGCTAAGGGGCCGTTTTGGCGACTTGCTCCAGCTGCGACAGCTCATCCAGAGACAGCACTTTTTCGGCGTTCAACAGCACGATAAAGTCGTCTCCAACCTTGCCCATACCGCTAATAAAGTCGGTACGGACCTTGGCGCCGAAGCTGGGTGCTGAGCCGATATTTTCCGCCGGAATGTCGAGCACTTCACTCACGCTATCGATGACGATGCCGAGTTCAATCGCCCCACGATCCGCGGTGCTGAGCTCAACGATCACGATGCAGCTGCGCTTGTTGAGCGGTGATGACGGCCAGCCAAATCGGGCCGGCAGATCGATCACCGGCACTACGTTGCCGCGCAGATTAACCACCCCACGCACATAGTTGGGCACCATTGGAACGGGGGTGACCTTGCCGTACTCCGATATTTCACGAATCGGCGTGATGTTAAGACCGAACATCTCATCCTGAAGATAGAAGGTCAGGTACTGCCCGCACTCCCCCTGCGACGGCTCGACGCTAAGGGCACGGCTACTGGCTAACTCTCCCATAACCGACTCCCTAGAAGCGCTCGAACTCTTTGAGATCAAGATCACTGCCGCTGGACACGGCGGTGACTACGGGCTTTTTCAGCGTCGCCGCTTTCGGCTTGGAGCCGGCGGCAGCCTGGCCGCTGTTCAGCTTGAAGTACTCCATCAATTGCTGCAGCTGTTGCGCCTGCCCACTCATCTCTTCGGCGGTGGCGGCGAGCTCCTCCGAAGCCGAAGCGGTTTGCTGGGTCACCTGGTCCATCTGTGTCATCGCACTGCTGATCTGGCCCGCACCACCGGCTTGCTCGTTAGACGCGGCAGCGATCTCCTGTACCAGATCGGCCGTTTTGGTAATGCTGGGTACGATCTCTTCCAGCAGCGCACCGGCGCGCTCGGCAACCTGAACGCTGCTGCTGGCCAGCTCACTGATCTCTTGCGACGACTTCTGGCTGCGCTCTGCGAGCTTGCGCACCTCTGCGGCAACCACCGCAAAGCCCTTACCGTGTTCACCGGCGCGCGCCGCCTCGATCGCGGCATTAAGCGCCAGCAGATTGGTCTGGTAAGCGATGTCTTCAATGATGCCGATTTTCTCGGCGATGTTGCGCATCGCCAGCACCGTTTCAGACACCGCTGCACCGCCATCCTTGCCCTGAACCGCTGATTTTGTCGCCATATCGTCCGTCAGACGCGCATTCTCCGCGTTCTGGCTGATGGAACTGGAGATCTGCTCAACCGAGGCGCTGGTTTCCTCTACGCTGGCGGCCTGCTCGCTGGATGATTGGCTCAGGCTTTGTGCGGTTGCGCTGACCTCTTCGCTGGCACTGGCGAGGGCATCGGCGTTGGTACGCACGTCGGCCACGATACTGCGCAGTTGGTCGACCATGGTAATCAACGCGGCCAGAATGCCGGTTTTGTCGCGACCGTCGGTGTTGATTTCCAGATTGCCGGCCGCCACGGACTTGGCGATCGCTTCTATTTCGGTGGGCTCACCGCCAACTTTTCGCAACACATCACGAACGATAACCACGACGATAGCGATGGCCACCAGCACCGCCGCCACGGATATCCAGATCACCACGGCAAGGGTATTGTCGTTACTTTGCTGAACCCGGGGACCCAGCAGATCCTGCTCGGCCTTGACCGACAGTTTTACCTCTTCAAGCGCCTCGGCGATCAGCGGGCCTTTGGCATCCAGTACATTGTCAATCACTTCGTTGCGCTGGCTGATCAGTTCGAACACCCGGCTGAGCGACTGCACGTACTGATCCCGTGCCTGCTTCATATCCGCGAGAAAAGCGCGACGCTGGGGATTTTGCAGATTGGCATCCAGCGCGTCGACATCACGCTGCAGGTTGGCGGTAAGCTCGGTCATCGCGCGCTCGTAGTCCGCCGGGTCATTGCTTTGCAGGTATTTGACCACGTAGAGGCGGCCCAGCAGCAGCTGCTGCTGCGCTTTACCGGCATAGTAAACGGCCTCCGGATCTTTGGCCTGGTACGCACTGTCGATAATACGGCTCAGCGCCTTGCGCGCATCAACACCCTTAACGTTCAGAACGGTCTCGACCTGGGCATTGCGCTTGTTGACCAGGTCGACCACCTTGGGAAACGCTGCGTCATATTCCTGCAGCAGGCGATCAGCTTCAGCTACCTTTGCTGCGCGCTCCGGACTTCTGATCTCCTCTTTGGCGTTCGCCATCAGGGTTTTCGTGCTGTCCATGTACTCCTGATACTGCTGGATATCTTTTTCACTCTTGGTGATCAAGTAATCCTTTACGTTCATTCGCACCATCAACAGGTTGGCTTGCAGGCCGCCTGCCAGGTTGGTGTCACGGGCCAACCCCCGATAGTCGGTAAAGCCTTCATCGGCGGTATTCAAGCCGTTCAATGCCGACCCCGAAACGATCAGTAGCATCAGCACCACAACGCCAAAGCCAAGGCTCAGCAGAGTTCTAAGCTTGATATTCTGCAACATGGTTAACTTCCTTGCGTCAACGTTAAACAACACGCTGGCTGCGTCCCTACTACATGACAACCCCGCGTAACCATTCCCCCTCTTCCCGCCCGGCAAGCCGCTTTCGGGTAGGAGGAAATCAGAAAATGATATTCAAGCAGATCTGCGCGCCGGTCAATTGACCTGCATCAACCTTTAAATACAAATATTCTAATATACAGAAAACCCAGACAGCCCGGGGCCGCGGAGCAAAGAGACGATCACCGCGCTTGGCTATGGCAGTAGATAGAGACAGGCCGAAGTTGGCTAGATGAAGGGGGCATGGATGAGGGGAACAGAAAAGGTCCGTTCCCCCGACGCGGATCCGGCAGGCGCCAACTCAAACCTGGTCGAGCCTGAGCGAAAAGTGCTGACGGCCGTACCAGCACTCCTGCTGCCTATCATTTTCAACCAGATAGGAGTTTTCTCCCAGCTCCTTGATACGATATACCGCTTGTTCCGTCAGTTGGTCTTCAAAGCCATCATTCTGTTTGCATTCGATATACATCAGCCTACCCTCGCTGGAGGTCTATTACATAAGAGAAAAATAAGGGTTTACCCTTACTTGCGCGCCAATATAACCCCCTTCTGCCCAAACGCAAACACACTGGCGCCGGCCGCCTCACCAAATGTTGCGCCGCATCAAAAGTTCGCTGATTTGCCCGCCCCAAAGCACTCGCCTTTAGTCGAACATCCGTGAGGGGCTACCGCTTATCACTGGGAGGCGAATCTGTTACTGTAGCCGGCAATGTAACCCGGCTCTGGCATCCGCTTCCTGTGCCCCCCCTCCCCCCTTTATGAGAGTATTCCCATGAGTCATCTGACTGACGACCCGCAAGCGAACTACCGCCTGTTTATTGACGAGATCAAGGCCTCAGGCCTGGTCTGGGGCATCTCCACCAGCGAAGGCTGGGTGGTTTGCGATTCGGAAGAGTATGAAGAGACCGACGTGATTCCGTTCTGGTCCAGCGAAGCCGACGCGCGTGCCCACTGCAGTGGCGAATGGGCCGAGTTTGAACCCCAGAGCATTACACTGGATGTCTTTGCCGACCGCTGGCTGACCGGCATGGTGAAAGATGACGTGCTCGCCGGGCCGAACTGGAATGAAGAGCTGGCTGGCCTGGAGGTAGAGCCCGCCGATCTGGCCAAAGAGCTGCTCGATTGATCCCCGCGGCGACGGGGGGGCAGCTCTGCCCCCCCGTCGCACTGCCGCTGGCGCAGCAACGCGGCTAAAACCGCTCTCCCCGCTTGTCCTCGCTCTCTGCCACAAAAATCCGGGTCGCATCGGCGACAGTTGCTGCGCGCAGGTTCTGGTTTAATTGCAACTAACCTGACAGCAAAACACTAACCGGAGGCCAGCCCCTAAGGCAGCATCCGGCTCCACGAGGCAGAACCTTCATGCAAGCCTTTGAAGCCAACTTTGACGGACTGGTCGGCCCAACCCATAACTATGCGGGGCTTTCATTCGGCAACGTTGCCTCCCAGCGCAACCAGGCGGCGCCTTCCAATCCGCGCCTTGCGGCCAAACAGGGGCTGCAGAAGATGAAGGCGCTGCATGAGATGGGACTGGTGCAGGGCGTGCTCGCGCCACAGGAGCGGCCGGATATTCATACCCTGCGCCGACTGGGATTCTCCGGCACTGACGCCCAGGTACTGGCACAAGCCAGACAGCAAGCACCGCGGGTGTTGGCAGCCTGCTGTTCCGCCTCCAGCATGTGGACCGCTAACGCGGCTACCGTATCCCCCAGCGCCGACACGCTGGATCGCAGGGTCCATTTCACTCCGGCCAATCTGACCAACAAGTTCCATCGCGCCATTGAGCACGAAACCACCGGGCGAATACTACAAGCGGTATTCAGGGATCCGCGCCACTTTGTTCACCACGGCGCGCTGCCGGGGGTGGAACACTTCGGTGACGAAGGTGCCGCCAACCATACCCGCTTCTGCCGCGATTACGGAGAGTCCGGCGTGGAACTGTTCGTCTACGGGCGCCACGCCTTCGATGATCGCAAACCGTGCCCACAGCGTTACCCCGCTCGCCAAACGCTGGAAGCCTCGCAGGCGATCGCACGCAACCACAAACTCAACAGCGAGCAGGTGATTTACGCCCAGCAGAATCCGGCGGTGATCGATCAGGGCGTATTCCACAACGATGTCATCGCGGTCGGAAACCGCAACGTCCAGTTCTGCCACCAGCTTGCCTTCCTTGATCAGGCCGGGGTCGAACGGCGCCTGCGACACGCCTTTGACGGTGACTTTCATTTTATTGAGGTACCGGACAGCTTGGTCAGCGTGGATGACGCCGTCAGCAGTTATCTGTTCAACAGCCAGCTAATCAGTCTTGATGAGCAGCGGATGATGTTGCTGCTTCCGGAGGAGTGCCGCCAAAATCAGCGGGTGTGGAGCTACCTCAACGAGCTGCTGGCGGCAGACACGCCGATCAGTGAACTCAAAGTGTTGGATCTCAAACAGAGCATGAGCAACGGCGGCGGCCCCGCTTGCCTGCGCCTGCGCGTGGTCCTGAACCCGCAAGAGCTGGCGGCAACCAATCAGGCCACGCTGATGGACGACACTCTTTACGCCACTCTCGAGCAGTGGATCGAACGCCACTACCGCGACAGCCTGCACGAGGACGAGCTGGCCGATCCGCAGCTGTTGATGGAGTCCCGCACCGCCCTCGACGAGCTGACCCGCATCTTGCAACTGGGCAGCGTCTACCCCTTCCAGCGTTGAGCTGCTAATGCGGCGGGCGGGCAGATCGACGCCCGGATGCGTCGCATATCGGCCGCCCGGCCAATGCCAGCCTCGCCAGAGTCAGCCGCTCCGATAGACAGCCCTCTGTAGCACAGCGAGCCGACTCGCAAATAATGACTTTGATCAATCTTTGGACGAGCGAGCAAAACATACGCATTTTTCTTAGTGCGTTTTGTCACTTTTACTTGTAGGCTTCATCAAACATTCAGTTAACCCAGACGAAACAATACTGAGTTGAGCAAGGAGCCATCATGCTGAATCGCACCGTTTACGAAGCCCTGCCCTACGCCTACATTGTTCTGGCCAGTCTGCTGTTGGTTACTCAAGACGCCGCCCCTGCCTGGATGATCGGTATCGCACTCTACTACTGGGGGGCCCGGGTATGGCTGATGCGCTCCAACGCCCGTTGCGCTCGCGCCACTACCCGCAAGCGCGTTAGTCTGCCGTCCGCCTGGTATGAAGCAGCCCCCTTTGTTTACCTGCTGGCAGGTCTGGTTTGCGGCCAGATCTACAGCCACGTAGAGGTAGCCCAGCTGCAGCCCATGACCCTGGCTGCCAGCGCCATGTTCCTGTTCGCCGGTCTGAGCAGTTGGATGATGCGCATCATCCGCCGCGATTTTCACCGTCTGACTCCCCGTTTGGTCGCCTGCTGAACCCCACATTCAGTCTGACCGACAAGGCCGCGATTCGCGGCCTTTTTTATATCCCGCCAACGGCAGTGCTACTATTCAGGTTAGTGAAGAGCGGCACATGGAGTGCCGCCCGACGCTCAGGGAGCACACACCATGTTAAGCCGGCCGATCTACGAAAGCTTGCCCTACGCCTACATCATCGCGGGCTGCGCGGTGATCGTTTTGCTCGAGTCAAAGCTGGCGTGGATTCCCGGTATCCTGCTGTTCATCGCCGGCGCCCATGTCTGGATTCTGCGCGCCCAATACCGCGCCCGTCTGCAGCGTCGCCCCAAGGCTCGCCGGCGACTGCCGCGCCCGCTCTACGAAGCAGCCCCGTTTCTCTATCTGTTTGCCGGTTTAGCCTGCCTGATGCTCTATCTGCGCTATGACGGCGAACAGGCACTGCCGCTGACACTGGCCGCGGCGATCATGTTCTTTGGCGCGGGTCTTGGCGGTTGGTTGATGCGCGGTTACTACCGTCACTACCATGATCAGTCACGCTGAGGCATGCCCTACTACATTGCCTACGGTTCCAATCTGCACCCCCTGCGTCTGCAACACCGCCTGGGAGCGGTTATCCCTCTGGCGCGGCTGCGCCTGGAGGGTTTTACCATCTGCTTTCACAAGCGTGGCCGCGACAATTCCGCCAAGTGCGATCTGATCGAGGCCGACCCGACCATCCACGCCTACGCCGCGCTGTATCAGCTCAGCAGCGAACAGTTACAGCAGTTGGACCAATTCGAAGGGGGTTATCGACGTGCGTTTCTGCGGGTCGAACTCGCCCGCCAGCCCCCGATGGATGCCATCACCTATCGCGCAGAGACGCATCTCATCGATGCCGACCTGAGGCCCTTTGACTGGTATCTGGCACTGATGCGGGCGGGAGGGGAAGCGCTCGGCTTCGACACCGATTACCAGCAGCGACTGGCAGCCATTGAACAGCAGCAGGATGCAGACAGGGCACGCGCGGCGCAACAGCAGCGGCTGGTTGCTGCGCTGCGGCGGCAGGATACAGCCCACTTGCAGCGCCTGCCTTGGGGAAGAGCTTACGCGACCTCGACGATCTCATAATCGTGGGTGACTTCGACGCCCCCTTTTTCCAGCATGATCGACGCCGAACAGTACTGCTCCGCCGATAAAGCCACAGCCCGTTTCACATGGGCTTCCTTGAGGTTACGACCGCTGACCACGAAGTGAACATGGATCTTGGTAAACACCGCGGGTACCGCATCGGCGCGCTCGGCACTGATGCGGGCCTCGCAGTCGGTCACATCCTGACGGGTTTTCTTGAGAATACTCATGACGTCAAAGCTGGTGCAGCCGCCCAAGCCCAGCAACAGCATCTCCATCGGCCGCGGCCCCAGGTTTTCACCGCCGTGATCGGGCGGGCCGTCCATTACCACCTCATGACCGCTGCCACTGGTACCGACAAACTTGGCGTTTCCGCCCCACTGTACTTTGACTTCCATGATGCTGCTTCTCGCTACGATTCAATCAGTAAGGATAACGCGGGGCCGTTCCCGCGGTGCTATTCGAACAGCGCCCGGAGTTGCTGGCCCGGCTCCTCGGCGCGCATGAAGGCCTCACCCACCAGGAAGGTGTTGACGTTACGAGCGCGCATGGCGGCCACGTCGTCACGGGTCTGAATGCCACTTTCGGTAACCACGATCCGGTCAGCGGGAATCAGTTCCAGTAGCTGATAGGTGTGATCGAGGCTGACCTCAAAGGTGTGCAGATTACGGTTATTGATACCGATCAGCGGTGTGGTCAGGGTCAACGCCCGCTCCAGCTCGGCCCGGTCGTGGACCTCCACCAGCACGTCCATCCGCAGGTTGCGCGCCAGATCGTGCAGCTCATGCATCATTTCATCCTTGAGCACCGCCGCGATCAGCAGCACGCAGTCCGCACCCAGCGCCCGTGCTTCGTAGATCTGGTAAGGATCGATGATGAAATCCTTGCGGATCACCGGCAGCGAACAAGCGGCGCGCGCCTGCTGCAGATAAGCGTCACTGCCCTGGAAAAAGTCGATATCAGTAAGCACCGACAAGCAACTGGCACCGCCCTGTTCGTAGCTGGCAGCAATCGCGGCGGGATCAAAGTCCTCCCGAATCACCCCCTTGCTGGGTGAGGCCTTCTTGGCCTCGGCGATGACCGCGGCGCGCCCTTCGGCGATGCTGCGCTGGATCGCCGCGGTGAAACCGCGCGGGGCCATCTCGTTGTAGCGGTTGGCATCGATCTGCTCCTTGAGACTATGGATCGATACGCGACCGCGGCGTTCGGCCACCTCTTCGCGTTTCCGCTCGACAATGGTGTTCAGTACCGTCGGTGTACTCATGACAAACTTCCTAACTCGATTCAGGCGCTGAAGGTTTGGGAGAAGCTGGCCAGCGCGTCCAGTTTGGCCGCGGCAGAACCATCGGCCAGCGCCGCTTGGGCTTTGGCGACACCGGCTTCCAACGTATCGGTAACACCGGCCACATAGATCGCCGCACCGGCGTTAAGGGCGATCATATCCGCAGCCTTGCGCGCCGCCGGTTCATCGCTGCCGGCAAAGGCGGCCTTGATCAGCGCCAGCGACTGCTCCGAACCCTCGACCGTCAGCCCACTCAGGCTCTGGCTTTCGATACCAACCTGCTCCGGGGTCAGTTGGTATTCACTGACTTCACCGTTTTTCAGCTCAGCTACGTGGGTCGGTGACGCCAGACTTATCTCGTCCAGGCCATCGGCAGCGTGCACCACCATAATGTGTTCGGAGCCGAGCTTGTTGAGCACCTCGGCGATCGGGCGGCAAAGCGCTTGATTGAACACCCCGATCACCTGACGCTTGACCCCGGCCGGATTAGTCATCGGCCCGAGGATGTTAAAGATCGTGCGCAGCCCCAACTCCTTGCGTGGACCGATAGCGTGTTTCATGGCGCTGTGATGGGAGGGGGCAAACATAAAGCCGACGCCGACCTCCTCGATACAGCGCGCCACCTGCTCGGCAGTCAGCATCAGATTGATGCCGGCCTTTTCCAACAGGTCGGCGCTGCCGCTGCTGGAAGAGACCGCACGATTACCGTGCTTGGCCACATGGGCACCGGCGGCGGCGGTAACAAAGGTCGCGGCGCTGGAGACGTTGAACAGGTTGGCACCGTCGCCGCCGGTACCAACGATATCCACCAGCGGTGCGCAGTTGACGCTGACCGGAGTGGCCAGTTCGCGCATCACTTCAGCGGCACCGGCAATCTCGTCCACCGATTCGCTCTTCATCCGCAGCGCAATCAGCATCGCGGCGATCTGGGCGTCGGTGCACTGCCCGGTCATGATCTGCCGCATCACATCGGCCATCTCGTCACGGCTGAGGTCCAGTCGCTCAACCACTTTGGCAATCGCTTGCTGAATCGTCATCGTCTGCTCCCTAGCGCTTAAGGAAATTGGCCAGCAACTCGTGGCCCTGCTGGGTCAGGATCGACTCGGGGTGAAACTGCACCCCCTCGATCTCCAGCGTTTTATGGCGGACACCCATGATCTCTTCGATCGTACCATCGGCGGTCTCGGTCCAGGCAGTCACTTCGAGACAATCCGGCAGGCTGGCCTGCTCGATCACCAGCGAATGATAGCGGGTCGCTTCGAGCGGATTGGCCAGCCCGGCGAAGACGCCACGATTATGGTGGTACACCTTGGAGACCTTGCCGTGCATCACCTGGCCGGCGCGCACGATCTTGCCACCAAAGGCCTGGCCGATGCTCTGATGGCCCAGACAGATACCCAGAATCGGCAGTTTGCCGGCAAAATGTTCGATCGCTGCCACCGACACGCCGGCTTCGTTGGGGGTACAGGGACCGGGGGAGATCACCAGATGGTCCGGTTTGAGCGTTTCGATCTGGTCGATAGTGATCTCGTCGTTGCGCACCACCTTAACCTCGGCGCCCAGTTCACCGAAATACTGCACCACGTTATAGGTGAAGGAATCGTAGTTATCGATCATCAGTAGCATGGGCTACGGTCCTGCTTGTCAGAGCTGTCGTTATCGCGGTAAAGCGCGCCGCTGCACGCGCCAGCGGGCCGGAAAGAATAGCGCGTTTGTGCAGCGATGACGAGGGTCCGGACAATTCGGTTCAGGACAAAGGGAACTATCCGCGACGATACGTTTCAATTACCCAGCCAATACGCTCCTGCTCACATCATCTAGGACCTCTTTGCCATGCTCCCCATCACACGGCAGCTGCTCGGGCTGATTATTGTCGCCTCCCTGAACGGCTGCAGTAGCTTCGCCACCCAACCAAACACTGGCTCGACAGCGACGGACGACGGCGCGCAATCACCCCGGGCCCACTCTTTGCCCGATACAACCAGCTCTGCCGCGTGCCCGGCGATCGATCCCCCCACCTGCCCGCCACCGCCTGCCGGGCAGCACAACAAACCGGTGATCGGCGAGATCGAACGGGTTGAGGTTTCACCCCCCGGCATCACCCTCAACGCCCGCATCGATACCGGCGCCACCACCACCAGCATCAACGCCGTCAACATCGAGCCGTTTGAACGTGACGGCCGCAAATGGGTACGCTTTGAACTGCTGGATGATCAGCAGCGGAGCCATGCCCTGGAGCGCCGTCTGGAGCGCACCGTCTTGATCAAACGCCACGGCGATGAAAGCCAGCAGCGCTTTGTGGTCAAGCTGCAGCTATCGCTGGCCGGCATTACCCGGGCGGTAGAGGTCAGCCTGACAGATCGTTCCGAGTTCGAATACAACCTGCTGATAGGGCGCAACCTGTTGCGTGACACCTACGCGGTTGATGTCAGTTACCGCTACCACCAGTCAGACGAGTCTGAGCGATGAACTCCCGCGCCCAGGTTTATCTGTTTGCATTCATCTTTATTCTGCTGGGAGCGAGCCTGACTGTTTACAAGCAGCAGGTGCTGGGTTTTCCCCTGACCCCGGGGCAGCTCGATACCGTCTGGACCATTGAAGCAGAAGTAAGCTTCGACGCCGACGGCGATCGCAGCATCAAGGCCAGCCTGGGGCTGCCCGACATCGCCGCCGGTTATGAACTGCTGTCGGAGTCATTCAGCTCCTCCGGCTTCGGCTTCGATATCGTCGGCACGGCCACCGATCAGCGCCGCGCGTTGTGGACCAAGCGTCAGGGCAACGGTGAGCAGCAGCTCTATTACCGCTTGCAGATCGCGGCGATCCAGCCGCTGGAGCTGCCCCACCTGCCGCCACAGGGGGACGACATCTATCTGCCGGAATGGCTGCACGCCGAGCGTGATGTGGCCAGCAATCTGGTCCGTCGTGCCACCGAACTCTCCGCCGACCCCGCCAGTCTGGCCCGGCAAATACTGCTGCTACTCAACTCCGATGATGTCGATGCCGACTTTCTCCGGCGCGCTTATCAACACAGCAGCAACGCACAACTGGCGCAGCAGCTGCTGGCGCACGCCGGACAGCACGCACGCCTGACCCGTGGCATCATGCTCGAAGATGACCGTCGCAACCTGTCACCCGACACCATGCTTGAGGTCTGGAGCGAGGACCGCTGGGTCGCGTTTGATCCCACCACCGCCAACCAAGGCTACCCGCGCAACTTTCTGGTGTGGCAACGCGGCGATAGTTCACTGTTCGAGGTCAGCGGCGGTAGCAACTCGCTGGTCCGCTTCTCCATGAATAGTAATCGCCTCTCTGCCAAAGCGGTGGCGATGCAGAGCCCCAACCGCCTGCACGCGCCGCTACTGGATTTCAGCATTTTCACCCTGCCGGTGGAAAAACAGAACGCGTTCAAATCGATCCTGCTGGTGCCGATCGGCATTCTGCTGGTAGCGATCTTTCGTATTCTGGTGGGGCTGCGCACCTCCGGCACCTTTATGCCGGTGCTGATCGCGCTGGCGTTCATCGAAACCAACCTCGCCACCGGGCTGATCACCTTTCTGACCATCGTCGGCGTCGGCCTATGGCTGCGCTCTTATCTCAGCCGCATCAACCTGCTGCTGGTGGCGCGGATCTCGGTGGTAGTGATCATGGTGATCATTCTGATGGCCAGCTTCAGCGTGATCAGTTACAAACTGGGTCTCGACGAGGTGTTGGCGATCACGTTCTTCCCGATGATCATCATTGCCTGGACCATCGAGCGGATGTCGATCCTGTGGGAGGAAGACGGCGCCAAAGAGGTGCTTATACAGGGGGGCGGCAGCCTGCTGGTAGCGATGGTGGCCTATCTGGCGATGACCAACAGCTACGTGACCCATCTGACGTTTAACTTCCCCGAGATCCTGCTGATTGAAGCCGGCCTGATTCTGCTGCTCGGTCAGTACAGCGGCTACCGCCTTAGTGAGTTCTATCGGTTCCGCTTTATGGGGCGCAGCGGATGATTGGATTCGCAAGCAAAGTCCAGCTCGATAACTTTGGCTTGCTGAGCATGAACTGTCGCAACCTAGAGTTCATCAGCCGCTACAACAAACGTCGCCTCTATCCACTGGTGGACAACAAGCTCCTGACCAAGCAGGCAGCCCTGGCCGCCGACATCGCAGTGCCGGAGCTGATCGGATCAGTCAAAACACCGTTCGAAGTAAACCAGCTGGAGCAGATACTGGGCGAGCGGACAAAGTTCGTGATCAAGCCGGCACGCGGCAGCGCAGGCAAAGGGATTCTGGTGATCACCCGGCGCGAGGGTAACGATTTTTACAAGGCCAGCGGCAGCAAGCTGAGCCTGCAGGACCTCAAGCGCGACATCAGCAACATCCTCAGTGGGCTTTACAGCCTGGGGGGCAAGCCGGACGTAGCCCTGATCGAGTCGTTGATTCAGTTCGATCCGGGACTGGCGCGCTACAGCTATCAGGGGGTACCGGACATCCGCGTGATCGTATTCCAGGGTTACCCAGTGATGGCGATGCTGCGCTGTTCTACCGCCGAATCCGACGGCAAGGCCAACCTGCACCAAGGCGCGGTCGGCGTCGGCCTGGCGGTCCGCGACGGCAAAGCCCGTAGCGCGGTGCAAAATGGCGATCTGGTATCACTACACCCCGACACCAACGAACCATTTGGTGATCTGCAGATCCCCCATTGGGAAACCATCTTGCAACTGACGGCACGCTGCTACGAGCTGACCGGGTTGGGCTATATCGGTTGTGACGTGGTGCTCGACAGCCAGCTGGGACCGCTAATTCTGGAGCTTAACGCCCGCCCGGGGCTGGCGATCCAGATCGCCAACCAACGCGGCCTGCTACCACGTCTGCGTCACGTCGAAGCGCTGCAACCCAACCCCGATATCGACGCCCGGGTACAACTGGCCGCGTCAACCTTCGACCAGCTCTAACGGCTCACCATAGAGGCGCTCCAGATCGACACTGGCCCGCCGCCCCACGGCGTTGCCGTTGGCCTCCAGCCACTGCCCGGCTTGCTCCCGCCCCGCCTGAAACAGGCGCTGCAAGAACGCGGAGCGGGTGTCGTACTTGCTCGCACGTGGCAACTCGGCCAGCAACTCATCGGGTTCGAGCAGGTGGAAGCGCAACCGCTTTAACCGCCGCTCCAGCCGACCACCCCACCAGCGCCAGCGGCCGGCATACTGACGCGCCAGCGTAATGGCACGCAGTTCGCGCAACAGGTTACTGCCAAAACCCAGCTCCGCGGTTCGGTCGGCAATCTCGCTGGCGCTGCGGGGCAACGGATGACGTTCCGACGGCTGCAGCAACACCAGCAGGATATCGGCCGGCGCGGCCTCGTAGACCAGCGGGTGGATGGCTGGATTGGCGGAGAAGCCACCGTCCCAGTACGCGCGTCCATCAACCTCAACGGTGCGATGCAAGGTCGGCAAACAGGCCGAGGCGAGCAGTGCGTCGAGACTGAGATCCGCGTTCCGGAACACTCGCAATTGGCCACTGGCAACGTCAGTCGCGGAGATAAAAAGCCGCAACGCGTCCGGAGCCCGAAGGCGGTCAAAATCGATCTGCTGCTGTAATAGTTGACGCAGGGGGTTGACGTCCAGTGGGCTGAGATCGGCTACCGCGGTCCGCGACAGCGTTTGCGCCAGCATCTGATGCCAGGAGAAACTGACTTTGTCGGCCAAGGCTGAAGAGCCGGGCACGGCAAGCCAGGCCAGCGGCGACTCCTGCGACACCGCCTCCCAGAACTGCCGCAGAGCCAGCTGCGCCGCACTGGCGCCTCCCTGTTGCCAGCCATGCGCCAGCACCACCGCGTTCATCGCCCCGGCACTGCAGCCGCTGATCGCACACGGATCAAAACCGGGCTCGTCCAGCAGACGATCCAGCACCCCCCAGGTAAAGGCCCCATGGGCACCACCGCCTTGCAGCGCAAGGGAAATCGGAGTCTTTCTCATCGCCACAGACCTCGCATTTGTGCAACGCACAATAGAGTTCATTATGGCGCGTCAGTTCCCGCTGGCAACCATCAATCAGCGGTCAACGACATCTGGCAAGGCGCTATACCCGTTCGTCAGCCTGCTGCAGAGCGTCAATGATCCAGTCCCGAAAAACCGTAGCACTGTAGCTAAGCGGTTGATCTTCAGGCCATACCAGATAGAAGGCGGAATGGGTATCAAGGGATATATCAAAGGGCACCACCAACTCGCCCTGCTTCAACTCTTTAGTGACCAAGTGGCGGTCAGCCAGCGCGATCCCCAGCCCCTCGACCGCGGCACCGGTGGCCAGCGAGGTGCTGGAAAAGCGCAGATCCTTGCCAAAGCCGGCCTCATCGATGCCGGCAGACCGCAGCCAGGCACGCCACTCATCCATGCGGGTGCTGACATGAATCAGGGTATGGCTGCGCATATCGGCGGGCTTGCGCAGCGGGTTCTTGCCGTTCTGCAGCCGCGGACTGCACACCGGCACCACCGACATCCCGAGAAGAAAATGGGCCTCCAGACCAGGCCAGTCACCGCGACCGAAGCGTACCGCCAGGTCGATATCGCTGCTGTTGAAGTCAACGTTCCCCATCGACGCGCTCAGACGCAGTTCGACGTCGGGAAACTGCTCCTGAAACTGCCCCAGACGCGGCATCAGCCAGCGGGTCAGGAACGCCGGCGCCACACTCAAGGTGACCGCACCGGCGTTGGGGTTGGCAAGCAGGCGACGGGTGGCCGCATCGATCTCGTCCAGCGCATGCTGAATCGGCGCGAGATACTTTTCCCCACTGGGAGTCAGTTCCACCCGGCGCTTGTTGCGCCGAAACAGCTTGAGATCCAGAAACTGCTCCAGCGATTTGATCTGGTGACTGATCGCCGATGGCGTAACGAACAGTTCTTCCGCCGCCGCATTAAAACTACCGTGACGGGCAGCCACTTCAAATGCGCGCAGGGCGTTCAGCGGAGGTAGGCGGCGCATAAAACCCTCTTTGTTGAGTTTTTCTAATCATTCGACTGAAAAAGCATCGTTTGCTTGAATCCATTGCAGATCCTAACATGCCCTCCAACAACAACGAAACAGCGCCAACAAGGGCGCAACAGCAATCGACAGTTTGAGCAACAGTATTAAAGCCTGAGCCAACTGCCGACTAACCGTTGAGAAAAATTAGGAGCAAATCATGTCTATCGAACAACTGAAACTGACCGAAGCCGGCACTATCGATCTGGCCTTCTACCAGCGCCAAGGCGAACTGGCCCGCGCCGAAGCGATGCGTGAACTTGTTGCCCAATTGGGGCGTGCGACCAAGCGCCTGTTCAAGCTTCGCATCATCCGCTTCGATCACAGCGACCTCTTTCGCCACGCGCACTGATGCAGCGCTAACTCCCGCCGGGGGCTCCGCCCCCTCGGCCATCTTCTTGCCTCTGCCGGTAAGCCATTGCCGACACCCACGCCACCACCGCCCACTTATTTAAAGACCGGACAAAAAGGACAACTATTGTCTTAGGTCAAATTCTTATTTCGCTATTCCGCATAGAATGCATCGCTATTGATCAAATAAACATCAGGAGCGATGTATCATGAAGAAGCTGTTCTCCCCCCTCTTTGCCCTTGTAGCCCTGTTCACCTTCGCAACCGCCCAAGCGGCCGAACTGCAACCGGAAACTATCGACGCGGCCAAAACCATCAGTGCAGAAGAGCTGCTGGATCTGGTAGACCAGCTGGACGATCTGGTAATCATCGATGCCCGCGGCCAGGGTGATTACGACAAGGGCCACATCCCGGACGTTGTTCGAATCAAGAATGACGACGTGACCGCTGACTCCCTGGCAGCCGCCGTACCCAGCAAGAACACCCCGGTCGTATTCTACTGCAACGGCGTCAAGTGCGGCCGCAGTGCCGACGCAGCGAGCAAAGCCAAAGCCGCCGGCTACACTAACCTGTTCTGGTTCCGTGGCGGCATCGCCGAGTGGCAGGAGAAAGGCTACCCGGTCGAGATGTAACTCAGACCCATCGTTCTCATGCTTCACAGGGGCCAGGCACGGCCCCTTCTTCACGGATGGCTGCAGGGAGGCACACCCTCAACGCGTATAACGCCGGGTGGTTGATATGCAATTAAAGAACTTCTCCATCAAGTCCGTCACCATCGGACTTTTGTGCGTTGTCGGCCTGCTGTCGATGGCGACCTCGGTATACCTCGGCCAACGCTCCTTCGATGCCGCGGTGGAATCACAACAAAACACCCTGTCGCGCGTGCTGAAAGTTGCCGCCGAAGAGGTGATGCTGCAGGTGAGCGAACTGGCCCAAGAGATGGGCGCTGTTATCGCCAAGAACAAAGATGTTCGCAACGCGGTTAAAAAAGGCGACTCCAGCGCACTGCCTGCCCTGCTGGACAACTACTACGCCCAGCATTACGTCACTGGCAGCGTGGTCGAGCTGGCCAAAGTCCGCGCTTACGACAAACAGGGCCGTTTTATTGGCCAGTCCAGCGAAGGGGAGCAGGGGCTGGCAAAAGCACTGCCGCCGCAGATGGCCAGCGAACTCAGTAGCCGCGAAGGCGGTGATCGGATGAAACTGATTCTGCACCACTGGGCACAGAACGGCGACAGCTACTACAGCGCCCTGGTCCCCACCGGCGGACTGCGCCTGGCTGGCTATGTCGAGGTTGTCCTCAAGCCTGATCACAACCTCGCCAAGGTTGAAGAGCTGATGCATGCGCCGATCCGCCTGACCACCCAGTCCGGCGAGGAACGCTTCCGCAGCGAAGCCTGGGACAGCATTCTGGCAGCGGGTGAATCCTTTGAAGTGACCTACGAACTGGTGGGCGACAACGGCGCCAATGGCATTCATCTGGCCGCGCTGGAAAATAACGCCGCGTTTATGGCCACAGCTCGCAGTAACGAGCTGATGGGTATCGGCATCATGCTCGCCATTATCATCGTTTCGGTCTCTCTGGCGATACTGCTGCTGCAGCGACAGGTATTCCGCCCGATGGCCCACATCGAAGCGGAGATGCAGCACTGCGCCAACGGTGACCTGACCCGCGACGTCGCCGCCGAAGGCCTGCGTGACACCCGCGCCATGGCTACGGCACTGCAAAACCTGGTGATAAAACTGCGCGAACAGGTTCTGCAGATCGACGCCAGCGCCAAGGAGGTAGCCCTGTCGAGCCAGCATATCTCCACGGTATCGGAACAGACCCGCAACCATTCCGACCTGCAAAAACAGGAGATGGAGCAGTCTGCGACCGCCATCAACGAGATGACAACAGCTTCGGCCGACGTAGCCCAGAGCGCGCAGAGCGCCGACAGCGCCGCGCACCGCACGCAACAGGTGGCTGACGAAGGCGTGGCCGTGGTCGAAGCCTCGATGCAAATGGTCAGCGCCTTGGCCGACGAGGTATCCCGGGCTTCGTCCTCCATCGGCGAACTGGCCGGTGACGTAGAGAATATCAGCTCCATTCTGGATGTCATTCGCGGCATTGCCGAACAGACCAACCTACTGGCACTGAACGCGGCGATTGAAGCCGCCCGTGCCGGCGAACAAGGGCGCGGATTTGCCGTGGTCGCAGACGAGGTGCGCAATCTTGCAGCCCGCACCCAAGCTTCGACCCAGGAGATCCAGGCCATGATCGAGCGCTTGCAGCAGGGAACACGTGCCGCGGTAACGGTGATGAACAGCAGCTCCGAGCAAGCCCAGGCCAGCGTGGATCAGATCCATCGTGCCGGTGATGCCCTGCATGCCATCAAAGGCTCGACCGACGAAATTTCGCTGGCCAACACCCAGATCGCCAGCGCCGCGGAGGAGCAAAGCGCCGTGGCCGAGGAGATCAACCGCAGCATTGACTCGGTCAAGGATGCGGCGATCGAGCTGGCTGCCGGCTGCATCCAGATGTCCGGGGCGTCCAGCGAACTCAACCATGCATCGTCACGGTTGCAACAGCTGGTTGCCCAGTTCCGCACTTAAGCCACTAAACCGAAGCGCCACGCGCGCTTCGGTTTATTTTTCCAAGACGTTCGCTTCATGGCGCTGGCTTATCGCCGCCAGTTGCTGCAAAATTACCCGCCAAACAAGATCAATAACAATTCCAGCTGTTGCTACAGGCAACGCCCCATTGGCGAGCGCATAGTTTGAACATTCAGAGTGAGGCCCACAGCGGCGAAGCACAGAGCCCAGCACCCGGCGGTGACGCTGTGGTCGTGACTGCTGTCGACAACACCGGAGAGCGACGACGCCAACACCGCGCCAGCAGTAACAAAACTGCCTTTCTGCAGCAGCTGAAGCAGGAGTATTTCTACGACATCCTGCGGGCTCGTTCCCACTCTCGCCATTTTCGCCACACCCGGGCGCAGACCATCAGCAACCGCGTGCGCACCCTGGCCTTCCTGCTAGGCGTGCTGATCCCCGCCTGGATAACCATCGATACCCTATACCTGAGCGGCAGCGAGCTATTCTTTATCTCCCTGCTGCGCCTGGCCACCGGTGGTGCCCTGCTGGGACTGGCCTTCTGGCGAAGCGAGAGTCACAGCTTGCACCTGTCACGGGTTAAACTGGCGGCGCTGGTGCTGATCTCTTCGCTGTTCCACACCGTTGCCCACCTTTATCTCAATGCCAGCGGCACGGGCATCCCTCCGGGTTACCACTTCTTCCCCTTCATGATCATAACTCTGGGGGCTATCTTCCCGCTGACGATCATGGAGGGTGGGTGGCTGGCACTGTTCATCACCGCCACCCATCTGGGCACCGCAGCCTACGAGGGAGAGCTGACCACACTGCAGACTCTCAACGATATCTGGCTGCTGGTGCTGCTGGCCCTGATCACCGGCTGGGCCGCGCTGACCCAGCTCACCATGATGATGCGTCTTTACCGCCAGGCCCATCGCGACCCTCTCACCGGGCTTGCCAACCGCCGTTCGATTGTCGCCTATCTGGAGCGGGAGGTACTGCATAGCAGGGAGCATGACGTTGCGCTTAGCCTGATGCTGCTGGATCTGGACAAGTTCAAACGCATCAATGATACCCACGGCCATGCCGCTGGCGACGAGGTTCTCAAAACCTTCGCCAGCCTGCTGGTATCACAGTCCCGTGAAGAGGACCTGGTCGGGCGTTATGGTGGTGAAGAGTTTCTGATGATCCTCAGCGGCACCCCCAAGAGCGGGGCGCACCAGATTGCCGAACGCCTGCGCAGCGCCTGCCATCAACAACGGGTGATAATACCGGCCGGCGAAGCACTGCAGTTCACTACCAGTATTGGCGTGGCCGAACTGAACCAGGACGAAAGCATCGAACAGATGCTAAAACGGGTCGATGACGCGCTGTACGCCGCCAAGGGAGGTGGTCGCGACCGGGTGGTTATCGCCTGAATGACACCGCACTATTCTCCTCCTCGCGTCGCTGAACTGGACTGGAGCGCGGATGGACTGCCGCGCTCGCGCACCTTTGACGATGTATATTTCTCCCCCGGCGACGGCCTGGAAGAAACCCGCTACGTTTACCTGCAACACAATAACCTGCCACAACGCTGGCACGACCCCGGACTGCGCCACTTCACCGTTGCCGAAACCGGTTTCGGTACCGGGCTCAACTTTCTCGCGACCTGGCAGCAATGGCGCCAACACGCGCCACCCGCCGCCCGACTCGACTACCTGTCGGTGGAAAAGTACCCGCTGGCGCCGCGAGACCTGGCACGCGCCCTCGCCCTGTGGCCGCCGCTGAATGAGCTAAGCCAACAGCTACTGACCGCCTACCCGCTGCCGACCGCAGGCTATCATCGTCTCAGTTTTGATCAGGGCCGGGTCGTCCTTACCCTGATGATTGGTGACGCCGAACACCACTTCCAACAGCAGGACAGCCAGGTCGACGCCTGGTTTCTGGATGGTTTCACACCGACCAGAAATCCTGACATCTGGACCCCGGAGCTGTTCGCAGCGGTGGGTCGGCTCAGCCGGCCTGGCACCACGGTGGCTACCTTCACCGCCGCATCCAGTATCCGCAAGCAGCTACAGAACACAGGCTTTGAAACCCGTATTGCGGCCGGGTTTGGCCCCAAGCGCCACATGCTTCACGGTGAATTCATCGCCCCGCCGCAACCGCGCAAAGCCCGCTGGTATCAGCCCCCTGCGGTTATCCCGCCGCAACGCGTGGTGGTGATCGGTGCTGGTATCGCCGGTGCCAGCACCGCACGAGCGCTGGCCGAGCGCGGCATCGCGGTGGAGGTGATTGACCGCGGCCCCGCACCCGGCAGTGAGGGCTCTGGGAATCCGCAAGGTGTGCTCTACGTCAAACTCCCGGCGGCGCCCACACCACAGAGCCGCATTCACCTCACCGGCTATGCCGCTACCCTGTCGATCCTGCAATCTCTTCATCTTGACCCGGAGATTTGGCAACCTTGCGGGGTACTGCAGCTGCCGCCCGAGCAACGCGAACAGCAGCGTCAGCAGACGCTGCTTAACAGCGGTCACTATCCCGAGCAGCTGGTTCGCGGGGTCGGCCAGGCGGAAGCCTCGGCGTTGGCCGGCGTCGAGCTGAACCACGGCGGGTTATGGTTTCCGAGCGGCGGCTGGATCGCGCCAGCCAAGCTCTGCGCCAGACTGCTGGAACACCCACGAATCAGCTCCTGCTTCAACGCCGAAGTAACCCACCTTGAGCGCGCCGATGCGACGTGGCAGCTGTACGACCGCAACCATGGGTTGCTGACCAGCGCAACCGCCGTAGTAGTCGCCTGCGCGGCCAGCAGCCGCGCCTTCACCCCGCTGTCAGGCCTGCCCTTGAAGTCGATACGCGGTCAGGTCAGTTTTGGTGACAGCACCAACGCCCCCCCGCTGAACACGGTGCTGTGCGGCAAGGGCTACGTCAGCCCGCCCCACCAAGGTCGCTACTGTTTTGGTGCCACCTTCACCCTGCACCAGCAGACTCCCGAGCTGCTGGAAGCCGACCACCAGCACAACCTCGATCACTTGAGTGAACTCAGTCCTGCGCTGGGCATGGCACTGCGCCAACAAACCCGCCTGGAGGGGCGTACCGGCTTTCGCTGCGCCACCCCCGACTACTTGCCGCTGGCCGGTCCGGTCGCTGCCACCGACGCTTTTACCGCCGCTTACGCTGCCCTGCGGCACGACGCCAAATCTGAACCGGAGCAAGCCCCTCCGCTACTGGAGGGGCTCTATGTCAACCTGGGCCATGGATCTAAAGGGCTGGTGACCGCCCCGCTGTGCGGCGAGCTGGTCGCCGCACAGATCACCGCAACACCTCTACCCCTGGAACAGGAGCTCATCCCCTACCTGCACCCGGCCCGTTTTCTGATCAAGGATTTGAAAAGACGGGCGATATAGGGGATAACCACTTAAGCAACAGGTTATCGGGACATACAGCATGGCGCTCGTCATAGTCGACCACGGTTATCGGATTCAGACGCCGGTGAAATTTTCTCGCCGCGGTGTCGAGGGTATGACGCAGCTGCAGCGCGCACGCACCCTGCCACCCAATGACCGCCGGGTAAACGCGCCGGATTACGACAACCGCCCCAGCGGCCATGAGACTCCCGTCGCTCGCCAGGCTCGCCAGGCCTACAACCAGACCGCCAAACTGACCGAACCAGGCCAGACCCGCCGGCGAATTACCGTCGCCAAGGTGATGACCGCCCCGGTTTACACCATCAAGCAAGGGGTGAGCCTCGACGAGGCCTGGGCACAGATGCAGGAGCACCGGGTACACCAACTGGCGGTGGTCAACGACGACGGCATGCTGTTCGGGTTACTGTCAGACCGGGACCTGCTGACCCGCACCAGCCCACTGGCGCAAACCGGGCCGGTCTCCAACGCAGCCGACATTGAGGGCTGTTACCAGACCCAGCTGATCGTGGCCACACCGGACACCGAAGCACGGCTGGTGGCTCTGGTGCTGCTGGAAAAACACACCAACGCGGTGCCGGTTCTATCGGATGCCGGAGAGCTGGTCGGCATCGTCACCCGCAGCGACCTGCTCCACCTGATCGGCAACGATCCAGACTTCGAAAACTGGGCCTAACTGCCGGGAGGAAGCTGCCGGGGCGCTGACTGCGCAGCCTCTTTATCACCACCAAACAAGCGCCACAGAAAGCCAAACACCCGCTTGATACCACGCAGCACCTTGGGCAACAGCCACGCCAGCAGTATCAGGAAGAGCACCAACGCCGCCAGAAACCAGTAGGGGTGATTCAGCGCAGCCCAGACACCGGCAAATACCGCCACATCTTCACTCACTGATGCGGTCCAGTTAGTAACCGGTTCCGGCGAGGTGTTGATCATCACCCGCCCCCCCGCCTTGAGCGCATGTGAACCCGCTGCCAAGCTACCACCCACCAGTGCCGCGGCCACCTCTACCGCCATATTGACGTCGCCAACCGCACCCGCAGCCAGCGCTGCGCCGGCGGGTATCCGCACAAAAGTGTGCAAGGTGTCCCAACCGGTATCCACTCCCGGTACCTTGTCGGCAAAAAACTCCACCGCGTACATCAGCCCCGCCGCCATGATCACCAGCGGGTCGCCCACCACCTCCAGCCCCGGTGGCAACTGGATATGCCCCATGTTGGAGAGCACTCCCAGAGTGAGCAGACAGGCATAGAGGTTGATGCCACTAGCCCAACCGACCCCCATGGTCAGCGCAATGGTGGCGATAATCTGATCAAGATGTTCCATGGTGCGACTCCTGCAGGGGAGCGATAACGGGCGACTGGAGCGCAGCGCGACCGCAGGCCAATGATGAAGGGATTATAGACTTCGAACCCGGAGGGTCGGGAAAGTGCCCAGAGGCTATCCGGAGCGACGCTCCAGGGTGCAGCTCTGCAGATAACTGTCGAACAGGATTACCGCCTCACCGCATTCCAGCTGCCGCCGCACCTGGGCCACCTTGTCGTCAAGGCTGTAGTCCTGGTGGCCGTAGTCGGTACCTTCGCGGGTAACGAACTCCTCAATCAGCCCATCGAGCGCCTCGGGACTGAGCTCACGCCAGGGAATCTCCATGATCAGCCCTCCAGCAGCGCCAACAACCCGGCCTCGTCGAGCACCGGAATGCCTAGCTCTTCGGCTTTTTTCAACTTGGAGCCGGCGCCCGGACCAGCCACCACGCAATCCGTCTTGGCCGAGACACTGCCGGCTACCTTGGCACCCAACTCCTGTAACCGCGCTTTGGCGTCGTTGCGGCTCATCACCTCCAGCGTTCCGGTCAGCACATAGGTTTTGCCGGCCAGCGGCTGGGTGTCGGCGCCAGGCGCCTCGATGGCGGGCCAATGTACCCCAGCGGCTCTCAGCGCGGCGATCACTTCCAGATTATGAGGCTGCTGGAAAAACACGGCGATGTGCTGTGCCACCACCGGCCCCACATCGGGCACCGCCAATAACGCGCCCTCATCGGCCGTCTGAATCGCCTCCAGCTCGCCGAAGTGCTGCGCCAGCGTGCGTGCCGTTGCCTCGCCGACTTCGCGAATCCCCAAAGCGTAGAGGAAGCGCGGCAAGGTGGTCGCTTTGCTGGCCTCGATCGCCGCCAGCAAATTGTCTGCGGACTTGTCGCCCATCCGCTCCAGCCCCGCCACCTGCGGGTGCTGCAGCGAGAACAGGTCAGGCAGGTTCTGCACCAGCCCCTTATCCACCAGCAGCTCTACCAGCCGGTCACCCAGACCGTCAATATCCAGCGCCTTGCGCGAGGCGAAATGCTTGATAGCCTCCTTGCGCTGCGCGCCACAGCTGACCCCGCCACTGCAGCGCGCTGCGGCTTCCCCTTCGGCCCGTTCAACCGCCGCGCCGCACACCGGGCAGGAGCGCGGCAGCTCAACCGGACAGGCATCCGCCGGACGGCGTGCCTCGACCACGCTGACCACCTGGGGGATAACGTCTCCGGCGCGGCGAATAATCACGGTGTCGCCGATCATCACGCCCAGGCGTTCGACCTCATCCATGTTGTGCAGGGTGGCATTACTGACGGTAACGCCGCCGACAAACACCGGCTTCAGCCGCGCAACCGGGGTCACCGCACCGGTGCGGCCCACCTGAAACTCCACTCCCAGCAGTTCAGTCATCTCCTCCTGTGCCGGGAACTTGTGCGCAATCGCCCAGCGCGGCGCACGGGAGACAAACCCCAGCCGTTGCTGCAACGCCAGCTCATCCACCTTGAACACGATACCGTCAATCTCGTAAGGCAACTCATTGCGCTTTGCACCGAGCCGTTGGTAGTAATCAAGGCAGGCTTCAACCCCCTCAACCACCGCCATTTCGGCGTTGATCCGCAGGCCCCACTGCTGCAGTTGATAGAGAATTTCGCTATGGGTTGGCGGTAATCCTCCTCCCTCAGCCAGACCCACGCTGTAGGCGCACATCTCCAGCTTGCGCGACGCGGTAATCCGGGCATCCAATTGCCGCAAGCTGCCGGCCGCCGCATTACGGGGGTTGACGAAGGTTTTGCTGCCCTCGGCGCGAGCACGCTCGTTAAGCGCCTCGAAGCTGGCCTTGGGCATGTAGATTTCGCCGCGGACCTCCAGACGTTGCGGCCAACCGCCGCCACGCAGCTTGAGCGGTATCGAGTCGATGGTGCGCACGTTTTGGGTGATATCCTCACCGGTGCTGCCATCCCCGCGGGTGGCACCGCGCACCAGTACACCCTGTTCGTAAAGCAAACTGACCGCCGAGCCATCCAGTTTGGGTTCACAGGCGTAAATCACGGGCTGCTCCGCAGCCAGCCCCAGACGCTCATGCACCCGGCGATCAAAATCACGCAGATCAGCGGCATCGAAAGCGTTGTCCAGCGACAGCATCGGCACTTCGTGCGCCACCGAATCGAACGCGGCCAACGGGGTCGCACCCACCCGCTGGGTAGGAGAATCGGCACTGACCAGCTCCGGGTGGGCCTGTTCCAACCGGCGTAATTGCGCCATCAGGCGATCATATTCGGCATCCGGTACGCTGGGCTCATCCAGCACGTAGTAGCGGTAGTTATGCTCGTCTATCTGCTCGCGCAGGGTCACGATCTGCTGGCGAAGGGCCGGCTCGGTCATGAAAGCGTCCTTAGGATGGGGTCGATTCAGGCCCGGCGGGCCAGACGACGTCGTTCGAAATCGCGGATTTTGTGACGATAATGCTCGATCGTCTGGGTACGCAGACTACTGCGGTGTTCGTCGCGCAGATCACCCTCCAGATTATCCGCCACGCACTGGGCGGTGGCGAGCATGCAATCAAACGCTTCCATCAGCTTGCTGGGCTCTGACATGGTCAGGAAGAAGGTCACGCCGGGGGTGGTAAAGTCCTTCGCCACGTCAGGTTCAAAAGTGCCGGGGTGGACTGCATTTACCATGCTGAACTGGACCGGGCCCTCGCCGTTGTCCTGCTCGTGACGGTGGAAAATGCTCATCTTGCCGAAGGTCAGCCCGCAGGCCTCCACCAGCTTGAACAACATGGCGCCACTGAACGGCTCATAGCGTGCCATTACCGTGATCACCAATACCTCATCCGGTGCTGGCGCCGGCTCACGCTTAGGCTTGCTCTTGTCGGTGCGCGTCGCCCCGCTCTTGCGCGTCGAAGCGCTGGCAGCCGGGGGCTCCGGAGCCAGATCCGGGAACTGTTCGAAGAAGTTGGTCTGCACCTCAGGGCGCGGACGACGGCGGCGCTCGCGCTTGGATTGCTTGCTGACTGGCGGGGTAGCGCCAGGATCGGCCTTGGCTCCGGCCTCAGCGTCTGCCTCGGCACCCGGTATGGAGGGCGCTGGCGTAACCACCTCCACCGCCGGCCCCAGATCGCCATCCGGCAGCATTTCGGCAGCCGCCAGCTCCGTATCGACAGACAGAGTGTCCGTCGCATCCGCCCCAGTATCCTCAGCCGAAGCATCAGCGGCCAACTTTCGCGCCTGCTCGGCCAGTAGTTCAGGGATAGGACGGTTCAGGTCCAACCCCCCGTCCGCGGCCGGAACCACGGCCCGCACAGCCGGCGCGTCAGCGGTGCTGGTACTCTCGTCACTGCCCGGTTCACGCTCCGCTGTCGCAGACCCGTCAGGGTTGCGGCACGAATCATCAGCCAGGGTCGACTGCGATTCGTCGAGAGCGGAATCGGCAGCTATAACCGAACGATCAGCGCCAGCAGAAGAAGCCTCGGCGCAGGTCTCGGCATCGGCAGAGGTTGGGACCGACGAGGCTAACGCCTCCGGGGCGAGCTCAAGGTCAGCAACGGCATCGTCAGCGCACGGCTGATGCCGGGAGTCGTCATCAGCGCTGATGACGCGGGCAGGCCCCAGAACGCCGTCATCATCACCGAAATCGTCAGCTTCATGGGCGATTTCCGACAGAGGGCGAGCCTGATCCGCAGCGGTAGCCGTCCCCGGACTGACAGGGTCAGACTCGGGCTCATCCCGCGGCGCAGTGGGCCCGGTCGCATCACTTGCGGCGGCACGACTGCGCGCGTCACCCAGATAGGCGCCGGCGCCTTCACCCACGCCTTGCAGGCTTCCCGACAGCAGAATATCGACATCGTCCTCCGCGGTGGCGGCGCTCCGGGGTTCATGGAGCGATGGCTCTGCGCGGTCGGCAGACGCATTGACTGCGCCCAGCAGGTCATCGTCATTGAATGATGGCTCACGGTGCTCCTTCGGTGCGAGACCGCTGTCGGCCTTCACCACCCGCACCTCACCGATATCGTCGCTACCGTATTCGGGCAGATCCTTGAACTTATCGTCGATCTTGAGTTGCAGACGATTACGGTTACGAATGCGACGGAAAGCGTCGGCGCCGACACCGATCAGTACCAAAATCCCGACTACGATCAGCCAATCACGCCATTCCATAATTAACCCGCCACGTTTCGTCCATCAGTCAGCGCCCGCTCGCCGGCGCGGTTAAGCTTTGTCGTTGTCGTGCAACAGTTTTTGCAGCCGCTCGCGGTCTACGGCGCTTTTGTTGACCGCGCCGGATTTGGATCGACTACGGCTACGGCTAACCGCTACCACCACCAGACCACCAATCACCAGCAGCGCCACCGGACCGTACCACAACAACGCGGTGCTGCTGTCATTGCGCGGACGGTAGTTAACAAAATCGCCATAGCGGGCCACCATGAATTCGACCACGCTTTCAGTCGATTCGCCCTGCTGGACCATTTCGTAGATCTTTTCCCGCATATCTTTGGCAATGGGCGCATTGGAATCAGCCAGATTCTGGTTCTGACACTTGGGGCAGCGCAGCTCCGCTGTCAGCACCTTGAACTGTTCGCGCATCGCCTCGTCACGAAACTCATACGCTTCAATCGCCGCTGACGCCACCGTTGACCCCAGCCCGAGGGTCAGCAGAAGCAGCGTCTGCAGCACCAGGTTGACACGCTGTTTCATGGGCGAGATCCCTCCTGTTCGGCCATCTGCCGTTCACGACGCAGGCGCCGACCTTGTTGATTGAAGAAGTTCCGGGATTTCAGCAGTGGGCTGATAATGTTGAAACTTAAAATTGTGATGGCAATACCGTAGCAGAGCCAGACATAGAGCCCATGGCCGCCCATGGCGATAAAGTCAGAGAAACTGTCGAAATACATCAGCGCGCCTCCACCAGATCACGGACCCAACCACTGCGCTTTTCGCGCTCCAAAATCTCCGCCCGAGTGCGCAACATCAAACTGACCGCAAAGAAACAGTAGAACCCGATCACCATTATCAGCAGCGGTATCCACATATCCGCTGGCATCGCCGGCTTTTCAGTAACCTTGAAGGTCGACGTCTGGTGCAGGGTGTTCCACCACTCCACCGAGTACTTGATGATGGGAATATTAACCACCCCGACCAGCGATAGCACCGCCCCGGCTTTACCGGCGTTGATCTCGTTGTCGATGGCATGATGCAGCGAATAGACGCCAATAAACAGGAACAACAGGATCAACATCGACGTCAGGCGCGCATCCCATACCCACCAGGTCCCCCAGGTCGGCTTGCCCCAGATAGCGCCGGTGGCCAGTGCCAGAACCGCCAGCGTTGCGCCCAGCGGAGCGCAGCTTTTGGCCACCATATCCGCCACCTTCATCTTCCAGATCAGGCTGATCGCTCCCGCTACCGCCATCAGCATGTAGCAGGACTGGGCCAGTACCGCCGACGGCACATGGACGTAGATGATGCGGAAACTATTACCTTGCTGATAGTCTTCAGGCGCAAACGCCAGTCCCCAGACGGCACCGACAACCAGCAGCAGCGCGGCCACAATCGCAAAACCGGGTAGCAGTTTACCGGTTATCTCGTAGCACCAGCGGGGAGATCCCAGCTGATAGAACCACTTGGGCATTTTCCAAGATTTCGCCATGAATTCGCTCTTAATTGCTCACACTGATTCGAAGACCCGCAGCCACCGCCAACGGGGTTAACACCACACCCAAGGCCAGTATAGCGCCGAGTATCGCCAGATAGCCGCCGATGGGCAAACCTGTAGACGCCGCCTGTACCGCCCCGGTTCCAAAAATAAGCACCGGGATATAGAGCGGCAGCACCAGCAAGGTGATCAACACCCCGCCCTTACGCAACCCGACCGTCAGTGCGGCGCCAATGGCTCCGATGAGGCTGAGAGTCGGAGTTCCCAGCAGCAGACTGAAAATCAGCGCCGACATCCCTTCGCCCGGCAGATACAACATTACTCCCAACAGCGGCGCCAAAATCGTCAACGGCAACCCGCTGACAGTCCAGTGAGCGACAACCTTGGCCAGCACCAGCAACGCCAGTGGCTGTGGGCTGAGTAACATCTGCTCCAGCGAACCATCATCAAAATCGGAACGAAACAGGCTATCCATCGACAGCAACGTCGCCAACAGGGCCGCCACCCAGACCACTCCGGCTGCCACTTGCGACAGAAATTCAGGCTCGGGACTGACCCCCAACGGGAACAGCGTCGCCACCATCAGGAAAAACATCAACGGACTGATCAGATCGTTGCGGCGCCGGTAAGCCAGCAGCAGGTCGCGCCTGAGGGTAATCCAGAACACTCGGGTAAGGGAGATATCCACGCTGGGTTCGCTCATCTAGGTATCTCCCCGCCCAGAGCGAGCTGGCGCACGTTATCCCGAATAGCGAGCTCGTGGTGAGTGGTGAGAATCACACTGCCGCCCTTGGCGGCATGCGCCGCGATCAACGCTTCTTTTTCAGCGACGCCGCGCTTGTCAATGGCAGTAAAGGGTTCATCCAGCACCCACAGGGGCGCTTCACTGAAGTACAACCGTGCCAAGCTGACCCGGCGATTCTGGCCCGCAGACAACGAGTGGCAGGGAACATCCTCATAACCACGCAGCCCCACCTTGGCGAGGGCTTCGTGAACACCTTCGATCCGGGTCAATGGATGCACCGCGCAGTACCAGCGCAGGTTCTCTTCGGCGGTGAGCGTTGCCTTGACCCCCGGCAAGTGACCGAAGTAGAGCATGGACGCACGGAAGTCGTCGCGCACATCACTCATCGGCTCGCCCTTCCAGCTCAACTCCCCTTCAAATGCGGTGGAGAGCCCCGCCAGAATCCGAAGCAAAGTGGTCTTGCCGCTGCCGTTAGGTCCTTCGACCTGCAGTATTTCACCGGCATTCAAGGTAAAGCTGAGCTGCTCGAACAACACCCGTTCGTCTCGCTCGCAGAACAGGTTGTTCGCCTCTAACAGGGGTGTCGACAAAACCGGGGGCCCTTGTTCGCATTCGCAAATGGAGATGGCTACGCTTTCTTCGTGCCGCAAATCAGCGCATTATACGGGGAATTGGACCGTGACAGAACCCTGAAACCGGCAGGTCGCGCCGCCTTTCAGGTCACCGGAGTGGCCTCTTGATCGAGCAACTGAACGTCACCAATGTACAAAAACTGAGCGCCGAGCTGACCACCGGCTTCGATCGGCTGCAAGCGTTGATGCAGATCGGCGAAAGCCGCAGCGCACAGGTCGTGAGTGTGGTTTCGCAGCCGGTGCGCGCGCAGACTCCGGCAGCCAACTCAAACCAGGCTGCCCAGACGCCCAATGCGGCCAGCGCCAGCAGCGAAAACACCCGTACGGGCGTCGCCGAGAATCGTGCCGCGGCCAGCCCTCAGAGTCAGGCAGCCGCCACCGCTTACCGCATTCGGGTACAGCTGCAAGGGCAAATACTGGATCTGGTGTCGGCCAAGCCGTTGCCCGCAGGAACCCAGGTACAGCTGACCCGTACCGGGGCCCAGAATCTGGTGATCCAAGCGCAATCACAACCGGCTCAAAGCCCCCAGAATGCCGCCAATCCTGCCCCTGCGCCATCCACTCCGGCAGGAACCGCGCCGCCAGCTGCACCGAGCACTCCCCCGCCGGGCGCGCGCGCGCCGGCAACCAGCCCCTCAAACAGCACGGTAAGCAACACAGCAGCGGCGCCCACTCGCACGGACCCCGGCCCGCAGCGCCAAGCTGCAACCGACACCGGCGCCGCCCGGCCCGTTGCCGGCGACAGTGGCCAAGCCAGCCGGGTGCAAACCAGCAGCCTGCAGGCGGCGCAACTACAGCAGCTGGCTGCCCTGTTACCCAAGATCGATCAGGCTGTAACCGCTCGGGTGATTCAGAATTTACCGCTCACGACGTCCGGCAACATGCCCCAGCCGCCATCATCCGCGGCTTCGACACCTGCAGCGCCGACATCGCCAGCCGTTGCATCAGCACCGGCCCAGCCCGCGCAACCCCCGCTGCGACCACAACCAACTGCGCCCGCAACAGCCGCACCGATTCGCCCAAACGCTGCATCCCAGCCGTCTCCAGCACCAAGTCCCGCCAACGGGACCACCGCAACGCCGTCAACAGCCACCGTTTCCGCCCCGCAACGCGTCCAACTGAGTATTGGCGGGCAAACACTGGAGGTGCTGGCCCCTCGCCCCATTCCACCCGGAACAGAAGTGCGCATCAGCCGCAGTGCTGACGGCCAGGTCACCCTGCAACTGCCGGCCCCACGGGCGCTGGCGGTCGAAAGCGCACTGCGCCAGCATCTCCCCCGCCAGCAACCACCCGAAGAGTTGTTTAGTCTGCTGAATCAAGTCAGCACCAGCGCCCCGCTGCGCCAAGCCCAACCGCTGCTAATGAGCCTTATCAGCTTACTGCTGGGGCGTACCCTGACCAACCCGTCGCAGCCTGACCCGGAAGGCGTTCGCCAGCAGCTGCAGCAGGGCGGCACGCTGATGGAGGGCAAGCTGGCCCGCGGAGACACCCAAGCGCTACCCCAGGACCAGAAAGCGCTGCTGCTGAAACTGGCCCACCAGCTCCAGCAGCCACAACCTCAAGGGCGCGAACTCCCCGCCACCCTGAGCGACCGCCTCAACCAGCTAACCCAGCGGGCGATCAGTCGCGTGGTCACCAACCAGATCCACAGCCTTGGCCAGGCCGGCGCCAAGGACAGTGACGCAGAACCGGTGCGATCACTGGTGGTCGATCTGCCGGTGCAGGGGCAGCAAGGCCAGCACGAAAACGTTCAGCTCAAGATCACTGACCAGAGCGGGGGCGGGCGCGACGTGCCGGAACAGGAGCGGCGCTGGCAGGTAGAGCTGGCGTTTCAAATGGAGGGGCTACCGCCATTCAATGCTCTGTTGACGCTGGAGAACCAGCAGGTCAATGTGATCTGGAAAGGCGAGGCGGGCGTTCGCTCGCTGCTGCAACCCCACTTGGGAGACCTGCATACCCGTCTGCAGGCTCTGGGCCTTGATGTGGGGGTTATCGGTGTCCGGGAAGGACGCTCTTCTGCAAACACCGGCGGGCGCGACCGCTCACTGATTGACGTAAAAACCTGATGAACAGCCCTCCGCCTATCGCCGTCGCTCTCACCTACGACGAAGAGAGTCCGCCGTTCGTATCCGCCAAAGGGCGAGGCCTGATAGCAGACGAGATCCTGCGCATCGCACGGGAGCACAATATTCTGATTCATGAAGATCCGGCATTGGTGGAGGCGCTGGCACTGCTGGAGCTGGGACAGGAGATACCGGAATCGTTATTTAAAGCGATTGCCGAGGTAATCGCCTTTGCCTACAGCCTGCGTGGAGATGAGTCAGCGCCCGGACTCAAGAGAGGGGGTTGAGCGCACTTCGCGATGAAGCAGCGCCATCAGCTCCGCTTCCGGACGGGCGATGCCACAACTGGAGACCAGATCGTCCACATCGGCCCCCATCTCCATCAGCTTGGCTGCCTGGTTGTAGGCCAGCGCTCCGGGGTCACGGTTTTCGAGCTCCTGCTGTTTTTCAGCGGTGATATTGAGCTTGCGCTCAACCTGTTGAACCCGTTTACCCACTCCGACCGACGCGCTGTTCATCGCCAGAATTTCGTTGCGCAACACATTAATGAGCGCCTCATGGCGGCGCTCCTGCTCCGCAACTTTGCGCCGCAGCCCCCATACCAACAGCATCGCAGTGACAGAAATCACCGCGAACAGGGCAAACAACAGCGGGAAAACAACAGCGCTCAGGTTCATCAAGCAGCCAGTTACAGCATGGCGATTTCTGACCACTCATCGTCAGACATCATCTTGTCGAGCTCTACCAAAATCAGCAGCCGGTTGTCCTTGTGACAAACCCCCTGGATAAACTTGGCGCTCTCTTCAGTACCGACATTGGGGGCTTTCTCAATTTCAGATTGATTGAGGTAAACCACTTCCGACACCGCATCGACCAGAATCCCGACCACCTGGCCGTCGACTTCAATGATGACCACGCGCGTGTTGTCCGTCACCTCGGCGGGCGGCAAGCCAAATCGCTGACGGGTGTCGATAACGGTTACCACGTTGCCGCGCAGGTTGATGATACCAAGCACGTAGGCGGGCGCACCCGGTACAGGTGCGATCTCGCTATAACGCAGCACCTCTTGCACCTGCATCACGTTGATCCCGTACACTTCGTCATCAAGACGAAAGGTTACCCATTGCAGAACCGGATCTTCGGCACCACCGGCCGCTTTGATATCCATGCCATTTTTCCTCAAAGGTTATCCGCGTATTACCATTTTCATCGACGCCTCTCCCGCTAACGGGTGCGGCTGCGGCTCTGCTCCGCCAGCAACTTGACGAAGGCCGCTACATCCATGATGGCACACATATGCTCGATCACCGTGCCCGCCAACCAGGGGCGACGACCGCGATCACTGCGCCAGTTGACCTGATGGGGCTCAAGGGTAACCGCATCGGCCACTTCATGGCACGCCAGTCCCCATTCGCTGTTTTCCATCATGACCACGTATTTCAGTCCCTCACGGGACTCGTCGCTATAGCGCTCCGGCATCACCCAGCGCGCGGTATCGATCACTTTGACTGTACCCTCGGTTTTTGAGGGCAGCAAGCCCATAAACCAGTCCGGCTGGCCGAACAGCGGCGTTAGCTCTTCGTCCATGACCAACACCCCGCCCAACTCCACCAGCGGCACCGCCAGCAACAACCCTGACACCTTGAATAGCAGGCATTCAAAGCGCTGCTGCGCCCAGGGAGGACGCCCGTCAATCCAACTGTCTGCCTCAGGTTCTACCGCGGCCGGCGTGGTCTCGACCACCGGCGGCGAGACCGGTGCAGGCGCTACCACCGGCGGCGCCGGTTTAACCACCGGTTCGGCGGGGCGCGCTCTGATTTCAGTTTTTCGCTCGACCGGGGACTCGACCTTCGCCTCAACGGGCACTTCCTGCTCAATAGCCTGCGAAGTCGCTTCCTGCAGCAGGGTGTTCAGGTACTCCTGAACTGCCTGCTGAGGCGCCAATGCGGTTGGTTTACTGGAACGACTCGGTGCACTCATATCAGAGTTCTCACAACCGCTGTGCCGTGTCAGCGGCTGGTTGCTTTTCCTTCTCCATCAACCAGCGCATCAGCATATTGTATCCCCTCACACCGTGAGTACTGGGGTCCAGCGCGGTTGGCACTATCCCCTGGGTGCTGGCATTACGAAACTTGGTATCGACCGGTATCACGGCCTGCGCAACCTGCTCCGGGTAGGTCTGACGAATGACCCGTAAACTCTGGACCGACGCCTGAGTACGACGGTCAAAAAAGGTGGGCAGTATATAGTATTCCAACTTGTTCTTGCGCGCCCGATTGATCATGGTCAGGGTGCGAACCATACGCTCCAGCCCCTTGATCGCCAGAAACTCCGTCTGCACCGGTACCAGCAATCGCTCGCAAGCAGCCAGCGCATTGACCATCAGCACCCCCAGCACCGGAGGGCTATCAATAATGACGTAATCAAACTGATCCCAGAGACAGGCCAGCGAGCGGGCGATCACCAGCCCCATACCATCACTCCCCACCGACTTGCGCTCCAGTGTGGCCATCGCCGTAGATGCGGGGATCAGGCTGATGCGGTCGTGACTGGTGCTGAGCAGCAACTGCCCCGGCAGCTCGGCATCAACCTTGCCATCATTCTGAAACAGGTCGTAGGCGCTATGTTGCAGGCTATCGGGATCGTAACGGAAGTAACTGGTCAGCGAACCGTGCGGATCCAGATCAAGCACCAGCACATCGAAGCCCTGATCCGCCAGCAGGCCCGCCAGGGTCACCACGGATGTGGTTTTGCCGACGCCACCTTTTTGATTCGCCACCGCCCAGATTCGCACTCTAGTTATCCTCTCCCATCACTGCTCCGGCGCGCCACGGGTAAACAACACCCCGCCCTCTTCAGTCTCGATCCGTTCCACCGGCGCCGCCTGCTCCGCTTCAACCTTTTCGCTGAGAATAGTTTGCACCGCATCTTCACTGATATAGCCGCTGCCATAGCTACTCAGTGCCCGCCGCACCCGCTCATCCCGGGATACAATAATCTTCACCCGACGATTAATCGAGCGGCCCCGCGCGGTGCGATTGCTGACCTTGGGCTGATACTCTCCGTAGCCCACCGCTGCCAAACGTTCAGGGGCAACACCATAATGACTGAGCACCCTGACCACCGCTGCCGCGCGGGCCGCGGATAGCTCCCAGTTAGTAGGGAAGGCACCGTTTTCAATCGGCCGGTTGTCAGTAAATCCCTCAACATGAACGGGATTATCGTACGGCGCGAGCAAGGTTGCCAGCGCTTCCAGGAGCGGATCCGCCGCTTGAACCGGCGTGGCGCTGCCACTGGGAAACAGCAGGTTTGAGCCGATCTCGATCTCCACCCACAATTTGTTGCTGCTGACCGTCAGCTTGCCGTCAGCGATCAGCTCCTGAAAGTGCTTCTTGGCATCGTCGCCGATCTGCTGAAGTTCGCGCCGCTCAGACTCCAGCCCACCCGGCGGCACCGAGGGGGTCTCGCCCAGCAAACCGATATCACGCTGATTAAAGGGTCGCGGGACATCGCCCACCTGAATCGGATCCATACTGAATTCAGCGCCGCGAAAAACGCCGGCAAGCGACTCCGACAATACCCGGTACTTGCCTTCATTAACCGAAGAGATGGAATACATGACCACAAAAAAGGCCAGCAACAGGGTGATGAAGTCGGCGTAGGATACTACCCAGCGCTCGTGGCTGACCTCATCCCGACTTCTACGCCGACGCGCCATGGCTGCACCTAATCACTTGAGATAACCCTCAAGCCGGCTGCGAATAGCCATCGGGTTCTGACCCTCTACGACTGCCAGCAAGCCTTCAAGCATCATCTCCCGATACTGGTACTGACGCAGCACCACACCGCGCAACTTGCTGGAGATAGGAAGCAGAATAAGGTTGGCGAGGCCGACACCGTAAACGGTGGCTACGAAAGCAGTGGCGATACCGGCACCCAACGTCGACGGATCCGCGAGATTGGTCATCACATGGATCAGCCCCAGCACCGCACCGATGATGCCGATGGTCGGCGCATAGCCTCCCATCGCCTCAAAGAAATGCGCTCCCTGCAGGTCACGCTGCTCACGTACGTTCATCTCAACCTCGAGAATATCACGCACCTGTTGCAGTTCAGCGCCGTCAGAAACCAGTTGCAACCCTTTGCGCAGATAATCGTCGTGCTCGGTTTCGGCCATCTTTTCAAGCCCCAACAGACCGAAGCGGCGCGAATGCGCACTCCATCCAACGACCTTATCGATCCCCTCGTAAAAATCGTCCCGGGGTGGCCAAACCACCCAGCGCAGGATTTCCAGGCCGCGCTGCACATCGACCAGAGAGGTTTGGAGCAGGCCAGCACCAAGGGTCCCACCAAATACGATGACCGCGGCAGCCCCGTTAAGCAGCGTATCGACATGGCCGCCTTCAAGCATGTTGCCGCCAAAAATGGCGGCCAGTCCGATAACAATTCCGAGCAGGCTGAGGCGATCCATCAGTTACCGGTCACCGCTTGCAACGTAGCACTGACGTCGTTGAGATCGAGGATGTAATCGGCCAGCTCAGCCTGAATAATGGCTTGCGGCATACCGAAAATAACGCAACTCTCTTCATTCTGCGCCCAGACCTGCGAACCGTTACGCTTGAGCATCCGCGCACCCTCGCGCCCATCAGCCCCCATACCCGTGAGCACAATACCCAACACTTTAGCGCCCAACTCTCGGGCCGCCGACCCAAAGGTCACATCAACACTGGGTTTGTAGTTCAGCCGCTCGTCACCGTCGACGATACGGACACGCCCGCCCCCTCTCGCTTCCACCAGCATCTGCTGCCCGCCGGGAGCCAGCAGTGCCAGCCCTGGTCGCAGCATGTCGCCATCTTGCGCTTCGCGCACACTGATCTGGCACTGTTGATTGAGGCGTTCGGCAAAGGCTCCGGTAAACGCTTTGGGCATGTGCTGAACGATCAGAATGGGCTTGGGGAAAGAGGACGGCAACTGAGTCAGTATCTTCTGTACCGCCACCGGCCCTCCAGTGGAGGTACCGATAATTACCAGACCGCACTTACTCCCCGCCAACGAGCCCGCAGCCGGACCATCGCGACGCGGCGCACTGCGCGTCGGGCGTGAAGCAGCAGGAGCGGGCGCCGCCGCCGGCTGCCGCGATGACAACGGTGCCACTGCCGGTTTTGCGGCACTGGGAGGCGGGGGCGCTGAACGGGCCAGACCACCCATTCGCGTGCGGGAGACGGCCAAAATCCGTTCAATCAGGACCTGCTCCAGCTTGCCTTTGCCGGGCGCCATCTGCTCATAGCTCTTGGGCAGAAAGTCGACCGCTCCGGCATCGAGCGCCTCCAGGGTAATGCGGGCTCCCTCGTAAGTGAGCGAGGAGAACATCAGCACCGGCGTCGGTGTGGAGCGCATGATCTCGGCCAGCGCAGCAATCCCATTCATCACCGGCATTTCATAGTCCATGGTGATGACATCAGGCTTCAGTTCGCGGGTCTTGTCGATAGCCACGCGGCCATTTTCGGCGGTGCCCACCAGCTCAACACGGGGATCACTGTTCAGAATCGCCGCGACCCGCTGACGGAAGAACGCCGAATCATCGACCACCAAAACCTTTACCGGCATGTCACACCTTGTCCCTTAACGCACCCCGTCAACGAGTCGCGTATTGCTTGAGCATACTGGGAATATCCAGAATAAGCGCGATCCGGCCATCACCGGTGATAGTGGCACCCGCCATACCAGGCGTGCCTTGCAGCATCTTACCCAAGGGTTTGATGACGACCTCTTCCTGGCCGACCAACTGATCCACGATAAAGCCTACCCGCTTGGTGCCCACCGTCACGATCACAACATGGCCGTTTTCCGGCAACGCTTCTCCGTAACACCCTTCAACCAGCCAGCGTTTAAGGTGGAACAGGGGCAGCGCTTTTTCCCGCACTACCACCACCTCCTGACCATCAACCACGTTGGTCTGGGTCAGGTCGAGATGGAAAATCTCATTGACGTTCACCAGCGGCAGCGCGAAAGCCTGATCCGCCAGCATGACCATCAGGGTCGGCATGATCGCCAGCGTCAGGGGTACTTTAATCTCGATACGAGAGCCCTGCCCGGGGACTGAGTCGATATTGAGGGTACCGTTGAGCTGGGTGATCTTGGTTTTCACCACATCCATGCCGACACCACGGCCGGAAACGTCAGAGATCTCTTTCTTGGTGGAAAAACCCGGCGCAAAGATCAAATTAAAGGCTTCGTGGTCGGAGAGTCGCTCGGCGCTGTCCTCATCCATCATCCCCTTGTCGACAGCCAACTGGCGCAGCTTGTTGGCGTCCATGCCGGCACCGTCATCTTGAATCGCCAGCAGAATATGATCGCCTTCCTGCTCGGCCGACAGCACCACATTGCCCATGCTGGGCTTACCGCTGCTCAGACGCACATCGGGCGCTTCCACGCCGTGGTCAACCGCGTTGCGAACCAAGTGAACCAGCGGGTCGGCCAAGGCTTCGACCAGATTTTTGTCCAGATCGGTGTCTTCTCCGCGCAACTCCAGATTCACCTCTTTCTTCAAGGTTCTGGCCAGGTCACGCACCACCCGAGGAAAACGCCCAAACACCTTCTTGATCGGTTGCATGCGGGTTTTCATCACCGACATCTGCAGGTCGGCGGTCACCATATCGAGGCTGGAAACGGCCTTGCCGACCTCTTCATCAGCCACCTTGTTACCGAGCCGCACCAGTCGGTTACGCACCAGCACCAGCTCGCCGACCATATTCATGATCTCGTCCAGACGCTGAGTATCCACCCGCACCGTGGTTTCGGCAGCGGCGGGCTTGTCCGCTTTCTTCGCCGCCGCGCGCGGCGCAGCAGGTTTTGGCACGGCTGTCTCTGCGGCCGGCGCAGGCGCTACAGCAGCAGATTGGGGTTGCGGCGCAGGCGGAGGCGCTGCAGCTTCGGTTTCGGCGACACTGCCGGCGTCTGCCGCAGCAAAGGCGCCTTTTCCCTGGGCCTGCAGTTCGTCCAGCAGCTTCTCGAATTCATCTTCGGAGATCAGCTCATCATCACCACTCGCCGGGGGTGTCTCTGCACCAACAGCGGCGGGCGCCGGCTCCGATGCAGAAGACTCGACGACACCACCATGTTTGCCGGCACCATGAAGCTGGTCCAGCAGCGCTTCAAACTCATCATCCGTTATTTCATCGTCGCCACTCGCGGCAGGCACCTCCGCAGCGGCAGGCTCGACCGGCATTTCGGTTCCCAGAGCACTGAGCATCTGATCAAACTCGGCATCGGCGTCACCGCCGGTGGCAGCCGCCGGTGGCTCGGCAGGCGGCTCCGGAGCCGCTGGCGCAGCCGGGGCTTCGCCTCGGGTCAACGCATCCAACGCCTGAATCAGTTCCGGTTCGGCGACCTCCGGATAATCTCCGGCGCGCACGCTATCAAACATCTCGTTAACGCTGTCCAACGCGCGCAGAACGACATCCATCAGGTCGGTTGTGACCGGAATCTCGTGGTTACGCAGTTTATCGAACACGTTTTCGGCAGAGTGGCAACACTCGACCAAGGGGGTCAGCTGCAGGAAACCAGCACCGCCCTTGACGGTATGAAAGCCGCGAAAGATGGCATTGAGAAGATCGGAATCCTCAGGCCGGTGTTCCAGATCCACCAGCTGTTCGGATAACTGCTCAAGGATTTCGCCGGCCTCGACCAGAAAGTCCTGCAGAATCTCTTCATCTACGTCCAGGGTCATGCACTCTGCTCCTCAGAATCCAAGGCTCGAGAGCAGGTCATCCACCTCGTCCTGACCTGCTACGGCTCCTTCAGCTTCACTGGCCAGCACCTGGGGACCTACCCCCTGGGCATTGCTCTTGTCAGCCGATTGTTCTTTCTCTTTATTCTTCTCTGTCGCCGCTTCGTTCTTGAAACCCGAAATCCGATCGACCTTGCCCGCTACAACCACCAGATTCAGCAGGCTTGACTCCACATCATTGACCAGCCCGATAACCCGCTTGATCAGCTGTCCGGTAATATCCTGGAACCCTTGGGTCAGCAGGATTTCGGTAAAGTTTTTGTGCAGCATATCGGACCCACGTTCGATCTCCTGCAAGAAAGTCTCAGTGGTGCGCCCCAGGTCCTTGAGTTCACTCAAGCTGCTCTCTTTGTCGGCGAGCTGTTTCCAGTCCTGCCGCAGTAGCCGAGCCTGCTCTCCCAGCTCCTCGGCGATAGGCATGCTGGCATCGACCATATCCATGGTGGTATTGGCGGCGTTTTCGGTCAGAGTGAGCACATAATTAAGACGCTCGTTGGCGTCCGAGACTTCACTGTGGGGTTCGTCGTCCTCATGGGATGTCTGGTAGGCCGCGGTTGCCTCCACATCCATGTTGAACTGTTTGATCGCCTCATGCAGCCCTCGGGTCAGTCGCCCGACTTCGGTGTAAAGCATAGTGTTACGCGCGTCGCTTAACTGCGCGAGTATCTGCATGGCGCCGGCGAAATCGCCCTTATTTAGCAGCTGCACCAGTTCCTGCGCACGATCCTGAAGCATCTGCTCGAAGTTCTGCAGGTCGGCTGATTCGTCAAGCCCTGACATATAAGCCTCCTCAGCCGATGCGTTCGAATATCTTTTCGATCTTTTCTTTCAACACTGCCGCTGTAAATGGCTTGACCACATACCCGTTAACCCCGGCCTGCGCGGCGCGGATAATCTGCTCACGCTTGGCTTCAGCCGTCACCATCAAGACCGGCAGTTTAGCCAGCCCCGGATCCGACCGAACCTGCTCCAGCAGCTCCAGACCCGACATGCCAGGCATGTTCCAGTCGGTCACCAGGAAATCGATCCCGCCATTTTTAAGCACAGGCAAAGCCGTGCTACCGTCATCCGCCTCTACGGTATTATTGAAGCCAAGGTCCCGAAGAAGATTCTTGATAATCCGTCTCATGGTCGAAAAATCGTCGACGATGAGGATCTTCATGTTTTTGTCCAAGGCGACCTCCGTCATGCCCAGCTATGCGATTATCCCGCTCAGTATCAGAACCCTGACGAGAGCATTTCGTACATATTAGATGGCGCTACTCCAACTTGCTAAGCGCCCACGCAGGCGCAGCGCCGCCTGACTGTGTATCTGACTGACCCGCGACTCGCTTACACCGAGCACCTGGCCAATCTCCTTTAAATTCAATTCTTCGTCGTAATAAAGCGCGAACACCAGGCGCTCGCGCTCCGGTAGCCGACTGATTGCATCAGCCAACGCCGTTTGAAACGCATCCTGCTGATGTTCCGCAAAGGGATCCGGAACATCACCCGCCAATTCATCAACCAGGGTACTGTCGCGCCCTTCACGCACCTCGTCGATGCTGAACAACCGGCTGCTGGCGCTATCGCGCAACAGGCTATGATATTCATCCAGGCTGACCCCCATCTCCCGGGCCACATCAGCATCCTGCGCGTCGCGTCCCGTACGCGCCTCAACAGCCTGAATACAATCGGAGATTCGGCGACCGTTGCGATGCACCGAACGGGGAGTCCAGTCGCCACGCCGTACTTCGTCGATAATGGCGCCACGAATGCGAATGCCGGCATAGGTTTCAAAGCTGGCACCCTTGGAGGCATCATACTTACGCGCAGCTTCCAGCAGGCCGACCATCCCGGACTGAATCAGATCTTCGAGCACCACACTCGAGGGCAGCCGCGCAAGCAGGTGATGCGCAATCCGCTTTACCAGCGGCGCATAACGCTCAACGATATCTGCCTGCGAATCCGATTCTAACTGGCTGTACATGAACACCCTTAAACCGCGTCAGCGCTGGTTTGGCATTCGCACCAGCCGCTCTACAAAAAACTCCAGATGCCCTCGCGGAGCCGACATAACCGGCCAACCGAGCACCTTCTGAGCAAGCTTACCAAACGCCTGGGCCGCCGCGCTGCGGGGAAACGCCTTGCAGACCGGCTGCTGCTGTTTTACCGCTTTCCTGACCGACTCATCATAAGGTATTGATCCTACATATTGAAGCGTAACATCGAGGAAGCGGTCTGTGACCGTGGTCAACTTTGCGTACATATTTCGGCCTTCCTGCTCGCTTCTGACCATATTAGCCAGAACCCGGAAGCGGTTCATGCCGCAATCGCGGTTGAGCAACTTGATCAGCGCATAGGCATCGGTAATCGACGTTGGCTCGTCACACACCACCACCAACACCTCCTGCGCCGCACGAACGAAGCTCACCACCGACTCGGAGATACCCGCGGCGGTATCCACCACCAGCACATCGATATCATCCTCGACCTCACTGAAAGCATGCACCAGCTCCGCGTGCTCATGCGCGCTCAGGCTAACCAGCGACTGGGTTCCGGACGACGCAGGAACGATACGAATACCGCCCGGGGCATCGATCATGATATCGCTTAGACGACACTCGCCCGCCAACAGATGAGAAACGTTATAGACCGGACGCAACCCCAGCAGCACATCAACATTAGCCAACCCGAGATCAGCGTCCATCAACACCACCCGCCGGCCCGCCTGCGCCAGAGACACGCTGAGATTGACCGACACGTTGGTTTTGCCGACCCCACCCTTGCCACCGGTGACGGCGATAACCTGAACAGGGTGCGGGATACTCATCAGCGCGCCTTAGACCGCGTCACTGATGCGCGGAATCACGCCATCAGCAACCGGCTCTGCCACCGCGGTTTGCTTTTCAGCCATCACCACCGCGCGACTGACCAACGCTGTCGCTCGGGCAACATCGATATTGTCGGGAATCTTCTGCCCATCAGCCAGATAGGCCAGCGGCAAGCGGCATTCGACCACCGTACTCAGAACTTCGCCGAGACTGACCGCCTCGTCCATCTTGCTCAATACAACCCCATTGAGCCCCAGCTCCTTGACGTAGCCGTAGGCAGAGCGGAGCACCTGGTACTGCGCCGTGCTCGGCAACACCAACAGTTTTTTGATCCGGTGCCGGCTATCGGCCAACATCGCCAACTGCTCGGCACGCTGGGCGTCGTTACCGCCCATGCCCGCGGTGTCTACCAACACCAGCCGTTTGTCGCGCAAGCTGTCGAGCGCTTCATCCAGAGGACGGTTCTCATCGACCACCCGCACCGGAATATCCAGAATGCGACCAAAAGTACGCAACTGTTCATGGGCAGCAATGCGGTGGGAGTCGGTAGTCACCAACGCAATACCGGAACTACCATGCTTTAGCACGTAGCGCGCCGCGAGCTTGCCGATAGTCGTCGTCTTGCCAACGCCCGTCGCCCCCACGAAGGCAACAATGCCGCCCCGATCCACCAGATCCTCACCCACCGCAGGCACCGCATCGGCGAGCCGGGCCAGCGCGATCTTCCAGGCCCGAGCAGCATCAATCCCCTCTTCAACACCCTGAACCAGACGACGCGCCAGAGTCTCGCGCAGCCCCACTCTGGCAAAGCGGTCGAGCAACCGCCGCTGCAACGGACTCACATCCGATATTGTCGGCTTGGCCGGCGCCACTGCGGCCGGCGCTTGGGACTGAGCCAACTGCGCGCGCAACAACCCCTTCAGATCATCGATCTCGGCGCGCATCGCCTGTAATTCACGATCGCGCTCAGTGGCAGCCGCCACTGCAGCCGGTGGCGCCGCACTCACCGCAGGCTTATCTGCGTCGCGCTGCCCGCGGCGCTGAAGATGCGCCAGCACCTCGTCCCAGGCATCATCATCCAGACTGATCTGCCGGTTTTTCCCTTTTGGCTGCAGCAGCGTGACCTCACCACTCTGGGCACGCGCCTGGCGCTCAGCCAACTGCCCCCGCGCACGCCCCATCTCCGCATCCAAGCGTGCTGGCCGCGAGGCGGCACCGCCCATCAAGGCGCTTAGCTGCCGCTGTTTACGCTCCTGTTCCCCCGCCTGCTTCAGGGTTTCCGGCCGCCTGGAGACAGGACGAGACAAAGAGTCCCGCGACTTGGGCGCGTCATATTCAAGCGCCACCACAACCTCAACACCGCCGGCGACACGATTATTGGAGAGGATAACGGCATCTGGACCAACCTCGTCACGCACCAGACGCATCGCCTGACTCATATCCGGAGCAAAGAAGCGCCTGACCTTCACGCCATCTCTCCCATCTGAGCCATCGATTCACTCCTTGCCATTAGTTTCCACCCACGGTAGCCACGATCGTGACCTGTTTATTCTCCGGAATCTCCTGATAGGAGAGCACGTGGACCGGCTGCGTACCATAACGTACAAACCGCGCCATCAACGGCCGGATCGGCGCTGCCACCAGCAGCACTGCCGGCTTGCCCGCAGCCTCCTGGCGCTCGGCCGCCTGATTCAACGACTGCTGCAAACGCTCCGCCATTCCCGGCTCCAGCGCCAGGCCCTCTTCGGCTCCACTTTGCTGGAAAGACTTAAGCAACAACTGTTCCAGCTGGGGATCGACAGTAATAACCGGCAGCTCCGGCTCGCCACCATTGATCTCCTGTACAATCAGCCGCGCCAGCGCCACCCGCACCGAAGCCGTCAAAGCGCCAACATCTTGACTAACCGATGCCGCATCCGTCAAATTCTCGGCGATTGTTCGCAGATCTCGCACCGGCACCTGCTCCCGCAGCAGGTTCTGCAGCACTTTCAACAGCACGCTGACCGAGAGCTTATTGTTCAACTCCTCCACCAGCTTCGGCGACGATTTACCCAGCAGTTCCAGCAACTGCTGAACCTCTTCATGCCCCAACAACTCCTGCGCATTCTGGGACATCACCTGATTCAGATGGGTCGCCACCACCGTACCGGCATCCACCACGGTGTATCCCAGCGTCTGAGCATGATCCTTCTGCCCCGCCTCGATCCAGATCGCATCCAACCCAAACGCCGGATCTTTGGTTTCGATCCCCTTTAGCGTACCGAACACCTGCCCCGGATTGATCGCCAACTCGCGATCCGGATACACTTCAGCCTCGCCCACCGTCACCCCCTGCAGGGTAATGCGATAACCGCCGGGCACCAGGTCCAGGTTATCCCGGATATGCACCGACGGCACCAGAAAGCCGAGATCCTGTGACAGCTTTTTGCGCACCCCGCGAATCCGCCCCAGCAGCTGACCACCCTGGGCACGATCCACCAAAGGAATAAGACGATAGCCCACCTCCAGCCCGATCATGTCAACCGGTGCCACATCATCCCAACCCAGTTCCTTGTGCTCCACCTCAGGCTCCGGCGCCGCCTCTTCAGCCTGCTCCAGCTGCGACGCCTTCAACTCTGCCACACGATTCTTGCGAGCAATCAGGTAAGCACCGCCAGCAGCAATTCCCCCCAACCCCAGGAAGGCCACGTGAGGCATTCCCGGCACCAACCCCATGATAATCAGGATTCCGGCCGCAACACTGAGCGCACGGGGGGTGGCGAACATCTGATGGAGAATCTGCCCGCCCATATCCGAGCTGGTATTAACCCGGGTGACCATGATGGCGGCGGCCGTGGAGAGCAACAGCGAGGGAATCTGCGCCACCAGACCATCACCAATGGTCAGCAACGAGTAATTGCGCACAGCCATATCGAAACTGAGATCATGCTGGGCCATACCGATACCCAGACCGCCCAGAATGTTGATCACCAGGATCAGGATGCCAGCCACCGCATCGCCACGCACAAACTTGCTGGCACCATCCATTGAGCCGTAGAAATCCGCTTCCTGCGTAACATCCTGACGCCGGGCCTTGGCCTCATCCTGCCCAATCAGGCCTGCATTGAGATCCGCATCGATCGCCATCTGCTTGCCAGGCATGGCATCCAAGGTAAAGCGAGCGCTTACTTCAGAGATACGGCCCGCACCCTTGGTTACAACCACAAAGTTGATGATGACGAGAATGGCAAACACCACCAGACCCACGACATAATTGCCGCCAATCACCACCTCGCCAAAGGCCTCGATTACCTTACCCGCCGCATCGCCACCCTCGTGCCCGTAGAGCAACACCACGCGAGTTGACGCAACATTAAGCGCCAGCCGTAGCAAGGTAGCGATCAACAAAATGGTGGGGAAAACGGCAAACTCGAGCGGGCGCAGGGTATAGACTGCCACCAGCAGCACGACCAGCGACAGGGCGATATTGAAGGTAAAGAATACGTCGAGCAGAAACGGCGGCATCGGCAGCGTAACCATCGCCAACACGATGAGCAGCAGCAGCGGAATCCCCAGATTCCCCTGCGACAGACTACGCATATTGCCTACCAAGGCCGAACGATCCACACCTATCCCCGATCGAGCGCTAACGACCTGCTACAGCCGAAGCGTCAAATTAATGACAAAAAAGCATCTAAAGGATTGATAACGCAAAAAGCGTTCCAGAACGTTCTTTTTTTGACACTAATCGTCTCGACGGAGGTCGTCCGGAATAGGAAGATCACCCAGGTCGCCAGGCTTCGGACCTCGCCGGCGCTGGTATTCACGCAGCTGATAGACGTAGGCCAGTATCTGCGCCACCGCCACATAAAGCCCCTCGGGAATCTCCTGCTCGAGCTCGGCATTAAAGTAAATAGCCCGCGCCAGGGGCGGTGCGGTGACCACCGGAACATCATGCTCGGCGGCTATCTCCCGGATCTTGAGCGCAACCTGATCCACCCCTTTGGCGACTACCACCGGCGCGGACTGTTCCTGATCCCGATAGCGCAGCGCCACTGCGTAGTGCTCGGGGTTAGTAATGACCACATCCGCCTGCGGCACCTCGCTCATCATCCGTCGCTGGGCGATTTCATGTTGCAGCTGGCGAATTCGCCCTTTCACCTCGGGCTTACCCTCGGTGTTCTTCATCTCGTCTTTAACCTCTTGCAGGGTCATGCGCAGCTTTTTCTGATAGTCATAAAGCTGATAAGGCACATCCACTGCGGTAATCAAAATCATGGTCGAGGCCATCAACAGGAATGCCCAGGCCAGGATCTCGACCCCATGCCGCATCGCCGTGATCACATCCTGGTTGGCAAGGCCTAGCAACGCTTTCTCCTGCATCACCAGCACCACAACCGAGAGAGCGCCCACCACCAGAAACTTGGCCAACCCCTTGAACAGCTCAACCAGCGCCTTGAGGGAAAACATCCGCTTAATCCCTTCCAGCGGATTGAGGCGACTGAACTTGGGCGCCATCGCCTTGGCGCTGAAGTTCCACCCTCCCAGAGCAATGGGACCCGCCAGCGCCGCAATGACCAGCAACAGAAACAGAAAACCCAGCCGCCATCCCATCTCGCCCACCGAGTGGCCCAGATGCATAAACATCTTCTGAGGGTCGAAGATATCCTGTCGCGAAAGGGTGAAATTAAATTCCATCAGGGCCGCCAGCCCTGTACCCACATGACTACCGAGAGTCAAAAAGCAGGCCGCCGCCACCAGCAGCAACACCGTCGTATTGAGCTCTTTAGAGCGTGCAATATCGCCCTTCTCCCGGGCGTCGCGTAGTCGTTTCGCCGTGGGCTCTTCGGTTTTCTCCTGTCCCGTCTCCTGCTCAGCCACGCTACTAACTCCTGATCAACAGGGCGCCGACCATATCCAGCGCCTCGGTAGCGATACGGTGATACTGACCAACGAAATCTGACAGCGCCACCCAGGTAATAAACAGACCAAACAGCATGGTAAACGGAAAACCGATAGCAAAGATGTTCAGCTGCGGAGCCGCCTTGGTCATGATACCAAAGGCAAAGTTCACCACTAACAGCGAGATCACTGCCGGCAGCGCCAGCACCAGCGCACCGGCAAACATCCAACTGCCACTCGCAACCAAGCGCCACAGCGACTCGCCGGCAATCCCCCCCTCGGTCAGAGGCAGGATAGTGAAGCTGTCAACGATCACCGCTACCAGCACCAGATGCCCATTCATGGACAGAAACAGCAGCATGGTCAGCATCAGATAGAACTGCGACAGTACCACCACCGAAACCCCGTTGGTGGGGTCAGAGATGGAGGCAAAACCAAGACCCATCTGCGAGGAGATCAGCTGCCCACCCAGAGTGAACACCTGAAAAAAGACCTGCACCATAAAACCCAGCGCAAAACCGATCAGTAGCTGCTGACCGACGATCAGCGCCAGCTGCGGCGACAGCCCTTCCGGCGTCGGCACCTCCGGCAGCAACGGCATCACCAGCAGCGTCAGCGCAACGGCGAAGCCGAGCCGGATACGCACCGGGACCAGCTGGGTACCGATCATCGGTACCACCATCACAAAAGCACCGATCCGGAACAGCGGCCAGAGAAAGCGGAACATCCACTCCACCAGCTCGGGTACGCTCAGCGCCAGCATGATGAGATCACCCGATCAACAGCGGAATATTGGTGAACAGGAAGTTAAAATAATCGGTCAGTTTGGTCAGAATCCAGGAACCAGCGACCATTACCGTTGCCAAGGTCATCAACAGGCGCGGCAGAAAACTGAGGGTCTGTTCGTTAATCTGGGTGGCAGCCTGAAACACCGCGATAATCAAGCCCACCACCAGACTGGGAGTGATCAGTACCGCCACGATCAGGATCACCAGCCAAAAGGCATCCCGAAACAGATCAAGCACCACTTCGGGTGTCATCACAATGCCCTCCCCGGCTCTAAGTACCGAAACTTGCGGCCAGCGTACCAATCACCATCGCCCAGCCATCCACCAGCACAAACAGCATGATCTTGAACGGCAACGAAATAATTATCGGCGACAACATCATCATCCCCATCGCCATCAACACCGACGCTACCACCAGGTCGATTATTAGGAAGGGGATAAACAGCATAAAGCCGATCTGAAACGCGGTTTTCAGCTCACTGGTAACAAAGGCCGGCACCAGAATACCGAACGGCAACTCCTCTGGCGAGGCTATCGGCCCGCTACCTGAGATACGCACGAAGAGCGCTATGTCGTCCTCACGGGTTTGCGCCAGCATGAAGCTGCGAAAAGGCTGAGCTGCTCGCTCGACGGCCTGTAACGCGTCCAGCTCTTCATTGAGGTAGGGCTGCACCGCCTCAGCGTTCACCCGGTCCAGCACCGGAGTCATAATAAAAAAGCTCAGGAACAGCGCCAGCCCCACCAGTATCTGGTTCGAAGGCGTCTGCTGCAGGCCCAGCGCCTGACGCAGGATAGCGAATACAATGACGATGCGGGTGAAGGAGGTCATCATCATGACGATGGCTGGCAGGAACGTCAGCATCGTCATCAGGATGAGGATCTGCAGGGTCACCGAGTAACTGGGATTACCCGCGTCATCGGTGGTCACCGTCACCGCCGGTATACCGGACGGCTCGGCCCAGCCCAGCGCCGGCAGCAACAACAGCAAGAACGGCAACCAGCGTAGCATCATCCGCGCCCACTCCCGGACCGCAGCGCCTGTTTCAGGCGCTCACGAAACTCCCCACCACCCGGGCTGGCCGTATCCAGTACCGGCTCATCAAAACGCTGCAGCAAGCTGACCCGCCCCGGAGCGACGCCGAGCAGCAACTGCTGCCCGCCGATGTCGACCAGCACCACGCGCTCGCGGGTACTAAGGGGCAGCATCGCCACCACCTTCATCCCCTTGGTCGCAAAGCCGGCACCAGCCTGCATCCGACGCATCAACCAGGCCAGCACGAAGATGGCGGCCACTACCAGCAGCAACGCCAACAGCACCTGAATGATAGAGCCGGAGCTGACCGGACTAACAGAAGACGCGGCCCCACTGGTTGCAGCCTGCGAGGCAACAGGCAGCAACAGCAACAGAGCCGGTAAGAGATGCTGCCGCATGCTAGCGCAGCTTACGAATACGTTCTGACGGACTGACGACGTCGGTCAATCGAATCCCAAAACGCTCGTTGACCACCACCACCTCTCCATGCGCGATCAACGTACCGTTGACTTTGATATCCAGCGGCTCACCCGCCATGCGATCCAGCTCGATAACCGAGCCCTGGCTCAACTGCAACAGATTACGGATCGCAATTTCGGTGCTGCCGACCTCCATCGAGATCGACACCGGGATATCAAGTATGACATCCAGATCCGGATTTGAGACCGGTCCCGAGCTCTCATCCTGCAACTGGTCCAGCTCCACCGGCTCGGCATCCTCTTCGACACCCTGCTCGGCCATCGCCGCAGCCCAGTCATCCTCTACGGCCGCAGCATCAGTTGTGGTCTGCTCTTCCAGCGCGGCGGCCCACTCGTCGGCCATCGCCTGTTCGTCTTCGGGGGTCTTATTGTCGTCGCTCATTCGCTCTTTCTCTCAGCCTGTAGCCGCCTAATTTTCCTGCCGCTTGATGCGATCAAGCACTTTAACCGCCAGATTCTGGCGCGATACGCCCAATTTGCACTTAAGAATCGGAATACCATTGGCCCTTAGCGTCAGCGCATCAGGAATCTCCACCGGAATCACATCACCGGCCTCCATCTCCAGAATATCCCGCAGTGAAATCTGGCGCTTGGCCACCGTCATGTCCAACTGCACCCGCGCATCCATAATATCGGCCCGCAGCGCATTGACCCAGCGATCATCCTGTTCGTCGACATCACTCTGAACGCCCGCGTCGAGCATTTCACGTATCGGCTCCAGCATCGAGTACGGCATGGTGACATGCAGATCACCGCCGCCACCGTCGAGCTCGATATGGAAGGTGCTGACCACGACCACCTCACTGGGGCTGACGATGTTTGCCATGGCTGGGTTAACTTCCGAGTTAACATACTCAAAGTCCACCTTCAGCACCGGCGCCCAAGCCTCGCGCAGATCAACAAAAATCTGCGCCAACAGCATCTGCACGATACGGATTTCGGTTGGGGTAAATTCTCGTCCCTCGATCTTGGCATGCCGACCATCGCCACCGAAGAAGTTATCCACCAGCTTGAATACCAGCTTGGCATCCATGATAAACAGGCTGGTGCCCCTGAGCGGTCGCACCTTCACCAGATTGAGACTGGTGGGCACATAGAGGGTGTGGACGTATTCACCGAACTTGAGAATCTGAATACCGCCGACCGACACATCAGCGCTGCGACGCAGAATATTGAACAAACTAATGCGGGTGTAGCGAGCAAAGCGCTCGTTGATCATCTCCAGCGTGGGCATGCGCCCGCGCACGATCCGCTCCTGACTGGTCAGGTCATAGGCGCGCGCCGCATCCGGGTCAAGATCTTCCTCTTCAGTGTCGATCGCACCATCATCGACGCCATGCAACAACGCATCGATTTCATCTTGAGAAAGCAGATCCTGGACACTCATGGTCTCGGTAGCTCCGCTATTGCATCACGAAGTTAGTAAAGTAGACCGCCTCGATTCCGGGACGCCCCGTTTCCTGCTGCAGTATCTCCTGCACTTTGCGGGTTGCCTCCTGACGCAGACGCTCCTTGCCCTCGGTAGTCTGCATCTCGGTGAAACTCTGATTAGAGAACAAGGTACTCAGCGAATGCACCACCAGCGGCATATGCTTCTCCAGATCCGGCTGCACACTGGGATCACGCGTCAGCGCTTCAGCGTATACCTGCATGAAACGCTGCCGCCCGGTCGGCTCGTAAAAGTTGGCGATAAACGACGGCTTGCCCCCCAAGGTACGCAATTTGATATAGATCGCCTCTTTGCGCTTGCCCGTAGAGTCCTCCGCCTGCTCGGCCACAGCCTCATCATCGCTACTGAGGAAATACCACGCAGCGCCAGCCGCCACCGCTCCCAGCAGAACGACGATCACCACCACCAGAATAATTACCAGCTTATTGGAGCCACCCTTAGCCGGCGATTCCAGTTCTTCCTGTTCTTCAGCCATTTTCCTTCAGATCCTAACACCTTGGCGCAAGGTTGGTTTCCCCTTCGCCGACGCTCTCAAAACTGGGCCCGACTATATCATAATTCAAGGCCGCAGCATTGATTCAGGCGTAGGCATCCACCAGCGAAAGCAAACGCTGTGGCGCTCCGGCCGGCAGCAGCTCCTGACTATCGTCGGCGGTAGCTGACGCGTCACCAAAGGCTCCGGTCCGCCCCTCCTCGCCGCGACGCTGGGCATCTTGCCCGGCACGCTGATCCGACACATCGCCGCGCTGCAGATCGATGCCGTGCTCCGCCAGCATCTCACGCAGCCTTGGCATCTGCTGCTCCAACACTTCGCGCACCTGGGCATGGGGACTGGTGAAGCTCAAGCTGGCCTGATCCTGATTCAGGGTCAGACGAACATGGAGCGAGCCGAGTTCCGGCGGATCAAGCCGCAGCTCCGCACTCCCGATCCCCTGATTCGCCATCCAGGTGATTCGCTGGGACGCAGCCGGCGACCACTCCTGAGAACCGAAGCGCTGCGGCAGCGCCCAGGTCGGCGGGTTACCGGGAGCCGCCTGATACAGACTCTGCAACTGAGCCAGCGACGGCGGCGTGACCGGCGGCGCCTCCGCCCGTGACGGGATTGCACCTAACAGCGCGCTAAAGGCAGAGGACAGCGAATTATCAGTGCGGTTAGTCGACTCGCCCGCGGGAGCCGCCATCATGTCTCCACCGGAGCGGCGCACAATCAGCTCAGGCCGAACTGCACCCTCCTCGTTCGAACGCCCATAGGGCTCCCCGCTAGCGTTCGCCGCGGAGGACGCGACCTCTCTGGGTTGCGCCCGCAACTCTTGCTTAAGTTCCGGCTTAAGTTCCGGTTTAAGCTCTGCCTTCAACTCGGCGGCAGCTTCACTGCGAACCGCGCCTGAGTCGCGCTCACGACTGCTGCGTCGCGGCTCAGCACCGCCGTCGGCGCGCGCTCCCGCTGAGACCACTGCAGCTACCGGAGCGACCACCGGAGTGGCAGCCTCAGTGGTCGCTTTCGTCACCGGCTGGTCAGCCAACCGCGGGGAGGCCGACTCATCGGGACCATCAGAATCAAGCGGCACGGAAGCCGCCGGCGCCGGGTCGCCACTATCAACTAACCGCGATGCAGCCACGCTGTCACCGCGCTCTGCGCCATAGCCAACCCCAGTGGCGGCAGCCGAACGGCTGTCAACGGACGATGGCTCAGGGCTTGCAACCGCAGCTCTATCTGCCGCACGCGCGTCACGGCTCACCGTAGAGGCTGCCACTTCATCGGCAAGCTCCCGGGAGCGACCCGTCGCGGAAGTATCCGCGCGCTCTTCATCACCAAGCGCGGCCACCGTCGCAACCTCAGCCCCCCCGGGTTGAGGCTTGGGAGCTGACTCGACACTGGAAGAACGCGCATCCGGATCCGACTGCAACGCCGCATCGCTCAGCGCTGCAACCTCAGCGCCGGGAAGCGCATCGCCCTCTGCAGTCTCGGGACGCGCCACCACAAAAGGCACCCCGTCCTCTGTATCGCCGCGGTCAGCGCGACGCTCCAGCTCCGCCAGCGTTCGATCAATCAACCGGTCCAGCGCCTCCGGATCCAGCTCGGACGAGAGCACATCTGCACCGCGCAGCTGCGCTTCAATCTCCGCGCGAACATCCGCCACCGGAATCTCCGGCGGCAACAATTCACCGTCCAGGGGCAATTTACCGCCACCCGCCATCTGCCCCTGAAGCTGCGCCTGGACCTGCTGCAGCAACTGGGCAAACAGCTGATCGATACCGCCGGTGGCGCCTTCCGCGACAGCTGCAGCGGGCGCTGGCGACATGCTCACCGCACCAGTTTGTATAACCGACATACGCACACTCCTGTGTTCTCCGACACAGAAATTGCAAAATCAAGGCCAGCTCGCGCTATCCCGCTAACGCTGATAATGGCGCCGGGCCGCGGCCATCTCATCAATCATCGTTTGCAGCTGCTTGTCAGCCTGACGCTGCTCCTGATCCGCCACCCGTTCCCGCAGCGCACCAATCGCCCGGTGGCGACCGTGTGCGGCCTGCCAGCTATGACGAGCCTGCTGCAAATTAAACTCCGCCACCACAATCTGCTGACGCTGCTGATCAATAGCCACCTGCAGGCGATCTTTGAACAGCTGCATCCGCCGCAACACTTCGATAGAAACGCCCTGCTGTCCCCGCGCAAGCTGCGATTGCTGGTATTCGGCCAGATAGTCCTGCAGCTGCTGTAACTTGAGACGCTCCTGTTCAAGCCGCTGCTGGGCATTGCCGAGAGCCTGCTCCGCTTCATGCTTGCGCTGTTCCGCTATCTGCAATACGGTTCCCAGCCGCTTTGAACGCTTCATTGCCTGGCCACTCCGGGACTGGCGCTATTGGCCGGAGGCGGGGGCGGCGGCGACAGCACCTGATGGAGAGCCTGAAAGCTGGGCGCAAAGGGCTGACTGTCGTTCAGCCCTTGCTGCAGAAAGGTACGAAAGTGCGGCATCCGCTCAATCGCCAGATCGATATCCGCATCGGAGCCGCGCGCATAGGCACCGACGCTGATCAAATCGCGATTCTGGTGATAACGGGAGTAGATCTGCTTGAAACGCTGAGCCAGGTTCAAATGCTGTGGCGATACAACCTGCGGCATCGCCCGACTGATAGAAGCCTCGATATCGATCGCCGGATAGTGCCCCTCTTCGGCCAACTGCCGCGACAGCACCACATGGCCATCAAGAATCGCTCGCGCCGCATCAGCGACCGGGTCCTGCTGGTCGTCGCCCTCGGTCAACACGGTGTAGAAGGCGGTAATCGAGCCCTCACCACTGGCGCCGTTGCCTGCCCGCTCCACCAGCTTGGGCAAGCGCGCAAACACTGACGGCGGATAACCCTTAGTTGCGGGGGGCTCGCCCACCGCCAACGCGATTTCGCGCTGCGCCTGGGCATAGCGGGTCAGAGAGTCCATCAGTAGCAACACATTCTTGCCCTGCTCCCGATAGTACTCCGCAATCCGGGACGCCAGCTCGGAGGCCCGCAAACGCATGAGCGGGGAATCATCCGCCGGTGACGCCACCACCACCGCCCGCGCCATGCCTTCCGGGCCCAGGTTATGGTCAATAAACTCCTTGACCTCTCGCCCCCGTTCGCCGATCAGTCCGACCACGATCACCTCGGCTTCGGTAAAACGGGTCATCATTCCCAACAACACCGACTTACCCACGCCGGAGCCGGCAAACAGCCCCATCCGCTGACCGCGGCCAACGGTCAGCAAAGCATTGATGGCGCGCACCCCCACATCAAGGGTCTTCTCTATCGGCTGACGCGCCAGCGGGTTGATCATCGGCCCGGCCAGATTCACTTCGGCAGTAGTACCAAGCGGCCCGCGCCCGTCAATGGGCTGCCCCGCGCCATTGAGCACCCGACCCAGCAACTCGGGCCCCACCGGCACGCGGCTGCCCGCTCCGAGCGGCACCACGCGTGCGCCGGGATAAAGCCCCTCCACCGGGGTGATGGGCATCAGATAGATACAGTCCTGGCCAAACCCGACCACCTCCGCCTCAACCGACAGCTCGGCGGACAGATCGATACGGCAGTAACTGCCGACTGCCGCGCGACAACCGCGCGCTTCCAGAGTCAGCCCCACCAACCGGGTAATACGACCTTCAGCGACCGGCTTGGGTGACACCAGCGAGCGCCGGCCATAGAGCGCCAACCGCTCAGCTATCGTCCGGGTCATCGCCCTTTACCGCCGCCGTTTCGTCGCGATCCTGGCGCAGCTGAGCCAACACTGCGGCCAAGCGCTTATCCAGTTGATAATCGAGATAGCTATTGGCACCCCGGGCGATCAACCCACCGCGCGCCATCGCAGCATCGGTGCGCACTTCCCAGGCAGCACCCTCCCGCTCTCTAAGCTCCAGCAGTAAGGACTCGTCATCGGGGTGGACGCTGAAACTCAACGCACCCTCTTGCGGCAACACATCCAACGCCCGCTGCACTGCTTCACGCATCAGTTCGGGGCGCGTGGCCAGCTCTCCGCCGATAACCGCCTGAGCAATATCCGCCACCAGTTGCAGCATCTGTGCTTCCAGCGCCTCATGCTGCCGGGCCAGGGGCGATTGCAACTGGGACGCCAGCGAAGCAAGACGCGCCTTGAGGTCATCAATCTCGGCCTGGGCTTCGCTGTAAGCCGCCTGATGACCGGACTCGCGCCCCGCAGCCCGCCCCTCTTCCAACCCCTGCTGAAGCCCCTCTTCGCGCCCCTGGGCCAAACCTTCCTGACGCGCCTCGTCACGCAGCTTTTGCAGCGCTTCCACCGTTAATCCGCTGAGATCAAGCTCCTCAACCTCGGCGGCCGCCTCGCGACGGCGCTTCTCCTGAAACGGCGAGGAAACCACATGCCCGCCCTCAACCCGCGGCAACGCCCAGCGCTTGAACGCAGGCAGGTCGCCGGCCGGAATCCGGCCTCCAGTCACGGGTTTGCGGGTCACGGACACCTCTTAAAGCATCTCTTCGCCACCACCGCCCAGCATAATCTCGCCTTCGTCGGCGAGGCGGCGGGCCACGGTGAGGATCTCTTTCTGGGCGTTTTCGACATCGCTGACCCGTACCGGCGGCGACGCTTCAAGGTCATCGCGCAACAGTTCAGCGGCTCTTTTGGACATATTTTTGAAGACTTTTTCCTGCAGCGCCGTATCAGCCCCCTTGAGCGCCACCACCAGTACGTCGGTGGAGATTTCGCGCAGGATCACCTGAATGCCACGATCATCGACATCCACCAGATTGGCAAAGACGAACATCAGGTCCTGAATTTCACCACTCAGATCTTCGTCCACCTCACGAATCGCCTCCATCATGTTCGCTTCGATACTGCTATCGAAGTAGTTCATGATGTTGGCCACCACCTTCACTCCGCCCATGGTGGTCGTGTTGGAGGTCGTGTTGCCGGCAAACTGTCGCTCGAGAATATCGTTCAACTCCTGCAGCGCACTCGGCTGTACCGTATCCAGCGCCGACACCCGCATCAGGATATCCAGCCGCACTTTCTCGTCGAAAAACGCCAGCACTTCGGCCGCCTGATCCGATTCCAGATAGGAGATCACAATCGCCTGAATCTGCGGGTGCTCGTAACGAATCACGTCCGCAACTTGACGCGGATCCATCCACTTGAGGGTATCCAGGCCCTTGGTGTTGCCACCCTCCAGGATACGATTGATAACGCTGCCGGCTTTTTCGTCACCCAGCGCCTGGGTCAGCACCGAACGGATGTAATTGTCGGCGCCGACACCCAGCCCCGTCTGGTTGCTGACGGTATTGAGAAAGTCCGCCATCACCATCTCGACCTGATCCTGCTGGATATTGGCGAGCTGTGACATGGCGGTGCCGATGCGCTGGACTTCGCGCGGCCCCATATGCTTCATCACTTCGGCGGCATCGGTCTCGCCCAGCGACATCAGCAGGATGGCCGAGCGCTCCAGCGGCGACAATTTACGATTGGGATCACTGCTCATCGGCTGCTATCCACTGTTTAACCACTTGCGCCACCCGGCCCGGATCTTCCGCCACCAGACTGCGCACCGCGTCTACCTGACGCTCGTAGCTCTCGTTGGGGGTTGGCAACATATCTGCACTGGACTCCATCGGCGCAGGCAGTTCGCTTTCTTCAATACCTTCCAGCTCGGTGCCAAAGCCTCCGCCACCACTGCCGCCAGCATTCGCAGACGACAGGTTCTTCATGATCGGACGGAGCACACCGAACACCAACACCAGCAGGAAGGTTCCGGCCCCGACTTTCTTCATCAGATCCCAAAACCAGCCCTGCTCCCACAGCGGCGGTTCGGGCATCGGTTCCAGCGGGTCCGGCGATGCAAACGGCGTATTGATAACGTTAACACTGTCACCACGGGCAGCGGAATAGCCCACGGCGTCCCGCACCAACAGGGTCAACCGCTGCAGGTCATTATCGTTCCAGGGACGGCGCGTGGCGTCCCCGGTATCAGGATCACGGCTGACCAGATCATCCACCGCCACCGCCACAGTGAGACGTCTTACCCGCCCCTGCTGATGGCGGGTATAACTGATGGTCCGGTCGAGCTCAAAGTTACGCGTTGCTTGGGTACGGCTGGTCGCCGCGGCAGCACCCGCACCGGCGACACCATCCACGCCAGCCGCCACCTCAGGCACCTGCACAGCTCCCGGAGGCTGGTTAGACAGCGCGCCGGGCACACCACCGGCACCCTCGGCGCCTGCGCGCCGCTCGGTCAAAGTCTGTTCACTGCGAAGCGACGGCAGATCCGGATTGTAGAGCTCATCGGTCTGTTCGACCGCGGTAAAATCAAGATCGGCAGAAACCTCCGCACGGAAGCGCCCGGACCCCACCACCGGCTCGAGAATGCCCCGCACCCGCGCCGCCAGCCGCTCCTCGACCTTGCGGATATAATCCAGCTGCTTGGCCGCCATGGACACTTCATCGTCAACATCCTGACTGTTTAGCAGCCGCCCCTTCTGGTCAACAATGGTGACATCTTTGGGGTTAAGCTCCGAGATGCTGGTCGCCACCAGATTGGCAATAGATGCGACCTGCGCCCGCTCCAGCGAACGCCCGGCGTAAAGCTCAAGAAATACCGACGCGGTTGGCTTGCGTGCGTCGCGCACAAACACCGACTGCTTGGGAATGGCCAGATGAACCCGCGCGCTTTTCACCGCCAACATACTGGCAATGGTACGGGCAAGCTCACCCTCCAGGCCGCGCCGGTAGCGCGTACTCTCCATGAACTGGCTGGTCCCCAGCGCCTGCTCCTGATCCAGCAGCTCAAAACCCACGGTATTGCGGCCGCTCAGACCATCCGCCGCCAGACGCAACCTTGCCTTGTGCAGATGCTCCGCCGGCACCAGCAGCGCACCGCTATTGGTATCGATGCGATAGGGAATCTGATTCTGGGTCAACGCATCGACGATCTCGGTGGCATCCAGCGTATTGAGGTCATTAAGTAGCGGGCGATAGTCAGGCTCCTGAGACCACAGCACAACCGCGAAGCCTATGGCCACGCTCGCTGCCAGACCGACCATCAAGCCGATCTGGCGAAACAACCCCAGATTATTAAACCCCGCAGCCATACCCAGCGAGCCGGAGAGACCGGCGTCACGCGTTGTTGCAGGAACGTTTTCAGCCATGGATTACCCGACTCCGTCAGATCGGCATCTTGGAAATATCTTCGTAAGCCGCCACCAGACGGTTACGAACCTGGACCATGGCCTGAAAAGACACACTCGCCTTCTGCAGACCGATCATCACCTGCGGCAAATCCACGTTTGGATCGCCACGCTCCAACGCTAGTGACAAATTTTTGGCTTCATTCTGCGTCTCGCTCACTTTGTCGATTGCGGTCTTCAGTAGATCACCAAAACTGCCGCCTGACGGACCCTCTGCCGCCTCAGGCCCGGCCATCGGGCGCACCGCCCCGGAGGCCTGAGCCTGTAGCGCACGCATCTGGCTCAACACATTCTGAATGTCGACTCGATCCGTCATCGGAACACCTCGTCAAAAACCGCCACTAACGTCAATTATTCGTCAGATTATACGTAAATACGTTATAGACACCACCCAAAGCGACAAATTTACGGCACTTGCGCACGCTTTCGGAGGCTATAGAGGAATTTAGCAAGAAGCGGGCCAGAACAGCCCGCCCAAACGAGTCAGGCTTTTGGCGCCTTACCGTACTTCAACCGCACATACATCAGCGCGACGGTTATAGCATCACCCAGCGCGGTATGTCGCTGCAGCATCGGCAGATTCAGCTTACTGGCGATGGTATCAAAACGCAGATCGACGTCCCCCCCCAGAGATTGGCTCTTGATCCGGTCGTGATAGACATGCGAGAGCTCAATCATCTTGTTCGGCAACCCGAAGCCATGCCGCGGACGCAGATACTTGTCCAGCATCTGCCGATCAAAGTTGACGTAGTACCCCAGCATCGGCCGGTTACCGATAAACGCCAACACCTGTTCCAGCGCCTCATCCATTTCGATCCCCTCGGACAGATCCATAGCTCGTATCTTGTGGATCTTGATCGAATCGCCGGTCAGGGTTTTGGGTGGTTTCAGCTTGATATCCAGCCGCTCACTCGTCAGCACGCGACTACCTTTGATGCGTACCGCACCAATAGACAGGATCTCCGCCTGCTTCACGTCCAGACTGGTAGTCTCACAATCGAGTGACACCACCTCGTCGCCGCGGTAGGGCTCGAACAGATACCCGTAGGGGCCATCACGATGCTGCTTTCGCTCTCGAAGTACCTTGATAGCGCGAAGCATAAATTATCTCTCCAAGTGGTAACGCATACTCAGATGTTTCTTGAACTCCTTCACCACGTGCAGTGCCTCACGCAGCAAGTCCTTATCCAACCGGTCTAGTCGTTCCGGCAAAATCAGATTGGGCGCCTCACTGAAGGCCTCATCATCAATTCGCGCCAACTGCTGCTGCAAGCGAATCTGGACGAAAATTGACAGCGCCTCGACCAGGTCCCCTGCCTGCTGTTTTTTCAGCACGCCCTGGTCGCGCAACACATCGATACGCTTGAAGGTATTGGTCTCCAGCACCCGGTGCTGCAACGCCATGGTGCGAATTCCGTGCACAATGGGGAAGATCCCGCCCTTCTTGATATCGATACCCTGCTCCCGCTTCTTGATGCTGCCGAAGAAGGTCAACGGCGTATCAAACTCCAGCGCCGCGCGCGAGAAGTGCGAGAAGAACACCTGGTTGTCATGCATCTGACGCAAGAACCAGTTACGCGCAGCCTTGAACAGCGCCGGATTACCGGCAACCGGCTTGGCATCTACCGCAATGGCAAGATTCATCATGGTCTCGCCATCGGCACTGCCGGCCCAGTCGCTCATCCGCTGCGACCAATCGCTGAGGTGCTGCACCCAGTAGGGGTTGGAAACCATGATATTACCCGGGCACTCCGGGTAACCAAATTCGATCAAGGTCTCAGTAAAGCGCTTTAACACCGCCTCACGCCCCGGCCAGTCGAGGCCGTCACGCATGATGACGGCGTTATCCTGGTCGGTCTTCATGATCTGCTCGCCGCGCCCTTCACTGCCCATGACCACCAGACAGACGTGCGGCAGAATGTCTTCGGGTACCAGCAAGGTAAACAGCTTGGCCATCACCCGCTCATTCATCGCCGCCACCAGATCCATGGCAAAGCGCGCTTTCACACCGTGCGCCGCAAGCGATCTAATCAGGTCATTCAGACCGTGAGCGGCACGGGAGAGATCCTCAATGGTCTGGGCACGCTGAATACGCAACCCGATCACATGAGAATGACTGGAGAAGTAACTGAGCACATCGGTCAGCTCGATAATGCCGAGCAACTGGTGATCTTTCATCACCACCACCCGCTCAATATGCTGTAAGGTCATCAGCGTCAGCGCATTGAACAGGTAGTCGCCCGCCTCCACGGTGATCAAGCGATAACTGGCAATATCGCTGACAGGCGTATCCAGCGACAGCTCTTTCAGCACCACCGCGTTGAGCAGGTCGGTACCGGTGACGATGCCGTAGCGCGCCCCTTTGCGCACCAGCACGCAGTCGGCGTGCTTCTCACGCATCATCGCAGTGGTCTCTTTGAGCGTCGCGCCCTCGAGCACGATCAGCGGATCACGCATACACTCGCCATCGACCTGCGCGAGCATAAACTCCGCCATCCCCTGTTCTTCGCCCTGCTGCTCGTGAATCTCGGTTTTGGCCGCCAGGGTACGACTGAAGTAATCACCAAAGCGCGGGTTGCTGTAGACCAGTTCCAACAGGACTTTGGTCGGCAAAATATGGGCGATAGTCTCCTCTTCAGCGATAAAATTGTGCATCGCCTTACCCTTGAGCGCCGACCAGGCACCAAAGTAGTCCTCACTGCCATAGTGCACAAACACGTGCTCCTGCTGCGCACCGTCGTCGAGCGATTCGGTTTCACGCACCCGACCCTTGAGGATAATGAACAACCCCTCTGGCGCCTCGCCAGCCGTAATCAGATATTCACCCTGCTGATAGTAACCAAGATCGAGGTTCCCCCTGAGCAGCTTGAGCTCGTCAGGCTCCAGCAGGCTGAAGGGCAGGTTGGATTCGTTAAATTCTGTAGGCATCGTCCCAGTCTCGAAAAGTTATGGCGGTAGCATTAGCCCGCCACAGGCCAATATCCGTTACAAAGAAAAGGCACGCCAAGCATTATTGCTGGCGCGCCCTGCATCTCCGCGATCACGCTCGTTTAGTGCGCCTGAGCAACCCCCGCGCCACGCGGTATGCGGATGTCGTGTACGATCTCCTGTATCTCGGCGGGGGGCGGAGGCGTCACCGCGGCCACCACAAACGCGGTGGCAAAGTTAAGCAGCATCCCCACAGTACCAAAGCCCTCGGGCGAGATTCCCATAAACAGCTCATCCCTGGTACCGCCCATGAACTTGAAGTAGATGATATACGCCAGGGTCGAACCGATGCCGACTACCATGCCGGCAACCGCGCCTTCCCTGTTCATGCGCCGCGAGAAGATCCCCAGAATAATAGCCGGGAAGAACGACGACGCCGCCAAGCCAAAGGCCAGCGCCACCACAATAGCAACAAAGCCCGGAGGATTGATCCCGAAATAGCCCGCCACGAAGATCGCCACGATCGCCGCCAGACGCGCGTACATCAACTCCTGCTTATCGGTAATCTGAGGGTTGACGCACTTTTTCATCAGATCATGGGACACTGCGGTCGAGATCACCAACAGCAAGCCCGCAGCGGTTGACAGCGCAGCCGCCACCGCTCCGGCGGCCACCAGCGCGATGACCCAGCCCGGCAGATTGGCAATTTCCGGATTGGCCAGTACCATAATGTCGCGATCGACATAGAGCTCGTTGGCAAAGGGCTGCTTCGACGCGTCGAACTGCCCATCTGAGGGATTCAGTGTCACGCGCGAACCGTCGGTGTTGCGATTCTCGCCGTCAAACTCCGGCTTTCCCTGAAACGCGGCACCCGCGGCATACTGCACCCGGCCATCACCGTTGTGGTCGGCCCAGCCGATCAGACCGGAGTTTTCCCAGTTCTTGAACCACCCGGGCATGGTTGCATAGGCCACGCCGCGACCATCATCGCCATTAACGGTGGTAATCAGGTTGTATTTGCCAAAGGCGGCCACCCCCGGCACCGAGGTATAGAGAATGGCAATAAACATCAACGCCCAGCCGGCAGAGGAACGGGCATCCTTGACCCGCGGCACGGTAAAGAAGCGCACGATCACGTGCGGCAGCCCTGCTGTGCCGCACATCAACGCGGCGGTCAAAAAGAACATATCCAGCGTACTCTTGCCGCCCGCAGTGTATTCACGAAACCCGAGTTCGGTCGACAGCTGGTCAATGGTGGCCAGAATAGATTGACCGCTCTCCAGTGTCGCCCCAAGACCCGTCTGCGGCAGAATATGCCCCGTAACCTGAAAAGAGAGAAACACCGCCGGCACGGTAAACGCCATGATCAGCACGCAGTACTGCGCCACCTGGGTGTAGGTAATACCTTTCATTCCGCCCAGCACCGCGTACACGAAGACAATCGCCATGCCGATCACTACCCCCTGGTCGATACCCACACCCAGAAAGCGGGAGAACACAATCCCCACGCCACGCATCTGGCCAGCCACATAGGTAAACGAGATGATGATGGTGCATAGCACCGCGATCACGCGGGCAAAGTTGGAGTAATAGCGGTCACCAACAAAATCCGGCACGGTAAACTTGCCGAACTTGCGCAGGTAAGGCGCCAGCAACATCGCCAACATGACATAGCCACCGGTCCAGCCCATCAGGTAAGCCGCACCGTCACGACCGATAAACGAGATAATACCCGCCAGTGAAATAAATGAAGCGGCCGACATCCAGTCAGCAGCGGTCGCCATGCCATTGGCGATCGGTGGCACGCCGCCACCGGCAATATAAAACTCTTTGGTTGATCCGGCCCGCGCCCAGATCGCGATACCGATATAGAGCGCAAACGATGCCCCGATAAAGGTAAAGTTAAGGATATCTTGGCTATCCATAAGCAGCGCTGCCCTGAACTGTTATTGTTATTCGTGCACGTCGTATTTTTCGTCGAGGTTGTTCATGCTGATGGCATACGCCACGATCAGACCGCAAAACACAAAGATAGAACCCTGCTGGGCAAACCAGAACCCCAGCTCAAAACCGAAGAACGGTATCGAATTCAATTGCTCGACGAACAGAATTCCACAGCCATAAGAAACAACGAACCAAACCACCAGATAAGAGAGAATGATGCGCACATTCTCTTTCCAGTACGCATCAGCGCTTTCGCGTGAAATGCTCATGACCCCTTCCTTTTTAATTGTTGTTATCCGATAAAGCGGCACAGCGACTGCTCGAATCTACCAAAGTGCCCCGGCAAACAAACCCCCGACTTTGGTATCACCCCGCCCGTCGGCGACGAGCCTGAAGAAAAACTCAAAAATCGCGGCGAACCAGCGACTTTCGGCGCTTCCGCACCCCGCAAGCAGCCCTCCCGACACGCTAGAAAAACAGTGTTAGAGCAATGTCATACGAAAGTCGGGGATCCAATCTGGCAATTATTTTTGCACTATTACCCTCGGTTACTTCCCAACTCCTAATTACAAAAAAAATTGGAGAGCACTTATGGCAATTGATAAAGCAACTGCCGAAAAGTACTGGTCAGCGAACCTTCGCCTGATCCTCGGGAGTCTGGTGGTCTGGACTCTGGTATCTTTCGGCTTCGGCATCCTCCTTCGCCCCATGCTGTCAGGCATCGCCGTCGGCGGTTCTGACCTTGGCTTCTGGTTCGCCCAGCAGGGTTCCATCTTCTCTTTCATCGGTTTGGTTTTCTTCTATTCATGGAAGATGAACAAGCTAGACGAAGAACTTGGTCTCCAGGAGTAAGACAGCATGAGTCAGTTTACTATCAACCTGCTGTTTGTTGGCGCGTCCTTCGCGCTCTACTTCGGCATCGCAATCTGGGCACGCGCAGGCTCAACCAAGGAATTCTATGTCGCGGGCGGTGGTGTACCACCGGTCATGAACGGCATGGCTACCGCAGCAGACTGGATGTCTGCGGCTTCCTTTATCTCTATGGCTGGTCTGATCGCCGCCACGGGTTACTACGGCTCCAGCTTCCTGATGGGTTGGACCGGCGGTTACGTATTGCTGGCGATGCTGCTGGCACCTTACCTGCGTAAGTTCGGTAAGTTCACCGTGCCGGAGTTCATCGGCGATCGTTTTTACAGCAAAACCGCCCGCATGGTGGCTGTTGCCTGTTTGATCGTTGCCTCGGTAACCTACGTAATCGGTCAGATGGCTGGTGCAGGTATCGCCTTCTCCCGCTTCCTGGAAGTTGACAAGGATACCGGCCTGATCATCGCGTCTATCGTTGTATTCTTCTACGCCGTACTCGGCGGCATGAAGGGCATCACCTACACCCAGGTGGCGCAGTACTGCGTACTGATCGTGGCTTACACCATTCCTGCCGTGTTCATCTCTCTGGAGCTGACTGGCAACCCGCTGCCGGCCTTCGGCCTGTTCGGCGATCACGCTGGTTCTGGCATGACCCTGCTGGGCAAACTGGATCAGGTTGTTACCGATCTGGGCTTCACAGCTCATACTGCTGACATCGACAACAAGCTGAACATGGTTCTGTTCACCTTGACCCTGATGATCGGTACTGCAGGTCTGCCGCACGTAATCATCCGTTTCTTCACCGTACCGAAGGTAGCTGACGCTCGTTGGTCTGCTGGTTGGGCACTGGTGTTCATCGCTCTGCTTTACACTACTGCTCCGGCTGTAGCGGCCATGGCGCGCCTGAACATCTACACCACCATCTACCCGACTGGCGACTACACCCAGCCGATCTCTCATGCAGAGCGTCCCGAGTGGATGAAGAACTGGGAAGTTACCGGTCTGCTAAAGTACGAAGACAAGAACGGCGACGGCCTGATCCAGACTTACAACGACAAGTCTGAAGCAGGCAAGGCGCTGGCTGAGCAGAATGGCTGGAAAGGCAACGAGTTCACCTACAACCGTGACATCCTGGTACTGGCTAACCCCGAGATCGCGCAACTGCCGGGCTGGGTTATCGGTCTGATCGCGGCGGGTGGTCTGGCGGCCGCACTGTCGACTGCTGCAGGTCTGTTGCTGGCGATCTCGTCGTCCATCGCACACGACTTGGTCAAGGGTAGTATCAATCCGGATCTGAGCGATAAGGGCGAACTGATGGTGGCGCGTATCACCATGGCAGTATCGATTGTGGTGGCAACCTACCTCGGTATGAACCCGCCCGGATTCGCGGCACAGGTAGTAGCACTGGCGTTCGGTATCGCCGCCGCTTCTATCTTCCCGGCGCTGATGTACGGCATCTTCTCCAAGAAGGTCAACGACAAAGGCGCGGTATTCGGTATGCTGGCTGGTCTGATCGTAACCCTCGTGTACATCTTCATGTACAAGGGCTGGTTCTTCATTCCGGGCACTGCCAACCTGCCTGACAACGCGGCTAACTGGATCATGGGTATCAACCCGCTGTCCTTCGGTGCCATCGGCGCACTGGTTAACTTCGCTGTCGCATTCGGCGTATCCAGCGTGACCGAAGAAACTCCGCAGGAGATTCAAGACCTGGTCGAAAGCGTTCGTTACCCCAAAGGGGCTGGCGACGCAGTAGCCCACTAAGTCACAATACAGCCTGAGGACCGGCAGCCTGTCGGTCCATAAAGGTTGAACCGAATCGGGCTTCCTTAGGGAAGCCCGACTTTTTTCAGGAACAGGTATTATGATTTGGAATTTGGTTGCCCTCGTGTTTGCAGGTATCGGTGCCGCCGGTATCGGCCTCACCCTGCGCTCACTGTCACGCAAAAAGCTCCCCAAGTGGATCGTGCCCGTTTTTGCCGGTATCGGCATGCTGAGCTACCAGATCTACTCGGAGTACACCTGGTATGAGCACAAACAGGCCCAACTTCCCCCCGAGTCGGAGGTGATCGCAACCCAGCAAGGCCAGATGATCTGGCGCCCCTGGAGCTATCTCTACCCGCTGACCACCGGCTTCACCGTACTGGATTCGAGCAGCTTCAAGGTGACACAGGTACAAGACGACCTGGTGGCCGAATTCGTGCTCTATCAGTTCGAGCGCAGCCATGCAGACAACGTCATCGCGGCGCCCCACCTGCTCAACTGCAGCAACGGCCAGATGCTGAAACTCACCGAGGAACGCAAACCGGACCTGAGCTCACTGAAAGAGCTGGCAGAAGCCGACCCCCTGCGAACCCGGGTTTGCAACGGCGTATAACCACGACCCACCGAATACGGGTCGTCCCCACCGAGCTGACGACCCATTTTATTCACCGCGTGCGGCTGCTATTGTACGCAGGCTAAGTGGGTGATGATTAAAGACATCTCAGGATAAAACACCGATTTTAGAGCCTCCGTGTTCGGCTCCCCGCCATGCAGGGCTGATCACCACCGGATCGTCTTCGGTCACCACCAACCCGGCAACCCAACTCGGACAACACTGACCCCCGGGGATCGCTATGCTGGAAGGCTGGTTCATCATCCTGATCTCGCTCACCTACGTGGGCATTCTGTTCGCCATTGCCTACTACGGTGACAACCACGCCAAAGACCTGCTGAATTCGCGTGCCCGGCCGGTGGTATACAGCCTCTCCCTTGCGGTATACGCGACCTCCTGGACCTTTTATGGCGCCGTTGGCCGCGCCTCCACCAGCGGCTGGGAGTTTCTGGCCACCTACCTTGGCCCCATCATCACCTTTATCGTCTTATGGCCGGTGTTCACCAAGATTATTCTGGTGAGCAAGAAGCAGAACATCACCACCATTTCCGACTTCATCGCCTCCCGTTACGGCAAGAGCCAGGGGCTGGCAATTCTGGTCACCATCATCGCCGTACTCGGCATCGTGCCCTACATCGCGTTGCAGTTAAAAGCGGTGGCGATCAGCTACAACGCCCTCACCAACGCCGCCGGAGAGGCCGCCAACGGCAGCGATACCGCGCTATTCGTCGCCCTGCTGATGGCGCTGTTTTCGATTCTGTTCGGCACCCGCCACATCGATGCCACCGAGCACCATGAAGGGATCGTACTGGCGGTGGCGTTTGAATCGATAGTCAAGCTGGCAGCCTTTATCGCGGTCGGGCTGTTCGTTACCTTTGGCGTATTCGACGGCTTCGACGATCTGTTTACCAAAGCCGCACAAGAACTCGCCAACAACGAGAATTTCCGCAAGGATCTGACCCAGAACAGCTTTATCACTGAAACCTTGCTAGCGGCGCTGGCGATTATCTGCCTGCCACGCCAGTTTCATGTAGCGGTGGTCGAAAATGCCGACATTGGTGATCTGCGGGTGGCGCGTTGGATCTTTCCGCTCTATCTGCTGCTCGCCAGTCTGTTCGTACTACCGATTGCCACCGCCGGCATGCTGACCTTCCCGGACGGCAGCGTCGATGCGGACAGCTTCGTACTCAGCCTGCCGCTGGCCAATGGCGAAAGCCGGCTGGCGGTGATCGCCTTTATCGGCGGCCTGTCCGCGGCCACCAGCATGGTGATCGTCGCCACCATCACCCTCAGCACCATGGTCTGCAACGATATCGTCATTCCGCTGCTGATGCGGATCGGCTGGACCCGTGCCCGCATCACCCGGCTGAAAGACCTGGGCTCGCTACTCCTGAAAATACGCCGCCTGACCATCATCAACCTGATGCTGCTGGCGTACTTCTACTACCGTATCTTCGGTGAATCCGGCAGCCTGGCATCCTTCGGTCTGCTGGCCTTCGTTGCCGTGGCCCAGTTTGCGCCGGCCCTGCTGGCCGCGGTGCTGTGGAAGCAAGGCAACCGCCAGGGCGCATTGGTCGGCATCAGCGCCGGTTTTCTGGTGTGGCTCTATACCCTGGTGATGCCCACCATGGCCGCTGCCGGCCTGGTTCCCCAAGCATTGCAGGACCAGCTGTGGCAATCCGAGTGGCTACAACCCACAGCCCTGTTCGGTATTCAGTTTAATGATTCGCTGACCCACGGCACCTTCTGGAGTCTGCTGCTCAACTGCTTCTTCTTTTTCCTGTTCTCACGCTATTCGGCGCCGCGCCTGATCGACCGCATTCAGGCCAGCACTTACGTCGATCAGGTGGTCGACACCGCCGAACCGGCCCATGCCCTCAGTGGTAATACCACCGTCGGCGACCTGCAGCTGCTGGCGGAACGTTTTATCGGCGTCAGCAAAGCCAGCCACGCCTTTACCGGCTTTGCCCTGCAGCGTGGTGAGGATCCGCCGCTTAGCGGGGACAAGGCATCCCACGAACTGATCGACTTTACCGAACGGTTGCTGGCCGGTGTCATCGGTGCCTCTTCAGCACGCATCCTGATCGCCTCGACCCTGCGCGGCCGCGACATGCAGCTGGGTGACGTGGTGACCATCGTTGATGAAGCCACCCAAGTACTGAAGTTCAACCGCTCACTGCTGCAGTCAACCATCGAAAATATTAACCAGGGAATCAGCGTAGTCGACCAGCAGCTGCGACTGGTGGCCTGGAACCGGCGCTATCTGGAGCTATTCGACTACCCCGAAGGGTTGATCTGTGTCGGCCGCCCTGCCGCGGAGGTGTTCCGCTATAACGCCGAGATGGGCGAATACGGTCCCGGCGAGATCGAGCACCATGTCGGCCAGCGACTGAGCATGCTGCAGTCGGGCAAGGCTCATTCCTATATCCGCTACCGTCAGGACGGCACTGTACTGGAGGTTCAGGGCAATCCGATGCCGGGTGGCGGCTACGTCAACACCTACATGGACATCACCGAACACAAACGCACGGAAGAGGCGCTGCGCGAGAGCGAACAAAGCATCCGCCTGTACACCGACAACGTACCGGTACTGATCGCCTATCTCGACAAGGAGCGGCGTTACCTGTTCGTTAATAAAGCCTACGCCGAAGTATTTGGCATTCGCGATCGTCACGCCATCTCGGGCACGCCCTGCTACAAGGTACTCAAAGAGAGCGATTACGATCACCGCACCCCCTTTATCGCCAACGTGCTCAAGGGCGAGCGCCAGCGCTTTGAGACCCGGCTCCCGACCACAACCGGGGAAATACGCTATGCGGACGTTACCTACATCCCCCACATCGGTGAGTACGGCGATGTGCTGGGTTATTTCACCCTTTATCAGGACATCACTGAACGCCGCAAAGCAGAGCTGGCGCTGCAGGAAACCAACGAAAATCTGGAGCAGCGGGTCCATGAGCGCACCCAGGCGATCTCGGCCATCAACAAGGAACTGCGCAAAGAGAACACCATCCGTGCCCTGATTGAGGACGAACTGCGCCAGGCGAAATCCGAGGCCGATGCTGCCAACCTCGGCAAAACCCGCTTCCTCGCCGCCGCCAGTCACGACCTGTTACAGCCGCTGAATGCCTCACGCCTGTTTGCCTCAGCGCTGGCGCAGCAGAGCCACAACGACGCTACGGCACAGCTGGTCACCAACCTTGATGGCTCCCTTAAAGCCGCGGAAGAGCTGCTGGTGACCTTGCTGGACATCTCCAAGCTGGATGCCGGCGCGCTGGAGCCTAACGTTACCCACTTTACCCTCGACCCCCTGTTCAACACCCTGAAAGCCGAGTTTGGCGTCATGGCCCAGGAGAAGGGCCTCGCCTTCCGCTGCGTGCACTGCAAGCAGGTGGTACAGAGCGACCAGCAGCTGCTGCGCCGAGTACTGCAGAACTTTCTCTCCAACGCCATCCGCTACACCCAGAGCGGCCGCTTGTTGCTGGGCTGCCGCCGAGTCGGCAGTAAGCTGCGCATAGAGGTATGGGATACCGGGGTCGGCATTCCCGAGGGCAAACTGAAGGAGGTGTTTGAAGAGTTCCGCCGTATCGACAATCCCAAGCATTCCCAAGTCAAAGGGCTGGGCCTGGGTCTGGCGATCACCGAGCGTATCGCCAAGATGCTGAGCCACCGCCTCCAGGTTCGCTCCTGGCCCGGCAAGGGCACCGTATTCAGCGTCGAACTGGCGCTCGGCGATCCGCAACAGGTGGCCCAGCCCCAACGCGCTGCCGGCGGCTCGCGTCGCAGCAGCAACCTGAGCGGCGTCAAAGTGCTCTGTATCGACAACGAGCCCAACATCCTCGAAGGGATGGCGGCGCTGCTACAGGGATGGTCCTGCGAGGTGCGTACGGCACTCAGTGAAGGCGACGCGCTGCAACAGGTTCAGGATGGCCACTACCGCCCCGACATCATCCTGGCGGATTATCACTTGGGCGAAACCCAGACCGGGGTCATGGCGTTGCAGGCGCTGTCTCAACACTGGGACCAACCGGTGCCAGCGATTGTGATCACCGCCGACCGCACCGACGAAGTGCAAGAAGAGGTCCGCGACTTTGGCGCCCATCTGCTGCACAAGCCGATGCGGCCCGCCGCCCTGCGTGCACTGATGACCACGCTGCTGGGGCAGCGCTGAACAGCACTCACACGTCAGGCACAAAAAAAGGAGCCGACTGGCTCCTTATCTTTTTCCGTCAGGACGTTTAGCCCATTTCGGTCTTGGGTGGCTCCACTCCCAGACGGCTGGCTTCGATCACCGCCTGAGTGCGGGAATGCACGCCCAGTTTGCGCAGAATCGCGGTAACGTGCGCTTTGATGGTGGCTTCACTGACGTTGAGCTCGTACGCGATCTGCTTATTCAGCAACCCCTCGGTCAGCATCATCAACACACGGAACTGCTGCGGCGTGAGCGACCCCAGCTTGGCGGCAAACTCGGCGTCGCCTTCGGTCACCTCGTCAGCGCCTTCAGCAACCTCCTGCGGCAACCAGACCTCACCCTCCAACACCGCTACGATAGCGTCAGAGATCACCTCCAGCGGCGAAGACTTGGGGATAAAGCCGGAGGCACCATAGTCGATCGCTCGCCGCATAACCCGCGGCTCTTCACTGCCGGACACCACTACCACCGGCATGCCCGGATTCTGGCCGCGCAAGTAAACCAGACCGGTAAAACCGTTGGTACCCGGCATATGCAGGTCCAGCAGCACCAGATCGGCATCGCCATGCTGTACCACGGTTTCCTGTAAAGCGGTTAAGGAATCGGCTTCGATCACCTCAACCCCGGGAACCGCCTTGGCGACCGCTTGCTGCAAGGCCGCTCTGAACAGCGGATGATCATCGGCGATGATGATCTTCTGGGCTAGCTGCATCCGTTATCTCCCTATCCATTTTGGAGCCACCCGGATCGGGCACCCACAAAAAAACTCCCCATAGTTTAAAGAACAATGGGGAGTTTTCAAAGAAGTTACAGAACCTTGTAAGCGGCTTAGCCCTTACGGTTGCAACGATTCTCGATCAGGTCATCAACCACACTCGGATCGGCGAGGGTAGAGGTATCACCCAAGGCACCGAAATCGTCTTCGGCTACCTTACGAAGGATACGACGCATGATCTTGCCGGAGCGGGTCTTTGGCAGACCCGGCGCAAACTGAATCAGGTCGGGAGTCGCAATCGGGCCGATCTCCTGACGCACCCAAGCACGCAGCTCTTTCAGCAGCTCGTCGGAGGGCTCAACACCCGCCTGAACGGTAACGTATACGTAGATACCCTGACCCTTCAGGTCATGGGGATAGCCCACCACCGCGGCTTCAGCAACCTTCGGGTGAGCAACCAGAGCCGATTCAACCTCGGCAGTACCCATCCGGTGGCCGGAGACGTTGATCACGTCATCAACGCGACCGGTGATCCAGTAGTAGCCATCTTCGTCACGACGAGCACCGTCACCGGTGGTGTAGTAGCCCTTGAAAGTGGTGAAGTAGGTCTGCACGAAACGCTCGTGATCACCCCAGATAGAGCGACCCTGACCCGGCCAGCTGTCGGTGATGACCAGGTTGCCGTCGGTCGCGCCTTCGAGGATGTTGCCCTCGCTGTCCACCAGTGCCGGCTGCACGCCGAAGAACGGACGGGTTGCAGAACCGGGCTTGGCCGCCGTGGCACCCGGCAGCGGCAGGATCATCATGCCGCCGGTTTCGGTCTGCCACCAGGTATCAACGATGGGGCACTTGCCGCCACCCATGACGCGGTTGTACCACTCCCAGGCTTCCGGGTTGATCGGCTCGCCGACCGAACCCAGCACGCGCAGGGTAGAAAGGTCGGAATCGCCGAGTACGTCATCGCCCTGCTGCATCAACGCACGAATTGCAGTCGGCGCAGTGTAGAACTGGTTAACTTTGTGCTTTTCGATCACGCGGCCGAAGCGGGACATGTCCGGGTAGCTCGGCACACCTTCAAACATCAGTGAGGTGGCACCGTTGGCCAGCGGCCCGTAAACGATGTAGCTGTGACCGGTAACCCAACCCACGTCCGCGGTGCACCAGTAGATGTCGCCGTCCTTGTAGTCGAACGCGTACTGGTGAGTCATGGAGGCATACACCATGTAACCGCCGGTGGTGTGTTTCAGACCCTTGGGCTGACCGGTAGAGCCAGAGGTGTAAAGAATGAACAGCGGATCTTCGGCGTTCATCTCTTCCGGCTCGCAAACCGGGCTGGCGTCAGCGACGATCTCGTCGAAGTACACATCGCGACCATCTTTCCAGGCCACATCGCCGCCAGTGCGCTTGACGACAATCACTTTCTGACAGCACGCAGTGCCAGGATTTTCCAGCGCCTTGTCAACGTTGGCTTTCAGCGGAACCGCTTTACCACCGCGCAGGCTTTCATCCGAGGTGATTACGATGTTGGAGCTACCGCCTTCGATCCGCGCTGCCAGCGCGTCGGGAGAGAAGCCACCGAAAACGATAGAGTGAACCGCACCGATACGAGCGCAAGCCAGCATCGCAACCGCCGCTTCCGGAATCATCGGCAGATACAGGGTGATAACGTCGCCTTTCTTGGCGCCCTGCGCTTTCAGCGCGTTGGCAAACTTGCACACCCGCTCGTGCAACTCGCGGTAGGTGATGTGTGCGTCTTCGCTGGGGTCGTCGCCTTCCCAGATGATGGCAACCTGGTCGCCGCGGGTTTCAAGGTGACGGTCGAGACAGCTGACAGAAGCGTTCAGGGTGCCATCTTCAAACCAGCGGATATCAACATTATGGGGGTCGAAAGAGGTGTTTTTTACCTTGGTAAACGGCTTGATCCAATCGATACGCTTGCCGTGCTCACCCCAGAATCCCTCGGGGTCCTTGACCGACTGCTCATACATGGCCAGGTACTTGTCGTTGTCGACCCACGCCTGCTTGGCAAAATCGGGGTTGACGGGGTAGACCTTTGTTTCGCTCATCGTGATGCCCTTTTTAGTCCTTTCTGGTAACAGTACTTGTGATTATTATGTTTGCCATTGGCAGCGTCGCAGGCCGCTCTTATTCTGGGTGGCAAAGGTTTTAGGGTTATACCGAAACGCCGGAACCGCCCTAAATTAGACATTGGTCTACGCGGCGACGCAGGCCGCATGCTGCGGCTGGGCCTTAAGACCAATGAATGAGAATAGTCAAAATCCACCCAATGGACTCCTCCTTGTGACCTATCCCCTGATTATTGCTTTTGAGATGAGTGGCGACAGCGATGACGCGTTTCCTTTGGCCATCGCCTGGAGTCTGCCCGAAGGTAGTATAAAAAGCACGTTGATTCAGCCCGAAGATGAGTGGCTCGAGGAAACGGATGATCGCTATCTGGATATCGATACCGACCACCTCTACCAACAGGGCCACAGCGCCAAAGCGGTGCTGGAAGAACTGCAACTGGATCGTGAACAGGAACCGCTCTACGCCCCCGGCTACTACACCGCCGAGCGCGGGCTGGAAAAACTCTACGCCACCGTCGAGGGTGACAATGACCTGCCATTGCGTCCCCTGCAGGAGCTGCTGGTTGATCACTCGCCGGACGAAGTGGAAGCACTGCTGCAGGAAAGCAGACTACTGCTGGACCTCGACCCTTACACGGCCGAAGGCCAAGTTCGGCTGTGGCTCGAAGTCTATGCCCGGCTGCAATAGACTTTGACCTTCACAGGCTGATATCAGCCCTTCAGCAACGCGTCCAGATCCAGCCCGCTCTCACGCATCTGCGCCAGCTTGTAGCGCAGGGTCCGCGGGCTGATGCCCAGTTTTTCTGCCGCATCTTTGCGGCTGCCGCCGGTCCCGCGCAGCGCCTCGATAATCAGCTGAAACTCATGCTGGCGCAGATCGTCCCCCAGCTGCGGCGCGGTAGCCGGCGCTGCCGGCGCCTCCGGTAACACGAGACCACCCAAATTGACCGACTGCTGCACCCGGCTCGGCTGAATGCACAAATCCTGCGCCTTGACCAGGTTCCCCTGCTGCAGAATCAACGCCCGCTGCACCGCGTTTTCCAGCTCGCGCACGTTGCCCGGCCAGTTATGTTGCAACAGCAGCTGGGCCGCTGCCGGGTCCAACTCCACCGTGCCCCGGTTCATCTTGCGCGCATGGTGGGCCAGCAAGCGCTTGGCCAGCGGCACCAGATCCGCCGGGCGCTCGCGCAGCGGCAACCACTGCAGCGGAAAGATATTCAGGCGGTAATAGAGATCCTCGCGGAACCGCCCTTCGGCGACGCACTGGGCCAGGTCCCGGTTGGTGGTCGCCAACACCCGCACGTCGAGCTTGATCACCCGACGACCACCAATGCGTTCGACCTCTTGCTCCTGCAACACTCGCAGCAGCTTGGCCTGCAGGCCGATATCCATCTCCGAGATCTCATCCAGCAACAGGGTGCCGCCGTTAGCCTGCTCGAACTTGCCCGGCGCGCTGGCATAGGCGCCGGTGAAGGAACCCTTCTCATGCCCGAACAGGGTCGCTTCGAGCATATTCTCCGGAATTGCGGCGCAGTTGATCGCCACAAACGGCTTGTCGGCACGCGCGGAGTGGCGGTGAATATACTGCGCCAGCACCTCTTTACCGGTGCCGCTTTCGCCCAGAATCAGCACCGTGGAATCGGTTTCTGCCACCCGCCGGGCCAGTTGCAGCAGCTGCTGACTGGAGGGCTCTTCCGCCACCGGTTCGTCGCCATCGCCACGCTGCAGCGCGCTGTCCACATAACGCGCCACGATCTGCAGCAGCTGTTCCGGTTCAAACGGCTTGAGCAGATAGTCCACCGCGCCATTGCGAATGGCATCGACCGCCCGATCCACCTGTCCGTAGGCGGTGATCAACAACACCGGCAGCGCCGGATAACGCTGCTGCAGCTGGGCCAACAGCGCGTGTCCGTCCATGCCGCCCATGTTGACGTCGCTGACCACCATCTCCACCGGCTGCTCCTCCAGCAGCGCCAGTGCAGCCTCGCCGGAGTCCGCCTGGCGATACTCGTAGCCTGCCAGCTCCAGCGTGTCACACAAGGCTTCACGCAGCTCGGCGTCATCTTCTACCACCAGCACCCGCCCCTTGGCGGTCTGACTTTCAGTTGTCATCATTACTCTCCGCGTTCTGTGGCGAACGGTAAGGCAAACGGAAACCGGCTTCAGTTCCCCGCCCCGATTCAGACGTCATGTAGAACTCGCCCAGATGGGCCCGCGCCACGACTTGGGCTACCGCCAGCCCCAACCCCGTGCCTTGGGACTTGGTGGTGTAGAACGGCTCCTGCGCCTGCGCCAGCTGTTCGGCACTGAGCCCCGGCCCCTGATCGGCAACCACCAGCGCCAGCTGACTGTCATCGATCAGGGTCGCGCGCACCACCAGCGACTCGGCACCGGCCTCCAGCGCGTTATTGACCAGATTCATCAGCGCGCCGACCAGGGCTTCACGGTTGCACTGCACCCAGACATCAGGGGCCTGATTGACGCAGTCGCAATCGGCGTCAGCATTGGCCAGCGGCACGTCCAGGGCATCTTCAATGGCCGCGAACAGTTGCTGGGTGGTGATCAGGTCGGTTAGTTTGGTTTCGCCGCGAGCAAAGATCAGCATGTCACGCACCTGCTGCTCCAGCGAACTCAGCCGCCCCTTAACCTTGGCGGCAAACCGCACCCGCTGCTCCGTGGTCAAATCCGGCTTGGTCAGGTGTGCACTGTAGAGCATCGCCGCCGATAAGGGTGTGCGTATCTGATGCGCCAACGAAGCCATCATCTTGCCCATCGCTGAGAGGCGCTGGTAGTGGGACACCTTGGCCTGCAGTTCACGAGTATGGGTCTGGTCGGTAATCAGCATCACCTGGCCCGGCTCACCTTCCAGCGAGCGTGTCGCCAGACTGACCCGACGACCATCGCGCAGCGACACCTCGTGGCCATCGTCGGCGCGCGGCGCAAACGCCCGCTGAATCACCTGCAGCCAGGCCTCGCCCCGCAACGGACGGCCCAGCAGCTCTTCCGCGGCCGGGTTGCACTCCTGCACCCGGCCGCGGTTGTCGAGTACCACCACACCGGCGGGCAGCAGTTTGAGCAACCCCTGCAAACGGCGGCTGGCCTGCTCCTTCTCGGCCACCTCCTGCTCGCGGCGCGCATCCATCGCTTCAAGCTGGGCTTGCAGCGACTCCACCTGCAGCTCAAGCTCGTTATAAGTCGCGGCCAGCTGTTCCGACAGGGCGTTGAACTGCTCGAACGCCGCCTGCAGCTGCTGCGGGGTCATGTCGGCCGACGGCGGCCCGGAGAGGTCAGGAAGGTCGTCGCGGCTCATATCACTTCCGTTGAATGCCGAACTTGCGCATTTTTTCCACCAGCGTGGTACGCCGTATCTGCAACAGCTCGGCTGCACGCGCCACCACGTTGTCCGCTGCATCCAGAGACTGTTCGATCAGCGACTGTTCCAGCTCTGCCAGATAACCTTTGAGGTCCATCCCGTCGACCGGCAAACCGGGGGTGGCGGCGGGCGCAAACAGATCACTGCCCACCACCGGTGCGGCAACTACCGCAGACTCCTTGAGATAAGCGGGCAGCTCATCATCCTGCAGATAGCGGAACTTGGCCGGCAACTCATCCGGACCGATCACCGCACCGGGATAGAGAATCGCCAGCCGTTCGACCAAATTGGCCAGCTCACGCACATTGCCCTGCCAGTCATGGCGCATCAGCGACGCCAGCGCCGCCGGGTGAAACTGCACTTTGCCCAGCCCGCTTTTCTCCGCCCGATTGACCAGCTCGCTGAGCAGCGCCGGCAGATCTTCTAGCCGGTCACGCAGCGCCGGCATTTCGATGGGAAACACGTTCAGGCGGTAGTAAAGATCCTCACGGAAGGTGCCGGCCGCAATCATCTCTTCGAGGTTTTTATGGGTCGCGGCGATGATCCGCACGTCCACATCGACGGTACGGTTACCCCCGACCCGTTCGAAACAGCGCTCCTGCAACACTCGCAGCAGCTTGACCTGCATGGTGAGCGGCATATCGCCGATTTCGTCAAGGAACAGGGTGCCGCCGTGAGCCAGTTCGAAGCGCCCGGTGCGGGCCGAAATTGCGCCGGTAAAAGCGCCCTTTTCATGGCCGAACAGCTCACTTTCCAGCAGCTCGGCGGGGATCGCACCACAGTTGACCGGCACAAAGGGATTGCCAGCACGGGTGGAGTTATCGTGCAGATTGCGTGCAACCACCTCTTTACCGGTGCCCGACTCACCGGTAATCAGCACACTGACGTCACGATCAGCCACCTGCGCCATCATCGCCCGCACCTGCCGCATCGGCTCACTGGAACCTACCAGATGACTGAACAGTCGGCTATGGTCCTGCCACAGCTTCAGCTGCCCGTTAGCACTTTCGCGCTGCTGCCGATACACCTGCGCCTGATGAATCAACGCCAGCAGCTCCGCCTGATCGATCGGCAACGTCAGCTGCCCGATCACCATGCCACGCAGCTGCGTACCAAGGGCCGGCAACTCACGCCAGTCGTCCAGGGTAATCAAGGGCACATTGGGGTCCGCCGCCTGAAAATCGCCCAGCAGCTTCTCGAGTGAGATAGGCAGCTCGCTGTTACCCAGCACCACCAGCATCGACTGGGTCGTCAAAAAAGCGTCGTTCTGCCCCTCACGAAACCAGCCGACAAAGTCCTGACTGATACAGTCATAGCCGAGAAAGTGAAATAACGAGGCCACTACGGCACGGCGATCAACGTTGTCGTCGATTAACAGCACCTGTCCCTGCGTAGTCATTGTGCACCTGCTTACAATTTTTTGACGCTTTAATCGCCATAGTAGCAGGAAATATTGTCAGAACAAGCAGCAGGTCAATTAATTGACACGTTTCAAACCGCAGTCGCAATAGCGACCAGAGTATCAGAAGCATCATTCGAACAAAGGATTCTCGCATAGGCCGCATTAAGCTCTTCATCGACCAGCTCAGGCCACACTGCCTGCCCCCCGGGCTTGCCGTTGGATAGCCAATACAGATGATTTGCTAGCGGGTAACGCTGAACGCCCTCTATCCGCTCCAGCGAGAACCCAGAGCTTTCGATAAACGCTTTTAGAGTCTGGCGCGTATGCAGAATCAGATGTTCACTCCAGAGCGTAAAGGCCCGAAAGGCCTCACAATCGTATGTGGATAGCAGCGCGTCACGGGCATGAGGTACTTCGATAACGAGGTGCGAACCAAGCTCCATCTTGGCACGCAACTGATCCAACAAACCAACGGGATCGGTCAGGTGCTCGAACACATGGAACAGCGACACCACCTCAAGCTGCAGGTCCGGCACATCTTCCACCGAGGCATAAACCTCGTATCCACAGCGCACCAGATACGCTCGTTTAGAATCCTGCGGCTCAACCGCGACGACACTGCCCGCACAGGGGGACAGCGCATCGAGAATCCCGCCCGAGCCGGTCCCCACATCCAGCCACCGCTTACCGGAAATCAACGACCTAAAGGCTTCGGCTCGCCGCTCCGTGTCGTTGCGGCCAACAGCAAGCGCCTTCATGCGCTCAGTCTGACCCCATACCCCCTCGGTTTTGTTAGCGTAGTAAGCCGGATTGATGTGATCTTCCCGCCTTAGCACAATGGCACCAGAGCGGTCACAGCGGAGTACTTCGATATCGTCACGATCTCGCACCCGCGGGTAGTAGGAGCGCAAGCTCGCAGCCGTTGAGCTTCCTGTTTTCAACAACAGTGACTTGATCCCACCTGACATACCCCTTACCGCCCCCTCAACCAACATTCGAACAGTCCGAGCGCTGCCCCATGCAGCGCCCCAATTCACTTTTCACGCAACCCCATGATACATTGCCGCGGCGCGCTCGCCCCATCGGCATCGGGTTTGACCCGCGCAGCATCAATTGAAATCAGCCAAAAGAAACCTGCAGAGCAGCCGATACCCGTTATAGCTTCACCCAGCCGGGAAACAACCCTGGCAACAATTTAAAGGAATTGATGATGATAGACCCCCGCGCTTGTTACATTGTCGCAGAGATCGGCATAAACCATAACGGCGATATTGATATAGCGAAACAACTGATTGATCTCGCCAAGAGCGCAGGCTGCGATGCGGTAAAATTCCAAAAGCGTACCGTTGACGTGGTGTACACCGCGCAGGAACTGAGTAAAGAACGGGAGTCGCCCTTCGGCACCACCAACGGCGACCTTAAAAGAGCACTGGAATTCGGCTACGAGGAGTACGCCGAGATCGACCGCTACTGCAGCGACCAGGGCATCGACTGGTTTGCCTCACCCTGGGATGAGCAGTCGGTCGACTTTCTATCCCAGTTCAACACCCCCTATCTCAAGCTGGCGTCGGCAAGCGTTACCGATAAAGCGCTGCTGCAGCACTGCTGCCAGGCTGGTAAACCGTTGCTGATCTCAACCGGCATGTGCGACCTGCCAATGATCGACCGCATCGTCAACACCATCGACGCCGCCGGCGGCGAAATAGCCATGCTCTACCACTGCACCTCCACCTATCCCTCGGAGATGAACGAGCTGAACCTGCTGGGAATCCGCACCTTGAAAGAGGCCTTCCCGCAGATCCCCATCGGCTACTCCGGCCACGAGGCGGGGGTTGCCCCGTCGGTGCTGTCAGTGGCGCTGGGTGCCCAATCCGTTGAACGCCACATCACCCTGAGACGGACTATGTGGGGATCGGACCACGCGGCCTCGCTGGAGCCGCAAGGCCTACGCCGCCTGGTTCGTGATATTCGCGACTTCGAAGTGGCCAAAGGCGACGGCACCATCCGTTTCCTGGAGCAGGAAAAGCCGATCGCCGACAAGCTTCGCCGCAAGCACACGATCTAAACCGAATCAGGACGAGCGCAAACAGCATGAAACGTATTTTCCATGTCGGCGGCTGGAGCCGTAATTACGGCGACTTGGCGCTCCAGAACGGAGTAATGGCCGAGTTTCAGAAACACGCCCAGAACGGCCTCGAATTCGTACCGATTCACTGCCAGCAAACCTGGTTTCACCCGGACCTGATCGAACTGATCAACCGCGACGCCGACATGCTGCTACTGGGCGGCGGCGGCATGGTTTTCCACCGCCCTGAAGACAACAGCCATTCTGGCTGGCAGTTCAACATCCGCACCGAGGACATCGACAAGATCAAAGTCCCGATCGTGGTGTACGGCATCGGCTTTAATAAGTTCTACTACGACGACCGCGGTTTCAAGCCACAGATGGGCGAGAGCCTGCGCCGCGTGCAACAGGCCGCCGCCATTTTCTCGGTACGCAATCAGGGCAGCCGCGAAGCCCTGGCAGGATTTGGTCTGGACGCGGATGCAATCGAGGTGGTACCCGACCCCGGGATGTTCGTCACGCCCGCCAAGCTGACAGTACCGGAATTCAGCGGCAAACACCCCCTGATCGGCCTGAACTGGGCCGGCGACCGGCCGTTTTACCGTTTCCCTGAGCCCTGGGAAGCGCACCGCCAGAGCGTGATCGACTCGCTCTGCGACGCCCTCAACCGGGTGATCGACGAACAGCCCGATGGCTTGGTCGCCTTCGTGCCCCACCTGCAAGAAAACATTGACGCCGAAGTCTACCCCCTGTTTAAGGAACGGCTCGGCGATCGCATCGTCAACATTGAAGAGATCTGCGCCCAGATCTATCCGCCCTCTGCGGTACAGGCCGGATTCCTGGCCGACATCTACCGCCAGATGGACTGCGTCATTGGTATGCGCGGCCACGCCAACATCATCCCCTTCGGGGTCGGCACGCCGATCATCGGGTTTGGCAGCCACAACAAGAACCGTTTCTTCCTGAACGAGTGCGGCTTAAGCGACTACATGATCGACACTACCCAATGCGACCTGAGCGATAGCGCCGACCAGATGCATGGCACCATCAGCCGCTGTTTGGCCAACCGAACCGAGATCCAGACTCATATCCGCGAGCGCAAGGGTCAGTTCAGCGACATCACCGACGACTTTATCAAACGCGCTCTCGGCCTGATCGACGCATGACCCTGACGCTGCTGAACCATCCTATCCACGCGATCGCGTTCGACTTTGACGGCGTTTTTACCGACAACCGCGTACTGGTGGACCAGAACGGCGTCGAAGCGGTCTGGTGCCACCGGGGTGATGGCCTTGGCATCGCCAACCTGCGCCATGCGGGAATGCCGATGACGGTGATCTCGCTGGAAACCAACCCCGTGGTGAGCGCGCGCTGCGCCAAGCTGCAGCTGCCACACCACGGCGGCATTACCGACAAACCGCAGGTTTTTCTCAACTGGCTGAACGAACTGGGAATCGCACCGGAACATGCGCTTTTCATGGGCAACGACGTTAACGACATCGGCTGCTTGAAAGCAGCAGGAGTCGGCGTCTGCGTGGCCGATTCACATCCGGACGTACTCGCCATAGCCGACCTGATATTAAGCAAGCCCGGTGGTCACGGGGCGATTCGTGAACTGGCTGACCTGCTTCTACGAGGCCACGACTAAAGCCATGTCCTGCGTAGCCATCATCCCGGCCCGCGGCGGGTCCAAGGCCATCCCGCAAAAAAACATCACCGACCTGGCTGGCAAGCCACTGCTGCGCTGGACCGTCGAGGCCGCACTGGCCAGCCAGCAGGTTGACCGGGTCATCGTCTCCACCGACGACCCCGCGATTGCGGCGGTTGCACGCGACGCCGGCGCCGAGGTTCCCACCCTGCGGCCGGCCAAGTTCGCGGACGACGATACTCATTCGATCCACGCTGTTCTGCACATGCTGCGCTGGCTAAAAAGCAACGAAACCAACTTGCCCGAACGCTGCTGCATGCTGTTGCCGACCAGCCCGTTCCGCACTGCGTCAGATATCGATGCCGGACTAACCCTGCACCAGCAGGAGACCACGACACCGGTGATCGGCGTCACCGACGCCAAGGTACCCATCATCAGCCTGCGCTGGATCGAAGCGAACCGTCTGCGTCCCATCGACGACTTCCCCGACTTGCAACTGCAACGCCAGGATGGCAAACCCCTTTACCGGGTCAACGGGGCATTTTACGCCGCATCGTCAGCCAAACTTCTCGAACAGCAGTCGTTTCACACCCCCGGCGCACGACCGCTGCTGATGAGTTGGGCCTCATCCCTCGATATCAACACCCCGGCCGACTTAGCTCTGGCACGCATCCTCGCGGCCAACACCGACAAACTGCAGGACCTGTAAGCCATGGCAGAACCCCAGACCGCTCAACAACGCGTCCAAGAGATCAACCAGCGTTTCAATCAAAATCTGGCTTTTTTTAAGGAATTCGCGCCAGCCATTTATGAGCGGTACGCCAACTATCACCCGACCCAAACGCAGCTGCAATACGTGCCAGAAGAAGACGCACTGCATCTGGTCGATATTGCGAGTCAGGGGAGGATCTACCCCTCACCTCCGGAGGCATTCTGTAGGCAGTCAGTGGACGACTTTCTCGCCTCACCGCAGCTGATGACGGTTAACGTTGACCGGATTTCAGAGACACTGTGGGGTGAGAACACCCACATCTACCAGACTAATCGGATAATCGACCTGGTACACCAGGCCCAACAACAACAGCGTCGCCCTCTGCGCACACGCGAGCCCTTCGTGCTGATGCAGGGCCTGGGGTTGGGCTACCAGGTTCCGGCTCTACTAGAGAAGCTGGAGATCCAGTACCTGTGCATCATCGAGCCCTCAGAGGACCATTTCTACGCTTCCTTTGCGGCGATCGATTGGAGGGCGATCTACCAGTATTTCGGCGAGCAAGGTCGCGACCTGTGCCTGATCGTAGGCGAATCAACGGAAGAAACCCTGCGCCACGTCAAGCAGTTCTGCCAGGGAATCGGCTTTTACAATACCGCCAGCCCGCTGGTATTCCCTCATCTAGACAGTGAACAGATTCGTGAGCGGATGGCGCGCATCGCGGAAGATATGCGCATCAACCTTGGCCGGCTGGGCTTCTTTGAAGATGAGGGCATCAGCCTCGCACACACTTACAACAACCTTAAAGATGGGGTGCCAATCTTCCATCCAAAGCCTGAGATCCTGCGCAAACTCCAGAAAGTCCCCGTTATCGTCGCCGCCAACGGCCCCTCGCTCGACAGTGCGCGCGAGTTTCTGCTCGCCAATCAAGACAAGGCGCTGATCTGCTCCTGCGGCACCGCCTTTGAAAGTCTAGTCAGCATGGGGGTCAAGCCCGATCTACATTTTGAGAGCGAGCGTCTGAAAAGCACCTCGGAATGGCTTGAAAAGCTCACCACCGAGTCACAACGCCGTGGTGTTGCGATCTTGGCGCTGAACACGGTCCATAGCGAAACCTTTGCCAAGTTCCCCCGTAAAGGCATGTTCTTCAAACCCCAGGATATGGGCAGCAGCTACTATTTGCACCACCTGAGAGACGCTGACGAAATTATGTACCTGCCTAACTACTCAAACCCAACGGTGGGTAATGCCGGCATCTCATTTACTACCCTGATGGGTTTTCAAAATATCTATCTGGTCGGATTGGACCTCGGCTTTGGCGAAGATGACGCACACCACGCCGGCGCGGGTAAACTGTTTGATCCTCAAGGGGCCAATTTTCAGCAGCACTTTTCACAGCTGACTCAAGCGGCGGACGACAACGCTATTGTTGTCGATGGCAACTTCCGGCCTCAGGTCAGAACCACCAGTGCTTGGATAACCAGTAAGATCTACGCCGAACGCCTGATCGCTGCATCGCCCAACCACCGTTACTACAACCTTAGTGATGGGGTTCGCATCGAGGGTGCAAAAACGACCCGATTTAGCGAGGCCAAGCTGAAGAAGAAGCTGGATAAAGACACGCTGGTCAAGAAGCTGCTTCAAAACTTTTCGCCGCTACCGCCCGGGAGAACCCCCAAGCCAGAGACCCTGCTCGCGCAGCTTAACGATAGTCGGATACTGCTTGAAGGTCTGATTGGATTGTTCAGCAAAGAGCCCGCCAGCTACACCGGGGCACTGGACCAACTGGCCGACCAGCAAGCACTGCTCAACAGTCTCGATCAACAGGACATCAACTACCTGATGCTTCACGGCAGCGTGGAGTACTTTTCGTTGCTGCTGATGATGTTGCTGCAACACTCAGAGACTGAAGTGCAGGGGCTAGAGAACTATCGCGCTGGCGTATCTCTCTATCGGCCCTTTCTGGAACACAGCTTGGCCAATATATCCCTCGATCTGCTGGAACCGGATGATCGTATTCGCGGCATAGAACTGGCCCCTGGTGCCGACTCCTGAGGCAATAGCAGACGCCACAAAAAATCTTCAAAAAAGCCTAAAGCTCCGATCAGAGCCGCCGTTAAACAGATCAACAGGAGTGAGCAGCAACGCTCATTCGAGTTAGCCGAATCATTAGAAAGACGCCGCGTGCAGTACTAACCAGGCGGCAAAGGAGCTTAAAATGGCTGTTATCAACACAAACGTTGCTTCCCTTAACGCGCAGCGCAACCTGGGCAAGTCCCAAAGCGCCCTGCAGACCTCTCTGCAGCGCCTGTCCTCTGGTCTGCGAATCAACAGCGCAAAGGATGACGCGGCTGGTCTGGCGATCTCCAACCGGATGACCACCCAGATTCGCGGCCTGAACCAGGCAGTGCGTAACGCCAACGACGGTATCTCTGTTGCACAGGTAGCAGAAGGCGCGATGCAGGAAACCACCAATAACCTGCAGCGTATTCGTGAGCTGGCGGTTCAGGCGGCTAACTCTTCGAACTCGGCCAGCGATCGTGCCGCTCTGAACGCAGAGGTAACCCAGCTGGTAGCCGAGATCGACCGGTCAGCCACTTCAACCACCTTTAACGGTGTTAACGTGCTGGACGGCACCTTCAATAGCCAGGCGTTCCAGATCGGTGCCAACGCGGGTGAAACCATCGCCTTCTCCATCTCCAGCATGAAAGCTGCTGCTCTGGGTGTTGGCTCATCGTCCAGCTTCCAGTCCTCTGTGACCGGCAGTGCTGTAGGTGGTACTGCTTTGCTAGCTGGTGGTTTGCAGATCAACGGCTTCGCCGTCGCGGCACCGGTATCTGACGGGGTATCATCTGCTGGAGGTAACGCGAGCGGTATCGCCATCGCTAATGCGATAAATGCGATCTCCGGCGACACAGGCGTAACTGCTACTGTTAATGCCACCACTGTTACCGGCACGGCCGTTACCGCAACAACCGCAGCTGTGCAGATCAGCACCACCATCAACGGCGTTGCGATCAATGTCACTGTAAACTCCACTTCGGCAGCGGAAAACGGTAACGCCTATGCTGCAGCGGTCAACGCAGTAAGTGATCTCACAGGCGTTGTTGCCACAGTCACTACTGCATCAACCGGTGCTTACACTCTAACCGCTGCAGATGGCCGCAACATCGACATTACTGCAGCCACTCAGCTGGGTCTCGGCGACAGCACCGCAACCACCCGCTCCAGCGTGGATCTGAGTTCAACCAGCTCTGGCGGCATCACCATCTCCGGTACCGCGGCAGGCCTGACTGCTGCCGGCCTCAGCGCTGGCAACACTCCGGCCACAGTCACCGCCAACTCCGGCGTGTCGTCTATCGACATCAGCACCGCTGCGGGCGCGACTAACGCACTGTCCATCATCGATGCGGCACTGACCAAGGTAGACAGTGAGCGGGGTAACCTGGGTGCGATCCAGAACCGTCTGGACTCCACCATCGCCAACCTGTCCAACATCTCTGAGAACGTGTCCGCTGCGCGGTCTCGGATCCAGGATGCGGACTTCGCCGCAGAAACTGCCGAGCTGACTCGGAACCAGATTCTGCAGCAGGCGGGTACTGCGATGCTGGCGCAAGCCAACCAGCTGCCGCAGTCAGTACTGTCACTGCTACAATAAGCCTAACCGGCTGACGCGGGAGGCCGGCAATCGCCGGCCTTTCGCAGCTTAAGCCCTCGGAGGTTTGCCATGAGTTCTGATATCACAATCCCTTCAAACTCTGGGTCGACGCCTTCACCACGTTCCACCCCCGCTGCCACACCGGAAGTGCAAGGCAGCAGCTCTGCTCCGTCAACACGTGCTGATATCCAGCGCCGGGTCGAACAGACCCAGGAGACACAGGAGATTTCCCAAGAGCGCATGGAACGCCTGGTCGACCAGATCAACGAGTTTGCCGCTCAGATGAGCCGCAACCTTAATTTCAGCGTCGACGACCCAACCGGACATACCGTAATCACCGTGACCGAAAAAGGCTCCGGCGAACTGGTACGTAAAATCCCGTCGGAGGAGTTTCTTGCACTCAGCCGACACATACAGGATATGAACAACCTGTTATTTAAAGAGAAGGTCTAACCCGATACAATCGGCTCAGATTTTCTAGGAGGTTGATATGGCTGGCGGAATTTCCACTCCAGGCATCGGTTCAGGGTTGGATATCGGCTCCATCGTATCCGCCATCGTCAATGCCGAGGGCGCGCCCAGAACGGCCAACATCGACCGCCGCGAGGCGATCATCCAGTCGGAGTTGTCAGCGCTAGGTCTACTCAAAGCCTCGCTGTCCGACTTTCAATCGGCCCTTTCCGGCCTCAGCACTGCTTCCAGCTTTTCCGCGCGCAGCGCCAGCAGCTCTAACGCTGACATCGCGTCGGTAAGCATACTGACGGGGCAGCAGCCCAGCACCGGCTCCTACAAACTCGAAGTGCAGCAGCTTGCTTCCGCGCACAAACTGATTTCCGATGCCGCAGTCGATGCTGATGATATCGGCACCGGCACCTTCACTATCACCACCTTTGGCGCCGACAAACTCGCACCCAGCGATGGTAGCGATGCGGGAGACGGCGACACCTTCAGCGTCGATCTGGCCACCGCCGATGCCGACGAGGATGGTATCGTCTCGCTGGAAGAGCTCAAAGACGCGATCAACGATGCCGAAGACAATCCCGGCATCAGCGCCTCGATCATCAACACCGATGCCGGCGCCCAACTGGTACTCAACGCTGACGACCCCGGGTTGGCAAACGCCTTTGAGGTCACCAGTAGTTTCACCGGTTTAACGATCAACAACCTGGTTGACACCAACGACGTCAATTACGCCAAAGATGCGCTGATTGAGATCGACGGGCAGGCCGTTACCGGCAGCACCAACACCTTTGAAAACGCCATCGACGGCCTCAGCCTGACGCTGAATGCAACCAATGTGGGCCAGACCATCGACATCAACGTGTCTGTCACCACCAGCAGCATCCAGAAGAAAATTGAGGGGTTTGTTAACGCCTATAACTCGTTGCAGTCAGCGTTCAAGGATCAGTCCCAGTTCGATCCGGAAACCACCCAGTCGACCCCCCTGTTTGCCGACTCGTTACTGCGTTCGGTTAGCTCCCAGGTGCGCAATGGGGTCACCGGGCCGGTTAGCTCGTCCAGCAGCGAGCTAAACTCCCTGGCGGCCATCGGCATCACCACCGACTCCAGCGGCCAGTTACAGATCGATTCAGCAACATTGGCCTCGGCAATCAGCAGCGATTATGACGGTATCGTTCAGCTGTTTACCAACGATGATGGGATCGCCAAACGGCTCGACACCACCCTCGACAACTATCTCAAGTCAGACGGCACCTTCGACAGCCGCACCGACTCACTGAACAACAAACTGAGCGGGCTGGAAGATGAACGAGAAGCCTTGGCGCTGCGCCTTGGCAAACTTGAATCCCGGTTAATGAGCCAATTCATTGCGATGGACACACTGGTGGCTCAACTCAACTCCACCAGCGATTGGCTGACATCCCAACTCGAAAGCCTGCCGGGCGTGGTCCGCAAGAGTAAGGACTAACTCGCACACACAGAGAGCTCAAGCTACATGAATACCAAAGCGATAAACGAGTACAACAAGGTTGATTTAAAAAGCGGTATCGACCAGGCATCCCCCCACCGCATGGTGCAGATGCTGCTCGAAGGGGCGCTCAAGCGCGTCGCCACCGCCAAGGGCCACATGGAGCGCAAAGAGGTCGCCCTGCAAGGTGAAGAGATCAGCAAGGCGATTACCATCGTCGGCGGGTTACAGGGTACGCTAAACGCGGACCAGGGTGGCGACATCGCCCGTAATCTGGACGCCCTGTACGACTTCGTGGCCCAGGGATTGGTAGAAGCCAATCGCACGGCATCGGTCGCCAAGCTGGACGAAGTGATGGGGGTGCTGGTGCAGATCAAGAGCGGCTGGGACGCCATTCCCACAGAGCACCATCAGACCACCTCGACGACACCTGAAGCAGGCAAGTAAGCAGCGTGTCAGCACCCACCAACTGGAGCCCGGCCGAATGGCAACAGCGGCTGGGTTCCGTCATTTCGAGCGGCGAAGCGTTGCTCGCCGCATTAGCCGATCCCGATAACGACGACAACGAAACCCTGGCCGCTAAGCGCAGCCAAGAGCTGCGCGCCCTACCTCTGGCCGATGCGCCCACATCACAGCCCCAGGTCGCCGCCTTGCTGCGGCAGCTACTGGAGCAGGACTCGCAACTGAAGCAAGCGGCCGAAGCCCGCCGCTCTGCCATCGCTGCGACCCTGCGCCAACTACGCAGCCGGAGCGACGCAACCAACACCTACCAGAGCATTGCCAAGCGCAAATAAAAAAGCCGGCGTCATGCCGGCTCTTTTAGTTCTAACGCAACCTACAGGAAGTTAAACAGCGACAGGCTGTTGACCCGACTAAAGGTCTGCTGTGCAGCCTGAAGTGCGACCTCCTGAAAGCTGAACTCACTCAGCGCTTCGGCGTAGTCGAGATCCTCAAGGTTTGACAAAGCGGCACGGTTAAACAGCTCAAACTCCTCGTTGAGACCACGCTGGTTTTCCAGCCCGTTCAGCCGCCCGCCGATCTGCGACTGCACCCGGACCACGCCGTTTTGCCCTTCGTCGATCTCGCCCAGCGCTTTGGACACAATGCGGTTAACCTCGTCAGAGGTGGTGGCGTTGGTCAAGCCATCAATCAATGCCTGAGCGGTATTGAGCAAATTGGTCTTGGGCACATCGGGTTGAATGTCGTACTCGCCACCAGACGGCAGGGTCTCTGGGTTAATACTCAGCCCCAGCGCCGTCCCGGTGGTGATACCCAGCGGGTCGCCCGCTGCCGCAACGGTGAGGTTATGGGGAGACCCCATGGCAATCCCGGTTTCCGTTGCCAGTACCGTACCGTCAGCGGCCTCTACCTGAATGTCATAGGTATTGGCGACCGGGTCATTACCGGTTACCCGCAGGGTAATCACTCCGCTGGCGGCGGTACTGAGACCCAGCGCTGTGGTTGCCGCTTTAAAGGCTGCCTTATCGGCCACTTCCAGAGTCAGATTCTGCAGGCTGGCGGCACCGCCGCTGACCACATTCACCACCGGATCTCCTTCGATGGATTGAAAGATCTCCTGGCCGGTGTCAGTGCTCTTGATAAAGGTCTCAGGCCCTACCTGAATAAAACGAGGCTCAGAATCGCCCTGGTAGCTGAATACCCCCGGAGAGGACTCACTGAACGGCTGGGTCTGCCCCTTGGCTCCTGCAAAGAGGTACTCGCCCTGGGCATCCTTGGTGTTCATCAAGCCCAGAATAAAGTTCTGCACCTCTTTGATCTCATTGGCGATACCTGCTCTGTCCTGCTGCTGCAGCGAGGAGTTGTTGGCTTGGATCGCCAGCTCCTTGATCCGGTCTCCCGCATCGTTAATCTGTTGCAGCGTCAGTTCCTGTAAGCTCAGGCGACGCTCGGCCACGGTAATGTTCTCGTTCTGGACCTCATTGGTTTCCAGCTCACGGCGAATCTTGAGAATCTGCGCCGCAGCCACCGGATCGTCGGAGGGGCGCAATAACTTCTGCCCGGTAGAGATCTGGTTCTGGATATTGGCGATGTTGGTCTGCCCGGTCTGAATATTGCGCACACCATTTTGAAACACTTGCAGGCTAGAGATACGCATGATCAGCCTCCTGATGCACTCAGCAAGGTATCGAACAGGCTGCGTGCGGCATTGATGACCTGCGCTGCTGCCTGATACTGCTGTTGGAATTTGATGATGTTGGCCGCTTCTTCGTCCAGGCTGACACCGGAGATGCCGTTGCGCACGGTTTCGGCGTTGCGCATAACGGTTTCGGTAGCCTGCAGATCGATATTGGCGACACTGGCTTTGGTGCCAATGCGCTCGATCATGCGACCGTAATTGTCTTGATAACTGGAGCCGTCCACCAATTTTTCCTGCTGCAGGTTGGAAAGCTGCAGTGCGTTACGGTTGTCGCCGGAGGCGTCCGTGTTGTAGGTGAAATCGAACTTGTCGCCCGTGGCCGCCTTGCCTCGCAGCACCACCTCATAGCCGTTCAGCGTGATCGCGGCACCATCGGTGTAGGTATTACCGGCAGAAATCACCGTCGGGTTGTTCGGGTCGGTCATGTCGTAGACGCTGTAAGTATTGGCATCAGTGAACAGAATACGCGCCGGCGGATTCAAACTGCCCGTTTGTCCCGGCAGGCCAAACTGCAGCGGATCGGTCACGTTGACCTCATCAACCTTGGCCAGACCAACATTGTCCTCTGCGGGCGTGGAACGAACCGGTGATGCAAAAGCCAGCTCATTGCCGGAAGTAAGTTGCATCTCCAACTCCTCGGCACCGAAGCGCACGGGCTGAACCAGCATCAAATCCCGGTCGGTGAACGGCCCGCCACTGGCCGACGCCAACGAGATATCGACGCCGTCGATATTGAGCCGGAGGGTACCGCCACTGGCGTTTTGATCCAGGGTCATATCCTGATAAACCGGGGCACCAGGCGCCGCAGAGCGGGTGGCAAAATCGGCCTTGTTAAAGATCTTGCCATCGGACAAGCGAGTAACGGTAAAGTCACCGTCTTTGTTGAACTTGACCTGATAGTCACTGGCCTTGAGCAACGTGGTATCACGAATCACCACGTTAGAGGTGGTCGCGAGGTCGGTATTATTGGCGCTGGAAGCCCTGACTTCACCGAGATTTGCAGGGTCGTTGAACAGGTTGCTTCCCAGATTACCATCCAGATCGAGCCCCTTACGCTGCTGCTCGTTCATGGTGTCGGCGAACACGATTGCCAGGCGACCGAGTTCGTTCCAGGTCGGAATCAGCACCTCCTCCTTGACCCGTAGCATGCCACCGATCTCGCCACTGGAGATCTGATCGCTGATCTTGATCCGCTTGTCGCCAACCACCAGGTCAATTTCGATATTGTTGATATCGGGATCGCCCTGACGCGCCTGCACTTGGCTGGCGTTACCGCCGATAACCAGCGGCTGGCCATTGCCAATATAGAGATTGATATCGGTCGATCCGGTGCCAGTCTGCACCGACACCCCAGCCTTGGCGCTGAGCGCCAGAACCAATTCGTCACGCTGGTCTTTAAGCTCGTTAGCAGCATCACCGCGGGAATCAGCCAACTGAATCTTTTTGTTTAATTCGGCAACCTGCGTCGCCATTGAGTTCAGTTCACTGACGGCGCTGTCGAGCTGGGTGTTAACGCTGGTATTGAGCCCCCGCAGCTGACGATCCACCTCACTAAAGCGGCGTGTCAAGGCATCCATCTGCGACAAAATCAGCTCCCGCCCGGGAATGGATGCGGGATCGTCAACGCCAGTTTGCAAGGCACTGAAAAACTCGCCCATAGCAGCAGAAATACTGGTTATCGGGTTGGCCAGCAGGTCGTCCACCTGGCCGGTCATCTGGGCAAACGCCTCGGTGGTCTTGAACGAGGCTGTGCTCGACCAGTACTGTTGCATGGCAAACTGATCGACCACGCGGTTAATACTGGTGATCTGCACCCCCAGCTCCGGCGCGGAGCGCGCACTGAGCTCGACCTGCTGTCGGGAATAACCGGGGGTATTAACGTTGGCGATGTTCTGGCTGGCAACTTCAAACCCCTGTTGCGCAACCAACAGCCCCTGCAGGGCAACACTGACTGATCCACTCATGGGAACCTCCTGGGATGGTGCCTCGATGCGCTTTTGGCGACGTTGCTCGTCGGCCGGTTTTGCGTTGCGCTGGCAGCTGCTATGCAGCTTTTCCCATCACCTAATTTATCGGCAAATTCTTAACTGTCTTTAAGTCGTTCCAAGGCACTCTGAAGGACGTCACCGTTCAGAATGCCGGTAATTTTCTCGGCGTAGGCCGGGTCGGTGGCATAGCCGGCCAACTGCAACTGCTGCAGATAGGCCTCACCATCCCGACCTTGATTCAGCGCCTGCTCGTAGCGGGGGCTTTGGCGCAAAAAGTCGAGGTAATCCCACATGCTCTCTTCATAGGAGCCGTAAGCCCGAAAAGCGGCTTTCTCCTGCTGCGCCACCCCATCACGAAACTCCAGTGTGTTGACCAAAACGCGATCACCCTGCCAGCGGCTATCTGCCTTGATGCCGAACAGGTTGTAACTGTTACTGCCGTCGCTCTTACGCGGCAGGTGCTGGCCCCAACCGGTTTCCAGCGCCGACTGCGCCAGCAGCACCCGCGGATCAACCCCGGCCGCTTCGGCCACTTTCTCAGCCACCGGATTGAGGACGGCGACAAACTGGTCCGGCGAGGCAAAGCGTTCAGGCAGCTCGGTCGGGTTGGAAGGAGCGGTTTGCGTAGTCGCAGTGCTGTCTTCGCCCTGCATCAGCGCCTCTACGGCGGCACGCGCGGTCTGTTCCAACGCACGATCGAAGCTCTGCCGCGCTTCCAGCACTTGGGGATCAACCGTCTCGGCGGACTGCTGTTTACTCAACTGACGCACCAGCACTTCACTGAGACCGATACCCTTGCCTTGCGCCATGTTCAGGCCCAACTGCTGATCCAGCATGCCCTGATAAAACTTGGTCTGGCTGCTGCTGAACAGGTCGTCGCCGCCCAGGGCTTCGTTGGCCTTGCGCATGTTCTGCAGCAGCATGTTGAGAAACAGCGACTCGAACTGTTTGGCAACCGCCTCCAGCGCCTTGGGGTCCTTGCTGCGGGCATCGCTGCGCAACTTACCCAGCTGCTGCAGGTCAGTCGCGGAGCGGAAGGTGCTGTTGTCGACCGGGCTTTTCATCCGTCGTTACCTCAGATTACGACCAGTTCGGCTTTCAGTGCGCCGGACTGCTTCAGTGCTTCCAGAATCGCCATCAGGTCACCGGGAGCCGCGCCGACCTGGTTAACCGCCTCAACGATATCGTTGAGGGAGGCGCCGGGCTGGAAGGTGAACATATGACCGCTGTTTTCATCCACTTCGATCCCGGTGCGCGGAGTCACCACGGTGTCACCGCCGGCCAGGGCATCGGGTTGGCTGACATCCAGATTTTCCAGAATGGAAACCGTCAGCCCGCCGTGGGTGATCGCCACTGGAGATACCCGGACGTTCTCGCCGATGATGATGGTGCCGGTGCGCGAATTGATGATCACCTTGGCGGTTTCAGCAGCGGGCATCACCTCAAGATTCTCCAACACCGACAGATAGGTCACTCGCTGCCCTGCATCCCGCGGCGCACGCACGCGGATAGAGGTTGCGTCGAGCGACGTAGCCACCTCCGGCCCCAACAGTTGGTTGATCTTTTCAGCCACCCTGCGCGAGGTGGTGAAATCGGGCTGGCGCAGATTCAGAGTCAGATGGTCACCTTGGGCAAAAGGGGTCGGTACTGCGCGCTCAACCGTGGCACCGTTAGGAATTCGGCCCACACTGGGGACGTTGACGGTAATGCGGGAACCGTCCCGCCCTTCAGCACCAAGACCACCCACCACCAGATTGCCCTGGGCAATGGCGTAAACCTGACCATCGGCCCCCTTCAGCGGTGCCATCAGCAGGCTGCCGCCGCGCAAGCTGCTGGAATCACCAATCGAGGAGACGGTGATATCCAGGGCCTGACCCGGCTTGGCAAAGGGCGGCAGCTCCGCGTGGATCGATACCGCAGCGACGTTCTTGGACTTGGGGTCCAGTCCCGGCGGCAGCGTGACGCCGAACTGCGCCAACATGTTCTTGAAGGTTTGCGAGGTAAACCCGCTCTTGTCACCGGTTCCGCTGAGACCAACCACCAGGCCGTAACCCACCAGTTGGTTGCTCCGCACACCCTGCACCTCGGCGATATCCTTCAGCCGCTCGGCCTGGGCAACTCCGCCCCAGCTCAGACCCAGCAGGATCAACGCAATCTGTGTGATAGCCGCTTTCATCGTCATCATCCTCAGAAGGGCCACAGCGGGCTGTAGAAGAACTTGGCCAGCCAGCCCATTTCGTTGGCATCATGGAAGGCGCCGGTGCCGCTGTAGGTGATCCGCGCATCGGCCAGCTTGGTCGAGGCCACGGTATTGTCCGGCTGCACATCCTGCGGCCGCACCAGTCCGCTGATACGGATATATTCATCACCGCTGGTCAGGGTCATCCATTTCTCGCCGCGAACCTGCAATACGCCGTTGGGCAATACACTGGCCACGGTAACGGTGATATTGCCACTCAGGCTGTTGTTCTGGGTGGCTTCGCTTTCACCGGTGAACGACCGGGTGCCCCCGCCAAGGTTGGCAGAGAGGGGGTTACCAAATGCTTTCAGCTCTTTGCCAAATACCGAGGGCGCATCGATGGTCACGTTGCTCTCTTTATCGATCTCGTTGTCGGCGCTCTTGCTGGCACTGGTGCTTTCGGTCAGCACCACGGTGAGAATGTCACCCACCTGGCGCGCCTTGGCGTCTTCGTACAGGGACAATCCGCGACCTGCCTGATAGATAGCGCCATCCACCACCTTGGGCGCCGCCATCGCCTCTGGCGTCACCGGGGCAAAATAGGGATTGTCCGGGCGCGGCGGCGCTTTGGCACAACCGACCAGAGCGACTGCAACCGTAGCCAAGGTTAAGGAGCGAAGTGAAGTCATCAAGCTATCCCCCGATCAGACCGGTTAGAGTTGCTGGGTCACAAACGACAGCATCTGGTCCGCGGTCGAAATCACTTTGGAGTTCATCTCGAACGCCCGCTGGGTCGAGATCATATTGACCAGCTCTTCAACCGAGTTGACGTTGGAGTTTTCCAGCGCGCCCTGCACCGTGGAACCCAACCCATCGCTGTTGGGGTTGGTCACCGTCGGCGCACCGCTGGAGGTGGTTTCCTTGTAGAGGTTACCGCCGACCGCCAGCAGCCCGCCGGGGTTGGTAAAGTCCGCCAGCTGAATCTGGCCGATCTGGGTTGCCGTACCGGTGCTGGCCTGAGTGACAGAGACCACACCATCAATGCCGATGGTCAGCGAAGTGGTATCCTGCGGAATGGTGATCTGCGGCTCCAGCAGGAACCCCTGCGCATTGACCAGATCGCCGTTGGAGTTCAGCTGCAACTGACCGTGGCGGGAGTAACCGATCTCGCCATCGGGAGTGCTGAACTGCAGAAAACCGCGCCCCTGAATCGCCACATCCAGATTCTGCTCGGTAATTTCCAGCGTACCCTGGGTAAAGAGTTTCTGGGTCCCCACGGTGCGAACTCCGGACCCCAGCTGATAGCCGGAGGGCAGCTCGGTGCTCTCTGACGACTGGGCTCCGGGCTGACGCTGCACCTGGTACAACAGATCTTCAAATACCGCCCGATCCCGCTTGAAACCGTCGGTGTTGACGTTGGCCAGGTTATTGGAAATGGTCCGCAGGGCGGTGTCCTGGGCGGACATTCCGGTTTTTGCTACAAACAGCGCTGCATTCATTCGCTTGCTCTCCTACCCTTGTTCTGCCTTATCCGAGATTCTGCAATACACGTGCCGCCGCTTCGGAATTCTCCTTGGCGTCCTGCATCATCTTGATGTTCATTTCGAAACGACGAGAAAGATCGATAATCGCGGTCAGCTCGCTCACCGCGTTAACGTTGCTGCTCTCCAGATAGCCGCTTTTTACCCGCACCGTGGGGTCTGGCTGTAACACCGCGTTATCACTGGCGCGCATCAGGCCATCGAGACCTTTTTCCAGTTCACCCGCGGCAGGCTTGACCAGCTTCAACCGATCCACCACCGCCAGCGTGTTATCGGCATCACCCACCACCTTGACCGTCAGGGTGCCATCTTCACCGATATCCACCTTGGCGGCAGGCGGCAACTGCACCGGCCCGCCTTCGCCGAGAACCGGCAATCCACTGCCCGTAACCAGCACGCCGGCGGCAGTGATCTGCAGCTCGCCGGCACGGGTATAGGCTTCGCTGCCGTCTGCGGCACGCACCGCCAACCAACCCTCTCCCTGGATCGCCACGTCCAGGTCATTGCCGGTGTGGTTCTGCATACCGGGACTCTGGTCGGTGGCGGGACGCTCGGTCATGGCGTACACACGGCTGTTGTAACCGTCGCCAAACACAGGCATGGCACGGGCTTGCGCCAGATCCGACTTGAACCCGGTGGTATTGACGTTAGCGAGGTTGTTGGCATGCGCGGTCTGCGCGAGCATGGTCTGCGTCGCACCGGTCATCGACAGATAAAGCAGCTTGTCCATTCGGCCCTGTCCTCTCTTTTAATACGCTGAAAACGACTGTTGTCAGTACGTACTGCAAGAGCAGTGCCAAAACTATCAGGCGCAAAAAAGCACAGCCCGACCGCAGCCGAACCGTGCCTGAAAAGAAGCCATGACCCCGCCCGGACGGGGCCTTAAGGCGCTTAACTGATCTGCAGAATCGCCTGGGTTACGGCGTTTTCGGTCTGCAGGGTCTTGGAGTTGGCCTGGAAGTTCCGCTGCGCTTCGATCAGCGCCACCAGCTCTTCAGAGAGATCAACGTTGGATTGTTCCAGCGCGGCCGACCGCAGCGAGCCGTTGAGACCGGTTCCCGGCGGGTTCAGAATCGCCTGGCCGGACTCCAGCGTAGCACTCCACTCGGTGTTACCCGTGGGCTGCAAGCCACCCTGGTTCTCAAAGGTGGCCAGCGCCACGATTCCCAGATTGGAGTTCTGACCATTACTGAAGCTCGCCACCATGGTGCCGTCCGCGGCGAAGGTTACGCCGATCAGATCACCCTTGGTGAAACCATCCTGAGTCGAGGATTTTACGATCGACTCGGAAGCAAACTGAGTAGTACCACTCAAGTCCAAAATGACGTCGGTCTGAGGGTTCGCAGGGTCGGCATTCTGAATCGTCAACCGCGGCGCCAGGCCTGACGCACTCACCGGCGAGCCGTTGACGGATTGCAAAGTACCGGTGGTGTTATCAAAAGTGATAACCACCGGTCCAGGTTCAGTCGGATTACCACTTGCCCCTGGCGGCAAGGCTTTGCCGATATCCAGCAGATCGGTACCATTCAGATAGGCGTACATCTGATAGACCCCCTGAAAACTGTTGTCGCCATTCTCAATGGTCGCCAACTGCCCGCCCGGCATGGCCACCGTATCCAAAACAGCCCCCGTTTCACTTACCGCTAGCGGATCCAAGTCCCCCTGATCCGTTTTATAAGTAATCAGGAGCTGGTTATTGTTGGTGGGATCGCCAGATATCGTATCGATTTCAGGAAAGATCGCTAATATTGCCGACTGGTTATTTTCAAACTGAGTGATAATATCCGTTACCGTCGCGTTCTGCGCATAATCCAGCTGGTACGATTTAGTGCCGCTTCCGATGGTAATACTCCCATCCGCTGCTGCAGGAAAGGCGGTGCCGTCAAACAAAAGTCCCTGCACCTCAGCGGCAGATACATCTGCAGAAGTACCTGTTACATTTACACCCGCAGGAAAGTTAGTAACCACATCCTCAACGTTGGCGGCCGACGCAAAATAAGTAACTTCAAGACCGGTCCCTGCAGCGTCTGCCGCAATGCTGCGCACCCTGCCATCGGAAGTTCGGATTGAATTTAGCGCATTGGCATCACCCAAAATACCGGCGACTAAATCCGCCGCGTCAGTTATTGGCCCACCAAAGTTAAGCGTCACATCGCCACCGGCAATCTGCACCACAGTCCCGTCAGGGATAGGAAATCCGCCCAGATCAGCAAAATTGAGGGTCTGACGCTCACGCAGTGCTGGCTGCTCAACGTAATCGAACTTGATGGTGTTTTCGTTACCCAGACTATCGAAGGTCCGCGTGGTGGTACTGAACGTATAAGACGCCGAATCATCAGGGTCATAAGGACGCAACAGACCATCGGCATCGGCACGCGAATCGACATTGAACGACAGGCCGATACTTTCGGTCGCTTGCGGCGGGCTCTCCTTCTGCGATACCGCCATGGTACCGATAGGCAGCTGGTTGCCAGCATCATCCAAGCCATAGCCCTGCAGGAACTTGCCGTTCTTGCTCACCACGTTGCCGTCTTTATCCAGCTCAAAGCCGCCGGCACGGGTATAGGTAGTACCACCCTGGCCGTCATTGAGCTGGAAAAAACCGGAGCCGTCGATCGCCAGATCCAGATTGTTGTTGGTAAATTCGATCGTACCCGCCGTAAAGTCCTGCGCGATATCAGACACGATCACACCGGCACCGGGGTTATTGGTACTACCGGCACCGACCACCACCGTGGTGAAGATGTCGGCAAACTCGGTGCGACCCGACTTGAACCCCACCGTACTGGCGTTGGCAATGTTGTTGCCGGTTACATCCAGCTCGATGGTGGACGCCTTCAGGCCGGTGATAGCGGTATTAAACGCCATAACGTCACCCCTTATCCTATCTGTTTGATTTGATCGAGCGACACGGATCCGCCCGGTATATTGATCTTCATCCCCACGCCGTTCTGACCCAGGGTGACACTTTCGACGTTGCGACCCAGATAGGTCTGCACCGCCTCGTACTCGTTATCAGGCCCTAACGCTGACGCTTCGAAACGGTAGGTACCACCAGCCAACTCCGCTGGCAGGTTCCAGGCAAAGTTGCCGTCACCGGCAGCCTGAGCGCCCAGAGAGAAACTCCCAACCTCTTTCCCCGCTTCGTCAAACACCGTGACCTTAACGTCCGGCGAGCTATAGGGCAGCTCCAACACGCCATCAACCCGACCGTTGGCATCCACTTGAGCCGTGGTCGTAGGCACATAGACGGTCTGTCCGATCAACGACGAAGCCTGCAGCGCCGTCTGACTCGACATCATCGAGTTGGAGAAGTTGTTCATCGAGTTATTGAGGTTGGCGATCCCCTCCACCATGCTCATATCGGAGATCTGACTCATGAACTCGCTGGTTTCAGCGGGACTGGTCGGATCCTGATTACGCAGGTTGGCGATCATCAACTTCATGAACATATCGCTCTGCGTCTCTGCCGCCTTTTCGGTTTTGGACGGATTGAGATTCAGATACGGATTGTCCGCGTTGTTTACACCTTTGATATCAGCCATGACGGCCCTCCTCGCAAGCGCCACCCGTCGGCGGTCTTACGCATTGCTAAAATGCTTTACTGCCCCAGCGTCAGCACGCGCTGCATCATCTCTTTGGCGCTATTCATGATGTCGGCGTTGGTCTGAAAGGACCGCGAGGCCGAAATCATGTTGGTCATCTCTTCAACCACATTGACGTTGGGGTAGTACACAAAGCCGTTGTCGTCGGCCATGGGATGATTAGGCTCATATTGGCGGCGCAAGGGTGCGTCGCTTTCGATAATGCCCTGTACCTTTACGCCAACACCCGCACTGGCATCGAGCACGTCATCACCCAACGGCTTCTGCATCGCCTGCTGATGAGCCACTGCAAACAGCGGCTGGCGGGCACGGTAGGTTTCACCCACACTACTGCTCACGCTTTCGGCATTGGCAATATTGCTGGCCACCGTATTGAGACGGATCGACTGGGCGCTCATACCGGACCCGGCGATGTTAAAAACGTTGGCGAGAGACATAATTGTTATTCACCCTTGATCGCGGACAACAGGCCGCTGAACTTGCGGTTGAGAAAAATAAAGCTGGCCTGGAAGGCCATCGCATTCTGGGCGTATTCCGCCTGCTCGCGCTGCATGTCGACTGTGTTGCCATCGACAGAGGGCTGGGTCGGATTGCGGTACAGCAGCTCCGCCGCCAGGTCCGGATTGACCAGTCCCGACTGATGACCATTCCGGCGCACATCCAGCTTCACCGGTGCCACATCACTGGCGTTTTGCGCCGCCAACACCGCGCGAAAATCAATATCCCGCGCTTTGTAATTGGGGGTATCGGCATTAGCAATATTATTGGCCAGCACTTCCGCCCGCTTGGTACGCACCAAAAGCGCCTGCGGGTGAATTCCCAGTGCTGCATCAAATGAAATTGCCATGTTGCCGTCCTCTCTACGCGCTACGAGCACCAAGAACAAAGCAACACTTATGCCATAAATAAAAACCCTTTATAAACAACAGAATAAGAAAAAAAGAAAAGCAAGAACAGGCAAAAGCGGCAAGGTGTTACCGCCACGTTGCCGCCGTAGGGCGGCAAGGGCTCAACAGCAGAGGCAGAGGGCCGGCAAGACGCCGGCAAAGAAGTGACTACTTGGCCCGGTAGATGATGCCAGGGCTGCAGTGAACCATTTCGTAGAGGTCGTTGAGGTGTCCGAGGGACTCGGAAGCCCCCAGAAACAGGTATCCACCCGGCTTCAATTGCGCGTGGATCTTACGCAGAATTTCCAGCTTGAGCTCGGAAGAGAAATAGATCAGCACGTTGCGACAGAACACCACGTCGAACTTACCCAGCAAAGTGTAGGTACTCAACAGATTGAGTGCGCGAAACTCGACCCGCGCCTTAATCTCAGGACGCACCTTGAAACCACCTTCAGGCAGCTTCAGAAAATAGCGCTCCAGTCGTTCTTTCTGCAGTCCGCGCCCCACCGCCAGCATGTCGTACTCGCCCTTTTTGGCGTGCTCCAGCATGGTGGGCGAGATATCGGTCGCCACCACCCGCTCGCCCGCCCGCAGCATCCCTGGCTTGCTGCGTTTAAACTCCTCGAGGGTCATGCTGATGGAGTAGGGCTCCTGCCCCGAAGAGCAGGCTGCAGACCAGACCCTTAGCGGCTGCGCCCCGGTTCGACCAGCCAACTCGGGCAACAACCGATCACGCAGAATATTGAACGGATGCACGTCACGAAACCAGAGCGTTTCATTGGTGGTCATCGCGTCCACCACCCGTTCTCTCAGGCGAGAACCCGCTCCGCCCTTCATCGCCTTAACCAGCTCATCCAGCGTGGTGCAGTTGATCTCCGCCATAATCGACGATAAACGACTGCTAACGAGGTATTCCTTGTTATCGCCCAGCAAAATACCGCAGGCATCCTGCAAAAAGTCGCGGAACAGGGCAAACCCTTGAGCGGTAATCTGAACGCGTGGCGCAGTGCGAAGACTGGTCATTAAATATGGTTATCCGATTCCTGTGGGGAGACTAGGGCTTGACTGCCTGCAACCGCTCTTTAACACGAGTGGCAAGCTCATCGGGTTGGAACTTGGCCAGAAAGTCATCGGCACCGACCTTATCCACCATGGCCTGATTAAACACGCCACTTAAGGAGGTATGCAACATAATGTGCAATCCTTTCATGCGCTCGTCCGCTCGCAACGAAGCGGTGAGGGTATAACCATCCATCTCCGGCATCTCAATATCCGAGATGAGCATCAAATAGTCATCAGCCGGCCGACCGCCTTCATCCGCAACGCCGCGCAAGAAATCGAGCATCTCCTTACCGTTTTTCTTGGTGGTTACATCCACTTCAAGCGTTTCAAGACAACGCTCCAGCTGTTTACGCGCAACCACCGAGTCATCGACAATCAAGACATGCGGCCGGTGCTGGCGGTTGGCGCGAATTTCATCAGCCAGCCCCAAGTCCACCTCTTCGGAGCGCGGCGCCACTTCAGCCAGAATCTTCTCCACATCGAGGATTTCAACCAACGCACCGTTGAGGTCGGTGACCGCAGTGAGGTAGCTGTCTTTGCCGGTACCTTTGGGCGGCGGATGGATCTCCTCCCAGTTGGTGTTGATGATCCGCTCGACCTTACTGACCTGAAAGCCCAAGACCTGCTGATTGTATTCCGTCACGATGACAAAGCTGTTGGCTGGATCCGAAATGGGGCCACGACCCATCATGGCGCTGAGGTCCAGCACCGGAATAGCAGTACCGCGAATCTGGGCCACGCCCTTAACCCCGGCTTTAAGTTTGGGCATCAACGTCAGCTTGGGGCATTGAATAACTTCACGCACCTTGAACACGTTAATACCGTAGATCTGCGAACCTTCCAAACGGAACAGCAACAGTTCCAGACGGTTTTTACCAACTAACTGCGTGCGTTGATTGACACTATCGAGGACACCCGCCATTTGAATTCTCTTCCTTAACTTGCGTTAGCCCCGGATAACCCCTTAAATGGCGTCATGCCAACTCCCAAGGAAATACCCGCCGTCGCGCACCCTGAAAAAGCGATGCAGCGTGCCAGAATCATAGGACATTTCCATGTGCAGGGGTAGTTTATACGGCAGTGTTCGCCGGCTGTGCCTGATGCTGCTTACGGCGCTAGTGGCTACCCCTACCAGTGCCAACGACCTTCTCTACCAGCAAGCACAGGACTACCTTCGCCGGCAGCTGGCCCCACTGCTGCAGCCCGGGGATCGCATCGATATTGAAGTAAGAACCATCGACTCTCGTCTGCAGCTCCCCGCATGCGCTTTCCCGCTGGTGTTTGAGCACCCACGTGCAATAGAACCAGGGGCCTTTTCAGTCAAGACCGAATGCGCAGGCCCCAAACGCTGGTCAGTGTATCTGAATGGCAACGTGGAGATATTCCGCCCGGTTGTGGTCAGTGCCCGCCCCATTGGCCGTGACACCCGCCTCACAAGTACGCTACTGACTCTCGCCGAACGCCCCCTCAGCCAGCTGCATCACGGCTACTATACCGACCCGTCCCTGCTGACCGACCATATCAGCCGGCGCAACCTGCCGGCACAACAGGTATTGCAACCCCGCCACCTGTCCCCGCCACTACTGGTCCGCGAAGGTGACGACGTCGTAATTCAGGCGGGCGGGAGCCTGCTGAGCGTAGAAACCCGGGGCATCGCGCTGGAAGATGGCCGGCTGGATCAGCAGATTCGGGTAAAAAACAGCCGTTCCGAACGCGTCATTCGCGCCAGAGTAGCCGCCAGAGGGCGGGTGGTCACGCGCTAACTCAGTGATCAATAGAAGATTTCAAGCCGCGCATAGGTTATACTCCGAGAGCATTAATCGAGATCAATTTTTTTCTTAAAAAGGTCTCAAGTCGTGCCGACCTCGGCCGATAGCTATACCCAGAAACGCAATTTAATGAGGAGATAGACATGGCCATCGATTTCAACGGCCTGTCATCACGCACCAACGCAGGCAACACCAACCGGGTCAGTGGCAACGCTACCGACACTCCGGCCAAGAAAGCCGCGCAGGAAGGCAGCCCCAACGCAGCGCCGGAAACGGTCAAGCTGAGTGCGGAAGCGCAAACCCTGCAAAAGCTGGAAGAGAAGGTTGCGCAACTGCCGGACGTGGACGCGGATCGGGTAGCACAGATCAAGCAGGCCATCGAGGACGGTTCCTATCAAGTGGACTCCCAGCGCGTGGCAGCCAAGCTGCTGCAGCTTGAGGATCAGTTGTTCGGATAACACCGCCCCATGACCCAAACTCCTAGTGCCTTTATGGCTCTGGTCTCCGAGGGTAGCGAGCTTCTCGCTACCCTTTGTCGTTTAAGCGACGCCGAAAAATCTGCGATCGAAAAGATGGCGGCCGCCGATCTGCAACACGTGGTGACCGCCAAGCAGCAGAGTCTGCAGGCTCTTGCCGCCAACACCGATGCCCGCAACCAGTTTCTCCGCCAGCAGGGGCTGAGCTGTGACCAGCAGGGCGTTGACCAGTTGATCGCTTCACTACCTACCACCCAAGGGCAGCAACTACAGAATGCGTGGAACAAGCTGACCGAAACCCTTCGCCGGGCAGCCGAGTTAAACCAGCGCAATGAGCAGATCGTCAAGCGTAACCAGCAGAGCCTGGAACAACTGCTATCAATACTGCGCGGTCAAAGCGGCAAAACCACACTCTACGATCAGGCCGGACTGAAAAATTACAGTGCCCGCGGCACTCTGGGGAAAGCCTGAGTCGACACACCGTGACGTTCTGGTAGAATGCGGCGCGTCTCCCCGTAGTTCAACTGGATAGAACGAGGCCCTCCTAAGGCTTAGATCCGGGTTCAAGTCCTGGCGGGGAGGCCAGTTTTCTATCTTGTCCTGCTACTTCACCGCACCCACTGCTTGCAACTGTGCCAACACCGGCTCCAGTACCGGCCAAACCTGGTCCAGCAGTGCCGGCTGCGCGGACGCCGTGGGATGAATACCGTCAGGTTGCATCAGCTCAGGATCGGTACCCACGCCATCGAGCAGGAAGGGCACCAGCGCAGTACCCAAACGCTCGCTGAGATCAGCATACAGAGCGAAAAAACCATCCGCGTACACCGGGCCGTAATTGGGTGGAATACGCATCCCCAGCAGCAGCACCGAGGCTCCGGCCTGCCTCGCCTGGCTAATCAGCGCTTCCAGATTACGTTTGATAGCCTCCAGCGGCACGCCCCGGAGGCCATCGTTGCCACCCAGTTCAAGAATCAACAGCGCCGGCTGGTGGCGTTCAAGGAGCCCGGGTAAACGACTGCGGCCGCCACTGGTGGTTTCGCCGCTAACGCTGGCGTTGACCACCCGCAAAGCGTAGCCCTGCTGTTCCAGTCGCTGTTCCAGCAGTGCCACCCAGCCTTGCGCCGTTTCCATGCCATAAGCGGCACTGATACTATCACCGAGAACCAACACCGTTTCGGCCTGTGCGGGAACCGACAGCCACAACAACACTCCCACAATCCATGACTTCACTTTCCTCATCCTCTGCCACTCCGATTCTTCGCGCACGCCAACTGGGCAAACGTGTCAACGCCCGCAGCGGCACGCTAACCATTCTCAGCGGCGTAGAGCTGGTGGTCAACCCGGGCGAGAGCGTCGCTATTCTCGGCGCGTCTGGCTCAGGCAAGTCGACCCTGCTGGGACTGCTGGCCGGTCTGGATACGGAAAGCGACGGCGAGGTGGAGCTCAATGGCATCTCGCTTAAAGGCCTCAATGAGGATCAGCGAGCGGAGGTTCGTGCCGATGGGGTCGGGTTCGTGTTTCAGAGCTTTCAACTGCTACCCGCACTGACGGCGCTGGAAAATGTGCTGCTGCCACTGGAGCTGTCCGGTTACGGCGCTGCGCAGAGCCAGGCGTCAAGACTACTGCAGGCGGTAGGGTTATCCGGGCGCGAAGATCACTACCCTCGCCAACTGTCCGGCGGCGAGCAGCAACGGGTGGCCATTGCTCGCGCCTTCGCCAGCCAACCGAAGATTCTGTTTGCCGACGAACCCACCGGCAATCTTGATTCGCACACCGGCGAGGCAATCATCCAGCTGCTGTTCGATCTCAACCGGCGCGAGCACACTACGCTGGTACTGGTCACCCATGACGCCCAGCTCGCCGCGCGCTGCCAACGCCGCTTGCAGCTGGTGTCGGGCCAGCTGGAAACACTAGCATGACCTGGACCCTGGCACTGCGCCTGCTCGCACGCGAGTGGCGCAGTGGCGAGCTCCGACTGCTGACTCTGGCTCTGGCAATCGCCATCACCGCCAGCTGCGCGGTTGGCTTTTTTACCGACCGGGTTGAACGGGCATTGCTGCGCCAGGCCACCACATTCCTCGGTGCAGATCTGGCACTGCAAAGCGCCCATCCCAGCCAACTAGATCTGCGCCGCCAGGCTCGCAACGCAGGGCTGAGCTACAGCGAACAGCAACGCTTCTCCACCATGGTAAGCGCCGAAGGCGAAACACTGCTGGTTAGCGTCAAGGCGGTGGACTCAGCCTACCCCTTGCGCGGCGATCTCAGGCTTTCCCGTGATATACAAGCCCAGCCATTCTCCCAACGGGGCGCACCGGCAACCGGCACCCTGTGGGCCGAGCCCCGGGTGCTACAAGGCCTGAATGCCAGCCCCGAGCAACCGTTGACGCTAGGGATCAGCCAGTTCACTTTGGGTGCGCTGATCGTCAACGAACCGGACCGCGGTGGCGGCCTGATCAGTCTTCGCCCGCGCTTAATCATCAACCTGGACGACCTGCCGGACACCCGGCTGGTCCAGCCCGGCAGCAGGGTTACCTATCGTTACCTGTTCAGTGGCGATGCCGCTGCCATCCAACAGTTACGCGACTGGCTCACGCCGCAGCTACGCCCCGGCGAGCGGCTGCTGGATGTCCGCCAGGAAAACCCTTCTATCGGCGGCACCATGGAACGCGCCCGCCGCTACATCAACCTCTCAGGGCTGCTCGCGGTATCGATGGCCGCGATAGCCATTGCCATGGCAGCCCGCCGCTATACCCGGCGCCACTACGACACCGCAGCACTGCTGCGCTGTCTGGGTCAGTCGCAAGGGCGGATCATGCGGCTGTTCTGTATTCAGTTACTGGTCGCCGGCACGCTGGCCACCCTGCTCGGCATCGCCCTCGGCTGGCTCGCACAATGGGGATTGGTGGCGCTGCTGGGAGAGCTGCTCCAGATCGAACTACCTCCGGGTGGATGGCGACCGGCCCTGACCGGTGCCGCAACCGGCCTGTTAATTCTGCTCGCAACCGCACTGCCTCCGCTGCTGCAACTCGCATCAGTATCACCGTTGCGGGTTTTGCGTCGTGAGCTGGCTCCGATCGCACCCGCCAGTACACTGATATACGGACTCGCCATCAGCGTCGCCATCGGCCTGCTGTGGCTTTACAGTGGCGACTATTCACTGGCAATACTGCTGGGGGGTGGCAGCGTTGCCGGAACAGCATTACTCGCGGGACTCGGCTGGCTGCTGTTGCGGCTGGTTGGGCGAATTCCCGGACCGCTACCCTGGCGCCTGGCGCTGAAAAACCTTTACCGCCACCCCCGTGCCAGCCTGACCCAGCTAACCGCCTTCGGCCTGACGCTTGCCGCCATGGCACTGATTCTGGTGGTTCGTACTGATCTGGTGCGAGACTGGCAAGCGCAACTACCCGAGGATGCCCCCAATCACTTTCTGATCAACATCCAGCCCTGGGAGGTTGATCTGCTGAAGGATTTTCTGCTGCAAAGTGACGTGCGCCACAGTGGCATTCACCCCATGATTCGCGGCCGGCTCAGCCACATTAACGGCAAACCGGCAGCCGAGCAGATTCCGCCAGATGCCCCGGGGAGGCGCGGCATTCGGCGGGAACTCAATCTGAGCTGGAGCGCCGACCTCGCACCGGATAACCGCATTGAAGCCGGCCGTTGGTGGCAACCACAGGACTATGGCCGGCCCTATATCTCACTGGAGGCCAAGCTGGCCAAGGATCTGGGCGTCACGCTGGGCGACCAGCTGCGGTTCAGCTTTGGCGATCGCCAGATCGACGCCGAAATTCTCAGCCTTCGCAGTCTGGATTGGAGCTCTTTACGCCCTAACTTCTTTGTTATTTTTGCCCCCGGCTCACTGGCAGACCTGCCTGCCACATCAATCACCAGCTTTTATCTGCCCGCATCACGAGGGCCATGGCTGCGCCAGTTAGTGCAGCAATTCCCGACCCTGACGCTGCTGGAGGTTGCCCCCCTGCTGGAAAACCTGCGCGCCGTCGTGGCACAGGTTTCCCTGGCCGCAGAGTATGTGCTGTTCTTCGTATTAGCCGCCGGCATCACTGTTCTCTTTGCCGGGCTGGCGAACAGTATCGACGAACGGCTGCGCGAAAGCGCGCTGCTGCGCACTCTGGGTGCAGGTAGCACGCTGATACGCCGGATGCTGAGCATCGAATTCCTGTTACTTGGCGCCCTGTCCGGGTTACTGGCGGCGCTGCTGGCGCAGGCCGGAATCTTTGCCCTCTACCAACTGCTGCAACTGGCACCACGATTTCATCTACTGCTTTGGATCAGCGCGCCGCTGGTCGGAGCCCTGCTGGTATGGCTGGCCGGTCGGCTTGCTACCGAACGGATTCTCCACCAAGCACCGATAGCGCTGCTGCGCGACCATCAGGACTGACCCAGGTCAGGCCTCCTTCTCCGTTTTAGGAGCTTTACCTATTGTTGCCACCGCGAAATGTGACCAAACTCAATATAAGTGCTTGCTTATCTGCTGAGTAGCCGCAACGCCTGGATCGGCGTCTACTGGATCTGAGGGATTAGACGATGTCAGCAACAGCCCCCCGCCATCTTTCAATTGGCCTGAAAATAGATCTTGCTCTGGTTTGTCTGTTCGCAGTCATTCTGGTGGCTTCCTCGGCCTACCAGTTCCGCAGTCAACGGGACATGGTCGAGTCGATGGTGTTCAACCAGGCAGAAGCCCTGGCCGACGCCTACTTCGACAACGTCAACACGCTGATGCTGACCGGTAAGATGGCAGAACGGGAGATTGCCCGCACCAAGATCACCGCCCGCGCCGAGGTTGTTGACGCTCGAATCCTCCGCGGTGAAGCAGTGCGCAAACTCTATGGTCCCGGGTTCACCAGCGCCACCGCCAAAGACAGCATCGACCGGCAGGCCCTGGACGGCTCAAAACTGGATGCCATCACCACCAGTGACGACGGACGGTTGCTGACGGTCACCCTCCCCCTTAAGGCGGAAAAGAATTTCCGCGGCACGGATTGCATCAGTTGCCACCCAGCTGAACCGGGCACCGTGCTGGGGGCGGTACGCCTGGATTACTCCCTGAAGCAGTTCGATGACCACCTCTCTCGCCAGCTGTGGACCAATATTGGCCTTAACACCCTGCTACTCGTTGGCGGGCTGATACTGGTCAGCCTGATCCTGAAGAAACTGGTCACAGGCCCTCTCGGTCAGGTTACCCGGACCATCCGAACCATTGACGACACCGCCGACCTCAGCCAACGAATAGAGATCAAAAGTAGCGACGAATTGGGCGAAATGGCCAACGGCTTCAACCGGATGATGGATACCTTCAGCCGCATCATTGGGCGGCTGCACGACCTTACCCACCAGCTCAGCCAGCAGTCCGGCGAGCTGGAGCAGAGCGCGCGCATGACCATCGAGGGCGCAGAAAAACAACATGTGGACACCGACCTGGTCGCCACGGCCATCACCGAGATGGAACAAACCGCGCACGAGGTCGCCTCTAACGCAGCCAAAGCGGCCCATGCCACCGAAGATGCCAGCCGTCACGCCGAATCAGGCGCAAAAACCGTCACTACCGCGATCAAGGGGATCGAGCGCCTGGCCGACGAGCTCAACGATGCGGCCGTCAGCGCAGACCAGCTGCGCTCCAGTAGCGACAGCATTGGCCAGGTAGTCGAGGTGATCTCCAACATCGCCGAACAGACCAACCTGCTGGCCCTCAACGCCGCCATTGAAGCCGCACGCGCCGGCGAACAGGGACGCGGGTTTGCCGTGGTCGCCGACGAAGTCAGGGCGCTGGCCACCCGCACCCACGAATCCACGGAAGAGATTCAGGGCATGATCGAATCGCTGCAAAAGCTCACTCATAACGCAGCCCAGGGGATGAAACGCAACAGTGAAAAAGCTCAGGAGACGGTGCAGCAGACCGCAGAAACCGGGCGTTTCCTCACCGAAATCACCGACGCGGTAACCACGATCAACCTGCTCAACGTGCAAAACGCCGCCGCTGCCGAAGAACAGCAGCAGGTGGTGGGCGAGATCAATCGCAACGTACTATCGATCAACGACGTAGCCGACAGTACCGCTGCCAGCGCAGCGCAAACCGCCCAAGCCGTCAGTCAGCTTCATGATTTGACGCAGGAACTGCGACAGATGGTGGATCAGTTCGGTACCGGGCGATAATCTCTAAAAGTCGCGCTGATAGGGCTCTTGTGCAATCAAAGCCTTGAGCTCCTCAGCCAGTTTGGCCACTTCGGCCCGACCGGCGCGGTTGAATATATAACCCCCGATCCCACCCACTGCCGGCGGGCTTTGATCGTCACCCTCTTGCAGTACCACGCAACGACGCCGGATCGCTTCCAGCTCCTCATCCCAGGTGATCGGATAACTGACAAACAGGTCCCACCGCGCCTGGGGTGTTTCCCCGCTTACCACCCCTTCAAGCAAAACCAGCGCACTGCGACGATCGATACGCTGGCCCCCCATGGCTGAACGACTGAGAACCCAGATCAGTAATGCCAGAATCGGAATAGCGAGGGCGACGGTTATCAGCACTTCCATGGTCAGTGACTGAAGCGGTAACTGGCCAGTTCAGCGGCGGCCGCCAGCACCGTTTGTTTATGGCTTTTTTCCAGCGCATCCATCTCCTGCATATAGCCGACCTTCTGGCGCAGCTTCAGCTTCTTCCACTCATCCAGGATCGGCATATGCTTGGTGGCTTCAAACACCGTATTGAAAATACCGAAGGTTTCGTGCTCGTGCAGATAAGGCGCAAGGTGATCAAGCAATTTTTTCAACCGGATGCAGCCTTCAACCATTTCGCACTGCTCCTCCTGCATCGCGGTAGCAATGACCCGCACGCTTTGCTCAAGGTAGTCGCGCTGCTTCTGCGCTTCCGCTTCGATCTCTGCCAGGCGCTGCTGCTGTTGCTGTTGCACCTTTTGTTGACGGCGCAACTGACCGCGAATCAGCAGCATCAGGCCGGCAATCGCCAGGCACCCGACAACAATTAACAACCATTGGGTGGATTCGCTCATATCTCTACTCCATCGACAGTGCCGCCATTGTACCCAGTGGGTAGCGCAGTTGCAGCAGCGGCCGCACAGCCGCTGGCACCCGATACCGTAAAATATAGGAAAAAGCCCTATAGCTGACATCACGCAGTGCAGCAATAATGGTTTCCAACACGGATAGCCAACGGATAGGACGGTTCGAAGGATTCGAACTTCTCTCAGGACGAGAGACTCATCAGGATGATACCAAAGGGCCCCTCAGCAGGATGCTGACGGGCCCTTGCTCGTTTCAGGGCCGGGGATCGGCCAGCCACCCGCCCAGCGCCTGCAACGGCTGTACACTGTCGGGTTGCGAGACCCCATACCACTACCGCTTCCCTGCGACCGCTGGGTGGTTGCAAGTCGAAACGCCACTGATACTGCCCGTCGGCACGAAGCACCTGCAGCGCAACAAACTGGTGGCGCAACAGTCGTCCGGCATTTTCGCCTGCTCCAACCGCGCTTTCGATGTCAAAGCCCAGCAGCACCGCATGCGCCCGCAACGCCCGGTTGTCGCGATCCTGATATCGGACCTGCAACTGTCGCTGCTCAACGGACACACTCAACTCTCCGCCCGCTCGCCGCGGTTGGGGCGGCCACTCCTGACCACGGAAAAAGCCCCGCCACTCCTGCCCATCCACCAGCCACCCGGGGGTATACACCGACCGCAGTTTTCCTTGCCGGTATAACATTCGCTGCCGCTGCGCGTGCTGCGGATCAGCCAAAGGATCCCGCCAGCCGAGGTAATCCCAGTAATCAACGTGATATGCCACCGGCAAACGCTTGCGCCACAGCTCAGGATCATGCAGCAACCCCGCTAACCGCGTATCCGCCGGTGGACAGCTGGAGCACCCTTCCGAGGTGAAGAGTTCGATCAGCTGAGGCGGCGGGCCACGCTGCACCCAGACCTCGGATCGGCCCTCAGTGACCTCCAGCGATAAAGGAATACACACCAGCCACCGCACTAACCCTTTCATACCCAAATCCTCCCGTCGCTGCTTTAATGACGTTCGTCACGGGCCTGCATTACACTTCAGCGATAGATTCCCGAGTGTGCTAACGTCAAAACATCGGCCACGGATATGATGCCGGTGCACGCGAGGAAAGGACGCTTGATTAAACAGATCACCATTGATGCCCTGACGGTGGGCATGTACATCGACGACCTCAACTGCGGCTGGCTCGACCACCCGTTTGCCCGCAACCGTTTTCTGGTCAAAGACGCCAAAACCCTGGCCAAGCTGCGTGCACTGCCGGTGCAGACCCTTTACATCGACACGGAGAGAGGCCTCGATGTCATCGATGCGCCGTCACGCCAGGAAGTTGAAGAACAGCAACAGCAAGCGGTCGAAGCGATCATTGAGGCTCCCGCACCAGCGCCGGTTGAAAACCTTGGTTTTGACCAGGAGCTGGTCAACGCTCACGAGATAACCCGTGATGCCCATCGCGTCATCGGCGAACTGATGAGCGGTATTAAACTCGGCCAGCGCATCAGAGTCGCCGCGGCCGAAGAGGTGGTGGAACGGATGACCCGCTCCCTTATCCGTAACCCCGATGCGCTGATGGCGCTGGGTCGCATCCGCTCAGTCGATCACTACACCTTCGAACACTCCATCAATGTCTGTACCCTGATGGTGGCTTTCGCCCACTACCTTGGCCTGCACCCGGAAACCATTCGCTCCATCGGCACCGGTGCCATGCTGCACGATATCGGCAAAGTAACGATTGCCGACCAGATTCTGAACAAGCCGGGCAAGCTGACCGAAGAGGAGTTTCGCATCATGCAAGGCCACGTTGCCAGCGGGCAGCAACTGTTGCGTGAATGCGAGGTTGAGCCCACAGCGCTGGCGGTAGTGGCTGAACACCACGAGCGCTTCGACGGCAGCGGCTATCCGCTGGGTCTTAAGGGCGAGCAGATCAGCCACTATGGCCATATGGCGGCAATCGTTGATGTCTACGATGCTCTGACCAGTGACCGCTGCTATCACGATGCCATCGCCCCCACCGCGGTGCTGCGTAAAATCTATGACTGGAGCCAACACCAGTTTCACCCGCAACTGGCGCAGCAGTTCATCCGCTTTGTCGGCGTCTATCCGGCCGGCTCGGTGGTGGAGCTGGCCAGCGGTCATCTGGCACTGGTGCTGGAGCGCAGTGATGATCGGCTCAATCCCAGGGTACGCATCTTCTACGACACCCTGCGCAAGCGCTCTGTCGAGCCCTATGACTTCGACCTGGCAGGCGACCAAGACCACATCCATCGCTACGCAGATCTGGCCGCTTGGGGGCTGGATGCCCAGCCTCTGCTTCGTCGATTGCTTCGCTGACGCATTGGTGAGCCCCCGGGTCGACTATAGTCAATCCACCGACTCACATTATCCCTGACCCGCCGTGACCAGACCCCTGCTACTATCACTCTGCCTGCTACTCGCTCCGGTGGCGCACGCCGAAACGGCAATCACCTGGATGAGCGAAGAGTACCCGCCTTACAACTTCACCGACGCTGAAGGCAACGCGCGCGGGGTTGCCGTTGATTCACTGGCGCTCTTGTGGCAACAACTGGGCCTAAGCCTCGGTACCGGGGCCATAGAGTTTCTGCCCTGGGCACGCGGCTACGCCCGCCTGCAACGTGAGCCGAATACCGCATTGTTCGCCATGACCTATACCCCTTCCCGGGTGCAACAGTTCCGCTTTGTCGGGCCGCTGGTCCCGATTCACATGGTGCTGCTGGCGCGCAGGGACAGCCCGCCCAGAGTAACCTCCGACGACGACCTGAAATCCCTCCGCCTTGGAGTCGTGCGCGAAGACATCGGCCAACAGCTGCTGCTGGAGCGAGGAGTGGACACGTCCAGCATGGTGGTAACCGACCGTGCCTCGAAACTGGTCGAGCTGCTACAACGCGGGCGGGTCGACGCCATCGCCTACAGCTACGATGTGGTGACTTGGAATATGCGCGAAGCGGGTGTAGACCCGCAAAACTTCACCATTATCTACACCCTGCTCGAGGGGGAGCTCGGCTACGCCTTCCACCGCGATACCGACCCGGCGCTGCTGCAACGACTGCAACAGGGGCTGGAACAGCTGCAGCAAGCCGGCGAAATCAGCAGCATCCGGGCACACTATCTGGGGACAGCGCCGGCGCAAGCTGACTGAGGCTGCAGCGCGGCAGTTGCCAACAGGCCGCCAAATCCCTATAACCTAAAACCTTGTCACCCACTGCGGGGCACGAGGTACACCTCCCGATGTCATGGCGCCAAATCACCCTGATATTGATCACGCTGACCACCCTGCTGGCGGTGATACTACTGTATCTGCTCGGTCAGGCGCTGGAAAACACGCCACGCGTGCCCTTTCCGGCAACGGCCTCCGCCGAAGAGGTACAGCTCGGGCGCAGCGCCGTCAAACGAACCCTGCGCGTGATAACCCGTGCTCAGCCCTCTGCCGACCTCCAGCTCAGTGCCGCAGAGCTTGAGGCGCTGCCATCGTTGATTGCGCGGGCCTACCCAACGCTGCACACCCGCTTCCAGACCCGAGCCGAAGGTTTGCATCTGGCCATCAGCTGGCACCACCAACGATGGTCGTTGGGCCGCTACCTTTCGGTAACGGCGCTAATTCCGCCGTCTACAGAACCCCGCCTGAGTCAGGTAGAGGTCGGCAAGCTGCGGCTTCCAGACGCTCTGGCCAACCTACTGCTGGGACCGGCGTTAGATCTGTTGCTTGGTCATCGCACCCGTCAGGCCCTGCTGGACAGCGTGGTATTACTCCAACCGAGCGCAAGCTCGCTGACCTTGCGGCTCACACCTCCAGCTAACCCGGAGCGCCATTTCAGCCGCCTACTGGAACGATTACGCGGCTGGAGCGGTAGCGAGGAAAGCCTCAACGGCGATTGGATCGCCGAGTCCTATGCGGTACTGCTGACCGAAGCCGACAAGCTGGAACCGCAACAGTGGGTCTCTCTGACCTATTTTATCGCGCCGCTGTTTCGGCACGTGGCCGCTACCTCGCCGGCCGGGAAAGAGCACCTGCGCGCCCGGGCTGCGATCCTGGCACTGGCGATCTACCTCGGTGACCCCCGCTTCGAGCAACTCACGGGGCCGGTGCTTACGGATCAGCAGCGTCAAATCTGGCCGCATCGCCGCACCCTGCTGCGGCAACGGGCAGACCTGCGGCTGCACTTTATCTATTCGGCCGCGGTTCAGGTGCTGGCGGCCGAGGGTTTAAGTTATGCGTTGGGAGAGCTGAAAGAGCTGCTCGACGCCAATCCCAGCGGCAGCGGATTCAGCTTCGCCGATCTGGCCGCGGATCGCGCCGGCACCCTGTTTGCCATGCGCGCAACCGCCGACGCGGAGCAGGCGCGGGCATTGCTGCAACGCTTCGATCGTCCGCTGCGTGAAGGCGATCTGATGATCGGCGTGAAACAGCTGCCCGAAGGGATCGACGCCACCAGTTTCAGCAGCCACTTTGGCGACATCGCCAGCCCCCCTTACCAGCAGCTGGTAGCACAGATTGACCAGCAGCTAATGACCTTACGCCTCTACCGTGGCATCAACCCACCGTAGATGACCAATAGCAGGCTAACAGTGACAATGGGCAGAACAGCGCCGGCATTTATTGCTCTTCAGCCGTTTTTATTCTCCATTGAACAGCGCCCGCGGGATAGAATCCGCGGTAACCGGGTCAATCCTTACCCAGCCAGATGATCTCCCGACAACCGATATCGAACGAAAACGACACCATGCATTCTCCCCGCCCCACAGCTTCCTTGACCGCCCGTTGCGAACAGCTGATTACCCATAAGGTTTTCCAGCACACGATTCTCGCCCTGATCATGATCAATGCCGTCACGCTGGGACTGGAAACCGTACCCAGGGTGATGGCGCTCTATGGCGACCCCATATTGCTGCTGGACAAAATCATTCTGGGCGTATTTGTGATCGAGATTGGATTGCGGCTGTTTGTCTATCGGGGGCGCTTTTTCCGTGACCCCTGGAGCCTGTTTGATTTCGCCGTAGTCGCCATCGCGCTGATGCCGGCCACCGGCCAGTTTGCCGTGCTACGGGCGCTGCGGGTGCTGCGGGTACTGCGCATTCTGTCTATCGTACCATCCATGCGCCGCGTGGTAGGTGCACTGCTGGCATCAATACCTGGCCTGGCCTCTATCGCGCTGGTACTGCTGCTGATCTACTACGTGTTTGCGGTGATCGCCACTAACCTGTTCGGACAAGCGTTCCCCGAGTGGTTCGGCTCCATCGGCGCCTCGCTCTATACGCTGTTTCAGATCATGACCCTGGAAAGCTGGTCGATGGGGATCTCGCGCCCGGTGATGGAGACCTACCCCTACGCCTGGGCGTTTTTCATACCGTTTATCCTGATCGCCACCTTTACCATGCTGAACCTGTTTATCGCCATTATCGTCAACGCGATGCAGAGCTTTACCGAATCGGAAACCCAGACCACGGTCAGCGCCGTAGACGAGGCACGCGATCATATCGAAGCCGACATGCACGCCGAAATGAAAGCGCTGCGAACAGAGCTGGCGGAGCTGAAACAACTACTGCAACAAAACCGCACTCCCTGATCAAGGATCACAGCCATCGGCACTTGAGGACAAACACAGCACCATGACTCTGTTGATCATCTATATATCCGTTGCGCTGGGATTCTCATTTCTATGCTCCATTGCTGAAGCGGTGATTCTCTCGGTTACCTCAGCACATATCGCCTTGATGGAGGAGCAGGGTAGCGGTGCCGGCCGGCTCCTGAAACAGCACAAAGAGGATATCAACCGTCCGCTGGCGGCGATCCTAACCCTCAACACCATCGCCCACACGGTGGGTGCCGCAGGCGCGGGCGCCCAGGCAGCGGCGGTATTTGGTGATGTTTATGTGGCGATCGCTTCAGCCATACTGACTCTGCTGATTCTGGTGTTCTCCGAGATCATCCCCAAAACGCTTGGTGCCCATTACTGGCGCCAACTGGCGCCCGCTACCGCTTATGGTCTGACAGGCCTTATCTGGCTGCTATATCCCTTTGTCAAACTTTCGGAATGGCTTACCCGTGGCCTGACCGCCGAACCCACTCTCAACGGTTTTAGCCGTGAGGAGTTCAAAGTGATGGCCAAGATCAGCGCACAGGAGGGCGAGCTGAAGCGTCACGAATCCCGGATCATGCAGAACCTGCTATTGATGCGGGAAACCAAAGCACGGGATGTCATGACACCGCGACCGGTGATCTTCTCTTTGTCAGAGACACTGAGTGTGGGCGACTATTTCGAGCACCACCGACATCAGCGCTTTTCTCGCATCCCGATCTACAACGTTGCCCGTGACAAACCTACCGGATTTGTGCTGCGTGCCGACCTGCTGCAAGCCCAGGCAGAGGGTAATCAGGAGTTGCCGCTTCGTCGCTTTCGCCGTGAGTTGCCCGGCTTATTGGCCGAGCTATCGCTATCGCAAGCGTATGACGAGCTGATGCGTCACCGAGCCCATATCATGCTGGCAGTGGATGAGTACGGTTCAACCCAAGGACTACTGACACTGGAGGATGTACTCGAGACTCTGCTGGGTCTGGAGATTGTCGACGAAGGGGATCGGGTAACCAATATGCAGCGGCTGGCGCGCCAGCTCTGGAAGCGGCGGGCCAGACAGATGGGCCTCGACCTGCAACACCACGGCGATAACAGCAACCCGCCGACCTGACAGGTCATTGAGCCAAGCCCGGCTTGATCAGTATCGGATCAAGCGCTGGCCACCAGCACGTCAGGTGTCGCGAGGGCTTGCATTTGCGGCAGCTCCGACAGTTCTGCGGCGATGGCATTCAGCACCTGCCACTTTTTCGCACACCAGATGGGCGACAGCAAAATCCGGGGATCGGCGGTGCCGGTCAGGCGGTGGAATACCAGCTCCGGTGGCGCCTGACGAATGATGGTCGCGCAGGTATCGACGTAATCATCAAAGGGCACGCCGTCGTAGAGCCCCTGTTTGTACTGGCGCGCCAGTTGGGTGCCCTTGACGATATGCAGCGGGTGCAGCTTCAACCCCTCGGTACCCAAGGCCATCACCCGCTCAAAGGAGCCAACGCTGTCGAAGGCGCTCTCACCCGGCAAGCCGACGATCAGGTGGGTACAGATCTGCAAACTGCGCGCATGGGCACGACGGATGGCGTCTTCATACTCCACCCAGCCGTGGCCGCGGTTAACCCGCGCCAGGGTGGCGTCGTTGGCCGACTGCAGCCCCAGCTCCAGCCACACTTCATAGCCCTCGGCCTGATAGCCCGCGAGCAGATCCAGTACCGGGTCTGGCACGCAGTCGGGGCGGGTTCCCACGGAGAGACCGATTACGTCGGGTTCGGCCAGCGCCGCGTCGTACAAGCCCTTGAGGTAATTAATGTCGGCATAGGTATTGGTGTAGGCCTGAAAGTAGGCCAGATAGCGCATGGCGCCGGTGCGCTTACGAATCACCTGCCGTCCCGCCTCGATCTGCGAGGCGATGGTGGGCGGCTGCTTGGCGTTGGGACTGAAGGAGACGTTGTTGCAGAAGGTGCAACCGCCGACCCCCTTGCTGCCGTCCCGGTTAGGGCAGGTGAAGCTGGCGTTGAGCGCCAGCTTGTGCACCCGCTGACCGTACTTGGCCTTCAGGTGGCGCCCCAGGGTATTGACGTGGTCTGCGAGCTGCATGAATTAAAAGCCTGTATTCCCCTCGATTAAATTGTTTCAGCGCGTTACGAGCGACGGTAAGACTAGGAAAACATCAGCGGGGCGGCGGAGTTTACTAACCGTAAATGAGCAAGCACCGCTGATTTTTGACGCCGTATCACCGAGCGCAGGAGCGCTGGGGCAATTTAAACCTTTTTGTACAGCTCGCTGCCGGTCTCCTTGAACTCCTCGGCTTTGGCTGCCATCCCTTTCTCAGCCTCCAGATTGATGGCGGCGATCTGGCTGTCGTCCAGCTCGCGCACCTCCTGGCTGATCTTCATGGAGCAGAACTTGGGTCCGCACATGGAGCAGAAGTGGGCCACCTTGGCCGATTCCTTGGGCAGGGTTTCGTCGTGGTAAGCGCGCGCGGTGTCCGGGTCGAGACCGATATTAAACTGGTCTTCCCAGCGGAACTCGAAGCGCGCCTTGGACATGGCGTTGTCGCGGATCTGCGCGCCGGGGTGGCCCTTGGCGAGATCCGCAGCGTGAGCGGCCAGCTTGTAGGTGATGATACCGGTCTTGACGTCATCTTTGTTGGGCAGTCCCAGGTGCTCTTTGGGCGTCACGTAGCAGAGCATGGCGCAGCCGTACCAGCCGATCATCGCCGCGCCGATGCCGGAGGTGATGTGGTCGTAGCCGGGGGCGATGTCGGTGGTCAACGGTCCCAGGGTGTAGAACGGCGCTTCGTGACACTCCTTGATCTGCTTGTCCATGTTCTCTTTGATCATGTGCATCGGCACGTGGCCGGGGCCTTCGATCATCACCTGCACGTCGTGCTGCCAGGCGATCTTGGTCAGCTCGCCAAGGGTTTCCAGTTCGGCGAACTGGGCCGCGTCGTTGGCATCGTACACCGAGCCGGGACGCAGACCGTCACCCAGAGAGAACGACACATCGTACGCTTTGCAGATCTCGCAGATCTCGTCGAAGTGGGTGTAGAGGAAGTTTTCCTTGTGGTGCGCCAGACACCACTTGGCCAGGATCGAACCACCGCGGGAGACGATGCCGGTCATCCGCTTGGCGGTCAGTGGCACGTAGCGCAGCAGTACCCCGGCATGGATGGTGAAGTAGTCCACCCCCTGCTCCGCCTGCTCGATCAGGGTGTCGCGGAACACCTCCCAGGTGAGGTCCTCGGCGACGCCGTTAACCTTTTCCAGCGCCTGGTAGATCGGCACGGTACCGATCGGCACGTGGCTGTTGCGGATGATCCACTCGCGGGTTTCGTGGATGTTCTTGCCGGTGGAGAGGTCCATGATGGTGTCGGAGCCCCAGCGGGTACCCCAGGTCATCTTGGCTACTTCCTCTTCGATCGAAGAGCCCAAGGCCGAGTTGCCGATATTGCCGTTGATCTTGACCAGGAAATTACGGCCGATGATCATCGGCTCCACTTCCGGGTGGTTGATATTGGCGGGGATGATCGCCCGTCCTTCGGCCACTTCGCGACGAACAAACTCGGGAGTGATCTCGTTGGGAATGTTGGCACCGAAGCTGTGGCCCGGATGCTGCTCGTTAAGCTGCGGATTGTTCCTGGCCTCCACCAGCTTCATGTTCTCGCGGATGGCGATATATTCCATCTCCGGGGTGATGACCCCCTGGCGGGCGTAGTGGAGCTGGGTCACGTTCTTGCCCGCTTTAGCACGGCGCGGTTTGCGCTGCAGCTCGAAGCGCAGGCCTTCCAGTTCTGCCAAGGCTTCACGCTCGCGGCCATAGTCACTGGTCAGCCCGGCCAGTTGTTCGGTGTCGTCACGCTCCAGAATCCAGGCTTCGCGCATCGGCGCCAGCCCCTTGCGCACGTCGATGCTGACGTCGGGATCGGTATAGGGGCCAGAGGTATCATAAACCCGCAGCGGCTCGTTCTTCTCGCCGCCAAACTCAGTAGGGGTATCGGCCAGGGTGATCTCACGCATCGGCACGCGAATATCGGGGCGTGAGCCTTCGATATAAACCTTGCGACTGCCCGGAAACGGCTGTACCGATGCCTGATCGACTTGGGCGGACTCGCGTAGACTCAGGTTTTCTTTGCTGTTCATCTGTGACCTCTCCCCGGCAACAATGCCTGCGACTCAACAACGAGTCGGGTGTGTAAAACGATACGGGTCTTGTGGGGAGGGAAACCGAGAGCGTGCAGCGACAGCACGGGGCCGGAATCTTGTTTCCTACGCCGGTATTAGCCGGATCAGGTTCGCGGGTTGGTTGTTGTCACCTCTCATCCCGTTAGCAACAGGGAACCCCGACAAGACCGCTCAACTATACAGCTAGCGCCACGCCCAGACAAGGCAACCCCGGCTAACACCGGTGACGTTTGTGCACACAGCAACAGTCCGCGCAGCGTGGCTTGGCCACTACTCCGGGGCGTAACCCAGGCGCTGGTAGAGTGCAGGGTCGGTGAGCACCGCTTTGGCCACCACGCCGTACTGGCGTGCTTCCTGGCGGGTCACAAAACCATCTTTGAGAATGACCTGCATCGAGCCCTTCAGCTGACTGCTCAACTGGGCACTGTTGAGCATAAAGAACAGCGTTTGGCTGTCGGCCTCGAGCAGATTGTCCAGCTCCGCAGCGCTGATATTGCGCCCGCCAACCCGGTCCAGCTGCGCGATCACATCCGCACCAACCCCACGTTCGGCAAGCTCTGCCCGCAACTCCAGCACCTGATTAAACTGCACCCGATGGTAGGGATCCTGGTTCAACAGCAGCGCCAACACCAAAAGCGGCAACGCCAGCAGGCCCAGGTACCAGAAAAGTCGAATACGCTTATCTTTCTGTTCAGAGGTTAGAGACATCGCTCTCTCCATGCGTCAATTATTCTCACCGCGCTAACATACCCCAGTCGCCCCCGACTGAACATCCTTAATCCTTGCCATGGATCAATCCCGTGGCGACCACCTTCCTCAACGCGTCATCCAGCTGCGCTACCACGGAGGTCCAGTCACCGTCGCCGGCAGGCTGGCGAAACAGCCGCATGTGCGGGTACCACAGCGCCTCGTCGCCATTCAGCTGCCAGCGCCAATCATGATAATAGGGCACCAGAGTCCAGCAGGGCTTACCCATCGCCCCGGCCAGATGCGCCACCGCACTGTCCAAACTGATAACCAGATCCAGCGCGCCAACCAGCGCCGCGGTGGCGGCAAAATCATCACACTCGGCCATCCAGTCCAGCACCTGAACGCCGCTCTGTTGCAGCAACTCCCCATCATCTGGAGCGACCTCTTTCTGCAAGCTCACCCAGCAAACACCCGGCTCGACCAGCAGCGGCAACAGCGGCTCCAACCCCAACCGGCGCTGACGGTTTTTCGGGTTAAGCGCACTCCCTGCCCAGCAAAGGCCAACCTTCAGCTGGCCATCGGCAGCGGCGGTTAAACGTTGGCGCCAAGGCGTATTGGCGTTGTCCTCGATTGACAGGTAAGCCTGCGGGAGCTCCCGATCCGGTGCGCTGTTTAACAGGTGCGGCAGCGACAGCAAGCCGCAGTGGTAGTCGTGATCCGGCAGCGGTTGATCGGTAGTCACCACACAGGCAACGCCGGCGAGTTGCCGTGCCAGCGTTGCCAGCGGCGGCGGCACCTGCAGCAAGAGCTCGCCACACTGTTCCGCGGCCTGCGACAACCAGCGCCAGCCAAGCAGATTATCGCCCAAGCCCTGCTCGCTCAGGACCAGTGTTCGTCCGCTCCCATGACCGGTCCACTTAGGTGTTGGCAAAGTAGGCAACTCAGGTTGAAACGAGCTGGCAAAACGCCATTCATACGCTGCCCAACCCTCTTGCCAGCGCCCGGTCAACAGCAACGCCATCGCTCGGCCGAAATGCGCCTCCGGCAGCTCGGGCGCCTGCTGCAGGGCCTGGTCGTAGTGTCGCAGCGCATCGTCTATCAAACGCTGTTCGCGCAGCAGCTGGGCCAGATTCAGCCGCGCCGTCACCAGCCCCGGCTCGAGTTCAAGCGCCCGTTCAACCGCCGCTCTGGCAGCCGCCTGATCCCCCTGCTCCATCCTTACGACACCGAGGGTGTTATGGGCGGCAGCCAGCCCGGCATCCCGTGCCAGCGCTTGCTGTAGCACCTCCGCGGCGGCGTCCAACTGCCCCAGCCGCAGCAGACACTCGCCCCGGTTGACTAACAGAGCAGGAGCGTTGGGGCTCAGCTGAAGAGCGATATCAAACTGCTCCAGCGCCTCTTGATAGCGCTGCATCTGGCGCAAAGCGTTACCCCAGCTCTGGCGCAGCGGCCAGAAATCCGGGCGCAGCGCCGCCGCCTGCCGGAACGGCTCCAGCGCGTCCCGGTTCCGCCCCTGCCGAGCCAGCAGTTGGCCCAGATTCAGCTGCGCCTCGAAATAATCGGCGCGCAGGCGCAACGCCTTGCGAAAACAGCTCTCGGCCTCATCTGGCTGGTTTAACTGGCCGGCGACCAAACCCAGATTGTTGAGGCACAAGGGATGCTTCGGTTGCAGTTTGAGGGCCTGAAGCAGTGCCCGGCGCGCCGCCGCCGGCTGGCCACCCTGACGCAGTACCTCACCCAGGTTACTGTGAAAGTCCGCCACGTTCGGATTGGCTTTGATCGCGCGTTGAATCAGTTTTTCGGCTTGTTTCAGATCGCCGCGCTGCAGCGCCAATACTCCACTGAGGTGGAGAGCATCGGGATGGCGGGGCTTACGCGTCAGCACCTCAGCGTAGCAACGGCTGGCCTCATCCGCGCGCCCCTGCTGATGGGCGGCCAGCCCTCGCCGCAACCACTGATCAATCTCGTTCACTACCGCCCTCCCCTGCAGCCAATCACGCCAACTTAGCATAAAAAAACGCGGCCGAAGCCGCGTTTTAGTTCGATCAAAAGTCCGCTTAGTTTTTGGACTTGTCGATGATCTTGTTGGCAGCAATCCAAGGCATCATGCCACGCAGTTTTTCGCCAGTCTGCTCGATCGGGTGGGCTGCGTTGTTGCGACGACGCGCGGTCATGGAAGGGTAGTTGGCCTGACCTTCAGCGATGAACATCTTGGCGTATTCACCGCTCTGGATGCGCTTGAGTGCGTTGCGCATCGCTTCACGAGACTGCTCGTTGATCACCTCGGGGCCGGTGACGTACTCACCGTACTCGGCGTTGTTGGAGATGGAGTAGTTCATGTTGGCGATGCCGCCTTCGTACATCAGGTCAACTATCAGCTTGAGCTCGTGCAGACACTCGAAGTAGGCCATTTCCGGTGCGTAACCTGCTTCAACCAGAGTTTCGAAGCCCATCTTGACCAGGTCAACACACCCACCGCACAGCACTGCCTGCTCGCCGAACAGGTCGGTTTCGGTCTCGTCCTTGAAGGTGGTTTCGATGATGCCGGAACGACCACCGCCGACGCCGCAAGCGTAAGACAAAGCAACGTTCTTGGCGTTGCCGGAAACGTCCTGATGGATCGCGATCAGGTCAGGGATACCGCCGCCGTTAACGAACTCGTTACGCACGGTGTGGCCCGGCGCCTTGGGCGCGATCATGATCACGTCCAGATCTTTGCGCGGCTCAACCTGGTTGTAGAGGATGGAGAAGCCGTGGGCGAATGCCAGGGTGGCGCCCTGCTTGATGTTGGGTTCGATCTCTTCGTTGTACAGCTTGCCCTGGAACTCGTCCGGAGTCAGGATCATCACCACGTCGGCGGCTGCAACGGCTTCGGCAACCAGTGCCACTTTCAGACCGTGCGCTTCCGCTTTGGCCACAGAGGACGAGTTGCTGCGAAGGCCAACGGTGACATCAACGCCGGAATCTTTCAGGTTGCAGGCGTGGGCGTGGCCCTGGGAGCCGTAACCGATGATGGCAACTTTCTTGCCTTGGATGATGGAAAGGTCACAATCCTTATCGTAATAAACTTGCATGATTCAGTCCTGACGTAATGATTAAAGATCTGGTTTCGGGCGAGCCTCGGGGCTCGATGGCGACACCATAAGCGATCCCTCTTGTTGCGTAAAATGATATATATGCAATGAAGCATTGCAAATACTGCAATATAATAACCAACATGGATATTCGCCCGCTCAAACAGTTTCTCAGTCTCGCCGACAGCCTCCACTTTGGCCGCGCCAGCGAGCTCTGCCACGTCAGCCCCTCCACGCTGAGCCGCGCCATCAAACAGTTGGAACAGGAGCTGGGGGTTGAACTGTTTATTCGCGACAACCGAAGTGTCACCCTGACCGCCGAGGGTGAGCGCTTCCAACGCTACGCCCGCGACGCCGTCAGCCAATGGGAGCAGCTGCGCGCCAGCCTGATGGAACAGAGCGGTGTATTGCAGGGAGAGATCAGCCTCTACTGCTCGGTGACCGCCAGCTACAGTTTTCTCTATGACATCCTCAGCCGCTTTCGCCGCGATTTCCCGCGCATTGAGATCAAGCTGCATACCGGCGACCCGGAACCGGCACTCAGCCGTATCCAGGCCGGCACCGAAGATCTCGCCATCGCCGCCCATCCCGATAGCCTGCCGAGCGGCCTGGCATTCAAGACCATCGCCCTGTCGCCGCTGCTATTTATCGCACCGCGTCACACGCTGCCGGGCGAACAGCCAGTGCGCGAGCTGGTAACGGCGGGGCACTGGGAGCAGGTACCGATGATCGTGTCGGAGGAGGGGTTGTCGAGAAAACGGGTCAATGCCTGGTTTAGCCAGCGTGGCGTCAAGCCACGCATCTACGCACAAGTGGCTGGTAACGAGGCGATCGTCAGCATGGTCAGTCTGGGGTTCGGCGTCGGCGTGGTACCGCAGATCGTGCTGGAGAACAGCCCGTTGGCGAACAACGTCGAGACCCTTAAAGTCAGTCCGGCGCTCGCGCCCTATCAAGTTGGCCTGGTGGCGCAGCAGAAAAACCTGCGCAACCCGCTGGTCAAGGCGCTGTGGCAGCAGCTACCGGATAACCAGCGCTGAGCGCGGTATAACGCGCCGTTACCAGCCTTGCAGCAGTACCTTCGCAAGCAGCCAACCAAGCATCAGCCCCGGCCGCCGCGCATTGGCAGAAGCCAACCACAGCTCATCTCAACGCCCCGTCAGAACGGGAACAACATCGGCGTTAACCACAGAATCAACACCATCGCCAATAGCTGCAACGGCACCCCGATCTTAACGAAATCCATGAAGCGGTAGTTGCCGGGCGCCAGCACCAGCGTATTGACCGGTGACGCGATCGGGGTGGCAAATGCGGTGGATGCGGCCAGCGCAATGGTCATCAGTATCGGTTCCGGGTTGACCCCGACCTGTTGCGCCGCAGCGATACCGATTGGCGCCACCAAGACCGTTGTTGCGGTGTTGGAGATAAACTGACTGAACACCGAAGTCAGCACAAACAGTCCGGCGCAGAGCATCAGCGGCCCCTTGTCACCAAGCCCGGTCACCAGTTGATCAACGATCAACCCCAGAGCTCCGCTTTTCTCCATCGCCGCCGCCAGCGGCAGCATCCCGGCGATCAGTACCAGACTGGTGGCGTTGAGCGAGCGGTAAGCTTCCGGCATGGTTACACAACCGCTGACAATCATCGCCAACGCCGCCAACAGCACCGCCGTCAGGCTCGAGGTCACGCCACTCACCATCAGCAGCAACATCCCCAGCATGATCGCCAGCGCCAGCGGCGCTTTCTGCGCATGTGCCGGCACTTCACTCATCTCCGCCGGCGTTTCCAGCACCACAAAGTCACGTTTGTTTTTCAGCGCTTCCAGCAGGTGCCAACCACCCGCCAACAGCAGGGTGTCACCAAAGGCGAGCTTGGTGGTGCCAAATTCTGCCTGCTGCGACCGGTTATCCCGGCGCACACCGATCACGCTGAGGCCGAAACGTTCGCGAAAACGCGCCTCTTTCAAGGTCGCACCAATCAACGACGAGCCACGCCGCAACAGCACCTCGGCCACACCGAACTCGCGCCGCACCAGATCCATCTCACCGGCGGGGAAGCCCATCGACTCCAGGTGCTGTTCCAGACACAGGTGTTCAATATCATCGGGGGAACCGTATACCAGCAGCGTATCGCCGGCCTGCATCTGGGTTTCGGCCAGCACCGGCATCAGACTGGAGACCAGACGACCACGGCGACGAATACCGAACAGGGTAACTTCATAGCGGGTGCGCAGCCCTGCTGCCGATGCGGTCTTGCCGACCAGGTCCGATTCAGAACGCACCAGCAAACGATGCAGGTTGTCTTTGATGCCGTAACGTTCGGCAAACTCGGCCAGATGCGGATGGGGGTTATCCGGGTTGCGCACCTCGCCGGCAGGCAACAGATGCCGCGCCACAAACACCAGGTAGAGCGAACCGACAACCAGAATCGCCAGCCCTATGGGGGTGAAATCAAAGAAACCGAACGGCGTCAGGCCGGCAGCATCCATCTGACTGCTAACCACGATATTGGGCGGCGTGCCGATCAGCGTCAGCATACCGCCTATCAGCGATGCAAACGCCAGCGGCATCAACAGTCGCGCCGGATTCATGCCGGACTTGCGCGCCATACTCAGCACTACAGGGATAAACAGCGCCACCGCACCGGTCGAGCTCATAAAGGCGGACAACCCAGCCACCACCGGTATCAGGAACAGCAACAGCCGCACCTCGCTGCCGCCACCAACGCGCAGCAGCCAGTTACCCGCGGCCGCGGCGACACCGGTTCGAAACAACCCCTCGCCCACCACGAACAGCGCTGCAATCATCACCACCAGTGATTGACCGAACCCGGCCACCGCCTCATTGGGCGATACCACGCCCGACACCGCCAGCGCGACCACCACCATCATCGCCACCAGATCCATCCGGATCTTGTCGATAATGAACAGCAGAACGGTGATAGCCAAAAGCGCAAAAACAAAAACAATTTCACCGGTCACGGCGTACTCCCTGGGATTTTCTAGAACTGCGACGCTGGCGTGGCCGCGACTAACGAGTTCAGGCCAGTATCGGCCAACGGCGTCGCAGCTTAACCGAAAGTCGTAGAAATAAAATGACCGGCGTCAGTGACTGGGTGGTTCGGTTAGAAAGGTACCGTCGGCCCCTGCCAGTCAGCCGGCACCCGACGAGCACGCCGCAATGCGTCTTCGGCGCTCCCCCACCCCTCACAGCGGGCCCGGCCCGGCCGCCCTCGCCAGAGGTTGAGCAGGTCCTTGCAGCGCGCATAGACGTGGAAGAACAGCAGTACCCGACGGCGCTGCCAGATTGTCAGCGGGGTCACACTGCAGATCAGTTTGTCATCGTACATAAAGCGTTCGGACAGCCCCACCGCGCCGCGAGCGGGAATCCTAACGCGGCTCCACAACGGCAAGCGCGGCCCCAGCACCACCGCATCCAGCAGATCGCCCTCGCCACCGATATAATCCGGCACGCAACCGTAATTAAAAGGGCAGGGAAAGGGCGAGACAAAATCGATATGGCCGTTGGAGCCACGCTTGAGAAAGCTGCCCTTGGGTACCTCGATCAGCACTTCCAGCTCAGGCAGTGTGTGTGTTGCAGGGTTGGTGGTCATGGGTTGAGACTAGCCCAGTGTGGCGGAACCGGAAGCACACTCAGAGAAACCCACCCCAACCAAAAATGCCGCGACAGTGTCGCGGCATTTTTTATCACTCCAAACCCTTATTTCATGGTGATCGTAGTATTCACGCCATCAGACTGCTCGTCCGGCTCGAACCAGCGCGCCGACACGGTGGTGGTCTGGGTCCAGAACTGCAGCGCTTCCTGGCCATTAGGGCCTAGGTCACCCAGCTTGGAGGCGCGCGAACCGGTGAAGGAGAAGTACGCCACCGGCACCGCAATCGGGATGTTGATACCAATCTGGCCGACGTTAACGTTGTTCTCGTACCAGCGCGCATGGTACCCGGAGCTGGTAAAGATGGCGGTGCCATTACCGTTGGCGTTGGCGTTGATTATCTCGACCGCGTCAGCCAGGGTTTCCGCTTCCATCACGCACATCACCGGGCCGAAGATCTCCTGTGAGTAAATCTCCATGTCGGTGGTGACGTTGGTGAAGATGCTGGGACCTACGAAGTTGCCGTTGGGGTAACCGTCTACAGTCACACCGCGGCCATCCAAAAGAAGCGTCGCACCCTGATCGACACCGGACTGAATCAGCCCCTCGACCCGCGCCTTGGCCGCCGGCGACACCAAGGGGCCCAAATCTGCCGCCCGATTGCTGCCCTCGTCAATGATCATCGACTTCGAACGTTCGACGATTTCCGGCAGCCAGTTACGCGCCTCGCCAACCAGAATCACCACCGAGTTGGCCATACAGCGCTGACCGGCCGCGCCGAAGCAGGAACCGATCATATGGTTGATCGCCTGCTCTTTATTCGCATCCGGCATGATCACCGCGTGGTTCTTGGCCCCCATCATGCATTGGGCGCGCTTGCCCGCTTCAGAGGCACGACGGTAAAGCGAGGTACCGACATGAGTCGAGCCAATGAAGGACAGGGCCTTGGTATCGGGGTGGTCGGCCAAACGGTTGGCCACGTCAGGTCCACCATGAACCACGTTCAGAACACCGGCAGGCACACCCGCTTCGTGCGCCAGCTCGACCAGGCGCATGGTCGAGGACGGATCCTGCTCGGAGGGTTTGAGTACGAAGGTATTACCCGCCGCGATGGCGATCGGGAACATGAAACAGGGCAACATGATGGGGAAGTTGAAGGCGGTGATACCGACACCCACACCCAACGGCTTACGCAGGGTATAGACGTTGACGTCGCCGGCCACATTGTCGGCGATATCACCCAACTGCAAGCGGGTAATGCCACAGGCGTTTTCAATCGCTTCCAGACCCCGCCCCACTTCGCCTTCGGCGTCCGGCAGGGTTTTACCGTGCTCGCGGCTGATCAGTTCGGCCAGTTCGGCGGTATTATCGATCACCAGCTGACGGAACTTCATCATGATGGCTTGACGCTTGGCCAGCGACACCTTGCGCCAGCTTTCAAAGGCGCGCTTGGCAACCGCCACCGCCTGATCCACTTCGTCGAGGGTGGCAAAAGGTACCTGAGCGACCACTTCCTGGGTGGCGGGATTCAGTACGTCAATCCAGTTTCCGCTCTGGGACTGAACCGGTTCACCGTTAATGATCATCGGAATCTTAGGGACACTCATGGCAACCTCCATGCATAGTTATTGTTGTTGCAACCGGCATTCAATCAACACCGTCGCGGTTCGCACTCGTTGATGCTATTGACGACGAGCATAAACAGACGGCAGTCTTGTAACAATGCGCACAATAGCAACAACAGCTTGCAAATTTGCAAGCCAGTATCGAGAGCCGAGCAATGAGCGTTAACTGGGACGACCTGAAGGTGTTTCTGGAGGTGGCGCGCACCGAAAAGCTGTCGCACGCGGCCAAGCTGCTGGGGATCGATCCCTCCACGGTATCGCGCCGCCTGCACCGTTTGGAAGACAACCTTGCCACCCAGCTGTTCGACCGCAGCGTCGAGGGCCACGCCCTCACCGAACATGGTCGCCTGCTGCTGCAGACCGCGCAAGCGATGGACCAGGGAGCCCAAGGCGCCATCGATCAGCTCCAGGGCAAAAACCTGGAAGTCGAGGGACTAGTGCGCCTCGGGGTAACCGAAGCGTTCGGCAACGCGTTCATTGCCCCGGAACTGGCGCGTTTCTGCCAGCGCCAACCCAAGATCGCCATTGACCTGCTGCCGCTGCAACGATTCGTCAAATGGTCACGCCACGAAGTGGATATCGCCATCACCATTGAAAAGCCGAGTCATAGCTCGCTGATCATCACCAAACTGTGCGACTACCGCCTGCAACTCTACGCCAGCCGCCGCTATCTTGATCGGGCACCACCGATCCGGCGACTCGAAGATCTGCAACAGCACCCGCTGATCGGCTACATCGACGATCTGATCTTCAGTGACCAACTGTCGTATCTGGAGCGACTGCTGCCGGGCTCGCGCCCCACCTTCCGCAGCACCAGCGTCATCACTCAGCAGGCCGCCACTCTGGAGAGTCTGGGGGTCGCTATTCTGCCCTGTTTTCTGGCCCGCGAAGCCCCCGAGCTGGTGCCGATCCTCAGCGAGGAAACCAGCATACTGCGCACCTTCTGGATGGCGGTGCAGCCAGAGCAGAAAAAACTGGCCCGGGTCGGGGTGGTGTGGGAGCACCTGAAACAGTACGCGGCGTCTAATCGCGCGCTGTTGATGGGGAGCCAATAGCCACCCCCTTGAGCGTTCTTCATGACGCCAGTCGGCGCGGAGCGGACATACTTAGCTGCGGCAAGTCGGTGCTTCAAAGCTCGTTTTCATAGTGGTTTGATATTCCTTGTTTCGCCTCCCGGCGACCTACTTCTTTATCAGTCGTGATAAAGAAGTAGGCAAGAAAGCACTCGCCCGCAAAAGCCGCCCTACGGGACCTGCGCGCTGAACGCCCTTGAGGGGCACAACAGAATGGCCGTCCCTGGCCATGCTGTTGCGGCGGCGGCCATCCGGGCCTTGCCCCTGCGGGCCGGAACCCTCAAGAGCGCCCAGTGCTCGTCGTCTTTCGGAGGGCCGGGGGTGCCAGCCGCACTCCGGGTGCCGTTAGCTGCTTTTCGGGCTCGAGTAAGAATGCGGTAATCCGGCTGCGACTTAGCCCCTTTGGAGCCGACGAGCACGGTGGCGGGGATTCGAAATAGGCCCCGAAGGGGGCGAGGCATGGATGCCGAGCCGGATTGCGGCACAGGTATGTGCCGTCCGATCCGCCCGAATCACCGTTGCCGCGCGCAGTGGACCCGTAGGGCGGCGGAACCAGGGGAACATAAGGCACAAGTAGTTCTTTCTTCCCCTGTTCTTTGGAACGTTTGCCAAAGAATAGGGCCGCCCGGGTGGGCGGAAGAGAGGCTTTCAATCAGCGCAGATAAATAGCTTAAAATCCATACTGGCCGGCCCTGAACTAAAGACCGTTTCGCGCCGACTCCGGCCTCCGCACCCTAAGCATGCAGCGCCATAAAAAAACCGCGGCATAGCCGCGGTTTTTCATAGCGCATCGAACAGTGATTACAGCGCCAGCGTCTTCTCGCCACGGGCAATACCGGACACCCCGGTACGCACCACTTCCAGCACGTTGGCGGGATCGATAACCTTGATAAAGGCGTCCAGCTTGTCGCTTTCACCGGCCAGCTGGACGGTATACACCGTACTGGTGACGTCGATCACCTGACCGCGGAAGATCTCCACGCTACGCATCACTTCGGCGCGCTGCGCGCCCACCGCTTTCACTTTGATCAGCATCAGCTCACGCTCGATGTGATCGCCTTCGGTCAGATCCACCAGCTTAACCACCTCGATCAGCTTGTTGAGGTGTTTGGTGATCTGCTCGATCACCCGATCGTTACCGACGGTGGTCAGGGTCAGGCGTGACAGCGTGGGGTCCTCGGTGGGCGCCACGGTCAGCGATTCGATGTTGAAGTTACGCTGAGAGAACAGGCCCACCACCCGGGACAGGGCGCCGGCTTCGTTTTCCAGCAGTACAGAAATGATGTGCCGCATCTTAGGTTCGCTCCGTTTTGCTCAGCCACATATCACGCATGGCCGCTTTAGGCACCTGCATCGGGTAGACATGCTCAAAGGGATCCACGTGGATGTTGATAAATACCAGCTTGTCCTTCATGGCGAAGGCTTTCTCCAGCGTGCTTTCCAGCTCGTCAAACTTGGTGACTTCCATGCCGACGTGGCCGTAGGACTCCACCAGCTTGGTAAAGTCGGGCAGCGACTGCATGTACGACTGCGAGTGACGGCTCTCGTAGTTGAGATCCTGCCACTGGCGAACCATACCGAGGGACTGGTTATTGAGCAGAATAACCTTCAGCGGCAGGTCATACTGAGCACAGGTCGATAGCTCCTGAATATTCATCTGGATACTGCCTTCACCGGTGACGCACACCACCTCTTCATCCGGGTAATTGAGCTTGATCCCCATCGCCGCGGGCAGACCGAAGCCCATGGTGCCGAGACCACCGGAGTTAATCCAGCGACGCGGCTTGTTGAACTTGTAGTACTGGGCCGCAAACATCTGGTGCTGGCCCACGTCGGAACAGACGTAGGCGTCGCCCTTGGTGACCTTACACAGGATCTCGATCACCTGCTGCGGCTTCATCAGCTCGGAATCATCGGTGCGGTAGCGGCCACCGTGGCGGGCACGCCATTCGTCGATCTGCTTCCACCAGTTGCCGTGGGCTTCCTTATCCGGCGTGATGTTGCTGGCCTTGACCAGCTTCAGCAGCTCGTTAAGGACCGAGTCCAGCGGCCCGACGATCGGCACATCCGCGGCAACCGTCTTGGAGATCGACGAAGGATCGATATCCACATGAATCAGCTTGGCCGTCGGGCAGAATTTTTCCGTGGCGTTGGTGATGCGGTCATCCAGGCGCGAACCCAGATTCAGAATCAGGTCGGAGTGGTGCATCGCCATATTGGCTTCCACCGCACCGTGCATACCGGGCATACCCAGGAACTGCTCGTCGGTACCGGGGTAAGCACCGAGGCCCATCAGGGTGTTGATCACCGGATAGTTCAGCAATTTGGCCAATTCGGTCAGCTGCTCGGAGGCATTCGCCGCAATAACCCCGCCACCGGCCAGAATCACCGGGCGCTTGGCACTCATCAGCAGGTCAACCGCTTTTTTGATCTGGCCACTGTGCCCGCGGGATACCGGGTTATAGGAACGCAGCTTGACCGATTTCGGATATTCATACTCGAAGCGGTCTGTGGGCGTGGTCATATCCTTGGGAATATCCACCACCACCGGGCCAGGACGGCCGCTGGAGGCGATATAAAACGCCTTTTTCATCGCCGACGGTATTTCCGAGGGGTGTTTGATGCTGAGGTTATGCTTCACGATCGGGCGTGTGATCCCCACCATATCGCACTCCTGGAAGGCGTCCTCACCGATCAGGTGGCTCATGACCTGGCCGCTGATCACCACCATCGGAATGGAGTCCATGTAGGCGGTGGCGATGCCGGTGACGGCGTTGGTGGCACCGGGGCCGGAGGTAACCAGCACCACGCCCGGCTTGCCGCTGGCGCGCGCATAGGCATCGGCCATATGGGTCGCCGCCTGCTCGTGTCGAACCAGAATGTGTTTGACGTCGTCCTGCTGGAAGATGGCGTCGTAGATATGAAGCAACGCGCCTCCCGGGTAGCCGTAGATGTACTCGACACCTTCGTCTTTCAGGGAGCGCACAACCATTTCAGCGCCGGAAAGTAGTTCCACTGTAACACCCTCAAATCTATCGCAACCAGGCTGCGAATCGGTCAGATTTTGTGTCTGAGACACGAACGTTTCACCACTCAGCGCCATTATTGATGTCAGCTAACGAACACGTATAGCGACAGTTACCGGGCTAAGTGTGTCGCCGAAGGGATCGGCAACAAACGTTCAGGGCGTGTGCGGGTACGGTACGTTAACCAGCACTGAGTCGGTGGAAATAAGCCCGGTATGGCTCACTTCTCGTAACGCCGGTGGTAACCGCACGTTACTGCCTAAACAGAAAAGGAACGCCATTCTTACATTCCCGACCGGACGAATCAACTATGAATTAGCCATTACGACGAATGTCTAGGGCAGGTTCCAATTGTGATTTATAGTTACCGCATAGACGTTTGAACCCTGTCACGAATAAGAAGGAGTGACCATGACCTCACCTGCCAGCGATATCCGTAACCGCGACCGCATCATTGAAGAGCTGCGCGTGTTTATCAAGAAAGTACTGGCCGAGCCCGAAATCATTCCCGAGTGCCTGGCTATCACCCGCGAACTGATCGATTCCGACAATGCCGACGCCCAGATTGCCGAACGCATCAGCGCATCGACCAACGTCAAGATTCCAGCGCAACACAGCGATGCCGACAAGCTGTTTCTGGAGTTGCTACGCGAGACCGTGCGCGACGAAAAAGCGCTTTACTGAGCGCTGCAAACAGGAGGCCCGCCATGTATATCGCCATGAACCGCTTCCGTATCTGCCGCGGCCGCGAAGCCGAATTCGAGCGCATCTGGCAGGAGCGGGACACCTACCTCAGCGAAGTGCCGGGGTTTAAGTCATTTCAGCTGCTCAAAGGCCCGGAAGCGGCAGACCACACCCTCTACGCCAGCCATTCAGTCTGGGAGAGTTATCAGGCGTTTATGGACTGGACCCGTTCCGACGAGTTCAGGATGGCCCACGCTCAGGCGGGCACCAGCAAAGAACTTTACCTTGGCCCGCCACAGTTCGAGGGGTTTGAAGCGGTCATGGATCAGGGCCCCAGCTATCACTTCTGAGGCGGCATAAAACCACGATAACGCTGAATAAAGGGTTGCAGGCCCTGACGCTCAAATGTTTCGGCCTGCCATTCACGCGTTGTCAGCAGCTGGCGATAGCGCGACCTGAACAGATAGACCTCCGCCTCCACCACCTCACCAGCCACCTCGCAGGGCAATCGCTGGCGACGATAGTAAGCGCCTTCGAAAGCGTCCAACCGGGCCAGATCACCCGCCTCCAGATCGAAATACAACACCCCGCTCACCTTGTCGGTCGCCATCGCCGGCCACAGTCCGGGGTAGTGCTCACCGCGTACGCACCAGCGCCGGTACCCCGCCAGTCCAGCCAGACACTGACGGTAGTGCCCCCGCACCACCTGTGACCACACCGCCTCGTACATCAGCGAGCCGTACGTAAAGACATGCATCGGCAATACTCTTTCAGCTAACAGGGCAAAACAGACCGCCACCACGTAAACTGTCCGTGACAACAGCGGTCCAAACGCACAGGCCCGTATATCCCAGCCAGGAGCGATTTATGACGCGACTATTCACCCTGATCCTAATTCTGCTGCTGGCAGGCTGCGCCCGAATTCCGGTGGCGGTGGCGGTGGACTATCAACCCGGCACCGACTTTACTCAACTGACCCGCTACTACTGGCTACCCCCGACAAAAAGCGCCCAGCCGGCTTCAGTCTACAACAGCGAACTGGTAGAGCAACGGGTGGAGATGGCCGTTGAGAACGAGCTGGTAGCCCACGGACTGTTCCCCACCGATCAACGCGACCAGGCCCAGCTGCTTATCAGTTACCTGATCGTGGTGGAGGACCGGGTCGATATCGACCCGGTGTTCGCTATCGAAGGAAGCTACTCCAAACACCGGGGCGGGATGGGCGTGGGTCTGATGCGCACCCACAGCACCGATTACCAACAGAGCCGGTTGATTATCGACCTGCGCGATCCGTCTGAAGAACAGCTGCTATGGCGCGGCAGTTCGGAGCGCCGCTTGCCTGGATTTGACACCCCCGCCGAGCACGCCGCTTTCATCGCCGAAACCGTAGCGGCGATTCTGGCCAAATACCCGCCGCAGCCATAGCGCACTCGCCATGGACAAAGCAAAGGCGCCCGCGGGCGCCTTTGGTCGTCCGGCTAGATCACCTTAGTCGCAACCAAAGACGATCACCCCGTCATTGACCCGACCAATAATGCGGTCACCAGGGGCGAACTCGCCACCCAGAATCGCTTCCGCCAACGGGTTTTCCACATAACGCTGAATGGCGCGCTTGAGCGGACGGGCGCCGTAGACCGGATCAAAACCGGCATCAAGCAGGGTATCCAACGCGTCATCATTCAGTGTAAGGGCCAGCTCCCGCTCGGCCAGACGATCACCGAGGCGCTGCAGCTGGATAGTGGCGATGCCACGCACCTGCTCCTTACCCAAGGCATGGAACACCACCACTTCGTCGATCCGGTTAACAAACTCGGGCCGAAAGTGGGTGCCCACCACCTCCATCACCGTGGACTTCATCTGCTCGTAGTCATCGTCGCTGCGGTAGCCCTGAATGATGTCAGAGCCGAGATTGGAGGTCATCACCACCACGGTGTTTCGAAAGTCCACCGTCCGCCCCTGACCATCGGTCAGGCGACCATCTTCCAGCACCTGCAACAACACGTTGAACACATCCGGGTGGGCTTTTTCGACCTCGTCCAGCAGCAGCACAGAGTAGGGCCGACGCCGCACCGCCTCGGTCAGGTAGCCGCCCTCTTCGTAGCCGACATACCCCGGAGGCGCACCGATCAGGCGGGCCACGGAGTGCTTCTCCATGAACTCCGACATATCGATCCGCACCATCGCCTCTTCGGTGTCAAAGAGGAATTTGGCCAGCGATTTACACAGCTCGGTCTTGCCCACCCCGGTCGGGCCAAGAAACAGGAACGAGCCGTTGGGGCGATTGGGGTCGGCAAGCCCCGCACGCGAGCGGCGCACCGCGTTAGCCACCGCCACCACGGCTTCATCCTGGCCGACCACCCACTCATGCAGGGCGGACTCCATCCGCAGCAGCTTGTCGCGCTCGCCTTCCAGCATCTTGGAAACCGGGATACCGGTCCACTTGGAGACCACTTCGGCAACCTCCTCTTCGGTCACCCGATTACGCAGCAGGGTCATGTCGAGCATCTCGGCCTGACTGGCCATATCCAGCTGTTTTTCCAGCTCCGGGATCACCCCATACTGCAACTCGGACATCCGTGCCAGATCGCCACTCCGGCGGGCCACATCCATATCCTGACGCGCCTGATCCAGCTTCTCCTTCACCTGCTGAGAGCCCTGCAACGCCGCTTTCTCGGTTTTCCACACCTCTTCAAGATCGGCGAATTCACGCTCGGACCTCTCGATGGTCGCCTCCAGTTCTTCGAGGTGTTTGCGCGAGGCGGCGTCCTTCTCCTTCTTCAGCGCCTCCCGCTCCATCTTCAGCTGGATCAACTTACGCTCAAGCCGGTCCATCTCCTCCGGCTTAGAGTCCATCTCCATGCGGATGCGGCTCGCGGCTTCATCGATCAGGTCGATCGCCTTGTCCGGCAGCTGGCGGTCAGTGATATAGCGGGTCGATAATCGCGCCGCGGCGATTATGGCCGAGTCGGTGATATCAACCCCGTGGTGGATCTCGTAGCGTTCTTTCAAGCCGCGCAGGATGGCGATGGTGTCCTCAACATTGGGTTCCTCCACCAGCACTTTCTGGAAACGCCGCTCCAGCGCCGCGTCTTTTTCGATGTACTGGCGGTATTCATCCAGCGTGGTGGCGCCCACGCAGTGCAGCTCGCCGCGTGCCAGCGCCGGCTTGAGCATATTGCCGGCGTCCATCGACCCTTCCGACTTGCCGGCACCCACCATGGTATGCAGTTCGTCGATAAACAGGATAATGCCGCCTTCCTGCTTGGCCAGCTCGTTAAGCACCGCCTTGAGCCGCTCTTCAAACTCGCCACGGTACTTGGCGCCGGCGATAAGCGAGCCCATATCCAGCGACAACACCTGCTTGTCCTTCAGTCCTTCCGGCACCTCGCCGTTGATAATCCGTTGCGCCAACCCCTCGATGATGGCGGTCTTACCCACACCGGGTTCACCGATCAACACCGGGTTGTTCTTGGTGCGCCGCTGCAGCACCTGGATGGTGCGACGAATCTCGTCGTCACGGCCGATGACCGGGTCGAGTTTGCCCTCCGCCGCCCGCGCGGTTAGGTCAATGGTGAAGCGCTGCAGCGCCTGACGGCTCTCTTCGGCATTCTGGTCGCTGACCGACTCGCCACCGCGCACCTTGTCGATCGCCGCCTGCAGTTGCTCCTTGCCGCCCTGTTTGCGCAGCAACTCACCCACCGGCCCTTTATCCTCCATCGCGGCCAACATCATCAGCTCACTGGAAACATACTGATCCTGATGCTGCTGCGCCAAACGGTCAGCGAGGTTAAAGATCCGCCCCAGCGCCGGTGACATTCCCACCTCACCGTCCGGATGCTGCACCCGTGCCAGACCATCAAGAATGACGTCCAGCCCGCTCTTCAGCGCGCTGACATTGAAACCGGCCTGGGCCAACAGTGGCCGCACCGCACCGCCTTTTTGTTCCAGCAAACTGTACACCAGGTGCGCTGGCTCAATCAGGGTATGATCGCGGCCCACGGCCAGGGACTGGGCGTCGACGATCGCCTCCTGCAACTTGCTGGTCAGTCGATCCATTCGCATAGCTTATGCCTCTCAATTTGCGTCCCGGGGTGTGGTCGTTGCCGTCCGCCGGCAAGCCAGAACCGCGAGCTCGATATTCATCAACTGATGGTAGAAATGCGGGCCGGCACCGCAAAGTTCAAGCAGTGCTAGCTTTAAAGAGGAAGAATTGGCGCAAAAGCGACCTTTTTTCCAATATAGAGGATTTTTTTCCTTCTTAGTGTTGACAGCACTACCTGGCAACAGCAAGATGCACAAATCCACCATATCGGAAACTTTTCCAAAATAATCCAGCGCAAAGGTAACCGTCATGAGCCAGGCGTTTCTCGACCAGCTTCGTCAGCAAACCGGCGCCCTCAAGAGCCAAGGGTTGTTCAAACAGGAGCGACCGCTGCATTCAGCCCAGCAAACCGCCATCCGCATCGAAGATGGCAGCGAGGTCATCAACTTCTGCGCCAACAACTATCTGGGGCTGGCCAACCACCCCGCACTGGTCGCAGCTGCAAAAGAGGGGCTGGATCAACGTGGCTTCGGTATGGCATCAGTACGCTTTATCTGCGGCACCCAGGATATCCACCGCCAGCTCGAACAGCAGCTCAGCGCATTCCTGCAGACCGACGACGCCATCCTCTACTCCTCCTGCTTTGACGCCAACGGCGGCCTCTTCGAAACCCTGCTTGGCGCGGAAGACGCCATCATCAGCGATGCCCTCAACCACGCCAGCATCATCGACGGCGTGCGCCTGTGCCGAGCGAAGAAATACCGCTATGCCAATAACGATATGGCCGAGCTGGAACAACGTCTGATCGAAGCACAAAGCGCACGTTACCGTCTGATCGCCACCGACGGCGTATTCTCCATGGACGGGGTAATCGCCAACCTGCCGGCCATCTGCGATCTGGCGGACCAATACGACGCGCTGGTGATGGTAGATGACTCCCACGCGGTCGGTTTTCTTGGCGAGCACGGCCGCGGAACCCACGAGTATCACCGCGTAATCGAACGGGTCGATATCCTCACCGGCACCCTCGGCAAGGCACTGGGAGGTGCGAGCGGCGGCTATACCGCTGGCCGCCAGGAGATCGTCGACTGGCTGCGCCAGCGCTCGCGCCCCTATCTGTTCTCCAACTCGCTGGCACCGGCGATCGTCAGCGCGTCGCTGGCGGTGCTGAAGCTGCTTGAACAAAGCGATCAGTTACGCGAGCAGCTACATGCCAACAGCCGCTACTTCCGCGAGCGAATGTGTAACGCCGGTTTTCGCCTGGCCGGTGCCGATCACCCGATTATCCCGGTGATGATCGGCGACGCAGCGCTGGCGACACGCATGGCGGACCGGCTCCTGGCCGAAGGTATCTACGTCATCGGTTTTTCGTTCCCGGTGGTCCCTGAAGGACAAGCACGCATACGCACTCAGATCTCCGCCGCCCACAGCCGCGAACAGCTCGATCGAGCAATCGACGCTTTCACCCGGGTGGGGCATGAGCTGGGCGTGATCGGATCATAGAGGCACAACATGAAAGCATTGGCAAAACTGCACGCCGAGCCCGGCATCTGGCTCCATGACGCCAGCCTGCCGGAGATCGGTCACAACGACCTGCTGATCAAGATCAGCAAGACCGCTATCTGCGGTACCGATATTCATATCTACAACTGGGACGAATGGTCCCAGCAGACCATTCCGGTACCGATGACCGTTGGCCACGAATATGTCGGCACCGTCGCCGCCGTGGGCCAGGAGGTGCAGGGATTCCAGCTCGGCGACCGGGTCTCCGGTGAAGGCCATATCACCTGCGGCCACTGCCGCAACTGCCGCGCGGGGCGCCGCCACCTGTGCCGCAACACCGTCGGCGTGGGCGTCAATCGCCCTGGCGCGTTCGCCGAATACCTGGCCTTGCCGGCGGTCAACGCGTTCAAGATACCGGACAACATCAGCGACGAACTGGCGGCGGTGTTTGACCCGCTCGGCAACGCGGTGCACACCGCGCTGTCGTTCGACCTGGTGGGCGAAGATGTACTGATCACGGGAGCCGGTCCCATCGGCGCCATGGCCTGCGCAGTGGCACGACATGCCGGGGCCCGCCATGTGGTGATTACCGACATCAACCCCTACCGGCTGGAGCTGGCGGCGAAACTGGGTGCCACCCGCACGGTACAGATCGATCAGGAGCCGCTCACCGACGTGATGGCCGAACTCAACATGACCGAAGGTTTCGACGTCGGGCTGGAGATGTCCGGGGTGCCCAGCGCCCTCAACCTGATGCTCGACACCATGAACCACGGCGGCAAGATCGCCATGCTGGGGATTCCCGCCACCCACACCGCCATCGACTGGTCGAAGGTGATCTTCAAGGGGCTGATCATCAAGGGGGTCTACGGGCGGGAGATGTTCGAAACCTGGTACAAAATGGCTAGCCTGATCCAGGCGGGCATGGATATCAGCCCGATCATCACCCACCGCTTCCCCGTAGATGAATTTCAGCAGGGCTTTGAGGTGATGCGTTCAGGCCAGTCCGGCAAGGTCGTGCTTGATTGGGAGTGACAGCCTAGGAATGACCGGTTGAAGGCATGGGCCGAAACTAGTCGGTAGCAGCCGCCAGCCAGATCAGCGTTGCCATCCGCCCGGTAACTCCGTCCCGGCGGTAGGAGAAGAAACGCTCGGTATCGCTGAAGGTGCAGCAGTCACCGCCATACACGGCGGTGACACCGGCACGCTGCAGGCGCAGCCGTGCCAGTTGGTAAAGATCCGCCAGCCACTTGTTGCCGGTCCCGGGCTGAGCCACAAAAGCGCTGCCGCTGGCCGGCAGCTCGGCCACGAAGCGTTCGCGCACCTCCTCGCCAACCTCAAACGCCGCAGGGCCGATCGCCGGACCCAGCCAACACAGTACCTCGGAAGGGTCACCCGCCAGCGCAGCCAGGGTCTGTTCCAGCACGCCGTCTGCCAGCCCTCGCCAGCCGGCATGAGCCGCGGCTACCCGGGTACCAGCACGGTCACAGAACAACACCGGCAAGCAGTCTGCCGTCATCACCACGCAGGCGGTATCGGCACAACCGGTCCAGGCGGCGTCTGCCGTCGGCGGCTCGTCGGGAGTGATCGCGGCGGCATCAACCACCCGCGTACCGTGTACTTGCTGCAGCCAGCTCAACTTGACGCCAGCGCCGACCTCCGCCTGCAAGCGTTCACGGTTCTGCGCGACCCTCACGGGGTCATCGTCAACGTGATCGCCCAGATTAAGACTGTCATAGGGCGGCCTACTAACCCCTCCCAGGCGAGTGGTCGCCAGAGCGTTGACGCGCGCAGGTGCGGGCCAGGCCGGCGCCAGCCAACAGGCCATCTCAGTAGTGCTCCACCTGCTTGCCGTCTTCGGCCAGCTCCGTCAGCAGCGCCGCCATATCCGGCGGCAGATCCACCTCCCAGCTCATCTGCTCGCCGCTGGTGGGATGCCACAGCTCCAGTTTGCGCGCATGCAGCGCCTGGCGCTGAAAGCCGCGCAAGGCCTGCTGCAGCTCCTCCGATACCCCGCGGGGCAAGCGGGTACGCCCGGCGTAAAGGATATCGCCAACCAGCGGATAATGAATATGCGCCATGTGCACCCGGATCTGGTGCGTGCGCCCGGTTTCCAGCTTGACCCGAATATGGGTATGGGCGCGGAAACGCTGCAACACCCGGTAGTGAGTGATCGCTTCCTTACCCATGGGGTGAACGGCCATCTTGAGGCGGTTTTTAGGGTGCCGCGCCATCGGCTCGTCAACGGTGCCGCCACCGGTCATCACACCGGTTACCACCGCCTCGTACTCGCGCCCCATGGAGCGCTCCTGCAGCTGGCCGACAAGATCTGTCTGCGCTTCCAGAGTCTTGGCCACCACCATTAGTCCGGTGGTGTCCTTGTCCAGACGGTGAACAATGCCGGCACGCGGCACCGCGGCGATATCGGGGCAATGATGCAGCAGAGCATTAAGCAGGGTGCCGTCATGGTTGCCCGCGGCCGGATGCACCACCAGCCCGGCGGGCTTGTTGAGCACCAGGATATCCTCATCTTCATACACGATGTCGAGGGCTATCTCCTGCGCTTCCCAGCGCTCTTCGAGCTGCAGTTCCGCCTCCAGATGAACGCTTTCACCACCCAGCATCTTGTCGCGGGGGCGTCGTGCCTGGCCGTCCACCTGCAGTTCGCCCGACTTGATCCAGCTTGTCAGGCGCGAGCGTGAATGTTCCGGGAACAGCTGGGCCACCACCTGGTCCAACCGGCTACCACCCAGCTCGACCGGCACGGTGGCGCTCAGAGAAATCTTTTCAGCCATGTAAATCCTAGGGATTGGCGAGCCGGGAATATCGCGCGGATGCTTTGGCGCCCGCTCGGCTCTGTGGTTAAATACTGGGCGCTAGTATAACCGAAGAACACCGCCGCGGCGTTCGTCGTATCGGCCTCATCATAAAGGACATCAACTCCATGCACGCCCTTCGCCCCTGCCTTGCACTTCTGTTGGTACTGTTGCTGGGAGGCTGTTCGCTGTTCGGGATCGAGGAACCGGAGCCGACCGAGATCGAACTGTGGGACGAGGCCCGCAAAGCGCTAAGCGAAGACAACTGGGAAATCGCCATCGACAAACTGGAGCAGTTGGAGTCACGTTTTCCTTTCGGCCGCTTCTCCGCCCAGGCCCAGATGGAGCTGATCTACTCGTACTACCGCACCGGTCGCGGCGAGGAGACCCGCTCTGCCGCCGACCGTTTTATCCGGCTTCACCCGCAGCACGATAATATCGATTACGCCTATTACCTCAAGGGGCTGAGTAATTTTGACGAGGACGCCGACGTGATCGGCCGCTACGTGCCCACCGACAGTTCCCAGCGGGACCCGGGCGCGGCACGCGATTCGTTCAAGGACTTTGCCACCCTGCTGAACCGCTATCCGCAGAGCCAGTACGCCCCCGATGCGCGCCTGCGGATGCTTTACCTGCGTAACCAGCTCGCCGCGTACGAGATCCATGTAGCACGCTATTACATTACCCGCGGCGCCTTTATCGCCGCGGCCAACCGCGGTCGTTATGTGGTAGAAAACTTCCAGAAAACTCCTTCCGTGGCCGATGGTCTCGCGGTCATGGTGCACGCCTATACAGAGCTAGGAATGAATGAGCTGGCCAGTGACGCGCAACGAGTGCTGGAGCGCAACTTCCCCGACTACCAGCCGCCACAGCAGGAACGCTCACTGTTCGACATCATGACCTTCGACCTGTTCAGCCAACAACAGAGCATGCCGATGCTCCACCCCGGCGACAAGCAGGCTCCCCGACCCGCGTATAGTGCCGTCGCGGAGGGCGAACGGTTCCGCCTGATCAACACCGACAGCCAGCGCGAGATGGCAGCCCAAGACCAGACCACCCGACAACACAACGGCAGCTAGCCAGAGTCCGTTGCGAGCGCTTTATTCGCCCGCTTTCCACCCGGATGTGATCGGGTAGCGACGGTCGCGACCAAAGCCACGCTGGGTGATGCGTACCCCTACCGGCGCCTGGCGGCGCTTGTATTCGTTCAGATCCACCAAGCGAATCACACGGGCAACCACTGCTTCGTCGAAGCCTTCGGCAATCAGGTCATGGGCGCTGAAGTCCTGCTCCACATAGAGCTCCAGAATCCGGTCCAGCACCTCGTAGGGCGGCAGACTGTCTTCATCTTTCTGGTCCGGCGCCAGCTCGGCCGATGGCGGGCGGGTGATCACCCGCTCGGGAATCGTCGGGGACAGACTGTTGCGGTAACGGCACAGGGCAAAAACCAGAGTTTTGGGCACATCCTTGAGTACATCAAAACCGCCGGCCATGTCGCCATAAAGGGTCGAATAACCCACCGCCATCTCGCTCTTGTTGCCGGTGGTCAGCACCAGATAGCCCTTCTTGTTGGAGAGCGCCATCAGCAATACCCCGCGGCAGCGAGCCTGCAGGTTCTCTTCGGTGGTATCGCGCGGCATCCCTTCAAAAGCCGGTGCCAAGGTTTGCATGAAGGATTCGAACATCGGCTCGATGGAGTGCACCGAATAGCGCACACCCAACGTGCGGGCCTCTTCTTCGGCGTCTTCCAGACTCATCTGCGAGGTATAACGAAACGGCATCATCACCGCTTCTACCCGGTCCGCACCCAGAGCATCCACCGCAACCGCCAGGGTCAGCGCCGAATCAACACCACCGGAGAGCCCCAACACCACGCCTTTGAAGCCATTTTTATTAACGTAATCGCGCACGCCCAGCACCAACGCCTGATACACACTGGCTTCCAGGCTGAGCGGTTTCTCTGAGCGCGACACCGCCTGGCAACGCTGGCCGTCAAAATCCACCAGATACAGACCTTGCTGGAACTCCGGTGCCGCCAGCACCAACTCGCCATTGGCATTGATGACCAGCGAACCGCCGTCAAATACCAGCTCGTCCTGACCGCCTACCAGATTGGTGTATACAATGGGAAAGCCGCCATCATTAGCGCGCTGGCCCAGCAGCTCACGGCGATGATCGGTTTTGCGGATATGGAACGGCGAGGCGTTGAGGTTAAGCATTAGCGTCGCTCCCGCTTCGCGGGCCTGGGCTACGGGATGCGCATGCCAGATATCCTCACAGATGGTCAGCGCCACCCGATGGCCGTCGATATCCACCACACAGGGCGCGTTACCAGCCTCAAAGTAGCGTTTTTCGTCAAATACCTGGTAGTTGGGCAAGCACTGCTTGGCATACTCGCCGCGCAGCTGGCCGCCCTGGATGACCCCCGCCATATTGTAGAGCTGGCCGTCGATCCGGCGCGGGTAGCCGATGACCACATAGACATCAGGGTCGAGTTGCTGACACAGGCCCTGCATGGCGCGACTGATGCGCTTTTCCAGACTCGGCCGCAGCAACAGATCTTCTGGCGGATAGCCGGTCAGGGTCAGCTCCGGAAACACCACCACATTGGCGTGGTGATCAGCCCGCGCCCGCTGCACGGTGTCCACCACCAGCGCCCGGTTGCCCTCAATATCGCCAACCAGAAAGTTCAGCTGCGCCAGCGCGACCCGTAATTGACTTGCCATGAACCCGTACCCAAAAGCTGGTAAAGGGCGCTATTTTCCGCCAGCGGCGGGGTCAAAGCAACTCGTTCCCCCGTTCGGCATCCAGCCCATAGGGGGCCGGATCCAGTGATGGCGTTTCGCCGCAAACCAGCTCTGCCACCAAACGACAGGATGCCGGCGCGAGCACCAGTCCATTGCGAAAGTGACCGGCGTTGAGAAACAGATTGCGCACCCCCGGCACTTCACCAATAAAGGGGATTCCCTGTGGGCTGCCTGGGCGCAAACCCGCCCACTGCGCTTCAACCGGCTGAGACCGCAACTCGGGCAACAGCTCAACCGCGGACTGATAAAGACTCTGGTAGGCCGCAGCTGTCACCTGCTTACTGAAGCCGGTACGTTCCAGAGTTGAACCCACCAGAATCCGGCCGTCACTGCGCGGTATCAGGTAACGCCCGTTGGCCAGCACCACCCGATCAAGCAGCATGCCGTCGGTCTTGAACAACATCATCTGTCCTTTGACCGGCTCGACCGGCAGCGCAATGCCCAGTGGAGCAAGCAACTGGCGGCTCCAAGCTCCACCACAGATCATGACGTTGTCCGCCGAGAGCGTTTGCCCAAGCAGTTTGACCCCAGTCACACGCCCTTGGCTCACCAACAGCGCTTCGACCGGCTCACCCGCCAGCAACCGAACCCGGGGGTTACGTTGCAAACTGGCAACCAGAGCCCGACCCAGACGAGGGTTACGGATACTGGCCACCGTGGGCATCCACAGCAAAGGCCCCTCGGCAAGACGGACCCGAGGTTCCAGTCTGCGCGCGAACTCCGCCTCAACCTGCTCCAGCGCGGCCCCCTGCTGCCCGGCCCAAGCCAATGCGGCATCGGTGTCGGCGACCGCCATCATCAGCAGTCCCTTTTGGCGTAATTCGGGATCAACACCGCTCTCAAGGTGCAGCGCAGGAGCCAGGGTCGCATAGGCCTGCTGCGACAGTTGCGACAACGCGCTTACCGCCTGATCGTAACGCCAGGGGTACAACGGCGAGACGATACCACCGCCGGCCCAGCTCGCTTCACCCGCCAGCGGACCGCGATCGATAACCGTTACCGACAGCCCCCTTGACGCAAGCTCACGGGCGGACATCAACCCCATAACGCCACCACCCACCACTATGGCATCCGAATTCACCCGCACCTCCGCACCCGACCAGGAAAGCCACAGTATGTCAGTCAGACATAGTAACTCAAGGGGATCAAGGCAGCAGGGCGTAACTGCAGGCCCCCTGTGTGGCCCGAACGCGACCGCTATAAGGAATCACCAACTCGCGGCTAAATGCAGTGCTGGCCTCATAGTCGCCGAGACAGAAGGTCCCGTTCAGAGAGTTAAGACTGCCGGACCCCTGATACGCGATAAAATCACCCCGGTTCCACTTGAGAACAAAGGCGGCCTCGATGGCCGGAAAAACCCGCAGCAACTCGTCACCGGCACCCAGATCGAAAATACGGTCGTGGTTGTGGTCCACAAAGAGCAACCACCCCTCGCTCCAGTCCAGCCGCCCCGTCGCACCACCACCAGCGCAACTACCGGGAACCGCGCTTTGCCGGCACAGCACCACTGACGCCGAGCGTTTGACCGCTTCGGCACGTGCCAGCGACAGCGCCGTGCGCAGCCGGTTGATAATGGTGTCGGCCTGAGTCGAGCCGATGTAGTAGTTGAAGCTGCCAACGCCCAGCGTCATCACCACGGTGGTGATAGCCAGTACGATCAACAACTCGGTTAAGGTAAAACCAGATGCCGGCGTCGAACGACGCCGGCGATAACAACGCCCATCCCTGTCCATGATCCATGCTCCGCCATTCCTTGGACTGCATTCGGTTCACAACAGGGAGGGAGTATAGACCAGTTTTTTAAGGCTCGATCAAGGCCAGCAATCTGCCGCCGCCGGCGAGGTAGAACGGGCACCGGTATGGTCAAGAGTCAGGGTATTGCAGCGATCTCCCGCCTGCGACCCTTTTGGAGCGGCGGTGATGGAAAAGCCCGATGCGCTCACCGCGGCAATACGCAGGTCATAGTACTTGTCACCCCCGTCCAGCGGAGCCTCGCTGGGGAAGATGGTCGGAATTCCGGTATCACCCGCAGCACCACCACACCCCCCCGCCGCCGTGGTACCCGCATCGCAGTAGGTACTATTCACGGTAAAGTGGCGTTCGAGCGCACCGGCAAACGACACCAGTGCCGCCTGCGCATCGGCCCGCCGAGACTTCTGCACGTACTCCTGATAGGAGGGGTAGGCAATTGACGCGATGATGCCGACAATCGCCACCGCTATCATCAGTTCTAATAATGAAAACCCACGGTTTCTGTTCATCGATTCCTTCCAAGGCCACAGAAAATAAGAGGGCTGCATGATAGCAGCCCTCCGCGTTTACTGTAACTGCTGCCAGGACTGGCGGCCGCTATCCTCGTTGATGAACATCGTGGTTTTACCAATGTTAGGTACACCGTTCCCACCACCTTGATTTCCATTACCGCCTGAATTTCCACTGCCCCCCATGAATCCGGTAATTTCGCCAGCGCCGGTTCTCATCAACGCGGGCGAACTGATTAAGCCCAGTCCACTCTGTTGCAAGCCGGTGACCGGCACTTGAGTGGGCGTACCATTGATATCAATGGTTAGCTCATCGGACGCACTATACACACCGTCATTATCGACGTCGAAAGTCGGCCTATCTATCCTCGCTCCCGACAGCGCATCCAGATTCATCAACCAACTACTACCACCAAACGCACAGGGGTCGGTGCTGGGCAGAATAGTTGTAAACAGCACCCGATCGCCGATCAGCTGCGGTTGATCCACCACGCGCTCGCCCAGGCTACTTGCAGCCCCCGAGACAATCAGATCCATATACCAGCCTTTCTCTGTCGAAATATCCAGATTGGTTGTCGCACGGACGTTAAAACTACCAATTGCCCCCTCACCCAGAATCGATTGTTGCAGCAACTGCCCTTTACCGCTGACCTGACTACCCTGATCACGCACTCCATAGAAAGTCTGGACCTGAGGAGAAACACCGACAATATTGTCATTGTTTTCGAAGTATTTGCCGGTGCCGAAATAGACCATTGTGCCTCCGGCCGGATGGTTGCGTGTCTGCGGTTTGGCGGTGATTGGCTGCGCCACGCTGGCGCCATCCGCCGCACTGAACAACGGCTGGGGAGAGAGCTCGGTGCCGAAGGAAAACTGCCAACTGTGCGCGTCTGCGGCGTCATTGGGGTCAGGCGTCGGCAACCACTCTGCTTTCCAGAGGTTGCCCTGAAGATCACCGGCGTAGATAGCGTCAACGATACGGTCACCATCGCTGTCAACCACCAGAGGTGCAGTCATACCATTGGCGCTGGTGTGGGTATCCAACTTGAACACGGTCGGAGCACCCGGTACGCCGAGACGTGCCAGATAGATGACCGCATTGCCAGTACCACTGTTGAAGCCGTTACTGAACACCGCATAGAAGTGCCCATCGGGCATCCGCGCAATCGAGGCGCTACCGATGGTATCGCCAAGATCCGCAAAATTAGCATCACTTGCATCAATATCCCACAGGACATTTCCGGCACCAAAGCTGTCGGGCGCAGTGATATCCAACGCGAACACGCCTGACCCACCCGCTCCCGTGGTACCGACCAGGACCGTACGCCACTCCTTGGAGCCATCACCATCAACGTCAAAGTAGGCATCGCCCACCTGTGGCGATCCGTCTACGTAAAACTTATGGCTGTAATTAGGGTCGGCAAGACTCGCCAGATTGGGATACACGGCCTTGGGCACGTACGCCATCAATTCGACCCCGCTGGCAGCATTAAAGCCGTGCAACATGCCGTCATTGGCACCAACGTAGACCATTTTCGAGCGGCTGGAATAGCTGGCAAGCGAACGAAAGGATGCATAACTAGTGCCCTCTGTACCGGGCAATCTGGTGTAGCCATAATTTTCGTTGCTCACAAAGATCGGATCGGAGTTGACGATATCACCCAAGCGGCTGATACGATCACGCAGCAACCCTCCGTTACTTTGCTCATTGGTATCGTCGCCACGCAGATAGTTGACCAAACCCGGCGTTACGCTGCTCGCAGAGGCGCTCGCCATTATCGAATTGATGGTTGCGAGATTAGCTGTGGTTCCATCAAAAACAAAACCAGAGGTCCCATTCCACGACAGAACATTCCGGGCACCATGCGCGGGCATCTGCGCCGCGGCATCCCACTGTTGTGAACCAACCGCGCCGCTGCTGGTAATAGCAAAGGCCAACAGCTGACCGGTCCAATCACCGCTATTGAAGCGGGCTTGATAAATGGTTGAGCTGGTATTCAAGCGAGTTGAACTGGTGGTGACCGCCGACGCGGACGAGGAACGCTCTTCAATATCGGCAAAATTCGCATTCAGCTGCCGCACCAACTTATCCGGTCTTGATGCCAGCACATAGTTATCTGGTTCGCCGTCGCCGTCACTATCCCACTCAGTGGTCAAGTCCGGCTCACCGTTGTTATTGCTGTCGATGAAGCCGCCGTACTTTCCCGCCAGCCACAACATGTTCATTCGCCCGACCAGCGGATTGGCCTGAAACTCCTGAGTGTCGATAAAAAAGCTGGTAATGGTCTGCTTGCCACTCAGGTCAGCTCGAATATCCTGCGTATTGGCGTAGTAGGCCAAACCGGCGATGTAATAGGAGTTCTGTTTATTGGGTGATGGGCAGGTGCCCATCACCTCCCCCAAGGCGGTGATTGTTTTGTTAGTGGCCAGTCCGTCACAGGTGGTCGCCGTGCAGCCGATACATTGCGAGGTGCCATTCAATCCCTCGAGCTCGCCAACCTGGTTGGTCAACTGGCGTACGTTGATATCCGGGTCGGCATCCGCTGGTGGATCCACGTCGTCGAGAATATTTGCCCGACTGTTGAAAGGCGCCTGATTCGCAATGGTTTCGGTGAAGTAAGTGCCGGGCAGGCGCTTGTCCAGCCAGGGATTAGCATCGTTGATACCCAGAATAAAGTTTTTCTGGCAGCTGTACTGGATCGGATCTTCCCAGGTAGTTACGGCGGGGAAACCGCCTAGCTGGGCACTGGACAGGCTGTTTGCGTACTCCGGCGTACGCCCCAAATTCTTGAAGTAGCGAATTGACTCGTAATACAACTCACTGGCAGGGTCCAATGACTTGTAGCCCGAATCGCTGAATTTGTTGAGGTAATTGATAACCCCCGAGTTACTTACCCCGCTGGCTGTCGCATCCGACGCATTTGGATTGTTTAAAAACAACCCATTGGCATTAATCTCGGCCAGTGGGTTGGCCATCGTGCCACCGCTACCATCCGGCATGGTTGCGCCGACATATTTCATATTGGATCGCAAAATACCGCCATTGCGCGTGCGGGAGCCGTCCAGTGAAAAACTGGTAACACCAAAGCGCATGTGATCCGCATTTTGCTGGATCCGCCCCACCGGTTTAATGGCAGAACCGATGGTGACACAGTTGGCTTCCAGCCCGGCAGTTGAGTCACAGACCTTGACCGCAAGGTCAAAAGTCCCACGGTCAGAGTCTCCGCGCCCTCGCCCAAACTGAACACCGAAGTCCGTGTTGTAAATAAAAATCTCGCTATCGGTAAATGGCGTTACCGTTGAAGGCGCAACATTGTCCGAACTGCTCAAATACTTATGCGGGAACCAACCGTCGTTGTTAGTTTTACGCATCCGCCGCACCACCGTTTCGCTAGTGGTATCGACGATACGGTTACCACCGGTCATGGTCAGCGCGAACATATCCATGGCGGTCATGGTGGCCCAGTTCATGAAGTTACCGCTAAACTGGCCAGTGCAAGTGCGGTTAGTGGCAGCCGCGGCAGGCACGAAGCGATTGGGCGTGGTCGCTGTATCGTAGGTGTAACACTTGTCGGGATCAAAGTAGCCAAGGTAGGTTTTGGCACCCGAGTAGCAGATGCCGACATCACCAGAGTCACGAGACACGCGCCCACCGCAAACGGTATTACCGCTTTCATCAACTTCGAGCTGATCGTTATAGGCTGCGCCCCCCATCGGCGTCTCCACCGACATATTGATCAACACGTTCGGATCCGGCGTGCTCGACAGGTGCAACGGTACCTGTGCGGTTGCCGCCCAGGTAATGGGGGACAGGAACAAGACAGCTACCTTGGCTCCATGGGTCAGTATCCGTCTCATAACAACCTCGCTTGCCCTTCGGGGCGTTTAACGCTTCACAATAGATTGCAATATCACTTCCGCGGAGCTGTTTCCGCCCACGGCTCGTGCGGTTATCCGGTAGAATCGCTCGTCGTCGATTGCAGTTCCCGCTTCCGTATCGGCGCCGGGGGCTTCCGCCTTCAACTGTTCGATAATGTACAATGGCATCTCTGCTGTCTGCAGGCTGGCGACATCGGCTCCCGTGTATTGCCGCGCCGATGCGCTGGACCAAGATGCTGCGGGGAAGTCATGCAAAACGTCCCCCATGGCCTGATAATGCCCGCCGGTACCGTCGAAGTCTGGCAGCGAACTCACCGTCAGAATGTAGGTTTCGCCCTGCCGTAATGCCGACTCCGCCAGCTGAAACGCCAGATTGCGGTTACGCAGGTTGCCTGCCATTTTTTCTTCAAGAGTGCTGTCTTCGATAGAAGCCAGCCCAAGCAGCGTAATAATCACCAGTACGATCATGCAGGTGATCAGGGTAATGCCCTGTTGAGTTGAACGGTGCTGCATAGGTCGATTCCACACGGCGTATCAATCCAGTCGATTTCTAAGGGCGACGTTGGCGGTAAACACTTTCCTCAACCGTCGGTCGGCGGGGGTATAGGTCTGGCCGTTAAACTCGAACGGGTCGGGCGTAGTCAGCAAATTATCCCGCAGGCTGCGCGCCACGATGCTCACTTCCACCGCAACCACCTCATCCATATCTCCCGTCACCAACGGTGGTGGGGGATTATAGTAGTCCGCCACTCCGTCGCCATCGCCGTCGAAGCCCAGCAAAATTTGCATATTTTCAATCCCTTCTACCAGCTCTACTCCACCGCTGGTAGGGTCGTATTCGCTGCCGCGAACCAGAACCGGCTCAGCACTGGGAGAGGAGCTCTGGCGAATCCAGAACTGGCGCGAGTCAGCCTTGTAAACAAACGCCGATGGCGGCGAATAGGGTGGCGAGGGTATCGCCGCAGACGCGTTGCCCGGATTCGCGCCCGGAACCGAGCCGGTATTATGGGTCACGGTATTGCTGTTTGGATTGGCCGTCGTGACCTGAAACACCGTGCCGCGGGTACAATCAGTTACCAGTAACATATCGCCCGTATCGATCAGGGCCGCTTGGGGGTTGCCGACCTTCTGAAAATGGATCGAAGCACCGGTATCAGTTGGCTGAGTCAACGGGTATCCGCCGCCAATAACGCCGCGCATCAATACGCGATCCGGCCGAGGCCCCAAGCCCGCCCCGAGGGTATAGGAACTCCCCTGATCGATCACGTCGAAGCCGGCGCCGGCAGAGCCTGCCGAGCCGCTGACAATGCTGTCAACCGTGGCATTATCCGTCAAACAGCCCCAATGGTCCGCTTGGCGAATAGCGCGAGTCAGGTAGTTCATGGCAAAGCGGCCATTTTCCTGCACCCGCGAGAACTCCTGCTGAAATTCGTAGGTGCGTTTAGCGCCGACAAAGGTCTGCAGCACCGCCGCAGTGAGCAGCAGGCCCAAGGTCATGGCCACCATCAGCTCGACCATCGACAGTCCTTGCTGGCCTCTAACCGGCGCGCTGGTGCTCATAGCTCTACCTTGATCGAAAAGGTCTGGTCCGGCGAGCCGTTGCGGTTGCTGTCCCAAAGCACATTGACAGACAACAACGATCCGCTCGCGGAGATGGATCCGGTACCCGCCGGTAATTTCTCCGCAATCGCGGCTTGCCAGTTGAGCACATCCTCCTCCGCTACCTGCAACGAAGAACAACTGGTTGCCGCCCCTGTATACGAAACACACCCATGGGAGGCAGGGGTTACCGTACTGTAGTCGGTACTCGGATTGGCACGCATCCGATCGGCAAGCTCGTAGGAAAGCAGTGTCGCCTGACTCCGGAAGTAGGCCTCCTGATTGCTCTGCATCGCCAGAGATTCAAGCCCCACCAAACCAAGGATACCGACCGAAAGCACAAGCACAGCTACCAAAATTTCTACCAGCGTAAAGCCTGTCTGATGTTTTTTGATCACGACGAGCTCTCCATTCGCACCCGCCCGCCTTCCGAGATAATCAAACTTTTCCAGATTGAAGGATAACCGGGATCAGTGAACTTGAACTCGCAGGAACCTTCATTGGCCGAACTTGATCGATCCCCTAGCGAGCCATACACCAAGCGCGAACTGCACTCATACTTGATTAAAAGCCTTGGCTCCTGCTTTTCTGCACGCTGCAGCAATTCACCACCGCTTTCAATGCGCCATCCACCAGCCCACTCAACCCCCCCTGTGACTTTCGCATCACTGCCTGTGCATCCACTGTTAGCATAAGCACAAATGGAAACAGTCTGCCCGCGCTCAATCGCCTCACTGCGCGCAAAAGCCAAACCGGTTGCCAAGCGCAAGCGCTCTTGCTCCAATCGGCTCTCGACCATTACACCGTCATAGTTAGGCGTGGCGACAAAAATCAGTACAGCGACGATAGCTAAAACAACAAGCAGCTCGACCAAGGTAAAGCCGGTCTGGCAGCCGGAACGACCGGAGGAGTGGCGATAAGAAGCCTGAAAACCCATCTCAAATCCCTGAAAAAGTGGCTTTGTAGCTAACAGATTAAGCTACTTCACCACGGCTTAGCCAGCATAATCAGCCGGCAAATGGGTTTACCGGCTGATTGATGCCTGTGTTACGGGAAGGATAGATTAGCGGCAGTGAAAAGCGAACCTGAGTAGCCCAAAGTTTGACTTATCTCAAGAGGAGGGCGCGTTTTTTGTTCAAACAGCCGTTACAGACAAAACTTCAACATCAAAGTAGAGGGTGCGGCCAGCAAGCGGGTGGTTAAAGTCTACCTCGACCTGGGTAGCGCCCACATTCCTGATCACGCCAGGCAGATTACCCTGTGACGGGTCGGCAAAAGAGACCACCACTCCCGGCTCCAGCTCTTGCTCCAGCGACTCAAAGGCGCTGCGCGGCAGGCTCTGCACGTTACCGGGGTTGGGCATTCCGAAGCCCTGCTCCGGCAAGATACGCAAGCGCTGCTGATCACCGGCGCGATATCCGAACAGCGCGCGTTCAAATCCGGGCAGAAGATTGCCGTCGCCCACGGTAAAGGTCGCCGGACTGCGCTCACGGGTTGAATCCACCACACTGCCATCTTCCAGTTCGATAGTGAAATGCAGGGTAACTTCGGTCCCTTGGCCGATAGCGGTCATTGAAACTGCTCCGTTAAGAGGTTGCGGGTTTACTGCGAAAACTGTCCCAGACCAGCATAACTGCACCCACCGTGATGGCGGAATCGGCAATATTGAAGGCGGGATAGTAGTACTGCTGCCAATGCAGCGAAATAAAGTCGACCACATAACCAAACAGCACGCGGTCGATCAGGTTGCCCAGCGCTCCTCCAAGGATCAGCGCCAGCGAAACCGCCAGCCAGCGCTGAGACAGCGGCGTGCGCTTCAGCCACAATACCAGATAGATGCTAACCCCCAGCGCAACAATGGCAAAAAACCAGCGCTGCCAGCCCCCGGCTGAGGCCAGAAAGCTGAACGCCGCGCCGGTATTGTGCAGCAAGGTCAGATCAAACACCGGCAGCAGCGCAACCGGCTCGCCGTAGCTGAGATAAGCCGTTGCCAACCACTTGGTGAGGTGATCCAGCAGGATTACCCCCAGACTCAACCACAGCCAGCGCAGGGCGCCATAGGAAGGTGATGACACCAGCGAACCGTTAAGCGTAGGCACGCTCTTCACCGGTGCCCTCGACGTTATCGACGCAACGGCCGCACAACTCCGGATGATCGGCATGCTGGCCGACATCATCGCGCAGGTGCCAGCAGCGGGTGCATTTGCCATGTTCGCTGACGCGGATCAACACTTTCAGGCCATCCAGGTCCGTGGCAACAGCAGCTGAAGGCGCGGCATCAAGGGTTTCTACGCGCGCCGCCGAGGTGATCAGGACAAATCGCAGCTCGTCGCCCAGACGCTCAAGCAGTGCCTGCAGGTCGGGCTCACAGAAGAGTACCAGTTCGGTGGCCAGCGCCGACTTCACTTCACCCTTATTGCGCATATTCTCAAGCTGCTTGTTTACGGCATCTTTCACCGCCATCACCTGCTGCCAGAAGGCACGCCCCATGCTTTCAGCTTCATCAAGCTCAAACAGGCCGGTGTACCAGGTTTCCAGATGGACCGACGCGCTGCGTTCTCCCGGCAAGTTCTGCCAGATCTCCTCGGCAGTAAAGCTCAGAATCGGCGACACCCAGCGGCACAGCGCCTCGACGATATGGTAGAGGGCCGTCTGGCAGGAGCGTCGTGCCAGGCTGTTCGCCTGGGTGGTGTACTGGCGATCCTTGATGATATCGAGATAGAAGCCGCCCAGATCCAGCGAACAGAAATGGTGGACCTTCTGGTACACGCTGAGGAACTGGTAGCCGTCATAGGCCTTTTGGATCTCGCTCTGCAGCTGCGCCGCGCGATCCACCGCCCAGCGATCCAGTGCCAGCATATCGGCGGCCGGCACCTGATCGGCTGCCGGATCAAAACCGTTGAGATTGGCCAGGAGGAAGCGTGCGGTGTTGCGGATGCGACGATAGGCGTCAGCGGTGCGCTTGAGGATCTCGTCCGACACTGCCATCTCGCCGCTGAAATCGGTAGCCGCGACCCACAGGCGCAGAATGTCCGCGCCGTATTTGTTCATCACATCCTGCGGCGCGACCACATTCCCCAACGACTTGGACATCTTGCGACCATCCTGGTCAACGGTAAAGCCGTGGGTCAGCACCTGTTTGTAGGGGGCCACCCCCTTGATCGCGATACCGGTCTTGAGGGATGACTGGAACCAGCCGCGATGCTGGTCGGAGCCTTCCAGATAAAGATCGGCCGGGAACTGCAGATTATCGCGCTGGTCCAGCACTGAGTAGTGGGTAACACCGGAGTCGAACCACACATCCAGCGTGTCGTTCACCTTGATGTAGGCCTCGGCCTCATCTCCAAGCAACTCGTTCGGCTCAAGATCAAACCAGGCGTCGATCCCCTCTTTTTCAACCCGCTGCGCCACCTGTTCGATCAGCTCGGCAGTACGCGGATGGATCTCCTGGGTCTCTTTATGGATGAACAGGGTGATCGGCACGCCCCAGGTACGCTGGCGAGAAACACACCAGTCGGGGCTCTGCTCGACCATTGATTCAATGCGATTCTGCCCCCAGCTCGGGAACCATTGCACCCCTTTGATCGCTTCCATGGCATCGCCTTTCAGGTCTTTGGCGTCCATGCTGACGAACCACTGCGGCGTGGCACGATAGATCAGCGGTGTTTTGGTGCGCCAGCAGTGCGGGTAGCTGTGCTGAAACTTGTGCTCTTTGACCAGCCGCCCCTTGTCTCGCAACAGCGCAACCACTTCGTCGTCGACCTTGTAAACGTGCCGCCCGGCAAAGTCACCGGCCGCTTCGATAAAGATACCGTGGCCATCGACCAGATTGAGGGTTTCAATGGCGTATTTCTTGCCCACCTCAAAGTCTTCAACCCCATGATCGGGGGCTGTATGGACCGCGCCGGTACCGGCATCCAGTGTGACATGATCACCCAGAATGATCGGCACCTGCTTGTTATAGAACGGGTGCTGCAGCTGCTGAGCTTCCAACGCGGCACCTTTACAGCGTCCCACCACCCGGTAACCGTCCAGCTCGTAACGCGCCATGGCGTCTTCAAGCAACCCCTCGGCCAGCAGAATACGCTCGGCACCCGCGCCCAGGTCCACCTGAACCAGCACATAGTCGAGTTCAGCGTTGAGCGATACCGCCTGATTCGAAGGTAGCGTCCAGGGCGTAGTGGTCCAGATCACCACACTCGCCGGGCCGTTGCCGGTCAGTTGGTCGAAACACCCCAGAAATGCCGCCTCGTCCACCGGCGCGAAGCGTACGTCGATAGCGGTAGAGGTTTTGTCCTGATACTCCACCTCCGCTTCAGCAAGGGCCGAAGCACCGACCACGCTCCAGTAGACCGGCTTGTAGCCTTTTACCAGGTGGCCATTGGCAACGATTTTTCCGAGCGCCCGAATGATATTGGCCTCGGTATCGAAGTTCATGGTCAGATAGGGGTTATCCCAATCACCGAACACGCCAAGACGAATGAAATCCTTCTTCTGCCCGTCCACCTGTTCGCGGGCGTAGTCACGGCATTTCTGGCGAAACTCTTTGAAGCTCAGCTTGGTTCCGGCCTTGCCGTGCTTGGTTTCAACCTTGTGCTCGATCGGCAGACCGTGGCAGTCCCATCCCGGCACGTAGGGCGCGTCGAAGCCACTGACATTCTTGGATTTGACGATAATGTCCTTGAGGATCTTGTTAACCGCGTGACCGATATGAATGCTGCCGTTGGCGTAGGGGGGGCCATCGTGCAGAATAAATTTGTCGCGCCCCTGGCTAACCTTGCGGATCTCTCCATACAGATCCATATGCTGCCACTCTTTGAGCATCAGCGGTTCGCGTTGCGCCAGATTGCCCCGCATGGGGAACTCGGTTTCCGGCAGATTCAAAGTGTGCTTATAGTCGGTCATTGCGCGTCTTCACTTGTCGCTAGGTTAGGCCGAAGCTTCGGCGACTCGGTCAATCCAGGCCCGCGCCGCGGCGATGTCGGACTGAATCTGTTGTCGGAGCGCCTCGATACTGTCGAACTTCTGTTCGTTACGTAGAAAGGCCTTGAACTCCACTCTTACCCGCTCGCCATACAGGGAACGGTTGAAATTAAACAGGTGCACCTCCAATAGCGGCGTGGTGCCGCTAACGGTAGGACGCACTCCCACGTTAGCCACCCCGCAATGGCGTAAACCATCCGCGGTGGTCAACTCGGCTACGTAAACGCCATCAAAAGGCAGGCGCTTGCGCTGCAGTGAAATATTGGCGGTCGGCACGCCGATCTGACGCCCCAGCTTGCGCCCGTGGATCACCTTGCCACTAAGGCTGAACGGCCGCCCCAGCAGGCGCTCTGCCTGCACAAAATCATGTTCACCGAGGACCTGACGAATCCGCGTACTGCTGACCCGGTCGCCGGTGATGGCGTAGGTGCGGGTATTAACCACGGTAAATCCATGAGTCTGGCCGTAGCTTTGCAGCAGGTCGAAATTGCCGCAACGGTCACAGCCAAATCTAAAGTCGTCGCCGACCACGAAGTACTTAACCTCCAGCCCGTTCAGCAGCAACTGGTCAATGAACGACTCCGCGGTCAGCGCCCTTAGCCGTTGATTGAAATGCAGGCAAAACACCCGATCAATGCCATGATCCCGCAGCAGGGTAAATTTATCTCGAAACCGGGTCAGACGCGGCGGTGCCTTTTCACGTTCAAAGAACTCCCGCGGCTGTGGCTCAAACACGATGGCCACCGATGGCAGGCCCAGGGCCCGGGCTTTCTCGCGAACCTGCTCCAACACCCGATGATGACCAAGGTGTACGCCGTCAAAATTGCCGATGGTCGCCACGCAGCCTCGATGCTGGTCACGCAGATTGTGAAGCCCCCTGATTAACTCCATTGGGTCCTTTTCGTCGCCTGTCGATCAAACGCGGCATTATAACGCAGCGCCCGCCGCGCGAATACCATCCTTCAGTGCCGCAGGTCGCGAGGCCGGATCCCGACCAGCAACAACGCAGCCCCATACGCACCCGCTCCGGCAATAACCAACACCGCCAACTGCCAGACCCGCTGTTCCAGCGCCCAGCCAAGCCACTCAGCGGCTGGAGCCACCAACCACCAAAGCAACAGCGCCATTACACCATTGGCAAACAGCAGGCGCGCCCAAAACACCCCCCATCCGGGCGACCAGAGCAACACGTCGGCACGGCGCAAGCCACGCATCAACAACCCCGCATTGAGATACGCGGACAACGCCGTCGCCAGCGCCAAACCAACATGCTTGAGCGGCACAATCAGGACCAGATTCATCACCATATTGGCAGCCATCGCCTGGATGCCAATGCGCACCGGAGTTTTCGTATCCTGGCGCGAGAAGAAACCGGGAGCCAGCACCTTGATCAACATAAAAGCCAGCAAACCCAAACTGTAAGCGCGCAGGCTGGCGGCCGTCTTGACCACATCACCATCAGTGAGCGCGCCGTAATGAAACAAAGTGATAATCAGCGGTTCCGCCAGCAGCCACAGGGCCAGAGCAGCCGGAGCACCGATCAGCAGCACCATACGCAAACCCCAGTTGAGCATGTCGGAAAACTCCTGCGCGGAGCGGCCTGCATGCTTGCGCGACAAGCTGGGCAGTATGACCGTAGCGATGGCAATCCCGAACACCCCCAGCGGCAACTCCACCAAACGGTCAGAGAAGTAGAGCCAGGACACGCTCCCCGTCACTAGAAATGACGCCAGCACCGTATCCAGCAGCAGATTAATCTGGCTCACCGACACCCCGAACAGCGCCGGCACCATCAGGGCCATGATCCGTTTCACCCCCGGATGACCAAAACCGACACGCGGACGCGGCAGCAAACCCAGCTGCAGCAGAAAAGGCAGCTGCAGCAACAACTGCGCGCCACCAGCGATCAATACCCCCCAGGCCAGCGCCATCACCGGCGGATCCATCCAGGGTTGCAACCAGTAGACTGAAGCGATGAGTGACAGATTCAGCAATACCGGAGTAAAGGCCGGCACCGCAAAGCGGTCGTAACTGTTGAGAATAGAGCCGGCAAAGGCGGTTAACGAAATGAGCAACAGATAGGGAAAGGTGATGCGCAGCATCTCAACCGTAAGCAGGTACTTGGCTTCTTCGCCGAAATAGAACCCAGGCGCGAACAGCGCCGCTAACACCGGCGCCCCGACTATCGCCAGCGCGGTCAGCAGGCTGAGCAGCAGTCCTAATGAGCCCGCGACACGATCCAACAGACGGCGAACCTCGGCCACATCCCCCTGGGTACGATATTCCGACAACACCGGGACAAACGCCTGGGAGAATGCACCCTCGGCGAACAGACGACGAAGAAAGTTGGGGATTTTGAAGGCCACAAAGAAGGCATCGGCACTGGCACCGGCCCCAAAGCCGTGGGCGATCACGATATCACGCAGCAACCCCAGCACACGGGATAGCATGGTCATGCTACCGACCACCGCACTGGATCTCAGCAGTGACGGAGATTTAACAACCTTGTCGCCCGACATAACGCCCTCAACAACCCAATTTGGCGCCTATGATAGCGGCACCCGCAATAAAAAACCCGAAATAAGTTGACACCAGCCGGCCAGGTAGGAATAATTTCGCCTCTTTGATTTGTACAACCCTTAGCAACGGTATTTTGAGGAGCCAGATTGTGGCAAATTCCGCAGGATCGAAAAAACGCGCACGCCAGGCAGAAAAGCGCCGTCAGCATAACGCTAGTCTGCGCTCCATGGCACGCACCTATCTGAAAAAAGTTAACGCTGCTGTTGAAGCTGGCGACAAGGAAGCTGCACAGGCAGCGTACGGTGTTGCCGTCTCTGCAATGGACAAGGCAGCCTCCAAGGGCATCTTCCATCAGAACAAGGTATCTCGTCACAAGAGCCGCCTGAACGCCCAGATCAAAGCCCTGTAAGCAGCGCACTGATCATAAAAAAAACCGGCCTCGGGCCGGTTTTTTTTCGCCCGCGTCTTAGCCTGCCCTCAAGCCAACACCAGATTATCCCGGTGCACCAACTCCTCATCGCCGGTGTAGCCGAGAATATCGGGAATCCGCGAACTGGGCTGACCGATAATCCGCCGCGCGTCAGCAACGTCGTAGTTAACCAGACCACGCGCCACAATGCCGCCCTGCTCGTCGACGCAGATCACCATCTCTCCACGGGAAAAACGCCCGCTCACCTCACGCACCCCGACCGGCAGCAAGCTGCGCCCGGAGTTGCGCAACACCTTCACCGCGCCGGCGTCGAGCACCAAGGTCCCCTTGGCCTGCAGATGACCGGCCAGCCATTGCTTGCGCGCGGCCTGCGGCTCGGTCTCAGGCAGCAGCAAAGTCCCCAGCGACTCTTCAGCTCGCAAACGGGTCAACACATCAGCCTGACGCCCACCGACGATTACCGTCGCCGCACCGGAGCGCGCCGCCAGACGAGCCGCCCGCAACTTGGTTGCCATACCACCGCGGCCCAAGGCACCGGCGCTGCCACCCGCAACCGCATCCAGCGCCGAATCTTCAGCCCGAGCTTCAGCAATCAGCTTGGCCCCCGGATTACTGCGCGGGTCAGCATCAAACAACCCCAACTGGTCGGTCAGGATCACCAGCGCGTCCGCCACCACCAGGTTAGCCACCAGCGCAGCCAGAGTGTCGTTGTCACCAAACCGTATCTCGTCGGTCACCACGGTATCATTTTCATTAATCACCGGGATCACGTCCCAGGAGAGCAGCGCGCCCAAGGTGCTACGCGCATTCAGGTAGCGCTTGCGATTGGACAGATCATCATGGGTCAGCAGAATCTGGGCGGTTTGCATACCATGGCGCTGAAACAACGCTTCGTAGGTCTGCACCAACCCCATCTGACCGACCGCAGCGGCCGCCTGCAAGCCATGCAACTCCTGCGGCCGCGCCGTCAATCCCAGACGATGCATGCCCGCCGCCACTGAACCTGAGGAGACCAACACCACCTCAACACCCGCGCGCTTAAGCGCGACTATCTGGTCGACCCAGTCACGAATAGAGGCCTCATCCAGCCCCTGCCCGTCGTTTGTCAACAGCGCACTGCCGATCTTGACCACCCAGCGCCGCGCCCTGGCGAGACGCCCACGCCCGAGGCCCGCCTCAACTTCACTCAAGGCACATACTCCACGTCCACATCGTAGTCGTCGTCATCAAAGTCGTCGTCCCAGTCATCGTCCTCACCCAGGCGCCGGCGCATGCGCTGCTCTTCACGGAAACGGCGCATGCGCTCGCGCGCCTCGGCCTCCAGGCGCTCCTTGCGCTCCGCTTCAGCCCGGGCCAGCTCTTCGTCACCCGCCTCGGCTTCCTGACGCTCAAGGATATAAGTCATGATCTGCTGACAAACAGCCCAGGTGCCCTCCTGCTGAATCGCCGACACCTTGAACACCGGACCGGTCCAGCCCAGCGCATCAACCACCGCCTGGCAGCGCGCTTCACGCTCCTCTTCCGGCACCATATCGAGCTTATTGAGCACCAACCAGCGCTCCTGCTCCGCCAGTGCCGGGCTGAATTTTTCCAGTTCCCGCACGATAGTCAGCGCCGACTCGGCCGGCTCAACCCCATCCCAGGGCGCCATATCGACCAGATGCAGCAGAATACGGGTACGAGCCAGATGCTTGAGGAAGCGAATCCCCAGCCCTGCTCCCTCAGCCGCGCCTTCGATCAGACCAGGGATATCGGCGATCACAAAGCTATGATCCTGCTCAACCCGCACCACCCCAAGGTTGGGAACCAGCGTGGTAAAGGGGTAGTTAGCCACTTTGGGCTTGGCCGCCGACACCGCACGAATAAAGGTCGACTTACCCGCATTCGGCAACCCGAGCAACCCTACGTCAGCCAGCACCTTCAGCTCGAGCTTAAGGTTGCGCGACTCACCCAAGCTACCCTTGGTGGTCTGCCGCGGCGCACGATTAACACTCGACTTGAAGCGGGTATTGCCCAGACCATGAAACCCGCCCTGGGCGACTTTCTCACGCTGCCCTTCCCGGGTCAGATCACACAACACCTCGTCGGTGTCTTCGTCGATGATAGTGGTACCGACCGGCACCTTCAGCACCAGCTCTTCGCCCTTGGCGCCCGTACAGTTGCGGCTCATGCCCTGCTGACCATTGTCCGCCTTATAGCGCCGCTGATAACGATAATCCACCAACGTATTGAGATTGCGATCAGCCTCGACCCAGACCGAGCCGCCGTCACCGCCATCACCACCGTCCGGGCCGCCTTTTTCAATAAACTTCTCGCGCCGAAAGCTCAGGCAGCCATTACCACCCTTACCCGCTTCGACCGATATGACGACCTCGTCGACAAATTTCATAACTTGCTCCAGTGCACAACCAAACGGTTGCCAAAATGGCTGCCGTCAGCCTAGTGCCGATATTTCACAACAACAAGCCAACCAAAACAAAAAAAGCCCCGCCACAGGCGGAGCTTTTTTGGGTACCAGAATCCGCGCGATTTAAGCGGTAACGATGCTTACGTATTTGCGGTTGTTCGGACCTTTAACTTCAAACTTCACTTCGCCGTCTGCTTTAGCGAACAGAGTGTGGTCAGTGCCACAACCGACGTTTACACCAGCATGGAAACGAGTGCCGCGCTGACGCACGATGATACTGCCCGCACTAACTTTTTCACCGCCGAAGCGCTTTACGCCAAGGCGTTTCGATTCCGAGTCGCGGCCGTTACGAGTACTACCGCCAGCTTTTTTGTGAGCCATGGATTATCTCCTTTCGAACCAGCTTAGCTTAAGCGCTGATACCGGTGATCTTGATCTCGGTGAACCACTGACGGTGGCCCATCTGCTTCATGTGGTGCTTACGACGCTTGAACTTCATGATGCGAACTTTCTTGCCGCGACCATGAGCTACGATCTCCGCACTTACCTTGGCGCCATCAACAACCGGCGCGCCGATTTTGATCTCTTCGCCATTGGCAACCAGCAACACCTTGTCGAATTCCACGGTGGAACCCGCTTCAGCGGCCAGCTTCTCAACCTTGAGGGTTTCGCCCTCGCTTACACGGTGCTGCTTACCACCGCTAACGATCACTGCGTACATATCTCTCTCCGAGTTTCAGCCCGCCCGGCTACTGAAAGTTGCCTACTTCTAATGGAAAAACCATATGGTAGGGAGCGAACAAATTGGACGAACTACAGGGGGGCGAATACTAACCCAAAGCAAAAACCACCACAAGTGCTATTTGCACTGACCCCAAGCATTCCTTGACACCCCCTTGAGCGCCCCTTAGCATGCCCGAACCGACCGTAGCCAGTCCTTCCTTATATATGCAGCCACATCAGCTCCATCCCCAGATCGCCGACGATTTTGAGGCGGTAAACCGCTACATCCTTGATCACTTGCACTCGGGCGTACCGCTGGTTGAAAAAATAGGACATTACATCGTTGAGAGCGGAGGCAAACGGCTACGCCCGCTGATGGTTTTGCTGGCAGCCCGAGCCTGCGGCTATGACGGTGCGCACCATGTCACCCTGGCCTCGGTGATCGAGTTCATCCACACCGCAACCCTGCTTCATGACGATGTTGTAGACACCTCGGATCTGCGTCGCGGCCGGGCCACAGCCAATGCTCGCTGGGGAAATGCACCCAGCGTATTGGTTGGTGACTTTCTCTATTCACGCTCATTCCAGATGATGGTAGAGATGGGTTCGGTACGCGTTATGGAGATCATCTCCCACGCCACCAACGTGATCGCAGAGGGTGAAGTTCTGCAGCTACTGAACTGCAAGAACCCGGATGTCAGTGAAGAGAACTACATGAAGGTCATTCTCGGCAAAACAGCGATGCTGTTCGAAGCGGCGACCCAGGCCGGCGCCGTGATCGCGAACGCCAGCTCCGCCGAAGAAGAAGCGCTGCAACTCTACGGGCGCCATCTCGGCATCGCCTTCCAACTGGTGGATGACCTGCTCGACTACCAGAGTTCCGCTGACGAAATGGGCAAGAATGTCGGCGACGATCTGGCAGAAGGCAAGCCGACCCTGCCGCTGATTCACGCGATGCGCAGCGGCAGCGAAGCCCAACGCAAGATGATCCGCCAGGCCATTCGCAAGGGCGGGCTCGATGATCTGGAGCCGATTACGCGAGCTGTATTGGAGACCGGCGCCATCGACTACACCCTGACTCGCGCCGAAGAACAAGTTTCGCTTGCACAGCAAGCACTTATGAATCTTCCGCCGTCACCCTACCGCGACATTCTGGAACAACTAAGCCAGGCGGCAGTGACACGCAAGCATTAACTCGAGACGCGTTACGCGGACCGGACTAGGCTTTGCGCCCCGAACGCCGCTATAATCGCCACTCACCATAAGATCAGGATCTTCGTATCAATGACTAGACCCTCCTCGTTTGAGCGTGACCAACTAATGAAGTGCGGCCACGGCGAAATGTTCGGCCCGGGCAACGCCCAGCTGCCGGTCGACAACATGCTGATGGTAGATCGCATTCTCTCTATCTCTGAAGATGGCGGCCGCTACGGCAAGGGCGAAATCATTGCCGAGCTGGATATCAACCCTGATCTGTGGTTCTTCGAGTGCCACTTCCCCGGCGACCCGGTCATGCCCGGCTGCCTGGGCCTGGACGCCATGTGGCAGATGGTCGGCTTCTTCCTTGGCTGGAAGGGCAACAAAGGTCGCGGGCGCGCACTCGGCTCCGGCGAGGTCAAATTCTTCGGCCAGGTTCTACCGACCGCCAAGAAGGTCACCTACCACCTGGAACTCAAGCGAGTTATCGAACGCAAGCTGGTTATGGGTATCGCGGATGGCTCCCTGTCCGTTGACGGCCGTGAAATTTACACTGCCAAAGATCTTCGGGTCGGCCTGTTCACCTCCACCGACGACTTCTGACACACCTGGCAGCGGGCGCTGCCGGCAAAACTGGTCAAGAGCCCGCTAATATCCGAAAATACCCCCTTTCGGTAAAAAATCCGGCCATACAGCATATACAACAAGAGGCTTGCCCCATGCGACGCGTAGTAGTCACCGGTATCGGTATCACATCCTGTCTGGGTTGCGACAAGGAAACCGTCACCGACGCTCTGAAACAGGGCCGCTCCGGCATCAGCTTTCAGGAAGAATACAAAGAGATGGGCTTTCGCAGCCACGTGGCAGGCAAAGTCGACCTCGACCTCGCATCGCTGATTGATCGTAAACTGATGCGCTTCATGGGCGATGCCGCCGCCTACGCCTATCTGGCGATGGACGCCGCAATCAAAGACTCCGGCCTGAGCGAAGAGCAGGTATCCAATGTCCGCACAGGCCTGATCGCCGGCTCTGGCGGCGCCTCCTCATCCAACATCGTCGAAGCGGCCGACATCCTCCGCGAGCGCGGCCTTAAGCGCGTCGGCCCTTACCGCGTCACACGCACCATGGGCAGCACGGTCTCGGCCTGCCTGGCAACGCCGTTCAAGATCAAAGGGGTCAACTACTCCATTACATCGGCCTGCTCCACCAGCGCACACTGCATCGGCAACGCCATGGAGATGATCCAGTTGGGCAAGCAGGACGTGGTATTTGCCGGCGGCAGCGAAGAGCTGCACTGGTCCATGAGCTGCCTGTTTGATGCCATGGGAGCGCTGTCATCCAAGTACAACGACACGCCGGAGCAAGCCAGCCGCGCCTATGACGCCAATCGCGATGGCTTTGTCATCGCCGGCGGCGGCGGCATGCTGGTGATTGAAGAGCTGGAACACGCCAAGGCCCGCGGCGCCAAAATCTACGCCGAACTGGTGGGCTACGGCGCCACCTCTGACGGCTACGACATGGTTGCCCCCTCCGGCGAAGGCGCGCTGCGTTGCATGCAGCAGGCGATGAGCACCGTTGACGGGCCGATCGACTATATCAACGCCCACGGCACCAGCACACCGGTTGGTGACATGCAGGAGCTCAAAGCGGTCAAGCAGGCGTTCGGTGACAACATCCCCGTGGTGGGCTCGACCAAATCCCTTTCCGGTCACTCGCTGGGCGCCGCCGGCGTACAGGAAGCGATCTACAGCCTGCTGATGATGGAAGAGGACTTTATTGCCGCTTCCGCCAACGTCGAGCAGCTGGACCCGGAAGCAGAAGGGATGCCAATCATTACCGAACGCAAGGATAACGCCGGCTTACAGCGGGTGATGTCCAACAGCTTCGGCTTTGGCGGCACCAATGCCTCACTGGTATTCCAGCGCTATAACGGTTAACCACCGCCATTAAAGAAGGCCGCTCAATGCGGCCTTTTTTTGTGCCCAGCTCACGCGCTTAGCGCGCGGACTAGATCCGCTGCTCAATCCAGCCCACCGCCTCGCCGTTCACTTCATCGACGCTGCGACCGACAGTCTCGATCAAGGCACCGAACTCAATCCTCACCACCCCGGGACGCTTCACAAACTCGCCCGACGGCCAGCACGCCGCTGCATTGTGCGCCACCGGCAGCACCGGAACCCCCGCACTGCAAGCCAGCATGGCACCACCTTTGTTGAACTTGCCCTTTTCTCCAAGCGGTACACGGGTCCCCTGCGGAAAGATCAGCACCGGAATTCCTGCGGCCAGACGCTCCTTGCCCTTTTTGAGGATCTGCTTCATGGCTCCCGCACGCTTGCTGCGATCGATGGCAATAGGCTTCAACAAAGCCAACCCCCAGCCAAAAAACGGGATACGCAGCAGTTCTTTTTTCAGCACGGTGCATTGCGGCCCCACCAGCATCTGCAGGAACAGGGTCTCCATCGCACTTTGGTGATTAGCCATGATGACAAAACTGCCATCGGCAGGCAGATTGTCACGCCCCACCACCTCAAGCCTCACTCCGCAGCAGACACGTAGCCAGAAGATCGCCCAATGATTGGCGGCAGTAACAAAACGAAACCGGGGCCGGAAAGGCCACCAGCTGGCCAGCACCACGCTAAGCAACGAGATAACAACCACACCGGTGACAAAAAACAGGTAAAACAGCGCGGAACGAAGCTGCAGCATCCGCTTCAGCCTCCCGTAACCGGGGGAAAGAAGGCTACTTCATCGCCATCTTTGACAGCCTGGTCAGCAGCAACCATCTCCTGATTAACGGCGATCAACAGCGACGACGAGCCCAGCACGGTATCCCAGGGCGTCCCGCGAGACTTAAGCACCTGCAGCAGCGCCTCGACTGTCATGCCCGCACTCGCCTCCACTTGCTCCTGCTCGCAATCGAGCTGCTCGCGAATACTGGCGAAGTAAACCACTTTAATCATTGCTCACCTCATCACTCCGGGATGCCACCTGCCAGTGACCGCTCTTGCCGCCTTTCTTCTCCAGCAACCGCACCGCCTGAATCTCCATTCCCCGGTCCACCGCTTTGCACATATCGTACAGTGTGAGTGCAGCCGCAGACGCTGCGGTCAGGGCCTCCATCTCAACACCCGTGCGACCGTTCAATTTACAGCTCGCTTCCACACGCACCCGGCTGTGCTCAACCTCTGCCTGCAACTCCACCCGCACTGAACTCAGCATCAGGGGATGACAGAGCGGAATAATGTCGGCGCAGCGCTTGGCCGCCTGTATTCCAGCGATACGGGCCACGGCAAACACATCTCCCTTGGGATGCCCGCCATCAACGATCATCTGCAGCGTGGCGGGCAGCATCTGCACATACGCCTCTGCCGTTGCTTCGCGCGTGGTCGCCTGCTTGGCAGAGACATCCACCATATGGGCGCGCCCTTTGGCGTCCAGATGAGTTAGTTCACCCGTATCACTCATGCATCAAGACTCCATGCCGGTCCGTTGATTGATCACCGGATAGGCGTACATGCGCTCGAACCAGGTACGCGCGCCCTCATCCAGCTCACTGATTCGCTGCTGATATTGCTGCTGTTTGTCCGCCGACACTCCCGCAGTATCTCCCGCAGCGATCAGGTTGCTACTGTGGAGTTTGTAATTGGCGTGAATCTGGCGATCAATCTCGGCCGCCAATGCCTCGGCGGTGTCAAACTCTCCCTGCACCGGTTCGCCGAAGGCCACATGCACATCCCCTTTATAACCGGTGATGCCGCGCGCAATGCTATCAATATCTTCGAACTGCGACTTCTCGTAGCTGCCCTCGGCATCCAACGCCCGCAGCTCACGCGCCTTGGCCGCGTCACAGGGATCATATTCGTAAGAGATCGCCACCGGAACGATATTCAGCTTCTTGACCGCCTCGGCAAAGGTGGCTCCCTTTTTCTGGCTCACGTGCAGCATTTTGAGAATCGCGGGGTCGGTCTGGTCGTTGCCATCTTTGGCTCGCCCCTCACGCTGCGCGATCCAGATCGAATGACCGCTGTGCACAGAGTGGTTGATATAGGACGACAGCTCCATCAATGCCGCCAGCTTCTCGCGCACCCCTTTGGCAGAGCGTTTGACGATAAAGCTTTTGTTGAGCCGCATCAGATCCGACACGTAGGGCTTGCGCAGCAGATTGTCACCGATGGCAATACGCACCGTTTGCAGACCATGATGGAACAACCCCCAGTTAACGAAGGCCGGATCCATAGCGATATCGCGGTGATTGGAAATAAACAGGTACGCGCTGTCGGGCTCCAACCGGTCCAAGCCGGAAAAACTCAACTCCCCGGTAGTCCGCTCGATCATCCGCTGCATGTAACTGGCGATCACCTGTTGCATGGTGTCGATACTATCGACGCCAGACAACTCACGCTTGAGCACACCACGCACCAAGGGACGCAACAGAAACCCGACCCAACGACTGGAAAGAGGAAAACGGAAGCGGGTCAGGGCATCGATAAATTCGGCATTGCCAAGCAGGCGGACAACAACCGGCCCCACTTCATCGTCGTTATAGGGGCGGATATCAGCATAGGGATCCTGCGGGTTTTCGCTCATGAATTCCTCAACAACGGCTCAGCCTACCAGCGGCAGCCGGCGTGGCAAAAGTGCGTATTTTACCCATATTGACGGCAAAAAAGCAGTGTCCAAAGAGCGCATTTACGCCACGCCCACGGGCCGTTTTAACCACCGGTCATATTCATGAAGCGCAGGATTTGCGGCTCTTCGTCAACATTGAATTCGTGTCGCTCCGGTTTGATCTCCATCGCGTCGATCAGGGCTTGCTTGAGCCGGGTCGAGTCACCCGGATAGCGGCGCACCACCTCACGCAGATCAACCGAGTGCTCGTTACCCAAACAAAGCAGCAAGCGGCCCTCGACGGTCACGCGAACCCGGTTGCACTCGTGGCAAAAGTTATGACTGTGTGGCGAGATAAAGCCGATACGGGTAGAACTGTCTGCCATGCGAAAATAGTGAGACGGGCCTGCGGTGCGTTCGGTTGCCTCAACCAGCGGATAGCGCTCACTGATCATTGCATGGACCTCGTCACTGGAGCAGTAAGTCTCACCACGATGATGATCACTGATCCGCCCGAGTGGCATCTCTTCGATAAAGCTGATATCGAGTGCGCGTTCGCGGGCGAACTCCACCAGGTCAAGCACTTCGTCCTCATTGCGGCCACGCATGATCACCGCGTTGAGCTTGATCCGCTCGAACCCCGCTGCTTTGGCCGCGTCGATACCCGCCAACACCTTGTCGAGCTTACCGGTACGGGTTATATGCTCAAACCGTTCAGGCCGCAGCGAGTCAAGGCTTATATTGATCCGCTTCATGCCCCCACGACGTAAACTGTCGGCATACTTGGGCAGCTGCGAACCGTTGCTGGTCATTACCAGCTCATCCAGACCCGGCAGCGCCCCCAGCTTGGCAACCAACTCTTCGATACCGCGCCGGACTAGCGGCTCGCCCCCGGTCAGGCGAATCTTGCGAACCCCGAGCTCCACCAGCGCCGTGGCAACCTGCTCAATCTCTTCAAGACTCAGCACCTCGGCACGCGGCAGAAAGGTCATCTGCTCGCTCATGCAGTAGACACAACGAAAATCGCAGCGGTCGGTGACCGAGATCCGCACGTAATCAACCGTGCGACCAAAACGGTCAATCAACAAAGAGGGAAAGTGCGGACCCTGGCTCATGGTTATTGTTCTCCTGCGACCGACGGCGTGATACCAACCCGATAAGTATACCCTAGCGCCGGTCTCAACCGATTCCTATCCTCCGATAGGACCGGTTTGAACGCCGGAAGATCAACTATCCCAAGCGTGAAGGGTGCGCATTGCCTGCATCAAGCCTGTTCGCCAGGTGCGCTGATGGACCCCAAAGGTACCACGAATGCGGCTGCAATCGAGCTGGGTATTGAGCGGCATCGCCCGCCACCCGGCGGGTGCCCGTTGGACCGGCAACAGACGCTCCAGCCGAAGATCCTCATACTGGCGAGCGGCTGCAATCACCGCCTCACAGAAACCAAACCAGCTGATCGGCTCACCACCGGCATAATGGTAGGTTCCCCAGCCTTCGCTGCCGCTGTCCAGCTGTTTGATGATCGCCAGCACCACCCGGGCCAGGTCCATTGTCGCGGTTGGAGAGCCCATCAGCAGATCGCAAACCTCGACCTCTTCCTGTCGGCGCGCCTGCTCCAGCAGCTGCCGCACAATGTTGTCGCCGCGAGCACTGAACAGCCAACCCGTTCGCAGAATGACATGCCGCGGCAGCACTGCACGCACCGCCTCTTCACCGGCAGCCTTGGAGCTACCGTACGCACTAACCGGTGCCGGATGATACTCCTCGCTGTACGGAGCCTCATCAAGCCCATCGAACACTTCGGCGCAGGAGACCTGAACCAGCGCGATGCCAGCGTCCGCGCATGCCTGCGCCAACACCGCTGCGCCCGTGCTATTAACCGCCAAATTGCCATCATCAAACCCCGCCACCGCGTTGACCACATACGCGGGACGGTGTTCGGCCAGAGCCGCCGCCACAGCCGCCGGATCGCAGATATCCAGCCCGGCATGGCTGAGCGCAACGATCTGGAAGCCGTCTTCCTGCGCGAGGGCAGCGGTATCGTACCCGAGCTGCCCATCCGCACCGGTGACCAGAATCAGCGGTAGTTCGAACAAAGGAGAAAGGTCTTAAAACGGAATATCGTCGTCGAAGTCATCAAAGCCACCGGCGGCGGGCGTTTGCGGCTGCGGTGCCGGCTGACGCGAAGAGTTCTGGGCCGGCTGCTGCGGAGGCTGATTGGAATAACCGCCCTGCGCTGGCTGTTTGAACTGCTGCGGTTGCTGGGCCGATTGCTGCGGAGCAAAACCGCCCTGCTGCTGCGGCTGCTGGTAACTACCGCCCTCACCACGACTATCAAGCATCTGCATCTGGCCATTCATATCCACCACGATCTCGGTGGTATAGCGATCCTGACCTTGATTGTCCTGCCACTTGCGGGTGCGCAACGCCCCTTCAACGTAGACCTTGGAGCCTTTGCGCAGATACTGGCCGGCAATCTCAGCCAACTTGCCAAAGAACACCACCCGGTGCCACTCGGTACGTTCCTGCTGCTGACCGGTTTCGCGATCTTTCCAGCTGTCGCTGGTTGCCAGGGTGACGTTGGTTACCGCATTGCCGTTGGGCAGGTAGCGTACTTCCGGGTCCTGCCCCAGGTTACCGATCAGAATTACTTTGTTTACACCCCGTGCCATAGCGATTTTACCCTTTCCAGTGTGTTTCGGTTGCACCCTCGCTGGGCCCGAGCGCGCATCGTCCAGCGGCTTAGAATACCACATCTGCTCCGCCTGTCAGCGGCACACCAAGGTTTGTTTACGCAAAGCCCGCCAAGGTCGATATAATGCCCGTTTGACTTGGCGGTAGAGACGGTAATGGACAACATTCTGATTCGCGGCGCGCGCACCCACAATCTCAAAAACGTGGATCTCGACCTGCCGCGCGACAAGCTAATCGTAATCACCGGCCTGTCTGGTTCCGGCAAGTCATCCTTGGCCTTCGACACCCTCTATGCCGAGGGACAGCGGCGTTACGTGGAATCCCTGTCCACCTATGCACGTCAATTCCTGTCGGTAATGGAGAAGCCCGATGTGGATCACATCGAAGGGCTGTCACCGGCAATTTCGATCGAGCAGAAGTCAACATCACACAACCCGCGCTCTACCGTTGGCACCATTACTGAAATCTACGACTACCTGCGACTGCTATTCGCCCGTGCAGGGGAACCACGCTGCCCCGATCACAACCTCCCCCTGGCAGCCCAGACCGTCAGCCAGATGACCGACCAGATTCTGGCGCTGCCGGAGGGCAGCAAGGTGATGCTGCTGGCACCGGTAGTGAAAGACCGCAAGGGTGAACATCTCCACTTGCTCAGCAACCTCAAGGCCCAAGGGTTTGTTCGCGCGCGTATCAACGGCATCGTGACCGACCTGGACGAGCCGCCCGAGCTCGACAAGAACAAGAAGCATACCGTCGAAGTGGTCGTGGACCGCTTCAAGATCCGGCCCGATATCCAGCTGCGACTGTCAGAGTCGCTCGAAACCTGCCTGGAACTGAGCGACGGCATCGCCATGCTGGCGCCGATGGAGGGTGAGGGCAAGGGCGACGACGAAACCCTGATCTTCTCGGCCCGCTTTGCCTGCCCCGAGTGCGGCCACAGCATTCAGGAGCTGGAACCTCGACTGTTCTCGTTCAACAACCCCCACGGCGCCTGCGCCTCCTGTGACGGCCTCGGATCACGGCTGTTCTTCGACCCGCGCAAAGTAATCAGCGACGCCAGCCTGAGCCTGGCCGAAGGCGCTATCCGCGGCTGGGACCGTCGTAACGTCTACTACTTCCAGCTACTTAAAGCGGTCGGCGAGCATTACGGCTTCAAGACCGACCAGCCCTTTGACAGCCTTACCGACGTCCAGCGCAACGCGGTGCTGAACGGCAGCGGCAGCACCAAGATTGCGTTCAAATACCTCAGCGACCGCGGTGAGATCGCCACCCGCGCCCACCCCTTTGAGGGAATTATCCCCAATATGCAGCGGCGCTATCGCGATACCGAGTCACAATCGGTACGCGAGGATCTGGCCAAATACCAGACCCAGCAGCGCTGCCCCAGCTGTGACGGTTCCCGGCTGCGCCGCGAAGCGCGCCACGTCTTCATCGACGAACACAACATCGGCGATATCACCGCCATGCCGGTGGGCAGCTGCAAACAGTATTTTGACGATCTGCAACTGACCGGCAAGCAGGGCGAGATCGCCGACAAGATCCTCAAGGAGATCCGCATCCGGCTGAGCTTTCTGGTCAATGTGGGGCTCGACTATCTGACCCTCGACCGCAACGCCGACACCTTGAGCGGCGGCGAAGCCCAGCGTATTCGTCTGGCCAGCCAGATCGGTGCCGGCCTGGTAGGCGTGATGTACATTCTCGACGAACCCTCCATCGGCCTCCATCAGCGCGATAACGAACGGCTGCTCAACACCCTCACCCACCTGCGCGATCTCGGCAACACGGTGATTGTGGTCGAACACGATGAAGACGCCATTCGCTTGGCCGATTACGTGGTTGATATCGGCCCCGGCGCCGGTGTGCACGGCGGCCAGATCATCGCCCAGGGTTCCCCGCAACAGGTGATGGACAACCCCGACTCGCTCACCGGCCAGTATCTGAGCGGCACCCAGCGCATTGAGGTACCCGCCCGCCACCCGGCAGACCCGGCCCACTGGCTGACGCTGGACGGCGCCAGCGGCAACAACCTGCAGCAGGTCAACCTGCGCATTCCGCTGGGGCTGATGACCTGCGTCACCGGCGTATCCGGCTCCGGCAAGTCAACCCTGATCAACAACACCCTCTACCCGGTAGCGGCTACCGAGCTGAACAAGGCCACCACCCTTGAGGCAGCGCCCTATAGCGAACTGACCGGACTGGACCAGTTGGACAAGGTAGTCGACATCGACCAGAGCCCCATCGGCCGCACCCCACGCTCCAACCCCGCAACCTACACCGGTATATTCACTCCGGTACGGGAGTTGTTCGCCACCACCCAAGAAGCCCGCTCACGCGGCTACAAACCGGGGCGCTTCAGCTTCAACGTCAAGGGGGGGCGCTGCGAAGCCTGCCAGGGCGACGGGGTGATCAAGGTAGAGATGCACTTTCTGCCTGATATCTACGTGCCCTGCGACGTCTGCAAGGGCAAGCGCTACAACCGGGAAACTCTGGAGGTGACCTACAAGGGCAAGAACATTCACGAAGTACTGGAGATGACCGTCGAGGACGCGCGCCAGTTCTTCGATGCGGTGCCGATGCTGGCGCGCCGGCTGCAGACTCTGATCGACGTCGGCCTCTCCTACATCCGCCTGGGTCAGTCGGCCACCACCCTATCCGGCGGCGAAGCGCAGCGGGTCAAACTGGCCAAGGAGCTGTCCAAGCGCGACACCGGCAAGACCCTTTATATTCTGGACGAGCCCACCACCGGCCTCCACTTCTACGACATTCAGCAACTGCTCAACGTACTCCACCGCCTGCGCGACCACGGTAACACCGTGGTGGTGATCGAGCACAACCTGGACGTGATCAAGACCGCCGACTGGATCGTGGATCTAGGGCCCGAAGGGGGAATCAATGGCGGCCAGATAATTGCCACTGGCACCCCTGAGCAGATCGCTGCCGCCCAGCAATCCCATACCGGGCGGTTCTTAAAGCCGCTGCTGGCTCGCGACTCCCAGTAAACCAACACCCTATTTTCTTATAGGCACAAAAAAACCCGGCCTGGGCCGGGTTTTTCAGGTCTTGCGACCGCTGCTTAGTCTTCGGAAGACTCGGCAGCTTCTTCTACTTCACCGGTAACCGGACGGTCAACCAGCTCAACGTAAGCCATCGGTGCCGCATCACCAGCGCGGAAGCCGCACTTGAGGATACGCACGTAGCCACCGGGACGGTTCGCGTAACGCGGGCCCAGTTCGTTGAACAGTTTACCCACAGCTTCTTTGCTGCGAGTACGGTCGAATGCCAGACGGCGATTCGCTACGGAGTCTTCCTTAGCCAGTGTGATCAGCGGCTCAGCAACACGACGCAGCTCTTTAGCTTTGGGCAAAGTCGTCTTAATCAGCTCATGCTCAAACAGGCTTACCGCCATGTTCTTGAACATCGCCTTGCGATGTGAGCTATTGCGATTCAGTTGACGCCCACTTTTACGATGGCGCATGTTTAATTCCCTACAGAACTAACGTTGTCGAACAAAGTGACTCAGGAAGCCACTTTGTCGTCATTTTTCAAACTTGCAGGCGGCCAGTTTTCCAGGCGCATACCCAGAGACAAGCCCTTGGACGCAAGCACGTCTTTGATCTCGGTGAGTGACTTCTTACCCAGATTCGGGGTCTTCAGCAGCTCAACTTCGGTGCGCTGGATCAGGTCACCGATGTAGTAGAGGTTCTCTGCTTTCAGACAGTTCGCAGAACGAACAGTCAGCTCAAGATCATCAACCGGGCGCAGCAGGATCGGGTCAATAGCCTCTTCCGGTGCTTCCGGCTCATCGCCAGTCTTGATGTTATCAAGGTCAACGAAGGCAACCAGCTGCTGCTGCAGAATGGTTGCGGCACGACGAATTGAGTCTTCGGCATCGATGGAACCGTTGGTTTCCAGGTCGATAACCAGCTTGTCGAGGTCGGTACGCTGCTCAACACGAGCGCTCTCAACCACGTAGGACACACGGCGAACCGGGCTGTAAGTCGCGTCGAGCAGCAACCGACCAATGGGACGGCTCTCCTCTTCACCACTGTCACGCGCGTCGGCCGGCACATAGCCGCGACCACGAGTGATTTTCAGCTTCATATTCAGCTCCGCGTTATCGCTCAGATTAGCGATAACGTGGTCAGGATTGGCAATTTCAATATCCTGATTGAGCTGAATATCTCCGGCGGTAACCACACCTGCACCCTTCTTGGAAAGGGTAACCAGTGCTTCTTCGCCCTGGTGCATAGCTACAGAAACGCCCTTGAGGTTAAGCAGGATTTCGATCACGTCTTCCTGCACGCCCTCGATGGAGCTGTATTCGTGAAGCACGCCATCGATCTCTACTTCAGAGATCGCACTACCGGGCATGGAGGACAGAAGAATCCGTCGCAGTGCATTACCCAGCGTGTGGCCGAAACCGCGCTCAAGCGGCTCGAGAGAGACCTTGGCGCGCGTGGCGCTGATCTCTTCCACGTCGATCCGACTGGGGCTTAGAAATTCGTTTACTGAAGCCTGCATTTATTCCACCTAGCAACTTAGTCTTACTTAGAGTACAGCTCGACGATCAGGTGTTCGTTGATGTCGGAAGAGAGTTCAGCACGCTCAGGTGTTGCCTTGAAAGTGCCTTCCATCTTGCCGTTATCAACATCAACCCACTCGATCGCCGTACGCTGAGAAGCGAGTTCCAGTGCGTGTTTGATGCGCAGCTGGTTCTTGGCCTTTTCACGTACGGATACCACGTCACCAGCCTGTACCTGGTAAGACGGAATGTTGACCGTCTGGCCGTTTACCAGAATCGCCTTGTGAGAGACGATCTGACGCGCTTCGGCGCGCGTCGAGCCAAAGCCCATGCGATAAACGACGTTGTCCAGCCGGCTTTCCAGCAGCTGAAGCAGGTTTTCACCGGTCGCACCTTTACGACGGGCGGCTTCTTTGTAGTAGCCGCGGAACTGGCGTTCCAGAATGCCGTAGATACGACGTACTTTTTGCTTTTCCCGCAACTGCAGACCGTAGTCTGACAGACGGCCACGGCGTGCGCCGTGGACACCGGGAGGAGTCTCTGCCTTGCACTTGGAATCCAGTGCGCGGACACCGCTCTTGAGGAACAGGTCCGTACCTTCACGGCGAGACAGTTTACATTTAGGTCCAATGTAACGAGCCATTTATACCGTCTCCTTAAACGCGACGCTTCTTAGGCGGCCGACATCCGTTATGGGGAATCGGCGTCACGTCGGTGATATTGGTGATCTTGAAGCCGACGTTGTTCAGTGCACGAACGGCGGATTCACGACCCGGCCCAGGACCCTTGACGAAAACGTCCAGGTTCTTGAGGCCGTACTCCTGAGCAGCATTACCGGCACGCTCTGCAGCTACCTGCGCGGCGAACGGCGTACTCTTGCGGGAACCACGGAAGCCGGAGCCGCCAGCAGTTGCCCAGCTCAGGGTATTACCCTGACGGTCAGTGATGGTCACGATGGTATTGTTGAAGGAAGCGTGAATATGAGCGAACCCATCCACTACCTGCTTCTTAATCTTCTTACGTACTGTGCGTTGTGGCTTAGCCATATCGGATGATTCCTGTCGCTAGCACTACTTACGGATGGGCTTACGAGGCCCCTTACGAGTACGCGCATTAGTCTTAGTGCGCTGTCCACGTAGAGGCAGGCTACGACGGTGACGAATACCGCGGTAGCAACCCAGGTCCATAAGACGCTTGATATTCATGTTAACCTCCCGACGGAGGTCGCCTTCTACAGAGAGCTTTGCAACCTCTGCACGCAGGCTATCCAGTTGTTCCTCAGACAGATCTCCGATCTTAGTCGTGGTCGCGATGTTAGTCGCGTCGCACAGCTGCTGAGCAGTTGTACGACCCACACCAAAGATGTAAGTCAGGGAGATAACCGCATGCTTATTGTCTGGGATGTTGACGCCAGCTATACGGGCCATTCAATTTACTCCGTTGATCGGGTGCAGCAGCCTGGCTGCACCGCGCTACACGTTAACCTTTCCGCGAAAGGCGCAAGATAATACTGGCTGATCGTTTATAAATCAACCCAACTGTTCCTTTCACGCTCCAACGATCAGGGTTTAACCCTGACGCTGCTTGTGGCGAGGTTCTGTTTTGCAGATTACCCGGACCGAACCATTGCGGCGGACAATCTTGCAGTTACGGCAGATCTTTTTAACAGATGCACGTACTTTCATGATCTACTCCAGACCGACGATTAGCGGATCAGACCGCCACCGCCCTTAAGATTAGATTTCTTCATCAGCGACTCATACTGGTGAGACATCAGATGTGACTGCACTTGGGCCATGAAATCCATGACTACGACAACCACGATCAACAGCGATGTACCACCGAAGTAGAACGGCACGTTCCAGGCAACAACAAGGAACTGCGGCATCAACGACACGCCGGTGATATACAGAGCACCGAACAATGTCAGACGCGACAGCACGTTGTCGATGTAACGCGCCGACTGGTCACCAGGACGAATACCAGGGATAAAGGCACCGGACTTCTTCAGGTTATCCGCCACGTCTTTCGGATTGAAAACGATAGCGGTATAGAAATAACAGAAGAAAATAACCGCTGCGGCAAACAGCAGAATGTACAACGGCTGACCCGGACCGAGCGCCAGTGCCACATCCTGCAGCCAATCCATACCTTCACTCTGACCGAACCACTGCCCGACCGATGCCGGAAACAACAGAATACTGGAAGCGAAGATCGGCGGAATAACCCCCGACATATTCACCTTCAGCGGCAGATGACTGGATTGCGCCGCGAACACTTTCCGGCCCTGCTGGCGCTTGGCGTAGTTAATGGTGATACGGCGTTGACCGCGCTCCATAAACACGACAAAGGCCACGGTCACCACCGCAACAACGGCGATGGCCAGCAGTGCCAGGATGTTCAGATCCCCTTGCCGGGCCGCTTCGAAGGACTGACCGATAGCACCGGGCAATCCCGCGACGATACCCGCGAAGATCAGCAGCGAAATACCGTTACCGATACCCCGTTCGGTGATCTGCTCACCGAGCCACATCAGGAATACAGCGCCGGAAACAAGAGTGACAACAGCGACGAAGTAAAAGCTTAGGTCTGCGCTGAAGGCAATACCCTGCCCTGCGAGACCGACCGCCATACCTAAGGACTGAACGGTAGCGAGTATTACGGTACCGTAGCGGGTGTATTGGCTAATCTTCCGCCGTCCTGCTTCACCTTCTTTCTTCAGCTGTTCCAGCTGCGGGCTGACGACTGTCAGCAGCTGCATGATAATTGAGGCGCTGATGTAGGGCATGATGCCCAACGCCAAAATACTCATGCGTTCCAAAGCACCACCGGAGAACATGTTAAACAGGCTCAGGATGGTGCCCTGGTTTTGGTCAAACATGGCAGCAAGGCGGTCAGGGTTAATTCCGGGCACCGGAATGTGCGCCCCGATCCGATAAACCACTATCGCCAGAAAAACAAAGAGCAGACGAGATTTGAGCTCGCCCAGACCGCTTTGTACCCCGGTTGGAATAGTTCCTTGCTTAGCCATTTAGTCCTCGACTTTTCCGCCTGCCGCTTCAATTGCTACGCGAGCACCCTTGGTGACTTTCAGCCCTTTGACGGTAACCGCCTTGCTGATTTCACCAGACAGGATAACTTTCGCTTCCTTGATACCGCGGTGGATGATGTTGGCTGCTTCAAGCGCTGCCAGATCGATCACCTCTGCGTCAACTTTTGCCAACTCATTCAGGCGAATCTCAGCACGAGACAGGGCCTTCAGAGAGGTAAAGCCGAACTTCGGCAGACGACGCTGCAGCGGCATCTGGCCGCCTTCAAAACCGGGCTTGACGGTACCGCCAGAGCGGGACTTCAGACCCTTGTGACCGCGACCCGCGGTCTTGCCCAAACCACTACCGATACCACGACCAACGCGCTTGGGCGCTTGCTTGGAACCGGCAGCAGGGCTCAGAGAATTCAGACGCATGATATGCCTCTCCGTTATTCGCCTTCGACGCGAACCATGTAGTTAACTTTGTTAACCATGCCGCGTACAGAAGGCGTGTCCTCGACTTCAACCGTATGCCCGATGCGGCGCAGACCCAAACCTTTCAAGCAGAGCTTGTGCTTGGGCAGCGTACCGATTGAACTACGGACCTGCGTCACTTTAATTGTCTTTGCCATCGCAGATTACCCCAGAATCTCTTCAACGGTTTTGCCACGCTTGGCTGCCACTTCTTCCGGCGCCTTCATGGACTTCAGACCGTTGATGGTTGCGCGCACGACGTTTACCGGATTGGTAGAGCCGTAGCACTTCGCCAGTACGTTGTGAACGCCGGCCATTTCCAGCACAGCACGCATCGCACCGCCGGCGATTACACCGGTACCTTCAGAAGCAGGCTGCATGTAGATCTTGGAACCGCCGTGACGAGCCTTGATCGGGTACTGCAGAGTGCCGCCGTTCAGATCAACTTTGATCATGTTGCGACGAGCTTGCTCCATCGCCTTCTGAATCGCGACCGGCACTTCACGTGCCTTACCGCGACCGAAGCCGACCTTACCATTGCCGTCACCAACGACGGTCAGCGCGGTGAAGCCGAAGATACGACCACCCTTAACCACCTTGGCGACGCGGTTGACCTGTACAAGCTTCTCTTGCAGGTCACCATCTTTCTGATCGTGATTTGCCATTTCCAAACCCTTTAGAATTCCAGGCCGCCTTCACGAGCCGCATCTGCCAACGCCTTCACCCGACCGTGGTACTTGTACCCGGAACGATCGAAAGCAACCTTAGTGATACCTGCTTCTTTGGCACGCTCAGCGATCAGCTGGCCGACCTTGACGGCTGCATCGACGTTGCTGGTCGCACCGTCACGCAGATCTTTCTCTACCGTAGAAGCACTCACCAGCACCTGACCACCACAGGGAGAGATCACCTGGGCATAGATGTGGCGAGGTGTGCGATGCACGCTCAGTCGAGTCGCACCGAGTTCACGCATCTTGATGCGGGAACGACGGGCACGACGCAGACGGGATTCATTCTTTACGCTCATAATCCTGCCCTATTATTTCTTCTTAGCTTCTTTACGACGCACATATTCGTCAGCGTAGCGAACACCCTTGCCCTTATAAGGCTCAGGCGGACGGAACGCGCGAATTTCAGCGGCGGCTTGACCCAGCTTCTGCTTGTCGGCGCCTTTCAACACCACAGAAGTCTGACTCGGCATCTCGGCAGAAACGCCCTCGGGAAGCTGATAATCAACCGGGTGAGAGAAACCCAGAGTCAGGTTCAGCACGTCGCCCTTAACGGCACCACGATAACCAACACCGATCAACTCCAGCTTCTTCTCAAAACCTTCGCTCACACCGACAACCATGTTGTTGGCCAGAGAACGCATAGTACCGGCCAGCGCACGCGCCTGCTTGGAACCATCACGCGGCGCAAACTTCAGCGCATCGTCTTCGCTCTTGACTTCAACGTTCGGGTGAACTGTCATTTCCAGGGCACCTTTGCCCCCTTTAACGCTCAGTTGCTGGCCATCCAGTTTGACCTGAACTCCGGCCGGGATCGCAACGGGCGCCTTAGCAATACGTGACATCTCAGCCTCCTTAGAATACGGTGCAGATGACTTCACCACCGATGCCAGCGGCACGGGCAGCACGATCGGTCATCACGCCTTTGGAGGTAGAAATGATCGCCACACCCAGACCGTCAGACACCTTCGGCAGCTCGTTAGCGGCCTTATAGATGCGCAGCGAGGGCTTGCTCACGCGATCGATTTTCTCGATAACCGGCTTACCTTCGAAGTACTTAAGCTCGATGCTCAGAGTCTTCTTGACGTCGCCTTCGACGCTGAAGCCAGCGATGTAACCTTCATCCTGCAGAACCTGGGCAACAGCCGCCTTCTGCTTGGATGCAGGCATAGACACAGACTGTTTTTCAGCCATGTGTGCATTACGGATACGGGTAAACATATCCGCAAGAGTGTCTTGCATGCTCATTTAATGAGTCCTCACTATTGTGCAGCAGAACGGCCCCGGAATGAGGCCGACGCTTACCAACTAGCTTTCTTCAAGCCAGGTACATCACCGCGCATGGCGGCTTCACGCAGCATGATTCGGGACAACCCGAACTTACGGTAGACAGCGTGCGGACGGCCAGTAATCTGGCAGCGACGCTGTTGACGGACAGGGTTTGCATCACGGGGCAGCTTCTGCAGCGCGACCTGTGCTTCCCAACGCTCCTCATCGGAGACGTTAACGGATTTGATGATCGCTTTCAGGGCTGCGCGCTTTTCCGCGAACTTTGCAACCTGCTTGGCGCGCTTGGCTTCACGCGCCTTCATTGATGTTTTAGCCATCGTAACTCACCTTTACTTTTTGAAAGGGAAACCCAGGGCGGTCAGCAGCGCACGACCTTCCTCGTTAGTCCGCGCAGTGGTAGTGATAGTGATATCCATACCGCGCAGCTTGTCGACCTTGTCGTAGTCGATTTCGGGGAAGATGATCTGCTCTTTGACACCCATGCTGTAGTTACCACGGCCATCAAAAGATTTGGAGTTCAGACCGCGGAAGTCACGGATACGCGGAATCGCGATATCCACCAGACGGTCAAAGAATTCCCACATCCGTTCACCCCGCAGGGTTACCTTGCAACCGATCGGCCAGCCTTCACGCACCTTGAAGCCCGCAACAGACTTGCGCGCCAGGGTTACAACGGCTTTCTGACCCGCAATCGCTTCCATATCAGCTACTGCGTTCTCGATCATTTTCTTATCCCCGATACCTTCACCCACACCCATATTGAGGGTGATCTTGGTGATGCGGGGAATCTCCATTACGTTACCCAGCTGCAGTTCATCTTTCAGCTGCGGCGCAACGGTTTCTTTGTAAAGCGCTTTCAATCTTGACATGGTACCTGCTCCCCTTAAGCGCCGACGACTTCGCCGTTGGACTTATAAAAACGGACCTTGGTACCGTCTTCGAGAATCTTGAAGCCGACCCGATCGCCCTTACCAGTCGCCGGATTGAAGATCGCAACATTGGAAGCCGCAATCGGCGCTTCCTTCTCTACGATTCCGCCAGCCTGGCCCAGCATCGGATTGGGCTTCTGGTGCTTCTTGACCATGTTGATGCCAGAAACGACAAAACGGTCGTCAGTCAATACACGAACGACCTTGCCGCGCTTACCTTTATCTTTACCGGCGATAACGATGACTTCGTCATCACGTCTGATTTTACGCATCTGTGTTACCTATCTTTCCTACTACCCTCTCATGCTCAAAACGCCGAGACCCAAACAACTCAGGCCTCAGCGTTTCACATGGACACTGACTACGTGGAGTCAGGTCTTTACAGCACTTCAGGAGCCAGGGAAATGATCTTCATGAACTTCTCAGTACGAAGCTCACGCGTCACCGGGCCGAAAATACGGGTCCCGATCGGCTGCTCTGAGTTGTCGTTCAACAACACCGCAGAGTTGGTATCAAAACGGATCAGCGAACCGTCCGGACGACGAACGCCCTTACGAGTACGCACAACCACAGCCTTGAGTACCTGGCCTTTCTTCACTTTACCGCGCGGAATCGCTTCCTTGACGGTCACTTTAATGATGTCACCTACGCGAGCGTAGCGACGATGCGAACCACCCAGCACTTTAATGCACTGAACGCGCTTCGCGCCGCTGTTGTCGGCGACATCCAGCATTGATTCGGTCTGAATCATGGTCTACTCCATCAAACGATAGCACTGACCTGCCCGAGGGCAGCCCCGGACCTGCCGGAGCAAAGGCGCGTATATTACACCTTTGCAGCGCGTTCTTCAATTTTTAACAGAGCCCAAGTTTTAGACTTGGAGTAAGGACGGGTTTCCTGGACTGTAACCAGGTCGCCAATCCCACACTCGTTGTTCTCGTCATGGGCGTGGAGCTTGGTAGAGCGCTTGATGTACTTACCGTAAATCGGGTGCTTCTCTTTGCGCTCAACCAGCACTGTGATGGTCTTTTCCATCTTGTCACTGACAACTCGGCCAGTGGCAGTACGGGTCTTGGTTTCAGCCATTATTAGTTACCTGCCTTCTGGTTCAGGACTGTTTTGACACGAGCGATATCGCGACGCACCTTACCCAGCAGATGGGATTGCGCCAGCTGACCAGAGCTCTTCTGCATCCGCAGATTGAACTGTTCCTTCAGCAGGCCCAGCAGCTCTTGATTAAGCTCATCCACGGACTTTTCACGTAATTCAGTTGCGTTCATTACATCACCGTCCGCTTAACAATGGTGGTAGAAACAGGCAGTTTGGCAGCAGCCAGCGCAAATGCTTCGCCAGCCAGTTGCTCAGACACACCTTCCATCTCAAACAGCACCTTACCGGGCTGAATCTGAGCGACCCAGTACTCCACGTTCCCCTTACCTTTACCCTGACGTACTTCCAGAGGCTTGGTAGTGATCGGCTTGTCCGGGAACACGCGAATCCAGATCTTACCGCCACGCTTAATGTGACGAGTCATGGTACGACGTGCAGCTTCGATCTGACGCGCAGTGATGCGACCACGACCGGTAGCTTTCAATCCGAATTCGCCAAAGCTTACTTTGCTACCGCGCTGTGCCAGACCGCGGTTGCGGCCTTTCATCATCTTGCGGTACTTCAAACGCTTAGGTTGCAGCATTGACGTATCCTCTACTTAGCAGCTTTCTTCTTAGCGGCACCTTTCTGAGCACGAACCTGCTCGATACCACCCAGAATCTCACCCTTGAAGATCCACACCTTAACGCCGATAACGCCGTAAGTGGTGTGAGCTTCATAAGTGCCGTAATCGATGTCGGCACGCAGAGTGTGCAGAGGAACACGCCCTTCGCGGTACCACTCGGAGCGGGCGATTTCCGCACCACCGAGACGACCGCCAACCTGAATCTTGATGCCCTTGGCACCCAGACGCATGGCGTTCTGAACCGCACGCTTCATGGCGCGACGGAACATCACACGACGCTCCAGCTGACCAGCAACACCCTGGGCAACCAGTTTGGCGTCCAGCTCAGGCTTGCGAACCTCTTCAATGTTGATGTGGACCGGCACACCCATCATTTGACTGACAGAGTTGCGCAGCTTCTCAACATCTTCACCTTTCTTACCAATCACGATGCCGGGACGGGCAGTGTGAATGGTGATTTTGGCATTCTGCGCCGGACGCTCGATCTCGATGCGGCTAACAGATGCTTGCTTCAGCTCCTCCTCGAGGTACTTGCGCACCTTGAGGTCCTGAAGCAGGTTTTTCGCGTAGGCAGAGCGGCTTGCATACCAAACAGAGGTATGGTCTTTAACGACACCAAGCCGAATACCGGTAGGATTTACTTTCTGACCCATCTTGGTGTCTCCTAGCTCTCAGCAACCTTAACGGTGATGTGACAGGTGCGCTTCAGGATACGATCAGCACGACCCTTAGCACGCGGCTTAATGCGCTTCATGGTCATACCTTCGTCCACGAATACCGTGGATACCTTCAGCTCGTCGACATCAGCACCTTCATTGTGCTCGGCGTTGGCAATGGCCGACTCCAGCACTTTCTTCATGATTGCAGCACCTTTCTTGGTGCTGAAAGCCAGAATATTCAGGGCCTCATCTACCGACTTACCGCGGATTTGGTCAGCTACTAAGCGAGCCTTCTGCGCGGATAAGCTGGCGCCTTTCAATTTAGCGGCTACTTCCATCTCTATATCCTCGCTTAACGCTTCTTAGCTTTCTTGTCAGCAGCATGTCCGCGGTAGGTCCGGGTGGCAGCAAACTCACCCAATTTATGACCTACCATGTCTTCGGTAACGAAAACAGGAACATGTTGGCGTCCGTTATGGACTGCAATCGTCAACCCGACAAAGTTCGGGAAGATGGTAGAGCGACGCGACCAAGTTTTGATCGGCTTTCGGTCGCCCGCTTCGACAGCAGCCTCAACCTTCTTCATCAAGTGAAGGTCTATAAAAGGACCTTTCTTAAGTGAACGTGGCACAGCCGTTTCCTCGAATTCAGTGAAAATTACTTAGAACGACGACGTACGATAAGCTTATCGGTACGCTTGTTCTTACGTGTTTTGTGACCCTTGGTCGGTGTACCCCAGGGGGATACCGGATGACGACCACCGGAAGTGCGGCCTTCACCACCACCGTGCGGGTGATCTACCGGGTTCATCGCAACACCGCGAACGGTGGGACGAACACCACGCCAGCGAGACGCACCAGCCTTGCCCAGAGAGCGCAGGCTGTGTTCGCTGTTGCAGACCTCACCCAGAGTGGCACGGCAGTCGACCAGCACTTTGCGCATCTCACCAGAGCGCAGACGCAGAGTCGCGTGTGCACCTTCACGAGCAACCAGCTGTACGGAAGCACCCGCACTACGCGCAATCTGTGCACCTTTACCAGGCTTCAGCTCGACGCAGTGAATAACGCTACCCACCGGAATGTTACGCAGCGGCAGAGTGTTACCCGCCTTGATATCAGCGTGTGCACCGGAAACAACCTTGTCACCCGCCTGCATGCCTTTAGCGGCGATGATGTAACGACGCTCACCGTCGGCATACTTCAGCAGGGCGATGTTGGCGGTACGGTTCGGATCGTACTCCAGACGCTCAACCACAGCAGGAATACCGTCCTTGTTGCGCTTGAAGTCAACGATACGGTAGTGCTGCTTGTGACCACCGCCCTTATGGCGAGTGGTGATGCGGCCGTTGTTGTTACGACCACCGGTCTTGGACTTCTTGTCCAGCAGCGGAGCGTAAGGCGCACCCTTGTGCAGATCATTGTTAACGACCTTAACTACGTGGCGACGGCCGGCAGAGGTCGGTTTACATTTAACGATAGCCATCTGTTAAGCCTCCCCGATAAAGTCGATGTCGTGACCCTCGGCCAGGCGCACGTAAGCCTTGCGGACATCCTTACGCTTACCCAGACCGCGCATGGTGCGCTTGGTCTTGCCTTTGGCATTCAGAACACGAACGCTCTGAACCTTGACCTCGAACAGCTGCTCAACAGCTTTCTTGATTTCGGGCTTAGTTGCGTCGGGCGCGACACGGAAAACAACCTGCTTGGCATCTTCTGCCACGATGGTCGCCTTCTCGGAAATGTGCGGACCTAACAGCACTTGGAAGATACGCTCTTGGTTCATGCCAGCATCTCCTCGATTTTCTTCAGGGCAGCCACAGTCACCAACACCTTCTCGAACCCGATCAGAGAAACCGGATCGATCGCCTGCGCATCGCGCACGTCAACGTGCGGCAGGTTACGCGCGGCCAGGTACAGGTTGGTATCTACCTCTTCAGTGACAACCAGTACGTTGCTCAGGTCCAGCTCTTTCAGCTTGGCGGCCATCGCCTTGGTCTTGGGTGCGTCGATGGCTAGCGCCTCAACCACAACCAGACGCTCCTGACGTACCAGTTCGGAGAAGATGCAGCGAATCGCTGCGCGATACATCTTCTTGTTTACTTTCTGGGAGTGATCTTGCGGCTTAGCAGCAAAAGTCACACCACCGCTGCGCCAGATCGGGCTGCGGATTGTACCGGCACGTGCACGACCAGTACCCTTCTGACGCCACGGCTTGCGGCCGCCGCCAGATACTTCAGAACGAGTCTTCTGAGCACGCGTTCCCTGACGAGCACCAGCCAGATAAGCGGTTACTACCTGGTGAACCAGGGCTTCATTAAACTCTTTGCCAAACGACAGCTCAGATACTTCTACCGAGCCACCGGCACCTGCAATAGTCAGATTCATTGTTAGCTCCCCTTAGCCGCGCGCTTTCACAGCCGGTTTTACAACAACGTCGCTGCCAGTCGCACCTGGGACTGCACCCTTGATCAGAAGCAGGTTGCGTTCTACATCAACACGAACCACTTCCAGGGTCTGAACAGTAACGCGCTCGTCGCCCATATGGCCGGACATCTTCTTGCCCTTCCATACGCGACCCGGGGTCTGACACTGACCGATAGAACCAGGAGCACGGTGAGACAGAGAGTTACCGTGAGTTGCGTCCTGAGTACGGAAGTTCCAGCGCTTGATAACACCCTGGAAACCCTTACCTTTGGACTGACCGGTAACGTCCACCTTCTGTCCAGCTTCAAAACGCTCGACAGTCAGGGCGTCACCCACCTGAACTTCTTCGTCACCTGCCAGGCGGAACTCCCACAAACCGCGACCCGCTTCAACACCCGCCTTGGCGAAGTGACCCGCCTGCGGCTTGTTAACGCGAGAAGATTTCTTGGCACCGACAGTTACCTGCACAGCGCTGTAGCCATCATTCTCCAGGCTCTTAACCTGAGTAATGCGGTTCGGCTCCACCTCGATGACCGTGACTGGCACGGACGCACCGTCTTCAGTGAACACGCGGGTCATTCCCGCTTTACGTCCGACTAAACCAATAGCCATTTTTTAACCTCTTGCCAGTTGAGTACGGGGCTTTAACCCACTATGGCTGCCCTTTTCAGAGCATTCCTCACTATAAAATGCGCTTGCGCGCCTTTCGATTAGCCCAGGCTAATTTGAACATCCACACCCGCTGCAAGATCCAGCTTCATCAGCGCGTCGACTGTCTTTTCAGTCGGCTCGACGATGTCCAGAACGCGCTTGTGAGTACGAATCTCATACTGGTCACGTGCATCTTTATTCACGTGAGGAGAGATCAGCACCGTGAAGCGCTCCTTGCGAGTCGGGAGCGGGATCGGGCCGCGCACTTGCGCGCCGGTACGCTTGGCTGTTTCGACGATCTCCTGAGTGGAGGCGTCGATCAAGCGATGATCAAAAGCCTTCAATCGAATTCGGATTTTCTGGTTTTGCATTTCGATCACAACTCCGCTTCGAATTTAAACGACAATAAGCTGCCGCCCCTTAAAAAAAGGGTACGGAATTGTACGCATTGGCAGGGGGTAGCGCAACTGATTGCACAAAGAAAAACCAACTTTATTTAACAAGCTGGCAAAACAGGCTGTTAGCGCGCGCAAAAGCGCGAAAGAGGGCGGGAGTGTAGCGGAAGCCTTGAGCCTCCGCCAGCGCTATTTGACACCGACGAAGGCTTCAACGCGTGAGTTACTTGGGCAGGCTGCCTTCAACACCTTCAACGTAGAAGTTCATACCCAGCAGCGCCTGATCGCTCATCCGCTCACCCTCGGGCACAACCACCTCACCGGCCTGATTCACCACCGGCCCCTGGAAGGGATGCAGCTTGCCATTGGCTATATCGGACTTGATCTGTTCCGCCTCGGCAACCACCTCGGCCGGAATAGCCTCGTTCCAGGCTGCAAAGTCGACCATCCCCGACTGGATCCCGCCCCAGGTATCGCCGGACTTCCAGTTGCCGTTGATCACCGCTTCGGTGCGCGCCACGTAGTACTCGTCCCAGTTGTCGATGATCGCAGTCAACTGCGCCTTGGGTGCAAAACTGACCATATCGGAGGCTTGACCCACGCCCCACACACCACGCTGCTCCGCCACCTGCAACGGTGCCGGGCTGTCAGTATGCTGCAGAATAACGTCCGCCCCCTGATCGATCAGGGTCTTGGCCGCATCAGCCTCTTTGCCCGGGTCATACCAGGAGTTCACCCACACGACCTTGATCACCGCATCCGGATTCACCGCACGAGCAGCCCGAATAGTGGCGTTGATGCCACGCACCACCTCAGGAATCGGGAAGGAGGCTACATAGCCGATCACGTTGCTCTGGGTCATTCGACCGGCCACGGTACCCACCACGTAACGCCCCTCATAGAAGCGCGCCGCATAGGTGCTGACGTTAGCCGAGCGCTTGTAGCCGGTGGCATGCTCGAACTTCACTTTGGGGAAGCGCTTGGCAACCTTTAGGGTGGGGTTCATAAAGCCGAATGAGGTGGTGAAGATCAGCTCGTGGCCGCTGGCGGCCAGCTGGCGAATCACCCGCTCCGCATCCGGCCCCTCCTTGACACTCTCGACGTAACTGGTTTTCACCTGCTCGCCCAGCGCCGCTTCAATCGCCTGACGCCCCTTGTCATGACGGTAGCTCCAACCGTGATCTCCCACCGGCCCCACGTAGATAAAGCCCACTTTGGTTTCGGCCTGCGCTGCGCCCGTCAGCAGCATCATTGCTGACAGCACACCCAACCACTGCTTCACTCGATTACCCATTGCGTTCTCTCCGCATCGATCCAGATTGAATTTAAGAAGTCGTCAACCCTGTCAGGCCGAAGGTCTAAACACCCGCCCCAGCGACGCCGGTCGGTTCTCGCGCAGCTTGACGCTGTCACGCGAGATCAGCACCAGCACCACCACCGTCGCCAGATAGGGCAGCATAGACAGGAACTGCGAGGGAATCGACACCCCCATCCCCTGCCCGTGCAGCTGCAGAATGGTAACCCCGCCAAACATGTAGGCCCCTGCCAGCACACGCCCCGGCTTCCAGGAGGCGAACACTACCAGCGCCAAAGCCACCCAGCCACGCCCGGCGGTCATATTCTCCGACCACATCGGGGTGGACACCAACGATAGGTAAGCACCGCCAACACCCGCCATCGCCCCACCGAAAATCAGTGCCAAGTAGCGAATCCGAATCACCGGGTATCCCAGCGCGTGAGCCGACGACGGCGACTCCCCCACCGCACGCAGAATCAGTCCGGCGCGGGTGTGATAGATAAACAGACTCAACCCGACCACCAGCAGCAACGACAAATACACCAGCGCGTTGTGATCGAACAGCAAAGATCCCAGCAGCGGAACATCGGCCAGCAACGGAATCGCCAATGTTGGCAGCGGAGTAATGGTGGTGCCGACGAACCCGGCCCCCAGCAACGCACTCAGGCCGACGCCAAACAGGGTCATCGCCAACCCGGTCGCGACCTGATTGGCCAGCAGGCTCAACACCAACAGTCCATGCAACAACGCCACCAGCGCGCCAGCAGCGGCGCCGGCCAACACGCCCAGATAGGGGTTGCCGCTGACCACGGTGGCTGCAAAAGCCGCGACCGCACCTATCAGCATCATCCCCTCAAGCCCCAGATTCAGCACCCCGGAGCGCTCGGTCACCATCTCCCCCAAGGCGGCAAAAAGCAGCGGCGTGGCCGCGCCGATAATGGTCAATGCCACCGCCTGCAACATCAGCACCGACTCGCTCATAGCTCTCCTCCTGCCACTCGAGGCCGTCCGACGCGCACGCGATACTGAATCAGCACATCACAAGCGAGCAAATAAAACAGCAACATCCCCTGGAACACCCCGGTCACCGCCTGCGGCAGCCCCATGACAATCTGCAGGTTCTCCCCGCCCAGATACGAGAGCGCCAACAGCACGCCCGCAATGGTTACCCCCAGCGGATGCAAGCGCCCCACAAAGGCGACGATAATGGCGGTAAAGCCATACCCCGGCGACACCTGTGGCACCAACTGACCGATGGGGCCGGACACTTCGATCATACCGGCCAGACCCGCCAGGGCGCCCGATAGCAGCAGCGCGAACCAGACCAGCGCCCGCTCCCTGAAGCCGGCAAACTGGGCCGCCCGCGGCGACGCCCCGACAACCCGCACCTGAAAACCCACCAGCGTTCGCGCCAGCATCACCCACACCCCGGCAACAATCACCAGGGTCAGCAGTAACCCCAGGTGCAAACGGGTGCCTTCCAGCAGCAACGGCAGGGTGGCAAAGTCGTCAAACAATTTTGATTCAGGGAAGTTGAAGCCGTCCGGGTCGCGCCAGGGACCATGCACCAGGTAGCTCAGGAACAGCAACGCCACATAGGAGAGCATCAGACTGGTGAGGATTTCATTGGCGTTATAGCGGGTGCGCAGTAGCGCCGGGATGGCGGCCCAGAACATACCGCCCAGCACCCCCAACACCATCATCAGCGGCAGCACCCAGCCGCCGCTGTCAGTAGGCACCCAGATCGCCAGACCACCGGCAAATACCGCGCCCATCGCCAGCTGCCCCTCGGCACCGATGTTCCACACGTTGGCGCGAAAGCCGACCGCCAGCCCGACGCCAATCAGCACCAAAGGTACCGCCTTGACCAGCAGTTCACTGACACCATAGCTGTCGCTGACCGGCTGGATAAAGAAGGCGTATAACGCCTCCCCCGCATTCACGCCCAGCAGCATGAAAATCAAAAACCCGCTGACCAGGGTCAACAGCAACGCCAGCAGCGGTGACAGATACACCATCGCTTTCGAGGCCTGCGGCCGCGGCTCAAGACGCAACATGGGCATCCCCCCTGGAATGATCGGCGGCATACATAACCCCGGCGGTCTCCAGCGCCGTACCGGTCATCAGCAAGCCGACCTCCTCGATGGTCAGATCGTTGCGCTGGTACAGCGGTGACAAACGCCCGCCGCAGATGGCACCAATGCGGTGACTGATCAGCATCAGCTCGTCGAGATCCTGCGACACCACCAACACCGCCGTACCTTGTGCCGCCAGCGCCTGCAGTGAACGATGAATAATGGCAGCGGCCCCTGCGTCTACGCCCCAGGTGGGTTGAGCGATCACCAGTACCTCCGGCGTTTGGTGCACCTCGCGTCCGACGATAAACTTCTGCAGATTACCGCCGGACAAGCTGCCGGCCGCCGCGCCAAAGCCGCTGCAGCGGACGTCGAAACGGTCGATCACCTCACGGGCAAAATCTTTCACCGCGCCCTGACGCACAAAGCCGCGGCGCAGAAACGGCTGGCGCGAGTAGCCACTGAGCAGAGCGTTGTCGTGCAGACTCATCTCCGGCACCGAGCCATGCCCCAGCCGCTCTTCAGGCACAAAACAGAGCCCGCGCTGGCGCCGCTTATGCGGCCCCAGATGACCCACGCCCTGCCCATCCAGCGAGACTTTGTCTGCGGCACACAGCCACTCGCCGCTCAACGCCTCCAGCAACTCCGCCTGACCGTTACCGGCCACTCCGGCGATACCGACGATCTCGCCGCTATGGACCTCCAGCGAAATTTCATCCAGCGCTACCGCCAGCGCGCTGGCGGCGGGGCGACTGACCTGACGCAGCGCTAACCGAACAGCGCCGCGCTCAACCGCAACACCACTTTCAACGACCTCGATGGTCTCACCCACCATCAGTGCCGCCATGCTGGCTGCGGTTTCCTCCGCCGGCACGCAGGTACCGACATTGCGGCCGCCACGCAGGATCGTGGCGGCGTCACAGAGTTGGCGCACTTCGTCGAGCTTGTGACTGATATACAGGATGGAGCAGCCTTCACTCCGCAACTGGCGCAAGGTGACGAACAACTTGTCCGCTTCCTGCGGCGTCAATACCGAGGTGGGCTCATCCATAATCAACAGACGGGGGTTTTGCAGCAGGCAGCGCACGATCTCGATCCGCTGCTTTTCGCCCACCGACAGACTGTGAACCGCACGATTGGGATCCAGTGGCAGGCCGTAGCGCTCCTCCACCGCCAGAATCTGCCGCTCCAGCTCCTTCATCGGCGGCGGATTGCCCATCCCCAGAGCGATGTTCTCTTTGACCGTCAGCGCTTCAAACAGGGAAAAGTGCTGGAACACCATGCCGATACCCAGCTGGCGCGCACGCGCCGGTGACTCAACCCGGACGGTTTCGCCCTCCCAGCTCAGAGTGCCGGCATCGGGGCGCAGCAAGCCGAAGATCATTTTTACCAGCGTGCTTTTGCCCGCGCCGTTTTCACCCAGCAGCGCGTGAATCTCGCCCGGCATCACCCTGAGGTCAACGCGATCGTTGGCCAGGCAACCGGGAAAAGCCTTAACCACCTGCTGCAATTGCAGCCGCGGAGTAAAGTCTTGGGTTGTCATCCCCAGAGCTCTCTATAAAACACAAAACCCGCCAGAGCGGGCTTGATCGAATAGGGTACGGCCGCCACCAAACATGGCCGGTCCGGAAAGCGGGGCATTATGCCCGAACCGGCGCAAAAATTATACTACCGGTCAATTTTTCGAGACGGTCGATTCAACACCACAGCCACGTAGAAACATAGTCGTCACTTGCGCTTTTATCTGCTCGAAATCGGCCTCGCTCAACTGCTCGCGCCGCATAAACAGCAGTACCTGCGCCTCGTAATCGGCGTAGTGCTGGGTCACCGACCACAGCATAAAGATCAACTGCAGCGGATCAAGCGCCCGCATTTTCCCCTGCGCGATCCAGCCTTCAATGGCCGCACTGAAGCGATCGACCCAGGCTTGCTGCTCGTTATGCAGGAACTCACGCAGCGCCGGCGCACCACGCATCACCTCAGCCGCGAACACCCGCGAGCGCTCGGGACGCTCCCAGGACAAGCGCAGTTTGGCGTCGATATAGTCACTCAACACCTGGCGGGGATCGTCATCCGCAGTCACGCTGTCCAGCGGGCAGTTCCAGTCGTTGAGAATCTGTTCCAGCAGCGCGCGGTAGAGCACCTCTTTAGTCTCGTAGTAGTAGTGCACCTGAGCCTTGGCCAATCCCGCCGCTTCGGCGATCGCCTGGGTGCTGGTACCACGAAAACCGTCGCGCGCAAACAGGGTCTCGGCGGCGGCCAAAATAGCAGCACAGCGCTCACGGCGAATACGGCCGGCGCGGCGACCGCCCGGCGAAACCTTGGCTTTAGTGGAGGGCATCGCGATCACGGAATCCAATCAGGTACAAAATGCCATCCAGCCCCAGGGTTGAGATCGCCTGCTTGGCGTTCTCGCGCACCAGCGGCTTGGCACGGAAAGCGATACCGAGGCCCGCAATACTGAGCATCGGCAGATCGTTGGCACCATCGCCGACGGCAATGGTCTGCTCCAGACGCACCCCTTCGCGTGCAGCAATCTCACGCAGCAGTTCGGCCTTGCGCTTACCGTCCACCACCGTACCGGTCACCCGCCCGGTGACTTTACCGTCTTCCACCTCCAGTTCATTGGCATAGACGTAATCAAACCCCAGCTTATTTTTCAGGTGCTCTCCGAAGTAGGTAAAGCCACCGGACAGAATCGCGGTTTTGAAACCCAGCGCCTTGAGATTGGACACCAACTCCTCCGCCCCTTCCGTCATCGGCAGCCGCTTGGCGATTCGCTCCAACACGGAGTCATCCAGCCCCTTGAGCAGCGCCACCCGGCGTTTGAAGCTTTCGGTGAAGTCGATTTTGCCCTGCATCGCCTCTTCGGTAATCGCCGCCACCTGCTCGCCCACTCCGGCCTCTTTGGCCAACTCGTCGATCACTTCCGCTTCGATCAGGGTCGAATCCATGTCGAACACCACCAGCCGGCGATTGCGGCGGTAGATGTCGTCTTTCTGGAAGGCAATATCCACATCCAGTTCGCTGGCGGCGGCCAGAAACTCCGCACGCAGGCTTTCCGACGGTGCACCACGCACCGAAAACTCAACGCAAGCCTTGGTGCGCTGATCGGCATCGTTGAGGTGAATACGACCCGAGAGCCGGCTGATGTTGTCGATATTAAGCCCGTGATCCGCCGCGATCTGGGTCACCTTGGCGATATGGCCGGCACTGATGCGCCGTGCCAGCAGGGTAATAATGTGACGCGCTTTGCCCTGCCCCTCGACCCAGCGTTCATAGTCACGATGATTCACCGGGTCGAACTTAGTGGTCATCCCCAGCTCGTGCATCCGGAACAGCACGTCACTGAGAATCGGCGAGGACTCCGCCGCCTTGGGGATCTCCACCAGAATCCCCAATGACAGGTTGTCATGGATCACCGCCTGACCGATATCGAGGATATTGACCTGATAACGCGCCAGCGTCTGGGTGATGGTGGAGGTGACGCCGGGCTTGTCTTCACCGGCAATAGTGATAAGAATGATTTCCTTCACGCGCCCTTTACCTGTTCGACTGTCGGAATTTTATCGCGGGCCGCTATTCTAACCTCTGTGGCCGTTAAAGGTTAGGCCTCATACCAACGCGCCAGACCATGGACCGATGAACGACACGCTCAGCGCCCTCAGCGACTGGCTTGGCCAGAACCCGCAATGGATCCCCCTGACTCTGGGTCTGACCGCCCTGATCGAATCGGCGGCGATGATCGGCGTAGTAATACCCGGTGTCGCTGTCCTGTACGCTGCGTCGGCCCTGGCCGGCGTACTCGACATCTCGCTGGCCGCCTGTATCGGTGCCGCCGCCCTGGGGGCTTTTATCGGCGATGTCGCCAGTTTTTATCTGGGCCGATACGCCCACCGCCCGGCCCTGAGGGTGTGGCCGTTCAAACAGCACCCAGACTGGATCATCCGTGGCGAACGCTTTATCCAGCGCCACGGCATCCCCAGCGTAGTCATCGGGCGCTTCGTTGGCCCGATACGGCCGGTACTGCCCTTTGTCGCCGGCATGTTGGCGATGCCACCGCAGCGTTTTATTCCGGTTAACGCACTGTCGGCTATGCTCTGGTCGCCAGCTTATATTCTGCCCGGGTATCTGTTTGGCCGCCTGGCCGAAGCGGGACTGGACGCGCCCCAGAATAGTCCCTGGCTCAACCTGTTACTGCTGGTCATTATCGCCGGCGGACTGATTACACTGGGCTTACTGCACCGCGGACTATCCCCCGGTAGCGCCGCTTATCAAAAACTGGATCACCACCCCACATGGCAACAGTGGCGCAGCCCGCTGAGCGGCGAACTACCGCTCACCTCCATGGCGCTGGGCATAGTTGCGCTCACGACTTTTGTTGCCATCGCCCTGACCGTCACGCTGGGCAACCCGCTGGCACCGCTCGATCAGGCCATCACCGCACTGTTCCGCAACGCCCGCACGCCAGAGTGGGACAGCCTGGTCGTCCTGATCACCTCATTTGGTGATAGTGCCAATCTGTTACCGCTAAGCCTGCTGATCGCACTGTTTCTGTGGTATCGCGGAGACCGGGCCGGCGCATTGCACTGGATCGGAGCCATGCTGCTGCTGGCGCTGCTCAATCACCTCACCAAAACCGGCTTCGCCCTGCCACGGCCCGACTATCTGCTGCAACCGCTCAGCTCCTATTCGTTCCCCAGCGCCCACAGCTCCAACAGCACCCTGTTTTTCGCTCTCTGCGCCTGTTGGCTGGCGCAGAGCCGCCCCTACCATCAACGCCTGGGGATCTACGCCCTGGCCACGCTGCCGGCAGCCGCAATCTGCCTGTCGCGCCTCTATCTTGGCGTGCACTGGCTTACCGATGTGATTGGCGGCGTCTGCCTGGCGCTGACGGTTTGCGCTGCCACGCGCTTCAGCCATAGCCGCTGGCAGCAGCCGGTCCGTTTTCGGCGGTCCGGCCTTGTTCTGCTGCTTGGCGCCAGCCTGTGGACGACGCTCTATCTCTGCTGGCGTTATCCCTCCGCACTCGTCGGCTACACCCCGATTCCGCTCTGACCCGGAAACGCCACACAGGGCGAGCCTCGGAGCGCCCGCCAGCCGCGACTTATTGCCCACAGATTCTGTGCATAACATTGTTAACAGCCTATTAGCGCTTCGCTACAGCCCAGACATAACGGGGCTTTGCGGCCGATGATGATTCGCTGAGCAGGGGATCTGCAAGGGTCATGGCACAGCTTTTTCGATGTTAACAAGCAGAGTCAAAGTCAACCCCTAATCCGTTATTTTATCGACAGAACACCAGATGAGATTCGCTTTGTCTCGCGTACAGGTTATCTACAGAAGCTGTGGATAAAAGTGTTAACAAACTTGTGGCGGAAAGCTCGAACAGCCGCCACCGCGAGGCTGGCAGCAATTGGTCGTTATTCGCCCATAATTCAGCCTGACGGTCAGGCACGGACACGCCGCGCGTGCCAGCCGCCCGCATCAAAAGGTGCTTCGCGGGTCAGGGAAGGGATGGCTCGAATCTGCCGTTCTCGGACACTGCTCCAAAAGGCGCGATGAACCACAAAAAAGGGGAGCTTAGCTCCCCTCTACGAATGACTCCGGTTCTAGCGGCTACGTTTCCGCCGGCTTCCTCCGCCCGACTTGGCCGGAGCCTTGCCGGCGGGCTTGCCGTCTGCCGGCTTTTTCCCCGCCCCACCGGCAGGTTTGCTGCCGACCTTACCCTGGCGCAGCTTATCCCGGGTGGAGCCGGACTTGCCCGACCGGGAGGAGGAACTCTTCTTGGCCGGATTCTGCCATTCGCCCGAGCTCTTGCCAGTCTTGGCACGCGCGCCGCCTTTGCCTTTGTTCCGCCCCGACAGTTTGTCCACCAGCTCAAAGTCGATCTTGCGCTCGTCCAGATCAACCCGCACCACCTTGACCAGCAACTCATCGCCCAAACGATAACTAACCCGGGTTCGCTCGCCGGTCAGACGCTGCTTGGCCGCATCAAAGTGATAGTAGTCACCGGCCAGCGCGGTGACATGAATCAGCCCCTCAACATAGATATCCTTCAGTTCCACAAACAGACCAAAGTTGGTCACCCCGTTGACCACCCCGACAAACTCGTTGCCGATGCAATCCTGCATGTATTCGCACTTCAGCCACGCCTGCACATCCCAGCTGGCGGCATCAGCGCGGCGCTCGGCCATGGAACAGTGCTCTCCCAGCGCCACCATGGCCGCCATGTCGTAGGGGTAACTCTTGGCGGGCTCCTGCACCGGCGCCCCCTTGAGTCGACGGACCGGATCACTACCGCGCCCGGTAACCGACTTCATGGCCCGGGTCAGTAACCCGCCACTTTCAGGGCTGTGAATCACCGAGCGAATCGCCCGGTGCACCAGCAGATCCGGGTAACGGCGGATCGGTGAAGTAAAGTGGGCGTAAGCCGGGTAGGAGAGACCAAAGTGACCCTGATTATCAGGGGTGTAGACCGCCTGGCTCAACGAGCGCAACATCATGGTTTGCACCACGTGGGCATCCGGCCGCTCACCGATACTACTGAGCAGTTTGTCGTAATGGGCGGGAGTCGGCTTGTCGCCGCCCCCCAGATCCAGCCCCAGCTCGCCCAGAAAGGTGCGCAGACTCTCCAGCTTCTTCGCTTTCGGCCCTTCATGCACCCGGTAGAGCGCGGGTATCTTCAGCTTCTGCAGAAAACGCGCCGTGGCTACGTTGGCGCACAGCATGCACTCCTCGATCAGCTTGTGGGCGTCGTTACGCACGACGGGTACGATGCGTTCAATCTTGCGCTCCTGGCCGAACTGGATCTTGGTCTCGGTGGTTTCGAAATCGATCGCACCGCGCTCGTAGCGGGCGCGGCGCAACGCTTTGTACAGGCTGTGCAGTTCGATCAAGTGCGGCACCAACGCCTCATGATCGCCGATCAGTTGCTGGCCGGTTTCCGACTCCGGCTCCTCCAGCAGCGCGCCCACCTGGGTGTAGGTCAACCGCGCATGAGAACGGATCACCGCTTCGTAAAAACAGTAGCTGCTGAGATTGCCGCGGGCGCTGATGGTCATTTCGCACACCATCGCCAACCGATCAACATCGGGGTTGAGCGAGCACAGTCCGTTGGACAGCGCTTCTGGTAGCATCGGCACCACCTGGCCGGGGAAGTAAACCGAGGTAGCACGGTTTTCCGCTTCCTGATCCAGCGCGCTGCCCGGAGTCACGTAGTGGGACACATCGGCGATCGCCACGAACAGCCGCCAGCCACCGCCCTTGCGTGCTTCGGCATAGACAGCGTCGTCAAAGTCGCGGGCGTCCTCGCCATCGATGGTCACCAGCGGCGTATTGCGCAGGTCAATCCGGTTGGCCTTATCGGCTTCTGCCACCTCGGCTCCCAGCTTACTGGCCGCCTGGGTCACGGCCGTGGGCCACACATGGGGAATGTCATGATTGCGGATCGCGACATCGATCTCCATGCCGGGCGCCATATGGTCACCCAGCACCTCCACCACCCGCGCCCGGATCATCGACACCCGATCGGCATATTGGGTGATCTCTGCCAGCACATACTGGCCGTCTTCAGCACCGCGGCGATCGTCGTCGGCAATCAGGATCTCGTTGGAGATGCGGTTATTTTCCGGCAGCAGAATGCATATCCCCTGATCGACGCGCAGCCGCCCAACCAGTTGCTTGGTGTTGCGTTCCAGCACCTCCACAATTTTGGCCTCTTCGCGCCCCCGGTGATCCAGCCCGCTGATCCGCACCAGCACCCGATCACCGTCAAAGACCTTGCGCATCTGGCGATTGTGCAGGAACAGATCGTCACCGCCTTCGTCGCGCACCAGAAAGCCGTAGCCGTCCCGATGACCGATCACCCGTCCGGCGATCAGATCCATATGCGTCACCAAGCCGTAACCGCCCTTGCGATCACGGATCACCTGACCATCGCGCTCCATCGCCCGCAGCCGCCGCCGCAGCGCCTCCTGCTGCTCGTCGTCAAACAGCTTCAGCTCCGCCGCCAGCTGTTCGCGCTTCAGGGGCTTGCCGCGCTCGCGCAGCAGGTCGAGGATAAATTCGCGACTGGGAATCGGGTTGTCGTAGTTACGCGCTTCGCGATCAGCGTGGGGGTCGCGGCTCATGGTATGAATTCTCTGGATAATTAATCAGCATCAGGCTGAAGGCTAGCAGGTTATCGACTGCCAGGGGGAGGGGGAAGCCGTGCCGGCGGTCGCCGGCACGGATAGATTTATCAAGGAAGGTCGTCCACCTCTTCCTCTTTTTCCGGCGGCAGCAGATCCTCGCGGCTGATGTTCATCACCAGTAAGACGTTGGCAGCAACATAAATGGAGGAGTAAGTACCCACCAACACGCCAATCATCAACGCCGTAGCGAAGCCGTGAATCATTTCGCCACCGAAGAAGAACAGCGCAAACAGCACCAGCAAGGTGGTCAACGAGGTCATCAAGGTGCGGCCAAGGGTCTGATTCAGCGACTCGTTAATGATCTCCTCCGAGTCACCCTTGCGCATCTTGCGGAAATTTTCGCGGATGCGGTCGGACACTACGATGGTGTCGTTGAGGGAGTAACCGATCACCGCCAGAATCGCCGCCAGCACCGTCAGGTCGAAGTCCAGTTTCAGCAGTGAGAACACGCCCAACACGATAAAAACATCGTGCGCCAGGGCCACCACAGCGCCAACCGAAAACTTGAACTGAAAGCGGAACGCCACGTAAAGCATGACGATAGCCAGCGCCAGCAACATGCCAAGACCGCCCTGCTCGCGCAGCTCTTCGCCCACCTGGGCACCGACGAACTCCGAGCGCAGCAGACTGACCTCAGCCTCGGTGCCGGCACGCAGCGCGCTCAGCACCTCGTCGCCAAGGGTGGCGGTGTGATCCTGTGCCAGCCGCACCATGATGTCGGTGGGCGAGCCAAAGGTCTGCACGATCGCCTCCGGGTAGCCGGCCTGCCCCAGGCTGGCACGGATATCTTCCAGTGGCTGGGCTTTGCTATAGGCCACCTCCACCAGCGCACCGCCAGTGAAGTCCAGGCCAAACTGTAACTTATTGACGAACAATGAAGCTATCGAGCCCAGCACCAGCGCGATGGAGAACGCCGCCAGCAGCTTGCGTACGCCCATGAAATTAATCGTTTTCATCGCTTCAAACTCCTCCACCGATGGACAACCGCTTGATCTCTCGCCCACCGTAGATCAGGTTGACCAGCGAGCGGGTCACCATGATGGCGGTAAACATGGAGGTGATGATCCCCAACGACAGGGTCACCGCAAAGCCTTTGACCGGCCCGGTACCAACGGCGAACAGGATCACCGCCACCAGCAGGGTCGTCAGGTTGGCATCGAAGATGGTCGAGAAGGCACGCTCGTAACCGGCATGAATCGCCGATTGGGGCGGCAGACCGTTTTTCAGCTCCTCCTTGATTCGCGAGAAGATCAGCACGTTGGCGTCCACCGCCATGCCCACCGTCAGCACAATACCCGCAATACCCGGCAGGGTCAGGGTCGCCGACAACATCGACATCGCCGCCACCAGCATCACCAGGTTCAGACTCAGCGCGACGTTGGCGACAATACCGAAGACGCGGTAAAACACCAGCATGAACACCAGCACCAGGGCAAAGCCGATCTGGACCGAGGTCACCCCCAGCTCAATGTTCTGCTGCCCGAGGCTCGGCCCCACCGTGCGCTCCTCAACAAAGTAGATCGGTGCCGCCAGCGCACCGGCGCGCAGCAACAACGCCAGCTCCGAGGCCTCACCGGCGCCATCGAGGCCGGTAATGCGGAACTGGTTACCCAACGCGGTCTGGATGGTTGCCAGACTGATGATCTTCTTCTCAACGTAGGGGGTGCGAATCTCCTGCTCGACGCCCTCGACCATTTCGTAGCGAGTGCGGGTCTTATGCTCGATAAACAGCACCGCCATACGGCGCTTGACCGCGTTGCGGGTCACTCGGTTCATCATCCGACCGCCGTTACCGTCGAGGGTAATGGAGACCTGCGGCATGCCGTTTTCGTCGAAGTTGGCCTGCGCGTTGGCAACGCTGCTGCCGGTGATAATGATATCTTTCTCTATGGTGGCCGGACGTGAGCGCTCGTCGCGGAACTCGAAGGTTTCGGTATTGGCGCGAGACTCGTCCGGGCGCGCTTCGAGACGGAACTCTAGGTTGGCAGTTTTACCCAGAATACGCTTGGCCGCAGCGGTATCCTGTACGCCCGGCAGTTGCACCACGATGCGGTTACGGCCCTGGCGCTGTACCAGCGGTTCCGCCACACCCAGCTCATTGACCCGGTTGCGAATGGTGGTGAGGTTCTGTTTGATGGCGTAATCCTCGATTTCACGGATCTTCGCCTCGGTCAGATTGATGTTGAGGAAGGACTCGCCATCAGCGTCCTCAGCTGCAATCTGGAACTCGCTGTATTCGCGCCGCAGCAGGGTCTGACCCGCATCACGGGCCTCGGCATCGCTGAATTTGACGTTCAGGCTGCCATCCTCGTTGTGGGTGATAGCGCGATAGCGAATCCGCTCACTCCGCAACTTGGTTTTGATTTCACTGACGTAGACATCCAGCCGCTGTTTGACCGCGGCCACCATATCCACCTCCATCAGGAAATGAACCCCGCCACGCAGGTCCAGACCCAGTTTCATCGGCCCGGCACCGATACTGGTCAGCCAGTCCGGCGTGGTGGGTGCCAGGTTGAGCGCGGTAACATAGTCGTCACCCAGACCTCGCTTGATCGCCTCTTGGGCACGCAGCTGCTCGTCGGAACTCCGGAAGCGCAGCAACGCCCCGTTGCTCTCCAGCTCACTGGCTGTGCTGGTGAGGCCTTCAGTTTCCAGCGCCCGCTTGGCGCGCTCCAGTATCCGGTCGTCGATGGGCGTTGCAGAGCTGGCGCCCGTCACCTGCACGGCATAGTCATCAGGGTACAGGTTGGGCGCGGCATAGATAACGCCCACCGCCAGTACCAGCACGATCAGCAGGTTTTTCCACAGGGGGTATCGATTCAGCATATCGGTGTCAGTCTTAAATAAGAAAACGCCACTGGTATGCAGTGGCGTTATGGGAAGCGTTTACAGCGCGCTTAGATTTCCTTGATGGTGCCTTTGGGCAGCGCGGCAGTAATGTGCATCTTCTGGAATTTAAGCTCGGTGCCTTCGGCAACACTCAGGACCACGTAATCGTCGTCCAGCTTGGTCACCTTGCCCAGAATACCGGCGCTGGTTACCACTTCATCACCCTTGGCCAGATCCGCGATCAGCGCTTTATGCTCTTTGGCACGCTTGCTCTGGGGGCGCCACATCATGAAGTAGAAGATCAGGGCGAAACCAACCAGAAAAATAATACCGGAAATATCGCTGGGTCCGGCCGCACCCGCTTCAGCCCACGCGGGAGAGATAAAAAAGCTCATTGAGGTCTCCTAAGACACTTAACTTCTAGGCGGTCATCGACCGCATGTAATCAGCCCAGTTCGGGCACGTTCTGCCCACGTTTGTGGTAGAACTCCGTCACAAAGGCGTCCAATTTACCCTGTTCGATGGCGCTTCGCAATCCGGCCATCAGGTTTTGGTAATAGCGCAAGTTGTGAATGGTATTCAGCTGCGCACCGAGCATCTCCTTGCACTTGTCGAGGTGATGGAGATAGCCGCGACTGAAGTTCTGGCAGGTGTAGCAGTCACAGTCCGGGTCAAGCGGGCCGGTGTCGTGACGATGACCGGCATTACGGATTTTCACCACCCCTTCGGAGGTGAACAGGTGGCCGTTGCGGGCGTTGCGGGTCGGCATTACGCAGTCGAACATATCCACCCCGCGACGCACGCCTTCAACCAGGTCCTCAGGGCGCCCAACCCCCATCAAATAACGTGGCCGATCCTCGGGCAGTCTGGGCGCGGTGTGGTCCAGAATCCGCAACATATCCGCTTTGGGCTCACCCACCGACAATCCGCCAATGGCGTAACCATCAAAGCCGATATCGGCCAGACCCGTGAGCGACTCTTCACGCAGCGATTCGTACATCCCCCCCTGCACGATCCCAAACAGCGCCGAGGGGTTGTCGCCGTGAGCATCCTTGGAGCGCCGCGCCCAGCGCAGTGACAGGCGCATGGAATCCGCCGCCTGCTGCTCCGTGGCCGGATAAGGTGTGCACTCATCAAAGATCATCACGATATCGGATCCCAGCTCGCGCTGAACCTCCATCGAGCGTTCCGGAGTCAACTCCACCCTGGAGCCGTCCACCGGCGACTGAAACTTGACGCCCTCTTCAGTGATCTTGCGCATCGCCCCCAGGCTGAACACCTGAAAACCACCGGAATCGGTCAGGATCGGCCCCTGCCACTGGATAAAGTCATGCAGATCGCCGTGCTCACGGACCACCTGGGTACCCGGGCGCAGCATCAAATGGAAGGTATTCCCCAGAATAATCTGCGCCCCTGTATCGACGATATCCCGGGGCAGCATCCCCTTGACGGTGCCGTAGGTACCCACCGGCATGAAGGCCGGCGTCTCCACCACCCCGCGGGGAAAGCTAAGCCGGCCACGCCGGGCTTTGCCGTCAGTCGCCAACAGGTCAAAGCTCATAAAACATTCACGAGACACGATCTACTCCTCGTCAAGCGTGCGCCGAGTAATAAACATGGCGTCGCCGTAACTGAAAAAACGGTATTGCTGGCGCACAGCCTCCTCATAGGCATGGCGCACATGCGCGGTGCCGGCAAAGCTGCTGACCAGCATCAGCAGGGTCGATTCCGGCAGGTGAAAGTTGGTGACCAGCGCATCGACCACCTGCCAGCGATAGCCCGGGTAAATAAAGATGTCGGTATCACCGGTATAGGGTTTGAGTTCACCATCGCGGGCCGCGCTTTCGAGGCAGCGCACACTGGTGGTACCCACCGCGATCACCCGGCCACCGCGAGCCCGCGTCGCCCTCACTTTGTCCACCACCGCGGCGGTCACCTCAATCTGTTCGGCATGCATCTTGTGTTCGGCGATGGTGTCGACCCGTACCGGCTGAAAGGTGCCCGCGCCCACATGCAGAGTCACGAACGCCTGTTCCACCCCCTTGTCTCGCAGCGCCGCCAGCAGCGCATCATCAAAGTGCAATCCGGCGGTGGGCGCCGCCACCGCGCCGGGGCGTTCGCTATAAACGGTCTGGTAACGCTCGCGGTCAGACAACTGGTCGGCGCGATCAATATAGGGTGGCAGCGGCATATGGCCCACTTGCTCCAGCCATTGCAGCACCGTTCGATCACCGCCAAAGCGGACCTCAAACAGTGACTCCTGCCGACCCGTCACTTCGGCCGGGCAGACGCCCTCCAGCGTCAGCGCGGTACCTGGTTTGGGCGCTTTGCTGGCACGAATATGCGCTAGCACGTTATGTTCGTCGACAATCCGTTCCACCAGCAGCTCAATCTTGCCGCCACTAGCCTTAACGCCAAACATTCGCGCCGGAATCACCCGGGTGTTGTTGAACACCATCAGGTCGCCAGGGCGCACCCGCTCCAACAGTTCGCGAAACTGGGTGTGCTGCAACTCACCACTGTTACCGTCGAGGCACAACAGCCGGCTGCCGCTGCGTTCCTCGGTGGGATAGCGGGCAATCAACCGATCAGGTAGATCAAAAGTGAAATCTTTAACGCGCATGGAACTCTGCATCGCAACGGCCCAAAAAAAGCCGCCTAGCTTACCGGAAACGGCCTCTGATCGCAGCCCGAAGGCACCGACTGAAATCAGCGCCCGATCGCGATTGACCTGTTGAGAAAGGCGCTTATAATAGCACGCTCTTTTGATGCCAGTGTGGTGAAATTGGTAGACACGACGGATTCAAAATCCGTTGCCTTCACGGGCGTGGCGGTTCGAGTCCGCCCACTGGTACCATGCATCAATGCCTCGCGATTTCGGGGCATTGCCGTTTTTATGCCCGCCTCACGGTGCCTGGCCGCAATCCGGCAAACGCGCCAGCAACATCGCCATCCAGCGGCAATACTTTACTAAGCCCCCCGATTTAGCGCATGGTACGTTCCTTCTGGCAAGGATATGACGGACTTCATATGGATAGGTTATCCAAGCCCCGGCTTGCGGGGCTGCTGCTGTCGCTGCTGGCGCTGCCTGTTTGCGCCGACACCACCCCAAACACCACCGAACCGGGCTGGCTGAGTATCACCGGGGCTTGGCTGGAAACTCAGCGCGACGATCTGTCTGAGGTAGTATTAAACTCTGCTGCGGGGATTGACGGCTACATCGCTCGCGACGACATCACCGAACCGCTAGTGAACGAAAGCTACGTGCGGGTGCGCATGCGTGAACGCCTTGAGAAAGGCGGCGAGCGCAACTTTGATGCCGATATCAAGGCCAAGCTCAAGCTACCCCATACAAAAAATCAGCTCAGGCTGACCTTTGACAGCGACCCGGACGACTTCGAATCGATCAGTAACCGCCGGCGCGACCAAGGGCCGGCGTCCAGCTCCCGGCGCGACCTGGAGAACACCACCGTGGTCGGGCTGGGCTACCTGAGTGAGCTGGGGCGCCACTGGAAGAGCGACTACAACGTCGGCATTCGGCTACATATTCCGCTCAACCCCTATGCGCGCGCCAACTTCTCGCGAGTTATCGAACTGCCTGACAACTGGCAGACCATCCTGCAGCAGAAGTTTTCCTACTTTCACGAGGAGCGGTTCCGGGCCGAAACCAGTGTAGATTTTTTCCGCCCCCTCACTGAACGACTCACCTTCCAGTCCAGCACCGCGGGCCAGTTTATCGACCGCGACGACAACTGGGAGCTCTACCAAGCACTGTCATTGCACCAAAGCCTGACCCACCGTTCAGCGTTTCAACATCAAATCGGCGTCAGCGGCGACACCCGCCCACGTACCCAGACCCGCGACTACTGGATCCGTACCGAGTACCGCCACCAGCTCTACAAGAACTGGCTGTACGGCAAGATCGCACCGGAGCTGTTCTTTACCCGCGACAATAACTTTCGCCTGGAGCCGATCCTGACTTTCGAGCTGGAACTCTTTTTCGGCTACGCCGAGGATAGAATCTAAATTAAAGTAAAAGCCGCCCTTGAGGGGCGGCTTTTTTTTGTCGAGCACCGTTAAGCAGCCTGCGAGCTCTCGTCAGCGTCCGGTTCAGCACTGCGGATCAAGTGGTCAAACGCCCCTAGTGCGGCTGTGGCCCCGCCGCCCATAGCGATGATGATCTGCTTGAATGGTACGGTGGTCACGTCTCCGGCGGCAAACACCCCGGCCATCGACGTGGCACCGCGGCTGTCGATCTCGATTTCACCAAAGCGGGTCAGCTCGACCGCACCCTCTCGCAGCCACTCGGTGTTCGGCATCAGCCCGATCTGCACAAAGATACCAGCAACATCCAGAGTGTGGCTTTCGCCGCTGCTGCGATCGGTGTACTGCATGCCGGTTACTCGGGTACCGTCGCCCAGCACCTCGGTAGTTTGCGCGCTGGCGATGATATCAACGTTGGCCAGCGAACGTGCCTTGCGCAGCAAGACTTCGTCGGCACGCAAGCTGTCGGCAAACTCCAGCACCGTGACATGCTCAACGATACCCGCCAGATCGATCGCCGCTTCAATACCCGAGTTGCCGCCACCAACCACCGCCACGCGTTTGCCTTTAAACAGCGGACCGTCGCAGTGTGGACAGTAGGCAACCCCTTTGCCCCGATACTGCTGCTCGCCCGGCACGTTCAGTTCTCGCCAGCGGGCACCCGTAGCCAACACCACCGCACGCGCTGACAGGGTCGCGCCGCTCTCCAGCCCCACTCGGATCAACTCATCACGCTCCAGCGACGCTGCCCGCTGATTGGTGATCACCTCAACCGCGTAACTCTTGACGTGCTCCTCCAGGCTGGCCACCAGCTTCGGACCCTCGGTATAGGGCGTGGCGATAAAGTTCTCGATACCGACCGTATCGGCCACCTGGCCGCCGAAGCGCTCGGCCACCACTCCGGTACGAATGCCCTTACGGGCGGCGTAGATCGCGGCCGCTGCACCAGCGGGCCCACCACCGACTACCAGCAGATCGTAAGGCGCACGCTCGTTCAGTTCGGCGGCGCTCTTCTCCGACGATCCGCTATCGAGCCGGGCGACGATCTCCTCCAAGCTCATGCGGCCATTACCAAATAGCTCACCGTTCAGATAGACCGAGGGGACCGCCATGACGTTGCGCCGCTCGACCTCGTCCTGATACAGCGCACCATCGATCATCACGTGGCTGATATTGGGATTGAGTGTCGCCATCAGATTCAGCGCCTGGACCACATCAGGGCAGTTCTGGCAAGAGAGCGACACATAGGTTTCAAAGTGGTAGTCCCCCTCGAGCGCGCGAATCTGCTGCTGCAGAGCTTCGTCCGCCCGCGCCGGATAACCGCTGCTCTGCAACAGCGCCAGCACCAACGAGGTAAACTCATGACCCAGCGGAATACCCGCGAAGCGGATGCGCGGCACGTGACCGGCCAAGCCCACGCCCAGACTGGGGGTGCGCGTGTCCGCCACGGCTTCCACGGTAATTTGTGCCGACAGCGCAGCAATCTCGCCGGCCAGTGCCGTCAACTCTTGCCCCTTGGGACTTTCATCGCTGGACACGCTGAGGGTGATCGGCGCGACGATCTTCTGCAGATAGGTGTCCAACTGTTGCTTTAACGTTGCGTCTAACATGGGCGTGTCCTTCTAAATTTGAGCGTTAACACCTGGTAACAGCTACCGCCCCGACTCGGCGGAGCGGTAGCAGCAGGCAGCCGTTAGATCTTGCCGACCAGGTCCAGCGAGGGAGCCAGGGTCGCCTCACCCTCTTTCCACTTCGCCGGGCACACCTCACCCGGGTGCGCCGCGACATACTGCGCTGCTTTGACCTTGCGCAGCAGTTCACTGGCATCGCGCCCGATACCGCCGGCGGTGATCTCGACAATCTGGATCTTGCCGTCGGGGTCGATCACGAACGTACCCCGCTCGGCCAGTCCGGCTTCTTCGATCATGACGTCAAAATTGCGAGTCAGCTGGCCGGTTGGATCACCAATCATCGGGAACTGGATCTTGCCGATGGTCTCGGAGCTGTCATGCCAGGCCTTGTGGGTAAAGTGGGTATCGGTGGATACCGCATAGATCTCTACACCCATGCGCTGAAACTCGGCGTAGTTGTCCGCCAGGTCGCCAAGCTCAGTGGGGCACACAAAGGTGAAGTCCGCCGGGTAGAAGAACAGGATGGACCACTTGCCTTTGAGGGCTTCGTCAGAAACCGGCACAAACTCGCCGTTGTGGAAAGCGGTCGCGTTAAACGGCTTAATCTCAGTGTTAATGTATGAGGACATGTTGATCTCCATAGTCAGTTGTTAGGGTTAGCCTCGAACTCGAGATCAGAATACGAGCAAGCATCCCTGTTGTTAAATTGATTAAAAAAAATAATTCGATAGCTTTTAGCTATAGAAATAAGACTATCGTTTTTAAGCTAACCTTCCTGTTACCGGCCAGCCCCTGTTGGGCCCAAAGCTGGTAAGGACAGCCCTATGGAGATCCTCACCGCTCTCGCCGTTGCCGCCGCGCTGGTTTGGCTGTGGCGTCGGCAACCCTCAGCAAAGCAGCGCTCAGCGCCAGCAAAGAAGGCGCCGAAGTCGCGCTGGCATGCGGTTGAAGTACTCGCCAGCGCTAATGCGTGCAGCGCCGCCCACAACGCCCGTGGACATCGTTTTCTGTCGCGTGAATCACCCACCCTGCCGCTTGAGAACTGCGACTGCAGCCAGTGCAATTGCCGCTTCAAGCACCATGAAGATCGTCGCAGCGGCGATCGACGCACCCATCTGGATCGCACCTACCACCAAATAACAGCGTCCGTTGGACAGGAACGCCGTCAGCGACACGATCGTCGGCGCGCCCTGATCTAGCTCATAGTGCAACGCAGCATGCAGCGCTATAATGGCGCCGTTAATTACTGGAGAACTCCCATGAACCCGATCAGCTACACCGGTCTGGCCGACGACGACCGTCGAATTAACCGCGAACTACAGGCGATGGGTGCCTTTGATGGCCACCCCGAACAACCGACTCAACTGGCATTGCTGTGGCGGAGCCTCGTCGACTTCATGCGCTGGATGCGCTGGAAGGCTGAGATCAGCGCCAACGGTTGCCGCCTCGGCGTCAGCCACGCAGTTCATTAAACCCGCCCCTCCGCCGCGCGGGCTTGAGGCCCGCGCCGGCATTTGCTCTTCCTGCCCTCCTGATCTGCTCACCCGATAGCCGTTGTGCTAAATTTCCGGTACCTTTTCAGCACTCGCTAATTTGCGTTAGCGGTTTCCATGGAGTTCGCATGACCCTGACCTTTAAAAGAAAAATATCGCTGGTCATTCTGATCGCCGTACTCTGTACCGGCGCGCTGGCCATCACATCATTGGTAGCGATGAACGCCATCCTCAAAGCCCAGAATCACCTCAACAGCCTTCGCGAGGTCGCCGACAGCAGCATGGAGCTGCAGATAGAGCTCTACGCCGCTCGCGAGATCGGCAGCCGGCTCGCGCCGGACACCGTCGCCCAACTTGAGACCCAGATAGAAGCCGTGGCCGGTGAATACCGTGGCAATCTTGAGGCTTCGGCCAAGGCGGCCCAGGAGCCCCGGGTACACGACTCACTGCCGCCGATACTGAATGCTCTGGATCGACACGTCACTGATCTGCGCCGCTGGGTAGTGCTGAAAAAAGAGTTCGGACTGACCCCCGCCGATGGACTGCTGGGGCAACTTAATCGTACCGCTGAAGATCTGAACCAAGGGGTATCCAACTTCTCTGGATTGGCGGGGGTATTCCAGACCGTGCGCCAGCACGAGAAAGACTTTCTATTGTCCGCCGACCCGGCCAACGCCAGCGCTGCACTCGACGCGCTGGCGCAACTGCGCAAGGACCTGGTGGATTTCGACTTCGACAAATACGTCACCCTGACCGATCAGTACCAAGCCCAGTTCACCCAACTGAGCGCCGGCTATGGCGAACTGGTCACGCTGGAGAAGGAGCTCCGCCAGGAGGTCAGCGAACTGATCGCGATCAGCGGCGAGCTGGAGCGTCTGATTGAAGATCAGCTGATGGTGCAAGCCTCCCAGCATGCAGAAATGGCCGCCAGTCGCGCCCAGCCGATGATTATTGGCACCGGCAGCCTGGCGCTGGTTCTGATCGCACTGCTGCTGGTGACGACCGGACGGGCGGCCAACCGCGGCTTCGCGGCCACCAACACGGCCCTCAGCCGGGTGGCCGCGGGTGACCTCCGGGTCCAACTGGAAAGTAGCCGACGGGATGAGTTCGGCGATCTGGCACGTTCGGTCAACCAGATGAGTGACGGTCTGAAATCTGTGGTGGGTCATCTGAGCAGCAGCAGTAGCGAGCTCAGCAGCATGTCGGACAGTCTCTCCGGTTCGGTGGACAGCATCGCCCGAGGTAACCAACAGGTCGCAGAAAAGGCCACCTCTCTCGCGGCAGCCACCGAGCAGATGAGCGCAACGGTATCGGAAGTCGCCCAAACCACGCATCAGGTCAACGAAGCGACCGATCAGGCCAAGCAAGCGGCCACCGATGGCAGCCAGGTGATCTCCCGCGCCCTGCGAGCACTGGGCGACGTGGCGGAGACTGTCAGCAATACGGCGGGGCAGATGGCTGAACTCGGTCAACGAACCGAACGAATCGACATGGTGATCGAGGTTATTCGAGGCGTCGCCGAGCAGACCAATCTGCTGGCTCTGAACGCGGCCATCGAGGCGGCCCGAGCCGGTGAAGCCGGCCGTGGTTTTGCTGTGGTTGCCGACGAGGTACGCGCACTGGCAGAGAAGACGGTACAGGCCTCCGACGAAATCACCGAAATTGTCCACAGCCTGCAACAAGGCACGCGCGATGCGGTTAGCGCCATTGAAGCGGGCAAAGAGCGTGCCGAGCAGGGCAATGCCCATGGGGCCAGCGCCGCAGAGGCGGTTGCCCAGATCGAGCAGCAGGTGGCAAGCGCCTCTTCGGGCACCGACCAGATCGCCGTCGCAATCGAGCAGCTCTCCAGCACCGTCAAGGAGATGGCCGCCAATATGGAGGAGATCTCCGGGGCGGTGAACGATAGCGCCCGCCAGGTAGACAGCATTGTCGATACCAGTCAGCAAGTAGCTCACAAGGCGACCGAGCTGCAGCAGCTTACCCACCGTTTCCAGCTGGATTAACCTCCGAATCGCCTTGGCCTTCGATTCAAAGGCCAAGGCGATCAATTAAGCCCAAACAACAGGGCTACAGCCATCATTTCCTTCGCATTACCCTGCTAAAACCCGCGCCGCCCGCCCTACAATAGCGTCCACACTCACTGCCGACGGACACCACCATGCCGCTGTTTGGTCTCTCTCATCTGATGCTGTTTGCCGTTGCCGCCATCTGGGGATTCGCCTTTGTTGCCCAAAGTGCGGGCATGGATCATCTCGGCCCCCACAGCTTTAACGCCGCGCGACTGGCTCTGGGAGCACTGTCTCTGGTGCCGCTGTGGCTTCTGATGGGCAAGCGGCGACAGCCCGGGGGGCGCCCTTTGTGGCTGGGCGGCGCGCTGGCGGGTAGCATCATGTTCGGAGGATTCGCCTGTCAGCAGATGGGCTTGGTCGATACCACCGCGGGCAACGCTGGCTTTATTACCGGCATGTATATCGTCATGGTGCCGTTGGTCGGCTTCGTGCTCGGCCAACGCCCCCGGCCACATACCTGGGCCGGCGTGGCGCTGGCGGTTGCCGGACTTTACAGTTTGTCTATCGGGCCTGATTTCAGTATCAACCGTGGCGACCTGCAGGTACTGATCGGCGCCCTGTTCTGGACCGCCCATGTACTGGTGATTGGCTGGCTATCGCCCAAAGTAGACGCCATCAGCCTGGCCATCTGGCAGTTTGTCGTCGCCAGCCTGTGGGCCACCGCCATCGCGCTCTGGCTGGAGACGCCGCAACTGGGGGACTTTGGCAACGCCTGGCTGTCGCTTGTTTACGCCGGAGTCGCCTCCAGCGGTATCGCCTTTACCTTGCAGATCATCGCCCAGCGCAAGGTCGAACCCAGCATCACCGCACTGATTCTATCTTTGGAAGCGGTGTTCGCGGTCATCGGCGGCTGGCTGTTACTGGGCGAGTCGCTGGGAAGTCGTGAGCTGACCGGCTGCGCGCTGATGCTGGCCGGCATGCTGATCAGTCAATGGCCCGCCAAAACGCGCCAACAGGCACTGCCGGCAGCGGGGTAAATCAGCGCCCGGCAGCGTCCACAAAGCTGCCCGGTAATACCCGGTCGCGGGGTTTGGACAGCACCACCATGGTATTGGTATCACTGAGGGTACAGAAACGCTCCAGCACGTCGTCCAACATCGGCATGGTGGGTGCCGCCACCTTGACGATAAAGGCCTGCTCGCCAGTGACGTTATAGCACTCGATTACTTCATCGCTGTCGAGCACCAGCTGCTTGAACTGCTTCTCTTTGGCACGAAACACCCGGCACTGCACCAGTGCCACAATGGGGTATCCCAACTTGTCCAGGTCGATGTCGGCTCGGTAGCCACGTATCACACCGGCGGCTTCTAGCTTGCGCACACGCTCCGCTACCGCCGGAGCCGACAGGTGCACACGCTTGCCCAGCTCAGCAAAGGATATCCGGGCATCGTCCTGCAGCGTTTTGATAATTTTACAGTTAATCGGATCCAGCATAGCGGGGAAGGTCCCTAGTATCAGTCACCTGCGCACTATGGCCAAGAACGCGCTGCAGCTCAACAGCCAGCCGCGCCTTCGGGTAAGGAGCAAGCCGGCACGTCCGGCCTGTTCGACCCCGCGGTCTAGTCGCGATACTGGGTTTCGTGGGTACGATCGTAGATCTGCTGCTGACTGGTATCGAGCTGCAATACCGCCCGCCCACCGGACAGGTATTTGACGAACACCGGGGTGTTGGGCAGCATCTGCGCTCCCTGCTGCACCACCTGAACCGTACGGCCATTTCGCAGCTCAACAATATAGGCGAAGGCTTTCTCGTTGTAAGAGGTGGCCTTATCCCCCACCATGCCCCCTACCAACGCACCGCCCGCCGTGGCCCAGTCCTGACCGGAGCCACCGCCAACCTGATGCCCCAAACCGGCACCAATAATGGCACCGACCAGCTGCCCACCCGCCGTTCCGCCATCTTTAACCGCCACCTCTTCGACGGTCAAAATAACGCCACGCTGGATGGAGGTCGCCCGCTGCGCCTCGGCAGCGCTATAGGTGTCTTGCTGCAGGTTGGTAGGGTTGGACAGACAGCCACTCAGGGTAAGCGGGAGTGCGGCGGCCAGCACGAGATAATGAAGGCGGTTCATAGGTGTCTCCTGTAGCACGGTGTGCTTATCCCCGATTGGGCTTTCGTTAAGGCAAAGAGTTCCGTTAAACAGTCAGGGTTATGATCACGTCGACGGCCAGCAATCACATCCGGCATGCAGCTATAGTCACCACAAACGGGTTTCAACTCAACAGGATGCGCCCACTGGCATCATAGCTCGCCACGTGCTGCGGATAGAGGGTGACCAGATGCTCAGGCAGATTGCTCTCGACCAGCAGGGTCAGCACGCCGGACTCGGACACCGGCTTGGCAATCACCTGATAGGCGCGACCGGGAGTCAGTAGCTCCACCCCTGCTTCATCATAGGCGTGCTCCACCATGACCCGATCACCGACGCCGATCTCCCGCCAAAGAAAATCAGCCTCAACCATCGACTCCGACAGCTGTCTTGCCACATCATCTTGCGTGTCCGTCACCGCTGCTCCCCATCAACCCCTGCTTAACACTATAGACAGCCAATTGCCGTCAGCGCTTCAAGGGTGCACCCGGATCCCCAGACGTTCGATATCCGCCGCCGGTTCGCCGCGCATCAGCTGCAACAGCTGCTCGCGTGCATCCGCCTTGCCCATGCCGTGCGCCTGTAGCTGCCGGAGCAAACGTTCGAAACAAGCCCGCGACACGTTGCTTTGCGGTTGGTCCATACGGCGGTCGGAGAACAGATCCATAAGGGTAGAACCGCAGCGGCAATTGCGATACAGCTCAAGAAACCGCCCCTCCTCCTCGTCGTCCACCGCCTTGACCGAACGACCGGTTACCGGCGTATCGGTGTGCTGGACAAACTCCTCAGGGCTGGCATAAATCGCACCGCAGTTGGCGCAACGCTTGGGGAATGCCGTGGCCGACAGTTGCTGCAGCCCCACCAACAGACGGTCGCACTCCTGGCTCGATAATTTACCGCTCATCTCTGTTCTCCGGCTCAATCGGGCACAAAAAAGCCGGGCATGCCCGGCTTTTTTAACGCAGCATCAGTTAACGATGATGCACCTGGGCGATTTCAAACTCAACCTCGCCACCCGGTGTTTGCACCACGACCTCGTCGCCTTCCTCTTTGCCGATCAGCGCACGTGCGATAGGTGAATTAACTGAAATCTTCTTCAACTTGAGGTCGGCCTCGTCGTCACCAACGATTTGATAGCTCACCTCTTCGTCAGTACCCAGATTGATCAGATCAACCGTGGTGCCAAAAATCACCTTCCCACTATGGGGAATCGCAGTGACATCGATCACCTGAGCCAACGACAGTTTGCTCTCGATCTCCTTGATCCGACCTTCGGCAAAGCCCTGCTGCTCACGCGCAGCATGATACTCGGCGTTCTCTTTCAGATCGCCGTGCTCCCGCGCGTCGGCGATCGCTTGGATAATGCGCGGACGTTCGACAGTTTTCAGCGTATTGAGCTCTTCGCGGAGGCGCTTCTCCCCCGCTACGGTCATCGGGATCTTCTTCATAGCTGATTACCTGCACTGATTCCGGCGTGCAGATCCTGCAAACGCCGAACCTGTTTCTCTTCACCAAACTGCATTGCCGCAACCTCCGCCACGGCACCGGCCAAGGTGGTGGTGTAGGGGATTTTATGCTGCAGCGCAGAGCGACGGATAGCCGCGGAATCGGCGATCGCACGGCGCCCTTCGGTGGTATTGACCACATACACGATCTCGTCGTTCTTGATCATGTCGACGATATTGGGGCGCCCCTCGTTAACCTTGTTGACCCGCTCCGACGCAATGCCATTCTCGCTCAGCAGAGTGTGGGTTCCTTCGGTCGCCACCAGTTCGAAGCCGAGCGCCACCAGATCACGAGCAACAGCAACCACGCCGTCCTTGTCGACGTCACGAACGCTGATAAACGCCTTGCCAGTGGAAGGCATCTTCTCGCCGGTACCCACGTGGGCTTTCCAGAACGCCTCACCGAAGGTGTCACCGACACCCATGACTTCACCGGTAGACTTCATCTCCGGACCAAGGATCGGGTCGACGCCCGGGAACTTGTTGAACGGGAACACCGCTTCTTTGACGCTGAAGTAGCTGGGTACAATCTCCTGGGTGAAGTTCTGCGCTTCCAGGCTCGTACCCGCCATCACGCGAGCCGCGATCTTGGCCAACGAAGTTCCGATGCACTTGGAAACGAAGGGCACGGTACGCGACGCGCGCGGGTTCACCTCGATGACGTAAATCTCACCATCCTGATAGGCCAGCTGAGTATTCATCAAGCCCACCACACCCAGCTCCATGGCCATGGCCGCAACCATGTCACGCATCTGGTCCTGAACCTCTTTGGCCAGGTTATAGGGCGGCAGGGAGCAGGCAGAGTCACCGGAGTGCACACCACACTGTTCGATATGCTGCATGATCGCGCCGATAACGACGCGTTCACCATCGCAAACGGCGTCAATATCGACCTCGATGGCGGCGGACAGGAAGCGATCCAACAGTACCGGTGCGTCGTTGGAAACCTGCACCGCCTCGTTCATGTAGCGACGCAGTTCGTCCTCGTTGTAAACGATCTCCATCGCCCGGCCACCCAGCACGTAGGAGGGGCGCACCACCATCGGATAGCCAATCTGTTCGGCCTTCACGACCGCCTCTTCCAGCGAGCGCACGGTGGCATTTTCCGGCTGCTTGAGCTCCAGTTTCTGAATCATCTGCTGGAACCGTTCGCGGTCCTCGGCACGGTCGATAGCTTCAGGGCTGGTACCGATGATTGGCACGCCGGCCGCTTCCAGCGCCACGGCCAGCTTCAGCGGGGTCTGACCGCCATACTGGACGATCACACCCTTGGGCTTTTCAACATTGACGATCTCAAGCACATCTTCCAGCGTCACCGGCTCAAAGAACAGCCGGTCAGAGGTATCGTAATCGGTGGATACCGTCTCGGGATTACAGTTGACCATGATGGTCTCGTAACCGTCTTCACGCATCGCCAGCGCAGCATGTACGCAGCAGTAGTCGAACTCGATCCCCTGGCCGATGCGGTTGGGACCACCACCCAGTACCATGATCTTGTCGCGGCTGGAGGGATTGGCTTCACACTCCTCCTCGTAGGTGGAGTACATGTACGCGGTATCGGTGGCAAACTCGGCGGCGCAGGTGTCCACCCGCTTGTAAACCGGACGCACGCCCAGCGCGTGGCGGCGCTTGCGGAACTCTTTTTCGGACACGCCCAGCAATTCGGCCAGACGAGCGTCAGAGAAGCCCTTGCGCTTGAGGCGGTAAACTAACTCTTTATTGAGGTCGGCAGCACCCAGCTTGGCAACCTTGGCCTCCTCTTTAATCAGGTCTTCCAGCTGCACCAGGAACCAGGGATCTACACCGGTGATCTTGTACAGCTCATCAACACTCATGCCGGCACGGAAGGCATCGCCGATATACCAGATGCGATCGGAACCCGGATCCTTCAACTCGCGCATCAGCTGATCGCGGGCCTCTTCGTCGTTAAGATCCAGCACCGGATCCAGACCATTGACCCCGACCTCCAGCCCGCGCAGGGCTTTCTGCATCGATTCCTGAATGGTCCGGCCGATCGCCATCACCTCGCCCACAGACTTCATCTGGGTAGTCAGGCGGTCGTTGGCCTGCGGAAACTTCTCGAAGGCGAACCGCGGGATCTTGGTCACGACATAGTCGATGGAGGGCTCAAACGACGCGGGCGTGCGGCCACCGGTGATCTCGTTCTGCAGCTCATCCAGGGTGTAACCCACCGCTAGCTTGGCAGCCACTTTGGCGATCGGGAAGCCGGTCGCCTTGGAAGCCAGTGCAGAGGAGCGCGACACCCGCGGGTTCATCTCGATCACCACCATACGGCCGGTAGTGGGGCACATGCCGAACTGGACGTTGGAACCGCCAGTCTCGACACCGATCTCGCGCAATACCGCCAGCGAGGCGTCCCGCATCACCTGATACTCTTTATCGGTCAGGGTTTGAGCGGGCGCCACGGTGATGGAGTCGCCGGTGTGCACACCCATGGCGTCGAAGTTTTCGATCGAGCAGACGATGATGCAGTTGTCGTTCTTATCGCGAACCACCTCCATCTCATACTCTTTCCAGCCGATCAGGGATTCGTCGATCAGCAGTTCGTTGGTGGGCGACAGCTCCAGGCCGCGCTCGCAGATCTCCACGAACTCCTCTTTGTTGTAGGCAATACCGCCACCAGAGCCGCCCATGGTAAAGCTGGGGCGGATGATGCAGGGGAAGCCCAATGATGCCTGTACCTGCAGCGCCTCTTCCATGCTATGGGCAATCGCCGCGCGCGGACACTCAAGGCCGATGCTCTTCATCGCCTTGTCGAAACGGTCGCGGTCTTCGGCCTTGTCGATGGCATCGGCGGTGGCGCCGATCATCTCGACACCGTACTTCTCCAGCACCCCTTCACGGGCCAGGTCCAGGGCGCAGTTGAGCGCCGTCTGGCCGCCCATGGTGGGCAGCACCGCATCGGGGCGCTCTTTTTCAATGATCTTGGTGACGGTCTTCCAGTTAATCGGCTCGATATAGGTCGCATCGGCCATGGTCGGATCGGTCATGATGGTGGCCGGATTGGAGTTCACCAGAATGACGCGGTAGCCCTCTTCGCGCAGCGCCTTACACGCCTGGGCGCCGGAGTAGTCAAATTCACACGCCTGGCCGATGATGATGGGGCCGGCACCGAGAATAAGGATGCTTTCAATGTCTGTACGTTTTGGCATGGATCAAAACCGATAGTAATTCGTTCTCTGACGGTGCGGTGACTGGCACCGCACATCCCGTTCGCTGGTGATCAGCGACGCGCCTGCATGGCGTCGATAAAGCGGTCGAACAGCGGCGCCACGTCACGCGGCCCGGGGCTGGCTTCCGGATGCCCCTGGAAACTGAACGCCGACTTGTCGGTACGCTCAATGCCCTGCAGCGAGCCGTCAAACAGTGATTTGTGCGTGGCACGCAGGTTGGTCGGCAGAGTCGCTTCGTCCACAGCGAAGCCGTGATTCTGGCTGGTGATCATCACCGTGCCCTGATCAATATCCTGCACCGGATGGTTGGCACCGTGATGGCCAAACTTCATCTTGATCGTCTGCGCGCCACTGGCCAGCGCCAGCAGTTGGTGCCCCAGACAGATGCCAAACACCGGCAGTTCGGTTTCCAGCACCTGCTGAATCGCCTCGATGGCATAGGTGCAGGGCTCTGGGTCGCCAGGGCCGTTGGAAAGGAACACGCCGTCAGGATTCATCGCCAACACATCCGCAGCCGGAGTCTTGGCCGGCACCACGGTCAGTTTGCAACCGCGCTCCACCAACATCCGCAGGATGTTGCGCTTGACGCCGAAGTCATAAGCCACCACGTGGTAGGGCTGCTCACCCTCGGGGGTAGGGTGGCCGACGCCGCGCTGCCAGGTGGACTCTGTCCACTGATAGGTTTCGTTGGTAGTCACCTCTTTGGCGAGGTCCATACCCTTGAGACCGGGAAACGCCTGTGCTGCGGCAATGGCGGCAGCCTCATCGATTGCGTCACCCGCCATGATGCACCCGTTCTGCGAGCCCTTCTCGCGCAGGATGCGGGTCAGGCGACGGGTATCAATATCGGCAATGCCGATGATGTTGTTATCGCGCAGGTATTGATCCAGCGACTTTTCCTGGCGCCAGTTGCTCGACAGCAACGGCAGGTCACGGATGACCAGGCCCGCTGACCAGATGCGACTGGACTCCTCGTCTTCACTGTTGGTACCGGTATTACCGATATGGGGATAGGTCAGAGTGACGATCTGACGGGCGTAGGAGGGATCGGTGAGTATCTCCTGATAGCCGGTCATGGAAGTGTTGAAAACCACTTCGCCGCTGGTTTGTCCGTCTGCACCGATGGCCACACCCTTGAAGACGGATCCGTCCGCCAAGGCCAGAATGGCTGGTTTGCTCAATGTTATTTCCCCCGAAATGCGCTGTAACCTGATAAAAAGCTGGCCGTTATCTGCAAAAAAGCGAGATGCGAACCGATCATCCGCATCCCGCTTTTTCAGGAAGATTTTTCCTGGCGACTTTCTGTCGGCCAAATTGGCTGCATATTACCGGAATAGCCGCATCGATTCCAGCGCCAATTGGCACTCACCAACTTGCTGCGGCGCCAAAAAAAAAGCCGCGACGTTAACCGCCGCGGCCATGCCTGGAAGGGTAACGAGCTAGTTTTTAACCATACCGCTCACCTCGGCCTCGACACGACGGTTCTTGGCACGCCCCTCGCGGGTACTATTGTCGGCGATCGGGTCGCTCTCGCCATGACCCACAGCTTCTAGCTGACCGGCGTCGACACCGTAGTTATCCACCATGTACTGCTTGACCGCATCCGCTCGGCGCTGGGACAGATCCTGATTATAGGCCGCAGCGCCCTGGCTATCGGTGTGTCCGTGAATAGTGACTCTGGTGTCCGGATCCGCTTTCAGCACATAAGCCAGCGCCTCCATCTGGGTCGCATACGCCGACGTCACTTCAGCTGAGTTGTTGGCAAACTGCACGTTCAGGCTAACCGAGACGGTTTTCATCGTCTGCAGTTCACACCCCTTGTCGTCAACCGCGACACCCGGCGCGGTGCCCGGACACTGGTCCATATAATCGGCCACGCCATCGCCATCGCTATCCAGCGGACAGCCCACGGCATCAACCTCAACCCCCCTGGGGGTGTTCGGGCACTGATCCTGGGCGTCAACAACACCGTCACCGTCCGAATCAACCGGCTCCGGTGCCGCCATCATCGGTTTCATGATCTCGTCACAGCCTTCAACCTGGGTGCCCTTGGTCCAACGCCCGGTGCGGACACAGTCACCGTCACTGTCTTTGGCATAAACGCCACTGCTGTCATGCCAATAGGCACAGTGATCCAAATCGCCCTCTGTACAACTCCCATGAGCCAGCACCTGCAGCGGCAGCGACAGCAGAGCCGAAGCCGCGGAAACCAATACCAGTTTTCTCATAAACGCTCTCCTTGTAGTCACGCTGCCGCACCCCGACAGCCCCCCTTGCTGCCACTACCGGCCTCGAACTTGTCACGCGGGTCGTCTGATACGGACAGCCGCCGGACAAACGAACCACGCAGTAATGGGGGTGGTACAAGTGGTTATAGTTGCTGCCTCGAAAAAAACCAGCCGGAAACAAAAAAAGCCGGTAAAAACCGGCTTCTATCAGCGCACTACCCAGTCGCGAACTCAGCGCAGCCCCAACACGTCCTGCATATCGAACTGCCCCTTGTGATGCTGCTGCAACCACGCTGCAGCACGCACCGCACCTTTGGCAAAGGTCATCCGGCTGCTGGCCTTGTGGGTAATCTCTACCCGTTCACCTTCGGTGGCAAACAGCACGGTGTGATCCCCCACCACATCACCAGCACGCACGGTGGCAAACCCGATCTCCCCGGCGGGACGGGCGCCAATCTGGCCTTCGCGGCCGTAGACCGCACACTCGGACAGATCGCGACCAAGCGCTTCAGCCACCACCTCGCCCAAGCGCAGCGCAGTGCCCGATGGCGAATCCACTTTGTGGCGATGGTGCGCCTCGATCACCTCGATGTCGTAATCCTCGTTCAGCACTTTGGCGGCCACTTCCAGCAGCTTGAAGCAGAGGTTCACTCCCACGCTCATGTTGGGCGCAAACACCACACCAACCGATTCACCTGCCGCGGCAATCTGCTGCTTCTGCGCATCGTTGAAACCGGTAGTACCAATCACAATCTGCTTGCCGTGCTGGCAACAGAACGCCAGATTGGCCAGTGTCAGTTCGATGGTGGTGAAGTCAATCAGCACATCGAACTGATCAACTACCGCCGCCAGGCTCCCGGAAGCCGGCACGCCGAGCTTGCCGACACCAATCAACTCGCCGACATCGACCCCCACCAGGCTGCTGCTCGGGTTTACAATAGCCGCGCCCAGCTCAACACCCTCTGCCGCCACTACGGCCTGCAACAGGTTCTTACCCATCCGTCCGGCTGCGCCGGTCACCGCGATGCGTGTCATAGCTTGTCTCCACACTCAATACTGCCCAATGGCGGCCATTATACAGATTCGGCTTGCGCAGGTTAGTCCACGCGGGAAGAACTGAGCGCCTGAGGTGTTGTCACATCAAGCGCCACTAAGGGGCGCGTGCTTCCGGCACGCATTCGCTGCGTATCTATAAACCCTTAGCTGGCGCTTTCCAGCCCAGGGGCACGCTTCGCTTATACTGTCTCAGGCACAACTCAACAGGAGATCACCATGCATCGTTTTTCCCGTCAGCTTCTTGCCCTTGCTACCTCTTTCTCCTTGCTGTTCGCCACGCTGCCGGCCGCGAACGCAGCGATGGTCGACAACAGCACTCTGTTCGGACACAGCCAGATGGACGAACAGCGCCAGCAACTGAAACAACTGCTGGCTCGCGACGACGTCCGCGACCAACTGCTGGCACTGGGCGCCGACCCGGCCACACTGGACCAGCGCATCAACCACCTGACAACCGATGAGCTGGCCGCGATCAATGGCAAGCTTGAAGAGCTGCCCGCCGGATCGGGTGTGCTGGGTATCGCACTGGTGGTGTTTATTGTCTTCGTCGTCACCGATGTGATCGGTGCCACCGACATCTTCCCGTTCATCCACCCGGTAAAACACTGACCTATGAACAGGCTATGGCTGGCGGCGCTGTTGGCCGCCATGCTGACCGGCTGTACCAGCGCCCCACAAACCACCCAGCTACGAGAGAGCGGCTTGCTCGACCAGCCATCGTCGCTGGTTAGCGGGGTGCCGTTTTACCCCCAGACTACCGACCAGTGCGGCCCGGCAGCACTGGCCGCCGTGCTTAACTTTCGCCAGATAGACACCAACCCGGAGCAGCTGCGCCAAAGCGTTTATCTGGCGCAGCGTGGCGGCAGCCTGCAAAGCGACCTGATTGCGGCGACCCGTGCCGCCGGGTTACAGCCCTTTCCGCTCCCGCCAGAGCTGGGTGCGCTGCTGCAGGAGCTGGCCGCCGGCAACCCGGTGCTGGTACTGCAGAATCTCGGCCTGGACATGCTTCCCCGCTGGCACTACGCCGTGGCGGTCGGTTACGATCGCGAGCAGCAGGCCATTATTCTACATTCCGGCGAAAACAGGGCACTGCGCCGCCCCCTGGCACTATTCGAACAAAGCTGGAGCCGCGCCCAACGCTGGGCACTGGTGGTTACCTCGCCGACCCAACCGCCCGCCACGGCCACCGCCAAGTCCTGGTTGCGGGCCACCCTGCAGCTGGAGCAGGTCGGACAGCTGTCCAGCGCGCAACAGGGCTACCGCAGCCTGACCACCCAGTGGCCTGAATTCGTCGATGGTTGGATCGCGCGAGCCAACGCCGACTACAGCGCGGGCAGCCCTGCCCTAGCGCTAAGCCACTATCAGCAGGCCCTGAGGCTGGACTTAGCCAATACCAGCGCTTGGAACAACCAAGCCTACGCACTGGAGCGTATCGGGTGCGATGGGCAGGCGATTGCCTCACTGCACTGCGGCTTAAGGTACGACCCGAGCGATGCCCGGTTGCTCGACAGCCTGAACGAACTGGGCAACGCGAGCAAACCCGTGAGTCAACCTCAGGCGGACAACTGCCCGATCATCCTCTGCCCCTGAACGCAAAAGCGGCCCGCAGGCCGCTTGATATCACGTTGTTTTACCGCAACATCTCTAGATATCTTCGAAAAATTTCTTCACCCCGTCGAAGAAGCTGGTCTTCTTGGGGGAGTGCTTGGCGTACTTTTCATCCAGACTGGACTGGAATTCACGCAGCAGCTCTTTCTGACGACTGTTGAGGTTGACCGGTGTTTCCACCAATACCCGACACAGCAGATCGCCAGCTGGGCCACCGCGCACCGGAGTCACCCCCTTGCCGCGCAGACGGAACATCTTGCCGCTTTGGGTCTCTTCCGGAACTTTCAGTTTCACCCGACCATCCAGAGTCGGCACTTCCAGTTCGCCGCCCAGGGCCGCGTCGACAAAGCTGATCGGCACTTCGCAGTAGAGATTGCGCCCGTCGCGCTCGAAGATCGCGTGCTTGCGCACCGCCACCTGCACAAACAGATCGCCCGCCGGGCCGCCGTGGGTACCCGCCTCGCCTTCGCCGGACAGACGAATACGATCACCGGTATCAACCCCCGCCGGAATTTTCACCGACAGGGTCTTGGTCTCCTCGACCCGACCACGGCCGCGACAATCACCACAGGGGTCAGTGACAATAGAGCCTTCACCGTGACAGGCGGGACAGGTTTGCTGAACCGAAAAGAAGCCCTGTTGCATCCGCACCTGGCCGACACCGCCACAGGTAGTACACTGCTTGGGCTTGGAGCCCTCTTTGGCACCGGTGCCGGAACACTTCTTACATGCAACCAGCGTCGGGATACGAATTTTCTTCTCGACCCCGCGGACCGCTTCCTCCAGATCCAGCTCCATGTTGTAGCGCAGATCAGCGCCGCGCTGAACGCGCGAACGACGACCACCGCCACCGCCTCCGCCGCCGAAGATATCGCCGAATACATCGCCGAAGATGTCGCCAAAACCACCACCCTGGAAACCACCGCCGCCACCGAAGCCACCGGAGTTGGGATCAACACCGGCATGGCCATACTGGTCGTACGCCGCCTTCTTCTGCGCGTCGGAAAGCACTTCGTAGGCCTCATTGGCCTCCTTGAACTTCTCTTCCGACGTTTTATCGCCAGGGTTGCGATCCGGGTGGTGTTTCATCGCCGCCTGGCGATACGCCTTCTTGATATCGCGATCAGAGGCGTCACGGGAAACCCCCAGAACTTCGTAGTAATCTCTCTTCGACATAACGGGTCCGTTGTCTTAAATCAGCCCGGGCCGAAGGCCCGCAGACTTAACCGCAAACGCGGGAGAGTCTCCCGCGTTGCGTCAGTATGATGAGTTCAGGCGACAAGCATTACTTCTTGTCGTCTTTCACCTCTTCAAACTCGGCGTCTACCGCGTCGTCCGAAGCACCGCTGTCAGCCTGCTGCTCGGCACCTTCTGCTTCAGCCTGCTGCTGCGCTTCGGCGTACATCTTCTGAGCTACAGTTGAAACCGCTTCGGTCAGCGCGGTGGTCTTGGCCTCGATGGCATCCTTGTCGTCGCCCTTGAGGGCTTCTTCCAGCTCTTCGATCGCCTTTTCGATCGCCGCTTTTTCGTCCGCGGTTGCCTTGTCGCCCGCCTCTTCCAGCGTCTTCTTGCTGGTGTGGATCATACCATCGGCAGCGTTGCGCACTGTGACCAGCTCTTCGAACTTCTTGTCCTCGGCGGAGTGCGCCTCGGCGTCCGCCACCATCTTTTCGATCTCCTCATCGGACAGACCGGAGGAAGCCTTGATGACGATGGACTGTTCCTTGCCGGTGGCCTTGTCCTTGGCGGACACGTTGAGGATACCGTTGGCGTCGATGTCGAAGCTGACCTCGATCTGCGGCATACCACGCGGCGCCGGCGGAATATCGGCCAGGTCAAAACGCCCCAGCGACTTGTTCTGCGCCGCCTGCTTGCGCTCACCCTGAACCACGTGAATGGTTACCGCGGTCTGGTTGTCGTCAGCGGTCGAGAACACCTGCGATTTCTTGGTCGGGATGGTGGTGTTCTTCTCGATCAGCGGCGTCGCAACGCCACCCATGGTTTCGATACCCAGAGTCAGCGGGGTTACGTCCAGCAGCAGCACGTCTTTGACGTCACCGGAAAGCACCGCACCCTGAATCGCCGCGCCAATGGCAACCGCTTCGTCGGGGTTTACGTCCTTGCGCGCCTCTTTGCCAAAGAACTCTTTCACCTTCTGCTGCACCAGCGGCATCCGGGTCTGGCCGCCGACCAGAATCACGTCGTCGATCTCGGACGTGGACAGGCCTGCGTCTTTCAGCGCCTGCTCACAGGGTGCCAGCGAACGGGTAACCAGCTCTTCAACCAGCGACTCCAGCTTGGCGCGGGTCAGTTTGACGTTAAGGTGTTTGGGGCCACTGGCATCTGCGGTGATGTAGGGCAGGTTAACGTCAGTCTGCTGCGAGCTGGACAGTTCAACCTTGGCCTTCTCTGCGCCCTCTTTCAGGCGTTGCAGCGCCAGCGGGTCGTTGTGCAGATCGATGCCGGTATCCTTCTTGAAGGACTCGGCCAGATATTCGATCACACGCAGGTCAAAGTCCTCACCACCGAGGAAAGTGTCACCGTTGGTGGACAGCACCTCGAACTGGTGCTCGCCATCCATGTCGGCGATCTCGATGATGGAGATATCAAAAGTACCACCACCCAGGTCATAAACCGCGACGGTACGATCACCGCGTTGCTTGTCCATGCCGTAGGCCAGAGCGGCCGCGGTCGGCTCGTTGATGATCCGCTTGACTTCCAGACCCGCGATCTTACCGGCGTCTTTGGTCGCCTGACGCTGGGAGTCGTTGAAGTAGGCCGGTACAGTGATTACCGCTTCGGTCACTTTCTCGCCGAGGAAATCTTCGGCGGTTTTCTTCATCTTCTTCAGGGTTTCGGCAGAGATCTGCGGCGGAGCCAGCTTCTTGCCCTTTACGTCAACCCAAGCGTCGCCGTTGTCGGCTTCGATGATTTTGTAGGGCACCATCTTGATATCTTTCTGCACCACGTCGTCTTTGAAACGACGGCCGATCAAACGCTTGATGGCAAACAGGGTGTTGTTGGGGTTGGTTACCGCCTGACGCTTGGCAGACTGGCCAACCAGAATCTCATCGTCATCGGTATAAGCGATAATGGAAGGCGTAGTGCGATCGCCCTCAGCGTTTTCGATAACTTTGGTTTTGTCGCCATCCAGGATCGCCACACAGGAGTTGGTGGTACCCAAGTCGATGCCAATTACTTTGCCCATTGCTTTCTCCAGGTTTGGTCATGTTCGGCACCGGAATCGGGACCCGGGCCGACAAATTCGTGAATCTTGGTCTCTATATTGGTTCGAAAATCAGGGTTTCAAGCCTTTTCGTCGATCGATGTCGCCTGCCCAGCCGGCGCCTTGGCTACCACCACCATCGCCGGGCGCAGCAGACGACCGTTGAGCAGGTAACCTTTCTGCATCACGTGCAGCACGGTATTGGGGGCCGCATCGGGGCTTTCCACCATCGACATCGCCTGATGATGCTGGGGATCAAAGGCTGCACCGGCAGGGTCGAGCGCTTCAACATTGAACTTACCCAGCGCGCTCTGGAACATCCCCAGGGTCATCTCAACCCCCTCGCGGATCGCTTCGACCGCAACATTTTCCTGGCCCGCAGACTCGAGCCCGCGCTCCAGGTTATCTACCACCGGCAGTAGCTCGTTGGCGAACTTCTCCAGCGCAAACTTGTGCGCTTTTTCCACATCCTGCTCAGCTCGCCGGCGAATATTCTGGGCATCGGCACGCGCCCGCAGCACCTGCTCCTCAGCTTCTTTCAGCGCGGCTTGAGCCTTCTCCAGCTCCGCCTGCAACTGATCTACGCCGACAGAATCCTCGTTCCCGGCAACCGCTTCCTCAGCCGCGGCCGTCTCTGCGGTTTCGGGCTGCACTACGTCTGCCTCCGTCTCCGGCTGTGCTGCCTGAGTTTTCTTGTCGTTCGCCATTTACGCCTCCAAATATCGGGTGAAATCCGAGCATCAAATCGATCTGACTCCCCTATATGGGGATGATGCCATCCGTTTCAAGCGGTTTTTTACCCCCCGTTACGCATGGCTTTTGAATCGCTGGCGAGAACCCCAAAACTACTGTATAAATACACAGACACCACAGTGCAGGCGCCCCCTTATGCTTACCCATCTCAGCATCCGCGACTTCACCCTTATCGACCAGTTGGAACTGGAGCTGGACACCGGCATGACCGTGATTAGCGGCGAAACCGGTGCTGGCAAATCGATCATGCTCGACGCCCTGGGCCTGGCCCTAGGTGACCGCGCTGACAGCGACATGATCCGCCAGGGCTGTGACCGCGCCGACATCAGCGCCAGCTTTGATCTAAGCACCTTGCAGGGGGCACGGCTCTGGCTGCAGGAGCACGCCCTCGACCAGAGCGATGACTGCATCCTGCGCCGGGTGATCAGCCGCAACGGCCGCTCGCGGGCGTTTATCAACGGCCAACCCAGCCCCCTGCAGCACCTGCGCGAACTGGGCGAGCTACTGATCGAGATCCACGGCCAGCACGAACACCAACGCCTGCTCAAACGCGACAATCACGGCCCACTACTGGACGCCTACGCGGGTCTCGACAACGACGCCAACGAGCTGCGCGAGCATTTTCGCCACTGGCGCGGCCTGACCAAGCAGTTGGCCCAGGTTCAACAGAACGCCGACGATCAGAGCGCCCGGATTCAACTGCTGAGCTACCAGGTCGAGGAGCTGGACCAGCTCTCGCCGACCGAGGGGGAACTGCAGCAACTGGAAACCGAACAGCGCGAGCTGGCCAACGCCGGTGAACTGCTGCAGAGCGGCGAAGGGGTGCGCCAGTGGATCACCGAGGGTGAAGAAGGCAGCTGCGCCAGCCTGCTCAACCAGAGCCTGCACTGCCTGGCAGACCTGCAGATCGATTCCGCCGAACTCAACAACGTTAACGAGTTGCTGAGCAGCGCGCTGATCCAAGTCGAAGAAGCCTCCGCAGAACTGGCCCGCTACCTGGACCGAATCGAACTCGATCCCCAGCGCCTGCAGGAGGTCGACGAGCGCCTCAGCCTGTTGTTGCAGGTCGCACGCAAGCACCGGGTCGCACCGGAAGAGCTGCCCGCACTGCACCAGAGTCTGGCCGACGAACTGGATAGCCTGGAGCAGCCGGAAGCCGCCATTGAAGCCTTGAACGCCGAAGCCGACGCCGCCGAACAGCAGTACCGCCAACTGGCCGACCAGCTCACGACACGCCGACGCGACGCTGCCGCCGCCCTGAACCAGCAGATCAACGACCAACTGACCGAGCTTGGGATGAGCAACGCCCGCTTCGAAACCCGCCTGAACGAGCGTGACCCGGGCCCCGGAGGGCTGGAGGAGATTGAATTCCTGATCAGCACCAACCCCGGCAACCCGCCCAAGGCGCTGGCAAAGATCGCCTCCGGCGGTGAGCTGTCACGCATCAGTCTCGCCATCCAGGTGGTCACCGCCAAAACCAGCGCCACACCAGTGCTGGCCTTTGATGAGGTGGATGTGGGTATCGGCGGGGCCATCGCCGAAGTGGTCGGGCGCCTGCTATGCCAACTGGGCGAGCGCTGCCAGGTTCTCTGCGTCACCCATCAACCCCAGGTTGCTGCCCGCGGCCATCACCACCTCTACGTGAGCAAGCAAAGCGCCAACAACGACAGCTACTCGCGGGTCGAAGCGCTTGACCAACAGGCCCGGGTGCAAGAGGTGGCCCGCATGCTCGGTGGTATTGAAATCACCCAGCGCTCGCTGGACCACGCCGAAGAGATGCTGGCTCTACGTTAATCCAGCCAGTACCCACAAAAAAAGCCGGGCTCAGCCCGGCTTTTAACGCTTGAACCAGCGGTTACTTCTCGCAACCGCCATCACACTCCCCGTAGAGATAGAGGGTGCGATCAGAGATGGTAAAACCCAGCTCCTTAGCAATCTGGTCCTGACGGCGCTTGAGCTCAGGATCACTGAACTCCTTCACCCGGCCACACTTAACGCAGACGATATGGTCGTGCTTCTCGTCAGCCGCCAGCTCGAATACCGAGTGCCCGCCCTCAAAGTGATGGCGCACCACCAGACCGGCAGCTTCAAACTGGGTCAACACCCTATAGACGGTCGCCAGACCCACATCATCACCGGACTCCATCAGGATCTTGTAGATATCTTCTGCGCTCCAGTGATCACCTTCACCGGCACGTTCGAGGATCTGGTAGATCTTGACTCGCGGCAGGGTCACCTTAAGACCTGCCTTGCGCAACTCCTGATTTTCAACCGTCATAGGGGCCACTCTGAACTCTTAGCTTATGCTTAGTATTGCTGTATTATCCCGATTTCGCGCGATAGTGGAAGCTGTTTACAAATGCAAAAGGTTATTATTAGCATTCTCGCCCTGACACTGGCCGGCTGCTCCTTCTTTCCCGGAGTGCACAAAATCGACATCCAGCAGGGCAACGTCATTACTCAGGAGCAAGTTGACCAGCTGCGCCCCGGCATGAGCCGCAGCCAGGTGCGTTTTGTGCTCGGCACGCCGGCCGTCACGGACACCTTCCATCAGGACCGCTGGGATTATCTCTATACCCTGCAAGAGGGTGGCGGAGAGCGTCAGCAACAACGTCTGACCCTGTACTTCGACGACGACAAGCTGAGTCGCCTCAGCGGCGATTTCCGCCCCCAACCCTGAGTAGCAACAGCGAGACAACAGGCCGTTAGTCAGCGGCCTTTTTTTCAGCTTTCACCTTCGCTGCACGATTCGCTCGCGCAGCCTTGGGATCGATCAACAGCGGCCGGTAGATCTCAACCCGCTGCCCCTCACGGATCAGCTCACCTTTGGGGTTACGCACCGCCTTGCCGAAGATCCCCATCGGCGCACTGTTCAGGTCGATCTCGGGGAAATGATCTTTCAACTTCGAGCGCACAGCCGCCTCATATACCGTACAGCCCTCTTCTACCTTCAGCTTGACGATCTTCTGATCGTGGGGCAGCGCATAAGCGACCTCGACCTGAATCATGGTACTAACCTCCGTAGCGCTGGTCGGCCTGACGGCAAAACGCGTCGACCATCGCCACCGCGATCTGATTGAACACTTTTCCCATCGCCATACCGGTAAGCTTGCCGGCAAAATCAAAACTGAGACTCAGGCTCACTTTGCACGCGTCCTCACTCAATGGGGTGAACGTCCAGTACCCCGCCAGCGAGCTAAACGGCCCTTCCACCAGCTCCATGTGGATACGGTCAGGTGCCTCCAGCCGGTTACGGGTGGTAAAGCTGTACTTGAAGCCCGCCTTGGCGACCTTAAGCTTGGCTACCATCTCCTCTTCACCGGCGCTTATGATCTCGGCCCCGGAACACCAAGGCAGAAAACCGGGGTAACTTTTCACATCGTTGACCAGGTCGAACATCTGCCGCGCCGAATGCAGAACCAGCGCACTGCGATCTACCTGTGTCATCAAAACGCCCCTTATGCTGCGAACTTGCTGTAAAGATTCGCTACAAATACTACCAGAACCGCCACCGGGGCGATAAATCGCACCAGCAAAAGCCACAGGGAGTAACCCGCAGCGTTATCCCTGCTCATCTCGTCACGACTGATACGCGCCGGCAGCCACCAGCCGACAAACAGCGCCGTCAGCAGCCCACCCAGCGGCAGCAACAGGTTGGCGGTGACAAAATCAAGGAAATCAAAGAAGTTCATCCCGAACAGCAGCCAGTCGGCACCGATATTGAACGACGCCAGCGCGCCCAGACCCAGCACCCAACCACCGGCGCCCAGCACCAGACAGGCCTGGTTACGACTGACGGGAAAGCGCTCCACCATCCAAGCCACCGCCGGCTCCATCAGCGATACCGCTGAACTCCAGGCGGCAATCGACACCATCAGAAAGAACAGGAAGCCGAACACCTGTCCGCCGGGCATCCCGCCAAAGGCCACCGGCAGCGTCACGAACATCAGGCCGGGACCGGCACCGGGATCGAGCTGGTTGGCAAACACCAGCGGAAAGATCGCCATCCCCGCGGCCAGCGCCACCAAGGTATCCAGACCCGCGACGATCATGGCAGTACCGGCAATGGAGGCATTTTTGGGCATGTAAGAGCCATAAACCATCATCGCCCCCATCCCCAGGCTGAGGGTGAAGAACGCATGACCCAGCGCTACCAGCACCGAGTTCCAGCTCAACTTGGAGAAATCAGCCGCAAACAGAAACTCCACGCCACGCCCGAAGGAACCGGTGGTCAGCGCATACATCAACAGCAGCAACACCAGCACGAACAACGACGGCATCATGATGCGGATCGCCTGCTCCAACCCCTTGCTGATACCCCGGGACAGCACCACCATCACCATCGCCACAAAGATAGTGTGCCACAGGGTCAGCGTGGTCGGATCGCCCAGCATACCGTCAAACACTGCGCCCACCGCCTCGCTGCCGGCGCCGTTGAAGGTACCGTTCAGGGTATGAAACACATACGCCAGCACCCAACCGGAAACCACGCTGTAAAAGGCAAAGATCATGAAGCCTGCCAGCGCGCCCATCCAGCCCAGCCAGGACCAACGCGGATCGCGTCCCGCCTCCAGCGCTACATCACGCATGGAGTGGATCGGGCTCTGGCGACCTCGGCGCCCCACCACCACTTCAGCCATAAAGATGGGAATCCCCACGGCCGCGATACAGGCGAGATAGACCAGCACAAAGGCGCCACCACCGTTCTCGCCGGTAATGTAGGGGAACTTCCAGATGTTACCGAGACCGACGGATGACCCCGTTGCGGCCAGAATAAAGGTCCAGCGGCTCGCCCAAGAACCGTGTATCGACTGCCGTTCCTGCATAAAAAATCATCTGCTTGGATAAAAAAGGGCGCATTGTACCGGACCGACCGGCTGACACAACCGCCACGAAGGCGAAGCCGCATCTCGCTTTCGCACCAGCGCCTCTATATAATCGCCGCCCATGGCAAAAGCAAAGAAAAAAGGTACCGGCAGCGGCACCATCGCGCTCAACAAAAAGGCCCGCTTCGACTATCACATCGAAGAGACCTTCGAGGCGGGTATGGCGTTGGCCGGCTGGGAAGTCAAAAGCCTGCGGGCCGGAAAAGCGCAGCTGGTGGACTCCTACGTCATCCTCCAGAATCAGGAGGCTTGGCTCGTGGGCGCCCATATCAGCCCGCTGCAGACCGCCTGTACGCATGTAGTGGCCGATCCCACCCGTGATCGCAAGCTGCTGCTGCACCGGCGCGAGCTGGCCAAACTGTTCGCTGCTACCGAACAGAAAGGCCACACCTGCATCGCGCTGGCGCTGTACTGGAAAGGCTCCAAGGTGAAGTGTGAAATAGCCCTGGCCAAGGGCAAACGCCAGCACGACAAGCGCGATACCGAGAAAGATCGCGACTGGAATCGCCAGAAACAACGGATTATGAACAGGCACTGATGTTCGCGGCAGGAATTTTCTGCCACAATGTCGGTCCTAAGCGTTACAGGTAACCCACCTGCCCAACAAAACCGGTTTCCGGGGCTGATTTGGTTTCGACAGGGTGCGTATGTCCTGTGTGCATGCCGTGAGCGGTAAGTGATCACGTAAATCAACCTTACCAACATATAGTCGCAAACGACGAAAACTACGCTCTCGCTGCCTAAACAGCAGTAGAAGCCCTTCCACCTGTATTTGCCTGTAGGTCGGGGTTCGGAAGGTCATCCTATACAGGATCGCGACGGCGGCTTCGCCTGGAGCCAAAGCGCTAAAACCAATCAGGCTCGCCCGACGGAATCCTGTCAGCCGGAGTCCATAGGGTTAACCAAATGACTGACTAAGCATGTAGTATCACTGGTTCGGAAACATTCTGGACGCGGGTTCAAGTCCCGCCAGCTCCACCAACAACAGGTCACCGCGACCTAACCGATGCCCGCAAAGCCCACCAACGCTTTAGCGGGCATTTTTTTGTCCACCGCCTTTGCCAAGCGCGCCGTCTACACTGAGTCAGTACCTGAGCAGCGGTTCAAGGAGTGGCGTTATGGCCTGGTCAGAAATACTGGGTATTGTCACCGGCCTGTTATCGGTCGCGGGGGTGATTGTGGCGGTAACCCGTTACATCACCAAACTGCAGCTGGAGGTTAAGCTGGAACGGCTGGAAAACGAGAAGAATCAACTGGACCAGAACCAAGCTAACCTGCGCGCCACCAACAAGCTGCTGCTGGACGAGCTGTCGATTGCCCGACGCACCGGGGCAGCCGCATCGGCCAAGAAGTCGGAAATCGATCGGGAGCTGGCCAATCTGATGCAGATGACTCAAGCCAGCGGTGGTTCCGTCTATCTGCCCAATCGCAGCGACAACGATCAGGTCACCGACCTGGTGTTTCTATCACTGCTGCCGGTCAACGACCAAACCCTGAAGCTGCGGCGCAAGATCATTCCACTGAAAAGTCTAGCCGGCAAATGCTTCACCGACGCCCAATCGTTCACTTTGTCCAACTCGCTGGTTTCCCCCGATCACTTTACCAAGGCCGACGCGGTTAGCGGATATCACTCCGAGGATATACTCTGCGTCCCGCTATTCGACGGAAACGAGGCGGTAGGAGTATTGCAGCTGCTGAATCGCCAGCAGGGGCAGTTTGATGACGCCTGCCTAGCGCTGGTAGAGCAACTGTCCAACCGGCTGGCACGCAAGGTGGCCGAGTTCACAGAACAACCGGGCTTTCGCGATCTTCTCGGCGTCAACAATGTGCGTAAAACAGAGTACGCCACGCTGCTGTTTAGCGACCTGACCAACTCGTCGCAGCTGTTTAACCAACTCAACGTTACCGCCGCCATTCATCACATCAACGAGTACCTTGAAGGGGTCTGCAGTGTCGCTTTCAAATACGGCGCCACCGTGGATAAGTACATGGGGGACGGTGTATTACTGCGCTTTAACGTCCCGCAAGCGGTAGACAATCACCCCCAAGTGGCCGTGGAGGCCGCGCTGGAGATGAGTCGTGTGTTTGAGCAGATCAAACAGGAGTGGCTTACCATGGGCGAGGACCTGACTGGCGTTTACTTCCGTGCGGGCTTGGCCTACGGCCCCGTTCAGCAAGCGACCATCGGCCATCCTCAGTACCAGTACCAAACCTTGTTCGGCCCCGCAGTCAACGCAGCGGTTAATTTATGCCAGAGCGGGCCGCGTGATCGCAACGTAGTAATAATCGACGAGCAGCTGCAACAGCTGCTGCCGGAACCCTTTCAAGCGACCCAGCTACCGGCCAGCAACCTGGGAAAAGCAGCGCAGCACACTGAAGCGGTCTACGAAGTCACCCAGCCCAAGCACTAAGTTCATATCCGCACCGGGTCCAGCCCCTGAGGCTGTGGCGCCGATAGTGCCGGGTCGTTGGTGTGGGCCAAAGCCTGCTCTGCGGGTTCTGCCCACACCAACAACCGCAGCGGTCCGCCCGGTTCGAGCGTATCAAAGGGGTAGCAGGTCACCAGCAGCAGACCGGGCCGGTTGTCCGATACGCTGACCGCCCCTTCATCAATGTTGATCACCTGACGGGCTTCAATCCGGTAGCGCCAGCGTCCTTGGAGCGTTTCCACCTCTATCTCCATGCCGGACTCGATTCGGCTCAAAAAGCGAAAATGGGTATCGCGGTGACCGCTGATCAGGGTTAACCGGCTGCTCCCGGGCAGACCACTATTACTGTTCAAGCCCGGTCCAAAAGCCAGAGTGCGGCCACTATCGCCGTCCAGCACCAGCTGGTCGACACCGAGCGCCGGCAGGCGCAGTCGGGCTAACGCATGGGTATCGGCCCAGGGCCAGGGTTTGAGCTCACGCCCCTGCTGTTGCATCGCACTCCAGCTGCGCTGCAACAACAGCTGGGCCAACTGCGCTTTGGCCCAGATCCAGCCACCGTTGGTCAGCAACATAAGCCCCGCCAGACCCAGCGCCACACCGAGCAACGGGACCCGCTTAAGCATGATCACACTCCTTTCTGATCGCCATACAGCAACTCACCAGCCGCCTACCCTGGGCATGAGCCAGCCAGGCCGCCAGCAGCAACAGCAGCCCCATGGCGATCTGCAGCGGCGCGCTGGTGGCGGTTTTGGCCAACCCAAAGATCTGCTGCTGGCTGGTGCCATGCGGCAAGCGGTTCTTTTCCACCTGCGTTGCGAGCAACTCACCCACCGGACGGGACGGGGTCACATCCACCGCCACCAGACTGGTAAACCGGGATACCAGATGGTGTGCCAACGCCGCTTCCACCACCTGTTGGCGGAGCGCATCCCGCGCTGAAGGATCACCGGCCTGGCGGTAATCATCCATCAGTGCGGCAATTCGCTCCCGGCCCCAGAGCACGCTGATCGCAGGATTCTCAGCGCCGGTCTTGAGCATCAGCGATTGCTGCCAGGGGCGTTCGCCCGTGCTGCCGCGCAGCGTAAGCCGACCCGGTCGTTGGCGGGCGCGGAAGGTGACCATCAGCGGCTCACCGGGATACAGGTCCGGCAGGCGGTCGGGGTAGAGTTCCAGGGCCTCGTCGCTGTCAATCCCGATCGCCGTCATTTGCGGCGCATCGAGCTTGCCGAGCAACGCCTCCATCCGCTGCTGCACCTCGCCGCTGCTGCCGATGAAGGTAAAGGTGCCCCGCCCCAACTGCGCCGCCTTGCGCATGAAGTAACTGTTGGGTGCCGAGCCGATGCCAACGGTGAACAACCGCTGGCGACCGAGCCGGGCTTGGATCAGGTTAAACAGCGCCGCTTCATTGCCCACTGCACCGTCGGTGATAAACAGCAGCTGCTCAACATAGCCCGGCTGCTCCGGCTGGGACAGGGCGCGCTTGATCGCTGCGGCCATTTCGGTGCCGCCCTCTGCTTCCAGACCCGCAATGTAAGTAAGTGCTTGCATCCGGTTAACGGGCGACGCGGCCAGGGGCCGCTCGAACAGGCTATAAGAGCGGTTGTTGAACACGATAATATTGAACCGGTCCTGCGGCCTCAGCGCGGCGATCGCCTGTTGCAGGCTTTGCCGGGCCTGTGTGATCGACGCCCCATGCATGGAGCCGGATATATCGAGCACCAGCGTTAGCGACCGGGGCAGAGGGGTCGCGCCGCTTTCAGGCGCCGGGGGCAGAATCATCAGGCTGCCGTAGTAGGCACCATCCTGCTCATGCTCCAGCAACGCGGCCACGGGCTGCGCTCCAGACTCTGCCTCCCACTCCAAAGCAAAGTCACGGTCCGGGATGGCGCTCTCATCGGCCAGTTCAATAGCCAGCTCACCGGGCGCGATCGACGTCACCGTCACCGGGTGATAGCGGCTTTCAACCCGCGCCAGGGCAAAGCCCGGTTTCAGGCGGGCACTGAGCGAGACCCGATGGGTTAAGGGTTCACCGGAAGCCGCCACCGGCGGGGTAATCAGAGCGGCATCCGGCACCTGATCGGTGGCGGCTGCCCAGCCAAAGGCTCGATTGTCGATAATGAGCGCAGCAGGTCGCTGGTCGGAATCGCCAATCCGCGCCTCGGAGGGCAGCAAGGGGGTACCGGGGATGTAGCGCGGCATAAGTGTCAGCGGAAACCGCAAGCTGAAACGGCCACCGCTGTAACCGGCTCGCTGCTGATACTCGATAGCGATAACCACCCTGTCTCCCGGGGCGATGTTGGCTACCGAGGTGGTGAAGATATTGGGGCGCTGCTGCTCGACAATACTGGCTCGTTTGCCTTGCACGCGGGCCTGCTCATAACGCTGGCGAGCCTCCTCGCGTGCGTGAATCTGGCCCTCGATCAGCCGCTCACCGATCTGCATCCGCAGCCGGTCAACCGCCGCATCGTCGGGCAGCGGAAAGCTGTAGATACCCTCGACCCAGCCGTCACCCTGATGAACGAAGGCCTGCTCCACCCGGGTGCGCACCAACAGACCACTGATGTCGAAACTGACAGTGGTGTGCTGCAGCAGCGCCGCAGAGCGGCGGCCATCGTCGGTCTGCAGCAAAAGCCCCGCGCGGACCTCAGACGCCAGTGATGGCGTTACCATGGCCATCGCGTGGGACCCGAGCAGCATCAGCCCCAGCACGATCATGTCCCTAGCTCTTACCATTGGCATCGCGCGTCCTCCCCTCTGCCCGGGCACCGTTCTTTTGGGCGTATCGCTTGCGCACCGCGCTGAGATGGAGAGCGGGGTCGTAAGGCACCAGCCGGTACTGTTTTAACGGCTGACTGCGGTACAGCTGATCATCATCAAGGGGGACAAAGTATTTCATCGCGCGCTCCGTGTTCAGGTGAAGTTGCGGGTGGGAATGAGCGCATTAAAGCAAGCGGGCAACCAAAAGAATGGGACCCAGGAGGGAGGAAAAAGGGAGAGAAAAGGGAGCCGGTTGCCACGGGGCGGGTGAATCCCGCCCCGTGGCAAGAGTCAGTGGGTCAGTTTATCGATGATGTCGTGAACTTCGTGCTCCAGCTGATCGGACGGCGTGACCACCAGTTTGGTGCCTTCCAGTTCGGCACTGTACCGTTCGGCCCGATCACAGTGCTTGTAGGCCTCTCGCAGCTCATCGACCACATGGGCGATCTCGTCCGGTTTCATGCCGTGCTCTTCAATCAGGGTATTGAGGCCGCTGACCTCACCGTCGTGCACCCAGGCCAGACCGAAGCTCTTCGGAGGTTTGCCGATAAAGACATAGGCCGCATGCTCGGAGGGAATCACCTCCAGCGGGTCGGACACTTTGCCAGCCAGCTCTTTCAGTTGGGGTTTGACCTCTTCCAGCAGCTGGGCGGAGTGGCTGTTAAGGTCAAGCGGCGGGTATTTCGGATGACTTGAAAACAGATCGCTGAAGAATCCCATGGCGATTCCTCCTCGTTGCGGACGCGTGCGACGCCCCGGTTAATCAGGCTCCTCGTGAAAAAAACAACACCTGCACAGTCTAGTTCCCGCTTTCCGGTTGCGCCAATGAGCTACAACGCCTGCCGAAACAGTCCAACCGCGGTATCCAGCAACGCCTCCAGATGATGGGCATCCACATAGATCCCGTCGATCATCAGCCGCGCCAGCCCGTGCAGAGTGCTCCAGCTAATCTGCGCAAATCGCAACGGATCGACTTCTGCCGGGAGCACCCCCTCGGCCTGCCACTGTTCCACCCGCTCGACATAACGGCGAAAGCTGCCATGGGCCTCCGCCTTCAGCGTCGGGGTCGGCGCGCCAGCCTGCCAGACACCGCTGCCGAACATCAGGTTGTAGGTCTCGGGGCTGGCCAGGGCGAAATCCATGTAACAGCGCACGAACTGATCCAGCCGTTCGGCCGGCGCGCAGTCGCCGACCTCTGCCTGCAGCCGCTGCTCAAAACGGCGAAAACCCTCCTCGGCCAGTGCCGACAGCAGCGCGTGCTTATCGGTGAAGTGATGATAGGGGGCGGTGCGCGACACCCCGACACGATCCGCCAGCTTACGCATGCTCAGTGCCTCGACACCGCCCTCACGAATCAGGTCGGTAGCGGCTTGCAACAGGGTACTGCGTAGGTCGCCGTGGTGGTAACTCGATTTTGGATTGTTCATGGACGCATCTTACACCTCATCTTGACGGCGTCAAAATGAGGCGTTATCTTGACACCGTCCAGTTACTACAACCCTAATAAACGCCGTCGTAACGGCTCGACAGGATCATCATCATGAGCGCCGCTATCGCCACCGAAACACCCTACCCGCACCTGCTGGCCCCGCTGGATCTGGGCTTTACCACGCTTAAGAACCGGGTCCTGATGGGCTCCATGCACACTGGTCTGGAGGAGCTGCCCAACGGGCACGAAAAAATGGCCGCGTTTTACGCCGAGCGCGCCCGCGGCGGTGTGGGTTTGATTGTCACCGGCGGCATCGCCCCCAACCAGCAGGGCGTGGTGATGCCGGGCGCCAGCGTGATGGCCAGCGCCGAAGATGCCGAGGCCCATCGTATAGTCACTGACGCGGTGCACACGGAAGGTGGCAAGATCTGCATGCAGATCCTGCACACCGGTCGCTACGCCTATAGCCCGCAGCTGATTGCCCCCTCGGCCATTCAGGCACCGATCAACCCGTTCAAACCCCACGCGGTCACTGAAGCGGAGATCGAACAGCAGATCGAAGACTTCGCCCAGTGCGCCGCGCTGGCCAAAGAGGCCGGTTATGACGGCGTGGAGATCATGGGCAGCGAGGGGTACTTCATCAACCAGTTCATCGTCACCCGTACCAACCAGCGCGACGACGCCTGGGGCGGTGCCTACGAGAACCGAATCCGTTTCGCCATCGAGGTGGTCAAGCGGGTACGCAAACGGGTGGGCGAACAGTTCATCATCATCTACCGCCTGTCGATGTTGGATCTGGTGGAAGGCGGCAGCAGTTACGACGAGATTGTGACCCTCGGGCAAGCGATCGAACAAGCCGGCGCTACGTTGATCAACACCGGTATCGGTTGGCATGAAGCACGGATCCCCACCATCGCCACCAAGGTGCCGCGCGCCGCATTCACCTGGGTGACCGCCAAGGTGAAACAGGCGCTGAGCATTCCGGTGATCACCTCCAACCGCATTAATACGCCGGATGTGGCCGAAGCGGTGCTCGAACGCGGTGACGCCGACATGGTCTCCATGGCACGCCCCTTCCTGGCCGACCCGGCCTTCGTCGCCAAAGCGGCGGCCGGCCGCGCTGATGAAATCAACACCTGTATCGGCTGCAATCAGGCCTGCCTGGACCATATTTTTCAGGGCAAGCTGACCAGCTGTCTGGTCAATCCACGCGCCTGTCGCGAAACCGAGCTTAACCCCACGCCGACCGCTACACCCAAGAAGCTGGCGGTTATAGGCGCAGGTCCCGCCGGGCTGGCTTTTGCCACCACCGCGGCGGCCCGTGGTCACCGGGTCACCCTGTTCGACCGCCAGAGCGAGATCGGTGGCCAGTTCAATATCGCCAAGCGCATCCCTGGCAAGGGCGAGTTCTACGAGACCCTGCGCTACTTCCAGCGTCAACTGGAGCTGACCGGCGTCGAGCTGCGACTCAATACCGAAGTTGATGCCGACCGCCTCAATCAGGGCGACTACGACGAGGTAGTTCTGGCCACCGGCATCGTGCCGCGCACCCCGCCCATCGACGGCGTCGACCACCCCAAGGTACTGAGCTATCTGGAGGTAATGAACGGCACTGCCGTCGGCAACAAGGTCGCGGTGATCGGTGCCGGCGGCATCGGTTTCGACATCTGTGAGGTACTGACTCACGCCGGTGCTGATACCAGCACCGACATTCCGGCGTTTATGCAAAGCTGGGGAGTGGATATGTCGCTGCAAGCACGCGGCGGCGTGGAGGGTGTCCGCGCGGAGGTCGCGCCGTCGCCCCGTCAGATCTGGCTGCTGCAGCGCAAACAAAGCAAGGTCGGCGCGGGCCTCGGCAAAACCACCGGCTGGGCGCACCGGGCGGGGCTGCTGGCCAAAGGAGTAGAGATGCTGTCGGGCTGTGAGTACCAGCGGATCGACGACCACGGCCTGCATCTGAGTATTGCCGGAGAGCCAAGGCTGCTTGCGGTGGATAACGTGGTGATCTGTGCCGGTCAGGAACCGCTGCGGGCGCTGGTTGATGGCCTCGACAAACCCCATCACCTGATCGGCGGTGCCGACAAGGCGGCCGAGCTGGATGCCAAGCGCGCCATCGATCAGGGTACGCGGCTGGCCATGGCGATCTGAGCAGGGCCACCAGCGCCCGCCGGACTGGACAGCGCGGCGGGCGCTGATTAGAATCGCGCTCGTCATTGGGGAGTAGCCTCCTTTCCCTCCTTAACCGGAAAAAAGGGCCTGTATCAACAGACTTGGCCGAAGGCCATGGTGCAGGCGACCTCGGTTTGGCAAGACCTTTGACCACGATCCCCTCGCATGGGCCGGGAGGTGTCGTGGTCTTTGGTGTTGAACCGGCCCGGAGAATCAATTGTGGAATCCTTTCTCGTCTCCACCGGAATTGTCGCGTTAGCGGAAGTCGGTGATAAAACCCAGCTGCTGGCGTTCATTCTGGCCGCCAAGTTTCGCCGCCCCTGGCCGATCATCTGGGGGATTCTGGTCGCAACCCTGGTCAATCACGGTTTTGCCGGCGCCCTCGGCCAATGGCTCACCACCCTGATCAGCGCCGAAACCCTGCGCTGGATCCTGGGCGGCTCTTTTCTTGCCATGGCTGCCTGGATTCTGGTGCCGGACGAATTCGACGAAGAGGACGCCAAGCTGGCACGCTTTGGCGTATTCACCACCACCCTGATCGCTTTTTTTCTTGCCGAGATGGGGGATAAGACCCAGATCGCCACCGTGGCGCTGGCCGCCCAGTATCAGGCACTGGGCTGGGTCGTGGCCGGAACGACACTGGGCATGATGATCGCTAACGCGCCCGCTGTAATATTGGGTGACAGAATCGCTCACAAGATGCCCACCCGACTGGTCCACGGTGTCGCCGCGCTGATCTTTGCCGTGCTGGGTGTTCTTACCCTGCTCGGCGCGGGTGAAGCCTACGGGCTCTGAGCCGCAGGGCGAGCTGTTTGGTCATTGCCATCCATCCGCTCACCGGCTAGCGTTTCAGCAGCCGGACAGCGAGCCAGCCCAAAGCAGACAGGAGCAGAATGTGGAGCAGCAGCAACTGATTGACGGAATAACCGACCACTTCAACCATCAGGTCCCGTTTCACCAACTGATTGGGATCGAGGTGATCGATGTTTCCGCCGCCCACACCCTGATCCGCGCGCCGATGAAGCCGGAGCTGATCGGCAACACCTTCCAGCAGATTCTGCACGGCGGTGTCACCGCCACCCTGCTGGATATCGCCGGCGGACTGGCCGCCATGAGCGGCACCATCAACAAGCTGAGCGCGATCGGCATCGACGAAGTGGTCAAACGGCTGCAGAAAATCAGTACCATCGATATGCGCGTCGATTACCTGATGCCGGGGCGCGGGGACTATTTCGAAGCCGAGGCCCACGTGATTCGCCATGGCAACCGGGTCGCCGTAACCCGCATGGCCCTGAAGAACGAAAGTGGTAACGAGATCGCACTGGGCACCGCCACCTACAGCGTCAGCTGAGGCGGCGGCCAGCTGGCGAGATTACAGTAGCGCCAGCATCGCCTCGGCGCTGCTGACTTCAAAGCTCTTGGGTTGTTCGACGTTGAGGTGGGTTACGCTGCCATCCTCGACGATCATGGCGTAACGCTGAGAGCGCACACCGCCGAAATCACCGGTATCCATCGTCAGTCCGATGGCGTTGGTGAAGGCCGCACCACCATCGGCGAGCATGGTTATGGCCTCGGCATTTTGCTGCTCACCCCAGGCGCGCATCACAAAGCCGTCGTTGACCGCCACACAGGCGATCATATCCACCCCCTTGGCTTTGATCTCGTCGGCATGCACCACAAAACCCGGCAAGTGAGCGCGGGAGCAGGTGGGGGTAAACGCGCCGGGCACAGCAAACAGCACCACTTTCTTACCCGCAAACAGCGCGTCAGCAGTCAGCACTTCGTCTCCTTCGGCGGCAACCAAAGTCAGGTTAACGGCGGGTATCTTGTCTCCTACGGCGATCATGACAGTTCTCCAGTTGGTTAGTCTGGTCAGTGTAGCTGGTTAGGGTTGATCTGTGACGGGCAGCAGCGGTTCGCCCGCCTCGACCCCGGACAGCACGATAGAGTGATCGCCCACCTCGCCGCCGAGGCGCACAAAGCGCCGTTCCGGGCCCACCGGAGTTGAAACCAGCACCAGATTGAGCTGACCGACACGGGCCACCCGCTGCTGCGGAATCAGCAGCAGTGTTTCCTCGCCTGCAGGCACTTGCAGTTCAGCGTACAGACCCGGCAGCAGGCGGTTGTCCTGTGCTATCCGGGCCTTGACCAGAAAGCTGCGCGAGCCGGGATCGGCGCTCGGCACCAGCTCCTCCAGCGTAGCGTCCAGCGTAACCTGCAGCGCCGGCACGGATACTTTCAGGATCTGCTGGGGTTGCAGCGCCAGTGCGCGCTCCTCACGCACCCGGGCTTCGATGCGCAGCGTGCCCGGATTGTAGATCGACAGCAGCGGCACACCGGGAGAAGCGGTATCCCCGGGCTCGGCCAGACGATCGATTACCCGCCCGTCGATGGGCGCCTCAATGCGGGTATAACTGAGCGCCGCCCGCGCCTCTTCAACTCGCCCCCGGGCCGAGTCCAGCTCCGCTGTCAGACTGTCGAACTCGGCCCGCACCCGGTCAAGATCGGCCTGAGCTACCAGCTTGCGCTGAAACAGACCCTCTATCCGCTCGCGGTTAGCGCGTGCCTCTTGCAGCCTGGCTGCAACCACGCGCACCTGATCCTGGCTTTGGGCCAGGCGTGACTGCAGATCGCGCGGATCCAGTTCCAGCAGCAGATCACCGGCCCTGACCATATCACCGGCGCGAACATGCACCGCGTTGATGGTGGCCAGTAGCCGTGACGATATCAACGACGCCTGCTTGGCCTGCACGCTGGCGGGGACCTTTTCAATCCGTTCACGGGTCAGGGTCCTGACCGGCAGCAGGTCCTGCGGCAGCGCCTGCGGTAGTCGCTCAAGCGACGGTGCCAGACGTTCACTGAACATCCCCGCCATGTAGGCCACCATCAGCAACAGCCCCGCCACCGCCAGCAGCGGCACCCCTATACGCTTGGCTTGACTCATGGATCTATCTCCTCATTAGCAGCAGCCGTCGGTCGATCAAACACCAGCAGATAAACCACCGGCACCACCAGCAGGGTGAACAGGGTCGAGGCGATGATGCCGAAGATGATCGCCAGCGCCAGACCACTGAACACCGGGTCCAGAATAATCACCAGATTGCCCAGTAAGGTGGTCCCGGCGGTCAGCAGCACCGGCCGCATACGCACCGCACCGGCCTGAATCAGGGCTTCCTTGAGTGCCGCACCAGCCGCCCGCGCCTGAGAGATGAACTCAACCAGAATCAGCGAGTTGCGCACTACGATACCAGCCAAAGCAATCATCCCGATCATCGCCGTAGCGGTGAACAAAACGGGATCGGGGGCGCCGGCCACCACACGCTCGCCAAACTGGTTAAGCAGCCAGAAGCCGGGCATGATACCGATCACCGTCAGCGGAATTGCCAGCATGATAATCAGCGATAACGCCACCGAGCCGGTCTGCGCCCGCAGCACGAAGAAGATCGCCACCAGCGCAAACATGAACGCCAACCCCATATCCCGAAACACATCCTTGGTAATTCGCCATTCACCTTCGCCGGTCCAGTGAATATCGGTCCCGGCCGGCAAGCTCCAACCCAGACCGGCACCCGCCGTGAGGAAGGTGCGCTGCTGCCAGTCACTCGGCTCGCCCGGAGGAGCGCCCAAATCCGCATGCAGGTCGGCAATAACGTCCGCCGGGGTGCGGCCGTTCAGTTCCGCGGTCACGTAGATCACCGGCCGCTGATCCTTGCGCAGCCGGGCAGGCTCGGTGGGCAGGCGCAAAAATTCTCCCAGCTCGCCTAGCGCCACCAGCGCCTGCGGCGCGGCATCCAGGCCGCCGCTGCTTTGCTGCTGCACCACCCCCGCGCGCCCCTTCAACTGCAAGCGCTCAAAGTCGCCGGGATCGCTACGCTGATCCAGAGGCAGGCGTAGTTCGATCGGTAACGGCCGCGCTTCACGCGGCTGCTGCAGATAGCTGGCAATCAGGCCACTGTTGGCCAGCGCCAGCAGTTGGTTGGCATCCTCGGTGGAGACGCCGGAAAGCGCGGCTTTCTGCTTATCCAACACAAACCGCAGCCGTTCGGCCGGCTGTTCCAGACTGGAGTCGATCTCAACCACGTGCGGCTCCGCCGCCAGACGCGCCATCAGCAACTCCGCCGCGGCTTGCTGACGGGCGTAGGGCACCAGCGGGTCTGCGCTCACCTCCGCCACCAGGGTGCTCATCACCGGCGGACCCGGCGGCACTTCCACCACCTTGACCTGCACCCCGTCAGCGTTAAGCGGGGCCAGCAGCTGACGCAGCCGCAGCACCACCGCGTGAGACTGGTGTTCACGTTCGGACTTGTCGACCAGGGTCAGGCGCAGATCGGCCTGATGGGGTTGGGTGCGCAGGTAGTACTGACGCACCATGCCGTTGAAATCGATCGGCGACGGCTCACCCACAAAAGCGGCCACCGCGGTCACCTCCGGCAGCCGCCGCACCTCCAGCGATACCCGCTGTGCCACCGCGGCGGTGTGTTCCAGACTGCTGCCCTCGGGCAGATCAATCACCACCTGCACTTCGCTCTTGTTGTCGAACGGCAGCAGTTTCAGCGGCACCAACCGCAGCAGCGGCAGTGAGGCCGCCAGCAGAAACAATCCGAGCACGCCCCACAGCAACCAGCGAGCACGCGCACGGCGCTGCAACAGCGGTGCCAGCAGGGCCCGGTATAGCCGTTCCATCGACGAGCCCGCTGCGACGGTAGCGGTGGCATTCGGGCGCAACAGGCGCGCCGCCAGCCAGGGCGTCACCAGAAAAGCGACCAGCGTGCTGACACCGACGCTGACCGGCACATTAAACGCCATCGGCGCCATATAGGGCCCCATCATGCCGGTGATGTAGGCCAGCGGCAGAAACGCCATGACGATCGCCAGCGTAGACATCACCAACGGCACCCGAATTTCACGAATCGCTGCCACTACCCGCTCGCTGGTGCTGCCTTCACCCCCGCGCATGAAGCGCTCGATATTATCCACCCCGGTGATCGGATCATCGACCAGCAGTCCCAGCGACAGGATCAGCGCAAACAGGGTGACCCGGTTGATGGTGTAACCGAACCAGAGATCCAGTGCCAGGGTGACGCCGTAGCAGATTGGCACCGCCAGTCCGACCACCAGCGCCGGCCGCCAACCAAGAAACACGCCGATAAACACCACCACGGTAAACACCGCGAACGCCAGGCTGGAAACCAGATTATCAACCTTGTCGTCGGCGGTCTGGCCATAGTCGCGCAGCACCGCTACGTCGATGGCCGGCGGCAACAGATCGGCTTTCAACCGGGCCAACTCCGCATGCACCGCCGCAGCAACCGCCACCGCATTACTGCCCCGCTGCTTGGCGATGCTGAGCGCCACCATCGGCCGCCCGTCACCGAGGCGGGAATCAGCAAAATCGAGCCAGGTATAGCGGGACGGCTCGGCGGGACCATCGACCACGGTCGCCACATCGCGGAGATAGACCGGAGTACCGTCAACCACGTTGACCACCTGCGAGCGCAGATCCTCAAGATCGGTGTACAAGTCACCACCCTCCAGCACCAACGCGCGGTTGGCCAGGGTCAAGGTACCCGCACGCTGGCGCAGGTTGGACTGACCGATAGCCGCAGCCACCTCCATCGGCGTGGTCAGGCGCGCCGCCAACCTCTCAGGATCCAGTTCTATCTGCACCCTGCGCGGCCGCCCGCCAACCAGCTGAATCTCGCTCACCTGTGGCAGTGCCTGCAGGCCAGTGGTCAACTCCTCAGCCACACGCCGCAGTTCGAAATCGCTATAGCGCTCCGGCTCACTGCTCCAGAGGCCCAGCAGCAGGATGGCCACGTCGTCCACCTCTACCGGCTTTACCTGCCAGCGGCTGACAATGGCCGGCACCTGGTCTTGATGGGAGTACAACTTGTTGTAGGTGTTGAGCAGCGCGTCTTCACGGTCTTCACCGACGAAAAAGCGCAAGGTCACGTTGCCACCGCCGGCAAAGGAGCTGGCATAGAGGTGCTCGACACCGGGTATCTGCGCCAGCAGTTTTTCCAGCGGCTGGGTCACCTGACGCTCGACCTGTTCGGCATCCAGGCCAGGCACCGCTACCCTGACGTCCACCATCGGCACCACAATCTGCGGTTCCTCCTCGCGCGGCGTCCACTGCAGCGCGATCGCCCCCGCCAGCAGCGCCATCACAAAGATCAGTGCCGGCAGCGCGCCGCCGAGCGAGCGTTCCACCACGCGGTCCAGCCAGTCTGGCTTATGCATCGATCTGCCCCCCCGCCGGAGCCCCCAGATCACAGAGTGCGGTCAACAGCGACAGCACCCGCTGATCACGCAAGCGGTAATAGATGGTTTGCGACTCCCGCCGCGTTGCCACCACCCCGGCACGGCGCAGTTGCGCCAGGTGCTGTGACAACGCCGACTGAGAGAGCGCCACTTGCCGGTTAAGCTCACCCACCGACAGCTCGGTATCGGACAACAAACACAGAATAATCAGGCGCTGGCGATTACCCAGGCGGCGCAGCAACTGCTCCGCCCGGGTCGCGCGGCGCTCCAGCTCGGCGCGTGCCTGGATGGCATCTTCGGTCAAATTCTGCTTCATGGCGCCAGTATAAGCATTATTTAAGACTTGTCTATATTAGCATTTTATTAATAGAATAACCCCGGTAACCACAGGAGCACGCACCATGCTGACCACTATCCCCGAACTGATCCGTTCCATTCGCCCCCACCTCCGCGTGCTAAGCGCCGAACAGGCGCTGGCCGAAGCAGCGCAGCGCCCCAACAGTCTGGTGATTGACGTGCGCGAACCCGCCGAGGTTGCCGAGCGCCCCATCGACGGCTCCATCAATATTCCCCGCGGTGTACTGGAGATGAAACTCAGCAGCCATTACGGCGATCCGGATCTGCCGATCTACCTTCACTGCGCCACCGGCGCGCGTGCCACGCTGTCGGCTGAACAGCTGCAACGGATCGGCTACCGCAATGTCACCGTCATCAGCTGCCCGATCGACACCATGGACAGCCTCTGTCGCCCGGAGACCTGCGCATGAGCCTGCCCATCGATTACTACAGCGATCTGCTCTGTGTGTGGGCCTGGATCGCGCAGAAACGGGTGGAGGAGCTGGGTCGGCAATGGGACCAGCAGGTAACCATCACCAACCGCTTTGTCGATGTGTTTGGCGATGCCCACGGGCGGCTGCAGAAGCAGTGGCAGGATCGCGGCGGATTCGAGGGATTTGCCGAGCATGTGGAAGCCGCCGCCGCCCCCTACGACACCGCACCGGTCAATCCCGCTATCTGGCGCCAGGTGCGCCCCACCAGTAGCCTGCCGGCCCATTTGCTGATCAAGGCCGCCGAGCTGGTGAGCGGCAGCCCGATCGCCGACCGCCTGGCACTGGCACTACGTCATGCGTTCTTTGTCGATGCCCGTGACATCAGTCACCGCGACACCCTGATCGCCATCGCGGCGGAGCAGCAGATCGACGTCAAAGCTTTGCGCCAGCGTCTGGACGACGGCCGCGCCATGGCAGCCTTGATGGCGGATTATCAGCAGGCGCGAGCCCAGAATCTGCAAGGCAGCCCCTGCTGGATCATGAACGAGGGTCGACAGACCCTGTATGGCAACGTTGGCTACCGAGTGTTGAGCGCCAACGTTGAAGAGCTACTCAAACACCCAGCCGACGAAGCCTGCTGGTGCTGAGCGTTCGGGCGCAAACAGCTACAACCAGCCTTTGCGTTTGAAATAGAGGTAGGGGGAGATGCCGGATATCACCATCAATCCCAGGGCAAACGGGTAACCCAACTGCCAGTTGAGTTCCGGCATCAATTGGAAGTTCATGCCGTAGATACTGGCCACCAGCGTCGGCGGCAGGAAAGTGACCGCAGCGATAGAAAAGATCTTGATGATCTGGTTCTGCTCGATGTTGATGAAGCCCTGGGTGGAGTCCATCAGGAAGTTGATCTTGTCGAACAAGAAGGTGTTGTGGGACATCAGGGTATCAACGTCCTTCATGATGATGCGAGCGTTCTCCTGCATCTCCTGATCACTGCGCAGATGCCGCATCAAATAGGAGACCGAACGCTTGGTGTCCATCAGGCAGAGGCGGATCTTACCGTTACTGTCCTCCAGCTTGGCCAGCTGGTCGATGGCGTCCTCCAGGCTGGCATCTTCATCCTCCAGCACCAGATGACTGACCGTTTCCAGCTTGGTATGGATATCCTCCAGCTGGTCCGCCAGGTTTTCCACTTTCTGGTCAAAGATCTCCACCATCAGCTCACGCGGCGAATGCACCTCGACCTGACCGCGCCGCGCGCGCATCCGCAGCAGACGAAAGTCCGCCAACTCCTCCTCACGCAGGGTGAACAGACGATCTTTCTGCAGGATGAACGCGGTGGTAACGGTGTGATGGCGGCCCTCGCTCTGGGCCAAGAACAGGGAGTGGACATGGATCCCGGCCGCATCGACAAAATAGCGCGCCGATGACTCGATCTCTTCAACATCATCCGATTCGGGCAGTTCGGTGCGCAGAAACTGCTGTAGCAGTTCACGCTCCTCATCAGTGGGCTCGTGCGTATCGACCCAGACACCCCGGGCCGACAGCAAGTGTCCTTCCGGACCCTGTTCCTGCTCAGCCAGACTACCCTGTTCGATATTAAACACACGCAGCATAGAGTTCTCCCGTTTACCACCGGTACCGGTAAGCTACCGATTCTCGCAACACAATGTGACAACTATGGCAGCACCGGGTGCCGCCATTAAAAGGTTAGCAGCCGACCGCTGCCGGTCAGAAAATTTCTTGGGGGGACAGCTCGCCGCCGACACTCTGGGCGCCATCAGGCAGCGCTTGCAGCCGGTTGAGCAGTTCTTCGTCTTTGCCCTTCTGAATCACGATCTCCACACGCCGATTGAGGGCGCGATTGAGCGCATTGTCGTTCGGGGCGAGCGGCTTGGTATCGGCGTAACCGGTGACCTGATAACGCCGCTGGTCAATGCGCGGGTCGGCGAACAACTCCTGCGCTACCGACAGCGCACGTGCCATGGACAACCCCCAGTTGGACTCGAACTCCGCGGTGGAGATGGGGATATTGTCGGTGTGTCCCTCGACGGACACGGCACCGCGAACGTTGACCAGAACGTCACGAATCTTGGCGATGATCGGTACGAATGCCGCATTCAGTTCCGCCGCACCGGATTCGAAGGAGCCCTTCTCCCGCACCCGGATGATCACCTTGCCCTCTTTGGTCTCGACATCGACGCTGCCCTCGCCGATCTCCTCTTCGAGCGCCATCGCCATGGTCATGGCATCCTGCTCGGCCTCGGACTGATCTTCAAGCTGCTGGGCCTGCATCTTGCGGATCAGCTCCTGCAGCTCACCCGCCTTGGGATCCAGATAATCGGATTCGCCCTCCTGGCGACGCACATCGAGATCGGACTTGGCGGTTTCGGTGCTGAACTGGCGCACCTCGTTGAGCGGTGTCGGCTCCGGCCGCCCCGGACTGAACTCCTGGGCAATGATACTGGTGCCCTTGGGGATATCCTTGACCTTGATCTGGTTCTGCACCCCGAACGCTTCGCGCATGGAGCCGGCCAACTGCTTGAACTTGAGCACATCCATTTCGGAGAAAGAGAGCAGCAGCACGAAGAAACACATCAACAACGACATCAGGTCGGCAAAGGTGGCCATCCACGCCGGCGCGCCGGGTGGTGGACATTTGCACTTCTGCTCGTCACTCATGCCAGGATACCGTTCCGCGAACTAAAATCAGGCATCCGCTTCGGCCGAGCCGCGTTTGCCTTCGGGCAGGTAGTTGCGCAACATCGATTCGATCACGCGGGGGTTCTGACCGGCCTGAATCGCCAACAAGCCATCGATGATCAGGGCCTTGTTGGTGGTCTCCTCGGCGTTACGTGTCGCCAGCTTGTCGGCGATCGGAATCGCGATCATGTTGGCGATAATGGCGCCGTAGAGGGTGGTGAGCAGCGCCACCGCCATCGCCGGTCCGATCGCCTTGGGGTCATCCATATTGGAGAGCATCTGCACCAGACCGACCAGGGTACCGATCATCCCCATCGCCGGTGCCACATCCCCCATCGCCTTGAACATGCCAATGGCCACCTCGTGGCGCTCTTCGGCCTGCACCTTGTCTTTGTTGAGCAGCAGACGCACCACCTCGGGGTCGTGGCCATCCACCAGCAGCTGGATACCCCGCTGCATGAAATCGTTGCTGACCTCTTTCTCTTCCAGCGACAACAGGCCACCCTTGCGGGCCGCGTCCGCCAGTTCCACGGTTTCCGAGATCAGATCTTCGGCGTTGCTGGACTTGAACATGAACGCCTTGCCGGCAGCCTTGAGGGAGGCGATAAACTGGGCCAGGGTGAATTTCATCAACACCACCAGCAGGGTGCCGCCCACCACGATCAGCATCGACGGCGGGTTGACGAACACGCCCGCGCTGCCGCCAAGAATGATCGCCGATACCACGATACCGAAGGCGCCGAGCAGGCCTACAAGCGTTGCTATGTCCACCGATTCCTCCCTAAAGTTCTCTGCCACCGACCACGCAAAGCGGACTTCCGTCGATATGCTGCTGTAAACGCCCGTCGATCATATCAAAAATCTGTCACCGGTCATGCCGGCCAACATGCTTTTTTCATCCATTGGCGTGAAAAAGGGTTCCAATTGACCCGTCTCAAGGGCTCAGGTAGTGTTAGCAGCCTTCCTGCTACTAAATGAAGTACCCGCCATGCCGCGCAAAGCCAAAGCTGCCGATTTTGAGCAGAGCCTCACGGAACTGGAGACTCTGGTGACTCGTATGGAGCAGGGTGATCTATCGCTGGAGGCGTCGCTGGAAGCCTTCGAACAGGGGATCAAACTCACCCGTGAATGCCAGCAAACACTGGAGCAGGCGGAACAAAAAGTGCGCATACTGATGGAGCAGAACGGCGCCCTCAAAGAACGCACTTTTGAGCACGACGACACCCCATGAGCCTGACCACTGCCATTAACCGCTGGCGCAGCCGCTGCGACGCCACCCTCAGCCAGTGGCTGGAGGCCACCGACAGCGACCCTCGCCTGCTGGACGCGATGCGCTACAGCACCCTCAACGGCGGCAAGCGACTGCGGCCGGTGCTGGTATACGCGGCCTGCAGCGCCCTGGGCGGCGACGATGAACGCGCGGATGGAGCCGCCACCGCGGTGGAGTGCATCCACGCCTATTCACTGATTCACGACGACCTGCCGGCGATGGACAATGACGACCTGCGCCGAGGCCAGCCCACCTGCCACAAAGCCTTTGATGACGCCACCGCCATACTGGCCGGTGACGCCCTGCAGGCGCTGGCCTTCGAGATCCTCGCCAGCGACCGCAACCAAAGCGCCGACGCCCGCATTGAAATGCTGCGCATCCTGGCCCAGGCCAGCGGTGCCCGTGGCATGGTAGGCGGGCAGGCGGTAGATATAGCCGCCGAGGCCCAACAACAGAGCCTTGAACAGCTGCAGCGCATGCACAGCCTCAAGACCGGCGCGCTGATCAGCGCCAGTGTGGCACTGGGCGGTCTGTCCTCCGGCCATGCTGATCAGGATGCTCTGGAAGCGCTGCAGCAGTACGCCGCAGCCATCGGTCTGGCGTTCCAGATTCAGGACGACATACTCGACATCGAAAGCAGCACCGCAGAGCTGGGCAAGACCCAGGGTGCCGACCTGGCACGCGGCAAATCAACCTACCCCGCCCTGCTCGGGCTCGACGGCGCCAAACAGCAGGCGGCCGCGCTCCACCACCAGGCGGTTGCCGCGCTGGCACCGCTGGGAGAGCGCGCCGATTACCTGCGCCAACTGGCTGACTATATTATTCAGCGTACCTACTGATCTGCCGACAGGGCACCGCATGTTCGCCGAAATACCCGCTACCCGTCCCTGCACGCCTCTTCTGGACAGGATCGACAGCCCCCAGCAGTTGCGCCAGTTGGCCGCAGACCAGTTACCGCAGCTGGCGAACGAGCTGCGCGCGTTTCTCCTCTACTCCGTCGGCCAGACCGGTGGCCACTTCGGGGCCGGGCTCGGCATCGTCGAGCTGACCCTGGCGCTGCACTACGTTTACCAGACTCCGGATGACGATCTGGTCTGGGATGTCGGCCACCAGTGCTACCCCCACAAGGTGCTAACCGGTCGGCGCGACGCCCTGCTGAGCATTCGCCAGCATGGCGGCTTGGCGCCCTTCCCCAAGCGTCACGAAAGCCCCTATGACAGCTTCGGTACCGGTCACTCCAGCACCTCGGTCAGTGCCGCGCTGGGGATGGCGCTGGCGCACAAACTGAAAGGCGAACCACAGCGTACCGTGGCCGTAATCGGTGACGGTGCCCTCACCGGCGGCATGGCGTTCGAAGCGCTGAACCACGCCGCGCACACCGGCACCGACCTGCTGGTAATTCTCAACGACAACGACATGTCGATTTCGCCCAACGAGGGCGGACTGGCCACCTATCTGGCCCGCAACCTCAAGCAGCGCACCGACGCCAGCACCACCGCCGCGCTGTTTGAAGCGCTGGAATTCAGCTACAGCGGCCCTGTGGACGGCCACGATCTTGACGCACTGATTAAGCAGCTCCAGCGTCTGCGCGACTGCCGCGGGCCGCAGTTTCTGCATGTAGTGACCACCAAAGGCAAGGGCTTTGCCCCGGCCGAGCGCGACCCGGTGGGCTATCACGCCATCACCAAGCTACCCGCCCCCGACGAAGCGCCACCGATGACCACTCCCGGGGTCAACTACTCCCGAGTGTTCGGTGATTGGCTATGCCACCAGGCCAAGGAGGATCCGCGGCTGGTGGCGATAACCCCGGCCATGAGTGAAGGCTCTGGCATGGTGGACTTCGCGGCAACGTATCCGCAACGCTTTTTCGACGTCGCCATCGCCGAGCAACACGCCATCACCTTTGCCGCAGGCCTTGCCTGTCAGGGCAGCAAGCCGGTGGTGGCGATCTACTCAACCTTTCTGCAGCGCGGTTATGATCAACTGATCCACGATGTCGCGCTGCAGAATCTCGACGTCCTGTTCGCCATCGACCGCGCCGGCCTGGTGGGCGAAGACGGTCCCACCCATCACGGCAGCTTTGACCTCAGCTTTCTGCGCTGCGTACCCAATCTGGTGATCATGACCCCCAGCGATGAAGCCGAAGCGGAGCGCATGCTCACCACCGGCTACCAGCACTCGGGGCCCGCCTGTGTGCGCTATCCGCGCGGCAAAGGTCCGGGCGCCGGGCGCAGCACGGCACCAGCGCCCATGGCCATTGGCAAAGCTCGGCACCTGCGCGACGGCCAGCGCGCGGCGCTGCTCAGCTTCGGCGCGCTGCTCGCGGCCGCGCGACAGGTAGCCGACGAGCTGAATCTGACGCTGGTGGATATGCGCTTCGTCAAACCGCTGGATAGCGAAATGCTGGCCCGATTGGCGGCCAGTCATTCATTGCTGGTAACTCTGGAGGACAACAGCATCAGCGGCGGCGCCGGCAGCGCCGTCAACGAGTGGCTCGCGGCCACTGGCAGCCACTGCCAATGCCTCAATCTGGGACTACCCGATCAGTTTGTCGAGCACGGCAAGGTGAGTGAACTGCAACGCGAGCTGGGACTCGACGCCGACGGCATCAGCGCACGGATCCAACAGCGATTGGAACGACTGTCGCCCTGATCAGGGCTTGAAATGAAACTCGGTCATCATGTGACCAAGCTTACCGGCCTTGGTGGCCAGGTAACCTTCGTTGTGGCGGTTCTTGCCCACCTGTAGCGGTACCCGATCCACCACCTGCAACCCGAACTTGCGCATCGCCTCGAGCTTGCGCGGATTGTTGGTCATCAGGCACAGCTCCTTGATACCCAGATGGTCCAGCATCGGCTGACACATGCTGTAATCACGCAGATCCGCTTCAAAGCCGAGCTGTTCGTTGGCTTCCACGGTATCGGCACCGCCATCCTGCAGGTGGTAAGCGCGAATCTTGTTGAGCAGGCCGATCCCCCGCCCCTCCTGACGCAGATAGAGCAGCGCGCCACGACCCGCTTCAGCGATCCGCTTGAGCGCCTCCTGCAGCTGAAAACCGCAGTCACAGCGCATACTGAACAACGCATCACCGGTCAGGCACTCCGAATGGATACGCGCCAGCACCGGCTCACCGCTGGCAACATCGCCCAGTGTCAGCACCACATGTTCCTTACCGCTGCCGGTTTCTTCGAAACCATGCATGGTAAACACCCCCCAGGGGGTGGGCAGTTGGGATGAGGCAACGAAAACTACTGACACTAAAAGGCCCTCGGAATTTTGAGCGCCAACATTCTACCAACGCACTCGGGTATTGGCGACCCAAAACTGTGTTCACCGGCGCGCCATCACTCCCTCAGGCGCGGGCTGTCGCTAAATGGAGAAAGGTGCAACGGTAGCAGCCCCGAGGGTAAGCATAGCTCGCACCTCCGCGCGACGGGTTAGAGCAGGTAAGCGACCAGCTGCAGTACAGCCAGCGCATAGATCCCGGCAAGCACGTCGTCCAGCATGATACCGAAGCCGCCGGAAACTCGCTTATCCGCCCAGCGGATTGGCCAGGGCTTGAGAATATCGAAGAAGCGAAACACCACAAAGCCGGCAAACAGCCAGCCCCAACCCGGCGGGATCAATATCAGGGTAATCCAGAGACCCACAAACTCGTCCCAGACGATGCCGCCATGGTCATGTACACCCAGATCGCGAGAAGTCTTGTCACAGAAGTAAATACCGATCACAAACGCCACCAGAATGGCGACCAGATAAGCGGGCAACGACAGTTGCACCAGCACGGCATAGGGGGCAAATGCCGCCAGCGTGCCCCAGGTTCCGGGAGCACGGCGGGGCGCACCGCTGCCAAAACCAAAGGCAGCCAGGTGGACCGGATTACGCCAATTGGGGCGTGGTTGAGACACGACAGCTCCCGTCAGAAATGTTGATAACCGTGCTGGGGCAGGACCGCGATCCGTCCCGCCGCATCACGGCCACGCAGGCCGGGCTCGGCATCGATGGTTCCTATCCGGGTCCAGCTCACCCCCAGATCACCCAGCTCGGTTTCACCCGCCGGCGGCAGGGTAAAGCACAGCTCAAAGTCCTCGCCACCGCCAAGAGCAAAGCGCTGCGCCTGCTCGGCAGTGTAGTTGTCGCGCATCGGTTCTGAAAGCGGCAGCTGGTCCAGCCACAGGGTGGCGCCAACCCCGCTGCGGCCGAGAACATGCCCCAGATCGGCAGCCAGACCGTCGGAGATATCCACCGCGGCCGAGGCCCTGCCCCGCAGCCGCAGCCCCGCCTGCACCCGCGCGCAAGGCCGGAAAAAACGCCCCAGCAACGCCGAGTTCGGGGCCTGCCGCTGCTGCAGCTGATCAAGCCCGGCCATGGCATCGCCGAGGGTACCGGTGACATAGACGCCGTCTCCGGGCCGGGCCCCATCACGCCGCAACGCCTGCGCCGCCGGCACCAACCCGTGCACCTGCAGGGTCAGACTGAGCGCCCCCCGGGTGGTATCCCCCCCCACCAGCGCCATGCCAAAACCCTTGAGCCCCTCGCCCAGTGCCGCCGCAAAAGCGGCCAGCCAGGGTTCATTGGCCTCGGGCAGAGTCAGAGCAAGGGTCAGCCAGCGAGGTTCGGCGCCCATGGCCGCCAGATCGCTGACGCAGGCGTTGAGCGCCCGGCAAGCGAGGTCGGCCGGTGAGATAGTTGCCGGGAAGTGCACCCCTTCGACCAGAGTGTCCACGGAGAGGGCCAGCTGCTGCCCCGCCGGAATCTCCAGCAGGGCGCAGTCATCGCCGATACCGAGTGCAACCCCCTCGGCACCGGTCGACAGGCTTTGCAGGTAACGCTCGATCAGGGCGAATTCAGACAGGGACATGGGCGATGTGTCAGCGCCCCTGCGCGTTGACCTCGACCGCACGCAGTTTGCGCGCCAGCTTGTCGAGCACGCCGTTAACGTACTTGTGACTGTCGGTGGCCCCAAAGGTCTTGGCCAGATTGACCGCTTCGTTGATCACCACCTTATAGGGCACAGAGATACGGTCAGCCATCTCGTAAGCTCCCAGGCGCAGCACACTCAACTCGATGGGATCGAGATCGTCCAGCTGACGGTCCAGCAACGGGGTGAGATGCTCGTCCAGCTCAGTGACCTTGGCGGGCACCTGATGCAGCAGCTCGGAGAACAGCGCCATATCGGTGCGCCCCATATCCTGCTCCACCCGGAACTGGGCTTCGATCTCGTTCAGCGCCGCGCCGGCCATCTGCCACTGATACAGTGCCTGCAGCGCGAACTGACGCGCCTCACGGCGCATCTCGGTTTTGGATGGTTTCTTTGATTTCTTGCGATCAGTCACGCAGATCAACCCTCTAGCTGGCGCAGCAGGCTAACCATCTCGATGGCCGCCAGCGCTGCTTCAGCACCTTTGTTGCCGGCCTTGGTGCCGGACCGTTCGATCGCCTGCTCGATGGAGTTAACGGTCAGAATGCCGTTCACCACCGGCACCCCGGTTTCCAACGACACATGGCCGATACCTTTGGCACTTTCGGCGCAGACGTAGTCGAAGTGGGGCGTGCCACCGCGAATCACCGCGCCGAGCGCGATAATGGCGTCATCTTTTTTCTGGGCCGCCAGTTTCTGCACCGCCAGCGGCACTTCAAAGGCTCCCGGGACGCGAACCACCCGAATGCTCTCTTCGCTGATGCCGTGACGCTTGAGAGCGTCAATGGCACCCTCCAGCAGGCTTTCAACCACAAAGCTGTTAAAACGGGCAACGACGATGGCGTATTGGCCTTGGGCGTCGTTGAACTGACCTTCGATAGTAGTGATGCTCATGGAATCTTCCTGTTCTTGGTTCAGGCTTCGCAAGGAATAAACTCAACGATTTCCAGATCGAAGCCGGACAGTGCGTTGAAACGGATCGGCGAGCTCAGCAGGCGCATCTTGCCTACGCCAAGATCGCGCAAAATCTGAGAGCCAGTACCGATGGTCAGGTAACTGCCGGTGCCATCGGTATTGGCCGGTCGAGCCGGGCGGTTGTTCAGATGGGACTCCAGACTGTAGGCCAGATCGGCTGGCTGAGGGTCTCCCAACAGCACCACCACGCCAGCCCCTTCATCAGCCACCTTTTGCAGCGACTTGCGCAGCGACCACTTAGGCCCTTCGCTGGGTAGTGCGCCGATCACATCGCGCAACGCATCACCCATATGCACCCGCACCAACGTCGGCTGGTTCGGATCGATAGTGCCCTTGACCATCGCCAGATGGGAGGCGTTATAGATGCTGTCACGGTAACTGATCACCCGGAACTCGCCCGCTTCCGTTTGCAACCGGTCATCACTGATGCGTTCGATTGTGTGTTCGTTGAGGTTGCGGTAGTGGATCAGGTCGGCAATGGTACCGATTTTCAGGTCATGCTCGGCGGCAAACGCTTCCAGATCGGGGCGGCGCGCCATGGTGCCGTCCTCGTTCATGATCTCGACAATCACCGACGCTGGCGTACAGCCCGCCAGACGGGCCAGATCGCAACCGGCTTCGGTATGCCCCGCTCGACTCAAAACACCACCGGGCTGAGCCATCAACGGGAAAATGTGGCCGGGCTGAACGATATCTTCCGGCTGCACGCTGGGCTTTACCGCGGTTTGTACCGTATGGGCGCGATCCGCGGCGGAAATACCGGTGGTGACACCCTCTGCCGCTTCGATGGAGAGGGTGAAGTTGGTGGAATACTGGGCGCCGTTATTCTGCACCATCAGCGGCAGCTTGAGCCGCTCACAGTGGGCGCGGGTCAGGGTCAGACAGATCAGGCCGCGGGCGTGTTTGGCCATGAAATTGATATCTTCCGGGCGCACCTTCTCCGCCGCGATAATAAGATCGCCTTCATTTTCACGATCCTCATCGTCCATCAGGATCACCATCTTGCCCTGACGGATATCTTCGATCAGCTCGGCTGTGCTATTGAGCGCCATTAAACTCTCCCGCTTGGTGTTTGCTAACGTCGGCCGTTAAATCCGTGGCTGGCGAGAAAGGCGAAGGTGAGCCCTTCCGCCTTTGAATCCGCGTCCTGCCCGTCGGTGGCGGCCGCATGGTGCGACCCGGTCAGCAGGCGTTCCAGATAGCGGGCGATGATGTCCACTTCCAGGTTCACCCGCCGGCCGACACTGTAATACTTAATCAGGGTTTCTTCTAGGGTATGGGGCACGATGGTCAGCTCGAACACAGCCCCTTCGACAGCGTTGACGGTCAGGCTGATGCCATCGACACAGATCGACCCCTTGGGTGCGATATAACGCCCCAGCGACTCCGGCGCACGAATCCTGAAGCGAATCGCGCGGCCATCCTCACGGCGATCGATCACCTCACCGATGCCATCCACGTGACCGCTGACGATATGGCCGCCCAGGCGACTGGTGGGCATCAGCGCCTTTTCCAGATTGACCTGATCCCCCGGACGCAGCTTTTCAAACTCGGTGTGTGCCAGCGTTTCCCGTGAAACGTCGGCCCAGAAGCCATCGCCCGGCAGCTCGGTAACCGTCAGACAGACGCCGTTGACGGCAATACTGTCGCCCAGCTTGACGTCGCCCAGATCCAGACCACCACTACGAATACGCAGCCGCAGATCGCCGGACACCGGTCGCAGTTCGGCTATTTCGCCTATCGCTTCGACAATACCGGTAAACATTTTAGTTCTCCTCAACGGGCGCCAGCGCCTGCCCTGCCAGCGAATAGGTCAAGCGCAAGTCATCGCCCAGCATACGCTGATCCCTGAGGATCAGCCGCTGCTGCTCGGCCATCCGCGTCAACGGCAGCTCAAACAGCGGGCGCGCACTGGACCCAAGCAGCGTGGGTGCCAGATAGATCACCAGCTCATCCACCAACCCCGCGCGCAGCAGCGCACCGGTCAGCGTAGCACCGGCTTCGACCAGCAACTCGTTGCACTGATGATCACGCGCCAACCAGCGCAGCACCGCCTCCAGATCGCGACTGTCACGTTCGACCAGGGTTGCACCCCGCTGCTGCAGCGCTTCCACCCTGGCAGCATCGGCACCGCCATGGACCAGCAGGGTGGTACCCGGCTGGTGCAGTATCGCCGCATCCAGCGGTATCTGCAGCTGACTATCAAGCACCACCCGCAACGGCTGACGGCGCACCACCTGATCGGCGTTGGCCAGCCCGAGTTGTTCGGCTCGCAGGGTCAACGCCGGATTGTCGGCCAGCAAGGTGCCGCTGCCAGTCATTACCGCGCTGCTGCGCGCGCGCAGTTTCTGCACGTCGCTGCGCGCTGCCGGTCCGGTGATCCACTGGGATTCGCCCGATGCCATCGCCGTGCGACCGTCCAGACTCATCGCCTGCTTGATGCGCACGTAGGGCAGCCCCTCACGCATACGCTTGATAAAGCCGGGATTGAGCGCTTCGGCCTGGATCTGCATCAGGCCGCTGGCGACCTCGATGCCGGCATCGCGCAAACGCTGATGGCCACGACCACTGACCTGCGGATTGGGATCCTCCATCGCCGAGACCACCCGCGTCACGCCCGCCTTGACCAGCGCATCACTGCAGGGCGGCGTCTTGCCAAAGTGGGAGCAAGGCTCCAGGGTCACGTAAGCGGTGGCACCTTGGGCACGCTCGCCGGCCATCGCCAGGGCGTTGACCTCGGCATGCCCTTCGCCGGCGCGCTGGTGGTAGCCTTCACCGACGATTCCGCCGTCACGCACCAGTACGCAGCCCACCCGCGGGTTGGGCTCGGTGGTGCAGAGCCCCTCCGCGGCGAGCTGCAGCGCACGGCTCATGTAGCGATGATCGGCGGCGCTGAACATCAACTGTCGCTCTCTTCCGGTTGTGATGACAGCCGTTCGATCTCAGCCTTGAACTCGTTCAGGTCCTGGAAGCTGCGATAGACCGAGGCGAAGCGGACGTAGGCCACCTGATCCAAGCGGCGCAGCTCTTTCATCACGGCCTCACCCACCATCATCGAGCTGACCTCCCGTTCACCGGTGGCGCGCAGGCTGTGCTTGATGCGGTTGATACAGGACTCCACCTGCTCCACGCTGACCGGGCGTTTCTCCAGCGAGCGCTGGATACCGGCACGCAGCTTCTCTTCGTCGAAAGGCTGGCGGGTACCATCTTGCTTCACCACCTTCGGCATCAACAACTCGGCGATCTCGTAGGTGGTGTAACGCTCGCTGCACGACAGACACTCACGCCGGCGACGCACCTGATCGCCATCGGCCACCAGGCGCGAATCGATCACCTTGGTTTCCTGAGCCTTACAAAATGGGCAGCGCATGGGCGGTTCTCGCGTTCGAAGTCAGGCTTAACAAAGGGGGCAGATTAAAAACGGCAAAGCCCCGGTCCGTGAAGACCGGGGCTTGCAACCCTTACCGTTGCTGGCGACTTACTTGTAAACGGGGAAGCGTGAGCAGAGTTCCAGCACCTGCTGCTTGACCCGTTCGATGGTCGCCTCGTTGCTGATATCGTCGAGGATATCGCAGATCCAGCCGGCCAGCTCGGTCGCTTCTTTTTCGCCAAAACCACGGCGGGTAATCGCCGGCGAACCGATGCGCAGACCGCTGGTCACGAAGGGTGAACGCGGATCGTTGGGCACCGAGTTCTTGTTGACGGTGATATTGGCACGACCCAGAGCGGCATCGGCGTCTTTACCGGTGATATCTTTCTTGATCAGATCGACCAGGAACAGATGGTCGTCGGTACCGTTGGAAACGATATCGATACCGCGATCCATGAACACTTTGGCCATCGCCTGAGCATTGGCCACCACCTGCTTCTGGTACGCCTTGTACTCGTCGGTCATCGCCTCTTTAAAGCACACCGCCTTGGCCGCGATCACATGCATCAGCGGACCACCCTGGCTTTCTGGAAATACCGCGAAGTTCAGTTTCTTTTCCAGCTCTTCGTTAGCCTTGGCCAGGATCAGACCGCCACGAGGACCGCCGAGGGTCTTGTGGGTGGTGGTGGTCACCACGTCCGCAATGCCGATCGGCGAGGGATAAACGCCCGCCGCCACCAGGCCGGCGATGTGGGCCATGTCAACGAACAGGTAGGCACCCACTTTGTCAGCGATGTCACGGAAGCGCTGCCAGTCAACGATGCGGGAGTAAGCAGAAAAACCCGCCACGATCATGGTGGGCTTATGCTCCAGCGCCAGACGCTCCACTTCGGCGTAATCGATCTCGCCGGTCTCCGGATTGAGACCGTACTGAACCGCATTGTAGATGCGGCCAGAGAAGCTCACGGTGGCACCGTGGGTCAGGTGGCCGCCATGGGCCAGGCTCATGCCCAGCACAGTGTCACCCGGTTTGCACAGCGCCATGTAAACGGCGGCGTTGGCCTGAGAACCGGAGTGCGGCTGCACGTTGGCGTAGTCGGCACCAAACAGCGCCTTGGCGCGGTCGATGGCCAGCTGTTCGATCACGTCAACGTGCTCGCAGCCACCGTAGTAACGCTTGTTGGGATAGCCTTCGGCGTACTTGTTGGTCAGACAGGAACCCTGCGCTTCCATGGAGCGCTGGCTGGCGTAGTTTTCGGAAGCGATCAGCTCGATATGCTCTTCCTGACGTTTCTGCTCGGCGGCGATAGCCGCGGCTACTTCAGGATCGAACTCGGCAATCGACATCTCATTGTTCAACATTGGCTATCCCCTGGCGATAAAGTCTGTGCAGAGGCGGACCGACGGAGAACCGGCCCCCCTTAAGAAAGCCCGCGATTATAGCCTATTTATTCGCCAACCGGCACATGAAAAGCCATCAAGTTTTCACAAGCTGCGCTCATGTCTGAGGCACCTTAATTATCTTAACGGGCAGTGGGAACTTAGCTCCCCGGGAGGGCTCAGAGGCTGCAGAACACAACCAAGCGAAAAGGAAGCAACATGTTGATGTCTCTATTGAAGAACGATGATGCCGGTAAACTGATCCTGCGCCTGACCGTGGGTGTGCTGATGCTGTTTCACGGCGTGGCCAAGATTCTCAACCCCGGCTCGCTCAACTACATCGCCGGCCAGCTCGGCAACGCCGGTTTGCCGGAGTTTCTCGCCTACGGCGTATTTGTCGGCGAAGTGGTCGCCGCGCTGATGCTGATTGTCGGCGTGTTCAGTCGCTATGCCGGCCTGATCGTAGTCGTTAACATGCTGTTCGCCATCGGCTTGGTACACATGCACCAACTGTTCATGCTGACCAAGCACGGCGGCTGGCAGCTGGAGCTGCAGGCCTTTTATCTGCTGGGCGGCCTGGCTATCGCCTTCCTCGGCAGCGGCCGTTTCGCCTTCAAACGCGACTAACCCTCTCGCCCAACTAAAAACGGCTCCTCACCGGGAGCCGTTTTTAGTGGTACTAATCGGTCTAATGGACCTTGATATCAACGGCCTTGGCCGCCTCTTCTTTCACTTTCGGCAAGCTCAGCGACAGAACGCCGTCGGTAAAACTGGCCTTGACCAGCGCCGGATCAACGTCGGTGCCCACAGAGAGCTGACGCACGAAGCGGCCGTAGTGACGTTCCTGGCGAATCAATCTGCCGTCTTTTTCCTCTTTGTCTTCTTTGCGGGATTCAGCCACGATCGAAAGGATGCCGTTTTCCAGTTTTACCTGAACATCCTTTTTATCGATACCCGGCAGGTCGGCACGAATCAGGTATTGCTCGTCGGACTCATGCACATCGATGGCGGGCATCTTGTCACCCCGTGACTGCGACAGCGGCTGAAAGAAGTCATCGAAGAAACTGTCGCCAAACAAGCGGTTGAATCGAGTTAAGTTGCTCATGACCAGTCCTCCTCTTCCGTCTGATGACCTGGAAACAAAAGCGATGTAATTATCACTTTTTGCTGCCGATTACAGTGTAGAACTACCGGAGCCGAAGGCCGCGCGCTGACAGATGAAAAGTTTGCAGCAAAGCGCTGCTGCACTTGAATCTCAGGTCCGGTAAAATCGCGCCCATTGTCACTGAATCACGGCGCCCGTTGGCGCCCTCCAACAACAGGTCGAAGCTATGGCACAGTACGTCTTTACCATGAACCGCGTGGGCAAAGTGGTCCCGCCCAAGCGTGAAATCCTCAAGGACATCTCGCTCTCCTTCTTCCCCGGCGCCAAGATCGGCGTACTGGGTCTGAATGGTTCGGGTAAATCCACCCTGCTGCGGATCATGGCCGGTGTCGACCAGGACTACAACGGCGAAGCGCGGCCGCAGCCGGACATAAACATCGGCTATCTGCAGCAGGAGCCGGAACTGGACGACAACAAAACCGTGCGCGAAGTGGTCGAGGAAGCGGTCAGCGAAGCCAAGGACGCCTTAACCCGGCTGGACGCGGTCTACGCCGCCTACGCCGAACCCGATGCCGACTTCGACGCTCTCGCCGCCGAGCAGGCCAAACTGGAAAACATCATTCAGGCCACCGACGCCCACAACCTGGACCGCACCCTGGAAGTGGCCGCCGATGCGCTGCGCCTGCCGCCCTGGGAAGCTGAAGTAAAGCACCTCTCCGGTGGTGAACGTCGCCGCGTGGCGCTGTGCCGCCTGCTGTTGGCCAAGCCCGACATGCTGCTGCTGGACGAGCCCACCAACCACCTGGACGCCGAGTCTGTGGCCTGGCTGGAGCGCTTCCTGGTCGACTATCCCGGCACCGTGGTGGCGATCACCCACGACCGCTACTTCCTCGACAACGCCGCCGGCTGGATTCTGGAACTGGACCGTGGCCACGGTATTCCCTACGAGGGCAACTACTCCAGCTGGCTGGAGCAGAAAGAGAAGCGGCTGGAGATTGAAGCCAAGCAGGAAGCCGCCCACCGCAAGTCGATCCAGGCCGAATTGGAGTGGGTACGCCAGGGCGCCAAGGGCCGCCAGTCCAAGTCCAAAGCGCGTTTGAAGCAGTTCGAAGAGATGAACTCGCGCGAATTCCAGAGCCGCAACGAAACCCAGGAGATCTACATTCCGCCGGGACCGCGCCTGGGCGACAAGGTGATCGAGCTGCACAACGTCAGCAAGAAGTTCAACGACAAGGTGCTGTTTGAAGATCTCAGCCTGACCATCCCGCAGGGCGCCATCGTCGGCGTGATCGGCGGTAATGGTGCCGGTAAATCGACCCTGTTCAAGATGATCAGCGGCCAGGAGCAACCGGACTCCGGCGAAGTAGTGATCGGTGATACCGTGCAGCTGGCCTACGTCGACCAGAGCCGCGACCTTGACGGCAGCAAGACCGTGTTCGACGAGATCTCCGACGGCCAGGACATCATCACCGTGGGTAACTATCAGGTACCCGCGCGCGCCTACGCCGGCCGCTTCAACTTCAAAGGCTCCGACCAGCAGAAGTTCGTCAAGGATCTGTCCGGCGGTGAGCGCAACCGTCTGCACCTGGCCAAGCTACTGAAAGAGGGCGGCAACGTGCTGCTGCTCGACGAACCGACCAACGACCTCGACGTAGAGACCCTGCGTGCGCTGGAAGAAGCGATTCTGGCGTTCCCCGGCTGCGCCGTGGTGATCTCGCACGACCGCTGGTTCCTCGACCGTATCGCCACCCACATCCTGGCCTACGAAGGTGACTCCAAGGTCAACTTCTTCGAGGGTAACTACAGCGAGTACGAGGCAGACCTTCGAAAGCGCGGAGAATACAGAGACCCTCATCGGGTCAAGTACAAGAAGATCGACGGCTAACCACCATGATAAAGGGCGCATCAAGCGCCCTTTTCTTTTGTCTGGTATTAGCCCCAGAGTAGACAGTTAGACGTTGCTAATATTCTTCGTAAGGCACGCCAATCAGGAACCTAGAGCGGGCACCTAACCCTGTCGCCTTGGTGACTCCAACTGCGAAAAACTGGATGCTAGCACGGCTGTTTCATGGTGATGTGGCGGCTACCGTCTCAAAGGCCAGGTATCCCATGCTAAGCTGTGTCTATCGAGACCAGTGCAAATTATTGGGTGCTCATTTGAACGCTTCAGACTAATATAAACTGGTCAGGATTAACCCAGCGTGTATATAACCGAGAAGGACCTTAGTGATTAACGTATTTATAACAGTTGATGTAGAAATCTGGTGTGATGGTTGGAATGAAATTGATACCAGATTTCCCTCTGCATTTCGTAAGTATATCTATGGTCCTACACCTACAGGTGATTACGGGCTTCCAATCCAACTAAATTTACTGAATGATCATGGTATCAATGGAGTTTTCTTCGTTGAGCCTCTATTTTCTGCACGCTTTGGGCTGGAACCTCTCAAGGAGATAGTTAGTCTTATTCAAGAGTCAAATCAAGAAGTACAGCTCCATCTACACACCGAATGGGTTGATGAAGCGAGGCAGCCGCTTCTGCCAAATGTAATAAAAAAGCGCCAACATCTCCGCTTTTTTAACTTGCATGAGCAGACTCTGCTAATCAAATCAGGCTTGAAGCTATTAAATCAGGCTGGAGCATTACCGATAAACGCTTTTCGCGCTGGTAGCTTTGCCTTCAATGTCGATACGTTGAAGGCGCTAGCAACAAATGGAATAATTTTTGACAGCAGCTACAATGCTTCTAAATTTGGGTTAGACAGCGGTGTAATGCCAGGTAAAATATTACTTGAGCCGGTTCATTATTCAGGCGTTATTGAATATCCGATGACCGTGTATCAAGATGGCACTCCCTCACTGCGTCACATTCAGTTGACGGCTTGTTCAATTCGTGAGCTTGAAGCTCTATTGTGGAAAGCATATGAAACTGGCCTTCAAAATATTGTCATCTTGTCTCATAGCTTCGAATTGCTAAATACAGAAAAAAATCGACCTGACCCTATCGTTGTAAAACGCTTCGAATGGTTGTGTGATTTCTTAGATCGAAACCGTGATGTATTTAATACGCAGCGCTTCACAGGTCTCTCCAGTACGCAAGTTGTTTGTCAGCCAAAACCATTAAAATCAAATTTGTGGAGAACCAGCTTGCGCATGGCAGAGCAAGTTTATCGGAGGCGATATGGATGAATAGTTGGCGACTACAACCAGTAAGCTTCAAGTTTCAGATAAGTGATTACTGCTTTTGGAAAGCTAATCTATTAATGCAAGTAACCCAGAAGAAGCTTGGTGACGCCGAGGAACAGCAATTTGAATCACTATTGCCTTCTGAAGGCTTGGCTTTTAGCAGCCAGGGTTTTTTAATACGCAGCTTGCCTGTCTCTAAAGCGCGACCAAAGCTTTCTCGATTAGGAGATTATTACTGTTACATCCCATTAACTTATCAGCATTGCTATATCGACTTAAGCACAGGATTCGAAAATTATCAGCAAAAATTCTCATCAAAAACCCGATCGTCTCTCCGCCGAAAATTGAAAAAATACGCAAAGCATTCTGGTGGCGATATATGCTGGAAGAGCTATCATAAGCCTGATGAAATAAATGATTTTTTCAAGCATGCACGCCAAGTGTCTGAACTGACATATCAAGAAAAGCTATTTGACGGAGGGATTCCAGGCGACCCCGAATTCATTAATAACAGCCATGATTTAGCCAGCAAAGGAGAGGTCAGAGCTTATGTTCTTTTTGATGGAACCAGACCAGTTTCCTACCTTTTCTGCCCAGTAAAAGAATCCGTAGCGATTTATTCTTACTTAGGGTATGACCCCTCATACTCAAATTTTTCAGTAGGAACCGTGCTTCAATGGTTGGCTATTGAACAAATGTTTGATGATGAAGATCTGAAGTATTTTGACTTTACAGAAGGACAATCCCACCATAAGCAACAGTTCGCCACTCATCAGCGCCAGTGTGCTAACATTTATTTCATCAAGAGGAGCTTTCGCAACAAAATTATAATTCTTAGCCAGATATTTTTGGACAATTTTTCTGGCTTCATAGGTGACTTTCTTGATCGATATGGCATAAAGACAAAAGTGAAACACTTGTTGCGGGGGACAGGCTGAAAAGCCAGATGAAATCATCTATGAAAGCTCTTGTTAAAAAAATAATAAGAATGATATTTGGTGATTACGGCATTTATCATATTTATACGTTAGACCTGAAAAGTTCTAATTTAGAAAGCAGTGTGGCTTATAACACGAAGATTCAACTAATAACTGGAGCCGATATAGCGGCAAGCAGTGATAATTTAATTCAACAACAAGCGTGGTACGCAGGAGACGGAAGCTATGCCTACGGCTACATCGACAATGGCCGTTTGATTGGAGTTTGTTTTTTCTGGTACGGCGAGCGCTATCGAAAGCGTAACTTTTGGCCTCTTCAGCCCTACCAAGCAAAATTAGTTCAGATTGTGTCATTGCCTGATTGTCGTGGACAGGGAGTAGCTCCAGCCCTGATAAATTACTCTGCTGCTAGGCTTTCAGAGCAAGGCTTCCATCAACTATTTGCCCGCATTTGGCATTCAAACACTTCTTCAGTTAAGGCATTTTCCAAGGCTGGCTGGATACGTATCGCTAAAGTAATAGAAGTTAATCCATTGAGACTTGATCGCTCTTGGAAAATCAAGTTCAAATAGTAAAGACCAGTTTCTGGTCCTCTGATTTTGATTGGCTCATATCAACTTTTTATTTTCAGGCATGTAAGATGGCCTTGATACATACTTTTTCTTCTTCAGCGCACTGGAAATGGTCAGCTTTTATGGTGCGCATATATCCTTTGTACCCTCCGCTGCCGTCAGGTCTGAGTAGAAAAGTGTCTGCTATCTGGGAAAAACTGATGTCGACTCGATATTGCGTTAGAGTAGCCTGACCGTCTGCTTTGTTCGCAAAGCAGACACCAGTACCAACCACAAGCAGCATCACCTTATCGATCCACTTGGCACGAGTACGAAGAGGACTGCAAACAACGCGGTATCAATACCGATCCGCACCGGATCAAGTACAAGAAAATTGATGCCTGACGGACAACTGTGAACAGAATAAAGGGCGCCTGACGGCGCCCTTTATTATTCGGCCACCCGACGACACTGGCCCTGTCGAACTGATACAGGTCATACCTCGACCACAAATCAGACAACCCGCTTGCATTAGACCAAAGACTGTATTTATCTAGCCGGAAAGTCAGGTAGTCGTGGTAAGGCCGACACGGAATGCGGCCCGGTAGGCAGTAAGGATATGACGCGTCTTTGTTGGAGACGTTTAACTCAGGTTGCATCGCACTGGGGCCGGACCCTGGGGCTGTTAGGCTGCGTGGCCGCGTACACCCATGCCCAACCTGTGGCTGACGACCTTCCAGATGGGGCCTTGAAGCCGCTTCGAATCGCTACGCTGGCCTTTCGGCCGACAGCACAAGTACGCCAACGCTGGCAACCGATCGCCGACTACCTCAACCAGACGCTTCCGCAGTTTCGGTTCGAGATCATACCGCTCCGTCACGCCGAACTGAGCAGGGCGGTTCGCCGGCAAGAGGTGGATTTTGCCCTTACCCATCCTGACGACTACATCCAGCTACGCACGCACACCGCGCTGACACCGATCGCCACGCTGATGCCGGTCGCCGAAGGCGGTCCGCGTTCGCAGTTTGGCGGCGTCATCTTCACGCGCGCGGACCGTGAGGATATCAACACCCTCTTTGACCTGCAGGACAAGACACTGATTGCCCCTCGGGCCAACGCCCTCGGGGTTTACATCGCCCAGCAGTGGACTCTCAGGAAGGATGCTGGCCTTGAGATTGACAAGGTATTCAGTGCCCAACGCTTCATCGGCCCGCCGGTGGACAACACCGTCCGCGCCATTCTTAACTCGGAGGCGGATGTCGGCTTTGTCCGCACCGGTGTGCTGGAGAGCATGGCCGAACACGGCACGCTGGCCCTCTCCGACATCAAAGTGATCAACCGGCAGCCGGCGTCAATGTTTCCACTGCTGCTCTCGACCGACCTCTATCCGGAGTGGCCGCTGCTGGCGCTGCCCCATGTCAGCGCCCAGATCGGCGCCACCATCGCCAATCAACTGCAGTGGATGACCCGTTACGATCCGGGGTCGGCCGAACGGATCGGCTACGGTTTCGTCCCGCCGATGGATTACAACCCGATCGAGTCAGTACTGCTGGCACTGGATCTGCACCCCCGCTCGCGGGAACGGGCTACCGCCGCCCTCACCGAACGCTTTACCCGCTACGCGGCTATTACCGCCGCAGCCCTTTGCTTTGGCGCCATCTTGCTGATCGCCTACCTCAAACGCCTCAATGCCACCCTGCTGGATGCCAACCGCAAGCTTCGCCTGCACGACCGGCTGCTGGAACGGCTGGGCGACGGGGTTTACTGCATGAGCCAAGACGGTCAGACCCAGTTTATGAACCTGGCAGCACAACAGATGCTGGGGTTTACCCAGAGTGAAGTCCTGGCAAAGAATTCCCACGCGCTGTTTCACCACCACCGCAAGGACGGTTCGCCTTACCCCAGCGATGAGTGCCCCGCCTACCAGACCTTGCAGGACGGCGCGCCGCGGCTTTCCGAAGAGTGGTTTATTCGCAAGGACGGCAGCCTGTTCCCGGTCGAGCTCAAGGCCTCCAGTATCACCCTTGACGACAGCAGCTGCGTTGCCGTGGTGTTCCGCGACATCAGCGAACAGTATGCCCTGCGCGAAGAAGCCCGCTTTCAGCGCAACCTGCTGCAAAATGTCGTCGATGCTACCCCGGACCTGATCTTCTTCAAGGATGGTGAGGGGCATTATCTGGGCTGCAACCGCGCCTTTGGGCACTTTACCGGCGCCCATACCGATACCATCCCGGGGCTGACCGACTACGATCTGTTCGATACGCAGACCGCCGACTTCTTCCGTCGGAAGGACCGCGAAATGCTGGCGGCGCGCAAGACGCGCAAAAACGAGGAGTGGGTTACCTACCCCGACGGCCGACGAGCCCTGCTGGAGACCCAGAAAACCCCGCTGCGTGACACCCGGGGCGAGATCGACGGACTGGTCGGCATCAGCCGTGACATCACCCAGCGCAAACAGGCCGAAGAGAAGGTCGCCCGCATGGCCTTTTATGACCCTCTCACCCAGCTCCCCAACCGGCGAATGCTGGTAGACCGGCTCGAAAACCTGCTGGCGCTATGCAACCGCAACCAGCACTACGGCGCGCTGATGATGATCGACCTTGACCACTTCAAGGAGATCAATGACAACGAGGGCCACGACGCGGGCGATCAGGTGCTGGTAGCCACCAGCCACAGACTGCTGGAATCGATCCGCACGACCGACACCGCCGCCCGTCTCGGCGGGGACGAATTCGTGATCGTGCTGGCAGAACTGGGGGAGAATGCCCATCAGGCGAACCAACATGCCAGCAGGGTTGCCGCGACCATTCTGGAGCGCGTCGGGGCCCCTCACCGGATCGGTTCCCACAGCTATTGCACCACCCCCAGTATCGGCATCGTACTGTTTAGTGACGACAGCCTCAGCACCGACCAACTGCTCAAGCATGCCGACCAGGCGATGTACAACGCCAAGCAGCGCGGGAGAAACCGCTTTCAGTTTGCCGCCAGCAACACCCCACAGGCGGCCCAATGCCAGCACTCCGTCAACGACCAACCACCGCCGCACGACGAGGACACCAGCCCCACCTAGCAGACTGCCGGCTTAACCGACCGTCAACACCTTGCAGCTGTTGGTGCCACCCACGGCCGCGTAATCATCGCCGTGGGTCAACAACACCAGATCACCGGGCTGCAGGCGCCCGGCCGCCTTGAGGGTTTCCAGCGCGCGATCAGCCACCTTGACGATATCAACGTCGGTGAAGTCAAAATGCACCGGATAAACGCCGCGATACAGCGCCGTGCGACTCAGGGTGTGCGGATGCTGCGACAGGGAGTAGATCGGCAGACCGGAACTGATCCGCGACAGCAGCAACGGGGTGTCACCGGATTCGGTCAGCGCCACGATCGCCTTGACCCCCTGCAGGTGGTTGGCGGCGTACATGGTCGCCATCGCCACGGCCTCATTGATATCAGTGAACTGTTTATCCATACGGTGCCGGGAGACGTTGACGCTGGGGTGTTTTTCAGCACCGATACAGACCTTGGCCATCGCCTCGACGGTTTCCACCGGATAGCTCCCCGCTGCGGTCTCACCGGACAGCATCACCGCGTCGGTGCCGTCGAGTACCGCATTCGCCACGTCCATCACCTCGGCACGGGTGGGCATGGGGTTGGCGATCATCGACTCCATCATCTGGGTGGCGGTAATCACCACCCGGTTAAGCTGGCGTGCACGCCGGATCAAACGCTTCTGCACCCCCATCAACTCGGGATCGCCGATCTCGACCCCGAGATCCCCGCGCGCAACCATGACTGCATCCGAGGCGAGGATGATGTCGTCAATCGCCGCATCGCTGGCCACGGTTTCGGCCCGCTCCACCTTGGCTACCAGCCGCGCGTTCAATCCTGCCGCCTGCGCCAGCTCCCGGGCATAAGCCATATCACGGCCGTTACGGGGGAAAGAGATGGCCAGATAATCGACCCCGATGGCCGCCGCGGTCTGGATATCCGCCTTGTCCTTGTCGGTCAACGCCGCCGCGGAAAGTCCCCCACCCTGCTTATTGATCCCCTTGTTGTCGGACAGGGGACCACCCACCGCGACCCGGGTTTTCACCGCGGCGCCATCAATGGCGGTCACTTCCAACTGCACCCGGCCGTCATCCAGCAACAACCGGTCGCCCGCCACCAGATCCTGCGGTAGCGCCTTGTAATCCAGTCCTACTCGCTGCTGATCGCCAGCGCCCTTGGCCAACGCGCCGTCTAGGATGAACTCATCCCCCACCGCTAGCATGACCTTGCCGTCACGAAAGGTAGAGATACGGATCTTGGGCCCCTGCAGGTCGCCCAGAATGGCGACATGGATACCCAGACGCGCGGCGATCTCACGCACCTGGCGCGCACGCTCGATGTGGTCCTCTGCCGAACCGTGGGAGAAATTCAGCCGCACGGTATTGGCCCCCGCGCGCAGAATCTTTTCAAGGTTGTGGTCCCGGTCGGTGGCGGGCCCCAGGGTGGTCACGATTTTGGTACGGTGAAACATGATGCGAACAAACCCCTATAGAAGGATCGATTGGATAGCGCCCATGATACGCCGATTCATGACCTGTTGATGACCGCCGCGGCGGTTTTTAATGTGCGGGGTTAAGGATCGACCACCAACCGCCCCACCATGCCCGCCGCACGATGATTGGGTACAAAGCAGTCAAGCAGATAAACGCCGGGATCCTTGATAAACAGGAAAATATCACGGTCCGTCAGGGGGGCTACAGGAATGTGGTGCTGCCCTCGGGGCACAAAGCTGCCCATGAGGTTGACCGGCTCGGCACCCAGGCGGAAAAACTCCTCGCCGCCGAAATAGTGGGTCACCAGCGCGGTATTGCTGAGCCGCACCCGCACCACCGTGCCCGAGCGAAAATGGAGCTCGGCGGGGGAGAACTGAAAGTCGGACAGAATCACATATTCGGTTGCCCCGACAAACTCTTTCTGGCCGGTAACCTCGTTGACCTGCACCACCCCTTGCAGAGCCTGTTCACGCAGTGCGCGGTATTCATCCGCCGGGCGCAGCGGCGGCTGCTCAAGCGGGACTGCCGGGGGTGGCGCAGCACTGCAACCCGCAACCAGGACAATCAGAAAGAAGAACGCTAGCCGCATGATTAAGTTTCACTTTTTCGCATGACGATGGGTAAAACATAGTGCTCACCCGGGCTAAACGCCATTTCCAATGCTGAACAACTGCGGTTGGCATTCAAGCACACTGAACCCCGCACGCAGCGATGAACAAGCGGTAGTTGCGACACCCCACGCCCGTGCTATGATCGCCGCCCGCCACGCGTAGAGAATATTGATCATGTCGTTGTTAATTTCGAGCTGGATTCAGTTCTTCTTTCTATTCGCGCCCTTTTTCGTGGTCTCGATGTTTCTGTCGCTGACACGGGGCTGCAGCGCGGGCGAGCGCCGCGCCACCGCCAACCGCGCGGTACTGGCCGCGCTGGTGACTGCGCTGACCCTGTTCTTCTTCGGCCAGCCACTGTTCAACATTCTGGGAATCACCCTGGATTCGTTCCGCGTTGGCGCTGGCGTGTTGCTGTTTCTCTCCGCCATCAGTCTGGTCAAAGACGGAGTGCGCTCCCACGCCGACGTCCCCGAGCAGAGCCGCGATGACGTCTCGGTGGTGCCTCTGGCGATCCCCACCATCATCGGCCCGGCGACCATCGGTGCGATTCTGGTTATCGGTGCCGAACTGAACGGCTGGGACACGGCATGGGGGCTTGGCGGACTGCTGCTGGCGCTGCTCTGTCTGCTGGTGCTGCTGCACGCCGCCGCGCGTATCGAGAAGCTGCTGGGCAGCAACGGGCTGAATATTCTCAGCAAAATTACCGGGCTGGTGCTGGCAGCGATGGCCTGCGAGATTATTGTTGCTGGCTTGCGCGGCTTTGCGGCGACGTTCAATTAACCGGTTGGTTGAGCGATGAAGCCCGAGCGATCAGCAGACAGGCATACCCCTTGGTGGGCCGGCGGAGCTGCCCCCCGGTTGCGGGCCTGGCCGCTGCGCTCAACCATTCAGCAAGCGCTCAGCCATATCGGAATCGAGCAGCTGTTCGGTGAACCAGCGCTGGGCTCGACCACCCTGCCCCCGTCGCCACGCCAGTTGCAACGGTACCGGCGGCCGCGGGGTGTCGGTCTGCAATGCCACCAGCACCCCCTGCTCCAGCTCCGCTCGTACCCGCCCGCGCGCCACATGGCCCACTCCGGCGCCAGCCACAATAGCGGCCACTTTTTGCGCGTGGGTCGGCACCGTCAGCCGGCGCTGCCCGTCGAGCAGCCCCACCGACAGCTGCGACAGATTGCGAGCGCTATCGGCGATCACCACATTGGGAAACTGGCCCACCGCAGCCAAAGACAGGGGGGCATCCACTTGCACCAGCGGATGCGTGGGCGCGGCCACCAGCACAAACGCCATCTCCCCCAGTAACGCCGTTTCCATCCCGGTCACCGGTGACGGGCCAGAAGCCCCGACCACCAGATCACAGCGCTCACTCACCAGCGCATCCCAGCTGCCGGCCAATACCTCCTCGGTGACTCGCACCCGGGTCGGCTGTCGCTGGCGATAGAACCGTTCGACCAGCTCGTAAAAGGGCGACGGGTCAACCACGGTTTCCACTGCGATCACCAGCTCCACCTCCCAACCGCTGGCCACCGCGCGGGCCTGCAGCGACAGCTCATCACTGGCCTGCAGAATCAGACGCCCCTGCTCCAGCACCAGCCGCCCCACCGCCGTGAGACGCGAACGCCGACCATCGCGCTCAAACAGGCTGACCCCAAGATCCTCCTCCAGCTTCTGTACCGCATAGGTGATCGCCGACGGCACCCGAAACAACTCCTCCGCCGCCGCCGCAAAGCTGCCGCGGCGTTCAATGGCGTCCAGTACACGCAAGGCATCCAAAGTGAGCGGCGAAGTCATAGTTCAAATAATCTGAATATTTCGCTCAGATTATTCCGATTTTTTTACTCGGGTACAAGCCATACCATGATCTCAACAGCAACAAGCAGCCAGAAAAACCCAACTTTTGGAGAGAATCATGAGCACACAAATCCTGAACAAAATTGTGACTTCACGCACCGGTTACGACGCGCTGGCACTGCGCCTGCCCCTCGGAATCATTCTTGCCGCCCACGGCGCGCAAAAACTGTTTGGCTGGTTCGGCGGTTACGGTCTGGAAGGCACTGGCCAATGGATGGCTTCGATCGGTCTGGAGCCGGGGTTTCTGATGGCCCTGCTCGCCGGTAGCGCCGAGTTTTTTGGCGGCATCGCGCTGCTGCTTGGCCTACTGACCCGCCCGGCAGCGCTGGTCGCAGCCTTCACCATGGTGGTCGCTATCCTGTCAGTACACTGGGAGAACGGGCTATTCATGAGCAACAACGGCTACGAGTTTGCCCTCAGTCTGCTGGCTGCCAGCGTGGCCCTGACCCTGCGCGGCGGCGGTAGCCTGGCACTGGACAACCAGCTGCATCGGGTACACTAACCAACAGGGCCACACGCCCCCTATCTCTGGAGATTGCCATGATTACGCCATACCCTTCGGCACAACGCGGCTACGCCGATCACGGCTGGCTGCAGAGCTATCACCGTTTTTCGTTCGCCGATTACTACGACCCTGAACAGATGGGCATCTCGGTGCTGCGGGTCATCAACGATGATCGGGTGATGCCCGGCGCTGGCTTCGGCGCCCATCCCCATCGCGACATGGAGATCGTCAGCTATGTTCTCGAAGGCGCTATAGAGCACCGCGATTCCATGGGCAACACCTCCCGGCTGAATGCCGGCGAGGTACAGGTAATGAGCGCCGGCAGCGGCATTGTGCACAGCGAGTACAATCCCAGTACTGACACGCCGCTGCACTTCCTGCAGATCTGGATTCAGCCCGATCGGGCCGGCTATCCCCCGCGCTATCAGCAAGGTGATTTCAGTCACCTTGAAGGACTCAACCTGGTGGTCGGCAATGACACCGATGCACCGCTATCGCTGCGCCAGGACGCCCGGATCTGGCAGTTGCGCATCAATGATCTCAGCCTCGACTGGGTGCCCAAACCTGACCGGCAGTACTACCTTCATCTGGCGCGCGGCGAGCTCGACCTTAACGGCCAGTCGCTCAGCGCCGGGGACGGTGCCACCATCGGCAATGAACCATCGCTACGGCTGCAAACACCGACCAGCGCAGAGGGGTTGTTGTTCGAACTTCCGCGCTGAAACGAAGCCATGACCGGACCGGAGATCGGCTGATTATTTAAGATTTATTCCTACATAATTTCCTAATATAAACAGCCATAATTATCGTCCGGTTAATTCTCATAATAAGAAATCGAGCTTCAGCTGATGAACCACGCCAATCACTCCAGCGGTTGTCAATTCGCCTACCAGATCGAGCGGCTTTACTGGAAAGCCACCGCCTGTCGCACCTGCAATAATGGATGGCGCGACGAGTTCGGTCGTCTGGAATCAGAAATTCGCCAGCATCTCAGCCAGCCTGAGCGCGCCAAGCTGCTGCGCAGCTCCCGTGCTTACCAGCGACTACAACAGTTCGCCATCTGATCCATTGCAAATCCCCTCGTCGCTCTCTATAACAAGGCGATGAACCCGACCGACTGCATCCGTCTGTTCCAGTTGCAACAACACTGGCTACTGCGGGATGACCCGCTGACCACAGACACCGCCGCCAATATCGCCGTGGATACCCACCTGCTGCGCAAGCTTCAACCCGGCCAGGGTATTGCCCGCCTGTGGGAGAATCCCCGCAGCCTGGTGATCACCCGCCGCGAAACCCGCCTCCCCCGCTACAGCGAAGCCTGCGTAACGCTGGCGCAGGCGGGCTGGCCGGTCGTAGTCCGCGACAGTGGCGGCACGGCCGTGCCTCATGAGCCCGGCGTCCTCCACCTGAGCCTGATCTTTACCTTACCCGCCGACTACCGCTACGACCTCGACCTGGTCTATCAGGCCCTGTGCGAACCGATCAAACGGGCCTTCTCGGCATTGGGGGTCGAGAGTGAATTTGGCAACGTCCCCGACGCCTACTGCGATGGCCGCTACAACCTGATCGTCAACGGCCGCAAGATCACCGGCACCGCCCAGCGACTGATCCCCCTCAGCGGCGGAGGCCACGGCGTGCTGGCGCAGGCGATGATCAACGTGACAACCGACGTAGAAACCGGCAACGAACGGGTCAACCAGTTCTACGCCCTGGCCGGCGATCCGCGCCACTATCGCAGCGATGCATCGACCAGCCTTGATCGCGAGCTGCAACCCGTACCAAAGGCGCTGGCCCAGCGACTGCGAGACGAGATACTCAGGGCGTTATCGACCCTGATCAAGCCACTAGCCTGACGTGACAAAAAGACGGCAGCGGGCTGGTGGGCCGGCTGCCGATAAAGGAGGAATCACAGATAATGCACCTATCTGCTACCGAGCCCGGAAACCTTGAAAACCGAGCTCTCAAGCCTTGACCGGCAAAGGAAGGGGACCGGCAAGGAGAGCGCTCGCTTGCTCTGGCAAGCACTGCATGAACGCCCGACAACAACGATAACCGAACAGTCACCGGATCACTCATGATCCGCAGCTATAGCCGTTATCCAACCCAGCCCGGAACCCTGACAGCTGATCAAACACTGCTAATATAAAACCTGCCGTATCAATCTCTTTAGGTATTCGCAAACGCACAGGACAAGGATAAACCCATGCGCTTTGACTCCATCGGTGTTCGTCTTCTGGTACTTCCGGTCACCGCCCTGATCGGTTTCATTCTGATCGGTGCGCTGGCACTGGGATCGCTGGAGCATTCGCTTGCCACCAGCAAACAGAATCAGCTACGCGCCACCGTGGAGCTGGCGTATACCGCACTCGAACATCTCAGTGCCCGCCAACAGCAGGGCGAATTGACCCTCGCGCAGGCACAGCAGCAGGCCAAAGCGACCATTCGGGGGATGCGTTATCACGGCAAGGAGTACCTGTGGATAAACGACACCGGGCGCCCGTTCCCGACCATGATAATGCACCCCACCGTGCCGGCACTGGACGGCACAGTGCTCGACAGTCCCAAGTACAACCGCGCCACCGAGACCCGTCGGGGGGATGGCAGTCAGCCGGCGCCGCTGGCGAACCACAACCTGTTTGCTGCCTTTGTTGACGCCGTCGCCGCTGAGGGCGACGGTTTTGTCACCTACCAGTGGCCCAAACCCCTAGCCGGCGGCGGCGTAACCGATGAACTCTACCCCAAGCTCTCCTACGTCAAGCGCTTTGATGACTGGGGCTGGATCATTGGTACCGGCGTCTACATCGATGATCTCGACGCCGCCTACTGGTCGATGGCGCGCTGGGTGCTGTCCTTAACTCTGGTCGCCATTGTCGTTATGGCGCTGATCAGCATGCTGGTGCGGCGCTGGATCATGGGACAACTGGGAGGCGAGGTCGCCGATGCCGTCACCGCCGTACAGCGGATCGCCGCGGGAGACCTCAAAACCCCGATTGAGTTTGACCACGCTCCGGCCGACAGCCTGATCCATGCGATGGAAACCATGCGCACCAACCTCAGCGAGATGATGGGCACGATCCATAAAAATGCCGAGGGACTGGCACAGGATATGAGCCTGCTCAGCGCCGACGCCACCGAGATGGGTACCAGCCTGCAGTTACAGGCCAACTCCAGCGAGCAAGTGCTGCATACGGTACAGCAGATCAGTACCCATATGGCCTTGATTGCTGAATTGGCAGACGCCACCCAGGCGACGGCACAGGAAGTGAGCAGCCGCACCGGTGACGGCGAATCGCTGGTACAACAAGCCGCTGCCGATATGAACCGGATCGCAACCACCCTCGATCAGTCAACGGCAAGCGTTCAACACCTGGTGGACCAGTCAGAACAGATCGGCAACATCGTCAGTATCATCAAGGAGATCGCCGACCAGACCAACCTACTGGCGCTTAATGCCGCCATTGAGGCGGCCCGAGCCGGCGAACAGGGGCGAGGCTTCGCGGTGGTCGCCGACGAGGTTCGCCAACTGGCCGAACGCACCGCCAAGGCGACCGACGAAATCTCGGTCATGATCGGCGAGATTCAGCAGGAGACCCAAACCGCCATTAACGGTCTTAACTCATCCCTGCCCCTGGTAAATCAGGGCGTGGAAACCGCCGAACATACCAACACCCTGCTGCTGTCAGTGCGAGCGTCATCTGACCAGACGCTGGAAAAAATGCGCGAACTGGCTGATGTCGTCAGCACCCAGGTAGAAAAAACCCAGGAGGTCGTCAACGAGGTTAGCGAATCAATTCAGATCACCAGCCAGGCAACGGGGCTGATCAATACCACTACCGACATTGCTATTCGTGCCGAACACGCCACCAACGACCTGTTTGCCGTGGTGCGCCGATTCCAGACCGAGGTCGATGACCGCCATAACCCGACGATTAAACGCAGCCGTGGTGTGCTGATCGAGTGGGGGCCCCGCCTGATGGTTGATCACCCGGATATCGACAGTCAGCATCAGCGACTGGTAGAGATCTGCAACGAACTCCATGGTGCTATTCATGAGGGCAAGGGGCAAAATGCGGTCGCGCAAGTACTCGACGAACTGATCGACTACACCGTGTTTCACTTCGGTGTTGAAGAGCAGCTGATGAAAAAACACCAATACGCCGACAGCGCTGACCACTTGGCCAAGCACAAGGACCTGGTCGAAAAGGTTCTGGACTACAAGGCACGCTTTGAAAGCGGCGAAGCCATTGCCGCCGAACTGACCCGCTTTTTACGCGACTGGCTGATCAACCATATCCTCAAGACCGACAAAGCACTGGCCGCCGCTCTGCGCAGCTGACCGGCAAGGGCGCGTTACCGAACGATTGAAGGGGACAGGAGAAGGGCCATCAGGCCAGATAGCGGTTTGTCCATCGGACTGATCACGGTCAAACGAGTGCGGGCAGCAACCCTCACTTATCAGACAAACCGTTAATGAAGGACTTGACGCTTTCAACCGCGCCTTCGGTGGCCTTGGCCGCCGCCTTGGCGCCCTGCTTCGCTTCACAGGCCGTGCGTTCGGCCACACAGCGAGACTTGCAACCTGCTTCAGCAGCATCATCAGTTAAGTGCTTTACCGCGCAGACGTTGTCACAGGCGGTATGATTCAGCGAGCAATCGGCCCACGCGGGTGACACAACACTCAAACCAAGCAACAGCAGTACAGATATTCTCACCTTGAAACCCTCGCGGCGACGCCCCGCTTATCGACTCGCGCAGCTTAGCAATGGATGAGCGAGGATTAAAGAAGTGGCGGGTTATTCCGCGCTTAGCGCATCACCCCGTCGGCATGGAGCGATGACGCAGGCAGGGTGTGGGCTGGTATTCTGGAGAAAAAAAGTGGCGCACCCGGAGGGATTCGAACCCCCGACCAACAGGATCGGAACCTGCTACTCTATCCAGCTGAGCTACGGGTGCGCAGAGAAGGACTCTCGAAAGAGGGCGTATGATACTCAGGCGTTAGACTCGCGGCAAGCCTTTGTGATCCGTTGGCCGGTGGTTCTTTTCCCTCCGGGTCAACAAAATCCATCAACACCCTCTCTCAGTTGTTGAACAGGTTTTTCAGGCTGCTCAGGGTGGCATTACCGCGGGTGCGGTTGGTCTGTTCGCAGCCGGGGTCGCGCCCCTCCCACTCCAGATCTTCTTCCGGCAACTCATCAAGAAAGCGGCTCGGCACCGTGTCGGCGACTTCCCCAAACTGCTTGCGCTGCCGCGCCAGGGTCATGGTGAGGGTTCTTCGGGCCCGGGTAATCCCGACATAAGCCAGCCGGCGCTCCTCTTCGACAAAGTCATCTTCAATACTGTTGCGATGGGGCAACAGCTCTTCCTCCATGCCCATCAGGTAAACATGGGGGAACTCCAGTCCCTTGGACGCATGCAGGGTCATCAACTGCACCCGGTCATCGTCGTCCTCTTCCTCTTGCCGCTCCAGCATGTCGATCAGCATCAGCCGCGCCACGGCATCCTCGATCGAGGCATCGGCATCGTCCTCCTGCAGTCGTTCCAGAGTGCGTTCCAGCGATTCCACCAGGAACCAGACGTTGGCCATGCGCCGCTCCGCCATCGCTTCGCTGCTACTGTTCTGCACCAGCCAGCCTTCAAAGTCGATGTCACGGATCATCTGCTTGACCGCGTCGATGGCGTTCCCGCGGAAGCAGCGCTCGTGGGTATCGCGCAACCAGCGGCTGAACTCCCGCAGACGGTTGTAACCACGTTCCGGCAACCACTGCGCCAACCCCACCTCATCACAAGCAGAGAGCAGGCTGACGTTGCGCTCAGCCGCGTACTGGCTCAACTTTTCCAGCGTGCTGGGACCGATCTCGCGCCGTGGCAGGTTGATGATGCGCAAGAAAGCGTTGTCATCATCCGGGTTAATCAGCACCTTGAGGTAAGCCATGATGTCCTTGACCTCGGCGCGGGAGAAGAACGAGGTACCGCCGCTAAGCTTGTAGGGAATCTGATAGGTCTGCAGCTTCATCTCGATCAGGCGCGACTGGTGATTGCCCCGATAGAGCACGGCGTAATCCAGATACTGATTCTGCCGCCGTATGCGCTGATCAATGATATCGGTGGCAATACGCTCGGCTTCGGCCTCTTCGTTACGCGCCATCACTACCCGTAGCGGCTCACCCATTCCCATCTCGCTCCACAGGGTCTTTTCGAAGTCGTGGGGATTGTTCTGGATCAGCACGTTGGCCGCTTTGAGGATGCGGCTGGTGGAGCGGTAGTTCTGCTCCAGCATCACCACTTTCAGGCCGGGGAAGTCCTGTTTCAGCAGCGACAGGTTTTCCGGCCGTGCGCCACGCCAGGCGTAGATGGACTGATCGTCATCCCCTACCACCGTGAGCGAGCCGCGATCTCCCACCAGCATCTTCACCAGTTGATACTGGCTGGTGTTGGTGTCCTGATACTCATCCACCAGCAGGTAACGGATCTTGGACCGCCAGCGTTCCAGCACGTCGGGCCGGTTCATGAACAACAGCGTAGGCAGCAGGATCAGGTCGTCAAAGTCGACCCCGTTGTACACCTTGAGGTAGCGGTTGTAGTGCTCATAGATTCGCGCGGCCAGATGTTCGTTCGGGTGCTGGGCGCGCTCCTGCGCCTGCTTGGGCCCGAGCAGGTCGTTCTTCCAGTTAGAGATAGTGTGCTGGATATAATCGACCAGATCGGTCTCATCCATGGAATCGCGCATCATCAGGTCGCGGATCAGGGCACTGGCGTCCTGGGCGTCAAAGATCGAAAAACCGGGCTTGTAGCCAAGAATCTGGTGCTCGCGGCGAATGATGTTGAGCCCCAGATTGTGGAAGGTCGATACGGTCAGCCCGCGTGACGCGCTACCCTTGACCAGCTTGCCGACCCGCTCTTTCATCTCCCGCGCCGCTTTGTTGGTAAAGGTGACGGCCGCGATGTGGTGCGCTTTGATGCCACAGACTTCGATCAGGTAGGCGATCTTACGGGTAATCACGCTGGTCTTGCCACTACCGGCACCGGCCAAAACCAGCAGAGGGCCGGCCACGTAGTGCACCGCTTCTTTTTGACGAGGATTGAGCTGACTCACAGAAAAACCTAAACCATGGCCGGGGTTGGCCGATAAGGGGTCGGATGGGGATTGTATCAGCCCTATCCTCTGCCCGGTATGGTTGCGGAAGAAACACTGTTCTGACCGAACAAATCAACGTGTGAAAATAATAATAATCAGTTGATTACAGCATAAATCTAAAGTACTTATTAAAAAATGCGTGTGGATGCATTGATTGCGTCTGCGAAGTTAACAGCAGGTTCGGATACGCAGGATGTTGGCCGTAACCTGTTCAGCAGTAAGATCGGATGCAGTCGATTCGAAGTGACGAAGCGCAAGGGGAAGTCGCTATCCTGGTGGTCGATACGGACCGCCATGCGAGCCAGCTCTTCGACCAGCTGTTGCGCCAGCAGGCTGGCCAACACTACCGCATCGATCACCGCAGCAGCGTCCGGGACGCGCTGATCCACGCACGCGACAGTCGTACCGATCTGGTGTTTCTCTCCCACGGCCTGTCACAGAACAGCCATCGGGACTACCTTCGCCTGGCCAGCCAGTTCGGTCTGGCGCTCCCCCTGATTCTCTATGGCCCACCGCTCCAGACCGCCGACGAGCGCAAGCTGGTGGCCGCCGGCGCATCGGATTATCTGGCCCTGCCAACCATTGACCTGCCGACGCTGCTGCGCTCCATTCGTTATGCGCAGGATCTGCAGCTGAGGGAGGGCCGCATTCGCCGCCTGCTGGATTACGACGAACTCACCGGTATTCCATCACGGCAGCACTTTTACCGCAGCCTGATCCGCCGGCTCGAACACGCCCGCGCCAGTCATCAACAGCTCGGCCTGCTGGTGGCCAATCTCGATGGTTTGAAGCGGGTTCATAATTCGCTGGGACAACGGCTGGGCGATCAAGCCATTCTGGAAGCCGTCACCCGCTTGCGCAGTGCCTTGGAACCCGGGCAGCAGCTGGCGCGCCTGAGCGAAGACCAGTTCACCATCTCGCTGGTATCGCGCCACGCCGAACAGGATCTCACCGCGCTGATCGAGCGACTCAACGAACGCTTGACACGCCCCTATCAACACGAAGGGCGCAATATAATTCTCGGCTGCAGCATGGGCTGCGCCATCTTTCCGGATACCGGCAACGATCTGGATGAACTGCTGCGTCAGGCAGGCACGGCCATGCATCTGGCCAAGAAGGAGCGCGGCTGCTCGCACCGCTTCTACAGCGACGGGCTTGATGTCGAAGCGGCCAACCAGATTGCGTTGGAACCGGAGCTGTTCCAGGCCCTGCGTAACGGCCAGTTCCGGCTCCACTACCAACCACGCATCAACCTGCGCAGCGGCCGCCTGATCGGCGCCGAAGCCCTGATCCGCTGGCAACACCCGGAACGCGGACTGCTGTTCCCGGGCGAATTCATTCCGCTGGCGGAGAAGACCGGTCTAGTGGTGCCGATAGGTTACTGGGTGGTTTACCAGGCCTGCGAAGATCTCAAGCGTCTGGACCGGCAGGGCGTCAGACTAGAGCGTATCGGCGTCAACCTGTCGTTCCGGCAGTTCCAGGACGAAACGCTGGTACCCACCATCCGGCGACTGGTAGAGCGCAGCGGCATCGATCCGCGGCGCCTGGAGTTCGAGCTGACCGAAACCGCAATGATGCTCAACGAGCGCCATGTGAGCCACTGCATTCGTGAACTGAGCCAGCTCGGAGTGACCTTTTCACTGGATGATTTTGGCACCGGGTTCTCCTCGTTCGCCCACCTGCAGAAACTGCCCATCAGCACTCTCAAGATCGACCGCAGCTTCGTGCAGGGTGTGGCTGACAACCCCGAAGACGCTGAGATCGTGCGCGCCATCATCAATCTGGCGCACAACCTGCGTAAGGACGTCATCGCCGAAGGGGCGGAAACCCCGGCTCAGGTCTCCTTTCTGCGCAACAATCAATGCGACCAGCTTCAGGGCTACTACTTTTCGCCGCCACTGGCGTTCGAGCAACTGTGCAACTTCGACAACCAGTATGCTCAGTGCCTGAATGAGGCTCGTTCCTGCGAACGGTAACCCAAGGACTCCAGCAGATCGGCCCGTTCAACCATCTCGCTGCCGCGCAGATCAGCCAGCGTGCGAGCCACCCGCAACACCCGGTGATAAGCCCGCGCTGACAGCCCCAGCCGTGTCAAGGCGCTCGCCATCAAGCTCCGATTTGCCGTATCCAGGGTGCAATCCTGATCCAGCTCGGCTGGGCTCAGCCTGGCGTTGACCTTACCGCGCCGGCGCCGTTGGCGCTCCCGTGCGGCCAACACCCGCTGACGCACATCCGCGGAGCATTCCCCCTCCGGCTTCGGGTTGGTCAGTTCGTCCCCGGCCAGTGCACCCACCTCCACGTGCAGATCGAGGCGATCAAGTAGCGGCCCGGAGATTTTGCTCTGGTAGCGTTTGACCTGCTCCAGATTGCAACCGCAGCGCCCGGAGCTGTCACCGTAGTAGCCGCAGGGACAGGGGTTCATCGCGGCAATCAGTTGAAAGCGCGCCGGATAGGTCACCTGACGACTGGCGCGGCTGATACAGATCTCGCCCGACTCCAGCGGTTCGCGCAACACCTCCAGCACTTTTCGGTCAAACTCCGGTAACTCGTCAAGAAACAGCACCCCGGCATGGGCCAGCGAGATCTCCCCCGGCTTGGGCGAACTTCCTCCCCCCACCAGCGCCACGCCCGACGCGGTGTGATGCGGCGCCCGAAACGGCCGCTCACCCCAACCACCCGGATCGAACCCGCCTTGAGACACCGATTGCAGCGCGGCCACCTCAAGCTGCTCCGCGTTGGTCAGCGGCGGCATCAGTCCGGACAGACGACTGGCCAGCATGGTCTTGCCGCTGCCGGGAGGGCCAACAAAAAGCAGGCTGTGACCACCGGCTGCTGCCACTTCCAGGGCACGCTTGGCCTGATACTGGCCGCGCACCTCGCTCAGGTCGGCAGAGCCGTTGAGCGGTGCTTGCGGCGGACGGAGGACCGGCTCCGGCAGGGGCTTCTCGCCACAGAGATGGGCGCAAACATCGAGCAGGTGATCCGCGCCACGTACCCTCACATCTTCAACCCGCAACGCCTCCTGCACGTTGGCCACTGGCACCAGCAGGGTGCGCCCGGCCCCGCGGGCGCTGATTGCCGCTGACAACACCCCCGGCACCGGGCGCAGAGCACCGGACAATGCCAGCTCAGCCACCACTTCATAGCTGTCCAGCTCAACTCCGGCTAACTGCCCCGACGCGGACAGTATGCCCAGGGCGATGGCAAGGTCGTATCGCCCGCCCTCTTTGGGAAGATCGGCGGGGGCCAGGTTAACGGTAATGCGGCGGGCGGGGTAATCGAAGCCGGCGTTGATCAGCGCGCTGCGCACCCGATCTTTGGCCTCTTTGACCGCGGTTTCCGGCAAGCCCACGATGGATAATCCGGGCAGGCCGTTGGTGAGGTGAACTTCGACGGTGACGGCAGGCGCGTCAATGCCGAGCTGTGCCCGGCTGTGAATGATAGCTAGGTTCATCTTCGCTCCCTGAAGATGGTGAGTCGGCATCCATGGTTGAATCGTCAGGTAAAGATACACAAAGCTGCAGCGGTTTGCCGATACTGCCGTCCCGCAGCAACTGTTCCAGCTCCGCCGCCGGCAGCGGGCGCGCGAATAGATATCCCTGCCCACAGGCACAGCGTTCGCTGATCAAGGCCCGCAGTTGACGCTGGTTTTCGATCCCCTCGGCAACGACCTCCATGTCCAGCTGCTTGGCCAGACTCAACAGGGTCTGGACAAAGCGCATGTCACAGGGCTCGTTATTCAGATCGTTAACGAACGAGCGATCGATCTTGAGGCGACTGATCGGCAGGCGCTTCAGATGGCTCAGCGACGAGTAGCCGGTACCGAAGTCGTCAAGCGCCAGCAGGATACCGAGCTCCTGCAGGTCGCGCAGAATGCCGGGCGAGGTTTCGATATCCCGCATGGTGGTATCCTCGGTCACCTCAATGCCCAGCCACTGGGCATCCAGGCCTGATTCGGCCAGGGCCTGAACCACCGAGGCCACCAGATCATGCTGGGTATACATCGCCGGTGAGATATTAACCCACACCCGCATCGGCGCCAGCCCCTCCAGCTGCCAGCAGCGATTCTGGCGGCACGCCTCACGCAACACCCATTCGTTGAGTCCCTGGGCCAGTCCATATTGCTCGGCAATGGAGACTATCTCCGGCGGGGGGATAAACCCCAGCTCCGGATGATGCCAGCGCAACAGCGCCTCAACGCCGGTCACCCGCCCATTACGCAGGTTGACCACTGGCTGGAAGTAAAGCATCAGCTCGCTGGCAGAGATCGCACCGCGCAGGTCTTCAGACAGCTGTTTGCGCCGCTGCGCTGCGGCGTTCATCTCGGCTTCAAACAGCCGGTAACTGTTACCCGCATCCTGCTTGGCGAGCACCATGGCGGTGCCGGCGCAGGCCAATACCCGGCTAATATCTTCACCATCATCGGGGTAGAAGCTTACCCCCATGCTGATGCTAACGAAGATTTCATGACCGTCGAGCATCACCGGACGGGTCAGGAACTCGATGATTCGCCGCGCCAGCATCGATGCTTCCTCGAAGGAGCCCAGCCCCTCCTGGATAACCGCGAACTCATCACCGCCAACGCGAGCGATCACCTCACCCTGACGAACCGCCGCACGCAAACGCTCGGCAATATGTTGCAACAAGCTATCACCGAGATGGTGCCCGATGGAGTCATTGATCGCCTTGAATTCATTGATATCAACCAAAAGCAGGGCCACCCGCGCACCGTCGCGTTGGCTTCGCGCACCCACTTGCTGCAGCAGCTGGGCAAAATGGCGCCGGTTAGGAATGCCGGTCAGCTCGTCTTCCAGCGCCTGACGCTTGCGCCGCATGCCTTCACGAAGGAACAGCAGCAACAGCGCAATCCCACTGATCAGCAAGCCCAGCAAGGACAGCGCGAACGGCGGTGCCATGCCCGCAATAACCACCTGCCGCGCCGGCGCACTCTGGCGGTTGAACACATCCACCGATAACCGATGCACCGCTTCGCGCACCGGTACAAACGACTGCAGAACAGTATTGGCGGTACGCTGATCGCCCGGTCGCAAGGTCAACACCGCGCTTTCATGGGCGCGCATCGCCAGCTCCAGAGCCAGAATCACCTCGGTGGCGGTGGGCATATCGCGCACCTCCCGGGTGTCATCCCCCACCTGAATCATCTGTAGCCGGCTCCAGAGCAGATCGTAACTCAGCATTAACTGACTGTGATCGCGCTGCCCCCCACCCGCCAGCTCCAGCTGATAGGTAAAATCGCGTACGGAGCGATCCAGCTCCGAAATGGCCCAGGCTCCGGTTTTCTGCAGGGTAATCAACTGCCGCATATCGCTGACATGACGCAGGCCATTAACCACCGCGCTGGCCGAAAACACCATCACCAGCAAAATCAGCAAGCCGTAGCGCAGCCAGTTCACTCACGGACCTCGATGCCATTGAGCTGCCAGACCATGGCGCTATGGTGGTAGGGCGTATTGAGTTCGGGGTAATCGGTCATCGGATAAAGCAGCCAGATTGGGCCTCTCTGGCGCACCGAAATCGAGCGACCGTTGATTCTCATCACCAGAACAAGGGGATAACGCGACACCTCGCCCCAGTGGAGCGTGGCGTGGTAATCGTTCAAAGCAGTCAGCTCCAGCTCGCTGCCCTGAGCCCCCACCGCTTGCAGCAGATCGGCTAGCAAGGGGCCTTCAAACCGCTGTTTACCCTCGGTCCAGGGCGTTGCGGTGGTCATGCCATGCTGCGGCAGGTTATCCAGCATGGCGCGATCAAAGTGTGCCTCGCCGCTGGCATTGGTGTATGCGATGGCGCCCTTTACTACCAGCAGAACCCGCCCGTCCGGGGGCGGCAACCCCTCGGCGTTAGCGGGCAAGGCAAAAGACAGTAAAAAGCCGATCACCAGCGTACGGAGTCTGCGCATTGTTATTATTCTCCTCAAGCCGCAGCAGAAGCGTCTAGCGCAAAGTTTAGCTCGTTCCTCCGCGCTCCGGCGTGTCATGGTCAGCGCTTTCCAGCTCAGCCAGCCGCGCGTCCAACTGCTCGACCAGCTGGCGGGTGCGCATCAGAACTTCCGACTGGGTGTCGAACTCCTCTCGAGTCACCAGATCCAGTCGCGACAACGCTCCCTGCAGAATCAGATTAACGCTGCGACGGATCTCCTCCTGAGTTTTCTGCGGTCCCTCACCAACCAGTTGGGTGAACTGTTGATTCAGGGTTTCAAGCAATTTATGGCTAATCATGGGCTGTTCTCTCACTGATCTATCGGGCCAACCACCGCAGTCTAACACGCACCGTCGCAAGGCCACCCGGCACCCGGTAAACGGAAGAACCCTTTTTGTGCCCCGTTTTAGTGCGGCAGGGGTGCGCCTGCCTGTTTTTTGTGCTGCATCATGATGCCGCAGCGCAACAATACCAGCGAGACAATGGCACCAAAAACACACAACTCTTTGTTTTTTAGCAACTATGCAAAACATGGCACAGCCCCTGCTATGACCCAAGCAACGGACGCCAGCCAATGTGCACCATCAAGTACAGGCGGCACCGGCGACTTAAAACTGGGGAGAATGAACATGAAACTGATTTCGGCTGTGATTAAGCCTTTCAAACTGGACGACGTACGCGAAGCGCTGTCAGAAATTGGCGTGCAGGGTATCACCGTCACCGAAGTTAAGGGTTTTGGCCGTCAGAAGGGCCATACCGAACTGTATCGCGGCGCCGAGTATGTCGTTGACTTCCTGCCGAAGGTCAAGCTGGAAGCGGCAGTCAGTGACGACATCGTCGATCAGGTGATCGAGAGCATCAGCAAGACCGCCAATACCGGCAAGATCGGTGACGGCAAGATCTTCGTCACCAGCATCGAGCAGGCGATCCGTATTCGTACCGGTGAAACCGGCGACAGCGCGCTGTAACACGCGAACCTAATTCGAGTAAGAGCAAACCTGGCACCCCACCCGGGTGTCATCGGAGGGCAAATCATGGAAAACAATATCTTTCACCTGCAGTACGCGATGGACACCTTCTATTTCCTGGTGTGCGGCGCGCTGGTCATGTGGATGGCGGCAGGCTTCGCCATGCTGGAAGCGGGCCTGGTCCGCTCCAAAAACACCACTGAAATTCTGACTAAAAACGTGGCACTGTTCGCCATCTCCTGCATCATGTACATGGTGTGTGGTTACGCGCTGATGTACGGCGGCGAGATCTTCCTGTCCGGCATGGGCGAGGTCGATACCGCAGCAGTACTGAGCGACTTCGCTGGCCGTGAAGACGGCTTTGAAGGCGGCTCTATCTACTCTGGCGCATCCGACTTCTTCTTCCAGGTGGTGTTCGTGGCGACTGCCATGTCCATCGTCTCCGGAGCGGTTGCAGAGCGTATGAAGCTGTGGGCATTCCTGGCCTTCGCCGTAGTGATGACCGGTGTTATCTACCCGATGGAAGGTAACTGGACCTGGGGCGGCGGTTCCGTCTTCGGCATGTACACGCTGGGCGACCTCGGCTTCTCTGACTTTGCCGGTTCCGGTATCGTTCACATGGCCGGTGCCGCTGCTGCCCTGGCTGGTGTTCTGCTGCTGGGCGCTCGTAAAGGCAAGTACGGAGCCAACGGTGCGATCAACGCCATCCCCGGCGCCAACCTGCCGCTGGCTACGCTGGGTACCTTTATCCTGTGGATGGGCTGGTTCGGTTTCAACGGCGGTTCGGTCCTGAAGCTGGGCGATATCGCCAACGCACACTCTGTCGCCATGGTGTTCCTGAACACTAACGCTGCTGCAGCCGGTGGTGCGGTTGCCGCACTGATCACCGCCCGCATCCTGTTCGGCAAGGCTGACCTCACCATGCTGCTGAACGGCGCGCTGGCCGGTCTGGTGGCCATCACCGCCGAGCCGTCTACTCCGACTGCCCTGCAGGCCACCCTGTTCGGCGCCATCGGCGGTGTGCTGGTCGTGTTCTCTATCATCACGCTGGACAAGCTGAAGATCGACGATCCGGTCGGTGCCATCTCGGTACACGGTACTTGTGGTCTGCTGGGTCTGCTGCTGGTACCGGTTACTAACGACGGTTCCACCTTCAGCGGCCAGATCATCGGTGCGCTGACCATCTTCGCCTGGGTATTCGTAACCAGCCTGGTTGTCTGGGGCGTGCTGAAAGCGGTCATGGGTATCCGCGTCAGCGAAGAGGAAGAGTACGAAGGTGTCGATATCGCTGAGTGCGGTATGGAAGCTTACCCCGAGTTCAACAAGGGCTAAGCACAAGGAACACCAACAACTACACGATTCACTGGAAGTCCTGACCTCAGTGAAACTTGGGCGCCCCGTAAAACGGGCGCCCTTTTTTGTGTTTGTTGGCGGATCAGGCGGGAGTGGCGCCAAACGGCGCGGAGCGGACATACTTGGAAGGCTGTTCTAGGGCGTTTAAATCTCCTTGCTGTGCGCTCCGATACCTCTCGTTGCGCCCACTCGGGCGCCTTCATTTCTTTTGCCCGCGCAAAAGAAACCGAAGCAAAGAAAAAGCGCCCCACTTACTTGTCGGCTGCGCCGATTCCCTGCGCAGGGCACGAACAATCCGGGGATCGTCAGAATGGCCGTCCCTGGCCATACTGCCGCCGCTTCGCGCATCCAGCGCTCGCCCCTTGCGGGCCTTAATCGGATTCTTCGCACCCTGCTCCGGCTGCGTAAAAGGGGGAAGGTGGAGCTGCCGGAAGGTTTGGGATTTATATCCAGCGAATAAAGGGACTTAGGTTACATAGGTGACATAGGTGCGGCTGGCACCCAGGGCCCGTTAGAAAGTCGACGAGCACTGGTGTCACTTGAGGGTTTCAGCCCGTCAGGGGCAAGGCCGGGATGGCCGCCGCCGCAACAGTATGGCCAGGGAGGGCCATTCTGTTGTGCCCCTCCAGTGGCATCAGCGCGCAGGTCCCGCAGGGCGACTTTCGTGGGCGAGTGCTTTTTGGTTACTTTTTGTCACGACTGATAAAAAGTAACCCGCCCGGGTGGGCGGAACAGAGGCGGGCATGCAACGCGGAAAAGAGCTTTGAACACTTCGCCAAGCGAGCCAAGTCAATGACCGCTACGCGCCGAATCCGGTCGTGCCCAACACCCGGCGCCGCATACGCCATTGAGGTCACGACGCGCACTCATCGCCTGCACTTGCTGGACTGCTAGCACCTCTTGCTACCAGAACCACCAAAACTGCACACTTTTTGTGCACCCTAATGGCGCACCCGCGCAAATGGAGTATACTGGGGACCGTTTTTATCACCTCAGCCCATAGACGGCTGCGGCAATTCCGCTTTTGAATCTGGGAGATAGCCAATGAAACTGGTCAGTGCCGTCATCAAACCCTTCAAGCTCGACGATGTGCGTGAAGCGCTGTCCGAAATCGGTATCCAGGGCATCACCGTGACCGAAGTAAAAGGTTTCGGCCGTCAGAAGGGCCACACCGAGCTCTATCGGGGAGCCGAATACGTGGTCGACTTTTTGCCCAAGGTAAAGGTCGAAGCCGCCGTGGACGACAGCATGGTCGATCAGGTTATCGAGGCGATCACCAAATCTGCCGGCACCGGCAAGATCGGCGACGGCAAGATCTTCGTCACTGCGCTGGAACAGGTGATCCGCATCCGCACCGGCGAAACCGGCCCCGACGCCCTGTAAGAGTTTCTACAGCGCAACGATCAGCCCTCCTAGTGAGGGCTTTTTTCTGCCTGCGGCAGAGGCTTCAGCCGCGGCAGCGCAGTGGATATACCCACCGTCAGCAGCAGCATCAACGCCGATCCCCACAGACAGGCTGCCAACCCCCACTGCTGGTAGAGCCAGCCGCTGAGCAGCGTGCCCAACAGCCGACCGGCGGCGTTGGCCATGTAATAGAAGCCAACGTCGAGGGATACCCCGTCGGCCGAGGCATAAGACAAGATCAGGTAGGAGTGCAGCGCCGAATTAAGTGCGAACACTACTCCAAACAGCAGCAATCCCCCCACCAGCAGCGGCTCGGTGGGCACCCGATCCAGCCCCAACGCGATCGCCGTCGGCACCAGCATCAGCGCCAGCGCCCAGCGCAAGGCGGAACCACCGTCCGGCGGATGAGCGGCGCGCTTGCCAGTCAGCGCCGGAGCGATGCTCTGCACCAGCCCGTAGCCGATCACCCAGCAGGCCATAAAGCTCCCCACCTGCAGGTGCGACCAACCCAGTGCCTCGCTCATGAATACCGGCAGCGCGACCACGAACCAGATATCGCGGGCGCCGAACAGAAACAGTCGCGCCGCCGACAACTGGTTGATGGCGCGGCTCTTAGAGAAGATATCGCGAAACTTCGCCTTCTTAGTGGCGATACCCAGATCACGCTGCAGCCACAACAGGCTGCCGCCCAGAATCAGCACCAGCACCGCAGCCATCGCCAGCATCGAGTTTTGAAAACCAACGCTGGCTAACAGCGCACCACCGACAAAGAAGCCCACCCCTTTGAGCGCATTCTTGGAGCCGGTCAGCAATGCCACCCAGCGATACAGCCATGATTCACCGCCGCTGCCAGCCAGCAATTTTACGCTGCTCTTGGCGCTCATCTTGTTGAGGTCTTTGGCGATCCCCGACAGCGCCTGCGCCGCCATCACGTAGGGGACGTTGAGCCACTCCGCCGGCGCCGCCAACATACCGAGCGCCATCACCTGCAGCGCCAGGCCGATGTTCATGGTGCGGTTGAGGCCGATTCGCGCTCCCAGCCAGCCCCCCACCAGATTGGTGACCACACCGAAGAACTCGTAGAACAGAAAAAGCAGCGCAATCGCCAGCGGCGCGTAACCGAGCTGGTGGAAATAGAGCACCACCAGCATCCGCAGCGCACCGTCGGTAAGGGTAAAGGTCCAGTAGTTGCCGGTGACCAGCGCGTACTGGCGCATCGCTGCAGTATCCTGCGTCATCGACTCAGCGCTCGGCCAGCACCAGCTTGCGCGCCAACTCCACGGTGCGGTTGGCGTAGCCCATCTCGTTGTCGTACCAGGCGTAGAGTTTCACCAGCGTGCCGTTGACCACCCGGGTAAAGGAGCCGTCCAGCACCCCGCTGCGGATATCGCTGCGGTAGTCGATCGAGACCAGCGGCCGCTCGTCGTAGCCGAAGATACCTGCCAGCGCCCCAGTGGCGGCCTGCTGAAACAGCCCGTTAACTTCGTCGATGCTGGTTTCACGCTGCAGTTCGAACTGGGCGTCAGTGATCGACGCGTTGGCTAGCGGCACCCGCACCGCATGGCCGTCGAGTCGCCCCCTGAGCTCGGGGTAGATCTCCATGATCGCGGTGGCCGACCCGGTGGTAGTAGGAATCAGGCTCATGCCGCAGGCTCGTGCACGGCGCAGATCCTTGTGCGGCTGATCGAGAATGCTCTGGGTGTTGGTGATGTCATGAATGGTGGTGAAGGCACCGTGCTTGATGCCGATCGTTTCATGCAGCACTTTCACCATCGGCGCCAGGCAGTTGGTGGTACAAGAGGCCGCCGTGACAATGGGATACCGGGCCGGATCGTAGAGCTGATCGTTCACCCCCATCACCAGGTTAAGCACCCCCGGCTCCTTGACCGGCGCGGTCACCACCACCCGCTTGACCCCCTGCTGAAGGTAGCCCTGCAGCTGCTCGCTGCGGCGAAAGCGGCCGCTGGCCTCGATCACCAGATCGCAGCCAGACCAGTCGGTGGCGGCGATGCTGCTGTTGGCGCTGAACGCCAGTCGCTTGCCCTCGATGATCAGCGCCTGATCATCGGCACCGGCCTCATGCTGCCAGCGCCCGTGCACCGAATCGAAGTTAAGCAGGTGGGCGAAGGTGGCCGCGTCACCACCGGGGTCGTTGACCTGCACGAACTCCAGCTCCGGCCAGCCCCAAGCCGCCCGCAGCGCCAGCCGCCCCATCCTTCCCAAGCCATTGATACCAACCCGCATGGTTTTCTCTGTACTCATCTAAAGCTCCTAACTCTCTACCGCGGGGCGATGGCCCTCGGAAACATCAGCGCTGCTGTTTTCTGCTGCCGGAAACCAGTGCCGGGTGCGATTCACAAAGGCCACCAGCGACAGCATCACCGGCACTTCCACCAACACCCCCACGACGGTCGCCAGCGCCGCACCGGAGTGCAGCCCGAACAGCGAAATCGCCACCGCCACCGCCAGCTCGAAAAAGTTGGAGGTACCGATCAAGCAGGCCGGCGCGGCGATGTTATGGGGCAAGCGCCAACGGCGCGCCCAGATATACGCCAGCGCGAATATGCCATAGGTCTGCAGCAGCAAGGGGATAGCGATCAGGCCAATGGTGTAGGGTTGGGTGAGAATGGTGTGGGCCTGAAAACCGAACAGCAGCACCACCGTGGCCAGCAAGCCGACCACCGACCAGGGCTTGAGCCGGGCGACAAAATCACCCACGGCAGTATCACCGCCACTACGCCGCAAGCGCCAGCGGGTCACCACCCCGGCGATCAGCGGCAACACCACGTACAGCACGGTCGACAGCAACAGGGTCTGCCAGGGCACCGCGATCTCACTGATCCCCAGCAGCAGCGCGGCGATGGGAGCAAAGGCGAACACCATGATGAGGTCGTTCACCGACACCTGCACCAGGGTGTAGTTGGGATCACCCTTGGTCAGCTGGCTCCAGACAAACACCATCGCGGTACAGGGCGCCACACCCAGCAGAATCATGCCGGCGATATACTCGCCGGCGCTTTGCGGATCCACCCAACCGGCGAACAGCACCCGAAAGAACAGCCACCCCAGCGCCGCCATGGTGAAGGGCTTGATCAGCCAGTTCACCGTCAGGGTCAGCAGCAGCCCCTTGGGGCGCTTGCCGACGCCACGCACGGCGGCGAAGTCGATCTGGATCATCATCGGGTAGATCATCACCCAAATGAACAGCGCCACTACCAGATTGACGTGAGCCACCTCAACCCCGGCTACCCAGCCAAACAGTGCCGGAAAGGTATTACCCACCGATACTCCGACGATAATGCAGAGCGCCACCCACAGCGATAACCAACGTTCAAACAGTCCCATCGTTATTCTCCTGTTGTCCTTAACAGCAGGCAGCCTGGCGCTGGGGGCGATCCCCCATACGCAACAGCCGCGCCCGATCATTGTCCAGCCATGCGGTTGCCGCCACCGCCGCATTACCGAGCATCGCTTCCGCCCAGGCGGGCAGGTGGCGATCGACGGCGTAAAAGATCCATTGCCCCTGACGACGATCACTAAGCACGCCGGCGCTGCGCAGCTGGGAGAGGTGCCGAGACACCTTGGGCTGCGACAGCTCCAGCGCGTGAACGATCTCGCACACGCAGAGCTCACCCTGGTCCTGCAACAGCAGCACGATGCGTAGCCGGGTTTCATCGGCCAGGGCTTTGAAGAAGGGCAAGGGGTCCAGCATCGCGGTCGTCACCAAGCAAGGTTGCGGTACGTGGCTAACAATATATACGCCAAAACGTATATGTCATGTGAATTTTAGCTGACAGCCATGGACGTTGCATCCCGTAGCGAGTTCGAGGCAAGCTTGACGTCCGCAAACACCGTTACAAAGGCAGTCGCACCATGGCGCTGGAACGTATCTCCGTCTCCCTCGATCAGGATCTGGTCGCCCAGTTTGAACAGTTTTTACAGGCCCGCGGCTACCGCAACCGCTCCGAGGCGATTCGCGACCTGATTCGCGACAAGCTGGAAGCAGAGCGCACCGATCAGGCCGCCGACGGGCATTGCATCGGCACCCTCAGTTACGTGTTCAATCACCATGAACGCGAACTGGCACGGCGGCTCACCAACGCCCACCATCATCACCACCACGTGGCGATATCGACCCTGCACGTGCACCTGGATCACGACAACTGTCTGGAGGCGGTGGTGGTCAAGGGGCCAACCGGGCAGGTGCGCGAATTCGCCGACGGCATCATCGCCCAGGCGGGGGTGCGCCACGGCCACCTTAGCCTGATTCCGGTGGAGGTGGCGGACGAACGCCACAGTCACGGGAACGCCGCCCCCGAGCACACTCATATCAAGCCGCAGACCTGAGCAGGGTCCACTCTGCTGTCGCCTTATGCGTCAAACGACGCATGGTATTACGATTTTTCAAATAGTATTATTGGCGCTCGTTTTTTAACCGGAGTCCGCCATGCGCCCGCTGATCCGCCTGCTGCTGTGCTTGATGGCCACACCGAGCGCTCAGGCTCACTTTCAGGAACTAATCCCCTCCAGCGACGTGCTCTCTGCCAGAGACTCACGCCGGATCGAGCTGACGCTGACCTTCACCCATCCGATGGCCGGCGGCCCAGCGATGGCGATGGGCACGCCGCAGCGTTTTGGGGTGCTCGGCCCCCAGGGCGACCAGAATCTGCTCGACACCCTGCAACCGCAGATGGTGGATGGCCAGAACGCCTACCGCGCCAGCTACCCGGTCACCCGCCCCGGCAACTACCTGTTCTATCTCGAACCGGCCCCTTACTGGGAGCCGGGCGAGGGCAAGATGATCATTCACTACACCAAGGTGATCGTCGACGCCTATGACTACCAGCAGGGCTGGCAGCGAGATGCCGGTATGCCGGTGGAGATCGAGCCGCTGACCCGCCCCTTCGGCCTCTGGAGCGGCAACCTGTTCCAGGGCATCGTCAAACAGCAGGGCCAACCGGTGCCCTTTGCCGAGGTGGAGGTGGAGTGGCGCAACGACGGCTCGCTGACGCCCCCCAACGACAGCTACCTGACCCAGGTAATCCGCGCCGACGCCAACGGGGTGTTCAGTTACGTGATGCCGCGAGCCGGCTGGTGGGGCTTCGCCGCGCTGGTCGAGGCCGAACAACCCATGGTCAACCCCGCCGGCAAGCCGGTACCGGTGGAGCTGGGCGGTCTGATCTGGGTTTATACCCGGGATATGAGGTAACCGCCGATGGCGCATATTCCTGACGGCGTACTCTCCGCCCCGGTGCTGGTGGGCGGCGCGCTGGCCACCGCGCTGGCGGTCGGCTACGCCACCCGAAAGCTCGACTACGAGCGGCTGCCCCAGGCGGCGGTGCTGGCGGCGGCGTTTTTTGTCGCTTCGCTGGTGACGGTGCCGGTGGGGCCCAGCAGCGTACACCTGCTGCTGAACGGGTTGATGGGGGTACTGCTGGGCTGGGCTGCGGTGCCGGCGGTGCTGGTGGCGCTGCTGATGCAGGCGGTATTTTTCGGCTACGGCGGGTTGCTGGTGCTTGGCGTCAACGCCTTCAACATCGCCCTGCCGGCGCTGCTCTGCGGCCTGCTGATAGCACCGCGGCTGAACCGGACTCAAGGCCGCAACACTTTTATCTGGGGTGCCATCGCCGGCGCCGCGGGCGTTGCTGTGACCGGACTACTGCTCTGTCTGTCACTGCTGCTCAGCAGCCCCGACTACCTGCCCGCCGGCCAGGTCATTTTGTTCACTTACCTGCCACTGCTGCTGGTCGAAGCCTTTGTCACCGGCGCCACGCTACAGTTTATCCAGCGGGTGGCCCCCGAGCTGTTGAACCGGGGGCACCTATGAACCGCATCGCTCACCGCCGCTGGCGGCAACGGTTAACCACCGCGCTGCTGGGACTCGCGCTGATTACCGCCAACGCCCAAGCTCACCTGTTGAAGGTGTTCGCCTACGCCGAAGGCCAGCAACTGCACGGCAACGCCTACTTTACCGGCGGCGACCCGGCCATCGGTGCCACCATCGAGATTCGCAGCGGCGACGACCGGCTCCTCACCAGTCTTAGCGCCGATACACAGGGAGAGTTCAGCGTTTCTCTCGTCAGTCTGGTTGATCCTGACAGCGATCTGACCGTCATCGCCGACAGCGGCGACGGCCATCGCGCAGAGTGGTTGATTGGCGCCAGCGAACTCGGCAGCGTGCTCGACGCCGAAAGCGTTGAACGCTCCGCCACCTATGCCAGTGCCAGTGCCACTGCCAGTACCGCCACCGATATCGAACTGCTGGCGCTGGTAGAGCGCGCCGTGGCCCGCCAGGTAGGACCATTGCGGCGGGAGCTGCAGGCCAGCCAACAACGCGCCCGGCTGGGCGATATCCTCGGCGGCATCGGTCTGATCTTCGGCCTGACCGGCACCCTGCTGTGGTGGCGCAGCCGCCGAACAACCCGCCCATGAACTCGCTCCTCAGCCTCGGCAGCGAACGCCAGCCCACCTGGGCGCGCAAGCGCGATCCTCGCCTGCGCGTTGTAGCAGCGCTGTGGTTGGCCCTCGTCGCGGTGTCCCTGAGCCAACCTCTGGCTTTGGCCTCCTTACTGCTGCTGGTTCTGCTGCTGGCCGGCCTGCTGCGGCTACCTTGGTCGCTGCTATTTCAACGCTTACTGGCGTTTGAAGGTTTCATGCTGGTGCTGACACTGATGTTGCCGTTCAGCGTCGCCGGTGATCCACTGTTCCAGTTGGCCGGTTTCAGTGCCAGCGAACAGGGGGTAGAGCGGGCACTGGTGATTCTGCTGCGTGCCAATACGGTGGTGATCGGCATGCTGACGCTGCTGGGTACGCTGGAGCCCGAGCAACTGGGCCACGCCCTGGGGCGCCTGAAGCTGCCGGACAAACTGGTGCACTTGTTTTTGCTCAGCGTCCGCTACCTGTTCGTGCTGCTGGACGAGTACCGCCGTCTGCGCACCGCCATGCGCGCCCGCGCCTTCACCCCGCGCAGCGATCGCCACACCTGGCGCAGCTATGGCTGGCTGGTAGGAATGCTGCTGGTCCGCAGCATGGAGCGCTCACAGCGGGTACTGGCGGCGATGAAATGCCGCGGTTTCCACGGCCGTCTCTACCTGCTCGACAATAATCGCTGGCAACTGACCGACAGCGGCCTGTTACTGCTGTTTATCCTGCTCGCTGCCGGCCCCTGGCTGTGGGAGTCGGGGATGCTGACCGCACTGCCCGGAGGGGCCATACCTTGACTGAAGCCGTGACTGAAACCATGACCGAATCCATACCGCTGCTTGAGCTGCGGGAGATCGCCTTCCAGCGCGGTAACACCCCGGTGTTCAGCAACGTCAATCTGAGTCTGATGGCCGGCGACCGGCTGGCGCTGGTGGGCGGCAACGGCACCGGCAAGTCGACCCTGCTGGAGCTGATCGTAGGCCTGCATCGGCCCAGTGCCGGCAGCCTGCATGCCTTTGGCGAGCACCGCGTCAACGAAGCCGGCTTCCGCAGCCTGCGGGCAAGGGTCGGGCTGCTGTTCCAGGACTCCGACGACCAGTTGTTCTGCCCCACGGTAATCGAAGATGTCGCGTTCGGGCCGCTCAACCTCGGTCACCCTGACGCCGACGCGCGCCAGATCGCCCTCGATACGCTTGCCAGCCTGGGCCTGGACGCTTACGCCGAGCGCGTTACCCACCGCCTATCCGGCGGCGAGAAGCGACTGGTGGCACTGGCCACAGTGCTGGCGATGTCGCCCGAGATCCTACTGCTGGACGAACCCACCAACGGCCTGGATCAAGAGGCGGAACAGCGCCTGATCGCTCACCTGCAGGCACTGCCGCAGACGATGATCCTGGTCACCCATGACCGCCGCCTGATTGAGCAACTGGCCAACCGCGCTGCACTGATGCAGGAGGGTACGCTGGTCGATGCCGTGATTCACAGCCACCCGCACCAGCATACTCACGCTCATGTGCATATTCATCCGCGCGGAGAACACAGCCATCGCAGCCACAGTGATCCGGTGCCACCGCACAGCGACCACCACCTGAACGATTCCGAAGCCTGAGCGGGCGGACGCGGCAAAGCCATCTAAACTAAGCAGAAACCCGCTCCTGATGGATCTGCGATGACCCGGACACCCACTGCGCAGGGATGGCGCCATTACCTGCTTCTGCTGCTGTTAGCGCTGCCCCTTTACGCGTTCTCTGCGGCCCAGACTCCCGACGATCTGGCGGCGATGACCGACAAGGAGGTGCGCCAGCAGTTACACCACATGCTGGCCGAACAGCAACAACCGCAATTAACCGCCACACCTTTCTCCTTTGATGCCGCGCGCAGCCAGCTGCGCCAGCAGATCGCCCGGCTGCGAGAGCACTGGCCGCAAGCAGACGAACGCCTGGCCGATATCGGCGCCCGAATCATCGACAGCAGCCGTTTTGACTCCGGCTTTACCCTGCTGCTCTATACCCTGTTTGCCGTCACCCTGGCCTACCTGATCGAACGCCTGCTCAGCATACCCATTCACCGCATGGGGCAGCGCGCCCGCCACCAGCAGTTCGGCAGCTGGTTTGAAAGCCTGTGCGTCCAGTTGGTGGGTATCGGCATCGGCCTGATTCGGCTGGCCCTGTTTTATGTCGCCCTGTCGCTGCTATTCCTGAGCTCCGGCGAAGATCACGCCGCCGGAAACTATTTCAGCGTCATTATGAACACAGCGGTATTGATCCGGCTGGTGGCAATGATCTCGAGCTGGATTCTCGCCCCTTCAACAGACGCAAACAGCACCATCCGGCTTGTGCCGCTACCACCGCAACAGGCCCGTTCGCTGCACCGCACTATTCTTGCCTTCGCCAGCGTTTACCTGCTTGGTCGTGCATTAGGGGCGTTGTTACGACAATCGACCTATCCCTCGGAACTGGTAACCGCGTATTCAGTAGTGGTGGGCACACTGCTGACGCTGGCCATACTGATGCTGATTTGGGCCCAGCGCCGGCCACTGGAACAACTGCTCAGCCGGGGACAAACACCCACCACACCGGCAGGCAGTCTGCTGCAACAAAGCTGGCCCTGGCTGCTCTCCGCCTGGCTGCTGTTGCTCTGGACGCTCTGGAGCTTTCACCGCCTCGCCGGTAATGACACCCTGGCTGACAAAGTCGGCCTGAGCTGGTGGGTGACACTGCTATTCCCGCTGGCCGACCGGCTGCTGGCACGCCTGATCCACCAACTCACCGAGCTGCCCTGGTTCCAGTCCCGCAGCTTTGCCCAGCGTGGCCAGGCCATGCACACCGTGCTGCAAAGCGGAGTGCGCATCATCATGGTATCGGTGGCGCTGCTGTCACTGGCAGAAGCCTGGGGACTGGGGACAGTGGAGTTACTGCGCGAAGCCGGCGGCGAACGCTTGATGTCGGTGGTGGTGGACACACTGCTGATCCTGCTGCTGGCCTACTTTGCCTGGCAGCTGATCGTCTCCTGCATTGAACGCCATCTACCGGAGCCGCCGGAAGATAACGGTGAAGGCGCCAGCTTGGAAGGAGAAGGAGGCGGGGCCGGTGGCACGCGTACCGAAACGCTGTTGCCGTTGCTGCGCAGCATGCTACTGGCACTGCTGGTGATCACTACCCTGCTCAGCGTACTCAGTGCCATCGGCATCGAGATCGGCCCGCTGATCGCCGGTGCAGGGGTAGTGGGTATCGCCATCGGTTTCGGCGCCCAGAAGCTGGTTCAGGATGTGATCTCCGGGGTGTTCTTTCTGGTCGATGATGCCTTCCGCCGCGGCGAATATATCGAAACCGGTGACCTGCGCGGCACGGTAGAGAAGATCTCGCTGCGCTCGATGCAGCTGCGCCACCACCTTGGCGCGGTGCAAACGGTGCCCTACGGCAGCATCTCGACCATCAAGAATCTCAGCCGCGACTGGGTCACCATGAAGCTGGAGATCCGTCTGCCCTACGAAACCGACATCGAGAAGGTGCGCAAGATCGTCAAGAAGGTGGGGCAGAACCTGCAACAAGACCCGGAGCTGGGACCCAACCTGCTGCTGCCACTGAAGTCCCAGGGGGTAGCGCGGGTGGAGGAGTCGGCGCTTATCGTGCGGATGAAGTTCACTGCCAAGCCGGGCGAACAGTGGGTACTGCGGCGTGAAGCCTACCGCCAGGTGCGCGATGCATTGCAGGAGGCCGGCATCACCTTCGCCCATCCCGAGGTACGGATCCGCATGCCAGAGGGCGGTGCCGAAGCCGGGGAAGCCGGTGCCGCGGTCGACCCCGGCGCGGTGGAACAGGCGGTCGCCGGTCGGCTGCGCAGCCGCGCCAGGTCGCAAGCCGATACCAAACCGCCAGAAGACACCCCCTGACCATCGACCCAGCCCCTGAAGGTTTAGCGCTTGATGGTGATATGGCTGCATTCGGCGCGGAGCGGTCATTAGTTCGGGGCCGGCTGTTCTAGATTTAAGGCTCATTATCGGCGAGGTATGAGAGCCTCTGTTCCGCCCACCCGGGCGGCGTCATTCTTTGTCAAACGCGACAAAGAACG